>NZ_JBHUJV010000002.1:523606-581914 GCF_042683485.1 Cohnella sp. GCM10020058
CGATGGCACTCCCGCGGCCAGCTTGCGGCGCATCGCCTTCACTACAAGAGGCGATGGCGCTTCTGCGGCCAGCTTGCGGCGCATCGCCTTCACTACAAGAGGCGATGGCGCTTCTGCGGCCAGCTTGCGGCGCATCGCCTTCACTACAAGAGGCGATGGCACTCCCGCGGCCAGCTTGCGGCGCATCGCCTTCACTACAAGAGGCGATGGCACTCCCGCGGTTCCGCTCACAACGTGTTGGACCAATAAAACCCAAAAAAGGCGGGTTTCAGGCCGCATTGCCGCGACCTGAAACCAGCCTTCCCTTTTCCGCCCATGCCGCGGAGCTTCAGCACCTGAACAATCCATACCCCGGCAGCGGCACGATTGGCGCTTCGTCGACGGCCAGGCCCGCGGACCCGCCGCGCTTCATCGCCACGTCGACGAGCCAGCGCGTGAACGGCGCCACGTTCATCGTTTCGAGCTCCGCCAGCGAGTAGAAGCCCGCTGCGTCCACCTCCACGCCGTCCGGCACCGGCTCGCCGCCGACGTACGACATCGTGAAGGCGACGTACAGATTGTGCACGACTCTCGGCTGATCCCGCAGCGCCGCGACGCCCGTCACGACCGCATCGATGCCGGTCTCCTCCAGCACCTCGCGCCGCACCGTCTCGTTAATGCGCTCCAGTTGCTCCGCGTATCCGCCCGGATTCGTCCAGTACCCTTTGCCCGGCTCCTGCGCCCTGCGGACGAGCAGAATTTTACCGTCCCGCTCAACGAGCGCCCCGACGCCGATGCTGTAGTTGCCCCAATGCACGAAGCTGCAAGCGGTGCACGCACGCCGCGGCGTGCCGTCGACGTCGCGCGTCTCCATGGCGGACCCGCACGACGAGCAAAAATTCACTTCCATGCTCATACCGCCGCCCCCTTCCCGTCCGGAATGCATTTCGCATAGACCAGCCCCTGACGGATGCCGCCTTCGTCCGCGCGCGCCGTCACGTAGTCCGCATGCGCCAGCAGCTCGGGATGGCTGTTGCCCATCGCGATGCCGAGACCGACGAGCTCCAGCATCTCCTTGTCGTTCAGCCCGTCCCCGAAGGCGATCGCTTCTTCGACCGGAATGCCGAGCGTGTCCAGCATCGCCTGAATCCCCTCGGCTTTGGAGCCGGTATGCGGCAGCACGTCCAGCGCGTTCGGATGCCACCGGATGAACCGCAGCCCCGGCAGCTCCGGCAGATAGGCCGCTTCCTCGCCTTCCGTGCAGTGAAGGAACACCTGATAGATGCCCTCTCCCCGCCAAAAATCGGCATTGAACACGGGCCGCTCCACGCGGAGCGAATCGACGGCTTTCCAGACGCCCTCGTCGTTCTCATGGTTCGTATGGTACGCCGCTTTGCCCTCGAATACGAGCGGATGGCCCGCGCGTCCCGAGAGCTCGACGAGCTTTTCCAGATCGCCGATCGGAATGTGCCTGTTGTATAGCTCCTTGCCCTTGTACACGACATAGCCGCCATTCATGCTGACGAACGACTCGATGTCGAGCGCCTCCAGCAGCCATTTGAAAAAGTACGGCGCGCGCCCGGTCGCGATGACCGGCTCGATCCCGCTCGCCTTCAGCTCGGCGATCGCAAGGCGCGTATCCTCGGGAATGCGCTTTTCCTCGTCCACCAACGTTCCGTCGATATCAAAAAACACGATTTTATAGCTCATGCTCGCTCCCCATCCTGAAATCTGTCTATTCTGAATCGTTCCCCTTATCATCTAACAAAATCGTCCCTGCGTAAACGGAAATCTCGCGAACACTGACAGACTGTTGTCATGGACGCTCCCATACAATGAATACAGACAGCAAGACGATACAGAACCAAATTAGCGCAAAGGAATGATTCGAGTGGTACGAACAACGCAAAACACCGGCATCGTGATAGCGGGGCTCCTGCTCTCCATCCTGATGGCCTCGATGGACAACTCCATCACCGCGACGGCCATGGGCTCCATCATCGGAGAGCTTGGCGGTCTCGACAAATTCGTATGGGTAACTTCGGCTTACATGGTCGCGGAAATGGCGGGCATGCCGATCTTCGGCAAACTGTCGGATATGTACGGGCGCAAGCGCTTCTTCGTCTTCGGCGTCATCTGCTTCATGATCGGCTCGGCCCTATGCGGCACGGCCGATTCGATCCTGCAGCTCAGCCTGTACCGGGCCGTGCAGGGGATCGGGGCGGGCGCGCTCGTGCCGATCGCGTTTACCATCATGTTCGACGCCGTGCCGCCGGAGAGCCGGGGCAAGCTTGGCGGCCTGTTCGGCGCGGTATTCGGCCTGTCCAGCATCTTCGGTCCGCTGCTCGGCGCCTATATTACGGATCATATCGGCTGGAACTGGATCTTTTATATCAACCTGCCGCTCGGGCTGATCGCGTTCGCCATGATCGCCTTCTTCTACAAAGAGTCGGCAGAGCACGACCGTCAGGTCATCGATTGGACCGGGGCCGCCTCTCTTGTCGGCACGATCGTCTGTCTCGTGTTCGCCATGGAGCTGGGCGGCAAGACGTTTGCCTGGGACTCCGCGGAAATTATCGGCTTGTTCGCAGGAGCCGCCGCGCTCGCGCTGCTGTTCGTATGGGCGGAGCGGCGCGCCGCCGAGCCGATCATCTCGTTCGCAATGTTTCGCAGCAGGCTGTACGCGACGAGCAATGCGCTCGCCATGCTGAGCGGCGCAGCCTTCATTACCGCGTCCGTCTACATTCCGATCTACATGCAAGGCGTCCTGGGCGGCTCCGCCACGAACTCGGGCATGGTCCTGCTGCCGATGATGCTGGGCACGGTCGTGACCGCGACGCTCGGCGGCAGCCTGCTTAACAAGCTGTCCTACCGTACGATCCTCATCCCGAACGTCGTCATTCTCGTCGCCGGCATCGCGCTGCTGACGACGCTGACCGCGGATACGCCGCGCTGGATCGTCACGGTCTACATGGTGCTTGTCGGACTCGGCGTCGGCGCGACCTTCTCCGTGCTGGGCAACGCCGCCATCCACGCCCTGCCGGCCAACAAGCGCGGCTCCGCCAGCTCTACGCTTAACTTCCTGCGCTCGCTTGGGATGACGCTCGGCATCACGGTGTTCGGCATCATCCAGAGCCACGCGATGGCCCGCAAGCTGTCGGATGCGCTCGGCGGCGGCGCGGTCGCGGACGGTTCGACCGGAACGACCGGCGACGCGGGAGGCGGTTCGATCGGCGGCGCCGCAACGAACGGAGGCGCAGGCGGAAATGCCGGACCAGACGGTCTCGGCGGGCTTAACCTGAGCGATCCGCATGCATTAATGGAGCCTGCCGCACGCTCGCATATTCCGCACGACCTGCTGGCGAAGGTCACCGACGGCCTCTCGTCCTCCATCTCGGCCACCTTCATGTGGAGTCTCATCCCGGCCGTGCTGGCGCTCGCCGCCGCACTCCTTATGAGCCGCGAACGCATGGACCCGGCCGCCGAAGCAGAAGCCGAAGCTTACGCGGCGCAGCACTAGCAGTGCACGGCCAGAGCCCGAATACGCCAACCGGCGTACACGGGCTCCTCTTTTTTTGCTTGACGCTATCGCTCTGTAAAATTATAAAAGCCTATCAACCGCTACAGTTGTCCGTTATTTAAGCGGAGAAATATTCAACAGGCCCAACAATTCGCTCCATGAATGAATGCGCGGCGCGTCCAAATGCCGATTGTACGGCTGGTCGCGGACATACACTTTTATCGCCAGCTCGGCTAACGTATCGATGACTGCGGGCTTATCGTCGAAATAATAATCGATCGCGAGCTCGCGGATGACATGTATCTTCTCCGCGTCGCCCATGCCGCAGTAGAATCTGCCCGGACGCACAGGGAACCCCGCTGCCGTCAGCCAATCCAGCGTCTTGTTGCAATGTCCCTGCGCCCGGGCGGTGATGTAATAAATCTCGTGCCCCTGTCTATCCAGCTCCTGCAGCACTTCAACCGCGTCGGGATAAGGCGGGCAATCGCTGAAGTAAATCTCCTCGCGCAGCTCGCCCCACATCCGCTTGCCTTCCTCCGCGTTCAGGCCGAACGCCTCGTGTATGGGGATGCAGTTCAGCTCGCGCATACGCGCGATATCGACCTGCGTGCCCAGCCTCCGGTTGTATAGATGAAAGGCGTGCTCGCGCAGGTTGATCAGCGTGTCGTCGATATCGAAGCCGAGTTTCATGAGGTTCTCCTTGGTATAGTAAGTGTCCGCTTATTTTACCAAAAGGGCGCCTGACTTCCTAATAGCGACTCGGAGCCCGCTTACACAAAACGAACCCCGACCTCTACGGGTACGGGGTTCATCCGCTTGCAGTTTAGGACTTTTTCGTAATTCTGCCGAGCGCATCCAACGCTCGAAGCACGACGGTCGCTGACTCGGCGCGCGTAGCCGTCGCGCCTGGATTCAACTTGCCGCCGCTGCCCTTCAGCAGCCCGCTTTGCACGCCGTAAGCAACCGCAAGCCGTGCCCAGCCCGATACCTTTGCGCCATCGCCGTAGGCCGAGAGGAAAGCGTCGGCGTTCAGCTTAATATCCGGCGCGACGCCCTGCGCGCGGAAGAGCATGACCGCCATCTCCTCGCGCGTGATAGGGTCGTTGGGCCGGAACTTGCCTTCCGCCCCCTTCACGATGCCTGCCGCTGTCGCAGTCGCCACGGCTTCCGAATACCACGCGTCCGTCGGGACATCGGCGAAACGCTCGGCCGCGATACCCGCCCCGGAGCCGCCCGCGAGCAGCGGCAGTACCAGCTTGACGAACTCTGCCCGCGTCACGCTGCCGTTCGGGCGGAACGTGCCCGCCGGATCGCCGCTCACGATCCCCCGTGCCGCGAGTGCCTCGACGTCTGCGCGGCTCCAGTGATTACCGAGGTCCGTGAACGCGTACTCGGCAATCAGCACCGTGTACGTGCCCGGCTCCGTTACCGGAGCCTCCACGTTGCCCGTTGCTCCGTCGACGATGCCGCCGACATACGCCCACTTCGACTTGTCGCCGGCGACCTGACGGTACACGCCCAGCTTGCGAATATCCGCACCTGTCAGCTTCCCCGCGTCATAAGCGATCGTCAGCTTGCCAGAGGCCGCGAGCTTCGCTCCTGCTTCCAGCTTCCACTCGTAAACGTCCGACATCGGCTTCAAATGCTTATCCGAAGGCGCCGGCGATCCCTCAACCTTCGCCGCCGTCACCTTCTTGGCCGCTCCGGCAGCGCCGCCGCTGCCGGGCAGCCACAGCTTCAGCTTGCCGCCGAAGAAGCTGACCGTCCCGCCTTCGGCACCGACTTCGCCGGACTCGCCGCCTGGCTGCTGCGACGGATCCTGCGGATTGCCGCCCGGATTGCCCGGGTTGCCCGTGCCTTCGCCAGCCGCCTTTGTCGTGACGAACAAAGATGGCTCTGAGGACGCATTGCCCGCGATATCGACCGTCCAGATTCGAACCTCATATGCCGTCGACGGCGACAAGCCGGTTATCGTGTATTTGCCGACGCCCTTTAGGACGGTTACCGGATCTAACGCGAACGCCTCGCCGTTTTTCGCCCACTGCAGCTTGACGGCGAACAGGTCGGCGTCCGACGGATCTGTCCATTCGATCGTTGCCTGCGTCGCATTCGTCGTCACGCTGCCGACGATTGCCGGCCCCGGAGGCACGATATCGGCGGAAGCTTGCTGAAGTCCCGCCGTTATCACGCTCGTTCTGGCTACGCTGTAATTGCCTGCCGCATCATAGGAGCGGACTTCGACGACATACTCGGTGTCGGCTCTCAGTCCTTGAAGCAATGCGTACTTCTGCCGCCCCGGGATCACGACCGAAGTCCCTTCCCCTGCCGAACCCTGCGACTTGTATACGACCGCAACCTTGACCGTCTCCTCATCGCGTCCGGACTTCCAGGTGACCAGCGCCTGGCTGTCATCTCCCTCGGCGGTAAGCTCCGTCACTGCCGCAGGCGGCGTAACGTCATGCTCAGTCACCAAGACCTCAGCCTCGTAGTCTTCTCCTAGGGGAATCCCTGCATAGCTCTGCACGGCGCCGTTCACGTATACCTTGTACGTGTTGCCGATCTCAAGCGGAGCATCCGGCGTAAAGCGAACATGCATCGAATTTCCCTCGGTCAAGGGCTCGACGAGCGTCCAGGCGCCGGGGACATCCGCATCCGTCGCCGGATCGACGACTGCAAACAGGCTGCCCGACACCGTACTGCCATTCACATGACGGTCAAACAGGATATCGACCGCTTCTCCTCCCGGCGCAGCCTCGAACTTGACCGGCTTCGCCGGCAGCGTCGAGATCATCGGGATGTTAACGTCGAAGTGCGGCGGCAGCACCGTCAATTCTTCGCTTTCGGCAGGCCGATAGCCTTCCTTTTCGTATAGCACCTTCCATTTGCCCTCCGGCACGTCCCAGGCGTATCGTCCGTCCGCATCCGTGTACAGCGGATTTTCCTGACCGTACCAGTCGGCATCCCAGATGTCCCAGCGCTTGCTCTCTTCGTTCCAGCGGAGCGCAGTCGCCTTGACGCCTTCGATCCGGTTGTCCTCGGTCACCTCATAGACATAGCCGCTCGGATCGTAGATCCATTCGGGATCGGCAAGCGGTTTCTTCGGCTTCTTCGGCACCTTGCACAGATCGTTGATGTCGTCGTTGAACCGCTTCATTTGGGCCGCCAGGCTGGCATCCAGCACTTTGCCGATCGCGTTGGTGGCGATGAACAGCGCGACCGTGCCGATGCCGAGCGTGGTCGGACCCGCGACCATACTGGCAACCGCGATCCCCTGCTTGATCAATTCGTTGCGAATGACCTTCTTGCGCAGCAATTCGACATACTCCATTTCGACCGGGATGAGATTAGGCGGGCAGTATCTGGCGATTTTGTCCATGATAAATGCCAGATCGTCCAGCGAGTCTCCGGTCCCTCTGCCGTCATACAGACTGTAAGCAGCATCGGCCACCTTCCACGTATTCTGGCCTGCTTTAGATGCAAATGCCATCTCTACTCTTACCGCTACGGCGGCAAGCGCGCTGTTCAATGTCTTGACTGGCGCAGATTTAGCCTTGACGGACGGGACCATATCCTTGTAGACATCCAAATCCGCGCCAGCGCTCATGTAAGCAAGCGCCTTGCCGACATCCAGCCCCGAAGCGAACTCGTCCGCGGGCAAGTATCCTTTCAACTCGTACTTAAGCGTGCCTCTGTCGAAAGATTCGGCGACCTGCAGACCATAGAGCGGAATATTCGTTTCGTTCACCAGCGTCTGATCGGAGCTGCTCGGCGTATACGACGTCCGTTCAAGCGTTGCGCTCAGCGTCATCGTCGCATCACCGCCGGCGGAAGGCAGCGTACCCTTGTAGGTCATCGATTGCTTGCTGTCTCCTCCTTCGCGAGGCGACACGTAGAGATTCTCCTGCCGCGCATCTCTAAAGGCAGGCGACAGCTGAGACTTGAGCTCCTCCGTCGGAGTCGGTCCTCCCTTCAGACTATCCGCCGGTTCTCTCGTCGTATAGTCGATGCCGATCGGACCGACAGCCCCGCCATCGGTGATCGCCTGATAGACGCCGTCCTTCAGGCTGGCCTGCAAGCGGGTCTCGCCGATTGTGAAGGAGACGCCGCTGACCAGCTCCGGATGATTGAACTTCACGGTCAAATAGATCGGCCACCCCGGCACGAGTACATAAGGGAACCTCGCTTCGCCCTCGCGGGGATCGAGTACCATCGTCCGGCCGTCCGGCTGCCGCATCGTGAACTCGATCGGCTCGGCTACATTCACATCATAGCGTACGGTCGTCTGGCTGCTGCTCCAGCTCGTGCTCTCCGTCTTTGCCGAGGCATACATCTGCCAGACGGCCGTTTTGCCCTCGCCTTCCATTTCTACGGTCGTCGACCAGCGCCCTGCAGGAGAGGTCATGGCGGTCCCAACGATACGGTCTCCCGCGAATACGCTGACCGTACTGCCGGCCGGCGCCGTGCCGGTCAAGGCGAATTTCCGATAGCCCGTTCGGTCGGGCGCGATCAGCGTTACGGCCGCGACATCGGCAAAGGCTACGCCGATTTCTTCCTCCTTGGATTGACCTTGCGCTTCATAAACGATATGCGGAGCGACGGCCAGCCGCTCTCCGTCCGGCGAATCCGACATGCGCAGCTGATATTGCAGCGTGCCGGAGCTATCCGCGCCGATCGCGCCGATCGGAACGACGTAGCGTCCGTCTCTCCGCTCCGGCGTCACGGTCTGCCCCTTCCATACCACACTACCGGCTACGAGCGCAGTCCCTGCCGGGGCATCAAGCACGATCGCGCCGTTTGTCAGCGCATCGAAACTCGCATTTGCATACTGCACGCGCACCTGCAAGGCGGCTCCTGGCGCCGGTCGGCTCGTGCCGAGCAGCACCTGGTTGCCCGTCCGGCCGGCGAACCTGCCCTGCTCGCCGAAGGTCAGCTTGCCCAGGTTCAGCACCTCGCCCTCTGCGAGCCGGAACGCTCGAATGAGGACATTTTTGTCGAGGTTGCTCATCAGCACAAGCTCATAGGCCCCCGCATCGGGCACTTTGATCTTGAAGTCGCCTTTCCCCAAGAATAAGCCTCTGATATACTTTCGAGCCGTGCCGTTTTCGAGTGCGTACAATACGGCGTTGCCCTGAATGCCGTCCAGGCTGCCGACGATTTGCGTACCCTTGTCGATCATCCGCAGCTCGACTTCGGCCTTGCGGTCGGCGCCGATGACCGTCGTAGCGCAGACTGACTTGTAGCCCGCTTCGGCGCCGTCCGCGCAAATTTTCACCGTTTGTCCGGCCTCCGCCTCCACGGAAAGCGGATTTCCGCCGCCATAGCTGCGGACCGAGCTGCTGATATGGTAGTGAACCATCTCGCGAGAGTCCAGATCGTACGGACCGACCCACTCGCCGTCGCCCGATTTGGTGTACAGCTTGATATCGACCTGGGCCGGAATGCGCTGTTTATAAACGATATCCACCGTCTGCGTCCCTTGAACCGTTGTTATATATTTGACGTCCGAGCCAAAGGAGCCTCCGGCGAATGCCTGAATGTACATGTAGCCCGTAGGCACGCCCAGCGTATACTTGCCGTCGCCGTCCGTAACGGCCGTGTATGTCCGATCGAATATGGCTTTGACCGTCGCACCTGCGACCGGACGCCCTTCCGCGTCCTTGACCGTGCCTTCGATCTTCGCGTCCGTCCTCCGAACCAGCGTGATCTCCGCCTGGTTGATCCCGCTGACCAGCGTCACGATTTGTTCGATCGGCTCATAGCTGCTGTCCTCCGGTTCAATTCGGATATGAACCCGCTGACCGATTCTCTTTTTGAAAGCGGGCAGATTGAACCGGCCGTTCGACGTCGCATTTCCCGCTCCCAGCAGATTACCCGCGTCATCGGTGACGATAACGCCGTTGCCCTTCCCTCTCCAATTCGGGTTCGCTATCGTAATGGAGAGAGCCGCGGGCAGCAGCGGTTCGACGCTCACCGTCTGCCTGCCTCCGGCGTCGACGTCAACATCGGGCAATCCCGATTCCTCGAACAGGTCGTGCCCGCCGGCGCCTAGCAAGCTCAGCTTATAATCGTCGGCTTCGGGCAGGCCTTTCAGCTCCACCGTCTTGCGCGAGCCCAAGGTGACGGATTGATACGCGCGAGCCTTCTGGCTGTATATGCTCAGCAAGGCGTCCTCCGGCACGGGAACCGTACCGCTCAGCAGGACGCTGATCGTGCCGCCGACCGCTACCGGCGCGCGCAGCGCCTCGGCTTCGGCGGAGCTGCCGTCCCGCGTAACCGTTCCCTTGATCGACACCAGTTTTTTCGCATCTTCCGGCACGACGTACTCGCCCTTATAGACACCGGCTTCCCCCGTCTCGGTCAGCGCCGTCTCCAGTGTCTTGGATAAGCCGTCGACATTATCATAAGTGAGAACCGCCTTTGCGGACGCGCCCGCAGGTCCCCGCAGCGTGAGCTGCGCCGTATCGCCGTGTCCGGCATTCTGACGCAGATACAGCGGGAGCCCATAAGAGAAAGACGAGATCGAGAAGCCGCCGGCGGCAATGCTTTTCTCGACGGAATACGCCGCTTCCTTCTGGCTGCCGTCCACGCTGCGAACGACATAGGTATACGTCTTGGCGGCTAACGCCGTCTCGTCCGTATAACTGCGCGCAGTCGCGTCGGAGATCGTCGTCAGCAGGGTCCAGTCTTCGCCTCCCGTTTTGCGCATTACGCGAAACGCAGCGATCGTACCCGTTCCTGGCGCCGGGTCGCCCCAGACCAGCGTCACCTTGGCGCCCGCCGACGTCAGCGTCAGGTCGGCTAGCCCCTGTCCGGCCTTCGTGCGGACTTCGGCCGTCGGTCCGTTCGTCGTCCAGACGCCGCCGGCCGAGGCGGCCTGCACCGCGAACGTATAGCTCGTATCCGGCGTCAATCCGGTTACGGCTGCTTGCTGCAAGCCGGCGGGAACGTCGATCGCAGCTGGCCCTCCGGTAATCCGGTAGCCGCCCTCCGCGTGCTCGGCGGCCGTCCAGGTCAGCTTGACGCTGCTCTGACCGACGTCGGACGCGGTCAGCGCGCTTGCCTGCGGCCAACTGGCAGCCTGCGCCGTCTGCGCGATCCGCTGCAAATAGACGCCCTTTTTGGTGCGCTCGCTCCCGCGAACCATGTTCATCATACTCGACTGATAGGCAAATCTCGAACCGTCCGCGCTCAGAAATCCGCTGTACGAGGCTTCCGTAATCGGCAGTGAAGCGTCATACGGAGTGCTGACCATCGAGGTCGTCTGTCCCTCGCGATCCCTTACGAACAAATTGGTCAAAGTATCGTTATCTCCCGGCACGATGCCCTTCTCCGCGGACGAGAAAAGCACGTAGCGGCCGTCTTCGCTAATATCGAGTCCCGTAGCGGCACGCGGGTACTTGTCGCCGCTGCCGCCTGGAATGCCTACAGGCTCGAGAGCGGTTCCCGCCGGCGCTTCCCGGTCGTAGATGTAGGAGTAGTAGCTTCCGTTGCGCGCGGCAGTGCTAAAAACGAGAAGCCTGCCGTCGCCGTCGAGCGCCATGGAGCCGCTGACCGACCATTTACTTTCCACGTCGCCCGTCACCCAGACGAGTTCATCGGCGTCTCTGTCGAATAAATAAATGTCGGAATCGCTCCCGCTATCCTCGCCCGTGTGCGATGTATACGTGTTGATGGCCAGGACGCTCGCGCTCCGGTTCATCGCCATCCCGTTTTCGGCCAGGAAGGTGCCGTCCGGCAGCGGAACCGGTGCCAGTTCTCTTGTCTCCGGATCGTACATGACGGTGTAGCCGGAATAGCCCGCCGGCGGATGCTCCACCATATTTTTGGCATACGTATAAAAGAAAATCGTGCGGCCGTCCCCGCTGATCTGCGCGGCGCCGCTGAAGTCGTTCGACTGGCCGCCGTTCCACGGCGTGCTGAGCTTCGTCATGGAGGTCGCGCCAGGCTCGTCGAATATGCCGTTGCGATCCGTATCCCTGTCGTACAGGAAAACGTCGGGCTTGCCGTTCGTATCCGCCCCTCCGGTCAGATCGGAGGCGTAGGACGTGAAGACGATCAGGCTCCCGTCATCGCTGATCTCTCCCCCGGACGTTTCACCGTTGCCGGCTTGCCCCGACGGCGTCCGGCTGACAAGCGCGAGCGAACCGAGCGCCGCGTCGTACACGAACAGATCCGGCTTTCCGTTGCCGTCCCCGGCGACCAGATCGGCCGCGTCCGAGAGGAACAGCGTGTATCGGCCGTCGCCGCTGATATCCGCAACGCCGGCGGTATCGCTGCCCGAGGGCCTGCCGTCCGATGTCCGCACGTCCATCCGGACCAGTGAAGAGCCTTCGGGCAGCTTGACACGAACCCATTCGCTCGCGGCGCGGTTGCCGTCGCCGTCCGCATAGGCGGCCGCCAGCTCGTAGAATTGGCCGTTCTCCAGATTCGGCACGACCGCGCTCGTCACGCTTGGCGGATAAAGCGCCGACTCGTGAATCCGACCGTCCGGCTTGCGCCAGAGCAGCCTGGTTCCTACGACATCCGGATCGATCGGCTTCGGCCATGTGACAAACGCGCCGCCCGATAGAGCCGACGCCATGATTGGAGCGGCCTGCGGCGGCACCGTTTCGGGCGTCCCGAGCGTCGTAACGGCGGCTTCCGCCGACCAGGCCGACCAGCGGTAGCCCGCGCTGCCGGCGGCTACGCGGTAGCGGTGCGCAGTGCCGGCCGTTAGTCCGTCTGCCGCGTAAGAAGTACCGGTCACGATCGCCGCCGTCCGGTCGTCCTGCAGCACCTTGTAGTATGCCGCTCCCGGCACTGCCGGCCAGCTCAGGGCTACATAGGCCGCGCCCGGCTGCGCGGTCACGGCCGCTCCGTCCGGCCAGGCCGGAGGTTCCGCGGTACCGTCGCCTTCCAGTGCGACGGTATAAACGTCGCTAAGCGCGTCCGATTCCACCGTCTGCGCCAGATTTTTCGCCGCCGACTCGAAGACGAGCGTGCCGCCGTCCGCACTCAACGTCGCCTTGACGACGGCCGCATCCGCGCTTCCCCCACTCGCGGTCCGGGACGCCCATCGCGTCTCTCCCTTGCTGCGGTCCCGAATGTAAATATCCTTCTGTCCGACGTCTGCCGGGTCGTAGGAATCCGACGTCTGAAAGGAAACGTAACGACCGTCCGCGCTCAGCGATGCCAGCTCGGCGCCCGACGCGCCCGGCTTGCCGTCCGGGCCGACGCTCGCCAGCTCGTTCGTGCCCGCGAGGCGGTCGTACACGTAAATATTCGCCGCATTCGCCGTTACGCCGGGCACCAGGTTGCTCGCGTTGGATTCATAGGCGACATAACGTCCGTCCGCGCTCACAACCGGATACTGACTGCTGGCATTGCCCGTCTTCCCGTCCGGCGCGCGGCTGATTTTTTTCATCTCGCCCAACGCGGTATCGTACAGATACACGTCGCGATACTTGACGCCGGAGAATACGCTGCCCGTGTCGTCCGGCACGATATCCCGGGAGTAAGAATCGAAGGCGACATAACGGCCGTCCGCGCTGATGGACAGGCGTGACCGCGTCGTTTCGTAGATATAGCTCTGCCGCGTGATCAGCGTCACGCTCTTCGTGCGGCGATCGAGAAGCCAAATATCGCAAGTGCCCGCGCTGTTCGTCTTGCCTGCATAGGCGACGTAACGGCCATTTGCGCTGATTTGATACGAGCTGCCGTTCCCCGCGAACTCGGAGCCCGGTACGAACTCCGCTGCCCGCTCGACCGCACCGCTCGCCGCATCGTAGAGGAACAGATCCTCGGAGCCGTTCGTATCCGAAGAAGCCGTCAGGTTCGTAGCCTTGGAGGTAAACAAAACATAATTCCCGTCCAGGCTCACGAAAGGCGCGTAGCTGTCGTTGTTCGCTTGCACGCCGCCTGAACCCAGGCTGATGCGTTTGGTCGCTCCTGTCGCTCGATCGCTCAGGAAAATATCCTGTTTGCCGTTTGTATCCCCTTCGGTCAGGTTCGTCGCAGCGGAAGCGAAAGCGACAAACCTGCCGTCGCCGCTCACGGACGCGGACTTGCTGTCGCCCGTGCCCGCACTGCTCGGCGTTCCGCTTATTTTAATCGGCAAGCCGTATACGGCGCCTGCGATGGACAACAGTCCTTGCTCATCTCCGTAGACCCCGTCTTGTACCGACGGCCCGTTTACGCTCCCCGATTCCCCGGAGAACTGCTCCAGCAATTCGGAGAGCGAAAGAATACGCCCGTCTTCCTGCCCCGGTTCGGCATATGCCAGTTGCGCCAGTCCGCCGGTCAGCATTACGGCTGCGAGCATACCGGTCAGTCCGCGCTTCCATCCGCGCTTCCATCCCCGCTTCCGGCGGTGACTGAGACGGCTTTCCCGGGCTCCCGGCTCTCCCTTCGCCGAATCTGTCTCGCCTCGATCAAGAAATGCCCGCATACCGCTCGCCCGCTCCTTTCTTTTCCGCCTCCTCTGAACAGTACAGCGCCAGCAACCGCCGCTCCACGCCGCGCCAGCGCGCAATGCGGTACAACAGCCCGAACATCCCCTTCTGGAACCATACCGGCGGACCAATCAGGAAACTCTCGCCCATTCGGATGACTACCGCCAGCTCAAGCATGCTCTTCGGCATGCTGTTCGCGCCCGTCCTGCCATCGCGGGCGAGACCGTATTGCATCCGAAGAAACTTCTCGAAGCTGCGCGCCGGCAGCACCTTCACGCGGAACACGATCTCGGTCTTTTCCTGGTTGTAAAAGCGATGCTTCGAACCCAAAGGCGCCACCGCTTTCTGTCCGGGCGTCAGCAGCGCCGTTCTGCCGTCGCAATCCAGCGATAGCCTGCCTTCCAGCGCTTCGAACTCCTCCTCAAACGTCGTATGGTAGTGCAAGGGCGTGCCGCCTCCAGGCTGAAGGCGGACCTCCACCCACTCGTAAGCGCCGCCCGATTCCTGTGCTGTCGTCAGGAAGGTCACGGCATCCCCGATCTGGGGATTGCGAATCGTGCGTTGAGATGCTGTTGCAGTCATGTCGGATCAATCTCCTTATTTGGCGATATTGGCTATTTCTAGCGTAAGATTTAGATGCCGATCCCACTAGTGAACAGCCGTCATCGCTTTTGTCATGCCGGTCATGACTTCGCAAGACCCGAGTCATACGATCCGGGGTAAAGGTTGCAAATGCGATCATAATATACCTTGACAGATATATATCCAACGAGATATATTTAAATCAGTTCGAAGGAGGAGGCAAAATCCATGGATCAAAACGAGGCAAATCAGCAGGGCGCTGGCGCCAACGATCGGACGTTCGTCATAGAGCGCGTATTCGACGCGCCGAAGGAAATGGTTTACGAGGCGTTCGTGAACCCCGAACTGCTGTCGAAATGGTGGGCACCCAAGCCTTTTACGATTCCGGTCTGCCGAATCGACCTCAGGACAGGCGGCAAATGGCACTACTGCATGCGTTCTCCCGAAGGCCACACGCAGTGGGTGCTAGGCATCTATGATGAGATCCGCCCGGTCGAGCTTGTATCGTATGCCATCACCTTCGCAGACGAGCAGGCGAATCCGACGGACGTGATTCCCAAGCAGGAGGTCACCGTGGAATTCACGGATGCCGGGAACGGACGAACGACGCTCACCCTGAGCTTCCGCCTGCCTACGGCCGAAGACCTTCAAGCGACGCTGAAAATGGGGATGCGCGAAGGAACCGCAATGACGCTGGACACGCTCGCGCAAGAGGTGCTGCCGGCCATGAAGCGCGTCTGATCGGACTCGGACAAGCGGGGAAAGTGCAACAAGCAGGAGGTACGCCAATGAATACAGCTACGTTCGGCGCGCTCGCCGAGCCCCATCGGCTCGGCATGGTAGAGCTGCTGCGAGAAGGCCCCCTCTCGGTTGGCGACATCGCCGACCGGATGGCGCTGGGCCAGCCTCAAGCCTCCAAGCATCTGCGCGTGCTGAGCGACGCTGGGCTGGTCGAATCGCAGCCGGTCGCCAACAAGCGAATTTACAAGCTTCGTCCGGAACCGCTGCAGGAGATGGACCAGTGGCTCTCCGCCTTCCGTGCGTCTTGGGAAGCGCGATTAGACCGGCTCGATGCGCTGCTGGCCGAGATGCAAGGCAAAAGCAAGCGGGACGAATAGCGCTAAGAGGAATATCTTTTATGGGTTCTGCTTTCCGGCAGAACTCTTTTTATGTTTTCCGATTTTGTCAATTTGAGAAAATTCCCCTCTATTTTTGCGCTAATTAATATGTTTAACAACTTTTTCTAGCGTTTAACGTTTTATGAGATTAAAAATCCAACTAGAGAAGGGAACTGAGAGATGAAACTTAAAACCTTGCGAATGGTCGCGATGCTGCTCGCCTTCCTGCTCCTGCTTCAACCTTTGCTGGGCGGATTGGGAACTGCGGGAAGGGCTGCGGCCGCATCTACTCCGTTGGAACAAATCAATAATGCGGATGACGAAGAAAGCTTAATGTTGGCGCTTACAAACCCGGATGCAAATTTGAACCTGCCTAGCGGCTTTACCGAATGGAGCGCGGCAGACAAGTCCGATGCATTGAAAGCAATCAAAACCTTTATTAAACCTAATGATGTAGATTCCAACTATGAAACGCTTGAGCAAGTCCAATATGTTTTGGACCTCATCGATGTAACGTACGCATCGCGAGACGATTTAAGTTTGGCGACCGTAAGCAGCAAGATCGATAAGATACTCGGCTTATCTTCCAAGCTAAGCACGCTGTTCCCGAACTCCTCCCAAGCCGAACAATTTCAATCGACCGTCGATTCATTAAATGCCTTGAACTCGGCGGACAAGTCATTTTTTAATTATTTGGTCAAGCTTCAATTCGCCATAACAACCGTCACTCAAGAGAGTTCCCCTTTTACTTTGGCGCAAGTTATTTTGATGGTTGGCGGGCAGCTTCCTACGATCAACCGCGCCGAGACGCCAGAAGATATGGGCAGTGTGATGGATTTATTAATTAATGGCGTCCCGGAAATGATTGAAGGAATCAAGAATGCGGACTCGTCCATTCCGATTGAAAACTTAGGCCTTGATTTTAGCAAAGCCGAAGCACTGGATGAAGAAGAAGGAATGGAACTCGTCCAGTGGATGTTCGATCGGCGTCCGCAAGACGGCTATGCCGATATCGCCGCCATTCAGACTGCTTTTGATAACTTCTTCAAGATGATTCCGCTTCGCGACGTCAATGCGGCCATCAAAGACAAAAACGTCAAGAACTTGCTGACGGCGCTGACGAATCCTGCGCTTGGTCTGACGCTGCCTGAGGGCTTCGAAAGCTGGAGCAACGACATTAAGATGTCTTGGGCCGCAACCTTCACGAATATCTTTGGAGAAGATGGCCAAGGCCAAAATGTTAGTTTTTCCTATGGCAGTGTCGATCAGCTCCAGTATGTCTCGGATCTGGCAGCCATCCCGGTAGGCTTGCTGGAGGACCAGAGTCTTACTTCTATCGGAAAAACGATCGATGCGGCGTTCGCCAAAATCGCAGATTTTGAGAAGGCATTTCCCGATATTGAACAATCGGAGTTATTCGCCAAACTAGGCGACGACTACAATGCGCTGACGCCAGTGGAAAAATACATTTACAAGTATTATCTCTATATTACGATCACGACAGCGGTCAACGAACCGCCAAGCGATGATGGCGATGACGATGATGACAGCGACAACGGTAACGGAATCGGGACGGGAAATCTATTTTATTTCCTGCTTTACCCTTATGCTATCTACCAGCCTGTAGCGATAAACCATGCAGTCGAGCCACAACAGATGCTCGGATCTCTCGGCTTCCTGTTCCAGTTCGTACAGATGACAGCCGAGAGCTTCGAAGCGGAACACCCTGGCGTTGACTATGTAAAATGGGGGCTCGATCTGTCAAAACTGCAGAATATATCCCCCAAAGATGAGAGCATCGCAGCCGAGCTCAGCAACTGGATGCTCGACAAGCGTCCCGAGGGCGGCTATGCCGATCTGGCTGCGATCCAGACTACCTTCGACCAATTCTTCACGCCGGCTGCGCCTTCGGTCACGGCAGACGACGTCGCTGACAAGCTCGTCGGCGCGACCGCTGCGATGGAGTATTCGACTGATAACGGAACGACCTGGACGAGCTACGATCCTGAAAATGCGCCGGTCTTCTCCAATTATGTTACCGTCCTTGTTCGTTACAAGGAGAACGGCGTAAGATCCGCCAGCCCGACGACCAGCGTCTCGTTTAACGTGCCGTACAGCCCGCCGAGCAACACGAACACGGAAACGATCTATGTCGATGTCCAGGGCAGCAACGGCAGCGGACTGGCGCGCACCCCGGTCACCCGTACGACGGACGCATCGGGTAAAATGACGGACACCGTAACGCTGACTTCCGATATCGCCAAGGAAGCCGTGGACAAAGCCAAGGCGCAAAGCGGCACCACCGTCCGCATCGTGCTCCCCGATTCGGGAGACAAGGTGTCGGAAGTACGGGTGAACGTTCCGCTGGCAGCTTTGACGCAGCTCAACGACGGGAAGATGAACCTTGAGCTGTCGACCAGCGACGGCGTAATCACCGTGCCTGTCGCTTCGCTCTCCGGCTTCGGCCAGGACCTTTACTTCCGCCTCGTGCCGGTGAAGACCGAGAACGGACGCGTACAGATCGAGACGAGAGCCAAGCAGGAGACGGCAATCCAGCAATACTTGCAAAACGAAGCGGTTAAAATCTACGGACGTCCGATGGAAATCGAGACGAACCTGCAAAGCAAGGAAGCGACGCTCTTCATGCCGCTGAAGGACGGCTTGCCGACCGATGCGACAGCGCGCAATCGCATCCTGAACCATCTCGGCGTCTATGCCGAGCACAGCGACGGCACCAAAGAACTGATTCAGGGCAAGGTCGTCACCGTCAACAATGTGACGGGCATTCAGTTCACCGTTCAGAAATTCAGTACGTTCGCATTGGTCTATCTGGCCGGCTTGAACGACGCTGCGGTCTCGTCTACGCATACGCCTTATATTAACGGATTCGGAACTCAGTTCCGTCCGGAGGCATTCGTGACCCGCGCCCAGATGGCTGCCATGCTCGCGCGCAACCTGCCGGACACCACGGTTACGACCGGCACCACAGCAGGCTCGGACGTACGTTCCGGACACTGGGCGATTAACGAAATTCTCAAAGCCAAAGCCGCAGGCATTATGGGCGGCATCACGGAGGATATGTTCGATCCGGAAGGCGCCGTGACGCGAGCGCAGATGGCTGCGATCGCTGCACGCTGGCTGCAGAAGGGACCTACGGGTGCGCAGGTCACCCCTGTTCCGGGAAGCACCGCAGGCTATAGCGACGTATCCGTCGGCCATTGGGCTGCGGATGCCATCTCCTACGTCTCGGCGCGAGGCATCATGACAGGCTATGCCGGTCAGACGTTTAAGCCCGACCAGAAGCTGACGCGGGCCGAAGCCGTCAAGGTGCTGAACCGCCTGTTCGACCGCGGACCGCTGAACGGCGCGACTGCGATCACCTTCACGGACGTGCCGGCTACCCACTGGGCATACGCCGACATCGAAGAAGCCGCGACTAATCATACGTTCACGGTTGACGCACAGGGCATCGAGCACATCGCTGCACCGTAAAGGCAGTATCGTGAAAAGAAGCTGCGACGCTTCGGCGTTCGCAGCTTCTTTTTGATGCAGGAGTCAAGACATTGGGGAGCGTGCGTTCCTATCCGATACAACCTGTACTATAATAGATCCATAAGCAGATGGCGCCCGTGCGGCGTCCATTACTCGTACAGGAGATTATGCCGCATGCAAATTATCGAATTGCCCATGAATCTGATCGACGAAGACAAGGATCAGCCCCGCTACCGGTTCGGAGAGGAGTCGCTGCAGGAGCTGGTCAACAGCATCGGGGAGATCGGCCTGCTGTCCCCGATCAAGGTGCGCAAAGCCGAAGGCGGCCGCTACAAGATCATTTACGGCAACCGCCGATACCTGGCCTGCTCCAAGCTTGGCCGCGATACGATTCCTGCCATCGTGTCGGAAGCGACGGACGAGACGGAGATCTACCTCGAGCAGGTCGCCGAGAACCTGACGCGCGAAGGCTTCACGCCCATCGAGGAAGGCGAGGCGTTCGACAAGCTGCTCAACGACCCGAAGTTTGCGAGCTCGGTGAAGTTTCTGGCCGCCAAGCTCGGCAAGCCGGAGTCGTATATCAAGAACAAGTGCGAGCTGCTGAAGTTCGGGCCCGCGGTCAAGAAGCTCGTGGTTAGCGGCACCGATATCCGCAAAGGCACGCTGACGGAAGACCAGTTGCTCCCGCTCAAGGATCTGCCGATGGAGTACCGCGATCCGCTCGCGCTCACAATGGCGAAGGACGAGATGCCGGTCATCGACGTGAAGCGGATCGCCAAGCTGTTCAAGGACACGTCGATCTCGGAGCGCACGAAGAGCCAATTGCTGTACAAGGATGGGCCTGGACTCCTGGACACCTGGTCCGCCTACGAGGCGAGCCGCAAGGAACGAGCGCGTGCAGCCGCGGACGCGGAGCGGCGCAAGGCGGAAGCCGAAGCCGAGCGCGAGGAAGAGGCGCAGCGGAAAAAGGCGGAGGCCGCAGCTGATGCGGGCGACGCCCGCCAGGGGCCCGCCGGCGGGACGGCGGGCGGCGGGGCCGCGGGGTCTGCGAGCGGCGGAGCCGCGCAAGCCGCGGCGGCGACGGCATCCGCTGCCGCTACGACGCAGCCGGGAGCCGGGGCGCTTGGCCGGGCCGATACGGACGCGGCGATAGCGGCCATGGCGGCAGCGGCGGCTGGCGCGCGGACGATGGCCACGCTGCGCGATCTGCTCGCGGCGCTGCCGGCGCCGGACGCGCTGGCGGCCGAGCTGGAAGCGGCCACCTCCGTGGATCCGGAGGCGCTGCGGGACGGGCTTGACGATCTGATCGGCCGTCTCGAAGGCCATCTGAACGCCTGCCGGACGGCAAGAGCCGAAGTCGTTAAGCGGATATAAAAAAGAGGAACGTCGGGAGCGAGCTCCTGACGTTCCTCTTTGCGTCTTGCCGCGTAAATAACGATGTCGCACATCCTTATTCCCTCGCAAGCGAGCCCATTTGCCACATGAACGATGTCGCACATCCCTATATCGCCGCCAGCACGCCAATTCCGCGCATTAACGATGCCGCACATCCTTATTCCACCGAAAGCACGCCAATCCGCTACTTTAACGATGCCGCACATCCTTATTCCGCCGCAAGCACGCCAATCCCGCGCATTAACGATGCGCCATATTCTTATATCTCCATGGTCCGTCAATCTGAGATCTAATCGTTCTCCATATCCGCGGCGGCCTGCTCCCGTCGACTACCCCTCTCCCGCTTCTCCGCCCCCCGACCGGTACGCCGACGGGCTCGCGCTCGTCTCGCGGCGGAACGCTTTGGCGAAGTGGTTCGTGTCCGGGTAGCCGACGGCCGCGGCGATTTCTTTAATGCTGCGATCCGTCGTCCGGAGCAGCAGGCGGGCCCTCTCCATGCGCTTGCGGTTCACGTACCTGATCGGCGGCATGCCGAACCGCTGATTGAAGTATTTGACCAGATAGTTGGGGTGCAAATGCAGATAATCGGCCAGACCGTACAGGGTCAGCTCGTCGGCCAGATGCGTCTCTACATAACGCGAGATCAGCATGATTCGCTCCGCATCCTCGGCCGTGCCGCCCGTACGGCTGAGCGATGCGCGCTCGACGACCGGCGCCAACAGCTCCAGCAGATGCGCCTTCTCGCGAAGCCTTGCGCCGATTCCCCGTTTGGACGCGCATGCGACGAGCGATTCGAACCTGCGACCGACCTCCTCCCGCCGCTCGACGTCCACCGTCATCCGGTATGGCACGTCTAGCCACGAGAACAACCCAGCGTCCCCAAGATCCGCGTTGAAATGACACCAATATTTTAAAAACGGCCTGCGTCCTTCGATCGCCGAAAACGACTGGAGCACGTTGGCCGGCATCAATACCAGCTCCCCCGGCTTCGGCATGAACTCTTTGTCGCCGATGCGCAGCCAACCTTCGCCCTCGCATATGTAATATAGTTTGTTGTGGGCAGGTACATAATCAATCTCCCGCCACACGGGACTGCACTGCGAATAATGCGCCTCGACCACGTCGATTCGGAGCTGAGGCAGTATATCGTCAAGCGCGCCGATTCCGGCCGTTCCATCGCCCATCGTTTTTCCCCTGCGCTTTCAGGTAAGGATGACTGCGTTCTCGAACGAGGTTAATTTGATACCCGCAAGCCTTAACCGCGTCCCTCCCCGCCTCCCGCCCGATGCTGGTACACTGGGCTGGCAAGGCCGAGAGCCTATCCCTATTATAACGGAGGAAGTCGCGACGATGGCACATAATCAGGAGTGGCTGGACCGCCAGGAGCGGACGCGCTGGTTTTTGCAGGACCGGTTCGGCATGTTTATACATTGGGGGCTGTACGCGATTCCGGCGCGCGGCGAATGGGTCCGCAACGTGGAACGCACTTCGGTGGAAGACTACCAGGTTTATTTCGAAGAGTTTGATCCCGTAGACTACGATCCGCGGGCTTGGGCGCGAGCCGCACGGCAAGCCGGCATGAAGTATGCGGTGCTGACGGCCAAGCATCACGACGGCTTCTGCCTGTTCGACAGCAAGCTGACGGATTACAAATCGACGAATACGAAAGCCGGTCGCGATCTCGTGGCGGAGTTTCTCGAAGCATTCCGCGCGGAGGGGCTCAAGGTCGGCCTCTATTACTCGCTGATCGACTGGCATCATGAAGACTTTCCCGCGCACGGCGATCTCTATCACCCGATGCGTGACAACGAAGCGTACAAGCGGGATCCGGCGACCTTCGACCGCTATCTCGATTATATGCACGGGCAGGTTCGCGAGCTGCTGACGAACTACGGCAAGCTGGACCTGATGTGGTTCGACTTCTCCTACGACGTCATGCAGGGCGAGAAGTGGCGCGCCTCGGAGCTGATCGCCATGATGCGGGAGCTTCAGCCGCACATCGTGATCGACAACCGCCTGGAGGCAGGCGGCGAAGGCGGCGGCAGCATCTATACGAAGGCGCCGCTGGCTTATGCGGGCGACTTCGCCTCTCCGGAGCAGATCATCCCGCCGTCCGGCGTCACCGACGAAGACGGACAGCCGATCCCTTGGGAAGCCTGCGTCACGCTGAACAACAACTGGGGATACGTGGCTTCGGACAACAATTACAAAAGCCCGACCATCGTCATCCGCAAACTGGTGGAGTGCGTGAGCAAAAACGGCAACCTGCTGCTCAACGTAGGTCCCGATGCGCGCGGGCGCATTCCCAAGCAGTCGCTGGACATTCTGGCGGAGGTAGGCGACTGGATGGCGCTGAACGGCGACAGCATCTACGGCTGCGGACAGGCGGAGCTGCCCAAGCCCGATTGGGGACGCTATACGCAAAAGGGGAACACGCTGTACGCGCATGTGTTCGAGGAGAGCGTAGGCGCGATTAATCTGGCCGGGCTCGCCGGACGCATCAAGCGCGCGCGGCTGCTCGCGGACGGCTCGGAGCTGCCGGTGTCGCGTCCGTGGAATGCGGCGCTGTTCGAAGCTGACGCCTTCTTCAACTTCGCGCCCCCGGTGCACTACACCTATCCGCTGCCGGATGCGCGCGGGACGGTTGTGGAGCTGGAGCTGAAACTGAAGCAGGATCAGGAGTAGACTGCCATTGGAAATAAAATCGCAGGCACGCCGAAAGCATGCTTTCGGCGTGCCTGCGATTTTCGGATGTTTGGCGGGTTGAAAAGCCTGCATTTATACATGTATTTTCTACCGATCAGCCACACTTGATGAAATACCTGCAAATGCGCAGGTAAATTCAATATTTAAGCCCGAAATCTGTCTGATAGAGGAAAATACCTGCATTTTTGCATGTATCCGTGTCAAAAGGATAGGCATCGGCGGAAATAGATGTATATTTGCAGGCATTACGCCGAATGAAACGGTAGCGGGGGGCAAAGGGATCAACGCGGGCGACGATCTGCCCCCATCGGAACGGCTGTCGGATGAGCCGACGATCGGCGTTCCGCTACACCGACGACTCACCGCCCCGCTGCCTCCAAATACCACGCCTTGTAATCGTCAAGCAAGCCGTTTTGCATTTCCCGCTCCAGCTCGGCGAACTCGGCCTCCATCTCGGCAATCAGCGTCGCAGACAGACGAAGCGTTGGTGGGCAAGGCCGGCTGTCCAGATACGCCAGACGATAGGCCGTAGGCGGATGGGTCGTATCCGCCCTCGCCGTTTCCGAGTGCAGCAGGCGATCAAGACGAAGCTTTTCGATATCGGGTACATGCGCGATTCGGCTGCGGAATTCGTCGAATAGATTGCGATTGAACTTGAACCTCGCCAACCGCTCCACGGTCAATATAAAGGTCGGCCCCAGATGAAACTTCTGCAGCGAGCTTCGCATAGGTTCCGTGCCGACAAGCTCCGCCGCGCTACGATCCGCATAATACTCGGCTTGTTGAGATTCCCGCCACACCGACAGCCCGAGTAAATACCACGGCCAGAACACAAGCTTGGCCAACTGCACGCGCACCCAATAGAGCCGCGGCCAGAGCGTCGGGTTGTTAGGGTTCGGCGCAACCATGTTGTGCCAGACCGCCAGCGTCCGCCAGGCGCTGCCGACGAACCAGCGGCGCGTGATATCCCGGTTCGCATGATGAGCCATCTCGTGCGCGAGAATGGCGATTTTCTCCTCCGGAGCGAGCGCCGCGAATAGCGGCAGTCCGATTCCGACGATTCGCCTCCGCCGCCATCCTGCCGTCGTAAGAAAGGCGGTGTAATCTCTCACCGCAATGACATGATCGACTCTGGTGGCTCCAAGACCCTCGGCAAGCTCGTCCAGCACCCGATAGATGGCCGGATAACGGCTGCGGTCCAGCAAAGGCTTTGGCAGTTTTCGTACGGGAGGAAACAGATTTAACGAGATAATGAGGAAGACCATGCCGAAAAACAGGTCGCCTATCGTTCGCATCGTGTAAAGGTGAATGACAACGCGAGAGTAGCAATAGAGAGATAGCAGATGCACGGCCGCCGAAAAAACGTACGCCGCGAAAGTTCGCCAACTCCACTTGTAAGTCATCCCGGACTCGGCTAATACCTGGCTCCGCAAGGCGTCGACCGACTTTTGCCCCAAGATGCGATTCAAGCGGCCGGCCAGCGACCGCCTTCCATCTGCGCGATCCGGATCGATATTCCAGTTGCATGCGGGACACCAGGTTACGAACCCCGGATTAACTTGCATGGCTGCGCCGCAATTCGGGCAGAGCTCGGCCTTGGACATGCGCGCCCCCTCGATTCTCCTAAACTGACATTCTTCTCCTTACATTAATTAAAAACGAAAAAGCCGTCTACGCCCATTCGCTCTATGGGCCGATAGACGGCTTTCTTGCTGCTTTTCATACTGCTTTTCATGCTGCTTGTCCTGCCTACAGCGCGAACGCCTCGGCAAAAATGCTTTCCCGGTGAATATCTCTGAGCGTGTCGTCGATCTTGGCGGCTTCGACGTCGCGGTTCTCGATCATGGCGTCGAGCTTCGCGATCATATTGGCTTCGATATGAGCGCTGTCCCGCACGTCGAATACGTATTCTCCTTGTCCAAAACGTCCCAGCAGTTCGCGGTATTTGGTCGCCCAGCCGAGCGCCACGACCGGGATACCGTTCTTGTACGCATGCACGATGGAGTGATAGCGGGAGGCGACGAGAAATTCGAACTGCACGAGCACGTCATGAATCGCGATGCAGTCATATTCATCCTCCAGCAGCACGACGCGCTCGTCGTTCGGGAATCTGCGCTTGATCTCCTGGCAGATGATCAGATCCTCCGTGGAGTGACGGAACAGGTAGACGTTTTTGCCGCGATCCAGCAGGTGCCGCGTCATGCGCTCGTACATCGCGAGCATCGATTGGCGCGTGCCGTACTTCATCGTCTTGACGTTCGGCACGATGCCGACCGCATTCGGCTTGATCGCAAGCGGCTCGCCCTTTATGTAATTGCCGTCGCGGAACAAGTGGGACAGATTGTACGGATTCGCGCCCTGCAGCACGATGTCTACGGATCTGCGCAGATTGCCGGACGTGTATTTACCGAGAAAATCGGCGCCTTCTTGCTCGCGTGCGTAGATGTATTTCGGATAACGAATGTATTTTTTGATCATCGGCGGGATGACGTATTTGTAAATGCCGGTGTACTCGAACGGGCCGAACGACTGGGAGAGCAGCACCATCGGGATCTTGTTCTGCCGGGCGAGCCGAATATTCGCCAAATAGTTGATCGTGTGGCGGATGCTGAACTGCGAGGAGAGGGCGAAGCCGCTGATGTCGACGATGAGATCGGTTTCCTTCAGGATCTCCTTCATCTGCGCCTTGGTAATGCTGACGCGCTCGTCGTTCGGAATCAGCTTGCCGATCAGCGTGTAGACGCCGCCCAGCAGCTCAATCTTCATTTTTTTCCCCATCTTCACCAGTTGAAACGCGTAATTGCGGTCCTCGTCCGGACAGACGAGCACGAGCTCTTTATCCGGATATCGCATCTTGATTTCGTTTACGACGGTGAACGTCATCGCCTGGGCGCCCTTATTTTCCATTTGGCCCCCGACAATCAATATTTTGCCCATGCATCGATCTCCCTTTCGCTTTAACTTGATGGATTGGCCGGCTGCAGCCAGACGGCACCGCCTCAAGGGGCGGCAAAACATAGAAGATAGTCGCTTTTACCCCCTGCCCGGCCATCCCAAACAAGAAAGAGACCCGGATGCCGCCGCTGCGGACATTCGGGCCTCATGCAAAATCATGGCGAATCAACGATGTCTGATCAGCTCTAAAAAGCGATCGACGACGACATCAATATGAGTCAATGTCCGCTCGTCCGTCAGGCGGGCGCCGCCTTCGCCAAATTTCTGCGGCGCTTGCGCGACCGCGATCTCGTTGCCGGCCGGAGGCAGCATCGCCGCCTGGATGCCCGGGCTTGACAGAATCTCCCGCAGATGCAGCTGGCCTCGCAGCGTGCCGTACATGCCGGGACTTGCGCCGGCTGCGAGCACGGGCTTGCCGATCAGCACCTTCTCTCCGCGCGACAGCCAGTCCAGCGCGTTCTTGAGCACGCCCGGCACCGACCAGTTGTACTCCGGCGTCAGAATCAGCACACCGTCCGCGGCCGCTACCTGCTCGCTCAGCTTCCGTACCGACTCCGGCGGATTTTCCTCCTCGTCCTGGTCGAAAAACGGCAGCGTGCCGATGTTCGCGATATCCAGCTCAAACTTGCCGCGGTATCTCTCCTGCAGGGTCAACGCCAGCTTCAGATTCACAGACTCCCTGCGCAGACTGCCTACTAGCGCGATCAACTTCATTCCGTCATCAACCTCTCTTCCAATTATCGCTCGCAGCAAAACCATACGACTCCCTCACCATAGCAGGCCGCAACCGGTTATTTCAAGTAACTTGCTGCTTTCAAAGCCCTAACTGCTCCAGTTGGATGGCTTTTACGGCTAGCTCTTAGCTCCGACCGCCCCAACTGTGCCGATAATCGCTTTTGGACACTATCTCCGCACCCAAGGCCACTCCCGCGCTGCCGATAAGCGCTTTTGGACACTATCTCCGCTCCCAAAACCCCTCGCGCGCCGCCGATAATCGCTTTTGGACACTATCTCCGCTCCCAAAACCCCTCGCGCGCCGCCGATAAGCGCTTTTGGACACTATCTCCGCTCCCAAGGCCCCTCCCGCGCTGCCGATAAGCGCTTTTGGTCACTATCTACGCTCCCAAAGCCCCTCGCTCGCTGCCGATAAGGCGCTTATCGGCACTATCTTGTCCAACAATGCTCGGGCTAACGCCGACTTAACAATTCCTTCCCCTTATCCCCGATCGCATAGCCATAGTCCCTGTGCTCGCTGCCCCCAACACGCAAAATGAGTTGAGATTGCTTCATACGCTGAATCAGCTCGCGTGCTTTTCTATGCTTAATATCCAGCCAGTCTCGAACATGCTTAGGCGTAAACATTTTTGAATTAGCCGCTAACCTGAGCAACTCCCGCTCATAAACGCCCAATTTCTGCAATCCGTTGCCTCCTCGACCGCGCTTGCCCAACACCTCGTACACCGCTCGTCTGCACATCTCGGGTTTCTTGTCCAACTCGTCCCGGCTAAACGGGAGATATACGTACCCGCCGAGCGCAAACGTCCGCATCCGCATTCGCTCAAGCGAAAAGCGATCCCTCGTAATAAGCTCGGCATGCACCACATAACCGTCGCACTCGAACACCAATCCCAGCGGTTCATAATATACGTCCGCATATATTTTGAAGCCATTCGCCCCCAAAATCTCGTACTCCAGTTGAAAACCCTCGAGCGACCCGAAAACAGGCAGCAAAAGATCGGTCAATAACTTGATCGTGCCGCTCAGTTCCCGTTGCAGCATCTCCAGCCGCTGCCCCTTCGCCACCTTCCTCTGCGCTTCGATAAACGCTGCGACGATAGACTCCGCCGTCTGTCCAGCGCTGTGACGTTTCTCTTTTTTAGCCATGAACCTTCCCCCCTGACAGCGTCTGAAAATGCAAAAAAGCCGCTCGCTCCCCATGGGAGTAAGCGGCGTATGCTTCACGCGCATATTCGTAACTTTAAGTCGGTCAGCATCAGAATAGCATACTGCCATGGAGCTGCCAAGCACACCCCATCAATTTCCTAAGCTATTGCGCACGCCTTCGCATCACGGTATATTCAACCCATAGCGTTATCCGTGGAAAACAGCAACTTCGGCACTGGAAAGGAGAGATCGCGGTGTCGCCCAAAGTGACGGAAGCGTACAAGGAAGAGAAGCGGGCGGCCATTCTGGCCGGTGCGCTGTACTGCTTCTTGGACAAGGGATTTCAAGCGACGACCACAGACGACATCGCGCGTCATCTCCGCATGAGCAAAGGCACGTTATATGGCTACTTCGCCAGCAAAGAAGAGATCTACATTCAACTGGCGCATGCCCGCATGGACGATATGGTCGAGACGCTCAACACGTTGTATATAGAGACCTCGAGCGCCAAAGCAATGCTTCGGCATATGTTCGAGCGCTTCCGCCGGCAGCCGTTGGACGAGCTTCGCAAGTGGCTGACGTTTCACCTGGAGTTCACGACCTATGCCTCCCGCCGACCCGAGCTCATCGCCTCGAACCGCGCGTACCTCGACAAAGCGCTGAACCTGCTGAACCGAATTCTGGCGTCGGGCAAGCAGTCCGGCGAGTTCCGCGCAGATCTGGACGAATCCTCGGCCGCCTACTTGTTCTGGGCCGTCCGGGACGGTCTGGCGCTGAGCTTCCTGCTCGACGGAGACGAGACCGAGTATCGGCGAATTCTCGACGACATGGAAGCCATGGTGATGAAGCACTTGACGGCGTGACCTACAGTGCTTCAGGCAGCAGTTTGCATGGGACAGCAACTATTCGCCTTGGCCGTCGTCTATACGGTCAGAGAGGAGCGTGTCCGCATGTTTAAGCAGATTGTCTGCATCGCCTTGGTCGCAAGTGCGCTGTCTGCCGCCGACGCCGCAATCGCCGCAGTCCCCGCTCACATATACGTGAAGGGCAAACTGGTCTTGGCCACCGATTCCCCCATCGTCGAAAAAGGCAGAACGCTGGTGCCGCTTAGCGCCGTCGCAGGACCGCTCGCCCTGCGGTTGTCATGGAACGCGGCGGAAAAAACGGCAACGCTCGGCAAATGGAACGAGAGCGTTCGGCTTACCGTTGGCAGCAGCACCGCAGTTGCAAGCGGTAATCCGACGCATATGGGCGGCATTAAGCTGGACAGTCCCGTTCATATCGTGAAAGGCAGAGTGTATGTCCCGCTCCGTTTTCTGGCGGAGCAGTTTGGCTACCGGGTGTCCGTGGACGATGAGAATGTTCGGATCCTCGCTCCGCTGGATGCATCACAGCTTGCGATGCTTCGCGACGGCGATCTGGCTGAAGCAAGACGCCGCACAATGTCACTCTCGCCAGGGCTCACTCACTATGCCGTAGACTTGCTGCCTTACACGCACGAGCGCGAAGGCTACAACGTCACTTACCTGTTCCCCGAGGGCCGCTCCGACCGTTTTATCGTGGTGAGCGGGGATCAAGCATCTTATGCCGAACTGACCGAGGACGGCTGGATCATGAAGTGGCAGGCGCATATTCCCGTCGGAGAGAAGGATACGCTCGAACTGCTGTGGGAGATGAAGGTAACGAACCAGAGGGGCACAGCCCCGGAAATGAACGGCAGCTACCTTTTCTGGTCCAGCACGGACCATCTCACGACAAACGTCCTGTCCTCGGGACGTCTTAGCGATGCAGGGAAAGAAATCCTAGGCTGGCGCAGCACGACCTCAGGCGAATCCGGCGGCCAGGCGGAAGGCGAGCTGTCGTTGACGCTGCCAGGCGAGTCGCGGTTGCCGGGTTGGGCAGAGTGAGTCTGCATGTCGTTCGGATATTGCATCGTTATTGTCAGCCGCGGACACAGGAGCCGCTATTTTTCAAATATGTAGCCGTTTGACGGCTTGGCGGACGGGTAGTCCGCTATTTGGCTTTGCCAAGGCGAATCCCCGTAGTTTTGGAAGGCACGGAACTGAAAGGGATGGGCAAGTCGAGCCGTTAAAGACGGAGTATCGGCCAGTGGCGTGCTTGCAATCCCCGACGGACAAGGACTGCGGGAACATGCGGAACAGCGAAGTAAAGTAGCTGGACGCCCGAAGAAAGCTGCTTCGCTCACAGCAATTCCAGCAACTGCTTGCCGATCAGCAAAGCGCATACGACGATAAATAGCGGTTTGATGTATGCACGGCCGCGGCGGATGGCGAAGCGCGAGCCGATCCAGGAGCCGGCGATCATCGCTGCGCCCATGAGCAGGCCGACGCCGTAGTGGACGGAGCCGAGGACGAGGAAAGTCGCGAGGCTCGCAAGATTGCTGGCGAAGTTGAGCGCCTTGGCGTTGCCCGCTGCCTTCACGAAGTCGTAGCCAAGCAGCAGGAAGGCGAAGATGAGGAACGAGCCGGTGCCGGGGCCGAAAAAGCCGTCATAAAAGCCGAGCGCGAACGCGGCGAATCCCGTCAGCCAGGCGGTGCCTGGGGTGTAACGTACAACAGACGCCCGCTCTCCCCATTCCCGGCGCAACAGCGTGTATACGGCGATGACCGCCAGCATGACGACGACCATCGGCTTCAGGAAACCGGAAGGCACATGCCGAAGCGTCAGCGTGCCCGCCGCGGCACCCAGCAAGGACAGCGGGATCAATCCCCGCACGGCACGGACGTCGACATGACCCGAAGCGAAAAAAGACAGCGTGCTCGTAAGCGAAGACAGCGTGCCGGCCAGCTTGTTGGTGCCGAGCGCCGCCGCAGGCGGCAGTCCGGCCGTCAGAAGCACGGGCACGGAAATCAGTCCGCCCCCGCCGACGACCGAGTCGACGAAGGCGGCCGCGAATCCGCCGACGACGATCAGCACGAGCATGCCGATACTCAGATGGTCCATGGCGGCTTAGTACCTTTCCCCTCTTTTGCGCAAGTAAAGATACAACACGATACAGGCAGCGGTGCACAGCAACGCCATCACGCCAATGAATCCATAGCCCGCCTGCAGGCCAAGCACCTGGCTCGCGCGCTCCCCTCTACCCGCATACAGGTTGCGCACCCCTTCGATCAGGCCGCCGATCGCGAGATTGCCGAGTACGCTGCCGATCCCCATGAGCGTGACGGTAAAGGTAATCGCCGTTCCTGTCCCGCGGGGATATCGCTTGGTGAGCAGCGCCATGACGGTCGGATAGATCGGGGCAATGCCGACGCCGGCCAAGGCGAACAGAATCGCGCCGCTCTCCCCCGCGAATAACGCCGCGATGCTGCAGATGCCCGAGCTCAGCGACAAGACCATGATGGACATCGTGTAGCCGAAACGATCGGTTAGCGGACCGAGCAGCAGCCGCGCGAGCGTGAAGCAAAGGAAAAAGGCCGACAGCATGCCCGACGCATCGGTCGGGCTCCAGTTATACGCTTTTTCCAAAAAGTTCGCCAGCCAGCTTCCGATCGACAGCTCGGAGATGACGCCGGAGGTAAGCACGAGCACGATCAGCCAAGCGACGGGATCTCGCAGCAGCTTGCTGTAGGAGATGCGCTCCTCCGTCTCGTCGTGTGCCGGTTCGACCGGGAGGCGTCCGAGGAGCGCAGGAATGACGGGCAGCAGCGACAGCATCAGCACGATGACATACATGCCCCGCCACCCTAACGAATCGCCGCCCGGCAGCCGCCAGCCCATCATCGAAGCGGCCGCGATCGGGGCTACGATGGAGCTCAAACCATAGAAAAAGTGCGATAAGTTCATTAAAAAACCCGTATGTTTGACAAAGATACGCGCAGCTAGGATAGCGAGCGCGATCTCCAGCATGCCGTTGCCGATGTACATAAAAAAGTACGAGGCGGTCAGCGCCTGAAAGCCGTTTGAGATGCCGATCAGCAGGCCCCCCGCCGCCATCGACACGAACGCCGCGATGCTGGTTGCCTTGATGCCGACTTTATCGGCGAGAAAAGAAGTGAAGCTGCAGGCGACCAGGTACCCGAGCGAGTTGAGCGCTAGCATCAGGCCGAGCTGCCCCTCGTTTAATCCGAAGTCCAGCTGCATCCGCGGAATGGCAGGACCTTTTACGTTTTCCGACAGTCCGAACACGAGGAAGCCGCCGAATACGATCGACAGCAGCCATATTTCGTTCATGCTTATTTTCGCAACGCGCTTGATCAATGTACCTAAACCTCCGTATGATGCGATAACCTGTCCGCCGGACAACAGGAACATTGTCCCTCAAAGCGCGCAAAAGAGCAATCGAAAAGAAATAGGCGCGACACCCGGGTGATAGAATAAAAGAAGCGCGGCAGACGCATGATGAAAACAGGAGGCGGATAAACATGGCAAGATTGGTTCCCTATATTTTTTCTGAAGACGCAAGGTCGCAAGCCCAGTTTTACGTAGACGCGCTGGGCGGAGAGCTCCTGTCCGTCATGACGTTCGGCGACGTGCCGGGCACGCCGGAAGCGCTGAAGGAGAAGATCATGCACCTGCACCTGGTCGCGGGGGGCATCACGATCTTCATGTCCGACAGCCCGAGCCGGCAGATAGAGCGGGGCAACGGCACGGCGCTCAGCCTCGTGTTTGACACCCCTGAAGAAGCCCATTCGGCATTCGACAAGCTGGCGGCCGGCGGCACGGTCCACGACCCGCTCAAACAGCAATTCTGGGGCGCCTTGTTCGGCGCGTTGCAGGACAAGTACGGTGTGGAATGGCAAGTGTCCACGGAGCAGCAGCAACAGCAAGGTTAAAGCGCAAGCTTCGAAGAGTCCGACCGGATCGACATTCCGGCGGGCTTTTTTTAGCATAAAAAGAGGATGACCTGCGTCCGCCCGGACGCAGAACATCCTCTTTATTGTAAGCATAGCAATCTGCTTAAGCTTCGTGTACGTACGTCGGATCCATATGGAACACTTCCCACAGATGGCCGTCCGGATCCTGGAAGCTCTCGGTATACATGAAGCCGTGATCCTGCGGGTCATTGGAGACCGAGCCGCCGGACGCCAATGCCTTGCGGACGAGGTCCTGCACTTCTTCCTTGCTGCTCACGGACACGGCCATGATGAATTCCGTCGTCTTCGTCGCGTCGGAGATGTCCTTTTTGATGAACGTCTTAAAGTACGGCTCGGTCAGCAGCATGGCGTACGCAGTGTCGCTCAGGATCAGACAGGCGGCATTTTCGTCGGTGAACTGCGGGTTAAAGGCGAAGCCGAGCGCCTCGAAAAAGGAGATGGAGCGCTTCAGATCCTTGACAGGCAGGTTGAGAAAGGTTTGCGAAATTTGAAAAGCCATCGTCGTCACCTCATGGTTTCGTTAATGTTGTCCCAATCGGACCTTAACGTTATTCTACCACGACACGAAGGCGCTTATTTCTTCTAGATTGCTAAAATGCCGGCGAGAGCGAGGACGAGGGTGAAGAAAAGGGGCCTACTCGGCCACTTCTATCCGAACGCCGGCCTCCGTGCAGGCCCGCGCGAGTTCGCCGTCAGGCGGAAGGTCGGTGACGATGCGATTCACATCCGCGAGCCCCGCGAAGGATACGAGCACGCGCGCGCCGAACTTCGTGCGGTCGAGCACGACCGTCGTCTCCCGCGCCTGGCGGATGGCGATCCGCTTGATCTCGGCCTCGTACAGATTGGAATTGCTGAAGCCGTGCGCTTCGCTCAGTCCCGTCGCCCCGAGAAAAGCGCGGTCGAACGCCATGCCGGACAGACTCTGCGCGGCAATCGGACCGACGAGCGAATGCGTGGATTCGAGCAGCATGCCCCCGGTCATAATCGTCGGAATCTGCTTGGACGCGAGCTCCGCCGCGATATTCAGCGCGTTGGTCACGACAGTGATCTGCTGGCCGGCCTTCAGCGCCCGCGCGATCTGCAGCGTCGTCGTGCCGCCGTCCAGGAACACGGACTCGCCGGACGCGATCAGGGAAGCCGCCTGCCTGCCGATCCGTACCTTTTCGTCCATGTACAGGCCGGTTCGGTCCTGCAGCGCGACGTCTCTGTAGACATAGATCGCCCCGCCGAACGTGCGCCTGACGGTCCCGCCCTCCTCAAGCTTCTCCAGATCTCGCCGGATCGTCATCTCGGTCACGCCGTACCGTTCGCTCAGCTCCGAGATGCGGACCTCCCCGCTCTGCGCGATCTGCTCATGGATCTGGCGCTGCCTCGCGTTCCAGTCCGCCTGATTGTGGATCATCTGTCGCCGCTCCTCCCGTCCGCCGTGCGCGTCCGTTCGTTATTTCTCTATCATCGCTTGTTCGGCCGCTATTTTCAACTCCAGCCGGTGCGTCACGCAAGCACCCGGCGCGAGCATGACCGGTCCGCCTTCGCGGACCTCCGCTTCGTAGCCTTCGACCCGGCAGTTGGCAGGCTCAAGGCCGAGCACGTGCGCGCCTGCGCCCGGCATGCGCCACTGCACGAGCCGGGGCAGCGTGTCCGCGGACCAGCGCAGCTTGACCGATACATCCGCGGTCCCGGGTCCCGCAGGGAAAGCAGGCTGGCGCACGCATGCTTCCGCCATGTTTTTGCGGTCGTCCAGCTCATGATAGAAGACGCGTTCTCTGGCAGCCGGATCGGGCCGATCCCAGCGCGTGCAATCGGCCACGTTTCCTTCGCCGCCTCGCTCCGAAGCGACGGAAGGCGGCAAAACAATAGAGGCACGTTCGTCCAGCAGCGGAAATCCGAAATTGAAGTGGTACAGCATCATATGAGGCGACGGGGCGAAGCCCAGGTTCTCTACGCGGTCTTCGATATGAACCTCATTGACGCCGAGTTTGCCCGATATTCGCCGACGAAGCCTGAGATTCGCGCCGAACAGCGCATTTTCCTCGATCGTGCCTTCAACGCTCCAGACGAGCTCGTTGTCTTCCCATGCCTCGCGCACGGCTACCTGCGAAGCAGGCGTATGATGCACCCGGCCGTGCAGGCCTTGAGGGCCGCCGGGCGTTTCCGACGGCGAGCCGGCATGGGTCAGGCCGCACGTCATGAGCAAACCGCCCGAGGCTGTCAGCAGCCAGCCCGTACCGGACGCGTCGTAATAGGCCGGGTGTGCGTCCCCTGCCGCGGACTGCCAGGACAGCGGCGCGCCCCACAGCTCCGCGCGCGAAAGATCCAATCCCTTGGACGGCACGATATCCAGCGTCAGCCCCGCGCCGGTCGTCACGCGGATCAGCTCGACGCCCGCTTCCTTGCCTTCCGACAGCGTCATGCGCCGCACGCCGCCGACCTGGCTCATGCGCCCGACGCGCGCTTCGAGCTCGCGGCGCGTCCAATTCTTGCCGTACAGCCTCATTCGACCGCCTCGCTTCCTCTTGTTCTCGCAGCGACGCTAACCGCCCGGTCTCTCTTTCGCCGGCAAGCCTTCTCTCTTAATCTTCGACGATCGGCGGGATGCGGACGACGGCCGGATCGGTGAAGATGTCGAACTCGTCGCGGCTCGTGCTTGAAAACTCCGACACGATCGCACCTTCCGGCCCGCCCTGGAACCAGTGCTTCGTATTTGGCGGTATCGTGTACTGCTCGCCGGGGCTCAGCACGATCTCGTGCCGCACGGTGTAGTGCGCCGCGCTCCGCTCGGGAATCCGCGCCTTCACGTCAGCGACCGATTCGCCCTCGACATACAAGTAGACGAGACCCCAGCGGCAGCGAAACGTTTCCATTTTGCCGGTCTGGCCGTCGACATCGGGATGCAGATGCTCGGGGCAAGTCTGATAAGGGAACAACGCCAGCTCCTTGGCGCAATAACGATCCGTATTGACGTAAGTAACGAGCTCGAGCCCTTCCGTCTCCAGCTCGCCGAGGCCGAAGCCCGCCACTTCGATGCCGGCGCGCTCCTCCTCCGTCAGCACGATGCCTGCCTTGCGAAACAGTTCGTCGGTGCGCCGCTGCGCCTCTCGAATCTCGCTGCGTCTGATGCTCATGGGATTGCTCCTCTCTGAAGTGTTTGTTTGTATACGTTGCGGTTGCAGAATTTAGAAATAGGCTGCGTGCGCCAGTTGCGCGGTGTAACTCCCAGAAAATAGGGGCTGCGAGCGCCTATTGCGCGGCGAAACCGTGTAACTCTCTGTAAATAAGCTCATTTTGATTTTAAATCGGCTAGATCATGTAGCCGCCGCTCGCCGATAAGCGCATTTGCGCCTTATCTCGACCAGAACAGGCTGCCCGCGACGCCGATAAGCGCATTTACACCTTATCTCGGCTAGATCAGGTAGCCGCCGCTCGCCGATAAGCGCATTTACACCTTATCTCGGCTAGATCAGGTAGCCGCCGCTCGCCGATAAGCGCATTTGCGCCTTATCGCGCCAACCGAGCCGGCTATGCCTTCACTCCCACGCCAAACCTAGCGCACGCCGCTCCACAGTCCGCTCTCCGCAAGCTGCGCCCAGCCCGGCAGCGCCAAGACCGGCGTCCGCTGGCGCCAGCCGGCGTCGATGCGGCGCTGGAGATCTTCCCAGCGAGGAATGCCGCTTACGGCATCGGCGCGCTCGACATTGCAGGCGCCCGTGCCCACGGCGCTAAGCAGCGAGCGCTCAAGCGTCAAGCCGCTCGCCAGCCCGCCGAGCAGTCCCGCGATCGTGCAGTCGCCGGCGCCTGTTGTGCCTTCGACTTCGACCGCGAAGCACGGCGCAAGCAGCTCCCGCCCCAACCAACCGCCGATCGCATCCGCATTCGGCGCACAGGCGCCCATCGCCGCAAGACGAACGGCATCCGCTGTCGTGCGGACGTACAGCCCATGCTCGCCAAGCTTGATGCCGGCAACTGCGACGCCCAGGGCCAGCAGCTCCTCGCCGAGCGAAGACAACAGCGCACCGTCCGCCAGGCCGAGCAGCTCTTCGCCGCCGCTGCGCGCAGACAGCTCCTCGTACGTGTCCGGCCGGAGCATGAACAGAATCTCCTCCAGGCTCGGCAGAAACACGTCGACGTGCGGCAACGCCCGGGCAAGTATCGCGGGCCAGTCCGCGCGCCCGGCGTCGGATGCCGGGTCGGGCCTCGCCATATCGAGCGAGACGGTCGCCCCGGCCTTCTTGGCGCTCGCAAGCAGGCGCTCAAGCTCCTCGCCCCCCCGCTCGTACATCCCCCGCATCAGCGGCGGATAGCCGAAGTGGAACAGGCGAATGCCGGCAAGCGCTTCCGGAGAGACGTCCGAAGCGGCGAACGTATCGTTGGTTCCCGTCGCGTGCAGGAACAGGCGATCGATCCCCGGCGGGCTGATGACGATCGTGTAGGAGCTGCTCTCGCCCGCCGACACGATCATGCCGTCGCTCGCGCCGGCGCCGTAGGCGTCGAGGCATTCCTTGATCGAGCGCCCGAAGGCGTCGTCCCCGATCTTGCCCATGAGACGCGTGCCGAAGCCGAGCCGCCGCAGGGCGAGCCCCGTGTTCGCCACGGCGCCGCCCGTCGAGAGACTGGCCGGTCCGATCTCGACCAGCTTGCCCGGCGCCAGCAGTTGGCTTAAGCCTTCGGGATGCGAGGGCAGCGCCGGAATGATATCCAGACAGATATGTCCGGCGACGACGATGTCCGCTGCGCGGTCGGTCACGTTTATTCCTCCCAATCGATCGCGATCGTGTTGCCCGTGCGCTCCGACTCGAGCGCGGCGGTGAAGACGCGATGGCTGGCGGACGCCTCTTCGGGCGTCGCGCAGCGGAACGGCTGGCTCATCCCGTCGCGGCTGACAAGCTCGTCGCAGAAGGCCGCCCACATTTGCAGGATCGAATCGGAGAATCCGAATTCGAAAATGCCGCCCGTAATCGTCCCGTAAGCCGACTTATAAGGCGCGTCGACGACATGCCAGGCTTGCGCGGCACCCGGCTCGTAAGGAAGCGAGGCGACCTGCTTCGGATTTTTGGTCGTGAACTCGGCCGAGAAATCCGTCCCCTGGATGCGGATAAACCAAGTGTTGGCATGTCCTGGCGCGATGCGTTTGGTGGACAGCACCATCGGGAACTGCTGGCCGTCCGTCTCGACGTCGCAAGCGAGAATGGCGTTGTCCCAAGTCTCGCACGGCACCATGCCGCCCTTGCCGTCCGGACGCTCCGGTACGATTTTCGACAGCAAAGCGCGTACGCTCTTCGGCTTCCAGCCGAAGCGAAGCGGCAGGTGCAGCACGTGCATGCCCAGGTCGCCCATGCAGCCGTATTCGCCGTTGGTGGCGATGCGGCGCTTCCAGTTGATCGGCTTGGTCGGATCGAGGTCGCTCGAATGCCAGAAGCCGGCTTCTACCTCGATGATCCGGCCGAAACGGCCCTCGTTCACCCATTTTACGATCTGCTGCGCGCCGGGGTAAAACGGAAATTCCGACGAGCACCGTACGATGACTTCCGGATGCTGGGCAAGCGCCTCGGTAACCGCGGCGTTAGCTTCGCGGTCGATGCCGAACGGCTTTTCGCCGAGCAGGTGCTTGCCGGAACGGATGATATCGACGTAAATTTGCTGATGAAGATTATGAGGCACGGCGCAGTAGACGGCGTCTACGTCGGGATTGGCGAGCAGCTCGTGATAATCGCCGTAAGAATGGACGACGCTCGGCACGTTGTCGACAAACCACTCGGTCGCAGAAGGATTGGCGTCGCAGACGGCGACGATACGCGGCTCGAAGCCGACGTCCGTCAGATGGCACCACCGTGCTGCGGCGCTGGCAAACTCCTTGCCCATGAGGCCGCAGCCGATGACGCCGAAGCGGATAATGCGCTTGTCCTTTGCCATTAGGCTTGGCCTCCCTTCAAAATTGCGAGCGCCTCGTTCGCGGACGCGCCGTGGTGCACGATGGACATCAGCGCAGACGTCATGCCGGCCGGATTCGGATGCTGGATGACGTTGCGGCCGTAAACGATGCCGGCGGCGCCCTGGTTCATGAGCTCGACGGTGCGGGCGACGATCTCTTCGTCGCTCGCGCGTCCGCCGCCGCGGACGAGGACGGGTACGCCGGAAGCGATCTCGATGACCCGGTGATATTCGGACACGTCGTCGCACGGATCGGCCTTGATGACGTCGGCGCCGAGCTCGACTGCCTGACGGACGAGAGGGAGGATTTTTTTCAGATCGCCGTCGACCATATAGCCGCCCTTCGCTTCATTCGGCAGCATGACGAGCGGTTCGACCATGAGCGGCATGCCATAGCGTTCGCACTCGACCTTCAGCGCGGTCACGTTGCGCACGCATTGATGGTGCAGCTCGGGCTGCTCCGGCAGCATCAGCAGGTTGACGCATACGGCGACGGCGTCGAGACGGACAGCCTCTTCGATCGCGTTCGCAATAAGCTCGCTGAACAGGAAGCGCGGCAGTACGCTGCCATAAATATTCGCTGCATCCGTACGCAATACGAGACCCGGCTTCTTCCCCGGAAACGACTGCAGACGGCGCGCCTGTCCGGTGCTGAGCTGCACGCAGTCGGGACCTGCCTCGACGATCGTGCGGACGGCGGCGTCCATCTCTTCAATACCCGCCAGAAACGTATGCTCGTTAAAGAAGCCGTGGTCGATCGCGACGTCGAAGCATTTTCCCTGGGCGCTGAACATCCGGTTCAAACGATACTTATGAGACATTTTCGCATCTCCTCTGTTAGACAATGTTATTTTGTAACATTAATTTATCATAATCAACACTGACTCGCTACTATTAAATTTTAAAAAAGAAACTTTATTTTCGTTTTTAACATTTTTAGATCAAGCAGGGGTAGATCACCCTGACTTCTCTTTTATGTTTAACGGACATCCGAAACGCCTATTAATGGCCATCCGACAGCCGTTACAACGGGACTTGCATATTCTTGGCCCGCATATCGTGGCCCGCATATCGTCGCTCGCGTATCGTGGCCCGCGCATGGCCCGCGTCATTCTTTCGCCGCAATGCCTGCAAATATACATCTATTTCCGCCGATGCCTATCCTTTTGACACGAATACATGCAAAAACGCAGGTATTTTCCTCTATCAGTCAGATTTCGGGCTTAAGCATTGAATTTACCTGCATATTTGCAGGTATTTCATCAAGTGTCGTTGGTCGGTAGAAAATACATGTATGAATGCAGGCTTTTCGCCCGCGAAACATCCGAAAAGCGCCGGCACGCCGCTAGCGCGCCTGCTTGTCCGCGAATCGCCGCCGCCCGCGTCAGGATGGAAAGCACCGACTCTTCTCTCCTTGCAATTACCGGTTCATCGATTGGCCTGGTGTTGCGCATTTCATACTTTCCTTAATAGCAAAAAGAGACCGTCCCGCTCATGCCATGACATGTCGGGACAGCCTCTCAAAGCCTATACGGATCTATGCGTTAAAAAGACGCTTGCATGCGGGCGGCCTTCACTTGTCCGAAGGCTTGCGGCGGCGCTTGTTCATGCGGGAGAAAATAATGAAGGCGGCGACGATCATGGCCATGAAGCCTACGCTGCTGGCCGGATCGGGCTCCATGCCCAGCAGCAAGCAGACGTTGGTGACCAGGCTTCTGACGAGCAGCGCGGTCACGATGAGCAGCACCGGGCGGATGAAGTTATACTTCCTCAAGGGGCGAACCTCCTAGACTGTTTAACTATCATTATATAGGCTCGACCGCCCGTGCGCACGCGCCGCATTCGATTCGTCGAAATTTAATTACGCCTCGTCGCCGGGACGCGCGATCCGCTCGTACAAGTAATCCACGATATGCATCGCCTTCATGTCGCCGCCGCGGCCGTGCTTGTCGATACCCAGCTTCATCTGCAGCAGACAGCCCGGATTGCTGGTGAGCAGATACTGCGCCTCCGTGGCGTTGGCATGCTCCATCTTGTGCTCGAGAAGCTGGCCGGCCATCTCGGGCTGCGTGACGTTGTAGATGCCCGCCGATCCGCAGCAGCGGTCGGAGTCCCGCATTTCGCAGAAGTGCGCGCCCTTTACCGACTTCATGAGCTTGCGCGGCGCGGTGGAGCCCTTCATGACATTGCGCAGGTGACAGGAATCCTGGTACGTGATCGTTGCCGCAGCCCCTGTCTCCGCGACTGCCTCCGACACCGCGCCTTTAGCCGCTTCTTCAGCAAAGGCAGGCACGCGGCCCTTGTCCACCAAGATGGTGCTGATGTCGACGACCCGCTTCGCGAACCAGGCTGCGTCTTCCGCCCAGGATTCGTCCTCGTGCAGCAGGTGATCGTACTCGACGAGCAGGGCGCCGCAGCCGCCGGCATTGCTGACGATATAGTCGACGCCGGCATCCTTGAACGCTTTGACGTTGACCCTGGCGAGCTCACGTGCCTGATCCATCTCTCCGCTATGCGCGTGAAGCGCGCCGCAGCAGCCCTGCGTCTTGGGGATAACCACGTCGAACCCCGCTTCGGACAACAGCTTCACCGTGTTGACGTTGGTGTCGGCGAACAGGACGTCCATAATGCAGCCTCTGAACAAGGCGACCGTCGCGATCCGCTGGCCCTTGGCGGGATAGCGTTCGCCGATCCGCTCGACGACGCCCTGGGACGCCGCTTCCGGCAAGATCTGCTCCATCTCCCGCATATGGGCGGGGAACAGCTTCATGATGCCCGTGCCGCGCGCAACCTTTTGCAGACCGGACTTCTGGTAAAGCCGGAGCGACCGGCCCAGCAGCTTCATCCGGTTCTGGTGCGGGAATACGCCGCGGAAAAACAGCTTGCGCGTCCCGCTCACGATCGCGCCGTGCTTGGCATGGTCCTCGATGGCGTCGCGCGTCTGCTCGATCAGCTGGCCGTACTTGACGTCGGCCGGGCAGACCGGCTCGCAGGCGCGGCAGCCGAGGCAGTGGTTCATCTGGTCCTCGAACGCCTTGTCGGGCTCCATCACGCCGTCTACGACGGCCTTCATGAGCGCGATCCGGCCGCGAGGCGATTCGGGCTCGACGCCCGTCTCGCGGAAGGTCGGACAAGCCGGCAGGCAGAAGCCGCAGCGCATGCAGTTGGTAAGCTGGTCGTAATCGAGCTTTTTCAGCATCGTGCGCGCGAGCGGGTTCGCATGCTCGATGTCGGGCTTGCCGAAGGTTTGACTACTCATGCTGCAGCACCACCCTTTTTCTCGTCTCCTTGGCGAACAGCTTGCCGGGGTTGAGCAGTCTGTGCGGATCGAACGCCTGCTTGATGCCCTTCATCATGTCGAGGCCCGCGGACCCGACCTTCCACTCGAGATAGGGCGCCTTGACGATGCCTACGCCGTGCTCGCCCGTGATCGTGCCGCCGAGCTCGATGGACGCTTCGAAAATTTCCGCGAACGCCTGCTCGACCCGGTGCACCTCGTCATGATCGCGCGCGTCCGTCGTCGCCGTCGGATGCAGGTTGCCGTCGCCGGCGTGGCCGAACGTCGCGATCGTGACGTTGTACTTGCGCGCGATCTCATTGATGCGCAGCACCATGTCCGCGATCTTCGAGCGCGGCACGGTCGCGTCCTCGAGGATCGTCGTCGGACGCAGCCGCGCAAGCGCGGTGAACGCGCTCCGCCTTGCGGTCAGCAGCCGCTCCGCCTCCTCGCGGTCGGCTGCCACCTGCACCCGGTCGGCGCGCTCCGCGATGCAGATCTCTTCGATCAGTGCGATGTCCCGCTCCACCGCTTCGGGATCGCCGTCCTGCTCGATGAGAAGGATCGCCTCCATGTCGAGCGGCAGGCCGAGCTTCGCGAAGTCGTCGACGACGCGGATCGTCGGATTGTCCATGAACTCGAGCGTCGCCGGAATGATCCGCGCCTCGATAATGCGCGAGACGGTGCGCGCCGCGCCGTAAAGGTCGCGGTACATCGCGAGCATCGTCTTCTTGGCGCGCGGCGGCGGGACGAGCTTCAGCGTCGCCTCGGTAATGATCGCCAGCGTGCCCTCAGAGCCGACCAGCAGCTTGGTCAGGTCGTAGCCGGCCACGTCCTTCATCAGCTTGCCGCCCGTGCGGATGATCTCTCCGCTCGCGAGCACGGCTTCAAGGCCGATGACGTAGTCCTTGGTCGTGCCGTACTTGAGCCCGCGCAAGCCGCCCGAGCACTCCGCGATGTTGCCTCCGATCGTCGAGATGCGCATGCTGCTCGGATCCGGCGGATAGAACAGCCCGAGCGACTCGATGTGCGCGATGAATTCGGCCGTGATGAGACCCGGCTGCACGGTCGCCGTCAGATTTTCGAGATCGACCTCGAGAATGCGGTTCATCCGGTGCATGACCATAACGATGCCGCCCTCCAGCGGAACCGTGCCGCCGCACAGGTTCGATCCGGAGCCCCTGCTGACCAGCGGCACGCGGTGCTCGGCCAGAACCTTCATGACAGCAGCGACTTCTGCGGTCGAAGCCGGATAGACGACACCGTCGGGAAGCGCCTGCAGCATCGGCGTTCCATCGTAAGAATGCGCGACGCGGGCCTCCATATCCTCTCTATAGTAACGATCGCCGACAATGGCACGCAGTTTGGACGCTAGCGCCTTTTCCGCCATGTTACGTTTCACCCCTAATTGTTCAGGTCATCTGATGACTTTTATTGTAACGGTTTGTTCCCTTTTCGTAAATCCCTTTTTCTGCGGCGCGTGTCCAGATGGGTATGGGGCGCCTGGTCTGGGTAATCATAGATATGATGCTAAAGGAGGGATTCCCATGATTCGCAAAGACGGAGACGTCGAATCCTATACCGAAGCCTCGTCCCCGACGCCGCAGGGCAACGAAGATTTGTTGGCGACGGACATGGTGAGCGAAGCGGTGGAGGAAATGGTCGATTCGGTCGAGGAGACGTTTACGAACCATAAGTCCGCCGAGGAAAAAAAGAATTCATAATGCTTTCGGGAGCCGCGGCGATTTGCCGCGGCTTCTTCCTTGCGCCTCCCGCGTGACTGCGTCTTCAACGCAGTCAAGGCCGCTCGCAGACAGCTGTCGAACCTCCTCCCGTTTCCGCGCCCCCGCGGCCGCTCTCTCTCGCGCCAAGACTTTTTCCGGTAAATCATTTATGCTAATACATATCAACGGCCATAAGCGCCGTCCGACGATATCGAACACGCAAGGAGCGCTGGACATGCGACCGACCAAGATCGAGACGCAAAAAGGACATGAAATCGTCTCGCGCCATATTCGTCAGCAGCTGGAACGCGGAGAGCTTGTGCCCGGGCAGAAGCTGCCTTCTCTCGAAAAGCTTGCCGAAGCCTACGGCGTAGGCCGCTCGACCATCCGGGAGGCGATCAGCGCGCTTAAGGCGATGGGCTGGTTGGACGTGCGACACGGCGGCGGGACGTATGTGGCCAAGTCGCTTCCCGGCGAGGCGATGGGCTCTCTCTTCGATCTCTCCCAAGGCGCGGAAGCGGTGATGGAGATTTTGGAGGTACGCAAAATACTCGAGCGCGGAACGGCCGAGTTGGCGGCCTTAAAGCGGGGCGAGGACGACCTTGCGAGGCTGCGCGAGATTTTGGCGCGGATGGAGCGGGCGCTCCGGGAGGACGATGCCGAGGGCGGGGAACGCGCAGATCTCGCGTTTCATCAGGCGATAGCGGCAGCCTCGGGCAATCCCGTGCTGAACCAGCTGATGGATTCGATCTCGCAGCGGCTGTCCGAGACGATCGGGCGGACGCGGGAGCTGTGGTTCTATCAGGAGCAGGCCGAGGCTTCCAGGCTGCTGGAGGAGCATCGCGGTATCTACGAGGCGATCGAGACGCGGGACGCGGAACGGGCTTCGGAGCGGATCGGGCTGCATTTGTCCAAGGTGGAGAAGGTGCTGCGGACGGCGCTCGAACAGAAGTCGGACGGCGGAGCGGCACAAGCGTAAGCGCATAGCTAACGAGGAGGTACGATTATGGAATTGGGACTGCGAGGCAAGACCGCGATTATTACGGGCGGAAGCAAGGGGATCGGGCTGCATACGGCCCTGCTGCTGGCGGAGGAAGGCGCGAACGTCGTCATCGTCGCCCGCGGGGCGGACGAGCTGGAAAAGGCGGAAGCGCTCATCAAGGAAAAAACGGGGCATGAGCCGCTGGCGATCGTCGCCGACGTAACGAGCGACAGCGACGTGGAATATACGGTCGTCAAGGCGGCGGAGCGCTTCGGCGGCATCGATATTCTGGTCAACAACGCAGGGACGTCGAACGCGGCGCCATTCGAAAAGGTCGAGCCCGCCGTCTGGCGCGACGACATGGATCTCAAGCTGTTCGGCGCGATCCGCTTCACGCAGTCGGCGCTGCCATACTTGAAGCGCAGCGGCACGGGCGCCATCGTCAACGTCACCGCCGCCTTCGCCAAGACGCCGGGCCCTTCCTCGCTGCCGACCTCGGTCAGCCGCGCTGCGGGTCTCGCGCTGACGAAGGCGCTCAGCCGCGATCTGGCTGCCGACGGCATTCGCGTCAACACCGTCTGCATCGGGCTCATCCGCAGCGGCCAGATCGAGGCCAAGTGGCAGCGCGAAGCGCCGGACGTGCCTTGGGAGCAGTACGCGCGCGATCCGAAGCACGGCATCCCGCTCGGCCGTATCGGCGACACCGAAGAGGCTGCGCGCGTGATTGCGTTTCTCGTTTCCGGCGCGGCCTCTTACGTATCGGGCACCTCAGTCAACATCGACGGCGGAGCGGCGCCGGCGCTGTAAACGGAAGAGCGGCCCCTTCCGCCGGATCTCTCCGGCTGGACGGGGCCGCTCTCTTTGGTTTGGTCGAATTAGACGACAGCATATTGTTATTCCGTTGGCACCTACCGATTTCACGCGAATAAGACGTTGGCTGCAGCTCTATTTCGCGCCTAACCACCATTTTTAAACAAATAAGACGTTGGCACATCCTTATTTCGCACCTCACCGCCATTTTTGAACAAATAAGACGTTGGCACATCCTTATTTCGCGCCACACCACCGCTTTTCAACAAATAAGACGTCGGCACATTCCTATTTGGCGCCACACTACCGTTTTCGCCCGAATAAGACGTTGGCGCATCACTATTGCCCCGCTTGCATGCCGGTCCCCGCGTAAACGAGCCCGGCGGCGCCTGATCCGTCCCCTTCCCGAATCGCTTCCCGCAATCCGTCAGATGACCTCCCGCGCATCGTTGCCGGGCATCGCCGGGTGCGGCGCGTGCGGTTCGGATTGGTACCAGAACGCGGTCGACGCGATGTCGCTCTGCTGCGGCAGATACCGGCCGCCCGAGCGCCAGCCGAGGTCCTGGATCGTCACCCGCAGGTCGCTGTCGAAGCGGATCGGGTCCATCACATGCCAGCGGTACATGCCGAAGCGCTGCTGGCTGCGGTACAAGCCGTCGGGTTTAATCACCTGATGCATGCCCATATACGCGGTAGAATAGGTGCGGTACGTCCCCTGCGGCTGTTCCCAATTCCAGGCCCCGCCAAAGTAATCCTCGGTTCCCGTGCCGCAGATCGTCGGATGCTCCCTATCCCCGTCCATGTAGAACTTGATCTCGCCTTCGCCCCACCAGCCCGTATTGTTTACCTGCCAGGCCAGATAGACGCCCACGTAATGGCCTTTGCCGCGGACGCCGTCCAGAATCGTGTGCACGTCCTTGTATGCGACCGGGCTGCTGCGCCGCCACTGTGCATGGAAGTATGCCGCGTCGTCAGGCACCTCGGTAAGCGTATAGTCGATTTGGTAATAGAGCACCGCCTTTTCGGTGTTGCGGTTTTCCATCGTGACGCGCGCGGATCGGCGAAAGGGCATTTGCCAGTAGCTGTTGAAGCCGCCCGCCGGATTGACGGCGATCGGCAGCGAATTGACGTCCGCGCGCTCCTGCCACCCGTTGCAGAAGAAGTCGCACATCGGCACCTCGACAGAAGGCGCCTCCTCGTCGTCCCAGTAAAAGCGCAAAATCATGTTCCGCCATTGATGCGGCGCGCTCGTCATCCATATATGTTGGATGGCTCCCGGACCTTCGATCTCGCCCATGACGAAGGTGGCATTCGGCTCGATCTCGACGGAGGGAGACACCTTCCAGCCGACGCCGAGCTCGCGCGCGCAATTCGCGCCCGTCCCTTCCGTCGCCATGGCTCCCTGCCCTTTTCCGCCCGTAAAGTTCTCGGCGCTGATCGATCTCGTCTTGGCATCCGACAGCCTAGCCAGATTGCCGAGCCCCAGGTTCAGTCCGTTAAATTCGCTCAATTCAGCCAGCTCCTTCTCCATCGACACGCGTATGCCGTAGCTTGAATCGACGTGCGGGATTATAATTAAAATTGCTATACGTGATAGCGATTTCAGAAATGATTTTAGCAAATGACCGGGAAATGTTCCTTATTGCGAATTGTGATTATTTAACCGTTCTTGCTTTTATATCGAGGAGGACTGACCATGACTGCGACACCGGATACCGTGCGCGAGCTGCTGAGACAGATGTCTCCCAACGTACGCCGGGCCTGGAACCATCGCGCTGTCGGCATGAAGCTTAAGCCGCGCATGATTTTCGACTACGAACTGCTCTATTTAGAAAAAGGCGAGTTGCAGCTGCGTATCGAGAATCGGATGCACACGCTCGTCCCCGGCGACATTCTGTTGCTGAAGCCCGGCGTCGAGCACGAATTTATCGGTTCTTCGGGCGAATGCTGGATGCCGCATATCCACTTTGACGTCATGGACGATGCTTCGTTCGCGGATGTCCCCGTCAACTTCAAAACGCGCGCAGAGTGCTCCGAAAATGAACTTCGGCTCGTTCGCCCCGATTGCCTGGGAAGCGTGCTGGGCATGCCTGACATCATCCGCGTCGGCGGCCACGGTGAGATCCTTCGGCTGCTGATGAAGCTGATCCACGCCTCAGACCGGCGGGACGATGCGTTTATCATTTTGCAAAAATCGCTCGTTTTGCACATTCTCCATCTTCTGCTTACCGGTCTGGAGGCGCAGCACAAAGCGCATTTAAGCTTGCACGAGAAAACGCTGGAGCAGGCGGTCGCCTTTATTGTCGAGCATTACAATCGGACGGTCAGTCTGGATGAGCTGTCCAAGCAGGCCTGCCTGAGCGTGTTTCACTTCTCCCGGTTGTTCAAGGAAAAGTTCGGGTTGTCGCCGCAGCAATACCAGATCCGGCAGCGAATGGAGAAGGCGAAGGGCTTCATGATCTACGGTAGGCGCTCGCTGACCTCGATCGCGGAGGAGGTCGGGTACGGAAGCGTGTACGCGTTCAGCAAGGCGTTCAAGCAGGCGGAAGGAGTATCGCCCCGGAAGTACGTGCGCACCTACCTGGGGAAGTGAGGCGACTGGAGGGCAGCGCGGCTGCCGGTTCGCGGGGAAACGTAGCGTCGGTGAGCGTTACTAGCGACGCAGGCAGTGGGTTCGCAGGCAAAGTAGCGTCGGTGAACGTTACTTGCGGCGCGGCAGCCGGTCGGCGGGGGCATTGAAGGCCAATCGATGAAAAAAGGCCGCTCCGACGCCGGCATGCGACCTTGGAACGAGCCTTTTTATGATCTGCCGTTAATAAGACGCAGCAGCGTCTTGCGTCCCGGGCGGATCTCGTCGGCTTCGTGAAGTGACCGCGCGACCAGCTCGGCGCCGATGCCGAGCGTTTCCGGCACGCCGGGTCCGCCGGCGATCTGCAGCAGCTCGCAGATCTGCGACGCGGTCGGGATCTCGTCGAGCCAAGCGGCGATCTCCGGCAGCCGGTCCCCCAGCCGGACGTTAAGCGCAGCAGCAGCCTCAGATGCGTCGTTCGCTGCGGCTAGGCCCAGCCAATGACGGTAATGCTCGGCAATAATGGCGCAGGCCGCGCCCACCTTCGCCCCATGCAGCACTTGCCGCCGCCCCGTCCGCAGCAGCTCCATTTCCCAGTAATGCGACAAATGGTGCTCGGCGCCGGATGCGGAATGGGACTGACCGAAGATCAGCATCGCGAGGCCCGACACGATTAGTGCCCGCATCAGCGTCTCGATCCCCTCCGGCGTTCGCCCGCCGATTGCTTCGACGTTCGCGACGCATTCCGCGAGCGCACCGGCGGTGAGCGCCGCGACATACGGGTCGTAGTCCTCGCCGCCGATCGCGTGTCCGACCTTCCAGTCGAACAGGGACGTATATTTGCCGAGCATATCCCCGAACCCGGCCGCGACCATCGGGGCAGGCGCCCGCGACAAGACGTCCGTGTCGGCAAAGATCGCCGACGGTCCGATCGCCGGCACGGTGATCTTGTCACCCCGAATAAGGAGAGGCGCGCCCTTCGAGGTGAAGCCGTCGACGGACGGAGCCGTCGGCACTGATATGAATGGCAGACCTGCCGAAAATGCCGCGTATCGCACGATATCGTGCAGCGTGCCCGCGCCGACCGCTACCGCAACGTCGGACCGATACCGTTGGATGTCGAGCAGCGCCTGCACGATTGAAGCCTCGTTAGCTACGACATCGCCCGCCGGATTGGCCGTTATCAGCGTCGTCTCCGTCGCGATCCCCCGATCCCGAAGCTCCGCCGCCAGCCGCCCTCCGCCAGCCGCCTCGATCGTGATCGGGTCCCCGACGAGCAGCGCCCGCCGATGTCCCTTTTCCTTCAAGTAATCCGGCAGTCGCGCGGACGCGCCGGGCGCGAGCAAGATCTCGTCCGGGAAAGCGACGTCATCCAGCCGAATGCCTCTTGCCGCCGCCTGCTGCCTGATTGCTTCGATCATACCGTTATGAGTAGTCATGACTGGGGCCTCCTAGCTGTCGAAATTGTTTAAGATGCCATAATGCCAGTAAACCGCTCGTTCGCCTCGCATGCCAAGCCTTTTATTGCCTACAAACGTTTCAGCTCGCCCGGACCGACCGGGACGGCCTTTCCGTCGGCCTGGATCCATACCTCGAGCGCGGACGGATTGTGCACGATCGTGCAGTCGGCGGTAAAGCGCAAGCGGTCGAGCGCCTGCTTGTAGGCGACGATCTCGGCGTTGGTTGCTTTCCAAACGTCATCCGCATCGACGAGCAGTTCTCCGACCTTATCGACCAGATCCCAATTGTCATCGGAGTCGAACTCGTAGCTGTGCCCCCAAATATAAAGCAGCGACATTCTGCCGAAGTAATCCTGGTATTCCAGATAAGCCTCCGTGCGTTCAACCATCTGCTTGTGATGACAGGTCGGATGCCAGCGCAGGAAATCCGCAGGCAGCTCGAAACCGCCGTGGCTCTTCACCGTACGGGCGTACTCGATGCCGAATGCAGGCAGCGCCGCGACGACCCGGTCGTCGTATGTACCGAACGGATAACTCATGCCTTTGATGGGGTACCCTGCCAGACGCTCCAGTGCCTGGCGGTCCCCGGCGATCTCTCCGGCCAGCCCATCGGTCGGAAGCAGGTCCAGAAACGGATGGTTGATCGAATGACCCGACACCTCGTGCCCCGCAAACAGCTCCGCAATTTCTTCCGAAGTAATAAAGCCCTCTTTGTCCAGCTTTCCTGAGTTAAGGTGAAACGTCCCTTTGAGGCCATAACGGTTCATCACCTCGACCAGCCTGCGGTCTTGTACCCTGCCGTCGTCGAAACTGAACGTAACCGCCTTACGCCGGCCTCCCGGAAAACACTTGAATTGAATGCTCACGCGTCCGATCTCTCCTCTGAGCCGTTGGGCTGCTTTATTCCTTTACCGCCTTAATATATAAGCGCGGGAATCGGCGTGTCAAACGGTTGGAACAACCTGCCCCTCACAGGGGGTCGGCGTATCGTTTGGCTTCAGCCGCCCGCGAGTAAACGGCCGATTTGCTCCTCAGCGAATAGTTCGCTCAAGGCAAACGAGATACATGGCAGCTTGTCCGATACGACGCGATCCTCTCCCTCGAACAGCTCGATCAGCGTCAGACGGCTGCCTTCCTGCTCGTAACGCTCCAGCGTTCGAGCCACCGGATCGAGAATCCAATACTCTTGCACGCCGTGCTTCCCGTAGATGTCCAGCTTCCGCACCTTGTCCCTGTGCCTGGAGCCTGGCGACAGCACCTCCACGACCAGATCGGGCGCGCCTTCGATGCCGCGCATCGTCATGATGTCCGTACGGCCCCGATGGATGAAAGTGACGTCCGGCTGCGTTACATTTCTCGGGCTTAAAATGACGTCGAGGGGCGCTGTTAGGATAAAATAATCAGTGCCGCAACTTTGCGTCGTGAGATAAGTCAACTTGCCTCCCAGTATCTGATGCACGAGCGAAGGACCCGACATCAGTTCGAGCGCTCCGTCCAGCACCTCGTAACGCTGTCCGTCCTCCGGCAGCTCCGCGTAAATATCGTACGTCACGCGCTTTTCTCGGATTGCGGCTTCCCATTCCTTTTTTTTATCCATGGCAAACGTCCTCCCTTTAGCAAAAAAGCCCCGTCAAAGCGACACATGACGTGTTCGGCTCTGACGGGGCGCTTCCCCGCGTTCATTCTTATCTCCATTATGGACAAGGCTGGATAATCTGTCAACGAAACTTACCGCTGAATCGGTTCGATCAGGTAGACGCTACGGGCTTCGCCGGAAGCCTCCGCCGACTTCTCCTCTTCCTCGCGAACCTGCCAGCCAAAGGACAGGACGGAAGCCAGACGCGCCTTCTCGTCGGGCTTCAACGAGGCGCGGACTGCCTCGGCCCCTGCCTCCAGCAGGAGCTCCGGCTGAAGGCCGAGCGCGACGCGGATCCAGCTGTGAATGCCCCGAACCGTGTTGTACTTGATCTGGTATCCGTGCGTTACTGCCGCTTCGAACGTCTCGGGCTCTTCCGCAGCAAATGCCGAGAGCGCCTCGTATTTAAACTGAAACGGACTCTCGTCGATCGGCAGCTCGCCCGACCGAACGCGCGCGATCAGCTCCTCGCTCGTCCATCCCCGCGACTTCAGCGACTCTACCAACAAGGCGTCCCACTGGGACAGCTTCGCCTGATTTGTCGTGCTCATGCTTCATCCGCTCCTTCACCTTGACTCTTTGAAATGGTTGCTCAACTCGCGCTGCAGCACATCCCTCGCTTGCACGTCACGCCTCCGTGCCTTCTGCCGCTGCAGCCACGCTATTCTCGCTTGCTCCGACGGCAGTCGCCGTGCCTATAACACCCCCGCGCGACTCACGGAATCGCGGCGAAGTGCCCCGGTCCGACCTCGCGCAGCGGAGCGCCTTCGCCGGTCCACGCCGCGCGGTCCCAAGCGATTCGCTTGGCCGCTGCCCGCGGGTCAGGGACCGGGATCGCCGACAGCAGCGCCTGCGTGTACGGGTGCAGCGGATTGTCGTACAGCTCATCACTGTCCGCCACCTCGACGAGACGGCCGCCGTACATGACGCCGATCCGGTCGGAGATATGGCGGACCATCGACAAGTCGTGCGCGATAAAGAGGTACGTCAGGCCGAATTCGGCCTGAAGATCCTCGAGCATGTTCACGACCTGGGCCTGCACGGATACGTCGAGCGCCGAGATCGGCTCGTCGCAGACGACGAATTCCGGCCGGACCGAGAGCGCCCTTGCGATCGACAGCCGCTGCCGCTGCCCGCCGCTGAACTCATGCGGATAACGGGTCAGATGCTCCGGCTTGAGACCGACCTTCACAAGCAGCTCCGCGATCGCTTCCTTGCGGGCGCTGCCTGTATGCACGCCGTGAATGTCCATCGGCTCGCCGACCAGCTCCAGCACGTTCATGCCCGGGTTCAGCGACGAGTACGGGTCCTGGAAAATGCTCTGGATCCGCCGCCGGAATGGCCGCAGCGCCTTGTCGTCCAGTGCGGATAGCGGCTGTCCGTCGTAAAGGACTTCGCCCTCGGTATAATCGTACAGCCGAAGCAAGCAGCGACCGACCGTCGACTTCCCGCTGCCCGACTCGCCCACAAGGCCGAACGTCTCGCCTTTGCGAATGCCGAAGCTCACGCCGTCGACCGCCTTCAGCACCTGCGTCGTTCTGCCCCAGACATCCTTTTCCTTGGCAAAGTGCTTCTTGAGACCCCGGACGTCGACCAGCGTCTTGGCCGCTTTATCCATCCGAATCCCTCCTCCCGCTCTCGCCGGCACCATTTTCGCCTTTGCCGCTCTCGCGCGCACCTTCGTCAGGGCCGTCGCTCCCGGTCAGGACCGCGCCCGTTTTGTCCCCGCCCGATTTCCCGTGGGCAGCATGCTCCGCATCGTGCAGCCAGCACAGCGCGCGGTGGCCTTCGCCGAGCTCGAACAGCGGCGGTCGCTCCGTGCACTTGCCGAAAGCATGCGGGCAGCGCTCGATGAACGGGCAGCCCGGCGGCGGATCCAGCAGATCCGGGGGCGTGCCCTCGATCGGCACAAGCCGCTCGCGCGTGCCGCCCCCGCGCTTCGGCACCGATTTCAGCAGTCCTTGCGTGTACGGATGGCCCGGCCGGTAGAAGATATCTTCGACGGTCCCTTCCTCCATCACCATGCCGCCGTACATGACGACGACCCGCGTGCACACTTGGGCGACCACGCCGAGATCGTGCGTAATCAGCACGATGCCCATGTTCGACCGGGCCTTGATATCCTTCAGCAGATCGAGGATCTGCGCTTGGATCGTCACGTCCAGCGCCGTCGTGGGCTCGTCGGCGAGCAGCAGCTCGGGCTCGCAGGAGAGCGCCATCGCGATCATGACCCGCTGACGCATGCCGCCGCTGAACTCGTGCGGATACTGCTCCAGCCGACGCTCGGGCTCGCTGATGCCGACCTCGCGCAGCTTGGCTGCCGCCTCCAGCCTCGCGGCATCTTTACCGAGCCCGCGGTGCCTGCGGATAACTTCCGTCATCTGCGCGCCGATCTTTTTTACCGGATTGAGCGCCGTCATCGGATCCTGGAATACCATCGCGATCCGATTGCCCCGCAGCTTGCGCCAGCGGCTGTCCGACCAGCCCAGCAGACTCTCGCCGCGATAACGGATGTCGCCGCCGATGACGCGGCCCGGCGGACCGATGAGGCCCAGCGCCGCCTTCGCCGTCACGCTTTTCCCGCTGCCGGACTCGCCGACGATGCCGACCGTCTCCCCCGCGTCTACATGAAGGCTCACGCCCCGCACAGCCTGGTTCTCCCCGCTCCGGGAGTAGAACGACACGCGGAGATCCTCCATTTCTAGCAGCCGTTCCGTCATGTCCCGTTCCCTCCTTTTACATTGCGTGATGCCTTGCCTTCCATCTGTGTCGCCCTAATACGACCTCAGTCGGGGAGCGAATCTGAATCTCCCCCTAACTCACACCCTAGCGCTTCACCAGCTTCGGCTCGAAGCCGACGCGCAGAATGTCGCCCAGCACGTTGAAGCTAAGCACCGTGAGCAGGATGAACAAGCCTGGAAACACCGCCAGGTAAGGCGCCTGCCCGATCAAACCCTGGGCGTTGTTCAGCATGCTGCCCCACGTCGCGTTCGGCGCCTGGACGCCGAAGCCGAGGAAGCTGAGCGACGATTCCATCATGATCGCGGAGGCGATGTTGTTCGTGGCGCCGACGATGACGACCGGCATCAGGTTGGGCAGGATGTGTCTGCGGACGATGCCGAAGGCGCCCTGGCCCGACGCTCGCGCATACAGCACGTACTCCCGCTCCTTGAGCGACATCGTCTCCGCCCTGACGATCCGTGCAATGTTCATCCACATGAGGAGCGAGATAATGATAATCAAATTGCTGACGCTGGGCTTCAGGAACACGCTCAGCAGCAGCAAGATGAGAAAGGAAGGGATCGACATGACGACTTCGACGAGCCGCATGAGCAGGTTATCGATCCAGCCGCCGAAATAGCCGCTCACGACGCCGACGACAACGCCGATCCCCGTCGCGAGGATCATCGACGCGAAGCCGACCGTGAGCGAGACGCGGCCGCCGTACAAAGCCCTCGTAAAATAATCGCGCCCGTAGTCGTCAGTCCCGAACCAATGCGCCCCGCTCGGCGGCTTTAAGCGCTCGAGCGCATTCAGCGCGTTCGGATCGTGCGGGGACAGAAAGGCCAGCGCGGCCGCGATCGTGAATAGGATGAGAATTACGATGCCTGCGATTCCGAATACGCTCGACCGCAGCTCGTCCGCGACGCTTCGCCATTTGCTCCGGTTCATGTGTTCACCTCTTTGAATTGATTCTCGGGTCCGCCACGCCGTACAGCAGATCCGCGGCCAGATTGCCCAGGATGAGCATGATGGAGGAGAACAGCGTGATGCCCATGATGACCGGATAATCCATGCCCCGGACCGCCGTCATCCCAAGCGAGCCGATGCCCGGCCAGGAGAACACCGTCTCCGTCACGATCGCGCCGGCGACCAGCTCGCCCATCGACATGCCGAGCAGTGTGATGATCGGCAGCAGCACGTGCTTCATCACGTGACGCAGGAGCACGATGCGCTTGGTCGAGCCGAACGCGTATTGAATTTGCACGTAATCCTCGCGCAGCTGTCCGATCGTACTCGACCGGATATATCGGACGTAGATCGCCAGAAAGCTGAACGCCAGCACGACGCAAGGCATGATGCCGTGCTTCAGTACGTCGAACGCGCTGTTCACGCCGATCGTGCGCATGCCCATGCTCGGAAGCCAGTGCAGGTGGATGGAAAAATAATAGATCAGCAAAATGGCGAGCCAGAACAGCGGAACCGAGATTCCGACGTAGGCGACCAGGTTGACGAGCTTGTCGATCCAGCGGCCGCGATAGGCGCCGGCCAGCAGACCGAGCGGGATCGCCAGCAGCACGGCGAGCGCCAGTGCGGCACCCATCAGCCCGGCCGTTGCAGGCAAGCGGTCCAGAATCTGCTCCATTACCGGCTGATGGTTGACCAGCGAATAGCCAAGATTGCCGGTCACCGCTTCCTTGATCCACAAAAAATACTGGATATACGCCGGCTTGTCCAAGCCGAGATTATGGCGGATGCGCTCGATGTCCTCGGCATGCATGTTCGGCGTGACGAACGACAGCACCGGATCGCCCGGCGCAAGCTTGATCATGGCGAAGCAGACGATCGAGACGAATATCAACAGCGGTATCGTCTGCAAGAGCCTTCTAACTAACAGTTGTCTCATTCGGTACGCTCCCCGGGATGGACGTACAAAAAAATAAGCTGGCGAACCAGCTTATTTTCTTGAGCGCCCGGTATTCAACAGCGCTTATTTGACGTATAGCTTGGACGGGTCTTCAAAGATGACCACCGGCTTCAGCACGGCTTCTTCAAGACCGCCGTAACGCTTGTCGACGGCGACGATCGTCTTGGTATATGCGATCGGGTAGATAGCCGCATCTTCCGCGACGATCTTCTGGGCGTTCTTGTAAATCTCCTCGCGCTTCGCGGCGTCGCCTTCGCCCGCGCCTTGCTTGAACAAGGCGTCGACCTCCGGATTGCTGTAGTGCGAGTAGTTGGATGATCCGTCGGACGTGAACAGCATGCTGTATGCATCCGGATCGAAGCCCATGATATAGCCCGTAATCGCCAGTTCATAGTCGGTCGCCTTCGGATCGATGAACTTCGCGACCCAAGCCGAGGAATCCATGCTGTTCAGCTCGACCGTGATGCCGGCGTCCTTCAGCTTTTGCTGCACGTACAGGGAGATCGCTTCCTGCACCTTGTTGCCGCTTTGCACGATGAAGCGCAGCTTCAGGTTGCTCACGCCAGCCGTCTTGAGCAGTTCCTTCGCCTTCGCGACGTCGTTGTCGTAGGTCGGTACGTCGTTCGTCTGGTAGAGCACGTCCGGCGTCAGGAACGAGCGAGCCGGATCCGCGTACTCGGCGGACGTATAGGCAACCTGGATCAGCTCTTCGCGGTTGAGCGCATAGGCGATCGCTTCGCGGACTTCCTTCTTGTTGAGGACGCCCGTGTCGCTGTTCTGGTTGAACATCATGTATGCCAGTCGGCCCTCGCTGTAGGGCAGAATGTCGAAGTTGCCCGTCGCCTGGATCGTGGATACATCCTGAGGATCGAGATACTTCACGTTGATTTCGCCGTTTTGCAGCGCCAGGTTCGCAGCATTCGTATCCTTCGCGATCCGGTACGTGATCGAATCGAGGTGAGGCTTGCCGCCGAAGTAGCCGTCGAAGCGCTCGAGCGTCAAGTATTCGCCGGTCTTGTATTCTTTGAACTTGAACGCGCCGGAACCGACGGGAGATTTGTTCTTGTCGCTCTTCTCGATGTTCGCTTCGTTCTCGAAGATATGCTTCGGAATCGGGAACACTTGCACGAGCGTCGCTTCAAAGCCCGGCGCGACTTGCGGCAGCTTGAGCTGGACCGTCGTGTCGTCGACCTTCGCCGCTTGGACCGGCTTGCCGCCGATAATGAAGTTGCCGCGCAGGAAGCTGTTCTGGGACTCGTCGAGAATCTTGTCGATCGTAAACACGACGTCGTCGGCGGTCAGCGGCTGGCCGTCATGCCAGGTAAGGCCGCTCTTCAGCTTCAACGTATAGGTGAGCTTGTCCTCGGACAGGTCGAGGCTGTCGGCCAGGTAGAACGTCTTCTTGCCGTTGTTCACCTGGAACAGCGGTGCGTAAAGCGCTTGGTCGATCGTCAGGCTGACGCGATCTCCCGCGTAGTTCGGGTTCAACACGATCGGGTCCGAAGCGACCGCGACGATCATGCTGCCGCCGTCCTTGACTTCGCCGCCAGCAGCCGGCTGCGAGCCGGATGCCGAAGCGGATGCCGTCGCCGAAGCGCCGGGAGACGCGGTCTCCGCGTTGTTGTTGCTGGAGCACGCGCTTGCGAGCATGGTGAGGAGCGCCAGGACGATGACGCCGGTAAAGCGTTTTTTGTTGCGATTAAGCATAGGTTCACCCTCCACTGTATCTCTGTATCTGTTTTTGTAACAGTTTTATCATAGTACATCGGATTACTCGGATTTGCAAGGGGTTTTCAAATAAAAAAATTGTCGAATTTTAGCCTAATTCGTCAACAATCTTCATATTATATCCGTTAATCGACATACCGACAAATCAGGCTTGCGAAATATGGTATGCCACTACAGCCTTGGAATTATGTACAAGCTAACGGCTACATGCCAAAAAAAGCGCTTCGCAGGTCATTATGGCCCCGAAGCGCTGCCTCTGCGGTCTATATCGTTGCTTCCGGCCCGCGCGACAAAAGGTTGCAGGCCTGGGTTCCCCGCGCCACAAAGCCCTTCGCCTCTCCTAGTCCAGGCGATGCGACCGAATCGAGCGCTCCCAAGTCCATCGCCTCTCCTACTGCAGGCGATGCGACCAACTCGAGCGCTCCCAAGTACATCGCCTCTCCTACTGCAGGCGATGCGACCAACTCGAGCGCTCCCAAGTCCATCGCCTCTCCTACTGCAGGCGATGCGACCAACTCGAGCGCTCCCAAGTACATCGCCTCTCCTAGTGCAGGCGATGCGACCAACTCTGGCGCTCCCAAGTCCATCGCCTCTCCTACTGCAGGCGATGCGACCAACTCGAGCGCTCCCAAGTCCATCGCCTCTCC
>NZ_JBHUJV010000002.1:582065-620415 GCF_042683485.1 Cohnella sp. GCM10020058
AAGTCCATCGCCTCTCCTACTGCAGGCGATGCGACCAACTCGAGCGCTCCCAAGTCCATCGCCTCTCCTACTGCAGGCGATGCGACCAACTCGAGCGCTCCCAAGTCCATCGCCTCTCCTACTGCAGGCGATGGGTCTAGGAGCGAATCGATCGACAGATACTTTTGATCGCGAACTTCTTTACCGCAGCCGAATCAAAAACGTCTTGATCTCGTAAGGCGCCAGCGTAAACTGCAGCGGCTCGCCGCCGCTCCGGAGCTCGCCGATCGGGCGCTCCAGCAGGTCGCATTCCTGCCACGAAGCAATTTCGCAGCCTGACGTTAGTGTCGTGACGCCACGCCCGCCCGCATATTCGTGCAGCCTGACAACCAGCGCGTCCTCGTCCTCCGCTTTTTTGATCGCGTCGAAGGCGATATGCGCCCCGTCCGCACGCAGCAGCGACTTGCCCGCGAACGCGCTGGCGCCCGGAACAGCCAGCAGCGGATTGTTGAGCGCCCATGCCGCTGTCGCCGTTCCGCCGGCCGTCCAGTCACCCGCGTGCGGATACAACGAATAAGTGAACAGATGCTCCCCCTGGTCGGCATTCGGATCGGGATCGATCGCGGATTTAATGAGCGACAGCCGGATGACGTTGTCTTTGATGTCATGGCCATACTTGCAGTCGTTGAGCAGGCTGACGCCGTAGCCGTGCTCGGACAGATCGACCCACTGATGGCCGACCGTCTCGAACCGGGCGTGGTCCCAGCTCGTGTTCCAGTGCGTCGGACGCTTCACGTTGCCGAATTGGATGTCGTAGGTCGCCTCCGTCGCGCGAACCTCGACCGGGAACGCAACCTTCAGCAACTGCTGGCGCTCCTGCCAGTCCGCGCGCGTGACGAAGTCGATGCGCCGATCTTCCGCATAAACGATGAGGCGCTGCTCGATGACGGACGCTCCGTATGCCCATTCGAAACGCAGAACCGCGCGCAGCGCGCCGCATTCGACGAGCTCGAGCTTGCGCAGCTCCGTCACTTCACGCTGCTTCTCCTGGTAGAACAAGTCGATGTCCCACGCTTCGAACATTTTCGGCTTATCCTCGAATACTTGCAGCTCGTTGGCACGAGCTCCCTGAGGCAGCACCTCGCGCGACTGCCCTCGGTCGTAAAGACGGACCAGCCGGCCGGCCTCGTCGAACGCCAGCTCATAATGAGGCGTCCGGAGCACGCCGTCCGCCCACTCGAACGCCTTGGCCGCAGCAGGCTCCTCCGCGGACGGCTCAAAGCGCAGCGTCGCCGCGCCGGTCGCCGGCACGTTCTCCGCCAGCACGAGCCATTCGCTGCCGGTGTATTCCGACCGTAGCGGCCGGCCGTCCTCTGTCAGCCACGCCCCCTTCGAGCCGGCACCCGCCAGCGTGGGAACCTCGACCAGTTCGGTCCGGTCGAACGCGGCGCCGTTGTACACGCTGACGACAGTGCCGTCCGACTGTCCGGCCAACCGCCCGGCCGCAGCCTGAATCGCCTCCCTGCCCAAGCGTTCCGCTTCGGCATACTCCTCCCTCGCATCCGCATAAACGGCGCCTATGGACGAGCCGGGGATAATATCGTGGAACTGGTTGCGCAAGATTGTCGTCCAGCCCTCGTGCAGGTTCGCCTTCGGATACGCCGACCAATCGCCGCCGCCCGCAGCCGCGCTTAACGAATGCAGCCATTCCGCTTCGCGGTACATCAGCTCGAGCTTGCGGTTCATTCTTTTATTGTAGGCTTGGCTCGTGTATGTTCCGCGGTGGTACTCCAGATACAGCTCCCCGTCCCACGTATGGACATACCTGTCTGTGCCGTCTACCGTTTCATGAAGCTTATCGAAAAAGTCTGCGGCCCGCCCCGGCACGATCTTGGGCAAGCCGGGCATCTCGTCGAGCCTGCGCCGCATCTCCAGCATATGCCGGTTCACGCCGCCGCCTCCGTCTCCGTAGCCGTAAGACAGCAGCAGCTCGCGGTTGATATCTTTGTCGCGGTACGTGTCCCAGATTCCCTTGACGGAGAACGGTTCAATCAGGCCGTTGTAGGTATACCACCAGACATTCGCTTCCGCAACCTCGGGCGTCGTGATGAAATGCGTCAGCACCTCCGAGCCGTCGATGCCCCGCCACTTGAACGTGTCGTGCGGCATCCGGTTGTACTGGCTCCAGCTGATTTTGGTCGTCATAAACGTCTTGATGCCGGACTTGCGCAAAATCTGCGGGAGCGCCCAGCTGTAGCCGAACACGTCAGGCAGCCACAGATAGTCGCACTCTACGCCGAATTCGTCGCGGAAAAACCGCGTGCCGTGCAAAATCTGACGCACAAGCGACTCGCCGCTCGTCAGGTTGCAGTCCGCCTCGAGCCACATGGCGCCGCCGGCTTCCCAGCGTCCTTCCTTGATCCGCTCGCGAATTTGCTCGTAGATCTCCGGATAGTCCTTTTTCAGGTAGGCATATAGCTGGGGCTGCGTCTGAAGGAAGACGTACTCCGGATATTTCTCCATCAGCCTAAGTACGGTGGAAAAGGAACGCGCCGACTTCTCGCGCGTATGCTTGAGCTGCCAAAGCCAGGCGACGTCGATATGGGTGTGCCCGATGGCGCGTACGGTAACCGGGTGGCTCTTCTCCAGCTCGGACACGGCCGTGCGAAGCGCATCCGCCGCCAGACCCACCGAGGCGTAAAACGCTTCCGAGCCCGGCCGCGACCAGTCGACAAGCTTAAACGCCCGGTCGGCAGCGGTCAGCAGGTCATGCTTGGACGGGTTCGATTCTTCGAGTATCTTGGCCGTCTCGAGCGCCGCGCGCCCGGTGAAGTACAGATCGTCTGCGGCCGCGTCCAGAACGGCGAGCTCGGCGCGCTTGAACTGATGCTCCTGATCGCGCGGCCCCCCGCCGCCTTCGAGTCCCGACCACAGCCGGAAGACGAACTCGATCTCGCTGCCGGCGAGCTCCGCCGGAAGAAAGACCTCCTGATGGTTCGTATCGACGCCTTGAAAAGGACGGCCGTTCAAATAAAGCAACGACTCGAAGGCCGAGTTGTTGCCCGGTCCGGTCAGGCCGAAGTCGAACAGACCGACGACCTCACGGTCCTTCCATTCTTCGGGTACGCGGACCGTACGCCGCAGCCAGACGTACCGGTCGTATCCGACCCAACGGTCCCCCTTGCGCATCCGAAGCTCGCCCGCCATCTCCGGCGGACGATGCACGCCGTTTGCGCCCGACTCGTCCTCCTGCATTTCCCATTCGTCCAGCGCCAGCGCATGACGATAGCGGTACGAGGCCAATTCCTCGATTCTTTTCTGAAGCTTCTCCACGATCCAAAACATAAATGAAGGCCTCCTTCAAAAGTTATGACACGTGTTATAATCGTATGAAAGAAAGCGGCGTTAACCGCTTGAACCCTGCGGGACGCTGTCTCCCGGTCGAATCGAAGCCCGCAGCCAGCGCTTGGATGCGCGCTCGTCCTCCGACGGCTCCAGCAGCAGGCGAACCGCCTCTTCTCCCATCGCGGCATAAGGAATTTCCACGGACGCCAGGGACGGGCACATGTACGCGTTGCTCCTGCGGGTGTTGTCCCCGGCCATGAGGACAAGCTCGTCTCCGATCCGGATGCCGCGCTGCCACGCCGCTCTGTATAGCGGCACGGCGCCCACGGACCAATTGATCAGCATCGGCGGAAACCTCATGCCGGCTGCAGCCGCCTCATCCAAATACCGGCCGAGCCACGCTTCGTCACCCAGGTGAAAGCGATACACGACCGGCGTCCAACCTCTCGCGCCGCACCAGGCTTCGTAAGCGGCCTTGCGGTCGCGTTCCGCCCAATTCCGTTCGGGCCGGTCTTCGTAGGCTTCGAGGTAAACGGGGAAACGGTCGGTTGTACCGCCCATGTAATCCAGCGCCTCGCGAATGCTCTCGCGGTAGTCTGCGAGCACGGAAGCGACGCCCTCCGTCCCGGCATAGCCTTCGACGGATACATATGGGACGCCCGACTCCCGGACGCGTTCGATCCACGCCGCGCTCTCGTAGTCCGTATCGTCGAGCGTGACGATGCCGTCGATCCGGCGCTGGCGGTACAAATCGAGCATGTCGAGCCTGTCCTGGTCGTCCTCGCTCTGGCCGCTGATGAGCACGTGATAGCCGCGCTCCGCGCAAGCCTTCTGCATGCCCTCGAGCAGCTGCAGGAACAGCGGATTTTTCATGTCGCCAAATGCGGCCACGCACCGGCTGAGCCCGGTTTTCATCGCCCTCGCCTGTGCGTCGACCTGATAGTTCAGATCCTTGATCGCCTTCAGTACCTTTGCTCTTGTCTCGGGACCGACGCCGATGCCCGGCGTGCCGTTGATGACGGCGGACACAAGACTTCGGGACACGCCCGCGGCTCTGGCCACGTCAAAGCTCGTCGTTCGCTTGCCTGTATTCGGCGCCTTGCCTTTGCCTGTCATAGTCGCACCTCACCGAGAATATAACACGTATTATATCCATGCGCAATCGGCTTTTTCAGAATAGCCGGCCAGCCCCTCCGCGCTGTTCTATCGTAGATGTAAACGCACCCTTTTTGGCGTTTGAACAATATCCCCTTCGATCAGGACGCTGACCTTCCGAGATCGATTGATGAATTCTAAATGACCCGCAATGCCGGAAAAAAGAAAGAGGCCGATCCGCGCCGCACTCGCGACATCAAGACCGCCTCCTGCTCTTGCCGATTGGTTAGCTCACTCGCCGCCCTGCCGCAGCCGAAGCGTCAGGGTATATCCCTCGAGACCGCGGCCTCGTAGATCAGCTTAAGGATGGTCGTCTTGGTGATCCGGCCCACGACTTCCGCGGCCGGCCCTCCGCCGTGCGGATGCGCTTGAACGACGGGCAGGCCGTCCACCTCATGCTGAATCATCTTGCGCATCGCGTCGAGAATCGTATCTTCCGGCGCGACGGTGACGATGTTGGGGTACCGGGTCATTACCATGCCCAGGATAACGGCGTCTCCATGCGCGTTGCCGACGGCGACCTTCAGCAGGTCCTTGCGGGATACGATGCCGGTCAGCGAACCCGACGCATCGACGACGATCAGGCTGCCCACGTTTTCGAGAAAAAGCGAGACGACGGCATCGCCGACGGTCGCCGTCTCGCGGAGGACGACGGGCACGCCCATCACTTCCTTCACGCGCATCCGCAGGACGGCATCCTGCCCTGACGTTCCTGCATCGCCGGACGCCGCGGCCGGAAAGTAGCCGACCTTGGGCTTGGCGTCAATATAGCCCAGCATCGCCAGCAAGCCAAGATCCGACCGGATGGACGGGCGTGTGACGCCGAGCGCCTCCGCGATCTGCTCGCCGGTGATCGGCGCGCGCTTGCGAACCAGATCGACGATCTCGAGCTGGCGCGTTGATAGTTCGAGCATGGCAACCTCCAGGCTGGACGACTCTTTTCCCCCATTGTAACCGATCCGCGTCCCGATCACACCCCTGTCGCGCGTCGGTGCCGGATCACGAAGGCTCTTCTTTTCAGCCCGGTTGCCTGCCCCTCTTCAATATATATAATTAGATCGCCTGAATGGTCGGGCTCTTTTCGTCCTCGGCCGCGTTCTCGATCGCCGCCTGGGCGGCCGCGATCCGCGCCATCGGGATACGGTACGGCGAGCAGCTGACATAATCGAGTCCCGCGCGATGGCAGAACGCGATCGAATCCTTGTCCCCGCCATGCTCGCCGCATATGCCCGTTTTCAGGCCCGGCTTGCGCGAGCGTCCCTTCGTCGCAGCCAGTTCGATCAGTTGTCCGACGCCGTCCGGGTCCAGCACCTGGAACGGGTTGTGCGGGAGCAGCTTCTGCTCCAGATAATGCGACATGAAGCCGCCCTCCGCGTCGTCCCTGCTGTAGCCGTAGGTCATCTGCGTCAGATCGTTCGTGCCGAATGAGAAGAAGTCCGCATGGGCCGCGATGCGATCGGCCGTCAGCGCGGCGCGCGGAACCTCGATCATCGTGCCGACTTTGTAGCCGTAAGCGCTCTGGCCCGCCTCGCCGAGCACGCGATCCGCGGCACGGTCGACCCGTTCGCGCAGCAGGCTCAGCTCGCTCGCGTCGCCGACCAGCGGGATCATGATCTCCGGATGCACGGCGATTCCTTGGCCGATGCAGACCGCAGCAGCACGGAACACGGCTTCGGCCTGCATATCGTAGATCTCGGGATAGACGATGCCCAGCCTGCAGCCCCGCTGTCCGAGCATCGGATTGGCTTCGTGCAGCGCATGGACCTTGCGAATCATCCGCCGCAGTTGTTCTTGCTCCTCCTCCGTGCCGGCCGCCTGCAGCTTCTGCTGCAGCTCTCCCGCATGCGGAAGAAACTCGTGCAGCGGCGGGTCGAGCAGCCGAATCGTGACGGGCAAGCCGTCCATTGCGCGGAACAGCCCCTCAAAATCGGCCTGCTGCATCGGCAGCAACAGCTCAAGCGCAGCCAGCCGCTCCTCGCGCGACTCCGCCATGATCATCGCCTGCATGACGGTCAGCCGCTCCGGCGCAAAAAACATATGCTCCGTCCGGCACAGCCCGATGCCCTCGGCGCCGAAGCCGCGCGCGATCCCGGCGTCAGCCGGCGTATCCGCATTGGCATAGACGCGCAGCCTGCGGATGTCGTCCGCCCAACGCAGCACCTGCTGCAGCTCGTCCGTAACCGCCGCCTCCTTGAGCGGAATCTGGCCGGCGTATACGCTGCCGCTGGTCCCGTCGAGCGTCAGCCAGTCGCCCTCGGCGATTGTCTGCTCGCCTGCCACCGCCTGCCGCAGCGCAAGATCGATCCGCATCTCCTCGCAGCCGCATACGCATGGCTTGCCCATGCCTCTCGCCACGACCGCTGCGTGGCTGGTCATGCCGCCTCGGCTGGTGAGCACGCCCTCCGCAGCGAGCACGCCGTGGATGTCCTCAGGCGTCGTCTCGGCCCGCACGAGAATGACGGGCTTGCCCGCCTGCGCCCATGCCGCCGCGGTGTCCGCGTCGAAGACGGCCATGCCGACGGCCGCGCCCGGAGACGCAGGCAAGCCGGAAGCGATCGCATCTCCCGCCGCTTGCTCGTCGATGCCGCGGTGCAGCAGCTGCTCCAGATGGGACACCTCGATCCGCATCAGCGCTTCCTCGCGCGAGACGATGCCTTCGGCCGCGAGATCCACGGCGATCCGGAGCGCAGCCTGGGCGTTGCGCTTGCCGCCCCGCGTCTGCAGCACGTAGAGCTCACCGCGCTCCACCGTAAACTCGATGTCCTGCATATCCGCGTAGTGCAGCTCCAGGCGTCCGCACAGCTCGGACAACTCCTCGTATACCCGCGGCATGACATCCTTTAAGGTCGCGATCGATTGCGGCGTGCGCACGCCGGCGACGACGTCCTCGCCCTGCGCGTTCGTCAGGTACTCGCCGAACAGCGCCCGCTCGCCGGTAGACGGATTGCGCGTAAACACGACGCCGGTGCCGCAGTCGTCTCCCTTATTGCCGAACACCATGCTCTGAACGTTAACCGCCGTGCCCTGTTCGTCGGGAATACGATTGATCTTGCGGTAGACCTGTGCCCGCTGATTGTGCCAGGACTTGAACACGGCTTCGGTCGCGAGCGTCAGCTGTTCGTGCACATCCTGCGGAAAGTCGATCCCCGAGAACGCCTTGACGCAGCCCTTGTACTCCACGATCAACTGCATCCAGCCCTCGGCCGATACCTCTTGATCCTGCTCGACGCCGAGTTCTCGCTTCAAGCGGCGCAGCAGCCGTTCGAAGCGGATCGCTTCGATGCCGAGCACCACCTGGCCGAACATCTGGATGAGCCGGCGGTAGCAATCGTAGGCGAAACGTGCGTTGCCCGTGCCTGCGGCCAGTCCCTTTACGGTCTCGTCATTTAATCCCAGATTGAGGATCGTGTCCATCATCCCGGGCATCGAGTCGACCGATCCCGATCGGACGGAGACGAGCAGCGGATCGGCCTTGTCGCCGAGCCGCTGGCCCTTCTTCTCCTCCAGCCGCGTTACAGCCTCTCTCATCTGCAACTGCAGCTCGCCCGAAATCCGATTGCCCGCCCGGAAAAAAGCGCGGCACGCCTCGGTCGTTATCGTGAACCCGGGAGGCACCGGAAGTCCGACGCGCGTCATTTCCGCCAGATTGGCGCCTTTCCCGCCCAGCAGCGTCCGCATGCCGGCATTGCCTTCTTCAAAGGAATAAACCCAGGACTGCACATTCATTAATCTTCGCCCTCGCTCGCTTCGACCGTCTCCAAGCAGCCTTCCTGCCCGCACACGCCGTATATTTTTTTCACACCGTTGGTCGGAATCGTATACATGAGCTGCTGACAATGCTTGCAGATGACCATACCGAGTTCGAGTCCTGGTGCGGATCCCTGTAAGGCGTTCGTCGCGTTCGACATGTTGCTTCTCCTCCCGGCGGTTCGGAATGATGCCGCCTTTAAATTTTATTGTGTGTCATAATTATATATATGCGTCATTAATATTGCAATAAGCAGCATTAAAATAAATATAAAATGATTAATACGACCTATAATTAAGATAAATGAATCAAATAAGACTACTGAAAAGCAAAAACGCCCCATCTGAATGGGGCCGCTAATGGAAGCCGATCAATTTACTTTCGGGGGGGGGCTGTAATAGCAACTTTTGTGGCTGGAGAAGCGGATATCCGAAACTTGATTTGTGCGAAAAGCCTGTCGATGGCTCGTCCGCCAGCCGTTTCGGTGGGTTGGGCGATCGTTGCCCGCGTTGTTCTTTCGCCGTCGCGTTCTGTTCTTTAGTGGTCGTAATGCCTGCAAACATACATCTTTTTCCGCCGGTATCAGCCCTTGTAAACAGGATAGATGCAAAAGCGCATTTATTTCCTTTATTCAGTCCCAATTCCGGTTTGTACTTTAATTACCCCTGCACATTTGCATGTATTTCATCAGATATCACGAGTCGACAGAAAATACCTGTACGAATGCGTTTTTTTCGATCCGTAAAGCATCGGAAAGCTCCGGCACGTCGAAGAATGCTCATCTGTTACGATCGCCGCCATATTAATGCGTTCCCATGTAGTAAAAAAAGGTACAGCTATCCGAGTTTCCGCGGAACTGTACCTGTTTCAGTAGCTTTTTGAGTACGCACAATTGATCTCTTTCAAGCGAACAAGGCCGCGCTCAGCACCGTTTTTTGCGCGAAGAGACGCTGCGTGCGCAGCCTGTCCGCAAGCTGCGTTACGGCCGACTCTCCCAAGAGGGCCGCGGGCGTCCTGACCGTCGCGAACGGCGGCTCGGACGGCGATGTCTCCACATCGCCGCCATCCAGCACGATCAGCGCCGCGTCCCCCGAAGCCTGCCTTCCGGCCTCTCTCGCCGCATCGGCAGCTCCCGCGGCCAAGCGTCCGCTTTCCAAGACAAAAGCGGTCGGAGCCCGCGATTCCAGCAGCGCTTGCGCCATCAGACGCCGGCCCTCCGCCTCCGGCTCGGAAGCCGCCCCGCACCGAACCTGCAGCGGGCCGAGCCCGCGGCTGTCAAGTCCGGTCCGCAGCGCGGCAAGCCGGTCAGCCCAACCGGTATCGTTATCCGGCCCGCAGCTCCCTATATAGACGAAACGCCGGAAGCCCAGCCCCGTCCAATGGTCGATCAGCCGCTCCATCGCCTCTGAATAATCGACCACGACCGAGTCGTAGCGCGTATCGTCCGGCGAGGAGCCGACGAACACGGTCGGCTCGCCCAGCGCGGGCAGCCGTGCCAGATCGGCCGGCTTGAAGCTGCCTACGGCGATCAAGCCGTCGAACAGGGCCGGCGACCAAGGCGATATCACTAGCGCCGATACCGGGTCGGACAGCGGGACGCATTCGATCCCGCGACGCTCGCATGCGCGCTCCACGCCTGAACGGACCTCGCGATGCCAATCCGCCGCCGGGCCGGCGGCGCTGCCGAGCAGCCCGATCCGGCGCGCCAGAACGCCGCTGCCGCTCTCGCCGCCGTGCAGGAAACTCCGCCGCGGCGGAGCTGCCGCCGCCTCGAATATACGTCTGCGCAGCTCGTCCCCGACCGACAGCGAGGGATCGTAGCTGAGCACGCGCGCCGCGGCCGCCGCCGACACCCCGACGCGCGTCGCGATTTCTTCGATCGTCGTCATGATGACCTCTCCTCGTCAACTGGAATCGCGCCGGATCGGTTTGCGTCCGCTCTTATCCTTTGACGGCCGAGCCGACCGTGAGCGCGCTTTCGACCTGATCGCTGAACACCATGTACAGGAATACCGTCGGGATGCTGGCAATCGTCATTGCGGCGCCCATCGCGCCCCAATCGGTCGTGAACTGGCCCTGGAAAAACAGCAGCCCGAGCGGCAGGGTCTTGAGCGTCTCCTTGGAGATCAGCACCAGCGCCATCGGAAACTCGTTCCACGCGGCGAGGAAAACGAAGATGATCATCGTTGCGAGCGCCGGACGGATGATGGGAAGCATGATGCTGAAAAAAGTACGGTAAATGCTGGCGCCGTCGATGCAGGACGACTCCTCCAGCTCGATCGGAATGCCTCTGAAAAAGCCGTAGAACACCATGGTCGCGAACGACAGGTTAAAGGAAATGTAAGGAACGATCAGCGAACCGTACGTGTTGGCCAGATGAAAATCGCGCATCAGGATCGCCAGCGGGATCATGATGACCTGTACGGGCACGAACATGCCGATCACCAGATAGATGCGCACCGCGCCGCTGAACCGAAAGCGCATGCGCGCGATCGCGTAGGAGAACAGCACGGCGAGCGTCAGGCTGCCGACGACCGTCGCGCAGGTCACGATGACGCTGTTCAGAAAGTAGACGGGAACGTTGAAGCTTTCCCAGGCGGTCTTATAGTTTTCGACCCGAAAGTGAAACGGCAAGCCGAAAGAATTCGTGACGAAAATCTCGTCGTTGCTCTTGAGCGAATAGGAAACCATCCAGAACAAGGGGTAAATCGACAGCAGCGCGTACAGCCACAGCAGGCCGTGCTTGAACGGATGCTTGTACCAAGGCGATCCCAATGCTCGCGCCTCCTCTCTAGTAAACGATCCGTTGACGCGCGATAAAGCGGTTGATCAGCAGGGTGGCGACCAGGCACTCGATGACGAGAAACGCGGCTGATGCGCTGCCGTATCCGTACTCGCCGACCCGGAAGGCCGACCGGTACATCATGTAAGTGAGCGTGTACGTGCTCGTGCCCGGACCGCCGCCCGTCATAATGTACATATTGGCGAAGGCGTTCAAGCCGCCGGTGATGGCGAAGATCAGGCAAAACTTGTAAGTCTCGGCCATCAGCGGGATCGTGATCCGCAGATGCGCCTTCCACTTGCTAGCGCCGTCGATGCGTGCAGCTTCCATATAATGCTCGGGCACGGACTTCACCGCGGCCAGCAGCAGCGCGAAGTGGTAGCCCATGTATTGCCAGGCGTTCACGGCGGCCAACGCATAGATCGCCGTGCGGCTGCCGGTGATCCAGTCCTGCTGATAGGGAATGCCGAGCAGCTCGAACAGACGGTTGATCAATCCGTACTCGGGATTGTACATCGCCATCCACAGCTGGCAGACGACCGTGATGGACAGCACGACGGGGATGAATACGCTGATGCGGACGAACTTGCGGCCGCGGATGCCGGCCTCCGCAACGGCGAACGCCAGCAGCGTGCCGATCGAGATCTGAGCGACGGTAATGATCAGAGCGAAGACGAGACCGTTGTAAACCGAGGTGTGGAAGATGCTGTCGTCGAACATGCGCGTGTAATTGTCGAGTCCGATGAACGTGCCCGGCGTCAGTCCGTCCCATTCGTACAGGCTGCGGAAAAACACCTGGAGCATCGGATAAAATACGACGACGGAGTAGACGAGGAGCGCGGGCAAAATAAAAAGGAGAATCGCCGTCTTGTTGCCCAGGTATTTATTCATGTCATCACTACTTTCGTGTCGTCATGCGAATCCCGCCGCAAAAGGCGGGAGTCCGGGAGCCGCGCGCCGGCTGAAGAAGCCAGCGGCGCGCGATTTTCACGGAACGTCTTGCTCATTTGATAAGCTGAAATTTGTCGGGATGCTCATTCTGCCGGATGGGCGGGAATTACTTGGATTGCTCGATCGCCTTGTCGACGTCGCTTGCGAACCGGTCGGCCGAGTAAGCGCCGGTCAGGAGGGATTGGGACGCGTCTTCAATCGCGGCTTTAAACTTCGCATTGCCGAGACCCCACGCGAACGCGGTCGTCTTCATGTTGGGGATGTCGTCGGCGAGCTGCTGCATCGTCGGCGGGAATTCCTTTTGCACGGGCAGGTCGACCTTGGTCGCGACGATCGGCGTGCCGCGCTGCGTGTACTTGAACTCTGCGTACTTCTCCGACAGGAAGGCTGCGACTTCGGCCGCGATCTCCTTGTTCTCCGAGTGAGAGGACACCGCGTAGCCGCTCGGACCGCCGCCGCCGGTGAAGTTGTACTTGGCCGCCTCGTAGGCTGCTTCGTCGGCTGCCGGGACGTACAGGTAACCGAGCTTGTCGCCCAGCGCCTTGGTTGAGTCTTCGATCTCCCATTGGCCGTTGATGAACATAGCCGCTTTGCCTTCGCGGAACAGCGCGGCCGCCTGGTCGTAGTTCATGCTCGTCGCGCCTTTGGGCAGCAGGCCGGCCTTGACCAGCTCGATGACCTCTTCGGCGGCTTGCTTGTAGGCGGGATCGCTTGCTTTGGCCTCTCCGCGGTCGAGCTTCAGGATGCCTTCGGGTTCGGTCCGCGTCACGAACATGTCGTACAGGACGACCGCAGGCCATTTTTCCTTCGCGAACATGGAGAGCGGCGTGACGCCGGCTGCCTTGAACGTCTTGACGGCGGCCAGCAGGTCGGCGTAGGTTTTCGGCTCTTGCACGTTGTTCGCCGCGAACAGCTCCTTATTGTAGAAGAGCAGTCCCACTTCGTTGCCGGCATACGGGAAGGCGTAGCTGTGGCCGTCCTCCGTGACCAGCGTGTTCATCGTGCTCGGGTACATCTTGTCCTTGAAGCCCAGCTTGTCGACGTATTCGTCCAGCTGGAGGATGTTGTTGGAGTTTTTGAACGTATTGATGATGTCCAGGTTCGCTTGGAAAATATCCGGAAGCGTGCCCATCGCCGCGTACGTCTTCAGCTTCTGGCCGTCGTCCTGCGCCTGGACGTCCAGCTCCAGCTCGACGTTCGGCATCGCTTTTTTCAGCTCGGCCGCGGCGTAGTCGTAAGGCAGCTTCGTATCGTCGTCCGAATACTGCGCGTAAATCTTCAGCTTCACCGGCTTCTGCGCCTCTGCGCTCGCGCTCGGGCTGGCGCTCTCGCTCGCCGCCGCGCTGCCGGAAGCGCTCGGACTCGGACTCGCGCTCTCAGACGCGCCCGCTTCGTTTTCGTTGTTCGACCCGCAAGCCGCCAGCGCGCCCATGAGCAGCGTCACGCTGAGCAATAATGACCATTTTTTCATTTTCCCCGGACCTCCGATATAGTTCTTATATTCTCGACTGGAACTATGCCTTTATTATAGGAGCCGGTCCCCGCGAAGATAATGGAGAGAACGATGCGGATTTGTAATATCCGCGCATCTGTCTCGGCGCGAATCTCTCCGCGCGTCGGCGCGCTCGCGCTCAGCTTCGCTCTCTCAGCAGATTCTCGTATTCGCTCGGCGGCCGCCCGAAAAACTTCTTGAAGCTCTTGCTGAAATAGCTGAGGTCGCTGTAGCCGGTCGACTCCGCCACGTGCGCCAGCTTCACGTTGCCCTCCCCGAGCATGTCCTTGGCCTTGTGCATCCGCACGTGCGTGATGTAGTCCGACAGCGTCATGCCCAGCTCCTTTTTAAAGACGGCCCGCAAATAGCTCGCATTGATGAACGCATGGCCGGCGACCCGCTCTACGCCAAGCTCCGGATCGGCATAATGCTGCTCCACGTAGGCTTTGGCCGAGCGGGCGATGATCGAGGCGCGCGTTTTTTTGTGCCGCCTCGCGTAGGCGGACGCCTGCATGAACAAGCGCGTGATCCAGGCCTCCGCCTCCTGGACCGTCCCGAGCCGCTGAATCTCGCTATAGGGAAAAAAGTGTTCGCCGAAGCAATCCTCGATCGGATGCCCCGCTTCGCTGATATAGCTCAGGCACACGGATACCAGCCCCATGCAGACGACATACGTATATTCAATGGAGAGCTTCTGCTCGCGCACCGACCGGAAAAGCCCGTCGAGCCGCTCCGCGAGCCGGCTCTCGTCGGCTATTCGCAGGTCGTGCAGCAGCGCCTCCTTGTTCTCGAGCGGATACTGGCTGAGCGAGGAAGCCCCCTTTGCGAACGCATCGTAGCCGATGACCCGGTCGCAGCCCAACACGAACTTGTTCTGCAGCGCCGCGATCGCCTCCCTGTATGAATCGGCGATGCGCGCCGTTCCCGCATACCCGTTGCCCACGCCGACGGTGATCGTGAACTTGAGGTAACGCTTGATGAGCGCGCACAACCGCTCGTAGGCTTCGAGACCGGACGTGCCGGAGGCAGGGGCCGCTTGGCCCACCAGGCACACGATCCGGCCTTCCGGCCCGTTGAAGATGATCGGCTTGCCGTCGTCCTCCATCGCCTCGGCCAGGATGTTGCTGACCGCGTACTTCCACAGCAGCCGCTCGCTGACCTCGCTCCATTTGCGGTCCATGTCGTCGATCTCGATGCACGCGACCGTATAGGCCGGGCGATCCAGACGGAGATCGTATGCCTCCAGCCTGCGGATCGTGGTCCCGGCGTCTTCCTCCTGCTGACCGTTCACCAGCCGGTTCAGCAGCCCTTCCTTCATCAGCTGGACGCTCGACTGCAGCGTCGCCTTCTCCTCGAGCGCCTTGTGGTGATGCTGCTGCAGCTTCAGCAGCGTGAGCAGCAGCTCCTCCTTGGAGAACGGCTTCAGGATGTAGTCCTCGACGCCAAGCTTCAGCGCCCGCCGGGCATAGTCGAATTCATTGTGCCCCGTGACGAGCACGACGCTCGTATCCGGGTATTCCCGCTTGAGACGCTCCGCCAGCTCGAGCCCGTCCATGAACGGCATCGTGATGTCGACCAGCGCGATATCCGGCGGCTGCGCGGCTGCCAGCTCCAGCGCCTCGAGGCCATGCTTGGCCTCCCCCGCGATCCGGAATCCGTAGCGCTCCCAGTCGATGACGCGCCGCAAGTATTCGCGGAAAATCAGCTCGTCGTCCGCGATCAATATGTTCATCATTCGTAGTCGCCTCCTTCATGGTTGTGCGGCTGTCCGCCAGGCTCGAGTTCGCACGGCAGAACGAGCGTGACCGTCGTGCCTTTCCCCGGTTCGCTCGCGATCCGGATGCCGCACGTCTCTCCGAAGTACAGCTTCATGCGTTCGTGAACGCTTCGCAAGCCGTAGGAGACCGGCCGCTGCCGGTCGTCCGCCCCGCCGATCGCGGCCTTGATCCGCTCCTCCGACATGCCGGTTCCGTTATCCTCGACGGTCAGCACCATCCGCTCGCCTTCCCGCCGGCCTCGGACGCTCAGATGTCCGAATCCGCTCTTCGTTTTTAAACCGTGATAGATCGCGTTTTCGACGAGCGGCTGCAGCGTCAGCTTGAGCATGGCGCAGGGCAGCAGGGACTTGTCCACGTCGATCTGGTAATCGAAGACGTCGGAATAGCGGATCTTCTGAATGGCCAGATAGTCGCGCAGTCCGCTGAGTTCTTCCTCCAGCGTGATCTGCTCGCTCCCTTTGCTCAACACGATGCGATAATAGTCGGCCAGCGCCTTGGTCGTGCGCTGCACGTCCTTGGACCGGTCCATCTGCGAGAGCGTGTAGATGACGTCGAGCGTGTTGTACAAAAAATGCGGCTTGATCTGCGACTGGATGAGGGCCAACTCGTATTCGCGCTTTTTGCGCTGCTCGATCTTCACGTGCTGGAGCAGGTCCTGAATGCGCGCGATCATCGTGTTGAAGCCCGATGCGAGCAGGCCGAGCTCGTCGTTCGTCCGGACGCCGATCCGCATGTCGAGATTTCCTTCCTTGACCATCTTCATGCTGCGGGCCATACGGACGATCGGGATGGCGATCAGCCGGTTCAGGATGCCGGCGCCGAGGAGCGCGAACAGGCAGCAGATCCCGGCGATGACCGCGATCAGCATCGTCACCTGGCGAACGTCGTGGGTCAGCGCAGCATACGGGACGGCCGCGATGAATTGCCAATCGAGAAATGAAAAATCGGAGCGCGCCACGAGCAGCCTGCCTTCGTCGAAGCGGCCGATCGTCGTCGTCTCGGAAGCGCTTGCAATCCAGCTGCGCAAGGCCGCGTCCTTCACGGGCAGAAGCAGGTCCTCCGCCTGCTGCGAGGAGATGACGTTCCCCCGGTCGTCGGTAATGGAGAAGACGCCCTCTCCGAACGAGCCGATGCTCCGGTATACCGACGACAGCGTCTCCTCCCGGACGTTCAGCACGATCGATCCGATCGGCTTGCCCGTATTGATGTTGAACACGCGCTTGCCCAGCGTCAGCACCGCCTGTCCGGGGGCGGGCGTCAGGTAGTTCCTGCGCTCCATCGGAAACCAGAGGTTCTCCCCGCTCGTCCCGTCGATGCGCGCCAGAATCGCCGTATGCAGCAGGTCGTCGTCGCCGCGTTCGAGCTCGGGCGCCGTCGCGTATACCCGCCCCTGGAGATCGATGAATGCGGCGCTGTGCACCTCCGGAAACACGAGGATCGAAAAGCTGAGCTGGTTCAGGATGCGCGCGGACTCGGAGATGTCCGGTTCGTCCCCGCCCTCGGCGGCGCCCTGTCCTTGAATCGTGCGGTCCAGGTTAATCGCGAGAATGTTGGCGCAGCTCTGCGCGTTCGCGAGGATCCCGTTGATCCGCGTGATGATCAGCGACGAGTTGTCGCCGACCCCCTTGACCGTCTTTTCGACCAGCGACTGCGTATAAATCCGGTTGGAGGCGATGCCGAGCGCCAGCAGCGGAATCAAGATCAACGGCAGATAGATCGCCATAATCTTGTTGCGTATGAATTGATTGCCGAACCATCTGCGCGATCTGTCCGTTCTCATCGCTCTTGTCTCCCTCTCAAATCGTTTGTAAAACCTTAGGAAGTCTGGCATATTTAAATCTGGCATGTACGTACGGTCGTTCCGCTCCAAGCGGTAGATTCGCGGCGTTCGACGCCGGGGAAGGAGAAATGGCATGGCGACGCTGAAAGCGATAGCCGAGCGGGTCGGCGTATCGATCACGGCCGTGTCCCGCGTGCTGAACGGGGATTCGACGCTGTCGATTGCGGAGACCAAGCGCAAGCTCATTTTTGATATCGCCGAAGAGATCGGATACAAGACCCCGCGGGAGCGCGCGAGCGCGGCCGCCCGCAAATGCCGCGTCGGCGTCGTCAGCTGGTATTCGGATCTGGAAGAGATGGCCGATCCCTATTATCTGGCGATCCGGCTCAGCATCGAGCGGGAATGCCTGGCGCGCGGGTTCGAGATGGCGCGGCTCTATCTCCGGGAGAATGGGCTCGCTTCCGACACGACGCAAGCGTTGGACGGCGTTATCGCGATCGGGCATTTCCGGCCGGAGGACGTCAAGCGCATGTCGGCGCTGTCGGACGCCTGCGTGATCGTCGATTCGTCGCCCGACGAGAGCCGGTTCGACTCCGTCGTGATCGACATGCGCAGAGCCGTCGGCGAGGCGCTCGCGCACCTGTACGACATGGGGCACCGCGAGATCGGCTATATCGGCGCCCGCACGGTTATCGGCGGTCACCTCGTCCCCGACGACCGGGAGAACGCTTGCCGCGACTGGCTGGCGGAGCGGAGCTTGTACAGGCCGGAGCACGTCCGCGTCGGGGAACGGCTCAGCTCGGAGGACGGATACCGTCTCATGCGGCAGGCGCTTCTGCAGGAACGTCGCCCCACCGCTTTTTTAATCCAGAACGATTCGATGGCGGCCGGCGCGCTGCGCATGCTGCACGAAGCCGGCGTGCGCGTCCCTTGCGACATCTCCGTCGTCGGCTTCAACGACAACACGATATCGGCCTTTCTTCAGCCGCCGCTCACGACCGTCAAGGTGCACGTCGATTATATGGGCGAGGCGGCGGTCGGGCTGCTCGCCGACAGGCTGGAAACGAAAAGAGAGATCTGCAAAAAAATCGTCCTGCCGACCCGTCTGATCGTCAGGGAAAGCACTGCTAAAATTTAACTGAAAAATGTCGCGCGAGACCGAATCCGATGCCGGATCGGTCTTTTTTGCGATCGTTCGAGCCTCCGCCATACGCGATATGCACCTATCTTACTGATATCTCCCCGATTTTGCATCCTATTTTTAAAAATCCGAACCTCAAAGTAAAAATAATAATTGATTTTTTACTAAAATTAAACTAGAGTAGAGCCATCGACTGGAACCGTTTACAAATCAATGACAGGAGGAATTGCCGCACAACCCCGTTTTACCGCACCGAATCAACCTTATCCCATACCCTCTGAAGGAGGACTTTTCCCCTTGAATAGATCCGGCACTCGGCAATGGCGCAGATGGTCGATGATGACGCTCGCCCTGCTTGTATTAATTGGCGTATTGCCCCTATCCGCCCAGGCGGCGGCGAACGACGCGCAGCCCCGCTTTTACGTAGACCGCTATTATTCTGCCAGCCTCGGCAAAGAAATGACCTATCGCGTCTATCTTCCGGAAGGCTATTACAACGGCAATCAACGCTATCCGGTCGTCTACATGCTTCACGAAGAAGGCCAATCGAGCCAGGAGTTCGAGGACGACCGCATTCAGGACAGCCTCGACCAATGGACCGCCGACGGCACGATTCAGAAGATGATCGTCGTCATGCCGGATACGAGCGCGGACAGCTGGTTCGTCAATCAAAGCGGCGGACGCTGGGAAGACCTGATCGTAAACGATCTGATCCCCGTCGTCGACCAGCGCTATCCGACGATCGCCCTGCCCGCCTTCCGCGGAATCAGCGGCGTATCGATGGGCGGCTTCGGCGCCTTCGTCCTCGGCATGCGGCATCCCGAGCTGTTCGGCTCGATCGCGAGCCACATGGGCGCGCTCGACCGCACTGTGGGCGGTCTTCAACCACTCGCCCTGATGAAGGGCAAGACGGCCGCCGCCCTCAAAACCTATCAGTACTATCTGGACGGCGGCACGGACGATCCGATGACGTACGCGACGAATTCCACCAACGACATTCACGCGTACTTCCGTACGAACAATGTCACGCACGGCTACCAGACGCGTCCGGGCGGTCATGACAACTCTTACTTTTTGACCTATCTGAACCGTTCGTTCATGATGCACAGCGCGAGCTTCGCCAAAGGTCTGCTGACCGGTTCCTTCACGGCGGCGCCGCAAGCGATCAGCACGAACGACACCAAGGTCAACGTCAACTTTACCGTCAATTTGAACCGTACTTCGGTCACCCGTTCGGTGTACGAGAACCGCGCCAACAACGCGTTTAACCTGACCGTCGGCCTCAAGGTGACGGATCCGGGCAGCTCGGCCGTCCTGTACGCGGCGAATACGAGCCTCGGCAATGTCGTTCAAAACTCCAGCCAGTCGAGCTTCACCGGCTCCTTCACCCTGCCGGTCTCTGCGCTCGGCACGCTGAAAAGCACGAATTTGACGCTGGATGCCAAAATCCTGGGTACCTCTTTCACGCTCGGAACGAAGCCGCTCATCCGCGTCACGCCGACGGGCACGCTGCCTGAAGATACGCAGATCGATCTGCTCGGCGATTGGAAGTTCACGAAGGATACGTTCCCGACAGCCTCTATTAATGGAGCCGACGTGAATCTGGATACGTCCGCCTGGAGCGTCGTACAGCCCGGACTGGACTGGTGGACGGACGGATTCGGCGGCTACAGCGGCCTTAACAACTATTATGGCGCCGCTTGGTACGTGAAAAAGTTCGACGTTCCGGCAGACTTCCCGATGGACGATCTGACGCTGATGGCGGGCAAGATCGACGACGCGGACATGACCTATATCAACGGCCAATTGGTCGGCGAGACAGGCTTCAGCAACGGCACGTACACGAGCTCGTTCTGGGCCGCGTCCCGGGAGTATGCGATCCCGTCCAATCTGCTGCGCCGCGGCGAGACGAATACGATCGCCGTACGGATGTACAACCAGAACGGCGGCGGCGGCTGGTACGCCGGCCCGATCGGCATCTACACCAAGGCGGCGGCGCAAAAGATTAAAAATCTGCCGTCCAAGGTGCCTTCCGATGAGATCGTAGGCGCGGTGAAGGCGCTGGCGCAGTCCCAATTCGCCGCGATCGAGCAAAAGGACGCCAAGGCTTACTCGGCGACGCTGTCCGCCGGGTACTTTAACGGAGGCGCCGACAAGCTGGCGGCCATCGCGGAGAAGACCGCCTGGTTCGATGCGTACAAGTCGCTCAAGACGACCGTGCAAAGCCCTTATGTCTTCGAGCTGGACGGACGTTATCTTTACACGGCGCAAGTGACCGTCTCGGGTACGCTGGACGACGGCACGGAAACGACGATTCGGCAAGGCGCCGTCTCGCAATACTATGCGCTCGAGAACGGCGCGCCCAAGGAAACGGGCGATCAGAAGCTGTTCTACAAAACTTCGTTCTACTCGGAAAGCGCGCAGCGGAACGTCACGTTCCGGATTTATCTGCCGCCTTCGTATATGAGCGATCCCGACAAGCGTTATCCGTCGGTCTACCTGTTCCACCAATTCAACAGCGACAGCGAATCGTTCGAGATCGACAAGATCGATCAGATCCTGAACCAGGGCGTCGCCAACGGCTCGATGAAGGATATGATCGTCGTCATGCCCGATTCCTCCGGCACGAGCTGGTGGGTCAACGGCACCGGCCCGACCGGCGTGAAGTGGCAGGATATGGTCGTGAAGGATCTCGTGCCGTTCGTCGACGGCCACTACCGCACGATCGACGACTCGCGCTACAGAGGTACGACCGGCGTGTCGATGGGCGGCTTCGGCTCCGTCACCATCGGTCTGCTGTTCCCGAACCTTTTCTCCTCCGTCGCGAGCCACATGGGCGCGCTGAGCTACGTGCAGCAAGGTCTTGATCCGGTCGCCATCATGAAGGGATATCCGCTCGACGCCCTCAAGCGTTACGCGCTCTTCCTGGATTCCGGCAATCTGGACGTCTACAAGTTCGACGTACCGGTCAATACGCTGCATAAGTATCTGATGGAAAACGGCGTGCCGCACTATGCGGAAGTCCGCGACGGCGCGCACGACAGCGCCTTCTATACCAAGTCGATCGACCTGTCGTTCGCTCAGCACAGCCGGCATTTCTCGGCTTCGAACGCGGCGGACGGCGCACTTAACGGCAAGCTGGAGATCGTCAAGGACGGCGAGACGGTCAAAGCCGCCTATAAGGTGGCGGCGACGGATGCGATCGCCGCTTATGCGGATCATATCCCGGCCTCTCCATACCTGGTCGAAGCTGACCCGCAGCTGGATATTCCGGTCGTCATCGACATCTACGACGAGACGGGCGAGAAGGTCGCCAGCATCGGCGACAAGCTAAGCACCCGTACAGCGACCGAGCAGACCGGCGAGATCTCGCTGGCTCAGCTTGCAAAGACCGGTTCCTACAAGATCGTCTTGAAGGCGACGCTGCTGGATCGCACGTACGAGCTCGGGCAGGTGCAGTACAATCCTGGCGCCGACAACGGCGGCGGCGATAACGGCGGCGGCGATAACGGCGGCGGCGATAACAACGGCGGCAACAACGGCGGTACCGTCACCACACCGACCGATCCCGTGAAAACCGACGGAGAGACGGTCACGGCGGCGGCGTCTAACGTACAGGCCGCGATCGACGGAAAATCGGATTTGCAGCTCACCGCCAAGAACGGCAGCAAGCTGTTCATCCCTTACGAAAACCTGGTTCAATTCCAGGCGGCCGCCGGCACGGATAAAGTGAAATCGCTGATCCTGGTCATCAAGCCGATCTCTGAAGCGGATCAAGCGTCGTTCCTTCAAAAAGGCGGCGCACAGCTAGGAGGCGCGCTGCGTGCAGCGGGCGAGATCGTCGACCTGGCGCTGACTGCGCAGTTGGAAAGCGGATCGACGCTGCCGCTCGGGCAGTCTTTCTCCAAGCCGGTGAAGCTGCAGCTGAAGGTCGACCCGAATGCAGATCCGGAACTGACCGGCATCTACTACTTGGATGCGAACGGCCAAGCGCAATACATGGGCGGCAAATGGGATGCGGCTACGGGCACTGTGTCCACCGAGCTCTCCCACTTTAGCAAGTACGGCGTCATGACGCTCTCCAAAACGTTCGGCGACGTACCGGCCGGACACTGGTCGAACAGAGCGATCCAGGTGCTGTCGGCCAAACAAATCATTACAGGCATCACGGCGGATCGATTCGCTCCCGCACAGCGCATTACACGCGCCGAATTCGCGGCGCTGATCGTTCGTACGCTCGGTCTGGAGGCCGATGCAAGCGCGGCGAATCCGTTCTCCGATATCGCAGCGGGCACTTGGTACGCCGCACCTGTCTCCGCTGCCTATCAGCATGGCATCGTGAAGGGCAAGAGCGACGCGCTGTTCGCACCGAACGCTACGATCACCAGAGAAGAAATGGCCGTCATGATTTACAACGCGTTAAAAGCGTCCGGCTCGAATGCCGCGACGGACGGCGCGAACAATGCGCTGGCCGGCTTCAAGGACAACGGCGAGATCCACGCCTGGGCGAAAACGCAAATGAACGCGCTCGTGCAGCTCGGATTGATGAGCGGCAAGTCCGACACGGTCATCGCGCCGTCGCAGACGGCAACCCGCGCCGAAGCGGCGCAAATACTCTACAACTGGACAAAGTCGGCGAACGCTTAATCGCCGACTGATAAAAGAGACTCCGTTTCCCGTTGTGCCGGGAGACGGAGTCTCTTTATGTTTCGCGTGTGGGGCGGGCGCCGTTCGGGACCGATAAGTTCATTTAGGCGCGATCTCGGCCGACTCTGGCTGTCTCCGGCCGTCGATAAGGCCTTTTCAGCCCTATCTCGGTTCATTCATTCTGGCTGGATCCCGCCGACGAGAAGCTTATTTGCCCTTAATCCCCAGCGCTTGCTTGAGCTTCGTGAACACTTCCGTGTTCTCGTAAATGCCGGTGAAAAGCTGGGCGTTGCGGCCCATTGCGGTGATCGGAACGTCGACCGCCGTGTGGCCCGACGTCGTCCAGTCGACGACGAAGTTATGGTCGGAGCCCACGATTTGGAACGGTCCGTCTTCCTTGGAAATGCCGTCGCCCGACTCGTCGTCCGCGGTCGCTTCCTCGATCGAGAATCCGCCGGTCTCATGGTCCGCGAGCACGAGCACGAGCGTTTCCGGATGTTTCTTGGCGAAGTCCTTGGCGACCTGAACGGCCTGATCCAGCTGCTGGCCGGCCTTGATCGTCATCTTGGCGTTGTTCTGGTGTGCGAACTCGTCCGTGCCTTCCTCTTCTACCATCAGGAAGAAGCCTTTCTTATTGGCGGACAGCGTGTCGATCGCCTTCTTGGTCATCTCGGGCAGAGAGACGATCGGATTGTAGATGTCCCCTTCGCCCTCCGGCTTTTGCTGGAACATTTCTTCATTGGAGAACAGGCCGAGCAGCTTGCCGCCCTTCGCTTTTTGCAGATCCGTCTTGTTTGAGACGTAGCTGTAGCCGAGCGCTTTGGCTTTGTCGATCAGATTGCCTTGCGTGCCCTTGCTCTTCTCCGACGGATCCTCGGCAGGCTCGTCCTTGAACTTGCCAGGGTTGCCCGCAGGATACCAGAAGTCTTCCCCGCCGCCGAGGATGACGTCGATCTTGCTCTTGGTCAAATATTGCAGCGCGATGTCGCTCTGCTTGGAGCGGTCTTCGACGTGCGCGCCGAAGGCCGCGCCGGTAGCGTCGGTAACTTGGCTGGTCGTGACCACGCCGGTCGATTTGCCTTTATCCTTGGCGTATTCCATGATCGTCTTGACCGATTTTTTGTTGGCGTCCATGCCGATCGCGCCGTTGTAAGTTTTAACGCCGCTGGCATAGGCGGTCGCCGAGGCTGCCGAATCCGTGACCGGCACCGTGGAGCTCGTATGAATCAATCCGACGTAAGGCATGGCATCCATCGCCAGATTGCCCTTTTCGCCGACTGTCGCCAAGCGGATGGCATCGCGCTGCGCGGCGCCCATGCCGTCTCCGACGAACAAGATGACATTTTGCGTTTGAGGGGATGCAGCGTCCGCGCGGTCCTGCGTTTGAGCGGTGACGGCGCTGGCAGTCAGAATGGCTGCCGTCATCGTACCGGCCAGCGTTGCCTTAAACAATTTTTTGTCTCGAAGTTTCATCGTTTCCCCTCCACATTTAGTATACAAACCTATACTAGAATGAATTCGTTAAGCGCGTGTTTTCGGCTTATGTCCGAATTGTAAAATCGAGATGAAGTAAATTTCATTTTGCATATAACCAAGTAATCCTATAAACTTAAAATAGAGAATAGGTATTCATTTCCTTCCAAAATCGACCGACATCAAAAGTAACCAAGCAAACAGGAGGCGGTATAACGGAGAGCAGCACGGAGACGAGGACGGAGATAAAACCGTAGCGGTCGGAAGCCCACAGTGAGAGACACAGAAAAAGAGAAAAGGATTTCCCTAGGAGCGGGAGTGACCGTACATGATCAAAAAGGTGCAAAACGAAATGGTGACCGCGCTTTTTAACTTCGTCTGGATGACCGTCTGGCGCGAGAAAGGCTTTGAATTCGAATTTTCGGATCGGCACCTGGGCAGGTACCTGGCCGTCACGCCGCAGGGCGAGGCCGTAGGTACCGCGGAGATTAAGCCCTACCGTCCGGGAGAGAGCGCACTGGATTCGGTCGCGCCGTTCGAACGGCACGAACGGGTTGCAGCCGATCCGGCAAAGGTGGCCGAGATCGACAAGATCGCGCTGCTCAAGGCGCACAGAGGCGCCTACCTGTCCGAGTTGCTGACGGTGGCCGTCGGCTTCGCCCGCGCCAACGGGTATCACTATTACTTGTCTTTGCTCGAGCCGGTGTTCTACCGCGCGCTGCGTATCACGTACCGCATCCCGATGGAAAAAGCGGGCGATGCGGCGTTCTACAAGGGCGACACGGTTATCCCGGTCGTCTTCGACATGAAGGCGATGTACGAGCGGCCGGAGAATTACGACTGGTTGCGGCTTGACACCCTGGAAGACAACGAGCTTGCCGCACGCACCGAACTCGCGCTGACCAAATCCTAAACGACGAAGGCGGTCTCTATGAACGAATTGACGATATTGGATCGAAGAAACAGATTGTACGTCAAAATTTTGTGGGGCATGCTCGCCCTTGGCATCCTGGCTGACTTGAGCGCGGCGCTGCCCGTCCGGATGCTGCTGATTCTGCTGGTCGGGGGCACGGTTATGTGCGGACTCGCGACGCTGCTGACTTACAAGCGGATTTTAAGCGACTATGTCATGTATCTGGTGCCCGTTATTCTGTCCTTAATTACGCTGCTGCTCATCGTGGCGGACCCGAATCCGATCGTGAGCACGTACTTTTTGGTCTACGTCAACGTCGCGTTGATGACGCTGTATGCGAATTACAAGCCCATCCTCCTCGCGGGCGTCCTTGGCTTGGCGACGACGACTTATGTATTTCTCGATCCAAAGCTTGGAACCAACTTGTTTCCGAACGACTCACTGCTCTACTTGTACATGTATCTCATTTTCCTGACGGTCGCGCTGGCCGCATCCGCGCGGTTCGGCGAACGCCTTCAGCGGCAGATCGCGGACGAGCATCGGCAGACCGCCGTTGCCAAGGAGCTGTCCGACCGGCTGGTGCACAAGCTGGACTCCTCGATCCAGCTGCTCAGCGGCTTCAGCGCGAGCCAGAAGGAAGACGTGCAGCTCACCGGCAAGATCTCCCGCGAGGTGACCGGCGCCTTCCAGTCGATGACGTCCGAAATGGAAAACCAGAGCTACGATGTCATCGGCGTATCCCGCTCCGTACAGGAGGTTGAAGCGTTCATCTCCGAGCTGGCGGAGGGGACGCAGCGGCTGCGCGAATACTCGACCGAGACCGCGGAGCTGACGCATGCCGGGGGCGGCGAGATCTCCGCGCTGTCAGCCGAGGTAGAGGGCGTACGCGCGATTATCGGCGAGACGGTACACTGATGGAGACGCTGCACGATCAGAACGAGCGCGTCAGCTCGATCATCGTGACAATCGGCGATATCGCGAACCAGACGAACCTGCTGTCGCTGAATGCCGCGATCGAAGCGGCCAGAGCCGGCGAGCACGGCAAGGGCTTCGCGGTCGTATCCAGCGAAGTACGCAAGCTGGCTGACCACTCGCGGCAGGCGACCGGCGAGATCTCGTCCATTCTCGAGACGATCAGGTCGCAGATCGAAGCCGTCAGCCGTCAGGTGCTGCGCGGAGAATCCGCCGTCGCGGCGAGCCATGCCGCGAGTCTTCAGGTCACGCAGATCATCGCCGACATCTCTCGCAACAGCGAGCAGGTCAAGGAGCAGGCTGAGCTCGCGTACCGGTCGGCCGAGCGGGTTCGCAGCCAGTACTCGGGCATCGCCGGCAGCTCCGACCGGATCGCGGCCGCCGCGGAGCGGAATATGTCTTCGCTCGAAGAAGTAAGCGCCAGTCTGGAGAGCCAGAACGGCAAGATCGGCAGCATCGTCGACGATTACGGCCGTCTCGACAATCTCGTGTCCGAGCTCAGGCAGCTCGTCGCGCAGCAGGAAAAGACGGACGTAACAGCGGCCCCGGCGATTGCCGGCAGGCGCATCCCCGACAGCATCGCCGGATAAGCAGGCATACAAAAGACAGCTCGATCGGGCCGCCAAGGCCGCGAGCTGTCTTTTTCTGCAATCCAGACGATTCAGGTCAGTTCGAGGACATCAGACGCTGCAGGGTCGGATCGTCGAACAATCCGGCGACCGTGAACGACACGCAGGGCAGCCTGTCCGACGTTACCGTGTCTTCGCCTTCGTAAACGCAGTTCAATTCGTAGCGCTCGCCCGACAGCAAATGCTGCTCCAGGGTCTGGGCGACCGGATCCAGGATCCAATACTCCGACACGCCGTGGCGTTCGTAAATTCGCAGCTTGCGGACCCGGTCCCGATGACGAGAGCCGGGCGACAAAATCTCGACGACGAGGTCCGGCGGACCTTCGATGCCCCGCTTGGTTACAATGTTGGCGCGTTCCGGATGAATGAAGATCAGGTCGGGCTGTACCACGTTCGTAGGACTGAGAATGACATCAAGCGGCGCATATAAAATGAGATATTCGGGTTTGCAACTGCCTGCCATCGTCGATTGTAAATTAAAACTCAAAATCTGATGCGGGATGTTCGGTCCCGGCGACATCAGCTCCAGCGAGCCGTCCAGCACTTCGTAGCGCAGGCCGTCGTCCGGCATCGCGGCATAAATGTCGTAGGTAACCTGCTGCTCGCCGACCCGCTCCTCCGGTCGCTTCTTTTTATCCATCCCGCATCCTCCTGACAGAAAAGCCCCGTCAAAGCGACACGGTTCGTGTTCGGCTCTGACGGGGCGCTTCCCCGTTTCATTCATTAATTCAATTATGTACAAAAATGGAAGAGCTGTCAACGATCAAAATGGACGCTGCCGTTTACAGCGAAGCTGAAGCTTGCTTGAGCAAATCCGCCACTTCTTCCTTGTCGACGTCCTGCGACTTCCCGATCTTGATCGTCTTGCGCTCGGGCGGACCGCTCCAGGCGCCTTCGGGAAACGCGATGCCCTCGGCGTTAAAAATGGTGTAGCTCACCGCGTCCTTGGATGTCGAGATGACGGCGGCATACTTGCCGTTTTTTAAGTAATGCGGCTTTTTGTACTGCATGCGCTCGATTGCGTCCGGAATCGTCTGCAGGGTGAGCTCCCGCAGCGCCTGGCAGCGCTCGGCTTGCCAGGGTTCTTTGAGGTCGGCGATGAATTGCGTGATTTCAGGGTTCATGTTTTTAGCTCCTTTTAAGTTGTTTTTCGTGCTAATTGTTTGCGTTTAACCGTGCAAGCTCCTTAAAGCGCCGAGCTGATCGCGCAGGTCGGCTTCGATCGGACTCGAGCCGCCGGCAACCTGCACCCCGACCGTCTCGCGGAGCCGCCGCAGCTCGATCCCGCCTTCCCCGAAGCCGTAAGGGTCGGGCATCCCTGCAGCCCAGGCGTATGCCTCCCGTTCCGATTCGGCTTCAAGCAGCATGTAGCCTGCGACCTGCCCTTCCGAGCCGTCGAACGGCCCGGCCGTTATCGCCGGCAGACTGCCCGTCTCGGGATAGGCCAGCCGGAGCCCTTCGGCGCTCGGCAGCAGGGTCGCCGACTCGATCAGGACGCCCGCCTCCCTCATCTCCCGGCTGTAGGCCGCGAACGCGGCGGCCCGGTCGTCCGCCGGCTCGATCCCGGCTTCGAAGCGCGCGTTCGCCTTGATCAGGATCATGAATCGCATGCGCGCATCCCTCCTTGTTTATATCCATCAAGCTCAAGCGAACTCAAGCAAGGAAAAACGACTTCAGCACCGGCGCGAGCGCGTCCATCGATACATTGTGATTTTGACCCGGGAGCAGGCGGGACTCCCCATGAGGCACGGCCAGGCCTACCTGCCGCACCGCCTCCCGGAGCGCAGCCGGGCTCTTGGCCCCGCCGACCGCCAGCGTCGTAAAGTTTGAGGCGAGGAGGCGAGCCAGCTTCTGCAAGCCCGGAAACGTTCTGTAGCTGAACGCGCCCCCGACCAAAATCACCGCCGGCCCTTGGCCGATCGTATCGTAAGCGATCCGCGTTCCCTCTTTGGATACGGCATAGGCCGCCTGGTTCAAGTCGCTTTTCGTCAAATTCCATTCCCCGCTTCTTATTTTCGCAGCTTTTCGTCCGAACTTATCGACGTCAAACGCACGCTCACAGCTCTCCGTCCGCATCTCCGGCACTTCGCTCCGCGCATTCCGCCGCGCGCCTGCGCATCAGCGCCTGCTCCGGCAAGTTCTGCGTCATGGAGGCAGCCCGTTCGAATGCCGCACGCGCCTCCTCCATGCGCCCGAGCTTCGCGAGCAGATCCCCGCGTACGCTCGGCAGCAAGTAGTAGTCCTTTAGGGCGGGCTCTTCCGCCAACCGGTCGACGATCTGCAGCCCGACCGCAGGTCCGAACGCCATCGCGATCGCGACGGCGCGGTTCAGCTCGACGATCGGCGAAGGCGCCGCCCGCGAGAGCGCCTCATAGAGCGCGGCGATCCGTGCCCAGTCGGTGTCGCCGGCAGTCGGCGCCTGCGCATGGCAGGCGGCGATCGCGGCCTGCAGCGCGTACGGCCCGAGCGGACGGCCCAAGCTCCGCGCGCGCTCGAGCGCGGCCAATCCGCGGCGGATCAGGAGCCTGTCCCACAGCGCGCGATTCTGGTCCATAAGCAGAATCGGCTCGCCGGACGGACCTATGCGCGTCTTGAAGCGCGACGACTGGATCTCCATCAGGGCGACCAAGCCGAGAACCTCGGGCTCCCGCGGCACGACCTCCGCCAGCATCCGGCCGAGACGCAGCGCTTCCTGACAGAGCATCGGCCGGATCCAGCTCCCGCCCGCCGTGGCCGAGTATCCCTCGTTGTACATGAGGTAGACGACCTCAAGCACCGAAGAGAGGCGCTCCTCAAGCTCGCGGCCCTCGGGCACGTCCAGCTTCACGCGCGACGCGCCGAGCGTCTTCTTCGCCCGGACGATCCGCTGCGCGACGGTCGGCTCGGGGACGAGATACGCGTGCGCGATCTCCTCCGTCGTCAGGCCGCCCAGCAGCCGCAAGGTCAGCGCGACGCGCGCTTCCCGCGACAGCGACGGGTGGCAGGTCGCGAAAATGAGGCGAAGAAGCTCGTCGCCGATCTCGCCCGTCGCCGCCTCCACGTCGTCCTCCGTATAGAGCGCGCCGGCGCGGCCGTACTCCTCGTATTTGCGGTCGCGCAGCTTGTTTCTCCGCAGTACATCGATCGCCCGGCGCTTCGCCGTCGTCATGAGCCAGGCCCCCGGGTTGTCCGGGATGCCCGTCTCCGGCCACCGTTCTAGCGCGATCAAGAGCGCGTCCTGCGCCAGGTCCTCCGCAAGGCCGACATCGCGCACCATCGTCGCCAGGCGCGCGATCAGCTTGGCCGATTCGATGCGCCAGACGGCGTCGATCGCGCGATGCGCGGCCCGGTCGCTCATGTCCGGCGCGGCCCTTCAAGCTGCTCGCGCAGCGCCTGCTCTTTAGCCAGCATTTCCGGATCCTGCGTCAAGTCCGTCATGTCGAAGATCTGGCGAAGCTCGATCTGGCCTTGCCCGTACCCGTGCGGATCCGGCATGCGGAGCGCCCACTCGACCGCTTCTTCCTTGGACTTCACCTCAATCATCGTAAATCCCGCGATAATCTCCTTCGCCTCGGTGAACGGTCCGTCCGTAATCTTTGGTTTACCGCCCGGCTCCGGATAAGAGATTCGAATGCCTCCCGAGGTAGGATGAAGTCCGTCTGCGGCTACCAAGACGCCTGCCTTGGCGAGCTCCTCATTGTACCGCTGCATCGCCGCCACCAGCTCTTCGCTAGGCATAACGCCCGCTTCCGAATCCGACGTGCCTTTGACGATCATCATAAACCGCATGTTTTTTCCTCCTTTGGATAGGAACCGCAGCCTTTTTCGACTGTCGCTCCTTCGCTTTCATATACACGACGAACGCCAGACGACCGGATCGACACCGTCCGCAAATTTTTTTCGCCAAATCATACCACGCGCTTCCCTTTTGATACAGCCTCAGCCGGCACGATCGACATGTTTATAATTTTACCGCGAGGAGTGATATAATTGTAGAAACGAGCACCAGGTCAGACGTACAATCGAGCGAGAATCGGAGGAGAGCGCATGGCCGACCGCACCAGGCTTGACCGCAAGCGTCACGTTTCCCTGAAGGATTTCGACCCCGGCGATACGGGCGATATCGAGAGCAAGGAACAGGTGGAAGCGGAGATCGAGGATCTTCGCGACAGACTGCAGGAAGCGCAGGAAAAGCTGTATGCAAGCCGATCGAACGGCGTACTGATCGTGTTCCAGGGGATGGACTGCAGCGGCAAGGACGGCACGGTGAAAAAGGTGTTGTCCGCGCTTAATCCGCAAGGCTATCGCGCCGAGAGCTTCAAGACGCCGACCTCGGAGGAAGCCTCCCACGACTTCTTGTGGCGAACCCACAAGCTGATTCCGCAAAAGGGATACATCGCCTCCTTTAACCGCTCTTATTACGAAGAAGTGCTGATCACCCGCGTTCATGGCATTATCGACAAAAAAGAGACGGCGCGCCGCCTCGAACATATTAAAAACTTTGAAAAGCTGCTGGCGGACAGCGGCGTGCTGGTCATCAAGATTTTCCTTCACATCTCCAAAGAATTTCAGCTGGAAAAGCTGCACGACCGGCTGACCCGGCCCGAGAAGCTGTGGAAGTTCGATCCGAGCGATCTGAAGGAACGGCAGCATTGGGATGCGTACGTCCGCGCCTACGAAGATGTCTTCGAGGCGACCGGCACGAAGCGCAATCCGTGGTATATCGTCCCTGCGGACAAGCGCTGGTACCGCGATTATCGCGTGCTGAAAATCATTACGGAGGCGTTCGAGTCGTTGGATCTCGCTTATCCGAAGATCGACATCGAGCGTTTCGGAGAACTGGATCTGGACGCAGAGACGCGTGCCAAACTGGCGGCGGCCAAGCGCAAGGAAGCCAAGGGCCACGCCGAGGACGAGCGGCAGAAATCCGCTGATTCCGCCGATAAGGATGAGAATGAGGAAGCTGCGGATGACCAGGCGGCTGAGACTGGCGGAGAAACTGCGGAGGACGAAGTTGCGGAGGCTGGCGGCGACGCTGCGGGTAGCGACGCTGGCAGTGACGCTGCGGATGACGGGCTTTCGGAGGCTGGCGGCGACGCTGCGAATCGCGAGGATGCTGCGGAAAGCGAGACGGCGCAAGTCGGCGTGGAAGCTGCCGATGGCAAGCCGGCGGCTGGCGCAGCGGTAGCTGCCGTCAAGCCGGCGAGAGGTCGCAGGAAGGCGGCGGCTGGACAACTGGCCGATGAAGGCGGAGCAGCCGGCGAAGGCAAGCCGGCGAGAGGGCGCAGGAAGGCGGCGGACGGCGAGACATTAAATGTCGGCCTCGATTCCGCTGCGGATGAAAAACCCGCGGCGGTTGCCGCCGGAGGAACCGGAAGCGACAAGCCGGCGAGGGGGCGCAGGAAGGCGGCGGACGGCAAGGCATTAAATGTCGGCCTCGAAGCCGCTGCGGATGCCAAGCCGGCGGAAGCTGTCGAGAAAGCCGCTGCGCCCGCTGCCCGAAAGACGGCCGGAAGGCCGCGGGCTACGCGGAAGACGGATACGACCGAAGCGACCGTACCGGCTACTTCCGCAGAAGCCCCTGGCGAGCCGAACCAGCCCAAGCAGCCGGGCAGACGCGGGCGGAAGCCAAAAGACAGCTAGTTAGCGTTGAGATCGTTTAACCCAAAGAACCTGCCGAGAGTGAGGGCGGGTTCTTTGGGTTTTCTGCGTAATTGGGGGATACGACGCGTGTCGCCTCTCGTAGTGCAGGCGATTGGCCGGGGCCGGACCTCTGAGCCCGCATCGCCTTTCGTAGTGCAGGGGATTGGTCTCGAGAGGCCCCGCGAACCCGTATCGCCTCTCCTAGTGCAGGCGATTGGTCTCGAGAGGCCCCGCGAACCCGTATCGCCTCTCCTAGTGCAGGCGATTGGTCTCGGGAGGCCCCGCGAACCCGTATCGCCTCTCCTAGTGCAGGGGATTGGTCTCGAGAGGCCCCGCGAACCCGTATCGCCTCTCCTAGTGCAGGCGATTGGTCTCGGGAGGCCCCGCGAACCCGCATCGCCTCTCCTTGTGCAGGCGATTGGTCTCGGGAGGCCCCGCGAATCCGCATCGCCTCTCCTAGTGCAGGCGACTGGCCCCCTCTCCGCGCAAATACAGACAACCCCTTCGACGGACAAGCCTCCGAAAATAAAGTTCGCCCACCGCTTGTCCCCCCTGTTATTTCCAGTTCCAACTTGGTGAAGTATCAGTATTCAGCTGGCGCGGCCAGCGAAAAAAACAGCATGGAGGCGATTGCGATGCTTACACCAGTCGTTGGAACGTTTAGAAATGAACAGGACGTCATTGGCGCGATCGAAGCGTTGAAAGCGGCAGGCTGGAGCAAGGACGATATCTCCGTTGTCAGCCATAAACGCGAAGCTGTCCATCACGTGGACACGGTCACAGGCACGAACAGCGCGGAAGGCATGGTTACGGGCGGCGTAGCGGGCGCCTTTCTCGGCGGAACCGCGGGACTCCTCGCCACGGCCGGCCTGCTGTTCATTCCGGGTCTCGGTCCGCTGCTCGCGGCCGGACCGATCGCGACGGTCATTGCGGGCGCAGCTGTCGGCGGAAGCACGGGCACGCTCATCGGCGGTCTCGTCGGTCTCGGAATCCCGGACCGCGAGGCGGAGATCTACAAGACATTGGTCGAGCAGGACCATCTGCTCGTCATCGTGAAGACCGGTGCCGAGAACCGCTCGCATGTGGAGAGCATTTTCCAGGCATTCGGCGCCATAGAGCCGCGCTCCAACGCCGTCTCGTTCGAGCAGCCTCCGCTGCCGGATGCCGTGCCTGAGCCTGCCGACGAAATGCGCGTCTATATTAGCGCCAAAGATGGCGAAGTGCAGACGCCCGTGAAGGAATTCGTCATTCCCCACGAATCCCGGGAGGTGTGACCGATGCGCGGCAAAAGCGCGGCGCTGGCTTCCGTCTCCCTGTCCGTCTTCGTCCTCTACGCCGTCAAGACGATGAAGAAGACGATGGCGACCCTCGATGAAGCCAACCGCACGCTGGTCGACGTCAAGACATCCGCCCTCCAGGCCACGCACGAGGCGACTGCATTAATTCATACCGTTAACCGTACCGTTAAGGACGTTAAGGGACGCATCAATACCGTCGATCCGCTGCTCGAGACGACGCACGAAGTAGGCGACGTGCTGCACACGATCGCTCACTCGGTAAAGGAAGCGCTGAGTCCGGGCGAGAAAGAAAGCACAGCCACCGCCATCGATACCGAAGCTCGTTCGCAAGGCATCGCTGTTCGTATCGGGGACCAGCCGGTCAGGCAAGCGGGCGCCAGCCGGCCGACCCTTTATCATAAATAGCGATATGTTCCGTGCAGAACGAACGCTCCGTGATGATATCGTACAAATTGGTAGTATATCGTCTACATGAGCTTAAAAATGTGAAGCTGGACACGCGGTTATGACTCCCCGTTTGCGGACGATTGGCGGCTGGCGGCTAGCGGTTCGTGATTGGCGGTTGGTTAAAGGTTAGGCTGCGAACGATGGCGGATCACGCTTTGGTCGCCGCGACCAAGAGGAACATCGGGCGGCGCACCTCGTCCGCCCAATCGGGATGCTGAGTGAGCATGTCGGACGTCGGCTTGAGCTCGGACAATCGATCCGCGCGGAAGCCTGCTTCAATCAGGGGATTCAGGTAGCCGGCGACGGTCCGGTGGTACTTCACGACGTCGTGCCCCAGAAATTTCGCAAGCCGTCGCCCTTCCTCGTGATAGCGGTCGAGCGGCCAGTGCAGCTTTTCCCCGTCCGGACCGTAATGCCAATCCTGCGCCTCCAAGGCCGTAAAAGTCGGATGCTCGACTGTAAACACGAAGACTCCGCCCGTCGACAGACTGCGGTGCACGCCCCGGCAGATCTCGCCGAAGTCCGCCACGTAGTGGAGCGCCAGCGAGCTGAGCACGACGTCGAACGCGCCTTCCGCGAATTCAACGTCCTCGATTCCGCTCTGCACATAAGAGATTGCGGAGTCGTCGGTCATCTCCCGCGCCCGCGCCAGCATCTTTTCCGACAGATCGACGCCGATGACGGATCGCGCCCCCTGCTCCCGCGCGTACCTGCAGTGCCAGCCGTAGCCGCAGCCGAGGTCCAGAACACGCTTGTCCGCCAGCTCCGGAAGCATCGACCGAAGCTCCATCCACTCTCCTGCCGCCTCCAAGCCGCCGACAGATCTCGGCATCCGGCTGTAATTTTCAAAAAAACCGTCATCGTCGTATTTATTTTCTTTCATCCAACTCACGCTCCTCGTTCATCAGCAGTCTTCGCCATTCTCTCAGTATAGCGATCGGGCGACAAGTTGAGGCCGTTTCCGCCAATAAAACGTAAAAAGCCCTTGCCTCCCGCTGCAAGCAGGAGAGACAAGGGCTCTCGTTTAAATGTGTTGGGCGGCCCGTCTGCGGCAGCCTTCGGCAACATGATGACGCGAAGATTCGGCTCAGATCAGCCCCGCCGCTCGCCCCGTCCGGGCCAGCACGTCCAGCGCGAAGTCCAGATCCTCCCGCGTATGGGAAGCCGTCACGATCAGTCTGACTCTCCCCTTGTCCATCGCCACGGTCGGGTAGACGATGCCCTGTGCATAGACGCCTTCGGCGAGCAGCGCGTCGGAGAACCACATCGTGTCCGCAGGCGATCCTACGATGATCGGAATGATCGGCGTCTCGCTCATACCCGTGTCGAAGCCGAGGGCGAGCAGCTTCTCCCGGCAATAATTCGCGTTGCTCCACAGCCGCTCGATCAGCTCCGGGCTGCGCCCGAGCACCCTCACCGCGGCCAAGCACGAGGCTGCGACGGCCGGCGTCTGCGACGTGCTGAACAAGAACGAGCGCGCTTTGTGGATCAAATAATCCTTGAGCAGCGCGGAGCCCGCCATGTAGCCGCCCGATACGCCGATCGCCTTGGACAGCGTGCCGACCTGGATATGCACACGGCCGTGCAAGCCAAAGTGATCGGTCGAGCCTTTGCCGTTGCGTCCGAGGACGCCGCTGGCATGCGCATCGTCGACGTAAACGACCGCGTCGTACCGCTCCGCGAGTTCGACGATGGCCGGCAGCGGCGCGATGTCGCCGTCCATGCTGAACACGCCGTCGGTGACGACGACGCGGGCGCGGTAGGATGCACTCTCCTTGAGCGCCTGCTCCAGCTGGTCGAGATTCTTGTGCGCGTATACTTTGCGGCTCGCCTTGGTCAGCCGGATGCCGTCGATGATGCTGGCATGGTTGAGCTCGTCGCTGATAACGACGTCGTCCGGCCCCAGGATCGACCCGAGGATGCCCTGGTTCGTCGTGAACCCGGATTGGAATACCAGCGTTGCCTCCGTGCCTTTAAACGCGGCCAGCGCACGTTCGAGCTCTCCGTGAATGTCGAGCGTGCCGGCGATCGTACGGACGGAGCCGCTGCCGACGCCGTATTTTTCGATCGCTTCGATCGCGGCGCGCTTCAGCTCCGGATGCGCGGTCAAGCCCAGGTAGTTATTGGAGGACATCTGCAGCACCCGGCGTCCGCCGAGCGTCATCCAGCTGCCCGATCCGCCCTCCCATTCCGTCAGCGGCCGATACCGGCCGTCGGTCCGGAGCTGCTCGAGCTCCTTCGATAAAAAGTCCAGGTTTGCCATCGTTGATTCGTCGACTCCTTCCGTCGTTCGCTTCTATGATTAACTATGCGTAAATACGACCTTGCCGCAATTGCCCGACTTCACCAGCTCGAACGCCTCTTCATAGCGATCCAGCGTAAATGTATGCGTGACCAGCCCATCCAGCCGCAGCGTCCCCGAATCGAGCAGCCCCTTCATTTGGTACCACGTTTCGTACATGCGGCGGCCGGTAATGCCGTGAACGCTGATGCCTTTGAAAATCAGATGACGCGCCAGATCGAGCGGCACGTCGTCCGTCGGGATGCCGAGCAGCGAGATGCGGCCCGCATTCGCAGCCGCCTCGAACCCGCCGCGGATGGCCGCCGGGTGGCCGGACATCTCGAGCACGACCTCGGCGCCTTCGCCGTCCGTGAGCCCGCGGATCGCCTCGGCCATGGGCGTCTCTGCGCTGTTGACGAGCGCATCGGCGCCCATGCGCCTGGCCATCTCCAGCCGGTTGGCGCGGACGTCGACGGCGATGATCTTGCCCGCGCCGCACGCGCGCGCCACCGCGATCGCCATCAAGCCGATGGCGCCCGTGCCGATGACGGCAACGGATCTGCCGACGATATCGCCGGCGAGGACGGTCTGCACGGCGTTGCCGAGCGGATCCTGCAAGCACGCGAGCTCGAACGGCATCTCAGTCCGATTGTGAATGACATTGCTGGCCGGCAGCACCGCATATTTGGCGAAGCACCCCGGCGCCGAGATGCCGAAGCTGCGCGTGTTGGCGCAGACATGCCCGTTCCCCGTCCGGCAAGCTTTACAGTGGCCGCATACGATGTGCCCTTCGCCCGAGACGCGGTCCCCGACCTTGACGTTGGTGACCCGCTCTCCGACCGCCTCGACGACGCCGGCGAATTCGTGCCCGAAAACGTTCGGCGTGACGACAGCGCTCTCAGCCCAGGCATCCCAATTGTAAATATGAATATCCGTTCCGCAGATGGAAGACGCCTTCACTTGGACCAAGATTTCCTCCGGCCCGGGGACAGGTACCGGAACCTCCAAAAGCGCCGCGCCCGGCCCCCGGTTCGCTTTCACCAGGCCAAGCATCGTTTTCTCCCGCATGGTCATCACCCTCGTATCGAGTTAAATTCGCTATGTACAACATATTATACAATTGTATTATATATTGCACAATGAAATTATATGGGGTTTATATTCAGCATGCGTCCGGTATAATGGAGAGAAAATAACGGGACTTAGGTGGATACGATGGACGCGATTCATAAGAAAGTCGGCAAGAACCTGCAAGCCGTTCGCAAATCGCGCGGCCTCAGCCTGGATCAGGTAGCCGAGCTGACGGGCGTCAGCAAGGCGATGATCGGCCAGATCGAGCGAGGCGACTCCAATCCGACGATCTCCGTGCTGTGGAAAATCGTCAACGGCTTAAAAATTTCGTTTACGTCGCTCATTGAAGAAACGAAAGCGGAAGTCACGGTCGTCGACATTGGCGAGATTGAGCCGTTCTTAGAAGAAGACGGCGCTTACCGCTCGTTCCCGATGTTCCCCTACGACCAGCGCAAGGGCTTCGAGATTTACGCGGTCCGCATGGATCCGGGCTGCAGCCACGAATCGGAGCCGCACAACGAAGAGGTCGAGGAATATATCGTCGTGACGGACGGCTCGCTCGACGTCGAGGTCGGCGGCGAGACGTACGCGATCGGTGCGGGCAACGCCGTTCGCTTCCCTGCGGACCAGCCGCACGCCTACCGGAACAATACGGACCGGGTCGTTACCTATATTACGCTCATTCATTATCCTTCGTGATGCACGCCCGCGTTGTTCTGTCGCCGTAATGCCTGCAAATAAAGTCAATTTCATAATTCAAACCCCTTGCTACGACTGACTTTTTTGGCGCACCAAAGAGGAGTACCTCCCCACATTCTCGAAATTAAGGTTAGCCAACCAAAACGA
>NZ_JBHUJV010000003.1:0-94081 GCF_042683485.1 Cohnella sp. GCM10020058
AGCCGGCGACGGTCGGGCGGTGGGCAGAGCCGGCGACGGTCGGGCGGTGGGCAGAGCCGGCGACGGTCGGGCGGTGGGCAGAGCTATATTTTTTTGTACCTTGTCTGTGGAGTGATTGCTACGGTCCGGAATAGGACGGCCGCGGAGGGACGATATAAAAGGGGATATATAAAATACCAAGTCTTTGCCGTAAGGCTTTATTTAGTTAGTTATTTCAGGTTGTTAATGGTGTGTAGTTTAGTAGTTATTTTAGTATATATTTTGGTACTTGATATGGTGGAAATAAGAAACTAGAAAAAAGTTAGTCACGACATTGATTACAGTCAGCTCAAGATGTGCCAGGATGTGCGTCAGCACTCATGTGGTATGTGCTTCTCGAGTTCCGCGTGGAATCGACCGCTGGCACTTCCAACCACTCCGGGCCGGCTCCAAACGCTCTCATTTGCGACAGACTCTCGAGCCTTTGCACGCATCCGCGACATAGATGGTGCTTGGCAATCCGAGCAACTGGTCCTCGTGCGCCACGCGGTAGCGACTTCGTTCGCGAACCTTGCCAGCAATCGTCTGCAGATCTGGATGTCCCCTTGGCTAACGCTAACGCCTCATCAGAATTATGATCCGCGTCTCTGCCTGAGCGCATTCCATCGTCTTTACTCGAGCTGCAGCTGAAGAAAGCGCTGGCGAACGGCCGTGGCATCCGGATCTGCAGCGATCAGAAACCAGGCGCCGGCGGCAGCCGGCCGCGTCAGCCGGATCTGCAGCGATCGGCAACCAGGTGCCAGCGACGGCAAGGCCGGCGCGGCGCTCGAGCAGTTGCTGCAGCTGAAGGCGCCGGCGGCAGCCGGATCTGCAGCGATCGGCAACCAGGTGCCAGCGACGTCGCGGCCGGCGCGGCGCTCGAGCAGCTGCTGCAGCTGAAGGCGCCGGCGGCAGCCGGCCGCGTCAGCCGGATCTGCAGCGATCGGCAACCAGGTGCCAGCGACGGCAAGGCCGGCGCGGCGCTCGAGCAGTTGCTGCAGCTGAAGGCGCCGGCGGCAGCCGGATCTGCAGCGATCGGCAACCGGGTGCCAGCGACGTCGCGGCCGGCGCGGCGCTCGAGAAGCCGCTGCAGCTGAAGGCGCCGACGGCAGCGGCCGCGTCATCCGGATCTGCAGCGATCGGTAACCAGGTGCCAGCGACGTCGCGGCCGGCGTGGCGCTCGAGCAGCTGCTGCAGCTGAAGGCGCCGACGGCAGCCGGCCGCGTCAGCCGGATCTGCAGCGATCGGCAACAAGGTGCCAGCGACGTCGCGGCCGGCGCGCCGCTCGAGCAGCTGCTGCAGCTGAAGGCGCCGACGGCAGCCGGCCGCGGCAGCCGGATCTGCAGCGATCGGCAACAAGGTGCCAGCGACGTCGCGGCCGGCGCGCCGCTCGAGCAGCTGCAGCTGAAGGTGCCGGCGGCAGCCGGCCGCGGCAGCCGGATCTGCAGCGATCGGCAACAAGGTGCCAGCGACGTCGCGGCCGGCGCGGCGCTCGAGCTGCTGCAGCTGAAGGCGCCGGCGGCAGCCGGCCGCGTCATCCGGATCTGCAGCGATCGGTAACCAGTCGCTGGCGACGTCGCGGCCGGCGCTGTGCTCGAGGAGCTGCAGCCGAAGGCGCCGGCGGCAGCCGGCCGCGGCAGCCGGATCTGCAGCGATCGGCAACCAGGTGCCTGCGACGTCGCGGACGGCGCGGCGCTCGAGCAGTTGCTGCAGCTGAAGGCGCCGGCGGACGGCCGTGGCAGCCGGATCTGCAGCGATCGGTAACCAGTCGCTGGTGACGTCGCGGCCGGCGCTGTGCTCGAGGAGCTGCAGCTCAAGGCGCCGGCGGCAGCCGGATCGCGGCGATCGGCAACCAGGCGCCGACGACGTCGCGGCCAGCGCGGCGCTCGAGCAGCTGCTGCAGCTGAAGGCGCCGGTAGCCGGATCGCGGCGATCGGCAACCAGGCGCCGACGACGTCGCGGCCAGCGCGGGCTCGAGCTGCTGCTGCAGCTGAAGGCGCCGGCGGCAGCCGGCCGCGTGGCCGGATCTGCAGCGATCGGCAACCAGGTTCTGACGACGTCGCGGACGGCGCCGCTCGGCAACCAGGCGCCGGCCGCGCGCGGGGAGATGGCGCCGGCAGTCGGCCGCGGATAACAAAAAAAATAACTGGCCACTGGCCAGTTATTCGTGAAGTGTTGGTATGGAACGAGACGGTTCAAACACTTTTCGTATGTACTCAGTGTCCTCGCCTTCTACCATGAATAAGCTCGACGGAAGATCTTTTTGATGTTCATACGAAACGTTCAAAGTCGCTTCCCAATTCTTCTGAAGATAGTCCCTTCGTTTGGCTGTCGTTGTGACCCATAGTATAGGGGTATTTCGCATGTTGCCTAGCCGCCGGTACAACTCGACGTATCGATGAAATTTTATCTCAAGCTGCCGCGGCCCTTCCGTCGCATTATCAAATTCAATGAACCAGTCTTTATTCTCGATGCGCAAACGAGCATCTGGCCGAATGATCGATCGCCGATCGGGCTCCGCATGCTCGATTTCCTTGAGCATCAGATATAGGATATCTGCCTGTTCACCTTCCGTATACCAAGCGACTGAATTGCGACCGAAGACACCGATAGCTCTTGTAAGAATGCTATTAATCCCGACAAAGTGGAACATTTGTGCACCTGGTGCTTCCCTAAGACGCACCTCTTGTTTACGTTGCAGTTGTACATGCTGGATCGCTCGTTTTCCCAGGGCGTACACAACATTTATTTTTCGATTAAGTCGAATCTGAGCGGTTGTGAGCCAGTCTGTCGGCTCGTCCGATGGAAGTTTCCGAATCCTCTTGATTAAATCATTCAAATTATGCTCATGGAGGCCTGTAATCGCCATCAATTGACTCTTAGTAACCATGCGCAGATCATATATAACGTTGAGCACCTGACTTATCCGGTCAAGAGATTCGTTTTGCATCCAATCATTCAACATAACAACCTAACCTCCCTAGTCCCACCGTCCACCGGATGTAAACGGCAAGGGATCCTCATCAGCAGATGTTTTTCCAGCCAGTACTCGTCTGGGAGTTTCATTGGCTGGACCGACAATCCCCATAGCATATAAACCGTCAAGCAATCGCTCCGCTTGTGTGTGCCCGATTCTCATTTTTCTTTGAAGCAAGGATACGGACGCTTGTTGGCTTTCTCTTACGATTTGCTCCGCACGATCTATTAAGTCATCCCACGGCGATTCTTCAATCCCCGGCAGCTCGACATCTGCCGGATCCTCCTCTTCTTGTAGGGACGGCACAAGCGAGATGGTCTCTTCTTCCTCATTTTCATCGTCGTCTCGCAACGAGGGCGCAGGCCGCCTAGCAGGTTTGCCAGGAACTTTCTCTAAGCCTTTAGTTGCCGATGCCTGGGCCGGACCTGCAGCAACCTTCGTCAATTTTTTAGAGGCCCCCGATCCGCTCTCGTCCCCTTCCATCGCTGTTTGGGTCCGAATCGCGGATCCAGGTCTTAAATATTCGTTAATAATCTCATCCGCCAAGCGAACGGGTGTCGCGTCCCTTGAAAACAGCTCTCGTCCTTTTTCCAATCCCCATTGGATGGCAGAATCCATCTCTCTTTCATCCTTATGGTTTGCCCATCGTCCGGATCCATCCGGATGATACAGGAAAGGCGGCGGACAGGTCACGGTAAATGTTGTCTGCTCGGTAGTCCCATTCCGTTCAACTCCTGTATAAATGGCCACTACACGTTCAGGAAGATCCTGAAGAAACTGTGACGAGAACTTTCCAGCCGTTGCTCCTTGAATAATGGCCGCGCTGTCCTTGCCTAGCGTCGTGGTCATCACGTTTCCGGCAATTTCTTTAAATGATTTAAGCAGTCCGGGTGGTAGTTGCTCTGGAAATTGTGTTGAAAATCCGCATGATGCTCCGAATTTACGATCTTCTGCAATCATCTTTTCAATAATCGAGAACGTGGTTCTGTGAGCCTCGTCCCAGATACAATAATGCGTTTTTGCACCAGTCGTCCTGGATTGAAACTCAGCATGGTACTGCTTCGTGATCTTATCACCCGCTAGCGCCAGAATTTGGTTGTTAACCCCACGCCAGTTAAAGAGGACAATATGCCCTTCATCCATCCATTTCCGTATTTCTAAATTCCAGTTCGGCTGGCCGAACATCCGCTGCATAATTTTATTTGTGTTGAATGGTGACAGCCGGTTAAGTATTGGGCTAATCACTTTATCCAGCTGGGCTTCTAGTGGCGGAAACTCATGCTTCCAAAACTCCATGGTTGTGGGCTCGTGTACATGGGCCAACACGCGCGCCCTAAAACGCTTATCCCTAAGCAACGGGAGAATACCCAGTATCGTATGTTTCTGAGACTTATCCAAAACCAATGTCGTTAAGGCATTTCGCAACACGCGCTCCATTTGTGGCGCGAAGCTGCTATACAGGCTGGTCAGCATATCCATAGCTGCCTGCACGATATCGTCGGGCATTTCTCCATGACCTGAATACAGTAGATTCAGCGGAATAGAAAACTCTGTATCGGCAGCATGGAAATAATGAACGCGATTCCAATCGACCTTCTTCCCCTCAACTTCCTTTTGCCTGAGCCGATTAAGAATGGTCGCTACGGTGTCTCGTGCCGGGTCCGAAAGTGTGAAACCCGGAGCTGACTTAGGATTCTCGATCCAGTCCTCAATCAACGATTCAAAAATTTCGAGGAGCTCAGATGACTTCCCGGATCCGGTTTTTCCCGTGAGCAAGAACATCTTATTCATTTGCCGATGATCAATACGTACCTGTCTACCCTTCTGTACAGGATGGATTAGCTTGCCCACCGAAATTCCTTCTGTTAGTTCGTCCGGATCTAGAGAACGCTGGCCTTGCTTAAGATGAGGCACCTTTGACATAACTCGATGCTTGGATTCCGGAAGTCGAACCAATAGCGCGAGCTCGTCCCCGGTCATAAAAAAAGTGTGAGAAGGACGATACGGCACTTTATCCTCAATTTTTGACCGCATCGATGGCGCTTTTACAAAACGCAGGCCATTATCATGCTGATAGTGCGTACGGATCTGTGCAGCCGTCGTTTGTGCAAGTGCCTGGGCGTATTGTCCGACAACCATTAGCCGAATCGAAACTGTAAATGCAGCTTCTCGACCAGTAAATCGTTTCTGTAAGCTCTGCAGCTGCGCACGTTCGTCTTGGCCAAAATCAGATTGAGTTACTTTGCGGTCTGTATGTCGTACCGTTTGTCTTGATTTCTGTGCCTTTGTCGGATTAAGGGAAAGCGATTGCCTAAGTTCATCTTTAAATTGATCCGAAACAGTCGAGCGAACGGGTCCGTTAATTTCGCGCTTCTTCTTCTCGTGCATTGCTTTGGAGGTCCGCTCAACAATTCGCTTTATTTTCTGGTTAGACTCCGGAGAGAACACGATGTCGAGCCAAGATTCAGATTCAAGCGCATGCAGAGATAAAAGGACTTCTTCCAGCGAGTGATCGCCGGTAAAGTTATTTAAAGCAAGCCCTTCTTGATCTCCCTTCAGCTGCAGCTCAAAATAGCCGCATTCAGTCTCTTTCTTCCGTTGCCTTGGGTTAGGAGATTCAGCAGATTGCCCCAGAGGCAGCTCGTCGTGCGGGATATCGTGTATTTCAGCAAATGGATACGTATTGGTGATCAGGTTTTTTAGACCGGTAACCCGATCTTCCGGAAAACCAAAATAGATCGCAATCTCTCCGTCTCGGTTCTTATAGAAGAGTAACCGGAACCATTCTCTCCCTTTCCGCTGTCTCTCCTGGAAGGTGCGCCGATACTCGCTAATTACTTGCATCCAGCGTTTAATTTGATCCACCGTTTGTTCATTATTTTCATGCGGTAAAATGCGTATGTATCGATAGGATTCGCGATACGATTTACGACGTCTCATTTCATAATACTGAACACCTGCGAAAAGTGAGCCTCCACCGCCAACGACAAGCCACTCAAGCACGCTCAACCGCCTCCAGTCTCAGAAGACCAGGCAACGCCTCTCGATACAAGTTAAATCCATCGTCATATGGCTCGGGCTCGGGATCGGATTCGTACTCAAACTGTTGGTAAGAGTCGCCGTTTAATCCTGGAAGCGACTGGTCATCAGGTACTTCTCCTCGATTACTCATCCGCATTTGTTCCTGGAGACGTCCAACAAAGAAAGATGGAGCATGAGATTCTATGGCTACTCTCATCTGTATAGCTTCACGGACATAAGTGCTTTTCTCGTCGTCCGTAAAAGAATCTAGAACGCGCTGGACGATTAGATCAATGGGATCTTCTCCCGTTTTATAGCTGAATGGAGCAGCTGCGGACTGTGCTTCGCGCTCGACAATGTCTTCTTCAGGTTGAATTCTCATTCTGGCAGCTTCGCGCAGCCACTCGCCAGGATCGTCCCCGTTCGCATCAATTCCGTCCAGCAGTAAAATAATTTCCTCGTCCAGATCGTCCTCGAATCGAAGCCGAGTAGAATAGGCTTTGGTCCTCATGGGGTTCCTCCGCTCTTTTTACTAAAATAGGGATAAGGATCAACGTTTTCGCCGTTGATAATGACCTCAACATGCAAATGGGGGCCTGTCGATTTTCCTGTATTTCCACTCTCACCAATGACCTGTCCTCTTTTGACTCGGTCCCCGGCCTTTACGTACATTTTGCTTAAATGCAGGTATCTCGTAAGTATTCCATTTCCGTGATTGATTCTGATATTGTTACCGGCCTGCTTGCTGCTCGATGCAATTTCCACATCCCCGTCTTCCGCAGCCACGACTGGATTGCCGACCGGTACAGGTATGTCCATACCGGCGTGGAATGCTCCGGTCTTACCTGTTACCGGGTCTGTCCGGCTTCCAAACGGCGAGGAAAGCGTAAAATACCCTGGTGCTGGCCACTGCAACTGACCTTCCGAGTTTTGAAAGATAATGAGATCTTCCGTATCCATCAATCGCTCATCATAAAAATTGGGATCGAACAGCCTGGCCATTGTGAGTACTTCAAGCTTGCTCTTTTTGCTCCGTACATGCGCAGCTTTCAGAGCTGCATCCAGGAGCTCGTCACTTTTCTCCAATGTCGTTCCGGCGAGGACCGGCACCCTCGATGTCGAAGTTACAGTTGATCCTGTCTCTGAATCCGTCGTCGAATTCGATTGCTCGTCATATCCCACTTTAAAGGTGTTTTTGCCTCGGTAGGTCGTTATCTCAGAGATAAAAAGCAGTGTCTCTCCGCTCTCTGTCTTTTCAGTAACTGCCCCGGCGTTGTCAGTCTTTGTTGTCGTGAGCGACTTTTTTACTGCAATTACTTTTAATTTCCTTGGTTGCAATAGCTCGGCATACTCTTTCGCATGCTCTTCTTTTTTTGCTCGCCCATTTTTCTCTGCCAACACGACCACCAGGCCATTAGGAATACGGATATCCCTTTCTGCAGCTTGGGCTTGAAGTTCAGCATCCAAGCCGATCTTTTTTTCACCAGTGCGAGGATCTGTCCATTCGATTGTCGACATCCACGACCTAGAAATATCCGTGTAAGGTAAGGCCGTGCCTTCACTACCCTCGATCGCCGTGAAGCCGTCTGCATACCGATTTGCGAAGTCCATAACATTTGCCACATATTTTTGGTCATGATTGTATGCATATAAGGCTTTTTCTGGGTTAAATGGAGTGCCGCCATTGCTTTGCAGGTACTTCGCGGCTGTGTATATCGCATCTGCAATATCAAACGGATCTGCGCGCCCGTCGCCGTCTGCATCCATTCCGTAACCGCCGTATTTTTGGATTTCGCTCGGATCCGTGAGTATGTCGTCTGGTATATCTGCATCCCCTAGTTTTGAACCTCCAGGATACGACCATCCAATCCAGGTTTTCGGCATAAACTGCATGTGCCCAACTGCCCCAACAGGACTGACCATCGGGTCCATCGTTGAAAATACCGTCTCAACTCGATGCATGGCAGCCAGTAGATTCCACGGAACATTAAATTGAGCAGCAGCGCTCTGATAGTAATCCATATATTGCTTTGGAATCTCATTCTTTCCGATCTTTGATATGCCGGCCGGGTTGTTGTCTTTGCATTTTACAATGCAAGGAAGATGAATATTGGGAATATAGCTCAGTATTTTCTCCGTAGTCACAACTACGGTTAAAGCAACAAACATGAACATGAATCCAAAAATGACGATAATGCCAAGCTTTCCACCCAGCAGGCTTCCAAGTATGCCGGAGAGAACGCGCCTTACGACCTTCCCTGCTATTTGGTCGGAAACGCCTTTACTCATCTGATGGCTCCGTGAGCTTCAGTAATAATTCGAGTCCTCTTAGCACGGCCATATCTGGATTTTGTACGATTTCAATGCCATCGTTCTGCCACTTCTCCAAAGCCGAAGCTTCAACATACGCCAGTCCCTCGCCTGCGAGAAAGATGTTGTCAGGAGATTCTTGCCATTGTAATTTCTCGATATCACGGTTGAGTGCTTCTGCGAGTTTTTTTCGGCCAACATTTATGTAGTTTTCCACGGATACAAACTTTTCATCGATCTCAACATCAGACGTATGCAGTGCTGCTTCTGCGTCCGCAGGTAATAAAGAGGAACCCGTTCGGGAGTAGAAGAAATCTCGAACCTCCAATTGAACGGTAGAAATTCCGCTGTAAAGGACACCGCCTTTAATGGGCTTAAGTCCTTTCGCAAGAATCCATTCCGTGTGCCGGCTGCTCACTAGAAGGAGCAGCACCGTCCTATCCTCCAGAAGCTCCTCGCGTTGTGCTTGTAGCTGCCCTCCAGCCAGTTTTAAATGCAGGTCGTATAACGCGGCTGTAATTGCCGGATAGATCTCTAAACGCTTAGGTGCCAGTATGAACGGTTCCGATTGGTAAGGGTCTACGGTCCATGGATTGCTCAACCTTGATTTGAGTTGTTCATGGTCATCCCAGTTTAAAATGGATAAGGCGACCGCTAGCTCGTTGATGTCATCTTCTATATCCGCTAATACAGCGGAAAGCAGCTGAATCCAGTTATCATCGCCCTCTATCGGACTTGTCCGATCTGCCACGTCTACTGCCGTTTTTCCAGCGCAAAACTCGTGTTTCTGTCCCTCATGATCTATCCGATAAATCAAGTCGTCCTCCTGGATTTCCTCGGGCACTGCTCCGACCAGGGCTGGAATTGCTTTAATTTCATGGTTGTGGGTCCGATACGCATTGAAACCAATATATACGCCGGTCATAAAATACCTCCTATGATCAATACCAATGCGCTTACAACCGCCAGATAGGTAACTGCAGGCGCTGGGCTCGCCACTGCGCGGCTATGCCAGATTGATACGGAAAGTGCTATCGCAGCAAAAAGGACACCATAAGCGCCAAGAGCAGCTGCAGCGATCGGAAAAAGAATACGATCTGCGGTCCCCATCTTGTAGAACATACAAAAAATTAGAAAGGTAACGCCGCTAAGAACGGAAAAAACGGGATGTGCGTGCCACATCCCGAATCCCGTAATACCGGCCAGCACCATGGTCCATAAGGGAATCTGCCGGTCTCTCAAATCATAGATTCCGCATAGGCAGATGCACGCCAAGAATGCGAAGGAGAGGATCATTCTAATACTCCCGGTAAAATGAAAATTGAGCTCTAATCGGGACAATCCAAGTGTTCCCATTCCCACCAAGGCCCTGATATAGATCAAGACCAGGGAGCATAACGGTGTATTTTGCCTTTACCGTTACGAAGTCACCATCCGCCGGATTTATTTCGATGTCAGACGATTGAAAAAGGGTCACGCCTTCTTTGGTAGCCGGCAGCACTTTTGTAACGCCGTTATAAATGGAAGCCTGCACCTGTGGGATGTCCGGATGGATTGAGCCATACCGAGCTCCCTTCATGGTAACCTCACTGAAGAACAGATAGCTAAGGCCCACTTTGATAGCCATGAGGAGCAAGGTAAGGGCTACAGCCATCCCCATCATGGCCAGCGGCGATAATGCGATATCCGAGCTAATAATGCCCGGATAACGCTTGCCAAGGAGACGCTTTATCTTACAGATTGCCGACGTCACGGAAAACTCCGACAACGGCGTCACGGCCGGCATTAAGGACCATCGTGAAGGCGGCATCCGCCTCGGGAGAATTCTCAACGATAACCCACAAGCAAAGAGCCAAGAATCCAAACTGCATGAGCACGTCCATGTTTAGACTTTCGCGATGAATGCCCGTTTTTTTGCTAACCCATTGAGCCAACATTTGAATGTTCTTTCTAATTTTAATCATTGTAAGTCTCCTTCCGAATTTCAATTTGATTTACTTCGCTTAACCATTAAAGGCTGAAATCGTCACTAGAGCTGCCTTTGCCAGCCCTGGTCTTTCCTGCCGGTCTTTGCCGCTTTCCGAGTGCACGCACCAGATTAAAAATACCACCGCCAACACCGGCAAGTGCCAGTAGCAGAAACCAAATTGTAAATCCCTTTGTAAGGACCACGACGCAAAACACGCCGAACAGGATCATAACGATTGCTAGCGCGATACGTCCACCATTGATTACTTTCGTTTCTTCTTTTGCCATCTTCATTGCCTCCTAGTTGGTTAAAAGTTTAAGAATCCGCCGCCGCCTCTGAAATAGTCGATAAAGCCATACCAGGCGAAGTAAATGATCAGCCCCAACGTCCAGACAAACGAGATCCCGACGACGAGGAGCATCATCCCTTTTGAGGACTCCTTCTTTTTATCGATAAACTCGTCCACCCGGGCATTTTCATCCTGGGTTTGGAGGTACAGCTGCTCTGCAAGCATCTCTGGAGACTTCTGATCCGCTAGTTCGATTGCTAGGCACAGATCATCCAGTGATCGCGTCTCGTACTCTTCGCGGAAATCTTTCATTGCTTCACGTAAAGAGCGACCGTCGTCGATCTGCTGCAAATACTTCCGGAAGGTTACCCCAAATTCACCCGGATGGTCGTCCGCCATCATATGTAGTGCCTCGACAACAGGGATGTTTTGTTGAAGAATCAATACCAGCTGACGTTTCATGAAACGTGTCGCTTCCTCGGCCTCCAATTGTCGCCGATTCTTGCGAGTGATAAGCCTCCGAATATGGAGCGCTGGATAGAAGAGCGCTACGATCATGGCCTGAATCTTTGCGTTCTCCAGCTGCGTAGCCAGCACCATTAAAGGAACAACCGTAAGTACATAAATCAACAACATTTCTTCGGCAGATCTACCGGAGCTTCGGCCGGATAAACGCAAGAGCCGGTCTAGTTGTCCAAGCAATTTTTTGTGCATGTAGGGCGTCAGCCGCTGTACCGCGAACATCCATTGCTTGTTTTTGCCGTCTACCGCTATTTTCCGGTACGATTCACGCAACATGTAGAACCGGTCCGATATCTCCGTATTTTTGACCAAGAGCGGATACGAGAGGATGAATACGAACAGAACGAATAATCCGCATATAAGCACAAGTGAAAGATCCATGGCACCCTCCTTTCTTAGATTTTGGCTCTTGAGATCCGCAATCCCCACCAGCCGAGAAACAGGTAGCCTGCAATCCCAATAAGCAGAATCATGTTCCCTACTGGGTTCTTATCTAGTGTCGTGTCGACAGAATCGTTGAAGAGTGCGTAAAAGATAATGGGGAAAGAAAAAACATAGAGCAGCATCTGCGATCCACTTTTGCGAACTTGCGCCATCACTCGAATGTATCGATCTTGGTTCTGCATATCATTCAATGCCCCGTTTACGAACACCATAAGATCGCCGGCGCCCCGTTGCTCACGAAGGATTCCTGTAAAGATCAGGCTTAAACCACTATCTGGACAATTCCGAATGAGCGATTCAAGAAACTTAGTTATGGGAACCCCGCGCAAGTAGTTCTCATATCCGTGCTGAAACTGGGCCTTCAGCGGTCCATTCAACCGCGGCTGGACTTCAAGCATCCATTCTTCGAGCGAGCCTCCAGCTGCCACAATGCCGTGTAAAAATTGAATGGCTGCCTGGCCATCCGCACGATAGCGTCTCTCATAGACGTACTGCGACTGCTTAATGACAGCGTATGGAATTAGTCCGCCCGCAGCTGCCATCAGCAATGTATTTCCTCCGATGATCAGAGCCGTGATTCCACCTGCAAGAGCGCAGCCAACAATGATTGTCCAGTTTCGCTCTTTAGGGTTGTCGAAATTGATTAACTTTCTAAATCCTTGACGATGTACCTCTTCACCTATCTGCGGGGTTACCAGCTTCAAGACGTCGGCGACCTTTTCTTTCCGGATGGCCTTCATGGCCAGCCACAGAAGTACACTGAAGACGGCGCATAATGCAATCAAAAGGAACATCATGCTGATTTCACCCACTTCCAGGAGAGCGGAATTTCGATTCCTGCTGCAAGCATTTCGTTAAGAAAGGCTTCTCCCGGCCCGTAAAACTCAAAATAGCCTTCCTTTCTTCCACGAGGCGTGACGCCGCTGACATATTTGGACACCGTATGTAACGTCCCGTCGTTATTGACCTCGCAAACCTCTTGCATGGAACGATCACCTGAATCTGCATTCATCTGGATGATGAAGCCGAGTCGTTCAGCAAATATCCGGCTAACGGTCTCACGTCTGGGCGCAGATGGATGGCTGCAAGCAAGCTCGATTGTCTTATCGAATGCTGCCTGGCAGCTCGATGCATGAATCGTGCTGCCCGATCCATCGTGCCCAGACATAATTGCCTGCATAAATATATAAGAAATATGGTCTCGAAGCTCAGAAACGTAAATCCGACTTGGGAACATTCTGAGTGCTTCCTTTAAGGCATCCGTCTGCGAAAAGACCCCTTCTCGCTCATATAGACGGATAACCTGCATCTCGCACTGCGGCCGCATTTCAGGAGCCTCTTCAATAACCAAAAGCTGTTCCCCATCGGCGATAATAACTGTGAGCGCATTTAGAACTGTGGTTTTTCCACTTCCTGTCCCACCACTAAGCAAATGGTTTTTGCCTAGTCTTCCGGCGATTCGCAAATAATCCATTGTAGCAGCATCGGCGATGCCACCGGCATGCGGCGTATATACCGTATGACGCTTATACTTGGCCAAATCATCCTGCACATTAATGATGCTTACTTTATTGGTTGTGGACGCCATTGCCGTGCTCGTTAGCTCTTCCAACGAGAATGCTTTGGCAAAGCGGCGAATGGTAATAATTAAACAACGAACGAACCGATATTCCTCCCTCAGCGGCTGATAAATCGAGTACCCGACAGGTCCGCCGATTACGTGGATCCGTTCACCCCCGGGTAGCATCCCGTTAAGCTTAATTTTGGCCGGGTCGTATCTCATTCCGATCCTCGACAAATGTTGATTCAGCCAATCTCTGGCGTGGTCATAATCCCGAAAGGAAGCTTCTTGGAAATACTTTCTTTTTCCGTTTTCAACGTATCTGATGACTTGTGGCTCACTTGAATTCAACGGAACGAAAATTTGAATATCGGTGACACCTTTCCGCTGCCAAAGTGGATCAATCGGACCGAACCGAAAGGAGTCATCTAAATACTGCTTAATAACCGACTGGTGACTGCTGGCGGGGATCTCCTTAATATCCCGGATCAGCTCCTGCAGCAGACGCTGCATCGCCATTTCGTCGCGGTTTACAATTTCACCGTACATCGTACGCTCTCTTTCGAGCTCACGCAGTACTCTCTCCTGCAGCATTCCCCCGAACATCGCCATGCTTTTAGCATCAGCTTTGTTTGACGTACGGAGATTTTGCCACTCTCTGTCGTTCCAGGCCATCCTTTATTCTCCTTTCAGCTCAAACTTTCGCGGATCGAGCGCAATATAAACCTTGCCGGTTGCAATATACTCTTTCAATCCCGGAGCTTCAACCCGCGGCATCAAAACCATGACCTTGCCGCTAGAAGAGGATTTATCAACGATCGCATCCAGGACGAGTACCTTTTCAGCCACATATTCCTTAACAATTCGTTCTCCGCCCTCCTCCGACGTCTCCTTGCGAACGCCAATAAGGGAAATAACATCGTTACGGCTAATTTCTGTTATTGGGATGTCATTTTGTTCAATAGGAACGGTCACCGCAACGTATGCAGGTGAGAAGCTTTGCACGACCTCGCGCAAATTGTGCGCCTCAGAGACCTGTGACTTCTGCAAAACCTGATCCTTTACGATTAATCCTCGAGTAACTCTCCCCTTTAACTCATCTAGCTCTTTTTCTGATGTAATCGCATCTGCCGGAATATTCTTTTTCGGCTGCTTCTCGCTCTTAAATAGATCGACCTTCACTTCGGTTTGAACTGGTATTTCAGCCTTCGCAACATATACTGTCCCGAGATCCAGGTACGAATTGATAATGTAAAAAATCACGAGTCCGATGGCCAGGCCAACAGCAGCCAGGGCACCAACCCAGATCATAGATTTCTTCAACTTTCAGACGACCTCCCAAATCCCAGCTTAGAAAGTAAGCCAGGTGCTCTCTTTTTTTCCTCTGCTGCTGCTGCAGCAGCTGCGGACCCGGAACTGCTGGCCACAGCAGGAGCCGGCTGCGACGAAGCAGCAACAGTTCCTCCGATGCCGAGCTCCTCTTTCAGGAAGCTACGCATCGCCTTGGCATATTCTGACTTTCTCGGATCGAGGAAGACAGCCAGCATCTTGTTTTGCTTACGGACATCCTTGTCAGACAAGGGGAGAGAAACAAGAGTCGCTGATATCTGGAACTCTTTCATTGCAACGCGTATCGGCTGCAATTCTGCTGCAGTTTCGACCATATTGACCACCACAATAAGCTTTTCTCCTACCAAGCTATAAATCCAGAGGATCATTTCCATCGTCCGTTCCAGCTGGTCCTCATCTGGTCGGCAGACGAATACAACATCCGTAGCATAGTCATGCAGAAGGTCGATTGTCGGTGTCTTGCCCTGGTGCGTATCAATTACGATGTTTGAGTAAAACCGCTTGTAAGCTAATAATGCATTTTCAGCCATGGTAGCCGGCACATTTGTATGCTCGTTCCATGGTGAGGGCAAAACCTTTAACCCACTGTCCTTATGCTCGACCAGCTTATCCTCTAGGCTTTGACGATCCAGATGCCGTGTATCGTCTTGTTCAAACTCCACGATCGAGTGCGTCATTGCTTTGATTCCCAGTTTTCTGTAGGCATTCCCGGCGTAATCCGCGTCGATCAATATCGCTTGCTTTGAGAGCTTGGCTAAGACAGCGCCAATTTGCGTGGCCGTTGTCGTCTTCCCCTCGCCGCCTTTCGGCGAGCAGACCATTATAATCCGCTCTCTGGTCGGCTGGGTTGCGTTGAAGTTGACTTTAATCTGCTGCTCGCTGTCTTCGTACAACGACGGCAGCTTACGATTTAATCCAACTTCTATTGGATTGATAGGATGACTTGTAATGTCCTGAACGCCGGCATCAAAAAGATCAGCCAACACGTCAGGGTTCATGTCCCCAACCAAGAAGACAGCTGCCTTTGAATTCTCATTTCGCAGACTGGTTTTGATTTTAAGGATAGTGTCCTTTATATTTGGAACCTTCGTGGAAAAGAAGATGGCATCTATGTGCCCTTCCCTTTCACGAATCTGCATCATCTCCGGCATGCTTCGGGCATCAAACACTTTCCCGTAGTCGCCGAGAATCTTCATGTTCTGCTGTAGCCGTCCAGCGTCAGTATCTATAACGACGAAAACTTTCAACGGTAGACCTCCTCTCGCTCAAAAACGCTACGCCAGGCGTTCATTCCCTTTTCTTCGTCCTCAGAAAATATCCATGGCCGTCTTGTCCAATTGGATATCATCACCTGGCGTGGACGCGCATCTACAAAGAGGTCAAAACGTATGTTGAACGATTGCTCTATGTATCCTGGATTGAATGATGATCCATGCGGCCATTGATTTAAGACCCAGATGATTCCTTCATAATCTGGCAACGGCATTCGCAAATAGTAGGGATCTGGCGCAGCAACAAAGACCTTTTTCTTAGCAAGACGAAATACGTCGCTGTTAAAATCCGGGCCACAATCAATCACAATCGTTTTGCCTTGCTTCTCGAGCTCAATAATTTCATCTGATGAGATTATCGAATCGGCATGCAGAACTACGCTGAAGTGTTTATGTGAAGTTCCAGGCTTGTCATGGAATAAAAATTCTTCCCGGGTTGTAAACTCGGCTTCTTGCATACGGCCGATCCAACCCGCGAGCGCACCTGTTGTTCTTCCTTCCATAAGCACGCAGGGATCTTGTAGGCAAGCTGCAAGATTCCAGGCTACAAATGAAACGCCGGCACCAGAGAACCCTGAAACTGCGATTACGTTCTCCAGAATCTCTGGGAGCCTTTTGGGTTCGGCCTTTAGAGTTGACAGCTCATTTGCATCCTTCTCTTCCTTTCTAGATAGGGAGCTGCGCCTACTACGTGGACTTGGCGGATCTTGGAGCCCTAAGAGCTCCTCGACATAACGTGGATCCTCCTGGAACTCCGTTTTACGGCGCCTTTCGTTCTTTGTAGAGCGCTCTGCTTTTTCTGGCTGCACAGGCGCCTCCTCTTTCGGAGCCATTTCTTGTTGCTCTTCATTGGAATCCTGAGCAGTCGGATCAGCCTTCCCTACAGTTTTGCTTCTGCGCTTAGATGCTCCTGCTGCTTTCGCTTTCGGCGCTGCACTCGCTTGCGGCCGAGCTGAGAACCCTTCGCTAAATTCAATAATGGCGTCGAGGACATGAGTAGTATCTGCTTTTTCGATTTTCGTTAGATCTGTAAACTCCAGATCGGAAAGTTCACTGGCCACACGAGCTTGAACGTCTTCGTCGCCGGAAACCAGCCAAATAACATGCTTTCCTTTACCTGCTGCTGCAAGCGCTTTGTCAACCATTGCTGCAGCACGGGTTCGCCCAGGTGCCGTGGCTCTCATTTCGGTAATTACTACGCAATCGCAGTCTGTAAAATCGTCGCCATCTTTAAGCGATCTGACATCGATTGAAACCTTGTCGCTTACTACTTCATTCTTCAGGTAGTCGTCAATCGCAGGTTTTCCCGTCAATAATCCAATTACAACAATCGATTTTTCTTTCATTTCGATCCCCTTTTCAGCGACTTAAGCAGATAGTAACCATCGCTCCCCTTTTTCGGAATGAGAACCAGGAGCGAGATGAACGAACAAAAACCATACGTTATACAAATGGTCTCGAGCCAGGGAAGCTCAACCAAGCGGAGCCGGCCTATTGCAATCATGCCAATCCATTGTGCCAGCAGACCGCCTATTGCAATGAGCGCACCGGCAATCCGACTCTTCGTTTGTTCGGATCCGTTTGGCATAACAGCTCCTGCGAAGGGAAATAGCCTCATTTCAAATACTCCCAGCTTTACAATTCGCGGACCTCTTCCCCATTCGATCAAGTGGACCGGCAACCGAAAGCAGCGCTGAATGAAGGCATGTCCCACTTCATGGACCAATACAGATAAAGCGACGCCAATTGCTACCTGCCAGATTACGGGATCGGTTAATCGGTCCAGCATTGGGCCTCCTTATTTCCGATAATTGATATCGGATTCGGACTCAACGTGATCGGGAATGGTCTGCAGATCCGTCTGTGAGTCAAATGCGTTTTCTAGAACAGATTCGGAGAACTTCATATCGTGTGACAGCTCAACGTCCACTTTTATCGTGTAGTTATCTGGGAAAGTGAAAGTGGGATTCTCGACGCGAGATGTATCAATTCCCATCGCCTGAAGGTTGAGGAGATTTTTCTGGAAAGCTGCCATGGCTGCTGTAGAAGCTTGCACGGGCTCAATCAGAAATTCATGCTCATCTGTATCGGAAATGAAGAGTTGACGCTGGTTGGCGCCTGCATCCGCAGCTGCGTCAGCAGCTCCTTGAACCATACTGTGATTGGCCAGCATCACAACGTTATCCAAAATCAATCCAACGAGGATCACAGTAAAAATTGTGAAGATCCAAGCAATGACCGGAAGTTTCAGACAATCGTCCCTCCTTTTTGTAGTACTAGGGTTTCATCTGTAGAAATAAGTACCAATTACTCCACCAAAACGACTACTAAAATATACACCATTCGACTCTATTCTACCATAATTGTGGTCTATTTTTCCATCTTAATTGCGCTGTATAATGCGCTTATTTTACAAAGAAAAAGCCCCCTATGAAGGAGGCTATACAAAGTGTTGTTTTTAACGTGTAAGCTGTGAGCGGCCAAACTCTGCCGATCGGAATTGTGCTGTCTTTGTGTTATCGGAGTAGTCGATCTCGACGCCAGTATACGTTAACGTCGCGGTAAATTTAAAGCTGTCGTATGATGTATTCGATTTGTTATTCGCTTTTTGCCAATTCCTAATGTCTTGCGTTTCAACGTTTGGAACGGTAAACGTTACTGTCTGCTCACTCGTGCCTACGCTGATGTTCTTCGTTTCCGTCCATGTCTTGCCATATGCTGTTCTAGTCAGCTTAATAGCAACCGTGTTTGCACCGGCGCCAAGTGTCTTCTGCACTTTAACATCCACCGGAAAGTCATCAGGTCCATATTTGCCGGCTATAAACATGCTCACGTTCTTAGAGACCTCTTCAACCGGCTGTCTTGGTATAACCTCGTTAACCGAGAAATTTTCGCCAGCTCGGAACCAAGACACTGCAGATGCCACTGTGTCATATGGATCCGTGACCGTGACCGTCCAATTATACAAGCCACCAGGCGTGAGGCCAGCAATGTTATACGAGGATGCAGCAGAGTATACCTGACCAGAATCTTTAAATATGGTGCCATCATCTTTATAAACACGAACCCGGTAACTGGTCTGAGGATCTCCGTCTCCATCAGTGAAATCCCATTTCAGCGCCCCTGATGTTCCCGGAATAATCCCTGGGTTCGAATGTGTACCCTTCGGGCTGATAATCTCCACTTCAGGCTTTTGGTTCACGACGCTAAAACTTGTCGTTGCGGAAGCTTTACCGCCATCGTTATCGGTCACTGTAATGGTGGCCGAGTAATTACCCAGCTCTGTGGGCGTAAACGCTTTTGAATATCCGGCTCCTGTAACGTCTCCCGTCCAATTGGTTGCCACGATAGATCCGTCTAGATCGTTCGCTGTTCCTGTAAAGGTGACGGGTTTAAAGCGATATTGCGGCGATGAAGCGTTGTTCTTTGCAGTAACGGTTGGAAGGCGATTGATAACTTTTACGGTGTTGGAAGCCGTATTGCTGTCCCCTTCATTATCCGTAGCAGTAAAGTTTGCCGTGAAATCGCCCAAGGTCGTTGGTGTCCAGGTCTTGCACCCAACACCCGTTCCGGATATGATTCCGCCCCATTGGGTACTTACGATTGTGCCGTCTGTATCATAAGCTGTCCCACAAAACTGCACAGGCGTATTGCGGTATAACGGGTCTGGAGCGTTGTTGCTCAAACCAACGACTGGGATATTGTTTGGAACCCAATACCTGTAATCATAGGACACGGTCCCTGAATAATTCCAGGTGTCTGCCGTTTGTGGATATTCATAAGAGCCTGAACCTGAGTAGAGATACCAGTAGTTCTGGACATTGCAGGTCGTCCATGCAGATGCTGAGGTATGCTTTGTAATATTCCCCTTTTTATCTTTGGTGGGGCTTTTCGCCGATACGGAAGCCCATGCATGCACCAAAGAGCAATTTCCTGCCGAGCTGGATACATCACCAGACGACCCGGTATCCGTTGATAAAACAATATCCGCATTTGTTCCGTATCCCGCCGTTTGCTGGTCTGTACCCCCATCTGATGCACTGGCGCTAACCGATTGGCTACTGTTTTTGGGATTCATATTGTTGGATCCGGAGCCACTGTACGATATCGTGCCGCCGCTGAAAGAGCATGATCCCGAGGGTGAAATCCCGCATTGGACGTTCCGTGAGTCGGCCGGGATACTCGCCGTCCAGGAGCATACATTCGTCGGTGCGCCGCAATAGGTGCTCGTGGATCCTGGAATCCAGGTTGTTTCTTTCTTTGGTGTTCCTCCGGAGAACGACGCTGAAACGGTTGTTCCCGAGTAACTTGCCGAAATAGATCCCATGGATGCAGAGGATGAAGTGATTTTCGTAACCTCGTATCCGACATTACTTGAAGCTGAGCCCGAAGCTGACGAATTTCCTGTAGAGCTTAACGAGGTAGATCCAGACGAATATTCCCAATGGCCACCTGCGGCTGCCGCAACATCCGCTAGTCCGAACAACAAAAGCAGAACAAGAAGCGTGCTCAGAATTGACTGTGAAATCTTCAAAATTCAATCCTCCTAAAATTAAGGCTTAACGGTAGGGAACTTGAGAGAAACACCAGTTGTGTCGTTGCCATTCAAGTCAATTTTGACGTTTTGTGGAGTCCCAGCATTATAAATCTCAAGCGTTACTACGCCCCTTGCCTTTTCTCCTTTTTTAAGCAGCTGCGCCTTTAAAAACCCCTCAACCATCGTCGGGCCAAACCTTCCGTTTGCGATCTCAGATGGAACGTCTACTGTCATATTGGCCGAATCAGTCACCTTAGAGGTTACAGAAAAGATGTTTTTCCCACGAGTCATTTCATCCAGTTGGAACCCATCCTCAGACAAAGCTTCGATCTCCGCATCGATTCGAATAAGTCCGGAGTTTTTGGCTCCGTACTTGGTAAGCCCATCAAAATCCGGATCGCCATCCTTCGTAGCGCTAGCTTTGAGAGAATAGCTATCGGGTGCGTTATAAAGCGTGTAAGAATTGGAGATATTATAGATAGTGATTTTAAACTTAGAGTTGGTAACGACGATCGGGAACGACTTTATGTCGATCGGGTCGCCGAACCCCGTAGAATGCGACGTCATTTCCAGTGTTTGTTCTCCAGCTGGATAACGGAACTGGCCATCAATGCGAATATAGTTGTATGCATGTCCACTGTATGAAGCAGGAACCCACTTAACGCCTGCACCGAATGCTTCTGAGATAAAGCGCAGAGGTACAGAAACACGATTGCTCTTAAGCTCCGGAGGCGAATCCAAAGATACCGTTTTTCCATTCACAACTGCTTCCTTTTTCCCGACAGTCATGAATACAACGTCACCGAAATGCTTTGCTGTAACCTCGATCTGCTTTTGAGCATTCTTTTTCCATGTGACTTCAGCATTCATTTTTTCGAATACTCCACGTACCGGCACCATCGTGACGCCTTTTACAAGGTAAGGGTCTACGTTGTCTGGAAAAACAACGCGCTGATAGTTGACGATGACGAATGTCGCTTTCTCCCCGGCTGCAGATGCAGCCTGGAACGGGATTACGAGCAGCAGCAGGAGACCCACCAACAGAGACTTAACACTTTTCATTTTGCTCATTTCTGAACCTTCTTTCTATCAGTTTTATAAAAACAGCTCGACAAGGGAGCAGTTTTGTAATTTTTTCGGTGGCTGTAGCCACTCGTGGCCATAAACTTCATGGTCGTGACGCTGCAACCGGCCGCGACGTCGCCGACCTCTGGTTGCCGATTGCTGCAGACCCGGATGACACGGCCGGCCGCCGGCGCCTTCAGCTGCAGCTGCTCATCATGCGCGGAGACCGTGTCGTCACCAGCACCTGGTTGCCGATCGCTGCAAATCCTGATGACACGCCCGGCCGCCGGCGCTTTCAGCTGCAGCTGCTCATCGTTCGCCGCACCGGCCGCGACGTTGCCGGCACCTGGTTCCCAACCGCTGCAGATCCGGATGACACGGCCGGCCGCCGGCGCCTTCAGCTGCAGCTGCTCATCGTTCGCCGCGCCGGCCGCGACGTCGGCGACCCCTGGTTGCCGATCGCTGCAGATCCGGATGACACGGCCGGCTGCCGGTGCCTTCAGCTGCAGCTGCTCATCGTTCGCCGCGCGGCCGCGACGTCGCCGACCCCTGGTCGCCGATCGCTGCAAATCCGGATGACGCGGCCGGCCGCCGGCGCCTTCAGCTGCAGCTGCTCATCGTTCGCCGCGCCGGCCGCGTGTCGTCGCCCTATGGTTGTCGATCGCTGCAAATCCGAATGACGCGGCCAGCCGTCGGCGCCTTCAGCTGCAGCTGCTCATCGTTCGCCGCGCCGGCCGCGACGTCGCCGGCATCTGGTTGCCGATCGCTGCAGATCCGGATGACACGGCCGGCCGCCGGCGCCTTCAGCTGCAGCTGCTCATCGTTCGCCGCGCGGCCGCGACATCGGCGGCACCTGGTTCCCAACCGCTGCAGATCCGGATGACACGGCCAGCCGCCGGCGCCTTCAGCTGCAACTGCTTCGTACCGTCGCGCTAGCCTTAGAAGTTAGTCTGCAGTCATTAATTCTCCATCTAGTAAGATATCGTAGGACAGCTCACCGGCTTCAAATACACTTGATCTGTCAAAGAGCGGTACGTAGCGATACTTACTGCTTTCAGCATTGTTATATTTAAGCGCACTTGAAGCTTCCTTACCATTTTGCAGTGCTGGCATCTTAAGCTGATTACATCGAGTCCTGGTTAGGAGCACAGCATTCGCATATGGTTTTTTTGTCCATTTACCGGGTTTCTTGCTATCTACCTTCATCCAGAGAGGAAGCCCACTTTCATGTGCCTCCTCTTTCGTAAACCATCCCTTTTCATTAGGCAAAGAAATGCCCTCCTCATTCAAAAAGGTGTCACTCGATCAGTCAAGATTAAGCGATTTCTCTATCTTTCCATGAACCACCGACTATTTCAGGAAGACCATGATCATGCTTCCAAATATAAATCCATCCTTGATGCTCATTACTAATATCGGAAATCCAGACACGATCGTAAAAATTTTGCTTATTTGGACCTTCATACCCTTCTAGACGATCCGTTGCCTTGAGTCCTTCAGAACGAATAGTAATCCATTGGCCGCGTACGACCGATTGATCATTTTCCGAAAGAAGAACCGCAGGAAAGGCTCCAGCATTAACAAGACGTGCCTGTACGCTTCCTTCGTTCACATTTTCAACGAAATTTCGGATAACATGATGATTTCGTTCGCCGGTCATCAGAGTTCCGTATACAAAAACCTTAATGAGATCGCTATTCATGGACTGAGCACCCCTTATATCGTTTGATTTAGTAATTACTATTTCAATTTTATTCCATATGTAACTATTTGTAAACAAATATTTTGCGCACTATTGTACGCCATTTGATGCGACCTTGAAACTCGCCATCGGCGTTGGCCACCGTTTCTCCGGATCTGCGGCACGGCCGCCAATGCACCAGGTCGTCGCCGGCGTTGGCCAACGTTTCTCCGGATTCGCAGCGCGGCCGCCAATGCACCAGGTCGTCGCCGGCGTTGACCACCGTTTCTCCGGATTCGCGGCGCGGCCGCCAATGCACCAGGTCGCTGCCGGCGTTGGCCACCGTTTCTCCGGATCCGCGGCGCGGCCGCCAATGCACCAGATCGTCGCCGGCGTTGGCCACCGTTTCTCCGGATTCGCGGCGCAGCCGCCAATGCACCAGGTCGTCGCCGGCGTTGACCACCGTTTCTCCAGATCCGCGGCGCGGCCGCCAATGTACCAGGTCGTCGCCGGCGTTGGCCACCGTTTCTCCGGATCCGCGGCGCGGCCGCCAATGCACCAGGTCGTCGCCGGCGTTGGCCACCGTTTCTCCGGATTCGCGGCGCGGCCGCCAATGCACCAGGTCGCTGCCGGCGTTGGCCACCGTTTCTCCGGATCCGCGGCGCGGCCGCCAATGCACCAGGTCGCTGCCGGCGTTGACCACCGTTTCTCCGGATCCGCGGCGCGGCCGCCAATGCACCAGGTCGTCGCCGGCGTTGGCCACCGTTTCTCCGGATCCGCGACGGAGCTCCCCAGCAGATCCGCATCGAGCTGCATCCAGGAACGATCGCGACGGAGCTCCCCAGCAGATCCGCATCGAGCTGCATCCAGGAACGATCGCGACGGAGCTCCCCAGCAGATCCGCATCGAGCTGCATCCAGGAACGATCACGACGGAGCTCCCCAGCAGATCCGCATCGAGCTGCATCCAGGAACGATCGTGACGGAGCTCCCCAACAAAAGCCGGCACTAAAACTAATTGCTACGGAACAGTTATCCACCATCAGGATCGAGCAAATGCGGAAGAATTAATCTTGTTCGCGAGACCAATAGCTCAAAAAAAGAAGTAAACGCGATTGCGGAGTGAATTCTTAAGACCGCTGCTAGCTTTGCTTGTGGAGCTCTAGGCGCCTCCCAGACAGCCTTCTCGGTATCTGCCGGAGCAGCTGTACCGTCTTGGGGTCCGGCTGTCACAACCGGCTCTGCCTCTTCTGCCTTTTCTTGAGGTAACAGTTCTTCTGACAAAAAGTACATTGAAACATTGGACCTGCCTTCTCTTCTGGTCTCTAGGGTCAAGGCTCCTGTTTTCTGCATCTCTTTCAGTACATGCTGCAGAGACCGCAGCTTCACCCCTATCCTCTTGGCCAGCTCAGCCTGGCTCATGCAGAGGTCCTTCTGAAACTCGAGATAATACCGCTGAAGATATGTAATTAAGATTTCCTCTGTCTCCTTAAACTGCATCCGCGTTTTCTCTTCTTTGGCTTTTCTCTTGGACAGTGGGCGGAGCTTCATTCCTGTAAAAGCTTCTACGTAACGCGCAGATGGCCCCTTGTATTGCCCCTCATAGGCATGACGAACAGCGTTCTGGACTTCTCTCCAGACAAATCCTTTTTTATTGATTCGAGAGTGAAACCAAACTGAAAGTTCGTTCAATGCCTGCTCGATTGTCCAACCATCAAACTTCATTCCAAGCGCTAATGTAAATGCTGCATTGTTACGTCCGACCTTTCGGCCGCCATTCTCGGCATTTGCCCAAGCGCTCGTATTGAAATCTCCAGATAGTAAGCGTAGCATCGCCGGCTGGCTCATCATCCGTCCGAACCAAACCTGTTCTGATCTGCTCTCAGAACGATTATTAAGTTCCTCGACAGCTCTCTCATAAAAATCAAAATCAGGCTTGTCCGCAGGAAAAAAATATACGACATTCGCCTTGTTGGGTGCGCGAAAGTAATGTTCCGCAGACGCTGCTGCTGGATCCGATCCGATTTGCCGTGCAATGCTCTTGAGCACTTCATCATATCGTTGGATAGTGCTCGCTCCATTCCAGCAGCCTCTTACCGGGTTCATCGGAAGATAGACGTGGAATCCGCTGCTGGTTTTAATCACTCCGCTTACTACATAGCCGAATGACTCGACATGACGAATAAGTTCTACATGAGAATTTATTTTTAACTGAACCAGGTGTTCTGCATCAAAATCAAAAATTAGACTGACGAGCCACCGCAGTTGTCGTTTTTTATGGCTAGCAGACGTGTAAGAAAGATTAGGACGGTAGTAGGTATATCCTTGTTTCTCTATCTTATAGAGTAGGCTCGGTAAGCTTCTAGCATTTGCCGGCTTTTGACTCATTCCGGCAACATCAAATGCCAATGCCGTCCATCCATGCATATTCTGCGGAGAATAATTGGAGGTGTTATTTGGCATCGTCTGTTCGGTTAGATGATGATCGTATATGTAAGAGAGTAGTGCCCTATGAGTGTTCGTAACACTTTGGATCCACGATTTAGCTCGCCCTATAGCCGGCGTTGATGGGATTGAAGAACTAACCGACATTTGTCAAGCCCCCCGAGCAGGATTTAGATGAAAAATTTACATCTACCAATGCACCTTGTGCTATTAAAAAGTCGTTGCTATAATGGCAATACCAAAAAAGGCAATAAGAAAGACGGCTCATAACGCTCAATTTTTTTTCGAGAAAAATTGGGGTTAAGGGCAATAAGAAAGACGACCGATTTGCGCTCAATTTTTTTCAAATTGAGGCTTTCGGGTAAGTATCAAATTTTTAGTTTTGTTCATGGCTGCCACACCATGAACCACCGGAAATCTGCCAACCGCCCTGGGTGCCACCCCAGGGCTTTTTCCTGTCATGACGTTGAATGCCACTTCAACGGTCACGCCTGCCTGTAAATAAAAAAGGTGGTCAGAGATCCTAAGATCTCCGAACCACCGTTAGACAGCATAGTTAGGCCCATAAAAAGGGCTCCCCACGGGGGAAGATAAAAGAAAATCTTCCCCCGAGACTTGCAATTGCTCTTTGAAATAGGTATGATTAAAACAAAGAGCACCAACGGTTTAAAATGGCTTCCTCTACTTTGGACGGGTGGGAAGCCATTTTTATGTAATTTGTTATCCACATTATAGACGGGGTTGCGAGACTCTCGCAACCTTTTTTATTTTTCTATCCACACAAAATCTCCAAGCTCACGACAAAACCCCTTAATATCCTACATTTCTCATCCCCAAAATGGTTCTCCAGAATTGATTTCAACTTGTAAAATAAAAAATTATTCACACTTTTATCTAGTGTTTTCTCTAAGTAAAGATTAATAATTTCCATGATCGATATGCGCATTATACATCGTCTACAACTCCCCTCCTCTCTACTATCATGGATACATAGGCCATTGGTTTGTTTAGGAGGGTAATATGAAATTAGTTCAGGCGCGAAAACGTGCCAGAAAAACACAAACTGAAGTGGCCGAACATTGCAGAATATCAAGGCGGTACTACCAGAGTATTGAGTATGATCGTGGAGATCCTACTATGAAAATCGGCCTCCATATTGCAAAGTTCCTGGACGTGAACCCGTATTACATAGATGAATGGTATGAAAGAATTCCTGTAAGTAAAGTAACAAAACATCCCAAGCGTGAACCCTCTGTTAAGACAAGCGCCCCACCTGCTTCGGTGACTCGACCGGATGTAAAAGAAATTGATGTTAAGAAGCAGATATCTCTTAAACAGGTTCGCAAACGCTTTAAGAGGACTCAGGAAGAAATGGCAAGCTTATGCGAGATATCGCGTAGACACTATCAGAACATTGAGTACGGAAGTTCAGAGGCAACAATCCGTATTGGTCTGAAAATTGCTAAGGTACTGGATGTAAGTCCATATCACATCAAAGAATTCTACAGTAACATAGGGGAATAAAACTGCTGATGCACTCAATCGGCAGTTTTTTTATTAGCTCTGGCCAAATCCAGGTAGGTGCTCCCCTCGCTCAGCCCCATCAGCCGTGCTGTCGCGGTACCTGGTGACTGATAACTACAGGTGACAATGACAGCCGCCGGCGCCTTCAGCTGCAGCTGCCGCCCCGCCGCGCCAGCTACCTTTGCTCACTGCAGCTCCTCGAGCGCCGCACCGGCCACGAGTCGCCGACTCCTGGTTCCCCTTCGCAGAAGATCCGGATGCCGGCGGCCACCGGCGCCTTCAGCTGCAGCTCCTCAGCACAGAGCCAGCCACGACGTCTCCAGCGCCTGGTTGACGATCGTTGCAAATCCGGATGCCACGGACGGCCGCACGCCTGCGCCTTCAGCTGCAGCTGCTCGAGCTCCGCGCCGGGCGTGACATCGCTAGCGCCTGGTTGACGAATCGCTGCAGATCCGGATGCCACGGCCGGCCGCGCCGGCACCTTCAGCTGCAGCTCCTCGAGCACAGCGCCAGCCGCAACGTCGCCGGTACCTTCTTGACGATCGCCGCAGATCCGGATGACGCAGCCGGCTGCCGGCGCCTTCAGCTGCAGCTGCTCGAGCACAGCGCCAGCCGCAACGTCGCTGGCACTTGGTTGCCGATCGCCACAGATCCGGATGACGCGGCCGGCTGCCAGCGCCTTCAGCTGCAGCAGATCCTCGAGCGCCGCGCTGGCCGCGACGTCGCCAGCGCCTGGTTGACGATCGCTGCAGATCCGGATGCCACGACCGGCCGCGCGCCGGCGCCTGCAGCTGCAGCTGCTCGAGCGCCGCGCCGGGCGTGACGTTGCTAGCGCCTGGCTGCCGATCGCTGCAGATCCGGATGCCACGGCCGGCCGCACGCCTGCGCCTTCAGCTGCAGCTCTTCGAGCACAGCGCCAGCCGTAACGTCGCTGGCACCTGGTTGCCGATCGCCACAGCTCCGGATGACGCGGCCGGCTGCCGGCGTCTGCAGCTGCAGCAGATCCTCGAGCGCCGCGCTGGCCGCGTCGTCGTCAGCGCCTGGTTGACGATCGCTGCAGATCCGGATGCCACGACCGGGCCGCGCGCCGGCGCCTGCAGCTGCAGCTGCTCGAGCGCCGCGCCGGGCGTGACGTCGCTAGCGCCTGGCTGACGATCGCTGCAGATCCGGATGCCACGGCCGCCCGCACGTCTGCGCCTTCAGCTGCAGCTCTTCGAGCACAGCGCCAGCCGTAACGTCGCTGGCACCTGGTTGCCGATCGCCACAGCTCCGGATGACGCGGCCGGCTGCCGGCGTCTGCAGCTGCAGCAGATCCTCGAGCGCCGCGCTGGCCGCGTCGTCGTCAGCGCCTGGTTGACGATCGCTGCAGATCCGGATGCCACGACCGGGCCACGCGCCGGCGCCTGCAGCTGCAGCTGCTCGAGCGCCGCGCCGGGCGTGACGTCACTAGCGCCTGGCTGACGATCGCTGCAGATCTGGATGCCACGGCCGGCCGCACGCCTGCGCCTTCAGCTGCAGTTCCTCGAGCACAGCGCCGGCCGCGACGTCGCTGGCGCCTGGTTGACGATCGCTGCAGATCCGGGTGCTACGGCCGTCCGCCGGCGCCTTTAGTTGCATCTGCTCCTCGAGCGCGTGCCGGCAGCCGCGTCGCCGGCGCCTGGTTACCGATCGCTGCAAATCCGGATGTCACGGCCGGCCGCGCTGGCTCCTTCATCTCTCGAGCACCGGCCGCGGCGGCGCCGGCACCAGGTTGCCGATCGCCGCAGATCCGGATGCCACGGCCGGCCGCGCGCCGGCACCTTCAGCTGCAGCTGCTCCTCGAGCGCCGCGCTGGCCACGACGTCGCCGGCGCCTGGTTGACGATCGCTGCAGATCCGGATGCCACGGCCGTCCGCCGGCGTCTTCAGCTGCAGCAGCTCCTCGAGCGCAGCACCGGCCGCGACATCGCCAGCGCCTGGTTGACGATCGCTGCAGATCCGGTTGACACGGCCGTCCGATGGCGCCTTCAGCTGCAGCTGCTGCTCGAACGCAGCACCGGCCGCGATGCCACCAGCACCTTGTTGCCGATCGCTGCAGATCCGGATGACACGGCCGGGCCGCTGACACCAGCTGCTCCCTCGAGCGCCGCCGACCGCGACATCGCCGGAGCCTGGTTGACGATCGCTGCAGATCCGGATGCCACGGCCGCCCGTCGGCGCCTTCGGCTGCAGTTGCTCCTTTAGCGCGGACCGTCGGCCGCGACGTCGCCAACTCCTGGTTGTCGATCGATGCAGATCCGGATGCAGCGGCCGGACCGCCAGTGCCTTCAGCTGCAGCTGTTCCTCGAGCGCCGCGCCGGCCGCGACGTCGCTGGCGCCTGGTTGACGATCGCTGCAGATCCGAATGACACGGCCGCCCGCCGGCGCCTTCAGCAGCCGCTGCTCCTCGAGCGCCGCGCCGGCCGCGACGTCGCCGGCGCCTGGTTGACGATCGCTGCAGATCCGGATGCCACGGCCGACCGCCGGTGCCTTCAGCTGCAGCAGCTCCTCGAGCGCAGCACCGGCCGCGACATCGCCAGCTCCTGGTTGCCCATCGCTGCAGATCCGGATGACACGGCCGGCCGATGGCGCCTTCAGCTGCAGTTGCTTCGTCGACTCCTTGTTTCCGATCGCTGCAGCAGATCCGGATTCACCGCCGCCCGCCGGCGCCCTCTACTGCAGATGCTCCTCGTGTACCACGCCAGCCGCGACGTCGCCCACTCCTGTTGGTCGATCGCTGCAGATCCTTGTGCACAAATAAAAAAACCCGCCAATTAGCGGTTTTTTCATGTCTATTTGCAGTTATAGGATGCCTCCAAAGACGTCAGCACCCCCTCTAAGTCGCAACGCGTTAATTAGCTGCTACCGTTAATGGATAATCCACACCCGTTCTCTTCCTAGCTTCTTTGATGCTAGATAACGCGCATAGCTATCCTGCAAAAGCATGCGCCCATCACCCAATGGACGAACTTCGATGGGCTTATCCATTTCTCTGTGTTTATTAAAATAATCGATTGCAGCCTGGATCTTCTCGTCTCGAGGAACCTTAAATGTCTCTGGTACTTCAAGGAGTTCTATTGGCCACATAATACGACGGATTTTTTCTTCTCCAGCATCAGGTTGCTGTTCGCGGGCATCCTCTGAAACTGACTTTAATATCGAGTTGGAGTTATTATTCTTTTTTGTAAGGCGCTCTTTAACGGGAGCCAAGCTTTCGCCATCGACCCAAATAAACTTATGTCCTAATCTCTTTGCAGCTAAAAACTTTGCATATCCATCCTTTAAATGGACTCTTTGTCCATCCGCATCTAACTCAACTTCACAAGGCTTCTCCATTTGCCCATGTTCGGAAATGAAATTTTGCGCAGCCTGAAGCTTTTCTTGTTTAGGAGGATTTCTGAGGAATTCATCCGGCACGATAATGCGACGTTCTGGCCATAACAGCTTGTCCTCTTGGATTTTGGGCTTCGGATCCTTAAACATTTGATAGGAAATAGAGTTAACGCCACTTGGAATAAAAACAATTCCCCCATGTTCCCAGCTGAGGGACGCAGAAATCCAGCCGGCAAAAGCTACCGTACTCCCTTCAATGGCAGCTCCCATCTCATGATATTGTGCCTGCATTGTAGAATACATATTTTGGGATAGAGTAACGGAGATTTTAACGCGCCCTGGAAGAGGCAGTCCCTCGTGAATTTCTGAAGGCCCGTCCTCTTGAAAAATCAATAAATAAAGATTCCCCGCAGGAGAATCTGGGTGGGGAATGGTCTTTACTTCTTCCACGACTCCAGTTAAGTTAAATCTGGTTGTCATTACTGACTCCCCTTACACAAATAGGCTATTAATGATTTTACGTTCTCTATATCTTTCTGAAAAGCCTTTTTTGAAGCTATTGCCCAGCTTGATTGAGATCCCAAAGCCCTTCTTCGTCGTATGCCATCCATTGTTTTAAAACCGTCGAGTCACGACTAGCTGTAAAGTCGCCACCACGGACATTGGATATGCCATACAGACTCATATATTGTACTGTGACTTCATTTTCTTTCTGACGGGCTTCCGCAAACGTGCAGCTACCCAGACTTAACGCTTCATTTAAACCAAGTGCACGTCGCTGTCTGTTCCATGTTAAAGAGGAATTTTGATAAAGAGTCGTAATTTGGGGAAGTTCCTCTACTTCAATCTGTCCAATAAAGTATCCATTATCCTCAAGCCGCAAGACGTATACCAGCCGTTCTGTAACTAGCTTATGTTTCATAAAGTCAGCTCCGAATCTTATTCAATAGAAGAGTTAACTTCTAGGAGAACAAGTGCCTTTAATGCATCTGTTTTCGAAACTATAGCCAGCACGATGGCCACGCACCGGCGCCTTCTGCTGCAGCAGTTCCTCGAGCACCGTGCCGGCCGCGACGTTCCCGACTCCTGGTTGCCGATCGCTGCAGATCCCGCTGGCCAACCGCCGGCGCATTCTGCTGCAGCAGCTCCTCGTCGCCGTGCCGGCCGCGACGTTCCCGACTCCTGGTTGCCGATCGCTGCAGATCCCGCTGACCATCCGCCGGCGCCTTCTGCTGCAGCAGCTCCTCGATCGCCGTGCCGGCCGCGACGTCTCCGACTCCTTGTTGCCGATCACTGTAGATTTCGTTGGCCATCCGCCGGGGCCTTCGGCCCAGCAGCTCCTCGAGCACCGCGCCGGCCGCGACGTTCCCGACTCCTGGTTGCCGATCGCTTCAGATCACGCTGGCCACCAGCCGGCGCCTTCTGCTGCAGCAGCTCCTCGTCGCCGTGCCGGCCGCGACGTTCCCGACTCCTGGTTGCCGATCGCTTCAGATCACGCTGGCCACCGTTGATACCCTCTTCGAATACAGCATTGGCCAGTCGCATTAGCCTTATTTACTACCTTCATCTTTCTTCTTTGAAGCAACAAAATGAAAAGTCTTAGATGTCCTTTCCTCAGTATTCTTTGCGTCCGCCCTTCTAGAGGAATCAGAGAAGTTTGTACTGAGGTTATACGATTTTCTAAAGACCGATGGATCAGACAGCACACTAACATCTGAAATTTTACTTTGCTTAGCTTCCTTTTGTTGTTTTTCAATGTACATAATGACTATCGTAGAAAGAATAATTATAAATGCACCAGTTATAACAATCGTCAAAGGATGTTGGTACCAGCTGCTGTTTAGTCCTAGTTCGTGCAGTGGCCAATAGAAGAATACTGCGGATAAGATACCTAAAGCCCCTATGAGATTTAAGCAATAAAAAAAGGTTTTTGCAAAAAGGAAGTTCATGTTTAGCCTCCTTCGTTTTTGGGGGATGTCCAATTCATCCATTCCTCAAAACTGATTGGACTTTTCCTTTCCATACAAGCATTGAGGCAATATCCTGTGTAAAGCCTCCAGTTTGTATCTTCAGCGATACGAGAATTGCTCAGCCTCCACTTGAGCGGCGAAGGAATATTAAATTCTAGTTCCTGTTTCTGCTCACTCATTTATACAACCTCCCTGATATGAGAAAGCTGGCCATGTCGCTAGGGGCACAACTGCGCAGTCTCTAATCTCCTTCTTTCCTCACACGGAGCTATTCATTTCGGTGCACTCGCCCCATATTCGTTGTACATCATCTGACGCTTACAACGATCTTCATCAATGCAACCAATTGCCGATTCACCATCACCTAAATCATACTCTTTAACCTTTACATTTTCGGAATTGCAATATTCACATGTGCCAACCATCGCTTCGTTTTTATATTTGATTACAGCGAAATCATCTTGAATAATAAAATCAAAGTCTGGACTGGAATATTGGCGAAGCAAGTTATCGAGAATCCCAACAAAGTGTTTGTCATAATATTGGAGCTTCATTTTCACCAAAAAGGGCTTGTCATTTGCCAGACAATCTCGAATATATGCTTTGGTAGGCTCTGGATCTTCTCGCAAATCATATGTTTCGGCTTCTTCAATTTCTGTTGGATTATAAGAAACGAGAACAGATCCAGCTTCGATGGAGATACAGTTTTCGTTGATACCGAGAGTTTTTTTGAAGAACTCTCTGAATTCCTGGTGGTACAACTCTTCTGACATCACTACCTGTAAATACTTATTAGCCAAAAGCGATTGAACTAAGTAGTTTTTGATCTTATAATTTTCGCCGAAATTTCCTACAAGCACAGCCATTAAGTGATGTCCCCCGATATAAAAGCTTGCTTAAGCCACAACATTATGCACAATATACCAGTATAAATATTGATTTAGTCTATCTAAAACCTACAACACAATATTCAAAGTTGTGCGTATTTTCGATCAATTACATTTAGCATGGCTATCGTTGTCTCGTCGTATGGAGTAGAAATCATTTCCTGTACAAACTTTAGTGTAAAGGGTCGACTATTTACATACACTTCGGACCTTATGAGGCCAGTCCGTCCAATGCGCCGCTCAATGGTGACTATCTCTTGCGCTGCTAGAAATAATTTAGGGTTTGATAGCCATACCTTCACAGCGGCGAATCCTCTAACTCCTGGTGCGAAAATAGTGTTTCTATTTAATCTGCGTTGGCCAAGTACCCAATCAATGGCCTGATGTATAAGTTCATCTTCAGGAATCCGATTCTCAGATGTCAGGCTACGGCCGATAAAATTATAAAGCTCCACTTTTTGAATATGTCGATGCTCTACAAGCATTATTTGCCCCCGCCCCAATACAACTAATTATTCATGGAATTACTTGGCAGACGCCCAGTGAAATGTCACTGTCAGATGCGACAAATTCATTGCATCGATTTTGTTCAATAGATCGTCGCTGCCAACTTCCGACCTTACTAACTCACGTTCCGATTCATCGTCCGCCACCAACATAGCGACCAACTTGCTTCCGTCATGATTTTCGTAAACTTCAATTTTCATTTTTTTCACTCCTTTGCAAACACGGAATTATTCATTATGATACTTTTCCTTTGGACCACTTGCAGAACTGTCCAAGTGAACAATTTCCTATTCTTCCTGAACCAACGTCGATGTAATTCACTCCATTGATACCGTCAAAACCAGTTATCTCTCTCGCTTTATACTTACTTGAATTTATAATTTCGCCGTTATGGTATGTTGCGCCTTTCTCTATCTCACCAGATTTCATTTTGCTATAAACACATCCAGTCATTTAGGGGTCTCGGCGGACAACTCATCCAAAATAGAATTTGCGATCCTGAGTAATCTCTCTTCTTTATCCGTTATGGTTCGGCCAGCCAGCTGCTCTTTTAATTGAGTGTTCTCCCGGCGAAGAATAGCGTTCTGCTGGATCTGTTCAAAGATTACTACTTTAAGACGTTCAAGTTCTCCTTCAGCCCAAACTAACCGTTCTTGATCGGTCATGAACTCACCCTAATTCATTATCTATTCTAGCCTCGTGCCCGGCACCGGCCGGAAACGCGAGCTACGACGCGGCTTCCTTCTGAGCATTCCTAGCGCATCCGATGCCTTGGTCGTGCGCCAGCGACGTTCGGCTGCGCGAAGCAGCTACAATCGCTCCTGGTTGTACGCCCGACGTCGTGGCCGCCGGTAGAGCGTGGCCAGGCGCATCCGGATCTCCGATAGTACGCCGGCGCCGGCCGGCAGCGCGATGCAGCTGCAGCTCGCTCCTGGTTGAACGGCCGACATCGCGGCCGCCGGCAGAGGTGGCCAGGCGCATCCGGATCTCCGATCGTACGCCGGCGCTGGCCGGCAGCGGTCGCGGCCGCCGGCAGAGTACGGCCAGGTGCATCAGGATCCCTGATCGTGCGCCGGCACCGGCCGGCAGCGCGAAGCAGCTGCTGCTCGATCTTGGTTGTACGCCCGACGTCGTGGCCGCCGGTAGAGCGTGGCCAGGCGCATCCGGATCTCCGATAGTACGCCGGCGCTGGCCGGCAGCGGTCGCGGCCGCCGGCAGAGTACGGCCAGGTGCATCAGGATCCCTGATCGTGCGCCGGCACCGGCCGGCAGCGCGAAGCAGCTGCTGCTCGATCTTGGTTGTACGCCCGACGTCGTGGCCGCCGGTAGAGCGTGGCCAGGCGCATCCGGATCTCCGATAGTACGCCGGCGCCGGCCGGCAGCGCGATGCAGCTGCTGCTCGATCTTGGTTGTACGCGCGACGTCGCGGCCGCCGGCAGAGTACGGCCAGGTGCATCAGGATCCCCGATCGTGCGCCGGCACCGGCCGGCAGCGCGAAGCAGCTGCAGCAGCTCCCTATGTCATGAACTCACCCTATTCATTATGTAGCTTTAGGGATGCTTACACCTTGCTTCAATGAGTATCATTTCGTTTTTTAACCCTAATTAGAACGGCCCCTATTGAAAGACCTCCTACGATAGAAACTGGAATCGCACCAAGCAGTAGAAAAAAGGATCCCAGCACGTTTTCTCTATAAAGCAAAAATCCAATGATCATCAACAAGCATCCAATAACAAAAATGATCTCTTTATATCGGCGATCAATTAATGAATTAAGTTTATAGGCTCCCATTGGCCTAATCGCCCCTCTTTAACGGTTTACTACATCCACAAATTTTCGCTGTACATCATGATATTTTATCTGCAGAGTGGTTACATCCACGGAGAGCCCGATACGCTTTGCAATAGACTCGATGCCTCCCCACTTCCCAAGCTGTCGGGGAGCTCCGTCCATATAAACAGATAGTGGGGTTTCGAGCGCTTTTCTACCAATAGAATCAAGGCCCTTATATTTATGCCGGTAATTAAATTTCGAAGCCTTCCCTGTGTCTAAATCGATGCCTGCAAATACCGCAGCATGTTGCTCTCCGTCATCAGTTTCTTGCACGGCCACGTCAAATGCTTTCCCCAGGATCTCCACCCATGAATGATCAAAAGCAGCACCGCTGGGATGGCGGACTTCGCCAATACAGAGATCAGATTCGATACCCTGCTCATTCAGCAGCACATACATAATCCCTGAAAGCAGATGGCAACCTCCACGAAGCCGACGCACGCGAAAATCATCCATCATAGCGCCGAACGTCTTCAAGATCATGTCGCTATTAGGGTGTTCAAACGAAATGCCCTGGGCGATATCTCGCCATGTCGGTGTATCGGTAGCATTGAGATGGCAGTTTTTATATTTCTTTCCGCTGCCACATGGACATGGATCATTACGGCTGATATTCTTATTCATTTTTTCCACTCCTATGGTTCCATGCAGATATGGACAGCATTCTTAATTACTCCCGAACTATCGAAAACATCTTCGACTTTTATACATATAATGCCATGAACGACTTGACCATTGCCTATAAAAATTCGAGCGTCATCAGGATATTTACTGAGTATCTCGATCAATTGCTTATTATTTACTTCCACAAAGTGTGCCCCCTAAATATTGCTAGTTAATAATCAATCATCTCTAAGCCATTCAATGAACTCCAGCGGCTTGCAATATCGCGTTGCGCCTCCTGGAGTCCCATACTGTACTTCATGAACATTGCTTTTCACAACATATCGACGGCTCCCTCGAGAAACGTACCAACCAGGAGTCAGCTGCGAATAGTGCCCTTTTACTTTTGCCAACTCGATTACACTTTTGCGATCGATATACCATAGGCCGAGTACTCGTCGACCTTGGAGTTCGCCCATACGAAGCCAGGAATAAACTGTTGCAACGCTTACTCCAAGCAACTCGGCAACCGATGATGCAAACATAGTCGGGTCGGAAGAAAAGTGCTCTTCAAAATCAAGTTTATGTGAGATTTCCAAGGCACGGATGAACTTTTCATTCTCTCTCTTTGTCATTGATCGTATCGCGTTCGTCAGATTTAATACTCACCTGTAAAATTCGCTTAGTATCCTTAACTCCGCTGCTGCCCATTTTATCCGTTTCGCTTATATGATAAGTAACTACCTTAGAGGCGGGCGTAACCGGAACCTTTTTGCCCCATCTGCCCTTTTTCTTGAACGTCTTATGCGATGTGCCGTTACTACCGCGAAATCCCATGTTCCTATCCTCCTTCAGCATTCGAGATGCAGTTGCTTGTTGAGCAAGCTAAACCCGGAGCCTAATAAGTTGTTTTTAAAGCATCTTCGTTGATTTCCATTAAATATCTCAGGTTTCTTTTCTTCCTCCATTCGTAAAAGCGACAATCGATAAGTTGCTTTTGCAGCTTATATTTCTCTTCAAGGAAATATAGCCTCAACATATATTTTGAGCTTTCATTACCCGGCATCCCGATGCACACCTATCTTTCTCTATACTGGCTCATGGTAGTATTTGTTGAAGCAGATCGAACAACACTCCACCGTTCCTGTGTCATAAGGCTCCTTTTCATCCGCAGTCTCTACAAGCACTTCCCGTTCCAGAACAGTGTCGAGTACCGCCTGCATACAGACTGGGCAATAGGAATATCCATTCTCTTCGCATTTAGTGCAAACCTTGTTGCGTTTATCAAAGGACCCTTCTTCTCCGCTTTGCTGGCAGACAACACATTGTGGCATGTTATAGACGCTCCTTTCACATCGATTGGCTTGCCTGCTCGACGAATCCGGACATCAGCTCTTCCTGAGCTTTTGTGTAGCGTAGCAGCTGCTCCTTGTCGGACCACCCCATGTAGATCATAAGATCCTGATCCGTCATTTCCGGATTATTCCTTCGCAGCTCGCTTGCGCATGTATGCCTTAGATCGTGCGGCGAAAGTGGAGCGATTTGCCGTTCTGGATCCGGGAAAGCTGCATCGTGCCAACGACCAATCGGATCGAGGATCTTATTGAGCGATCGCACATGCAATCGCTTCTCCCCTTTTCCACTAGCGCTGAGAAACAATGCACGCGTGCCTGCTACGCTATCTAAAGGCCGTTCTTTCTCTAGGTATTCCACGAGCGCCCAGCGCGCTTCAGCTGAGATAAAAACCGTCCGCTCAGTTTTCCGTTTCCCCCGTACACGGACGATCTTAACACGCCTCGCTTTTTTGAGATCCTCAACGTCATGGGGAACGAGCTGCGCTAAGTCCAATAATACAAGCTCATGCCGGCGAAGACCGGTAGACAAGAGTACATAGACGATAGCACGATCCCGATAAGGACGCGCATTCTTACGGCAGTGTAACGTTGGCAGTCGATCGGCAATGTTCTTCAAGCTCACGATCTGCCTCGGGGTTAGCGCTTTGGCCTCTGGCTCCGCTACCGCTCTGACCATTTGGACGCCTTTGCTGGGATTGCTTTTAAGCAGCTGCGGTGACCGGATTGCCAACCATTCTAGAAATTGTCCGAGAGCTACCTGGTGTCCATTGACATAAGATGGCGCGTAGTTACATCCGCCGTCCTCTTTTTTTGCTTGTAACCAATCGAGGTATGCTTTTATGTCTCGAGGCACAAGGATTGAGATCTGATCACTGCCGTCGTAGCGATCGCGGATAAATGCGACAAACCGTTCAAGTAGGCGCCTTGTCTTTTTCAACTCGCCGGCCCCCCCTTGCTCGAGGTAGGCCATAAACGGCTCAATCCAATAGGACAGGTGATCTAATTCGGCGTCATATGTTGCGATAGCCTTTATCTGTGCCAATGCTGCCCCTCCTGCTTACCTTAGCTTTTGATCCGGACCATGTGCCCCTCCGAAATCGTAAAGCAGTCATTTCTTGATGAATGAATCCTAATGAACTCACCTTGTTCAAAATCCCATTCGTATCGTCCAGGTATCCAGCCGTCTCCGAACTTGACTTCTATGTAGTCGCCAGCGTGTATCGGCTTATCCCTAACAAAATGCCTGAGACTGCCGCTCCCCTGATGGCCAAGCATTATGGGCCCTTCAATCATCCCTGATTTCTTTGGCGCAGCCGTCATTGGATCCTTCTCTGCGGTCCATTTCTTCACTTCGAGAGTGTAGCCGGAAATGGGTTCCACCCAATCAGCATCATAATAATATCTGCCCGTATGGTTGCCAAACAGCTCTGTTGTAAAAAGCATGCGAACCTGATTTAATCTTGGAACCGACACAATTTCTTCTCCGACTTCGGGGTACCGTCGATCTATCAAATCAGCCCAAACTTCCGTTATGAACTCGTCGTTATCCATCAGTTCATACCCTGGTAACGTAGCCATGTAGTCGGAGCGCTTTTTACCAGCAGACTCTGCATCTTCGTCTTGGTTCCGGGTCGCATATGGGTACAGCAGCCATGTGCCGAAATGATACAAATGGATATCAATCATGCCCGCCATAAGCTCATCAACCAAAAACTTAAGCAGTACAAGTCGGTCAGCCTTTCTTTCAGCAAAAACGAACAGATCATTTTTTCTGCGAAGATTTTGAAAAAAGACGTTCGGATAGCGATACACGTACTTGCCATTTGGCCAACGTCTGATAACCAACGGCCAGACGGCGCCACCATGCCCAGCCATTCCCTGATTCATAGTTTTTTCGAAAAAAGTCCCCAGCTGCTCCAGGAACAAGCTAAACTCTTCCGCTTTAGTTTTTGACAGGCGAATCCACTCCTCTTGAACGTTCATACTCATACTGAATCAGCAGCTCGAGAAGCGTCGTATGCTTTTCATCAAGAAAATCTTCATGATTCCTTTTTGTCCATTCGTAATTACGAACATCCTTCAACATTTCGTCTGCTTGCCGTTGATAATATTTGAACATGGACTCTAAGAACGAAGTCGTCTCATTCCGCTCAATGTAACAGGAAATTTTCACTTCGTTCCAAACGATTTTCAAACCGTCAGCGGCGATAAAATACAGTTCCCGCGGCGTCTTGTATGCTCTGGTCTCTGGATCGAAGCCGCTCACTTCTTGGATCGTGACGACATCCCCTTCCTTCAGCCCTTCGTGTTCTTGATGCAAATACAGCTTCATCCCTGGCCGATAATCGGGATAGCTGATCCCGATTAAAAAAGGCTGCTGCGTCGGATTTTGCATAGTCACTCCAGATCCCTCCCCGTAATAGACGATAATGGCGTATTATTTTTACGGCAGTCGTAAACAAACCGCGTGCCGGTCCATTCGATAGTGCCGGCATCCAAGGCATAACCCCATTCATTGTCCTGGTCATTCAGAAGGTACCACACCGATGTTCCCAGATCCTTCTTATCGAACGCCTTGGCCAAACGCTCCTCATCGCCGTCGACCACATAAAGCTTGCGCCCGACTATAAATTTGTCCTCGTCCCGCAAGGTGACCCTGGCATCTCCGATCTTGCGATACAGTTCGATGCACTCTGCATTTGCAGCGTTGAATTCCATGTTGTTCAACCACGGAATACTAAACTGCCTCTCCATGGCCGTCATGAGCGCTGCCATCTGCATATCGTTCTTCTCGTCCGTTAATGCGACATTTTTTAAAATCGTCTCGTATTCCACGAGGTAAGGCAGCAGCCGTGTATCCTTCCGATCCATCGTCGTTCACTCCTGTTTCTTCATTAATATAGTGCACGAATCATGGCGCGTAAGATCTGCACCTGCTGCGACGGACTGTATTTGCTGTCCTCTAGAATCACTTTCGTCTGCAGCGCGACAAAATCGTTGATTTTGTTCCGGCTAGCATCCGGGACGTCGCCAGACCAGCCACGGCACACTGCCTGCCAATGTTCCGCCGTCAGCAATTCAGCCGCCAAGGGAATCTCCGGACCAGCTCTGTCGTACTCGTCCAGAATGTACTTTGCGATTCGAACCAGCCTTGCCTCGGTCTCCGTAGCCGGCTTCTCGGCCCAGCTGCTCCTGCAGCTGCCGAACTTCGCGTCGTAATTCTGTGTTCCTGGCGGACTCTTCAAAAAACAAGCCTGTAAGCCGAAAGCTTTCAGCTTTCTCTCGCTCCAGTTCTCTCCTCACTTCATCCAGTTCGGTCATTGCCATCCCCTCTGCAGTTCAACCGCTCATCCGACAGCGCTCTTCATGAGTGTTTATTCGCAAGAACATTTTGAATTGTCTCAAAGACTTCATTTACTGAATTCCATGCGCTTCTTCTTCGCCCTTGGGCCGGGATGACCTCAGTCGGGAACGCTGCGATCCAGGAAACAACTTCTTCGACGATCTGGTGCAAGAAGGAAAACCGGAGTCGAATCGTGATTTCCTTGGAGACAAGCATTAAGAACAAACCCGTTCGATCTGGAATATCGTCAATGGTGATCGTGCGAGATGCCACATCCAGCTCGTAGGTAAAAGGAATTCGATCGAATAGGGCCTTGTCGAATTCGACCGTTGCTCCCGGACGCCAGCTCTTTCGATAATCCCCTTCCACGACACCAACCAGGGCCACGCACGAATTATACTGATCCGCGCAGATGTCGCCATTAATGACCTGCTTGTACAGCGGCGTTTCGATTTCTGCTTCATCCAAATGAAGTTGTGGGTTCTCCTTGATGATGCGCACAAAGGCTTGCATCGCGCTGCCGTGTGACCAAAAATCTGATCTATCCAGAGAGCTATTCATCTAAAAGCCCCTTTCCGTTTTCTGTGCCCTGTTTTAAGCCCGTTATCGGCCCTTTATGTAATTGATTCTACCCTGATTTTACCATAAACAGGGCACAGAATCTACATTCTGTGCCCTGTTTATGGTTATTAATTGAGCATCTTTACCGTGAGTTCCGCAGGATCAGCAACCAGGCGCCGGAGACGTCGGTCGCAATTGCAGCTGAAGGCGCCGGCAAGCTGTCCGCGTCTTCCGGATCCGCAGCGACCGGCAACCAGGCCCCGGCGACGTCGGCCGGCGCGAGTTCGAGGAGCAACTGCAGCTGAAGGCGCCGGCAAGCCGGCCGCGTCTCCCGGATCCGCTGCGATCGCAACCAGGCGCCCGAAGAGCAGCTGCAGGCATCGGTTACTGTCACAATTGATTTAGGGTAGACAGATCTCGGAGATATCTTTGTTCTGCTGTACATCATCTGCAAATGCCCCTGCAGCAGTAAAGGCATAAAAAAGCTCACTGTATGATTTTGAAGCGACCAATTTTCCGTTTAAAAATACTTGTACAGCTGGGCCGCTAGCAAATAAATCTGCAATAATGGACCAAATTCCTGCAGACGTTTCCAAAACTATTTTTGACTCCATCTTTCTCAGTCCCTACTCAATTTCAATGGTCGGTAGATTAAGCGAATCGAGCATCCCCTGGTATCCTTGTGTGTTTTCAAGCCAGGATCCATCTGTAAAATAGATCCGTCCCTCCCAGTCTTCTTCTGCGACCTTATTAATTAGACTTATATTTATTAGCGCCGGATACGGTGCTCCATTATCTTTAATACGCTTCGTGCCTAGCGTTCGACCTACGACATCTATCTGACGTGAAAAGCCATAATTACCGACTAGCGCTTCTTTTAACTTCTCAAAAGAATAATAGCTTACTTCCATATCTTCATTGTTTAGCAGCAAAAAAATGACGCGTTCGCCGTCGCATACAATCGCACGAATTGTATTTAAAGAAATTTGCTGATTCCTCAGATCCAAATAGTGTGTTTTCATGCCTATTTTCAATTTACTTTCTCCTTTGAGGATCCTATAATAGGATCAAATTAATAGAAAGGGGGAAACCACCATGGCATCAACAATGGATTCTGTCGTAGCAAAGGCCGAACATCTCATTGGCGCCAAGTGCACAGGTGCGGAATTCAGCCTCGTCGGCCCGGTACCAGTTGGACATCTTGAGCTTACATTCAGCCTGCCACCTCAGCGATATTCTCTGGCCAGAAGTTTCAGGTACAGCGGCAACAATGCCAGCTTTCAGCTTCTGAGCAATAATCGAATCAAAGTTACTGCCTCATGCCTCAATAACATGGCTCACCTACTGCAAGCCATTTAAGGAGCGACTCAAGATTAAATCAAATCATCCTATAGCTCAAACCTAGTTCCCCGTCACTTTAGCGATGGGGAACTTTTAATTTCTTTCTCCTACAGTCCTCCCTCGGCATCGCTCCACGTTCTACGCTCATCAATAAACTTGCCTTGAAATGCTTGTCTTTTTTGCGCTTGTTTAGCAGACGTAAGATCTCTTTCCAAATCATTTGCTTCCACGAACCAGGCCTCTAATTGTGGATCGGGTATACCGCAGGCTTGTACTGTAGCCATCAGCCTTTGCACGTTCCAGATATGACTACCAACTAAATAACGTCTGTAAGTATCCTCGTATCCCATCTGCTTAAGTTTATTCCGAAATGTCTGTAAAGCTGGGCTTCCGATTTTCCACATGCTGTATAAGCGCGACATCGGAACAGATTTTATGAATTCTAGAATTTCGGCTTTATGATGTGCTGCTGCATACGCAGTTATCTTGTTGCAACATGCGTCGAGAGTACTTGAAACACGTGCCGTTTGCTCCACGGCTCCTATAGGAACAAGCTCACCATCCTCTATCAAGTATGTTTTTTCGCAAGCAGTACAAACTAAACGATACCCAGTTTTAAACTCTTCATGGAGATAATCATCCTTATTTGTTACGAACCGCTTTTCATAGTGACCAGTACCACATGCGCATGTATATCTTCTAATATCTGTGTGATGATGCTCCATTTTATTGGCCATGTTTTTGACCCTCCTTACTCTCTTCTTTCAAGAAATATATTGTCCGTCTCGGCAGCCAACACCAAGTTTGCCCGGTTATGTTCTCCCATATTCTAGGAGTGTACTTAGCTCCTATAGTAACACAAAAAGGACACAAAACGGCATGATTAGACATACCTTCTGTATCCGTTTGATACTCAATTTAAGGTTTAATTCAAATTATAAAATTAACGAATTCCGGCGATCGCAGCATCCCTCGTCGGGTCCAATTCCTGAATCTTACCCGCACCTGAATCCGCGGCTCCATATACACAAAGTTCTTGTCCTGCCTAGTGATCAGGCCCGAAGATACCGCTCTAAACGCCTTCTTATGAGCCATCGGCACGAATTCGATGATGCCGGCCGGACGTCCTTCATAATGAGCAAGCCAACCAAATTCGCCCCGTCGATAACCGGCAATCGTCACATCGGCGTATTCATAGTTGATGATCTTAATCCAGCGCGGATCCCGGCGCCCGACATATGGGCTATTAGTTCGTTTCGCGACAATGCCCTCTAGCTTCCGTTGCCGAACCGCCTCGAACAAGTCCGTTCCCGATCCCTCAATACTCATTACGTTGCTGAAGCGCGCATCAGGCCGCAACACTTCTTGCAGTAACTTTTTTCTCCTTGAGAGTGGCCAAGAGCGAAGGTCCTCACCTTTGTATTGGAGAAGATCAAAAACGAAATATTGCACTGGCCAGGACTTCGCGGCCTCCTCGATCTTCCTTTCCTGCTTGAGCTGGAACCGCTCCATGACCGCCTCAAAATCTACGGCTCCCGTTACCGGATCCACGCGGGCTACTTCCCCGTCCAATACCGCGTCCGTAATATCTGCAAGTGGCACTTCATGGAGTTCCGGATATTGAGGCGTGCATAGCGTTTGGTGCCTCGTATATAGCGTCGCACGGCCATTCTTGATGGCCGTAATCAACCGATGTCCATCGATTTTTGGCTCAAAGAAATATCGCGGGTCATCAAAAGGATCTTCTCTTTTTGAAAGGAGCATTGGTTGAAAAAACATCTTCTGTCGTCTCCCCCTGTTTTGGTAATAATAATTTTAGCACTCGTTGCTTTGCGCGAATGCAGGTAAGTATTGCATAAGAACGTCAGTTCGATATAAAGTGGCAATGAGGTGGATGCCATGGGTGGCAGAGTGGATGCCGCAGAGCTCGAGATGATACGCGATTATTTACTATTGCCATTTATGATTACCATGGCCGAGCGTGCGCTCGAAGAAGCAGAGCGATCCGGTAACTTACTCAATAGACTGTTTGTCGAGGCTGCACATCTGTTGCTCGCTAGGCTGAGCACTGAGGCTGCCCGCATGCGGAAAGAATTTAGGGATCGGGGTATTAGCGTCCACGGACCGGCCCAAGAGGAAATGAAGGATATTCTAATGCTGCGCTACACCGTGCGAGGGTATGAAGATAAATTCGGAATTTACAGAGAGGTCGCTAAAGCGCAGATAAGCATTCAATTTGGACAGTATATGGGTGATTTGATTCGGGATATTAAGTCCATCAAGTAGTAGAAGTGATTTTTTAGAATAGGGAGCTGATTGGCACATGTGCGGACGGTACACGATTCAAACGACCCTTGAAGAGCTTATGTCGATGTTCCAAATAGATCGAGTAGGCGATATCCATCTGACTCCTAACTACAATGTTTCACCAACCCATGCCGTCCCGACAATCATAAACGAAGATGGCCAGAGACTTCTGTCTATGTTCCATTGGGGCCTTATACCTGCCTGGGCTCACGATAAAAAAATTGGCTACAGGATGATCAACGCCCGCGCAGAGACACTTACTTCGAAACCAGCATACAAAGGCTTGATCAAAAGCCATCGGGCCGTGATTCCGGCCGATGGCTTCTACGAATGGGCGAAGACGGACGACGGAAAGCAACCTTACCGTTTTATACTGAAATCCGGCGAACCTTTTGGCTTTGCTGGCCTATGGACAGAATGGAACAGTCCAGATGGTCCACTACGCAGCTGCACGATAATTACGACGAAGCCCAATGAACTTGTTGAATCTGTGCACGATCGTATGCCCGTCCTCCTTCCCCCTACCGCCCTTGATTCGTGGCTTGACCCCCATGAGGATGACATGGACAAGCTGCAGGATCTTCTCGTACCTTACGACGCAAACAAAATGCGCCGTTATCCCGTTTCTAAGGATGTCGGATCCGTAAAAAATACAGGCGCTGCCCTAATTGATGAAGTGCCATTAAATAGTAAATAATCTACACCGGCGTTCGCTGCCGGTGTTTTTTTATCGCTATCCGGATGCTGCTGCGGTGGCCGGCGCCTGGTTGCCGATCGCTGCAGATCTGTTTACGGATCGCTGCAGATCCGGAAGACGCGGCCGTTGCCGGCGTCTTCAGCTGCAGCTGCTCGAGCGCTGCTCCGGCCGCGACGTCGCCGGCACCTGGTTGCCGATCGCTGCAGATCCGGATACCGCGGCCGGCTGCCGGCGTCTTCAGCTGCAGCTGCTCGAGCGCAGCCCGGCCGAGACGTCGCCGGCACCTGGTTGCCGATCACTGCAGATCCGGCTACCTCGGCCGGCTGCCGGCGTCTTCAGCTGCAGCTGCTCGAGCGCCGTGCTGGCCGACGTTGCCGACTCCTGGTTGCCGATCGCTGCAGATCCGGATGCAGCGGCCGGACCGCCAGCACCTTCAGCTGCAGCTGCTACTCGAGCGCCGCGCCGGCCGCGACGTCGCCGACTCCTGGTTGACGCTCGCTGCAGTTCCGGATGCAACGGCCCGCCCGCTGGCGCCTTCAGCTGCAGTTGCTCCTTTGAGTGCCGCGCCGGACTCGATGTCGCCGACTCCTGATTGACGCTCGCTGCAGATCCGGACGCCACGGCCGTCCACCGGCGCCTCCAGCTGCAGCTGCTTATCGCGCGGACCGATCATCAGCAACGTCGCCGGCGCCTGGTTGACGATCGCTGCAGATCCGGACGCAACGGCCGCCCGCCAGCGCCTTCAGCTGCAGCTGCTCCTCGAGCGCCGCGCCGGCCGCGACGTCGCTGGCGCCTGGCTGATGATCGCTGCAGATCCGGATAACACGGCCGCCCGCCGGCGCCTTCAGCTACAGCTGCTCCTCGAGCGCCGCGCCGGCCGCGACGTCGCCGGCGTCCTGGTTGACGATCGCTGCAGATCCAGATGCAGCGCCGCGCGCCGGCGACTTCAGCTGCAGCTGCTCCTCGAGCGCCGCGGTGGCCGCGACGTCGCCGGCGCCCTGGTTACGATCGCTGCAGATCCGGATGCAGCGCCGCGCGCCGGCGACTTCATCTGCAGCTGCTCCTCGAGCGCCGCGCCGGCCGCGACGTCGCCGGCGCCCTGGTTACAATCGCTGCAGATCCGGATGCAACGGCCGCCCGCCAGCGCCTTCAGCTGCAGCTGCTCCTCGAGCGCCGCGCCGGCCGCGACGTCGCTGGCGCCTGGTTGACGATCGCTGCAGATCCGGATGACACGGCCGCCCGCCGGCGCCTTCAGCTGCAGCTGCTCCTCGAGCGCCGCGCCGGCCGCGACGTCGCCGGCGTCCTGGTTGACGATCGCTGCAGATCCAGATGCAGCGCCGCGCGCTGGCGACTTCAGCTGCAGCTGCTCCTCGAGCGCCACGGTGGCCGCGACGTCGCCGGCGCCCTGGTTACAATCGCTGCAGATCCGGATGCAACGGCCGCCCGCCAGCGCCTTCAGCTGCAGCTGTTCCTCGAGCGCCGCGCCGGCCGCGACGTCGCTGGCGCCTGGTTGACGATCGCTGCAGATCCGGATGCAACGTCGCCTGCCGGCGCCTTAAGCTACAGCTGCTCCTCGAGCGCCGCGCTGGCCGACATTGCCGACTCCTGGTTGCCGGTCGCTGCAAATCGGATAACGCGGCCGTTTGTCGGCGCCTCCCGATCGCTGCAGATCAGGATACGCGCCAGCCGACGTCGCCGGCTCCTCGATCGATGCGGATCCGGATGACGCGGCCGGCTTGCCTGCACCTTCAGCTGCAACTGCTCCTCGAGCGCCGCGCTGGCCGACGTTGCCGACTCCTTGGTTGCCGGTCGCTGCAGATCGGATGACGCGGCCGTTTGTCGGCGCCTCCCGATCACTGCAGATCAGGATGCTGCGCCAGCCGATGTCGCCGGCTTCTCGATCGATGCGGATCTGGATGCCGCGTCTGGCTTGCCAGCACCTTCAGCTGCACCAGCAATTGCTGCAGTCTTACTGTCGTTCGGTTGCCAACTATATAGTAGAAACTTCTTTTAAAATACGTATCAATTCGCCTCAGTCGGTACATATCTAATAAGGAGATATTTAAAGGGAAGGGTGATCTATCGCGGCTAAATATAGTGTCGCTGCTTGTTGCGATCAGCAGCAATGTAGAAATAACGTGATTACTGTTATATTACCTGCGTTATCTGAACAAGCTGCTATTGATACTGCGAACTTTCTGAACGGTACTGAAAAAAAAAGATGTCCTAGCTGTGGCGCGTTATTAGGTTATTTCCCCTATGAGTCGGATAATGAAGAAGACCCTTACCATTAGGTAAGGGTCTTCTTGCGGCCCACTAAGGGGCATGTGCTACAACTTTCGCGGCCCACTAGGGGGCATGTTTTGTTTCCGGTGTAACTCTTGTGTTATAAATATAACCCAGATGACATAAAAACGCAAGCAATTTAACGCATTTCCCTGGAATCTAGCCCGCTGATGCAGGATCCTTCGGCTCTTGAATAATCTTGCTTAGCAAACTAGTGTAAGCAGCCATCCGTACGTCTAATCGGCTTTGCATAATGGCTCCAGTCGCATCAACTTGTGCCGTTGCATTAACCAAATTACGCAGGAGTAGATCTCGTTCTGCAGTTTGAATTCCTGTTCCCTTCCGAATAATTTTATATTCGGTATTTAGATCGCTATAAAGTTTATATACCAATTCGTCCTTTGTATTACTCACATCGATAATGGGCCTATGAAGATGATCAAATTGTGCTTCCGGATCCTCAAAGATCGGAAGTGTGTCCGAATAGGAGTTGCGGATGTGCTTATTGTATAACGTCTCTTCGTTTAATCCATAAACCCTGAATCCTTCGTAAACACGTTGCCTTTGATCGGGTGATAAATATACGACCCCTGAGCGCCCCGTAGCGTCGTTATAGTGACGGTGAGATTGGATTCTTTTCCGGCTAACGCTGGTGATCTGATGCATCATTACCACTGTTTGATTTGGTAAATATGAGATATTTCCTAGATTAAACGTTGTCCCGTTTTCTCTTGTCGTTCCCGGCTTGTAACTTGTTGTAGGAATAATACTTATATGGTCTCTCTTACGTTCGACATCCCATACAATGCCGAAATGAAGATCGTCCAATTCCGATCCTAGTCCGGCAAAGTTCACTTTGACGATTGCAAATTTGTTCATAGGTGGAACGTACTGCCTGGTTGTTGCATCAAGTTTCGATTGTGCCCTTGCACTTACAATGTAACGTCCAATTCTGTCCAAGGTGCTGTCTTTTGTGAACTGCGGTACCTCGGCGTCATCCGTTACAAGCGAGACCGATTTCGCTATGTTGCGTAATTTTTCATTCTGCAGGATCTCATGGCAGAGCGATAAAACATCATTCTTTTGAGTATCTGGCAAGTTCAACAACTGCTTTAAAAAAGCATCGAGCATACTTCCACTTCTTTCTATATAATCTCATTCATTCTTACCATCTAAAGGGAAACTTGTCCAGCGATCAGAGTGCCCAGTTGTAATTAGATCCGTTTATTTTCTCTTCCTTATCCTCCTTCAGGAACTCGTCGTATAAAAAATCCACGTCAATCCGTTCTGGGTGTACAAAAACCGGATCTCCCATCTGCTCCGGATAACTATTATGCAGAATTTCAACAACCTCTTGTTCGTTTTTGGACAATACCGCTTGCCTAAGCTTTTCATTGAAAACCATTCGTAGCAATATAAAATCGTTCGTTGTTAATGCCAAAGCTATCTCCTCCTTTCATTAGTAGTTTTCACTTGGTAGTAAAAGTGTCGTGTAGCTTCGATCAGCTTCTGTGATGATCCAAAAAACTACTCCAGCAGCTGTTTTATACTTTGAAAAGAGCCGTTCCCTGGTCAATAATGCTTCATTATTGGCCGCTTGATCTTCAACACTCACATCTCCCCAATCCCCCATGTGATGCCTTCGCAAAGCCATTACTTGATCGTCCTCGTGAATTTTGTCCACGATACCAGGAGTCACATGTACTACTCCTAGCTTGAATTTACCTAATACGAACAATGCTTCAGCCTCCTTCAATCTTTATACTTGAATTGTAGCATCTATATTTCAAGTGGTCAACTTGATTTTTAGTTGCTGTTATTTATCTGTTTTCCCTATGCCACCAGCTCACGACTGACCGCCTGTCGCGACGTCGCCGACTCCTGTTGCCGATCGCTGCAGTTCCGGATGAATCAGCTGGCTTGCCGGCGCCTTCAGCTGCAACTGCTCCTCGAGCGTCCGTGACGTCGTCGGCTCTTGGTGGCCGATCGCTGCAGATCCGGATGCAACGCGCTGCCGGCGTCGGCTGCAACTTCAAATCTCGAGCGTGGCGCCGGCGGGCGCACGTCGTCGACGCCCCTGGTTACGATCGCTGCAGTTCCGGAAGGGCGCGGCCCGGACCCCGGTGCCTTCAGCTGCAGTAGATCCTCGAGCGCCGCGCCGGCCGCGAAGTTCGCCGGCGCCTGGTTGCCGATCGCTGCATATCCGGATGCAGCGGCCGAACCGCCAGCGCCTTCAGCTGCAGCTGCTCCTCAAGCGCGGACACCCGGCCGCGACGTCGCCGGCGCCTGGCGCCGATAGCTGTTGATTCGGATGCAGCGGCCGGCCGATTTCAGCTGCAGTAGCTCCCCACGCGGACCGAGCGGCAGCAACGTCGCCGGCGCCTGGTTGTTGATCGCTGCAGATCCGGATGCCACGGCCGCCCGCCGGCGCCTTCGGCTGCAGCTGTTCCTTGAGCGCGGACCGTCGGCCGCGACGTCGCCGACTCCTGTTTGTCGATCAATGCAGATCCGCATGCAGCGGCCGGACTGCCAGCGCCTTCAGCTGTAGCTGCTCCTCGAGCGTGGACCGTCGCCGCGACGCCGCCGACTCCTGGTTGCCGATCACTGCAGATCCGGATGCCACGGCCGCCCGTCGGCGCCTTCGGCTGCAGCTGCTCCTTTAGCGCGGACCGTCGGCCGCGACGTCGCCAACTCCTGGTTGTCGATCGATGCAGATCCGGATGCAGCGGCCGGACCGCAAGCGCCTTCAGCTGTAGCTGCTCCTCGAGCGCTGCGCCGGCCGCGCCGGCGCTGGCGCCTGGTTGCCGATCGCTGCAGATCCGGATGCCACGGCCGCCCGTCGGCGCCTTCGGCTGCAGCTGCTCCTCGAACGCCGCGCCGGCCGCGCCGTCGCTGGCGCCCGGTTGCCGATCGCTGCAGATCCGGATGACGCGGCCGGCTGGCCGGCTCCTTCAGCTGCAGCAGCTGCTCGAGCGCCGCGCTGGCCGCGACGTCGTCGGCTCCTGGTTGCCGATCGCCGCGATCCGGCTGCCGGCGCCTTCAGCTGCAGCAGCAGCTCGAGCCCGCGCTGGCCGCGACGTCGTCGGCTCCTGGTTGCCGATCGCCGCGCCGGGCCGCAACGTCGCAGGCACCTGGTTGCCGATCGCTGCAGATCCGAATGACACGGCCGCCCGCCGGCGCCTTCAGCTGCAGCTGCTCTTCGAACGCCGCGCCGGCCGCGACGTCGCTGGCGCCCGGTTGCCGATCGCTGCAGATCCGGATGACGCGGCCGGCTGCCGGCGCCTTCAGCTGCAGCAGCTGCTCGAGCGCCGCGCTGGCCGCGACGTCGTCGGCGCCTGGTAGCCGATCGCCGCGATCCGGCTGCCGGCGCCTTCAGCTGCAGCAGCAGCTCGAGCCCGCGCAGGCCGCGACGTCGTCGGCTCCTGGTTGCCGATCGCCGCGATCCGGCTACCAGCGCCTTCAGCTGCAGCAGCTGCTCGAGCGCCGCGCCGGGCCGTAACGTCGCAGGCACCTGGTTGCCGATCGCTGCAGATCCGGATGACGCGGCCGGCTACCGGCGCCTTCAGCTGCAGCAGCTGCTCGAGCGCCGCGCTGGCCGCGACGTCGTCGGCTCCTGGTTGCCGATCGCTGCAGATCCGGATGACGCGGCCGGCTGCCGGCGCCTATAGCTGCAGCTCCTCGAGCGCAGCCCCGGTCGCGACGTCGTCGACTCCTGGTCCCCGATCGCTGCAGATCCGGATGACACGGCCGCCCACCGGCGCCTGCTGCTGCAGCTGCTCCTTTAGCGCCACGCCGGCACTCCGCACATAGAAGGATATGGATGGTTGCATATTAAGGAACATCGCTCTAAAATATAAGAACATTAGTTCTCTTTTTTGGGGGAGGCATTTCCTTGACGAAGTTAGACGCGAATAACCGATGGCAGACGAAGATGATGCTTACTGAACATGTCGAAGCCCTCAAGGAACACGATTATAAACGCAACAACCCTACCGCAGCAATCGAACAAAAAGAAGCCACGCGCGCGGATCTCATGTTGATTCGTACTTATATTTTGCTCCCCATGCTGCGCGATATGGTTGACAGAACAATGACTCAACTTGATAAAGACCCTCAGCCGATGCGTCAACTTTATATGAGAGCACTAACAATATTGCACGCAAGAATCGGCCAAGACCTTTTGAATAATAAAAAATCATTGCAGCAACAGAACATTAGAATTTGGAAATCACATCAGGAGGGCAGCACTGCATACTACAAGTACCTGTGCAGTGGCCGGGAAGGGGAACTTGGCATCGATCGTGACTTTGCCAAGCAAAGTATTAACTTGCGAATTTCGGAGTATGTGAATGCCCTGTTACCGATTGGACCAAAGATGATTGGAGCATGGCCACCAGGCCAAGTTCATTAATATAACCAATCCTCATCGCGAAGATAAATGATGGCTTCTTCATATGCTGCTGCTAATCTTTCAAATGGTATACCGAAGTCTAGATAGCCGTCCTGAATACGATCTAAGTATTCATCGCTTGGTTGTGCAAATTCGCCGCGGCCGAGAATGTACGTACATGCCCAGTTTTCCTGGTGATCATAATCGAAAACCTTAACCATATTGCGCCGATACACATACGGATGTCCTTCGAAGCCATCAAGGGTATTTTGGCACCTTTCAGTAAGCTGGTACAGGGCTCCTTCTACATAACTTCCGTACTCTTGACGAATGTTAGCTACACCGACCCCATTCAAATTCGCCTTGAATTCAAGGCTATAGTGAGGGAGATATGCCCGTCCGATCGCCTGCGCAGAAGGACATCGCCGTCTCATTTGTTCCCTATTTAAATTAGATCCATAGGCAAAATACAACCTCTCTTCCATATTAGACCAACCCCGTATATGCAGTCAGCTCCTGACTAGGAGCTGACTGTTTGATTTATTCATGACTAAATGGATTACCTGGGATTCCGATTTTCAGCCTAATGTTCAGCGCTGTAGACTCCTCTTCCACTTCATATCCAGCGGCATGAAGCTTATCTTTCAGCCCTTGGTACTGCTTGCTCCGAGAGAAGATTTCTACAATGTATTTTTCACCATCGGGAAAGGGCCAGTTAGTAAAAAACGGCTTTCCATTAATGACTTCGTGCTGCAGGAAAGGCTTTAAATCAACATCTTGATGACGTACCTGCTTCATTTTGAAAATGCCTTGCTTAAAACAGTGCTCGACCATCCAAGCCATTACGTTATGCTGGGTCAAAGGGAACTCCAGCTTCTTTCCTTCTCGAGCGAGCTTGGTTATCAGATCTGGAAACTCGTTGACTGGGAGCTCCTCATCGAGCACAGCGTCAATGGATTCAGCAAAAATTCCAATCAGCCGATCGTACTGCGATCTCAGTTCTTCTTGTGCTTCTGCAGCAGTTTTCATGGTTTACTCCCTTCCTTTATTTGCTTACTATATCGGCCTTTTCTTCAGATATCCGCACCCTTGATCCGTTACCAAGGTAAAGATAAAGGCGTTTCATTGCTCTAACCTCCACCCATCGGCCCCCAACGTCATACTTATCACCAAAATAATAGCGCCTATTATCACGCTCGAATGGTGCACTTACAGGAGGCAGAATGCCGCCGGCATTTAAGTATGCTCGTCCCAATTTCATCAGCAATGTTACGTCGTATGTCTCGAGTTGGTAAGGTGCTAATGCCTCACGCAACTCCCCGATCGATTTTCGCATTTCGTCTATATTCTTGGCGTACCCGTATAATCGGTAAGACAGTTCATACTCGTAAGCTAGTTGCCGGTATCTGGATGTCTTAGCAGCCGCCAACGCATGCGCGACGAGACGGCGGAATCCAGGATCAGTTTCCAATAGACCTTCAAGACGTTGTAGCCTCTCGCGACTTTTTTGGGCCGCCGCAGTCCTATCAGCTTCATCAATGGCATCCCTTAATCTTGTTCGAAATAAGTGCATATGGCCGCCATGAATACCATTTTCGGGCATTACGCATGCATGCCCGTTTATAACCTTAAACGCCTCAGTCAAGCTTTGCTGCTCTTCTTTTGAGACAAAGCGATCAAAGTTGCTACGGTGGGAACCGGTATATTGCTCCGGGAGGCTTTCTCTTTGATAATAGCGATTCATAGCCAGCTGGAAGCAAGCTTCAACATGTTCATAGGCCGGGGCTTTATCTTTTGGCGCATAGAACCGATCTTCCTCCAGATGGGCCTGTTGTAGAATCTCCAGCTGCGCTATAACGGATTCTTGAATCTTTAGGCTCGGCGTATAACCGACTGCACGCTTAACCTGCCGGCGGAAGCTTTCTATGCATATTTTTTTATTGAACCCTAGAAATGCATAGCCCCACCCTTTCGACTTCAGACCTGCCTCTGGATTACTGATAAACTTCAGCGTCGTTTCATATCTGAATTCATCGCCGTGTGCCAAAGTACGGATCAATCCTGATATCCGCCATTTCCCCTTGCGATCCGTCCATTCCGTTTGCACTTGGCCAAGAGATATTTCGTAGGCATTCTTTCTTGGATCCATTTAAGCATCACATCCAATGTTTGATATACTTGAATTTTAGCATTTATTATTCAAGTAATCAACTTGAATTTTGGATGTTGTAAACCATAATAAAAAGGCGCCCCTATTTAGCGCCTTTACGAACCACTACATATCCTTTTCTGGGGCCTTGGTTCCTGTCTGTCGTATCTTGGCCTGCAAAGCAGCGCGTTGCTCTGCCCAGGCGTTAATATACGTACCTACAGTGTTGTAACCCTGCGCCTTAGCGTCTTCCTCAAAAGCAGCCCACTGTTCGTCGGTCAGATATACTGATATTCCTCTGCGTTCCTTCGGATTCTCGTCTCTTTTACGTCCGGCTCCTTCGCGCGCACCGCCCCACTTATCACCGGACTTCGTTTTCTTCGTTTGGTTCATGATCTTATAGGGCTCCTCTCGTCTTAATACGGGATGTACTTATATTATCATTAACTCTAAAACCATCCCATATTAAGCGGCCGTCTCCAGGCTTGAGAGGTATCGGACGTTGTATGCAAGCAGCTCTAACGGATCTGCGCCTTCCGGTCCTTTTCGTTGTCCAAAAGCATCAATGATCGCGCCATATTTTCGTCCTACGGTCCATCCGGTTGAATCGGCCGAAAACCAGGGAAATGCTTGCAGTAGCTTGCTGCTTCCGCCCAAAAAGTGAAAGTTCTGATCCGGGAATAACCGAAATACCCAGCGAAAGATACGCGCTCTTTTCTTCTCACTGAGACCGACACTTCCTCCTACAGCAACGATCGGTTGTTCTGCCTTAACCATGCGATCAAGCTCACGAACAGAGTTGCCTATATGCCAAACTTCAATAGGGTGTAATCCTTGGCGCCGCAAATACTCGGCGTTACGGCGACTTCCCTCCGCATCTCCAATCACATCTAAGTTAAAATAGCCGTATAAAATCTGCTGATTTCTTAAAATAAACTCAGCATATTGTTCCAATTCGATAGGATCTACTTGCTTTCCACGGCGTGCTGCTTGCCAAACGGTGTAGGCACCCGAATCCAACAACACCTTTAACCCCAGTCGCTCAACATGTGTCCGCCAGGCCTTCCTGGCTCGTATATGCGCGTAGCTCATGAGCACATACTTAGCTCCGTTTTGAGCTGCAACCGTGATATCTCTTACCGAGCGATCACCGCCTGCAAAAAAGTATCGAATGCCCCGTAAAGAAAGCCGGATTGCTCCGGATGAAAGCCGCTGCAGCTTCCCTTTAGAACCAAAGATTTCGATAAGTACTCCCAAAAGCGCACTGTTTGACCCTTTAGAATAAACTTCCAAATCACGACGAGTGACCGACCGGGCATAAAAGGTCAGTTGAAGGGCCGACCGAATCATTTTATAGGATAGCGTGATGGGCCGGCGACTTTCAGATGTTTTCAAGTGCAGGGAAAGATTCGTTTTTCCAGCAAACAGATTGACCTTTCCATTTGCTGTAACAATGCTTCCTCTCTTCTCAATGGTTCGGATGAAGCGTCGCAGCGTGGAGCGTGCATCAAATTCGTGCGGCATAATGTTACCTCCATCATTTGGCTTCCGTTACGCCTTTCGGCGTTTCAACCCAGCGCCACCAGGTATCATCAGACGGTTTAACCGTTTATGATTAATGATCCTCGACAAGCGTAACCGGGAGCATTACAGGACCTTCCACGAGCTTCACGATTTTATTTTCAGCGCCGCCTAAGAAGATTGACTTCTGGCGTACTGCCTGATGTTGGTGCAGTTGCTTAATTGCCAGATCGTGCCGAGCGCACCACACAACACCGTATAGCACGCCGTCTACACCGACGTAGGCGATTACATGAGTTACGCTGCCATTCGTACGTCGGTAGACCTTTTTCCCTTTGTATTCACCCTGGAAAATGTTCAACGGGACAGCCCCCTTTGCTTAGCCTTGATGTACTTTGGCTCACAAATCACACAGACATCAATTGGATAATCGATGATATTGACATCGGATTCGTGTCGACCGCATCCACAAACCGAGCATGTGACAAGATTCTCTGGATTAGCCGATGATCCACGCTCTGACACTTCGCGCATTTCTAACAGCTCCTGCGTAACTTCCTGCAGACTTTTTAAAAACTCATTAATAGCTTGTTCGGCCTTTATCCGAAAACGCGCATCTGGCGTCCGCGCTGCGCTCGACAGGACAGCCATTAGCTGTTCGTCTTCCCGGAAGATAAATTGACGATTATTCATCCAGAGAATGAGCTCTCCATCACCCAAGGACTTGTCCTGCAAGCCTTTCAGAATCTTCTCGACAGCTAAGATATGGTCGTTTAAAGCGCCAAGCATTTCGGCATATGGCAGTAGCATCGGGACCCTCCTCGAGGCGAAGTCACGGCATTAATAACAGATCAAAAGACAAATGCGTTCTATATTGCGCTTTTTGGCGTTGTATAGTGCGCATTTTTAAACAAAAAAACAGCTCTCATTTGGCCCTCACCGTTATCATATCTCAATTGCACCCAAGGACAAGGTAAGCCGCCAAAAGGCGGCTTATGTGTCACTTACCCGGTTTATTCGGCTTCGTCGGCGGCAGGATCGGTTTGGTTTGAACGAGCGTTCACAACTTCTTGTTCAATCGCAGCTACTTTTCCCCGGGTCAAAGCAAGAAGGAGGGGCTGTGTTTCTTCAACATGTGCCCATCTCTTCCCACCGGCCATCGTTTCCTGAACCGTATTCAGATCCTGGGCAAGTTCTTTTACTCGATCCATGTTACCCGTTTCCGCAGCGTTTTCCAGCAAAATAGCCATGTCTTTAAAATACCTTCTCAAAGTTCCCATCATATCGTTTTGCTCCTCTGCTTCGTTAATGTCTTGATACTTGAATCTTAACATCTATTTTTCATGTTGTCAACTTGATTTTTGAATGTTGTTTTTCAAAAGTATAAAAAAATTTTGCTCTTTTTCTGTTGTTCGTGCTGCAGCTGCTGCGCCCTTTTCTCACGATGGGCGTTCCAATCATCGCGCCAAGCGTTCACAAGCCAGGAAATCGGCAATACGCAGGATATAATCCCTAAAGTAGCCCCCAACGGATTCCACCACCATGCCTCCGTTCTTCCACTCAGGATCAGCAGTAAAATGACCATCCACCAAACGTTTTTAATCAGAAACATCAAGATCTTCATATTCATCCTCCTTTGATTTAGTAATCTCTATTTCATACTTGAATTATAGTTGCTACTAATCGATTTAGCAATGACTATTTCAATTTTACTTTGCAGAAGCTAATTGAGCGTCGGAAATTAGAACTCATTTGCCACAATGGTTATATGGGTACAAAATAAAGGTACTTTCATTATTATTCCTAGCAAAAAGGACCCTTGCCGCCAACTAGGGGTCCTTTTTGCTGTATAAAGACAAATTCCGCGAAGCCGCAACGTCGCCGATTCCTGGTTGCCGATCGCTGCATGGAGGCAAAAGAAAAGGAATGGCGAAAGCCGGAAACGTACTTCAGCGGAGATTTGTTCGTTTACCTATAAGCGAAAGAGCAGTGGCCCATAGGCTACTGCTCTTTTTTTAATCGTCCGTCTCTATATGATTCAATCTGCTGCCGTGTCCAGATGGGCCCACTCGATAGTCGTTGTATCTCTGGCGGAAACTTTCCGCGCTTGATATATACGGACACTTGCTGCTTCGACCATCCAAGGATCTCCGCCGCCTCCGTTACGCCTACGAGTGGGGGAATTACTCCCCCAGGCGCTCGACCCGATCACCTTCGCTCCAATCGAGATCCGATAGGTCTTCGACATCTCGAGACTTCTGCAGCCAGAAGACACGAACCTTGTTGCCTTGTGCATCGATTCCGTTGGCCGCGAACTCTGCTATCCCCTCCTCCATCTGCCAGTCAGTGAGTTGGCGATTCGTGAAGTCCGCTTGCTCAGACAGCACGATCTCTTGCCCGTTCACCATTACCGTTCCGAAATTCGTCATTATTATGATCTCCTCGCGACCGACACCGTACTGTGTCTGCGCCTTGTTTTACTATGTAAATCAAATGTAGCACCAATGTTTTACAATGTCAAACGATATATATCTTGAATTTATATTGTCCGTACGATTGCCAACATCCGTGCCGGCCAAGACATCGCCGGCTCCTGGTTGCCGATCTGCAGATCCGAATGACACGGCCGGCTGCCGGCGCCTCCAGCTGCAGCTGCTCCTCGTGCTCCTCGCAGCCGTGACGTCGCAGGGCACCTGGTGCCGATCACTACATATCGGGTGACACGGCCGGCAGCCGGCACCTTCAGCTGTACCTGATCCTCCTGCTCCGCACCGGCCGCGACGTCGCTGGGCACTTAGTTGTCTATCGCTGCAGATCCGATGGCGCGGCCGGCTGCCGGCTCCTATCGCTGCAGCTGCTCCTCGTGCTCCGCGCCGGCCATGACGTCGCCGGCTCCTGCTTGCCGATCGTTGCAGATCCGGATGACACGGCCGGCTCCCAGCGCCTTCATCTGTAGCTGATCCCCGTGCCCCGTGCCGGCCCTGACGTCGCCGGGTTCCTTGTTAACCAATCGTTGCAGATCCGGATGAAACGGCCGGCTCCCGTCGCCATCGACTGCAGCTGCTGCGGCCGGCCACCCACCGGCGCCTTCCGCTGCAGCTGATCCTCGTGCGCCTCGCAGCTGCGACATTGCCGACTCCTGGTTGCTGATCACTGCAGATCCGGATGACGCAGCCGGCCGCCCGCCGACGCCTTCCGCTGCAGCTGCTTCGAGCGCCGCGCAGCCGCGACATTGCCGACTCCTCCTGGTTGCCGATCGCTGCAGATCCGGATGACGCAGCCGGCCGCCCGCCGGCACCTTCCGCTGCATCTGATTCTCGTGCGCCGCACAGCAGCGACGTGGCCATGCGCCTGGTTGACAATCGCTGCAGATCTGGATGACGCAGCCGACCGCCGGCGCCTTCCGCTGCAGCTGCTCCTCGTGCGCGGATCGCCGGCCGCGACGTGGCCATACGCTTGGTTGCCGATCGCTGCATATCTGGATGACGCAGCCGGCCGCCGGCGCCTTCCGCTGCAGCTGCTCCTCGTGCGCCGCGCAGCCGCGACGTGGCCATACGCCTGATTGACGATCGCTGCAGATCTGGATGCCACGGCCGACTGCCGGCGCCTGCAGCTGCAGCTGCTCCTCGAGCGCGGATCGCCGGCCGTGACGTGACCATACGCCTGGTTGACGATCGCTGCAGATCTGGATACCACGGCCGCCGCCGGCGGCGCCTTCAGCTGCAGCTGCTCCTCGTGCGCGGATCGCCGGCCGCGACGTGGCCATACGCTTGGTTGCCGATCGCTGCAGATCTGGATGACGCAGCCGGCCGCCGGCGCCTTCCGCTGCAGCTGCTCCTCGTGCGCCGCGCAGCCGCGACGTGGCCATACGCCTGGTTGATGATCGCTGCAGATCTGGATGCCACGGCCGACTGCCAGCGCCACCAGTTGCAGCTGCTCCTCGTGCGCGGATCGCCGGCCGTGACGTGACCATACGCCTGGTTGACGATCGCTGCAGATCTGGATGCCACGGCCGCCGCCGGCGGCGCCTTGCTGCAGCTGCTCCTCGAGAGTTTGCCGCCGGCCGCGACGTAGCCATACGCCTGTTGACGATCGCTGCAGGTCCGGATGACACAGCTGGCTCCCGGCGCCTGCAGCTGCAACTGCTCCTCGAGCGCAGCGACGGCCGCGACGTCGCCGGCTCCTGGCTGCCGATCGCTGCAGATCTGGATAACGCGCCTGCGCTGCATTGGCCTGTTGCTCCGATTGACCTGGTCCGGCTGCTGGCTCTTCCAGTACCCATAAAAAAAGAACGAACCCTCTCGGGTTCGCCATTTTTATGAGTTTGTCTCTTGTCGAGATGTGTTTAAGAAAATTCGATAATCGCCTTCAACATGGATAATCACGTTTACGGATTCTGTGTGCCCATTCGTCCAAGTGGCGGTAAATGTAAAAGTATAGTCCCCGTCCTTTAACTTCGTATTGTTGTTGTCATCGATCATTTTTCCTGACCAGTCTAGCTTCGTTTTTGATGCGAGCAAGACCGCGAAATCAAACGGTGATCTGCTCACATGCACCTGCTTTGCCTTCGTGACAGCCGTGCCTGTATCGGTTGTCTTAGCCCCCAGTACAAATGTCTCGCCCGCAACAAACCAGCTTGGCGCCCTTGGGGAATTTAGATCACCTGTGGCTTTTAAGTTATATGATTTACGGAATTCCTCGTAGCGTTCGGTATGCGTAACCGCCCCTTGGATCCATAAATCATTTACCTTGATTACATTCTGCACAGTGACGGCCGGTGCCTTTCGATCGCTCACCGTCATGACAACATTGTAATCCCCTACAGTCGGCACTTTAAATACAGGCCCCGTTGTCGGATACGGGTAGGACCACGCGTAAGTGTAATTTTGTACGGCTCCACTTGGCGAGGTCACGGCAAATGATACGTCAAGCACGTCCTTGTCCGGATCGTTGACCGTTGGTTGGATTGTAACAGTGTCATCCTCATAGACAGGCTGAGGCGTCCACGTAAACGATCCTGTCGGTGGTTTATTCGTTTCGACACGGAAGTAGTGCGGCGTACTCCAATTACTCCACCAATCCGCACCATCCATGCCATCCGAAACCCTGACATAAACGTAGTATGAGGTATTGTCTGCAAAGTCAGCCGTCGGTGTCCAGTTTGCAGGAGATCCGTTCTGAACTCCCGAGTCTCGATAGAACGATCCATCCGACTTATAAAAATTAAGTTGGTATTGCTGCTGCACATCGCCGTCTCCATCAGAATAGGACCACTTAATCGTCGGTCTTAAAGTGCGATACAAGTCCGGAGCTGCCGGATTTGTTGATACGGGGTCCGTAATACTAACATTCGGCTTGCGGTTGATGACATTGACATTCTGTGTTGCTTCCGCAGACAATGCATAGCTGTTCACTACAATTTGTCGGATCTGGAATAGCCCCAGCGATGAAAACTCCTTTTCCCAGGACGTTCTTGAATCACTTTGCAGCGATTCCGGAGCGCCCGTACTGAGATTCTTCACATAGTACCCATGCTGGATGTTTTCCCTCGCACCGTCTTGTGGATCGTAGGCGGTCGAGTTAATGACCACCGTCGTAAACCGATAAGTCGTTGGCGTCGAAACGGTAAAGCCTGCAACCGGGGGCTGTGCCGTTACGCCATTCACGGTTACAGTCTGTGTTTCCCAGTCACTCCATGCCCCATACTCATCGACTACGGAAAGAGCCACTTCATATGTGCCTGCCATCGCAAGGCGAGTGGGTTTCCCCTCTACATAGGCGGTGGACTGCACCAGACGATATTTCCACTTGCGGTCAATAATGCCATGATTCGCTGCGTAATTGATACCCGTATTTTCGGTGGAAATTTGGCCATTCGACGGATTGTAACGGTCAGGGTCGTACGAATTATCCGTTATATTTACCGTATTGTCACCATTAACCGTGATGCTGAAGATTGCGAATGGGTAACGGTGAACTCGAATCGTTCCAGTAAATTCATTGGACTCTTGTCGATACCCTGCAAACAATGCTCCATTCGGATCGTCTTTGGATTTAAACTTGAAAGTGTAATCGCCAGGAATGCTAAACGCTGGAATCGAAGAGCTTTGCTTTTGATTATCCTTCCCCCAGTTTGGACCGGCATTAATGAGTGTGTTTGGATTGTGCGTGTAATACCAAGACTCATCCGTAGTAAAGCGCGGATCGTTCTCTGGATCAGTAAACGACACGGTATAGTCAATGACCTGATCAACCAGAACCACGCCCGATATACGCCCAGCATTTTCACCCGTCACGTAATAGGAAGCGTTTGAGAACGACACACCCGACCGCCCTTTATTGATAATCCCAAATTTACCGCTTTTCCAAGCCGTCTCATTGATCGTCGTTTGATAAAGCTTGTTTACATAAATGTCAAAGCCTCCGCTCTTCGGTACGAGCTTAACCTTGTACGCGGAATTGAGGTTTATCGGATAGCCCTTCACAAACAGGTTCGTTTCCGTGCCGTTGACTGTTTTGTTGACCTTTAATTGCCCGTTATCAAATTCAACCGAATAGTAATTTGATTGATTTTGTGCCCGGAACACATAACCGGCCGATTTTGTGTCCGTGACCGTAAATACGACATCTCCTTCAATTGTGGCGTCCGTATCGTAATTGTCGCCGAGAATTAAATCGTTCGAAGGGGAACCCACATCGTATTTTTTGGTTCCTACCGGACTTCCAGTTGTTTTAAGTAATTCTATGAATGATTTGTTGGTTCTGTTTTCAACATTTCTGTGTGCGATCATCAACGTCTGATCGTCAAACGGCAAGATAAATGGATGAATAGATGAACCATAACCAACTTCATACAATTGACTATCAATACGCCTATTTACAACGTTCAGATTTTCATCCATGACCAACGTCAAAACTCGATAACCATAATTGCCAGCCACAGCATCCCCAACAACAGTGATGCGACCGTCCGCACCTACGAATGCTTTCATTAGGCGAGGATATCTAGAATCTGTAAGTGTACTTGTGTCAAAAGAATACTGATTCCACGTGCTGCTAGGATTAGGAAACGCTCCGAACTGTTTTGCAATCGCTCCTGACTGATTATAAGCAACAATAGCTTGGTTGTTCTGGTCTTGAAACGAAAATAAGTAATTCCCATTTTTGTCCATACCAAGAGGGTAGAACATACCGTTACGTGAGCTGGCGTAGGAGCCGATACAATTGCCACTGTAATCCGTACACCCATACGTTGTTATATCTGGTGTTGCCACATCAACCTTTGAAAGTATTGCACCAGTCGCCAAGTTAATCTTCACAAATTGCATCCATGAATACTGAGACTGATATACGCTGTATACTAGCATGTGCAGCACCCCGTTTGAATCAATTCCGAGGGTTCTTCTCTGAGAGGCCATATTAGTAAAACTTGTATAAGGAATTCGATATTTTTCAAGATAGGTTCTCGTATCGATTCCTACCACATCATTGTTTGTCCAGTCACTCATCAGAAATACATTAGCTTTCTCTGAATAGCCATAGATACCGAATGAATCCCATATTTCATTGATCTTGGTGCCGTTCAGGTCATACATCAAGCTAACTCTGTGACCCTGATTCGGTGTTCCTGTCAACGTCCCCATGATGTTTATAAACAGACCATTGGGTAGAGAATACATATAAACGCTGCCATCAAACGACCCCTTACTGGTCGTTAGGTTTACAGCTTTTTCGATTGCCCCCGTTTCTACATTTAGGGTGTGAAGCGTAACAGACAGTCTTGTTTGTGAGGCACCGACGCTATATATCTGCGAGACCATATAAACTTTTTTATTGATTAAGATCATATTACCATCCGGAGAAGCGCTTCCGGGTAGCGTAGTTGCCCACTTTAAAGCCCTGGTCTTTTTGTCGTACGCTTTGACATTTGTTGTGAATACAGGGTAATTTGAGCTGTCATAGCTCATATCCGTTTGCCGTATATAGATCGAATCTTTATCAACTATCGGTGCATTTGTAGAGTTATGTTGGAAATTTACGCCTGTATCCCCGTAATTATCAAGAGCACCAGTTAAAAACTCGGACGAAAATGATCCGTTATTAAAGGACATATAAGGGCTATTAGTCCAATCATAAGGCTCACGCACACCCCAATTGTAGTTAGGGTTGGATGACCAGCTATCTTGTGATATTGGGAGCGTCGAAACGGTGCCAGCATCGCTTGAAAGCCCATCGTACTTGTCGTAAACCTTGGTTTTGAGTATACCCGACTGATAAAGCCAACTATCTTTTGGCGTGGTACTACGTGTCGCCAGCGAGTAGTACGAGCCGTTGTTGTAAAGATTGGCAAGCGATATCGGCGTTTTATTGTCAGGGTCGATTACGGGTGATGATGTCTCGACGTTGACCTCTGGCGGTAAATTCTTTACGTCAAGTATCCGCTCTGACTCATCTTGGCCATCCGTGTTTCCGCATTTTCCGTAATCTTCACACGTGGTTTCTCTAAACAAATACTTGCCGACAACTGCCGGTGTAAATGTGTAAGCATCCGCTGCCCCATTTACAACGACACTCCAGGAATCATCGGCAAATCCGTTATTGTTTGCATCATACTTCATCTCAATTTTATGACTAACAATTTCGTCACCATCCGGACTGTACGCTGCACTCTGGATCTTTACGCTGTCCAGCCTCGTTGCTTCGGCAGGCACAATGAGCGTATCAACAGGGGGCAGATCTTCGATGACAGTGACATCAAATGTTGTTAGATTGGATTCTCTTCCGTCCTCATCCTTGACTTTAAGTGTAACTGTCTCAACGCCCACATTCGGATATTTATCTGCTTTGTTGGTCCACGTGTAGCCTACAATTGCTTTGCCAATAGGGCTATAAGAGTTGGCTCCACTTAAAGGATTAGGCAGCACTCGGTTTTGTTTGATTCGCGATGTCCCAGTAATAACGGCAACAGGTTTAGGGTCCACAACTCCAATGGACGCGCTTGCCGTGTATTCGGCCCCCTTGCTATCTGCGACGGTTATATAAACCGTATGAAGCCCCTCACCGTTCATGATAATGCCGTCGTATCCCGGGGCAATTCCCGTAATTGGACGATTAGCTGGCAGATCCTTCAGCCATTGAGTACTTTTATCCCAATCCCAATTCACGATGTGGACCGGATCTCCGTCTGGATCGGTCATGTTTGTCGCACGAAGATTTGTCGTCTTATTCAGCTCCACCATGCCGACCGGTTCCATTGTTGCTGGGTCATACCAAGCGACATCTACATGCGGTGGATTGTTAGGTTGAGGCGTAGGTCCGCCCCCGCCTGGCGGTGTCGGCGTCGGCGTTGTTGTTGATCCTTCTTCCCCAACATAAAGTGTCTTAGGGCCAGCATCCGCATTTCCGCAGCTCGTCTTAACGGCCATCGTGATCGAATGCGAGGCACCAGCTTTGATAAGCGCTGGATAGGTTGCTTTGGTATAGGTCAATACCTTCGTTTTCACCGTCACCGTTTCCGAAGTGTAGCTCAATGAGCCTTGCTTAATCGTGTAGGTAAACGATGTGAACGTACAGGCAGCAGGGATCGTTACGTTCGGCTCAAGCGAAAATGAATCCCCATATGTAATGCTCGATGATGGAGTGATGCTGAAGTCGGCGGTAGGTTCATTTGCAGAAGGTTTAATGACTTTGACTTTCGTCGTAACCTTCGCTCCCTTGGCTAGTCCAGATCCGACAAATTCAGCCGTAATCGTTGCATCTGTTGTGGTTGCCACCTTGCCTGTTGCAACGCCCGATGTAGAAACTGATACATTTGAATCTTGGTTTGAAGTCCATTTTAGCTTGTCGTTTGTAACACCATATTTTTTCGGCGTACCATTAACCGTGTAATTTGCAAAGACAGCATAGCTTTGCGTTTGGCCGACATTCAGAATCTTATAGGTTGGGTCAATTTCAAGATTTACAAATTTTTCGTCGTCGACTTTGGTTATTTTCCCCTGCCACGTTACTTGAACAGGAAATTCATAAACATAACCGGGACTTGAACCACAAGCTGTGTTATCGACAGAGCCATTGGGCATTCCTTTTCCCGACAGTCCACTGATCACAACTTTGTTGTTGTAAATGAAGGGATCGGCTTGCAATTTGTCTTTTACCGCCTGTTGCATATCAATTTTAATCGGTTGAATGTCAGAAACATCGGGGGTCTTCGAGACTCCGTCTGACCAAGTTGCATTGCTTGGAACAGAAATATTTGCGTAAGTTCGGACCTTATCTGAGGTTAGTTTTGGCTGCCCCCCATCATTGCCCCTTTTAATGGTCCCGTCTAAGCTACTGAAGGTACTCCAATCTCCGTTAAGATGTTGGCACCAATAGTAACCGGGAGTGTATGATCCCTTGTAAGTAACAAGTATCGTTTGTGCAGCACTTGCTCTACCGAAGGGAAAAGGAAAACTGGCGATCCCTTCAATCGCCAGAATAAACAGTAAAAAAATTGAGATACACTTAGTCCAAAAGTTCAGCCTTTTCATGTCCCTTGTCCCTCACTCGACTCTTCCATAACGTAGTAGTAGCTTCCGGACGTTGCGTTACTTGTTTGCAGGATAATATGGTCATCGAATGAATCCGAGGCTTTGTCGCCGTAATAGCCGGCCACAACCAGTTCAAATTTTGCCCCTTGGGCATATTTCGTTAACTTATCTGGATATGCGATTTCAAATCCGTATTTCGACCGAGACTTTTGAAAATCGTAAAGACCGGATGGGATGACTTGAATCTGCTGTATGGTGTTATTATCAATGTTTGATTTTGCGGTGATGTCTAGCACTCCAAAGACGTATCCGCCTACTCCAGCAAAATATTCTTTGGCAAACTCTTCTTTGTTCCATAAAAACTTCTTTTCAAAAATGGATTTTGCTTTTGCAGGAATAACGTAGACTCGCTTTAAAGAACCTGTAAATTTCGGGTGCTGTATGGCCAAGGGCTTATTAGAGAGATTAACTCCTTCATAAAAAGTGAAAGGAGAAACCGAGGTCGCATTCGTTCCCGTTTTCGATACTTCCTGGAATTCCTTTAGAAAGGGAAAGCTCGTGGCTTCCTTCTTCGATACCTCTAAAGCCCTCTCGATCATCACAACGGCTTCAGCTCTTGTCGCCGGCAGCTTCAATCCCAACGAATTATCGGCATATCCAGAAACGACCTGCGATCCGATCGCTAAGGCAACTAATTTTATATCCTTGCTTGCCAAGCTCTTATAGTCGGTGAAGGGAATGTCCCCATTATACAGACCCGATAAAGAATCTAGATAAGCGTGGTAAGATTTCTGTGTTCCGAGGGCTCTCGATACAATTCTCATAATTTCGAGCCGCGTAATGTTCTGGGTGTAGTCCTTAAAGTCGGCTTCATCATGAATGCCATATGTTATTGCCAAATCCGCATACGGTCTATACCATGAGCCACCTGTAGCTTTCGGCTGATATCCAAAGGCCACATCGACCATTTTTATAAACTCAGCTCGCGAAATTTTATTATTAGGCTTGAAGGTATTGTCCGGATAGCCTGCAACATAGCCGGTAGATACAGCTTTCTCGATTGCCGATTTTGCCCAATGATTCGCGACATCCTTCATGGTAGTTGGGGCAGCGTTCGCCGATAATCCAGGGCTTGCTAGCAACAGGGCCATAATCAAAACAGTAAACAACGATTTTTTCATTAAAATAGCTCCCTCCAGCTTACATACGGCAGTATTTGATTTAGTCATTTCTATTTCAATATTATTCGTTATGTAACTATTTGTAAATAAAAAATTGCGCACTATTGTACGCCATTCTCAAAGAGAAAAGTTGCGACCGCTGCATATGCTCCAGCGATCGCTGTATGATTTTCCCCCGGCGTTATTCGACTCCGGACGGCTACTGGCGACTTTATTTAACGGCTCCTCGATCGCCGCACTGATTGCCGCACCGTCGCCGGCTCCTGATTGCCGGCTGCTGCAGATCCGTACGAATCTGATCGACTGCCGGTGTCTTCAGCTGCAGCTGCTCATCGATCGCCACGCCGGCCTCGATGTCGCCGGCACCTGGTTGCCTATCGCTGATCGCTGCAGATCCGAATGCCACGTCCGGCCGCGCGCCGGCTCCTTCAGCAGCAGCTCCTCGTGCGCAGCGTCGGCCATGTTGTCGCCGGCGACTGGTTGCCGTTCCTGCAGATCCGGATGCCACGTCCGGCCGCGAGCCACCAGCTCCTCGTGCGCAGCGCCGGCCGCGGCGTCGCCGGCGTCTGGTTGCCGATCGCTGCAGATCCGGATGACTCGCCCGGCTGCCGGTGCCTTCAGCTACAGCTGCTCCTCGATCGCAGCACCGCCGGCCACACCGTCGCCGGCACCTGGTTGCCCAGCGCTGCAGATCCGCACGACTCCGGACGGCTGCCGGCGCCTTCAGCTACAGCTTCTCCTCGGTCGCAGCACCGCCTGCCACACCGTCGTCCATCGCTGCAGATCCGCACGACTCCGGACGGTTGCCGACTCCGGACGGCTGCCGGCTCCTGTCGTGCGCAGCATCGCCGTGGTGTCGCCGGCGCCTGGTTGCCGGTCGCTGTAGATCCGGATGACTCGCCCGGCTGCCGGCGCCTTCAGCTACAGCTGCTCCTCGATCGCAGCACCGCTGGCCACACCGTCGCCGGCACCTGGTTGTCCATCGCTGCTGATCCGCACGACTCCGGACGGCTACCGGCTCCTTCAGCTGCAGCTCCTCGTGCGCAGCGTCGGCCGCGTTGTCGCCGGCGCCTGGTTGTCGGTCACTGCAGATCCGGATTCCACGTCCGGCCGCTCGCCACAAGCTCCTCGTGCGCAGCGCCGGCCGCGGCGTCGCCGGCGTCTGGTTGCCGATAGCTGCAGATCCGGATGACTCGCCCGGCTGCCGGCGCCTTCAGCTACAGCTGCTCCTCAATCGCAGCACCGCCGGCCACACCGTCGCCGGCACCTGGTTGTCCATCGCTGCAGATCCGCACGACTCCGGACGGCTGCCGGCACACTTCTTGCAGCTGCTCTATTCTTTCGTGTAGCTCTTGGCGACCCGCAGGCTTTCTACTTTCCCAGAATTCGTTACGGTGATATAGACCGTCCCCGCGGATGTCCCGAGTTGGCCTGCATTGACGTACCCAACAGTTCCTGACGTTACCGTATAGGAGGCAAGCACTGTGGGCGTCGCTTTTGTACGATATACCTTCACCACGTCTCCCACGGCCAGACCTGTGATAGTGATCGTGTCTCCGGTGCCTTTTTTATTGACAATTTTAATACCAGCCAATGCAGGTGCTGCGGATCTCGGCTCTGCTGAATAGCTTGCAACCATTCGCTTGGACTCCTGCTTTCCTGGTGTCGTTGTCGTAACATAGACCTTTCCTGCTGCAGTACCCAATTGGGCATAGGATACGGTTGCATTGACAGAATCCAATCTTTGGGCCTCGAAACTGCTTACCCCTCCTAAATTCAACATGAAGTTAGAAAACGTAATTTGTTCGAGAGATGTTCCATTTGAAAATGCCACTTGAACCCAGTACGCTGTTGCCGGTGTCGTAAATGTGCCTTCTTGCTCAGTAGACGCCAAATATGGAGTAGCTACAGTCGACTTTGTGTTATCCATCACGGTGAAAGAGACAAGTCCATTGTGTTTCACAGTAAACGAATATTTAGTATTTGGCTGAACGCGGACCATTACATAGTTAGTCGCATTGCTTGCTGTTGGGTTAAGCTGCAACTTGTAGTCACTCAGTATTGAAGAGATCGAACTCAGACTGTTCCAAGCGCTCAACGGCGGAAGTAGATTCTTCCTGATGGAGCCAGACTGCTCTTCAAATGCGCCGGCTGTTGACCCGAGCACCAACATTGGATTGTTGAAATTAATAACAGCAATCGTGGTACTTGTTAATTCAAATCGGACATGAGTGGTATCCGACTTGAGTGCCCAGGTAGTAGTGCCACCGCTTACTAACGTCTTTGTTACTCCGTTGCTTACCCCGTTCTTATACTCGATAAGATTGACTAGGCCTCCAGTGCCCACCGTTCCGATCGATGCAGCATAAGTCTGGCCAGGCAGTACTGGAACGTCGTAATAGCTGGAGTTAATGCTACTCGAGGTGCTGTTAGCAGCCAACGTATAGCTGTAATTTCCGGTAATATCATATGATTGTGCTTTAAAGGTCCAAAAATTAAAATTAGGAACCAGGTTCTTGCTTGCAGTGCTTGTAACTAGTGGGGTTGTCGCAGAACTGCTAGCGTAGACTTTGATGACATCGGAAGGCAAAACGTTAGGAATGGTGATTAGATCTGCTTTTCCAGCATTATTAATGACTTTTATGCCGTATACTCCTAAGCTGCTGCTTGACTCTGCCGAGTAATTTTTTACTGTCCGGACGCTTTCTACCGACGGCGCACGTGTCCTTGTTAAATACACAACCCCTGCATTACTTCCGAGCTGGGCTACCGACAAAGTGATCGTTTTTCCTGTGGCTGTGCCCTGTGCCAAAAGCGTGGTGCTGAGACTCGATCCATAAACTTTGATGACGTCGCCTGATTGCACATTCATAACCACAATCGTATCCGACAATCCCGAGAGGTTATTGCTGATGATTACATCAGTTGCGACGATCTGTAGAGATGCAATTTCTGCAGCATAGTTCTTAGCTGTCCGTTGGCTCTCAGGCAGTCCTCCAGTTGTAATCGAGACATACACTGTTCCTGAAGTCGTTCCCAGCTGGGCAATACTTACTAATATTTCGTTTTGACCGCTCGCTACGGTTCCAGTTCCAATAACAGGTGTATCGACGGGGTCGTTATACACCTTAATGACGTCACTTGGACTCACGTTTTCCACCTTTACAACATCCGCAGTGCCGACAGGATTATTAACGACTGTGATTTGAGCCGTATCTAGCCGAGCTGCCCGAGGCTCAGCAGCGAAGCTTTTAGCAGTTCGATTACTCTCGGAAAGCGCGCCCGAGGTCACCGTAATGTACAGCGTTCCTGATGCAGTGCCGATTTGAGCTATTGTTACCGTGCCTCTTGTAGAGCCCGCAGCAACGGTCGTGGTTCCCAGCGTGGCCATGGTTGAGGAATCTGCATATACCTTTATAATATCGGAGGGCAAAAGATCACTTACTGTTACGGTGTCAGGTGTTCCAGCTGGATTATTAACGACTTGGATATTAGTACTGTACGGCGCGGTCGCCCTGGCAGCCCACGCAGAGCCAGGTAAGAATAGTGTTAATGCAAATAGAATAAACGTAACTTTTCTAAAAAAATCTTTTCTCACTGATTTCACTCCTTGGTTTTAGTTGAGCAACGGATACTCCTGAATTATGTTCTTGTAAATGTATCCGTTGTACGAATAAGCTGAGCTTCTGGGTGACTTAATTCGAACCTCAAAGATAGCTGCCGGTCCATTAAGGGTGCGGTATATTTTAAATTGATCGTTCCTGTAGTTGTAAGGAAACGACACCCCACTGGAATCATCAATGTATTCTTCATGTAAGATCTCCACCGGATCCTTAAGCCATGATCCATTCTGTGGTTCTAAGTTAGCTTTCAATCGAAGATTCCTAGCAAATGTATCCACGAAGACAGCGTGAGCTTTCTCGCGATCAAAAACGATAAATCCATCGTTTTGCTGTGACGGATCCACTTGTAATGAAGCATCGTGTGCTGCTCGAAATAACCCTGTTGTCATTGCGTTGACAAGCGACAGGTTAATATGGCGGTTTGCATTCAGCATTTCGACCAATAACAGAACAAAGCTCATAAGCAGAATCATCAGTGTCTTTCGCATACAGGACTCTCATCACCTGTCTATGTATTCACTCATCATTGTCGCATGCCTCGCTATTACGACGGGTCTTGATTTGCCCATCATGCTCTCAATAAGCCAAACAGGCATAGACTTAATTGAAAGAGTGCCCTCGACATATTCGCCTCTTGGCGTTAGACTTGTCGTCCCGGTAAAGTTAATATCCTTGTCGGCAATGAAAAACCTAGTCTTTAACGTTTCCTTCATCTCGGCAATAATCTCTGGAGTAAACCGCCCATTATCATTGGATGTAGCCTTGGCTATGCCCTGGTTCAATATAATCTCGACTGCATTGCTACGAACGTTATAAATTTCATGAACAACAGGTTGAAAGAGGTATATCACGAGGAACACAAAGCCCAGTATTTCTCCCAGTGCGCTCTTAAACATGGTTCTCCTCCATGGTCCAGGGGAGGGGTTTCCCTCCCCCTGCTTGACCAATAAAATCTCCTGGTTAACTGTTAAACAGGTTGCCGCCGCTAAACAGGGTGATGCTGTTAAACAGCTTTACGCTGTTGCTAAACAGGTTGATGTTGTTGAACGTGTCGTTAAGATTGTTCGTCAACCCCCAAATCAACCCAAACACTACGCCGACAATAATCAGCCCCCAAATAATAATCGAGCCCATGTTTTCCATAATTTCATCGCGCGACATTTTAAACATATCTAATCCCCGCCTCTATTGGAGTGTATTAATATTTTCCGTCATCGCCTTAAGCATTTGACCGAAGAGTAACAAAAGGTCCATCATATAAATGACGAGTGGCAGCCAAACAACAATATTTACGGTATTAGCTAACTTCTTGCGCCTTTTGATGCGACTGGCTCTTAAAGCTGAGATATACGTTTCGTCTCGTACGCGAACCAAGTCATAAAGGTTTTCGTTACTGACGTCCTGCAAAGATGCAATAATCCCACAAACCTCCATTGCTTCCTCTGTTCCGATATCCTCCCCTATCAGTTTCATTACAGTATCTAAACCCAGCATCGGATTGCGGATTCCTTTATTGATGGATCCGCTAATGCTTGGGGTGTACTGGCGCAGTTTACGGAGCCTATCCAAAATATTGACTGCGTTCCCCGATTCCTTAATTTCATCTATAAGGATGGAGAACAACATGAATAGCTCTTGATTTCGCAAATAATCTTTTCGGTCTTTTTGAATTTCTATTAAGTTGCGCATAAATTTTCTCTTAGGGCTTAAAATCGAAAAGGTTATAAGAATCGGAATAAGAAGCCAGATCAGTCGAATAAAGATCGGTATATCCGGACGATTTAGAAATATGAAGCCAGCTCCCATGAACAAGAGAAAACCTAATGTATATCGCAGAGCTTGGAATTTGCCTCCTGTGAGCTTGAAGGGATGGCCAGCATTCGCAAACATTTCGTTGAGTGTCGGACTGTCGATCGCATTCTTAATTCTTAAGTTTTGCGCCTTTATACCTTTGATTATTTGCTCTTTGCTCATGACCGGAACAGCAAACAGCTTATTCATCTGGTAAGCAGCGATAAAACCAGTACCGACAATAGCCGCGTAGATAAGGTACTTGATGAAAATATAATCCGACATCAGTAACATCCCCTAGTAATCATTGGGTTCCTTGGAAAACCATTGCGCGACAACCCAGGCACAACCGATTGAAAAGACTGAGATTACAAACAAAATTTGCCCCTGTCTCGTGCCAAATTGATAATGAAGAATGCTTTCCTTTGAAATTCTCAATACAAGTGCTAGCGCGATCAGCAAGCTTGGAAATGCTAAGAGATGAAGCGAGCTGAGATTTCGAACACTGTTTTTTTCTTCAGACTCTTCTGCAATATCCTTGATGTTTTGATGAATCTTAGCATCTATTCTCGTTAAAGTTCCGCCCACATTCTCTCTGGTGATTAAACTTTTAAAGATGGTTATTCCGAGCTCCTTTGCAAAGGAGGTCTTAATACTGAAAATGAACCGGTCGATAGCTTCCTTCAATTCCGCAGGGCTCAAGTAATTCTTTTCAATTCTCACAATATCAATTAAATAATTCTTGAACGGCGCCGCTAACGGATCATGGATGGCCAATTGAAGTGACTTTCGAATATCTGGTGCTGTCAGGCTGCTGTTGTAACTCGCGCTCAAAATTCCAGTCAGATTTGCGAGCTGATACCCGCGATCCAACCGAGCCAGTCTTAATTGCACAAGATTTGCCATATAGATCCATAGCAGATACAGGCTCCCTACAACAAAGGAGAAGAAAGGGCCTGATGTCGATATAAATACCACGATAAATAGAATGGCTGCGGTGATTCCGTGAAACATCAGGAAATTTGCCAGGGTGATATCCTTTTTATAGTTATCCCTTGTAGCCTGCAACATATAATCAAGATTTCTGAAAAACCGCTCGGTTGACCCCGGTTTTGATTCGAGTCCCAGATGAGTCCGTTTCTGCATTGCAGCTCGATTCCGGATTCGATTTTCAACTCGAATCTTCTCGTTTAAGATCAGCAGCCTTTTCTGCAGCAGCATGTACAAACCAACTGCCATTAGAATGGACGAACATAAGTAGATCAGGCCCTTAATTAATGGAATGAGCATTGGCTCCTCCCTTCAGATTCATGAGCAGCTGCTGCAAAATCTCGTTTGTCCGTTTTTGTTCGGCGGCCATTTGCTCCGTGGCCAGGGCAAGTCGGTATTGTGGGTTTGCTATTGCCGGATTAAAAATTGTGACCCCTTCTCCATCTGGTATTGGAGCGCTCTTCTCCAGATTTTGAAGTGTTTGAATCATCGCATCAGTCCATTTGCTATTTTTTGCTTTCATCTCGCTTATAAGCACTGGGCTTAAATCAAATCGATACTGATACTTGCCGCTATCCAAGTTGAACCGCATGATTTGATGCGTGCTTATTTCACCATTTTGGCGGTTATAACGAAGTTCTTGGATGCTCATGATTCGTTTTCTGGTCTGCGTCTCATCTTGGCCCATCAAAATGATGAGATCCAGGTTTTCAGCGACACGCCTCTGTTCGGATTGCTCATTACCTGAACCGTTTACTCGAACAATCATCTGGCCCCAACGCTCAGGAATGGTGTCTGGACGAATAATGTGCGTAGTGGCTAGAAATCCCTTTTGCAAGCGTTCCGAGACTACCATGGCTCCCTCTGCTTCGTCCATGCGGACTTCCTGCATCACTCCGTAGACAGCGTCTGTACGCAGCGCATGCTTTAATGCATCTACAAAAGAGCTCCCTCTAAGAATGAATTCGATAAATTTTTTGTTCGGATTGACCGTACTGATATGCAGTTCATAATCGTCCTCAATACCGAAGCCAGTGATGTAGTCAGGCCTTTCGTGAATGATTGCTCTTAATAAGGCGGTTTTTGCCGTTCCCATTTCACCCGTTATTACGATGTTGGGCATAGCGTGGGCGACTCCCTGCATGAACGGGTGAAACTCGCTGGGGTATAACCCTTTCTCTCTCTGATCTTCCAGCGTTACATACTCGGGCAGGATTCGCCGAAACGTAATGATTGTTCGACGCACACGAGGTTCAATGACGATCTGTACACGTTCGCCCGTATAGGTATCGAGCTCCAAAACAGGTTTTGCTTCCGTCAGCTTGTCATTCGTTTTCTGTGACTCCAGCGACCGAATTATCTTTTTTAAGACCTCATCCGTCTGCAGCTGAAATGGCATAAGGACGTTTCGGCCCTTTTCCGGATCAAAAATCCATATCATTCTTCCAATGAGCTGCATGGCGTAACTTTTCGGTTTCGTCAGCCAGTAGGCCAGTGCATTCAAACCGTAGATCTCGTGGTAAATAGCGTGAGATAAGTTCGAATATTTTCTTTGTTCCTCAGTCCCATACTTCTGTAAATCAAGGTAATATACCGGTATCTTTACATTCGCGATTTTATTCGCTTGAAGATAGCTTTCTATTTTTTCGATTAAAGTCGTGACAGCTTCGGCTTTCCCTATCATGGCTTCATTTTCTAAGTTTGTTAGGTCCTGCCCTTCTTTTGTTTCCTTGACCCTTTCAAACTGTAAATCAAATTCTTCTTTTACTTTTAGGACAACTTGGTCGAAGCCAACATAAACGAGCTTATCAGTAGGATCCTGCTTTAACTTGGTCACTGCAGGTACAGGCGCTTTATCCTGTCCAACTTGAATCATGTATGTGCGGACATTAAATCGCGTTAGCGGCTGCCTCAATGTCGTTTCCCTCGCTTAAACCATCCTTTGGAAGCGTCGTGCTCCGGCCGAGGTGGATAATTATAGTAATCACTGAATGCTTCACAAATTTTGCCGATCTCTTGAAGGTACTTTTTATCAGCCAGCTGCAATAGATCCTTTTGGATCTCGTATCGATAAAACGAATTGATATAGGGCAGACTAGCCATCGGTATCAAGTCGTATTCCTTCGCTAGCTGGATATGTGTCTCCACATCCGGGGAGTTATACATCTGATTGGTAACTAACCAGATGTTATTCGGTTTCTCCATGGGAATTCCCATCTCACGTTTAAGAATCTGCTCTTTCTGCCGCCTCCAGTTGTCCTTCGATCCGTCCCGTTGATTTGTATTTACAAGGATGATATCGCTGGATAAGAGCCCCTGAACGGCAAGAGGAGTATCAAGAAACGCTCCCAGATCTAACATGACTAAATCAAAGTTTTGTTGTGCCAGGTCGATTAAATACTGAATGCCTTCTGGCGTATAGTAGTAGGTTTTAAGAAGGTCTCGATTGCCGGCAAGGTAAAAGAAGTTTGGAGCAATTTCATCCATACGCCCTAAAAGGTCTGCGGATTGGAGTTGACGGCCGTCCAGAGCTCCCCATACCTCGTCTAAATACTTCCCTATATAAGGAATGAACGACGTTCCAGCATTGACGCCGTTTAAGCCGAACATTCCAACTCGAATGTTTTTTCGCTCTGCCATGAGCTTGCCCAGTACAAAGAGCGATGAAGAAAGACCCGTACCATAGCTAGCTCCTATACCTGCAATAATGCGCTTCTTCTCACTTTTTGCACCAATATAGAGATTTTCAATGACCCTTGCGATCTGGATGGGTGACCTTTTGGGTTCGATGACGACAATGGAGTGCGCTTTGCATACGCTCTGCACCACCGCCACTTCTTCCGCATCCGAATAGTCGCTGATCAGATACACTATTTTTGTTGGAGGATAGAGCTGCCGAAGGTGGATGAGCATGTTAATGTCCGCTCTCTCGATCGAGACGAGTAGAAAATCTTCGCTACTTATTGCTTGGGATTGCGGTTCACGTGCATTAAAAGGATGCAGCTGCTCAATCCCCTTGATGTCCGTTAAAGCTTCCAAGAGGTCATGACGATCGACATCAAGGTATCCGTTCATGCGAGTCCACTCCTTTACCGGTAGGTAACCAAAAATTTGTAGTTTTTTTGCCCTAGCCCTACGATTAGATCGCGTTGCTCTTGGTTCACAATCAGTTCGATTCGGTTAACCTGCCCTGTCGGCTTCTTACGATCGTTATCCTCTGTCGTCACTTCCTGGTTATTACTGGACTTAGCAAAACTTACATCTATGTTGGAGAGCTGCTCTTGGTTTTTTGCCGACCATGCTGCTGGTTCGTCTGCAGCAGGACTCTCTTCTGTAATATCGCTCGCGGTTACGCTCACCCTTTGTTCGAGGACAGGAGTCAGGGTGACCTGGTCGCCTCGAAGCAGGCTTCCTGGCGCAGAGAGCACCCACTCCGAAGGCAATGGCATGTTATACTCGCCGTTGCCGGGCGTTAGCCGATCCAAGATGAGCATAGACTGATCAAACTGCTCGTTAGCATGAATCGATCTGCTTGCTTCTTGTCCAACGATTTCATTAGAGCTCTTCATCAGGCTTGCTTTCACTACCAGGCTCGTTTTAATGCGTACCTTTTTCACTTGATCCTGTTTGATGACTTCTCCGCGTTGAATTTCTTTGGCTGCAGTTAGCACTTCCGCTGTCCCCAACTTTTCATCAACGATTGGGTTTAAGTAGATAATCATTGCCGGCCCGCAAAGAATCATGAGGCATATTGCGAGTACCCGAATCAGTTTCTTCATTTTTGTCCTCTCCATTTCTTCCAAAGCGATTTTCCTTTTATTCCGGCCATTTCGTTCAGTATTTTCTGAATGGTCTTCCTCGTCTCAGCGCTGGTGCTGTATACGTCAGCGATAAACGGATTATGATGGAACCGGATCTGGTACTCTGTTCGCTCGGCTGCAGACAAGTATCCTTCAAACTCACCGAATCGCCTGGCATCTGCAAAATTCAAAAGTACCTCTAACCTCTTGGCGATATCCCTGCTGTACAGTAGTCCCAGCATTGCAGTCAGCCGATCGAAATCCCACACCGAGGATCCCGTTGTAACAATTTGAAGGTTGGATCTCAGGAATTGATCCATATAAGGCGTAAATTCATTTCCCGACAACAATTGACCAAAGTCGAGAATTACAAAGTCATAATTTGAGAACACAGCACTGAATTTCAAGTCATCGTAACCATAAGGGTAGATGTCGATATTTCTAAACCGGCAGCCACCACGGCCGTGCAGGGACTCCCCTTCAGCATATAGATGATAGACGTTTGGGCTCAGCTGAGAGGCGTTCCGCTCAAAGGCGCCCACCCGGTATCCCCATTCCGCCAGTGCCATAGCTATTTGCAGCACACTGTAGGTTGCTCCTGTACGTCTCTCAGGTCCGCCGACGGCGATGAAAAAGGTGCTCCCAATTGGTTTATATGAGCTTTCTGCAGTTATTTCCTTGGTCTCAAATCGATCGAAATCGAACATCAGATCGTTTGAGTCGTTCATGAAAATGACCTCCGTCAGTGTTAACTAGGCTCGCACTCTGCCGTGCTGATGGTTTTCGTCCAGCCCTGCCGGCCGGCCCAAATAGTAACCTTGCATATATCGCACACCCATACTTTGGAGCTGGTCATACTGATCCTTTGTCTCAATACCTTCCAACACCAGTCGGATGTTATTTTCCTGGCAAATTTCAACCATTTTCCCGATCGCATGTCTCGCCTTCAGCTTGTTCAGCCGCTGAACAAAAAACATGTCCATTTTGAGATAAGAGACGGGCAACTCAACAAACGACTTCCAGTTTGCAAGTCCTTTGCCGAAGTCATCAATTGCAAAAATGACCCCTTTGTTTGCCAGGCTCTCAATGAGCCGCACAGCTTGCTGATCAATCGTGACATTCTCAGTTATTTCAAATACAAGCCGATGCTGCAGGTTGTTTAAGAGATAGGAGTCAAACTCCTCCTCCAATGCTTCCAGCGATGAAACGTTCAGAAATAGCAGCTCTGATTTTGCTAGAAAAAGATCTGCTTCCTGGATGGCCACCCGTCGTGCTGCCCGATCCAGTTCTTCAAAGGCTCCATTTCCCCTTTGGATTGCGCGGTCAAAAAGATCCTTAGCGCTAACGTCCGCGTTGCCTTGGATCATGTGCACTGTTGCCTCGTAACCGAGGCAAAAATTATCTGTTGTATCCTTTATGGGCTGATAACGCGGCCGCAGCCTATCCATTCACAAATCACCCTTTCTCCAAAATAATCCATTAAACGCGATGTATAATGCGCATTTATTGGAACGTGAAATTGTCACTTTCTATTTACTGAAATAAAAAGTGTGAGTAACCCAGCTGATTTTCTCAGGGTTCGACAACACTCTTCCGAAAATGCGTTGCTGTTCCTTCAACATTCTTCCCTTGCTAAACAAAAAGTTTGAGGTTGGGAACAATCGAACGCGGATTTCATCATGCCTGGCATTAGGTACTTGAAGATGACCAATGGCAGCATATGTACAGCCAATTATGAAAGCTTCGGACTTGTCGAACTCCCTGGCAAGGATTTTCAAGTCTTCACTGCGCATTTGCAATGTCTTTCGCAGATTTTTAACTCCTCTTAAATTTTTAAAGTTGACGTGAATTCTCCAAAATCCACTAACCTGCAAATGTTCAGTGATTCCAAGCTTCCGTCGATAAATCAGAGGCGCAGCCCAACTAGGGTACACCGTGAAAAACTGAAGACCACGCTTCCTGCTTAGACGGCGATAGTAGTGAAGTTTGGCGCTTGTCACCAAGTAGTAAAAAACACAGATAGCCAAATAGGTGAAAAATAGAGTTCCGTCTAGGAAACCAAATCCAATTGCCATTACGTAAAGAGGTATCATCAGTAAGAGCGCCGCGTCCTCATCGAAATATGAGAGCATCCGGTCCATTTTGTTCTGTTTCATGCGAAACCCTTTCCTCTATCCATCGGAGTGGTCTTGTTGAATGGCATTATCCGTGAAGATCATCGACTTCAAGATCACGATCTTGAATCCGCACGTAGTGCGGAATCCAAGTCGGTTCATCCTCAATCGTCGCCGGTAAGATCTCAAGGTATCCTGCCGGCGCTTCACTGCTCGGATTTCCGGGCATGTTCTCAAACGTAACCAGCCATTCCGGAATCCAGTCATCTTCCGGATCCGAGAGATTCTCTCCATCCTTAACAAATAGCTTGAGATAGCCGCATGTGATCAGACTGGCCATGGTGGTCCATTCGTTCCAAAAATCAAGAATAATCGGGTCATCTTGATTCTCGAATTTGACAGCAGCTGCCTCTTCAATCTCATCCGGGAGAGCTTGTACTCCGTTATCGTAGAACACCCCCACGCCGGAATGAACTTGTGCGCGGAATCCCATGGCGGAAAGATCAAATGCGGCCACATCTTTCAGTTTTTGCGCGAGCATCATGAGATGCGACTGCCGATCTTCGCATTCCGAATAGGTAGGATCGCAAATCAAATCGAACAAATGAAGAGCTGTATCCGCCTGCCCTCTGCTTCCGTCGTACAGCTTGATATAGTATTGCTTCGTGGGCTCAGCTTGGGGATCCAGCCAATTACGGCTGTCAATCAGTTGTTTGGTCATCGTTTATCCCTTCTTTCAAGGTTAATATGTCTGCCAATCGCTTCGTCATTTTTGCCTGGTCCACATCAGAATAACCGCTGTTCATAATTAAGCCGCCTACTGCAGTGAGTATGTCTCGCAGCACATCTACCCGATGCCGTTCTGGATACTGCTTTGGTGTTCCGTCTCGATAAGTCGCGCACATGTCCAGCCACGTAATAATCTCTGGAGGCAACGACATCTTCGTTTGCAACGGGACCAAGTTCATTTTTTGCAAATTAGGCCTTCCGGACCCTTCCCGGTAGCCGCCTTTGACTGTCGTGGTTTTCTCGGGTTTTGGCGGCGGAGATTCCAACTAATTTCCCCCCCGGTGGTCATCCTAAATATTGATTTAGTCATGACTATGATTTAGTGATGAGTAAATCATATACAAAAACCTAATTTTTTACAAGCATGGGTTTACACACGTCCCCTCTCATGCAGCCAAGCTGCTGCGAAGCGATCTTTTTCATGACCAAGAACATCTAAAAATTTACGGAAATGATCAACTTCCATCTGATCGCTACACTCATTGTCGTATCTTAAATGCTTGTGCCTTTGCTCCAGGCCCGGCGTAAATTGATTTTGGGGTGATTCATTCCGGATTACAGCTGCCTGGTGCACGATGGCATTGGCCACTTGAATCTGGGCTTGCCACTGCCTATGATCGAGCGTTGAATTTGGATAGCGAAACTCAAGCGTTGGCTTCCGATAATACGCTGCATCTACATTCGTTGCGTTAAATATGGTACGCCGTCCACCAAATGATCTTCTCGCAGCCTCAGCACTGCTTTCACCGGAAATATTAAAAGCTGCGGATGGAATCGGTGAAGCGAAACTTGTTCCTCTATGTCTGCCAGGGTTGCCTGTTCTTGTCCATAGGATGTTGTCTGCAGCTCCCATTCGATACAGATTGCGCTCATATCCCACGCCAATCCGCGCCAAGCGTTGCCAGGAATAAGCCCGATGATCCAGGGGGGCTATGCCTACGTGGATATGGCCCCCTGTGCGACTGTTCGTCTTGGCACCGATCTCCCGTAACACCCTTGTTGCTGTTTCGATCTTTTCCCAAGATTCACGATTATCAAAGAGAATAGGCGAGACTAGCTCTAAGCCATTACTGAGGGATCCGTCTTCCTCCAATCGGAAATAGCCTGGACCTGTTCTAAATCCGCCACCATGGTAAGAATAAACTTGTGGTCGATCCAGTATTCCTGCCTCATATAGTGCCTTTGTGACATCACGACGGGAAACGTCTCGAGGAAATTCGAATTCTATTTCCATGCCGAATGTATTTCCGGTACCGCCGAGAACATTTTCGTATTGATAATCCCATTCGCCCCGAGCACGCTGCTGTAAATCGCGCCATGCTTCATCGTTTTGGGATATAAAGATTCCATCGAAAGCTCGATTACGCCGCCATTCGTTCAGGACTCCTTCGCGCGCCTCTTCTTCTGTCCAATTTATGTCTGCAAAACGCTGTACTACACGAGCATGTGCAGATTGATCAACGACCTGCGCAACAAACGGATTAACACGTTGTTCCTCAGAAGGAGCTGGCGGTGGTGGTGGTGGTGTTCCTCCTCGAGCTAAGCGCATGGCTTCCATGTGTCGGCATGCCTGCTCTGTCCCCTGCAGGCGGTTTCGATGATGCGGACACGTACACGAGTTTTCTGTAACATCGTAAGTAGATCCTGATTCACTGATAACTCGAGCTCGGTGCTGATCAGAAAATTCGACTCTCAAGCTTTCCTCACGCCGCCGCGTTGCAGACCACATTTGGACTGTACGATCTTCCGGAACAGAGGTCGCCGGGTCAACTGCTGCTCCACCACGGCGCTGCCGGGTAACGCGCTGGCGATATGCTTGCTGCGCTGCAATGATAGCTTGATTCTGCAGCGTGCCGGTATCCAGCTGCCGGCCAATGGATCTGGCGTACGCTAGCGCTTCCTCGAAGATCACGCCATACTTCTTCGCACAAATTGGCCCCATAGATACGCTTACCGATCTGGCATTTGTGAGCTTGCGATTACAAATTCGGCAATGCGAGAACGTAACTCGCTCTGATATCGGCATATTTTAGCTCCTTACCTGGCCTTCCTTGCGCCGGTTGATCCCTATTCGCTTTCAGTGCGATCATCACTCCGCGCTACTTCTCGAGTATCCACTTGGACCTCGATTTTCTCTTCCCGCAAACTTGGAGCTGATCGGGCCGGTTCACTCCTGGGTGATGCCTGCTCCTCGTTCTGCTCTCCATTGGCAGCTCCCTGGGCACTCTTTCTCTGTTCTGGCTCCTGCTTATCAATTCCACGCTGCTCCACTGCCGTCTGTTTTTCGTTCTGAGGCGATGGCGACTCTGCCGCTCTATCAGCCGAGCTTGTTGCCCCAGAGGCTAATGGAGGGCTTTCAGGGGTTCTGGAGGCCATAATCACTGCGTCTGCTGTCTTTTTGTTTTCCTCTGTTGTTGGCTTGTTACTCTGATTGCCAATTTCTCCGGTTCGCGCTTGTTTTGGAGACCGCTCAGACGTCTCTCTCTTTTCGTCCTCTCTGGCAGCCCGAGGAGCGCTTTGAGAGAGACGGTCGGTTTTACTCTGGCCATCCGCAGCTGGAGGCCTAGAACGGCTCTCACGGGCTCTACCAGCGTTCTGAACTGGTTGGACAGGAGCTGACATTACTGTGTCGCTCACGGCTTGTTTAGGGCTCGCTTGCCGTGCTACTCTACCAGAGCTCTGGACAGGTTGGACCGGTGCTGATGCTACTGTGTCGCTCACGGCTTGTTGGGAGCTTCCCTGGCTTGCTACAGATGGTACTTCCACTCGTGCGTCCTGATCATAAATAATGGTTACCGTTTTAGTTTCTTCGGTCATCTCTTCTCGCACCTGTGAAGGAGCTGCGGATCCATTTAGGCTATGGCTGTACCTATCCCCTTCATCTGTTCCGGTATGATATTGAGAGCCAGATCGTTCATTGTCGATAACGGCATCGAGTGTCTCCGTACGATTGGGAGTATCATTTTGGACAAACCGATCGAGGACCTCTGTCATGTAGCGAGGAGCAGGTCGTTCATTCTGAGAATCGTCCCGGCGACTTGATGAACTTACACGGTCATCACTTGCTTGCCGGCGCTCACCCTGAACCTCGGATCCGCCCCGAGTTACAGATCTGCTCGTATGAATCGTATTGCGACTACTGACTGTCTCGTGCCTTGACGACTCAAGTCTGTCGCTCCGCGTTCTGCGGCGGCTAGAAGATCCACCCCGCGCTGCGTACTCCCTTTCCTCTTCGTCCCAATCATCATCATCAAGGGGATCTTCAAAAAATTCATCGTCGTCGTCCTCGTCTTCATCATCAAAGCGTTCTTCGTAGCTCTCCATGCGATCGCTGTTACGAGCCTTTCGTCTTTTGTCCTGGCGTCGTTCAGCACGGCTGCGCCTAAAGCGACGTGATACGTTGCTTCGAACACGGCCGCCAGCTTTCCTTACCGGAGACATAACTTTATTGACCTCTCCGAACATAGGAACAGATTGCATTTTCGACAGCAGTACGAAGAACATAACAGTGGCCAAGATGAACAGAACCGTAACGAGCATCATTCCGCCGAGGAAAGACCAGCCGCCATCGGTAAATGATAAGAACCTAACGACAACAAAAACCAAAGCGATGTAAACATTAATAAAAAACATGGCCAGGAAGACGCTCAACAGGCGAGTAAGGTATTTGAGGATAAACACCTGCTCGCTTGGTATTAGCGAGAATGGCAGTATGACAGCACCGGCGCAGAGCAGACCGATAAAGTAGGCAGCCAGAGCCAGCAGCATTGCCCCCATGATTATCAAAAAAAGTGTAGCCAGGAGGGTGACGATGACCATGACCACTCCTAATAAAAGTCGAAACCCTGCATTTTGTGCGTAATCGTAATTTTCCTTGTATCGATCTGAGTAATAGTCCAAGATGTCCTCCCGATCATCGGATCCGGGAGAGAACCATAAGAGGACGTCCCCCCATCTAAGACCTGCCTTGACTTTATAGGGCTCTATCATTTTGTTTATTTTGTCCGCTTCTTCTTTGGTAATTCGGATATCCGATTTTCCGATCTCCCCAAGCTCAAAGGGCTTATAGGCCAGCATGTCCCACACCTGGTAGTAGACGACTCGATTTGCATCTTGGCCGTCCTCCGAAGGGGATTCGCCGTCTGCGATAAAAACTTTTGTCATCTGTCCGGTAAACCAGTTGCTGAACTCCGTGGTGAACGTTAGCGCCTTGACCATGGTTGTTACTGGCATAGCGAAGGAAAGCCCAACAATGCACAACGACACAACCAGCACCATGCCCCTTCGGACAGTTGTCGATGCCGCTCCCCTCAAATAGTCCTTTCCTAGTAAAACGAACGAAATAATCACAACAATAGGTATTAATAATTGAACCAATGTCCACCCATTTGATTGGATTCGGGTGGTAATATCCTCGATGATCCCATTGAGAAAAGTCGGGTGCATGCCGAAGTCCATAATCATGATTCCGATTCGCAAAAGCGATGTTCCCATGATCAACATTACGGATGCGATAATGCCCATCACATTCCCAAAAATGCCGTCACTCTCGAACATATAAAAATGAGGTTCTGGAACATCGAAGCCATCTATTTTGGGAAAGATGGAGAACGCCACATAATCCGGCTTAATAGTACCGTCGCTAGCCTGGCTATCCGCGGCCGCAGCTGTCGATGACATTACCATTAGGCATAACCCGATTATCAGCAGCGTACGCTTTATTGCCTTCTTCAAGCTCCCATCACTTCCTCGTCTTCCCCAGGCGTTGACTCGAGATACTTCATCAGATCCGGATCCAATGGCTTAATCTGCATCTCGCCTATATTTCCTTCCGGATCCTTGACAATGCCTTTGCCATTCTTATATTCCTTCGAAAACGTGGTCAACCAATCTTTGGCCCGTTCGCCGCTCATGCCGAGTAGCTTCAAAGCAGCTGCTATCTGATCCTGCGAGTCCAAACGAAGCACGATTTTCCAGGAGAACATTCCGGTAACGTCATCGCCGTCTTCTTGATCGTCATCCGCATCCGTAGCATTTTGGGTTGAAAGAATAACGAGCAAGTTCGTGTACCTTGAAAAACGTATTGCCGTCTCGACAAGCTGTTGCCCTCCTGGAAAGGCTTTAAGAATCCAATACTCCTCAAGATCAAGAACTTTCGGAAGGTGCTCCGGCAATGCCATCAGTCGGTCAAGAGCCATCGTAGAGGTTGAGTACTTGATAGCAGCCGAAGCTCTTTCATCGTCCGTCCACTCAGTTACAGCCTTACGGCGATCAGGGATTTTTAATCCCCGAGTAATTGCGATAAGCAACTGCCGATCAAATAAGGATTCACCGGTGTCTTCACCAAACAACATTGACGATATACCACGAGTTTTCAGTTTATTTAGATGACCCAAGCACATTTCAGCTTGATGCCTATAATCTACTTTGGGATGGTTTTCCTCAATTCGTTGTAGTTCCCTTGCAAACTGGTGCATATCCCATTTGTCTGATTCATAGGTCCGATTCATTGCGAGATCAATGACGAATCCCCGAACCTCGTTTACACCGGCACCAGCTGGATTAAGTAGCAGTTCTAAATTTGTTGCTGCAGCAGAACGTCGTGCACTTTCATCTTCGGATAAACGAAATGGTGTAAACCTAGTATTCGAACCAGGTGTGAATGAAACCAATCTTCCAACCTTGGATATGAGTGGGTGCTCGAAAAACCGTTGAAAGTCTCCTTTCGGATCTTCAGCAAACCCGAACGCTCCCCATTCCGTGACATTGTATATAAAGTCTTTGGCTGTAGCCGTCTTGCCCGAGCCTGGAACACCGACAATCAAAACTGTATTTGCTCGATTAAGGCTTTTATCCATCGCTGGTCGATATGGGTTACAAAATACTGGCCGTTTTACCCCTAACAATTCCCCCAGAAAAAAACCGGATGGATCGCCAAGTTTCCGCACCCCAAATGGCACAGCCGATCCGATAATTCCTGGCTCCATTGGAATTTTCCATCGATCGGTTAAGTTTTTCTTAGCGAAAGGATAAAAGTGCTGAAACATTCGTTGCTGATCACCAGGAGAATTGGCTAAAATGACATCCATTTTTTCAGCGGCATCTATTAAACTTTTTTTACGGCTGCGAAGTTCTCCTTGCGAGCTTGCCCCTACAGCACAGACACCCGTCATATGTATCAGGGGTATTTTTTGCTCGCGGAATTTCCGAAGAACATCATCAATGCCATCAAGATCTTCCTCAACTTCTTCGGGCACTTCTTGTTTGCCGGCCTGCCATTCTTTAATTTGAGCCTTAACAACTTTTCTCCGCCGTTTGAGCTTTTTACTGGCCTCAGAATGCGTTTCTAGGACAAGCTTTAGGGCAATGTCAACAGGGAAACTGAGCCTTTCGACCATTCCGTAAATCCATTCGTCCCCTATTGGGTGCTGCTCGTCGATTTCTGGAGGAACTGACAAGATTGGCATGTAGGAATGGTAGGCAATCCCGTCATCAGTGTGTGTTTCCAGGAAGTCAAAATGATCCTTTGTAAGCTTAGAAAGAGTAAACAGCGACGCTCGGACAGGCATTATCCGACGAACCTCTTTGTCGTCCGTTCGCACTTGAACAGGAAAAGGCTCTGGGAGGAGCAGTTCTGGATCGGGTAAGCCACGGTGGTATCCCTTTTTGAGCCACCACTCGCACTCTCTCATCGTCGCTTTTCTAATTCTCTTAAATCCGGACAGCTTATCCAACATTTCATCTGCTTGCTCTTGCACGAACTCTAGGAACGGAAGCGTGTATGAGATTTCCTGTCCAAACAAAGGACGAGTGAGTCGCCCGGTCACATCCTGAACGCCCGCCCAAACATTCCCGAGCACTTCTTTTATGTACTGAATTTTGTCTTGATCAAAGTACAGTGGCATACGCTTATTCAGCGGAACGACAACATAATTCACCCGGTGGAATGGCTGCTCTTCCTCTAACTCCCTCTGAGTCAACCGAATTTGGCGCTGCCAACCGGGCGTCGTCGAAAAGTCTGCCATCTGTTCCCCTATTTGTTCTGCCGAATATTGGCGAGCAAGGAGATACAAATAAAGCTCGTCAGTAAGCCCTTTTAAGGCGTTCGTGACTTCGCGTATGACGCCCATTTTAGTGGTCGCGTCTTGAAAAGCATACGGCACCGAATCCACGATATAGGCAGCATAGGGATTGCCGTGGGTATCGTATATAACGTTGCCTTCCAAGAGTGATACTGGCAGCATTTTAATCCTCCTCTCGCAGTGATGGCGCCGCGCGCCGGATGGGTTCAGTGACTGGGACAATCACTTTCCCATTGACTTCGTAATAGCCTGGCTCCAAACGCTTTCCCGATTTGCTGAATTCAATATAATTCTTCCGGACAGCCACGGCCGTTGCGCTATGTAAACGAAATCGGCTGATATTATACCCCCGTGCCGGCAAAGAACCGCATGCACGATCGTCGTATCGTCGAACGTATATCTGCATTTCTTTGTGTGTCTGAAGCTCGATCTTTCTTGTTTCCCACCCGTCATGCCAGCTGTTCACAGCAGATCGAATTACAAATCCCATGATTGTTCCGATAAACTGCAATGGAGTTTTGCCGGCTGCCTCTTTCTTGTGCAGAAAGATTGCTGCAGCACCGGCCATGATAGCCCCTTCTATCCAAATCATGAACGGATGATGGATATTTAGAAATGCGCTGATAAACAAATTAGGTATTGGGGCGATAATCAAGCTGCCGATGGGTAGAAGCAGAAAAAACATTATTACAACATCCATTGTGATTGTCGCCCACTCTGGCAATACGACACGCTTATTTCCGGCGCCGAGCGATGATACCTCGGCCCTTACCCTAAAGACCTCTTTATAGGTTCTGTAAGCCATTTACTTAGCAGATCCGCCGCCAGTAGAGGAACCAGATCCACCGCCAAAATTGAACGCCTCACTGATGCCTTTCGCCGCATTGGCGATGTTGCTGAACCCGATAATCATTGCCAGCAGCAAGAGTCCCGAGATACCGGATATGATCATTTGCCCCGTTTGCCCATCGTTATAGTTCTTAATGCATCGGACTGCCATAATGATCAGAAATACCATACAAATGATTTTGACCAACAACGTGAAAATATTGTCGACCACTGCTATGCCTGTGATCTGATACTTAAGGTTCTCCCACATGGTGATTCCTCCAACGTTTTTTTATATTTTGACTACTCTTTGAAACCCTTGTACAAGGCTCACCACTGAATGCACAATCGGGCGCCAGATTGGCTCTGTCTTGTCTAGTGCCCATAGCCTCAACCTTCCGATTCCATGTCCAACAAGTGGCGTGTTCGATAAAATATCAAGCATTGTGTTCGCAAGCATTGCATAGAAAACCCCACTCAACACTGTAAAAATGAGCAATTGCGTGACACTGTAATCTTCCGATGACACCGCCATAAACGAGGGCAGCAATTTAAAGTCAAATCTCCAAGGGAAGAGCAGCATAACGCCCGCCGCGTTGAACAGATCAAGAAAAATGTGTGAAGCGTAACCAAGGACAATCGCCCATAGATAAACGTCCGGCAATTCGATCACAAACTTGAACAAAAGGTAGACCAAAATGAGTGCAGGCAGAGAATGAGTTGGTCCTCGATGAGGAACGCCGATGCGACTCATTCCTTCCGAAAACGCCCGAAATGGTTGATGTTGCGTAAAAAATGAGCCTGGCTTGTCCAAATCCGGAAACATGGCAGCTGCATATCCGCAAAACATAACACCTATCGTCGTTAGCGAAAAAGCAGGTGTATGATGGTAAAGCAGCGCACCTTGGCCGATAACGACTCCTGCGATCTGATGAACTTTATGGTTCATACGTTCGCCCTCACAACGTAGTATTTTTCTTTGGAGCTTTTAATCCATAAGTAGACTTGGATTGAGAGCGTCTGTTGAAACTGTACGTCTTGTACCTTGAGAACAACATCGACAGCATAATCCGCCTTGTCCGGTTGAGAGGATTCACGGACTCGTATATCCTGGATTCCCAAGAATTTATACTCGCCGTCGTATGGGACAATTTGAGAATCATCCGTCAGGAGAGTCTGCACACTCCTAAGATCTCCACTCAGTAACGCCGGCAAAAACACTTGCAGTGTCGGCTTAATGCTGTTCGCGGCCGTCTCCTGCTCTTTTGTCATGACCGGCCTTGGATCTTCCTGGGTCGGTTGAATTGCTATCAAGGGCATACGTTCTATAACATATCCGCCCGCGCCGTCAGCCACGAAATAAACGGTAAGCTTATATCGCCGAGCAATTTCTTCATTTTCTACCTTCGCATGTGTCAGGGCGCTAACGTCGACATAGCCGCGTTCCCCAGAAAAATATGGGGTCCCCGACTCCACATAATCCACTGTTTGTTTACCGGAGACGAGGTATTGCGTTACGGACGGGGCGATTTCCTGCATAGCTATCTTTCTCTTTTCTAGTGGTTCATCCCATGCAAGGTACAGACGGACGAAATGTTCTGCAGCCTTCTGCATTCCACTATGATCAACAATTGTCTGCGCAGCCTGTCCTCTAAATGGAGTAAGTAAAACATTACATCCACCAATTGCCCCGAAAATCACCAAGACATAGATCAGTATGGTTACGCCTTTTCTAACTCTCATTTGTTCTCCTCTTAACCGAGCGGAAGCTCTTTCATTTGAGCCAGATCAAGCCGCGATTCTGGTTGCAAATAGGGAGAATATGTCGCCCCCAGAAGCTGGCTAACCAGCTCCGTATCATTATTTGTCGCTTCCAGCATCCACTTTGCAAAGGTATGCCTCAGAATTTCCGGTGTAATCTTCAATCCCGGCAGATAGTAGGACTCAATCATGAGCGATATCGTCCTTCTACACATTCGTTTACCTGCGCTCGAACGGAACAGAGGGGATCTCTTGCGCGCAGCTGCACTTAGTTGGCGCAGATCGCTGCGATGATCAATCCAGAGTCTAAGAGCGTCCCGTAACGACGGTGCCATAGGTATTCGAAGGTCTCCGTTCATAACACAGTTCTCTTTAAAGTCCACATCTCCGACATCCAGCTGGGCGACTTGTGAAACCTTGAGCCCCGTATACACAAAAGTCTGAATAATCGTTACGTTTCTTCGATACAAATAGGCTCTTTTTCCCTTATGACTCGACAATTCTTTCATTGCGCCAAGCAATTGGTCGAATTGATTTGGAGTTAACCAAGGAGTCGGGTTATTGCTCTTTCTTGCAGATGCCGGAAAATCAAACTTTTGTTTTTTTCCTGTGAGGAAATAGTAATAAATTTGGCCAGCAGCCTTATGTAAGCTTTGAGTTGCCCCCGAATTCCCCTGTTGTGGAAACCATAGTTGATAGGATTTAGCAAATTGTTCTGGATCCGACGCATTTCCATCGCTCTCCATAAAGCGCATTATGCTTCGCGCATATACGCGTGCTGTATCCTCCCTTTTACCCTGAGCCTTTAGATAGTCAACAAAGGACTCAAGCATCATTACACCCACTTTCTTTCCTGGTTACATGGTAATTGTATCACATAAAATATTCCATGTTACGTCTTTTTTCGCCAATTTCCCAATGATTTTTTATTGTGCATGTTATGCGCGAAAACCCTTGATACTATAGGCTTTTTTGCCTATTTTACGTTTTTCACATTTTCCGTTCCTTTACTAGTTTTGAACCATCTTACTTGGATACACATTTTCCAGAACATATTACACACTCACATCTCAGCAATTGCGCAATTTATGATGCATGTTACACACTGGAAATCAATTAGTTGTGTAAATACATGACCATGTTACACACATTTTAACAGATTTTGTGTATTAAACACTTATCATTACACACTTCAATTAATCATTTCTTCGACAAATTACACACTTTTGCGCAATTGTTGTGTAATTTCACAACTTGTGATAGAGTGAGTGTGTAAAGTTCATATTTCATTGTGTAATGGAGGAATTTGAGTGGCAAAATCCGAAGCGCCGGTGACTGTTATTGCGTTGGATACCGGCAATGGTGGCATGAAAATCTATTCCGACTATGTTAAGCGCGGTTACATTGAAGCAGTTGTCGGACGGTACGAAGCACCACCATCGTCCAGCGGCCGTATGGCACGTCGGCAAGAGGCAACCACTTACCAAATTGAAGCCGATCCGCAGAAATATGTCGCTGGATATGAAGCTATAAACAAATACAAGGTTGATCCGATTCCCTTGCATTCGCGTAGCAGTCTCGTTCGATATGCGCAGCCAATGTTTACTACATACGCCAAGATCGGCTTGGCAATGGCTGTCGAAGGCGCTCCTAACATGACGCCAGTGCTACTAATCACGTCTACGCCATCATTCGACTATCACAACCCTGAAGTTCGAAGTAAACTGAATTCAATCCTCAACGACCTGCATAAGGTCAATGTCAACGACGAACGAAAGGTCATAAACGTCGTTCAATATGAACCAATGAGTGAAACGGAAGCTGTTCTCTACGATCTCTATTTTGACGAACACGGAAACGTAGCTGACGAAACCATTCTTGATGAAGATATTCTGGTCATCAACTGCGGCTTCGGCACATCTGATATCAGCCGCTTTTCTGCAATGGACTTTATTAAGCTGCCGAAAGAAACTCTTCTAACCTCTTTCCGGGATGTTTACAAACGTTGCGCTGACTGGCTTTCCCAAACATTGCAGCGTCAGATTGACGTACAGGATGTTGCTGGACAACTTGAGAGCCAACATAAGAACAAGATCAAGACATATACGAATGTTGATGGAGCAGTTCAAGGCTTTGATGACGTATATCATCATGCTGTAAAAGCTGTGTTTGCTGATTTAATAGCGGAATTGAATGGAATCATTGACGACCCTGACCGATTTAAGCGTATTATTACAGTAGGCGGTGCGGTAGAAGAGTGGGGACCACTCTTTAAGGACTGGAATGCACGTCGTGTGCAAATCCCAACGGATCCACAATTCTCGACTGCTCGCGGAATGTACAAGTTCGGCCGGTATTATGAATTGCCAAAACAAGCCCAGGCACAGGCTGCGAAAAAGGCTACTGCGGCTGCAAAGGAATGATCTGATTGGCACGTATTCAACTGCTCGCAAGCGATAAGATCCTTCATTGGTGGCAGCAAAATGAGAAGAATAAACACCGCCAGGAGAAGCTGCGCGAAGCGACTGAGGCTGGCATTCAGATCATTGAAGGGCAGAAAGTTGCTGTCGACTCTGAGAAAGTCCGTATCTATGAGGCTCTTGAAGTTTTAATTAACTCTGGTGTTTTCGTAAACGGGACAATCCCTAACAGAGCTGTTCCAGAGCCTGAAATACAAGCTCTAATTCAAAGTGTTCAACAGACGGCGGTGGAAGAAAAAAAACCAGAGCTTCCGCCTGATCCACCTAAGCCAGACTTCGATAAATTAACACGTCTCCGTCGCTCTTCGATGGGGGAGGAATGAGTGCCCTACAGGGGCACTTTTTTTATTTTGGTGAAGGTTTTTGACTCCATCAGCTCAGCAGCTGAAACGAGTGGCAATTGCTCGATTCGGATCGATGACCCGGTCATCCTAAGTATCGAAAGTGGAAAAACGATTGACCGGGGCTTCTGTCCGAATCGAGCAATTGCCAGGCGTTTCAGCGACGGAAGAACGGCCAAGGCCGCGGCGGCGGCGGCTGGGAGGAGCTGCAGCGCGGGCGATCGTCAGCGGCCGCGGGGAGCTGCAGCCGCGCCAGGCGGCGCCCAGGCGTTCACGGATCCGCGCCGTACGATCACCGCGCCGTCAGTGGCCGGCGGGGAGCTGCAGCCGCGCCAGCGCGCCCAGGCGTTCACGGATCCGCGCCGTACGATCACCGCGCCGCCAGCGGCCGCGGGGAGCTGCAGCCGCGCCAGCGCGCCCAGGCGTTCACGGATCCGCGCCAAACGATCACCGCGCCGTCAGCGGCCGCGGGGAGCTGCAGCCGCGCCAGGCGGCGCCCAGGCGTTCACAGATCGCGCCGAACGATTCACCGCGCCGCCAGCGGCCGCGGGGAGCTGCAGCCGCGCCAGGCGGCGCCCAGGCGTTCACGGATCCGCGCCAAACGATCACCGCGCCGTCAGCGGCCGCGGGGAGCTGCAGCCGCGCCAGGCGGCGCCCAGTCGTTCACGGATCCGCGCCGAACGATCACCG
>NZ_JBHUJV010000003.1:94223-95086 GCF_042683485.1 Cohnella sp. GCM10020058
TACGATCACCGCGCCGTCAGTGGCCGGCGGGGAGCTGCAGCCGCGCCAGCGCGCCCAGGCGTTCACGGATCCGCGCCGTACGATCACCGCGCCGCCAGCGGCCGCGGGGAGCTGCAGCCGCGCCAGCGCGCCCAGGCGTTCACGGATCCGCGCCGTACGATCACCGCGCCGTCAGTGGCCGGCGGGGAGCTGCAGCCGCGCCAGCGCGCCCAGGCGTTCACGGATCCGCGCCGTACGATCACCGCGCCGTCAGTGGCCGGCGGGGAGTCCGCGACACACCATCACAATTGCGTCGGCCGGCGGGTAGCGGGAGCAGTATTTTTCTATTTAGATCTAAAATTAGATCTAAAAAATCAAAAAAATGTTTTACTTTATAAAACACGTGTGTTAATATTGATTTATAAAGTTAAACAACGAAAGCCGCAAGCACAATAAAATTCAAATTAAAAGGAGAAATTAATATGAATAATGTGGCAGATATGACGTCGATGAAAGGAAAATCCAAAACTCCATGGAGTTGGGCTGAAGAACCAGATGAAGATTATGAATATGAAGGGGATATGGGTTACATCGTGCCTACTGGTGTGACGCCTCCCAGAACTCCATGGAGTTGGGCTGAAGAACCAGATGAAGATTATGAGTATGAAGGGGATGAGGGTTACATCTTGCCTGATGGTGTGACGCCTCCATGGCAATGGGCTGAAGAACCAGAAGATGATGAAGACGAGAATACGAAGGGTGAATAGAAACCGCCAATGAGCGGTTTTTTTATTTGTATTAATCGCCGGCGACGGTCGGGCGGTGGGCAGAGCCGGCGACGGTCGGGCGGTGGGCAGAGCCGGCGACGGTCGGGCGGTGGGCAG
>NZ_JBHUJV010000004.1:0-507213 GCF_042683485.1 Cohnella sp. GCM10020058
TTATCCTACTGTTCCTTACGGGGAACAAACGGCAAGCCGCACAGGCAAGAGCATTTCTAAGCGCATATTCGTTTCGCATCCGGTTTTCAGGGCGCAAGCTCTGTGAAGCTGCAAAGCTGGTTGGCAACAGCCAAACAGTAGGTCTGGTGGTAATGGCGGAGGGGTCCCACGCGTACCCATCTCGAACACGACCGTTAAGCCCTCCAGCGCCAATGGTACTTGGACCGCAGGGTCCTGGGAGAGTAGGACGTCGCCAGGCTAAGAGCAGCAAGAGAGAACCACCTTCTTCGGAAGGTGGTTTTTTTGTTGGTTTCTAACAGCTTCATTTGGTTGTAATTCTCTTAGCCTCGGGTAAAAGAATATAGGCATTTATCGTTATTATTCAGTAACCCTTAAGCCGGATTTCATATTCAGTTCAAAAACCTGGTTTAAGATAAGGGCATACCAGTAAAAAAATAGACCCATCGGAAGGCGGAGCACGATATGTCCAAGATTATTGCGGCTAGTACGTTGGCGCTTGCTATTAGCATCGGAGGCGCTTTTTGGGGTAATGGTGCGCAGGCCTCGACGTCCAGCGCCAAGCTACAAACGGAACAGTGGATGTGGAGCATCGCAGCGTTAGCGGACAACGGCAATTCGGAAGACCCTACGATTGACCATAGCGAGGATGTATCAAATGATCGTTCGGCAGAGGTAGCGAAGTAAAAGAACCAGTATACAAGATCTAAGCGCCCTTGCTCCATCAGAACCGCTGCACATTCGAGGCTTATGACGCTTACGAGCTCCCTGCCTTGCCGCTTTACTAGGAAGCGGTCATTCGTTCCAGGCAAATTAGACAGGGAGCTGCTTCATCAGGCTGAAATAACGTTGAATTAGGCTGATACAGCGTTGAATGATGCAACAACTGCAAGTTGACCGATGATCATCATCGTTCTTTTTGCGTTAAAGGCCGTCTCCGACACAAAATTCTGCGAATGTTCTCAAGATAACACGTGTAAATGCAAGTCCTCATACAAGTGAACGCCCCCTAACGTAAACAGCGACCATCCTCCTTATTGTTTGTGACACCAATTGAAGCTTCTCCCTTTCTCTTCCCAGAAGACATATGGTTTTAAAATAAAAGCTTTTCTAAAGGATCCTGTCGCCTATGGAATTCATTCTCCCTTTGAGAAAGAATTTTTAGGTGCGCTCACAAACTGTTCGGCCGACATATTTGAACCTCGGCTTAGAAAGCATTTGGCTGTATCGGAATCATGTGGAGAGTGAATGTCCGCCCGCATCCGGAGAATGCGAATACGGCGTCCAATGCGCCTTGACAGCCCCTAGTGCCTCTGCTAAGATTGCCTATAATTCAATTCGGAAAAACTAAAAATTTGCATTTCCAAAGGAGGAAAATGTTCGTGTGGCAAAATAAATTCGCCAAGGAAGGCTTGACGTTCGACGATGTCCTGCTTGTCCCGCGCAAGTCGTCGATCCTGCCGAGGGACGTCAGCGTCCAGACGGCGCTCAGTCCTTCCGTGAAGCTGAATATTCCGTTGATCAGCGCCGGGATGGACACGGTCACGGAATCGGCTCTGGCGATCGCCATCGCGCGCGAAGGCGGCATCGGCATCATCCATAAGAACATGTCGGTCGCCCAGCAGGCAGAGGAAGTAGACCGCGTCAAGCGTTCGGAGAGCGGCGTCATCACGAATCCGTTCTCGCTGACCCCTGAGCACCATGTCTACGATGCCGAGGAGCTGATGGGCAAGTACCGGATCTCCGGCGTGCCGATTACGGACGAAGGCGGCAAGTTGGTCGGCATCCTGACGAACCGCGACCTGCGTTTCGTTCACGATTACTCCATTAAGATCAAAGATGTGATGACCAGCGAAAATCTGGTGACTGCCCCGGTAGGAACAACCCTTCAAGAGGCGGAGCTGTTGCTTCAAAAGCACAAGATCGAAAAGCTGCCGCTCGTGGACGACTCCAATACGCTGAAGGGTCTCATCACCATTAAAGATATCGAGAAGGCGATCCAGTTCCCGAACGCGGCAAAGGACCAGCACGGCCGTCTGCTCGCGGGGGCAGCCGTAGGTGTATCCAAGGATACGTTCGAACGATCGGACGCGCTGGTCAAATCCGGCGTCGACGTGCTCGTCGTCGATTCGGCGCACGGTCACCACATCGACATCGTCACCATGGTCCGCAAGCTGCGCGAGCGGTTCCCCGACCTGACGATTGTGGCCGGCAACGTGGCGACCGGCGAAGCGACGCGCGATCTGATCGAAGCCGGCGCTTCGGTCGTCAAGGTCGGCATCGGACCGGGCTCGATCTGCACGACGCGTGTCATCGCAGGTATCGGGGTGCCGCAGATCACGGCGATCTACGATTGCGCGACTGTCGCGCGCGAGTACAATGTCCCGATCATTGCGGACGGCGGCATCAAGTACTCGGGCGAGATCACCAAGGCGATCGCGGCCGGCGCGAGCGCGGTCATGCTCGGCAGCCTGTTCGCCGGTACCGAGGAGAGCCCGGGCGAGTCGGAGATCTACCAAGGACGCCGATACAAGTCTTATCGCGGCATGGGCTCGATCGGCGCGATGAAGGAAGGGTCCAAGGACCGTTATTTCCAAGAGGACGATTCCAAGCTGGTACCGGAAGGCATCGAAGGCCGATTGCCGTACAAGGGGCCGCTGCGCGACACGTTGCACCAGCTGCTCGGCGGCCTGCGCTCCGGCATGGGCTACTGCGGTACGGCGACGCTGGATGAGCTGAAGAATGATACCGAGTTCGTCCGCATCACCGGTGCCGGTCTGCGCGAGAGCCATCCGCACGACGTTCAGATCACGAAGGAAGCGCCTAACTACTCTATGTAAACCTACATTTTGCATCGGTTTAAATGAAGAGCCGCAGAGCGAGCAAACGTCGCCTTGCGGCTTTTGCCTTTGGATGCGGTATGTTACAATAACAGACGGAGTCCACGGCCTTGTCAGACTCATTAAAATGCTAGGTTAAAAGGAGAGTCGCGTGTTGAATCAAGCTTATGTTCGCTATGCCAAGCAATCCCGTGCTGTCATGTTCAAGCTACTAGCCATCCTACTTCTAGCCGCCTTGCTGCAAGCGATGCTGCTGCCGCGCTCTTCGGCCGCGACGAACGATATCAGCGGTCTTCAATTAAATGTAAAATCCGCCTTCCTCATGGATGCGGATACCGGCCAGGTGCTGTACCAGAACAACGCGGATGTCGCGCTGCCGCCTGCCAGCATGACCAAGATGATGACGGAATATCTCGTATTTAAGGCTATCCAGGACGGCAAGATCAGCTGGGACCAAGAGATCACCATACAAGAGAATGCGGCCAAGCAAATCGGCAGTCGCGTACTGCTCGCCGTAGGCGACAAGCACACGGTCAGGGAGCTGTATATCGCGATGGCGGTCGGCTCCGCCAACGATGCGACAACGCAGCTTGCGGAGACCGTTGCAGGGTCAGAGGAAGCGTTTGCCAAACTCATGAACGAGACGGCCAAGGAGCTGGGCATGAACGACTCCCACTTCATCAACTCGACGGGACTCGATCGCGCTGATATGCCAGAGGCTTATCGCCCGGCTTCGATCGAAGGCGAGACAGTGATGTCCGCTCACGATTCGGCGCTGCTGGCTTACCATATATTGAAGGACTATCCGGAGTTTCTGGAGTATTCCAAGATTCAGTCTTACAAGTTCCGCGAGCGCGACAAGGAACCGATGTACAATTGGGACTGGATGTTGGAGTCTAACAAAAACGTCACGAACTTTAAAAAGTTCGCGTATCCCGGCGTCGACGGACTGAAGACGGGACATACTTCCAAGGCAGGCAATTGCTTTACCGGTACCTCCTTGCAAAACGGAACGCGGCTGATTGCGGTGGTTATGGGCGTCCCAGGCAATGCGAACGACGGCAAGCGGTTCCTCGAGACGGCCAAGCTGTTCGACTACGGCTTCGGCAGCTTCGAGAAAAAGACGCTCGTGCAGCCCAAGACCGCGATTGCTGAGCACGAGACGCTGAAGGTTAAGAAGGGCGGCAAAAAATCGGTACAGGTCGTCACTGGTCAAGACGTCACCATCATGCTGCCTAAGACGAGTAAGGTCGAAGCGCAGCTCAAGGAAGTCGTACCGACGAGCGACCCGCTTGTCGCGCCGCTTAAGCAAGGGGATAAGGTCGGCAAAGCCACCTACACATACAAGGATCCCGTCACGCAGGAGGACAAGTCGGTCACCGTCGATCTGGTGGCGACGGAGGACGTGAACAAGGCGGGCTGGTTCAAGCTGATGTTGAGGGCGATCGGCGCCTTCTTCAGCGGTCTGTTCAAGGGGATTGTCAATCTGTTCTGATCGGTCGGAATCCCGACCGCACGGGTTGTCTATCCTTGGCCATTCCTGTAAAATAAATGCTTAGAATGTATTGGAGGCGTGGGTAAAAATGGAGACAGGCACATCGAGAGTTAAGCGCGGCATGGCAGAGATGCAAAAGGGCGGCGTCATCATGGACGTCATGAACGCCGAGCAGGCAAAGGTCGCCGAAGCGGCCGGCGCTACGGCAGTCATGGCGCTTGAGCGCGTACCGTCCGATATCCGGGCGGCAGGCGGCGTAGCCCGCATGGCGGATCCGACGATCGTTGAGGAAGTCATGAAGGTCGTCAGCATCCCGGTTATGGCTAAGGCACGGATCGGCCACTACGTCGAAGCCAAAGTGCTTGAATCCCTCGGCGTCGACTACATCGACGAGAGCGAAGTATTGACGCCTGCGGACGACGTGTTCCATATCAGCAAGGCGGACTTCACGGTGCCGTTCGTATGCGGCGCCAAGGACCTGGGCGAAGCGCTGCGCCGCATCCAAGAGGGCGCGTCCATGCTTCGTACGAAGGGCGAGCCGGGCACGGGCAACATCGTCGAAGCCGTGCGTCATATGCGCCTCATTTCGGGCCAGATTCGCAAGGTTCAGAACCTGGCGAAGGACGAGCTGTACCACGAAGCCAAGACGCTGGGCGTACCGTACGAGCTGCTGCTGGGCGTGCATGAGACGGGCCGCCTGCCGGTCGTCAACTTCGCAGCCGGCGGCATCGCGACGCCTTCGGACGCCGCGCTGATGATGCACCTGGGCTCCGACGGCGTATTCGTCGGCTCCGGTATTTTCAAGTCGGACAGCCCCGAGAAGTTCGCCCGCGCGATCGTCGAAGCGACGACGCACTACGAGGACTACGAGCTGATCGCCCGCGTCTCCAAGAACCTCGGTACGCCGATGAAGGGGATCGAGATCTCCAAGCTAGAGCAGTCCCAGCGCATGCAGGACCGCGGCATCTAATTGCCGCCGCCGCCTTCGGGCGGCTCATCGCTTGAACCGGCGGACGCGAGTCGCTGCGGCAAGCCACAGATTCGGGCGGTCTCGCCCCGGCATTCCGCCGGCCGCGAGGCCGCCCCGATTGGTTTAGAAGGCTGAACACGAAGGAAGGTCGTACATCCATGAGAATCGGAGTTCTGGCGCTTCAAGGCGCAGTAGCGGAACATATCCGAAGCATCGAGCTTGCCGGCGGCGAAGGCGTCGCAGTCAAGCGCACTGAGCAGCTGGAGGAGATCGACGGTCTCATCATCCCCGGCGGAGAGAGCACGACGATCGGCAAGCTGATGCGTAAATACGGGTTCATCGAAGCAGTACGCGGCTATGCTGCCGCCGGCAAGCCGGTATTCGGCACTTGCGCCGGCCTCATCGTGCTGGCGGAGCGTCTGACGGGCGACGAGGAACCGCACCTGCAGCTGATGGACATGACGGTCGCGCGCAATGCGTTCGGACGCCAGCGCGAGAGCTTCGAGACCGATCTGCCCGTCAAGGGCATCGAGTCTCCGCTACGCGCCGTTTTCATCCGCGCTCCCCTCATCACCGAGGTCGGACCGGACGTCGAGGTGCTGTCCGTTTACAAGGACGAGATCGTCACCGCAAGACAGGGACATCTGCTCGCTGCTTCCTATCATCCGGAGCTGACGGACGATTTCCGCTTGCACGGCCTGTTTATCGACATGGCACGCGAGGCGGCTGGCCAAGGCCAATCCTAACCGTACAAAAGAAGGCATGGACACGAGCCTGCACCGACATACATTACCCTTCGCAGGGTCAGGAGGATCACCTACCGATGATCGATATCAAGTTGCTGCGTGCCGACTACGGCAAAGTAGCGGACGCGCTCAAGAAGCGGGGCGCTTCGGAAGAGCTGATCGCTGCGTTTCCGTCAATCGATGCCAAACGCCGCGAGCTGCAGACCGAGAGCGACAACCTGAAAAACCGACGCAACGTCGTCTCCCAAGAGGTCGCGAAGCTTAAGAAGAGCGGTGGCGACGCCGACGGGCTGATTGCCGAGATGAAGGAAGTCGGCGACCGGATCAAGCAAATCGACGAGGAGCTTCGCGGTATCGAATCCGAGTCCGAGGCGCTCTTGCTTGCCGTGCCGAATATTCCGAATGAGAGCGTACCGGTCGGCGCAAGCGAAGCGGACAACGTCGAGGTTCGCCGCGTAGGCGAGCCGGCGAGCCTTGGTTTCGAGCCTAAGGCGCACTGGGAGATCGCCGAGGGACTCGGCATTCTCGACTTCGAGGCGGCGGCCAAGGTGACGGGTTCGCGCTTCGTGTTCTACAAGGGCCTGGGCGCCCGCCTCGAGCGTGCGCTGATTAACCTGATGATGGATCTGCATGCGGATCAGCATGGCTATGAAGAGATTCTGCCGCCCTACATCGTTAATCGCGACAGCCTCATTGGCACGGGCCAACTGCCCAAGTTTGAAGAAGATTTGTTTAAAATCGCGGACACCGAGTATTACCTGATTCCGACGGCCGAGGTGCCGGTCACGAATCTGCATCGCGAGGAGATTCTGGCCAAGGATCAATTGCCGCGCAAGCTCGTGGCGTTCAGCGCATGCTTCCGCTCCGAGGCAGGCGCTTCCGGACGCGATACGCGCGGCCTCATCCGCCAGCACCAGTTCAACAAGGTCGAGCTCGTTCAGCTCGTCGACCCTGAGACTTCGTACGAGGCGCTCGAATCGCTTACGGGTGAAGCCGAGCGCGTCCTGGCGCTGCTGGGCTTGCCGTACCGCGTGCTTGCACTGTGCACGGGCGACATGGGTTTTGCTTCTGCCAAGACGTACGACCTCGAGGTGTGGCTGCCAAGCATGGCGACCTACCGCGAGATCTCGTCCTGCACAAACTTTGAGGACTTCCAGGCTCGGCGCGCGGGTATCCGCTTCCGCCGGGAGACCGGCGCGAAGCCGGAGTACGTCCATACGCTGAACGGCTCGGGTCTTGCGCTCGGCCGTACGGTCGCGGCGATCCTCGAGAACTACCAACAGGCTGACGGCACGGTCGTCGTGCCGGAGGCGCTGCGTCCATATATGGGCGGCCTCGAAGTCATTACGCCTCGTAGGGGTTGATCGCGCTCTCCGGCGTATGATATGATTACGGAGCGGGTTGGCCGACCTCACGCGAGGAGACCAATGCGCTCTACGCATGGAGAGATACCGAAGCGGTCATAACGGGGCGGTCTTGAAAACCGTTAGGGTGCAAGCCCACGTGGGTTCGAATCCCACTCTCTCCGCCACAAGTAAAAAACAGGGCCGATTCCCGAGAGGGGATCGGTTTTTTGCATGTGGCGAAGTGGGATTCGAACGGGCCGTTAAGCGAACATGCCTTAAGGCATGTTCGTAGGCCCCGGCGTGATAGTCGCTTAACCGTGGCGGCACCGATAGGTGTGCCCACGGCTGCGACGGAGCGAATCCCACTCTGCAGGCATTGAGGCGGTGAAACGATACGGGCGACGATCAGCAGCCCCATCGGAATGGCTGTCGGATGAGCCATCCATCGCTAGGCGTTCCGCACCATCAAGTTTCGGATATCCGCAGAAAAAGAAAATGGCAAGGCGAATCGCGAACTCCCCTGACGATTTTTCTTACGCAACGCTTCCATTTTCGCCCGGTCTCCAAATATACCCGTCTTTCCTTCCTTGCATGAACTAAGCCGTCACAGGCCAATCTAACGGGGCGGAGGTGCAATAGCCATGTCAACTGAAGATAAACTGACAATTCCTCAATCCGAGCTTGTGCAAAGGTGGCAGAGCGAGCTCCAACAGCATCTGCACGGCGGCGACCAGGCCGAGGTGCGCGCGGACGAAGCGAACCCGGACGGACTGATCGTCCAGATTCGCAGCGCCGGACGGCAGAATCTTGAATTCGACTTCTCCGTTCGATACATGGACAGCCGCGAGATCGAGGTTGGCCTTTCCGATGTCGAACGCGACGGCCAAGCCGTGGACGAGCGCAGCGACGTGCTGCAAGAGCTCATCGTCGACTACCGCAGGCATCTGCATGAATGCGCGCAGACGCTGCAGCCATACACGCATGCTTAGGGGTGAACGAAGTGGCCAATGACAATAAAATGGCGGATAAAAACCTGAGCAATGTGGCGGAGGACCTCGCCGAGGTAAAAGTAAACGCGCACCACGCCCAGCAGCTCAATCAGCAGCATAACGATCGTCGCCATCAGGATTCGATGAATCACGACGAGCCGGTCAACGACAAGACGCTGAAGCATCACGACTAACGAGCGGAGGGATCGTCCCCATGAGCAAGCCCAAGTCGCAGCCGGTGCCTGAAGCAAATCCGCAACAAGAGCGGGACGAGCGCAGTCCGGGACACCGCGGGGGCCAGGAGCCGTTGTCCGGCTCCAAAAAGGTCAAAAACCGCAATCATGTAAGCCACAATAATCCGCAAGGCTGAGAGATTCTGTAACGGCCGGGGTCAGGCGCTGCTCAGGGATGGGGGCAAATTGGTGACGCCATTCCCCTGAACGCGGACGTAAAGGCTTCTCATGCGCACATTAAGCGATTTAAGCCGCCGTCAGGCGGCCTGAATCGCTTATTTGCGTCGAATTCGGCTGTTTTCGCTGAAAAATGCCCAAATTCTTTAATACTGTGTCTTTTCTCCGCATACTTTAAGCTGTTATAATATAATCAGAAATTGCCTATCAGGAGGTGCTTATGACCAGTTCGAAGAAATTCAATTCCAAGTCTCCCCAAGCTCAAGGCCAAGCGGCGGTCCAAGCGCCCACCAAGAAAACGCAGCATAGCGGTCTTTCATTGTTTGAGGTTGCCAAGCGCGTCATTGCCATTATCGTCGGCGCGGTGCTCGTCGGCGCAGCGCTTGAAGTATTTTTGGTTCCGAACTCCATCATCGACGGCGGCATCACCGGCATATCCATTATGGTGGCCTATCTAACACATTGGCCCATCGGCATTTTTCTGTTCCTCTTCAACCTGCCTTTCCTCATCATCGGTTACAAGCAAATCGGCAAAACCTTTGCGCTGTCTACTTTGCTCGGCGTCGTCACGCTGGCTATCACGACTCAGGCGCTTCACCACGTAGAACCTTTTACAGATCAAACTTTGCTAGCCGCTATCTTCGGAGGCATCTTCCTCGGCGTCGGCGTCGGCATCGTCATCCGCTTCGGCGGCACGACGGACGGGACGGAGATCGTCGCGATCCTGTTCAGCAAGCGCAGTCCTTTTTCAGTCGGCCAAATGGTCATGTTCATCAACGTATTCATTTTAGGAAGCGCAGGCCTGGTATTCGGGTGGGACAACGCCATGTTCTCCCTGATCGCCTATTATATAGCGTTCAAGGTCATCGATCTGACGATCGAAGGCTTCGACGAGTCCAAATCCGTCTGGATCATCAGCGATAACTATCGCGATATCGGCGATGCCATCGTGAGCCGTCTCGGCCGGGGCGTTACTTATCTCAACGGAGAAGGCGGCTATTCGGGCAATGCCAAGCAAGTCATCTTCTGCGTCATCTCCCGTCTGGAGGAAGCAAAGCTCAAACTCATCGTCAACGAGCTCGACCCCGTCGCCTTCCTCGCCGTCGGCAATATCCATGACGTCAAGGGCGGTCGTTTCCGCAAAAAGGACATCCATTAAAAGGAACCGGTTACAATCCGGGTTAATCGACTCTTTAACAAAAAGAGCTTCCATCTTGGTCCCTAATGGACTAAAATGGAGGCTGCTTCTATTTCTAGAAGCTATCATCCAGAATTTGAAGGGGGATTTCGTTATTTTGCTTAACCAAAAGAGAGTACTGGCCGCCATCGCAGCGCTCCTCGTGCTCATCCTGTTAGCAGGCTGCACGGGTTCCAAGTCGGCACAAGAGACACTTCAAGATGCGCTGAAGAAATCATCTCAAATCACTTCCTATAGCATGAAAGGAAGCCTTCAGATCTCCGATCTGAAGCTGCCCGAGTCCGCCGATGACGAAGGGTACGCGAGCATGGCCGGCGGCTTCCTGAGCAACGCGCAGCTGTCATGGACAGGCGGCTATCGCAAGGATCCGATGCTCGCAGAGATCAATCTGCAGATCGAGATTAAAGGCGACCTCGCGATGACCATCACTGTGCCGATCCTCATGAGCAAAGAAAAGCTGTGGGTCAAGGTGCCGAACATCCCGATGCTGGGCCTGCCCGCAGAGATCGTCGGCAAGTATATCGAAGTCGACCTGAAGAAGCTGGCCGAGCAGGAGGGCCAAGATATCCAGTCGCTCGATATCGGCACGACGCAGAAGCTCTTGAACGACGTGTCCGCAATCGTATTTAAGCATATCGACGAGGACACCTACCTGAAGGATGTTTCTGCCAAGGATGCAGGTATTACGACGGACGGCATAGATAAGGTCGTGCAGACGCACGTGACGAAGGACCAGGTAGAGCCGCTCATCCAGACCATCACGAACGATATCGGTCCGGAAGTCATTGACCTGCTCTCCAAGAACGAAGCGTATCGCAAGATGCTGAAAATCGAGCAATCCGACCTGGACGAAGCCAAGAAGAGCCTGGCCGAAACCAAGGAAAACGACATTTCGAAGGACCTTGAGGAATTTAAAAAGAGCGTGCAGACGCTCGACATCCTCTCCAACATCGGTATCAACGGCAAGGGCTATGCCAGCTACACCGACGCCAAGATCGCGTTCGCAGGCACGGAGGACGGCCAGTCCGCCAGCGGCACGATCAAGATCGTCCAGGAGCTGACCGATATTAACGGCGACGTGAAGCTGTCGGGCGAGCCGAAGGCCGAAGACGTGCTGACAGACGATCAACTGAGCCAGTTGGGTCTCCCGGGACTTGGCGGCGGCAGCCTCTAATCGCATACGAGCAAATGGATAATTATACATGCAGGCGGCCCTTGGGCCGCCTTTTGCGTTGCTTCGGCGCGTTTATTTATTCAAGGACGGTTGAATCGGCAGCGTTCCCTGATATAATGAGCCTCGTCATGTCGCTGATCGGACTCGGCCTGACGTTGCTCTTGTATGCATGGGATCGGCGCTCGCCGGGGGTATAGGGCGCGTCGCAGCAACTTTTTCGCAGGATCATCGTCCTATTATAGGAAATATTTACTTAACGTCCTATTAAGGAGATGCCAACTATGAAGCTGCAATATACCCGTATCGCCAAGCAGGCCGCAACGGTGGCATTGCTCTCCTCCCTGCTGTCGGGAACTGCTTGGACGGCCGGACCTGTGGCCCGCGCGAGCGCAGCGAACTGGGAGATCTACGATCAAGGCCAGCATCTGCTGCTGCCCGAAGGACCGATCGACGAGAACGGCGTACTGATGGTCCCGCTGCGACCGATCGCGGAGCGGTTCGGCTATACGATCGCCAAGTCGACGGCGTCCGAAGTCGTGCTGAAGGGCGGCGTTATCGGGCAGGTCAGCCTGAAGCCAGGCAGCACAAAGGCGGTGCTGAACGGGACCGTCGCAAGGACGATACAGCCTGCACCGCGCACGATCAACGGGACGTTGTTTATTCCTTTAAGCTTCGCGGGCGAGCTCACGGATATTGGTTATACCGTCGTGCCGGGCACGAACCTGATTCAACTGCGTCCGGCGGAGGTCCAGGCGAGCGGCAGCACGGAGAGCGTGCTCGACGCGCAATACTGGCATGCGTTCAATACATCGGACGGGGTGGTCTACGTCGACAATCAAGGCAAGGAACGGCTGCGCAAACCGGGCCTCTCCGGCATGGGCTTCGGCTACGAGGACGTGGCGCCGGTGAAGGGTCCTTACGGCGGGTATGGGCTCATCGACCGTTCAGGCAAGACGGTTATGAAAGTGAACGCCAAGTATTACAGAGTGGACGGCTTTAATGAAGGGCTCGCGACTTTTACGACGCTGACCAAAGATTATATCGTCAAGATGGGCGCGCTGAACCGCCAAGGACGCGAGGTGCTGCCTGCGGTTTATGACAGGCTTTACGCGTTCTCCGAAGGTCTGGCCAAAGTGGTGAAGGACGACAAAACCTACTATATCGATCATACGGGCCGCACCGTCATCCCGCCGATCGCGGGCTCGCTGCATACGGGTTCGTTCTCGGAGGGGCTGGCGCCGGTCAGCAAATGGGTCAAGGTCGGCGGCAAGAGCGTCGAGCGGACGGGGTATATCGACCGCACGGGCAAGTTCGCGATCGCACCGCAGTTCGAGACGGCTACGGCCTTTTCCGAAGGGCTCGCGATCGCCGTTCAAAATGGCAAGACCGGCTATATCGACCGTCAGGGCAAATGGGTCATCAAGCCGACTTATGCGCCAGGCTGGACGGGCGATTTCCACGAGGGATACGCGCGCGTGATGGTGCAGGAGAACGGCGGCTACCGGAGCTTTTTGATCGACAAGACCGGCAAGGCCGTCAGCTTGGGCGCAGTACGGGATATCGGCGACGTCGGGGACGGATTGGTGTCTTTTTACGCAGGTGAGCTGGTCGGCTTCAAGAACCTTAAAGGCGAGACGGTCATTGCGCCGCAATTCACGTCGGCTTGGACGTTCGCACAGGGCGTCGCGAATTTCTCCAATTGGAAGGGCGGCAACGACTACGTCTACGGGCTCGTCGATCGCGCCGGCAAGGTGCTGTGGTCCAGCGATAAGGCTACGGAGCGTTGAAAAGCAGCAGAAGGAGCCGGCCCATAAGCGGCTAATACACGGAACGGGATGAAGCGGGGGTAACTCCTGCTTCATCCTATTTGCGTTGGACCATTGCGAGGCCAAGAAACCCAACTTCAACGCCGCCCGCCAATAAACATTATAACGATATATTGTATTTATCGTTTTCTATGCTATCTTTAAAGAGTAGAGGTTAAAAAAATCGTAATTCCACAATAAGCGGGTGAAAGTATGGACAATCGCTTTTTGCTGCGCAATCTGAAGCTGTTGGATGGGAAGCCGGTGAACATTGAGATCGCATCTGGCTGCATCGTTCGCGTGAATGATGCGGAAGCTGGTACGATATCGGGTGCGCAGGCTAGAGCCCCCGGTTCGGACACGCACATCCGCACGATTGAATGCGGTGGAGCCTATGTATCGAGCGGCTGGATCGACATGCACGTGCATGCCTTCCCGGCATTCGATCCCTATGGGGACGAGATCGACGAGATCGGCGTCAAGCAGGGCGTGGCGACCATCGTCGACGCGGGCAGCTGCGGGGCGGACCGGATCGGGGAGCTGGCGGCGAGCGCCGGGAGCGCAAAGACGAACTTGCTGGCGTTTCTGAACATCTCGCGCATCGGACTGAGCCGGGTCGACGAGCTGTCGCAGCTCGGATGGCTCGACGGGGAGCGGGTGGACGAGGCCGTTGCCCGTTACCCCGACTTGATCGTCGGACTGAAGGCGCGCATCAGCCGCAGCGTGGTTGGCGACAGCGGCATCGCGCCGCTGCGCATCGCCCGGGAGCTGTCGAACGCGACCGGATTGCCGCTCATGGTCCATATCGGCTCCGCGCCGCCGGCCATTGAGGACGTGCTTTCCCACCTGAGGGAAGGGGATATCGTCACGCACTATCTCAACGGCAAGCCGAACAATCTGTTCGACGCCGACGGCCGACCGATCCCCGCCCTGCTGGACGCGTTAGACCGCGGCGTGCGGCTGGACGTCGGGCATGGTACGGCGAGCTTCTCGTTCAGGGTCGCCGAAGCGGCGAAGCGGCACGGCATCGGGCTGCACACGATCAGCTCCGACATCTATCGGGGCAATCGCCTGAACGGTCCGGTGTACAGCCTGGCGGACGTGATGAGCAAGTTCCTTTATCTAGGCTATCCCTTGCAGGAGGTCGTCGCGGCGGTCACGTCCAGTGCGGCGCAGTGGCTGGGGCGACCTGAGCTCGGACGGTTGCTGGCGGGGGATCGCGCGCATCTAACGATATTTGAAGTCCGGGAGGAGCCGGTGTCGCTCTTGGATTCAGAAGGCATCGAACGCAAGGCCAATCAACGGATCGTACCGAGGGGAGTCGTGGCGAATGGCGAATTCATGGCATGCGAAGTACGGGCTTAAGCGCGTCATCAATGCAAGCGGAAGGATGAGCATCCTCGGCGTGTCCGCGCCGACGGACACCGTCATGGAGGCGATGAAGCAGGGCGGGCAGCAGTACGTGGAGATCGCGGATCTCGTCGACAAGGCTGGCGACCGGATCGCGGGCATTCTCGGTTCGGAGGCGGCAGTCGTGGTCAACTCCGCGTCGAGCGGCATCGCGCTGTCGGTGGCAGCCATCGTCACGCGGGGCAACCGGCGTCTCAGCGAGCGTCTGCATCAGGAGCCGATCGTGCGGAACGAGATCATCATGCTGAAAGGGCACAACGTGCAGTACGGCGCGCCCGTGGAGACGATGGTATATCTGGGGGGCGGCAAGGTCGTGGAGGCCGGTTATGCCAACGAAGGCAAGGCGGCGCATATCGAGGACGCGATCGGCGAGCGGACGGCGGCCATTTTATACGTGAAGTCGCATCATGCGGTTCAAAAGAACATGATCTCCGTCGAGGAAGCGTGGGAAATCGCGCAGCGGCGCGGGGTGCCGCTCATCGTGGATGCAGCGGCGGAGGAGGATATCCGGAAGTACGTGAAGTGCGCGGACCTGGCGATCTACAGCGGCTCCAAGGCGATCGAAGGCCCCACCTCGGGCATCGTCGGCGGCAAGCGCCAGTATGTCGAGTGGCTCAAGGTACAGCTGCACGGCATCGGGCGCAGCATGAAGGTGGGCAAGGAGACGACGTTCGGCTTGCTTCAGGCGCTGGACGAGTATATGGTCAAGGAAGATACGAGCGAGCGGGAAAAGGAATCGCTGCAGGCGCTCGCGCCCCTGAACGATCTGGCGGGCGTACAGGTGTCGATCGTGCAGGACGAAGCGGGCCGCGCCATCTACCGCGGACGTGTCCGGATCGATCCCGAGTTGACGAAGACGACGGCCGTGCGCCTCGCGAAGGCGCTGCAGGAAGGCGACATCGCCATCTACACCCGGGATTACGGCGTCCGCCAAGGCTACTTTGATATTGATCCGCGCCCCCTCCAGGGCGACGACATTCACATTATTGCGTCGCGCATTCGCGAGCTGGCAGGAGGACAATGAGATGACGAGCGGTTTGACGAAGAGACTGTACAAGGAACGGGCGGCGTTAAACGTCCTGGCGAACAGCGTGGACAACGCGAAGGAAGTATTCGACGCGGCTGAAGGGCATGTGCTGGTCGGCGTGCTATCCAAGGATTATTCAACCGTCGAGGCCGCAGTGGAGGCGATGAAGGAATACGGACGCGCGATCGACGACGCGGTATCGATCGGGCTCGGTGCCGGCGACAATCGGCAGGCAGCCGTCGTGGCGCAGATCGTCAGGCATTATCCCGGCAGCCACATCAATCAGGTGTTCCCAGCAGTCGGCGCGACGCGCGCGAACCTCGGCGGTGAGGACAGCTGGATCAACAGCCTGGTCTCCCCGACGGGCCGGGCCGGCTATGTCAACGTGTCGACGGGACCTGTCAGCGCGGCTGCGGCCGAGCACGCGATTCTGCCCGTCCGCGCGGCGATCGCGCTCGTGCGCGACATGGGCGGCAACGCGCTGAAGTATTTTCCGATGAACGGGCTGAGCCGCGAAGACGAGTACAAGGCGGTCGTGGAAGCTTGCGCCGCGGAAGGCTTCGCGCTCGAGCCGACAGGCGGCATCGACCTGGACAACTTCGAACCGATCGTCCGCATGGCGTTCGAAGCGGGCGTGCCGCAGGTAATCCCGCACGTCTACTCCTCGATCGTCGACAAGGCCACGGGCAAGACGAAGACCGGCGACGTGCGCCGTCTGCTGGCAACGATGAAGGAACTGGTCGACCGGTATGCCTAAGAAGATCGCCGCCTTCGGCGAGGTGATGATGCGCCTGCAGGTGCCGGGCTACGAGCTGCTCACCCAGGCGGATACGCTGAAATATTCCTTTTCCGGCACCGGGGTCAACATTGTCTCGGCGCTCTCGCGGTTCGGTCATGCCGGCTATCTCGTCACGACGCTGCCGGCCAACCCGCTCGGCGACGCCGCGGTCGCATATCTGCGCAGGCTGGGCGTAGGGCAGGACTTCATCAGGCGGGACGGGAAATATGTCGGTCTCTACTTTCTCGAGAATGGCTTCGGCGCGAGGCCGAGCCGCGTCACGTACACGAACCGGCTGGAGAGCAGCTTCAACATGGCGCCTGCGGGCGTCTACGATTGGGACACAATCGCGGAGGGGCTGGACGTCGTACACTTCTGCGGCATCACGCTCGCCATGAACGATACGGTGCGCGGCCATATGGCGGAGCTGGCGCGTGCGGTCAAGCGCAAGGGCGGTCTCGTCGTATTTGACTGCAACTATCGCCCGACGCTCTGGGGGGAGGACGGCTATGCGAAGGCGAAGCCGCACTATATCGAGATGCTGAAGCTTGCGGACCTCGTGCTGATGAACGAGAAGGACGCCATTCATATCCTCGGCATGGAGACGGATCGGACGGTCCGCAGGGACCAGCTTACGGATCTCATCCCGGCCGTTGCCGACACCTACGGCATCGCCGCGATCGCGGGTACCCATCGGGCCATCATCGGAGACGGGACGCACACCCTGCAAGGTTTTCAATACAAAAACCGGCAATTTTCTTTTTCTAAAACGCTAACGTTCGCTGTCTATGATAGAATTGGAGCAGGAGATGCGTATGCGAGCGGTATCCTGCACGGCGCGCTGACGGGGATGCCGTCCGGGCGAACCGTCGAGTTTGCGGCTGCCGCGGCGATGCTGGCCCATACGGTACAGGGCGATACGCCGATGTCGTCGGAGGCGGAGATCGTCCGCGCGATGACGGAGGCGGCAGGCGACATAGAAAGGTAGAGATCGAGACCGTGAATCTGTCCCGCAACAAGCGGCCGTTGTACATGCAGATCAAAAATATATTGAAGGACCGGATTCTGCACGGGCAGTATCCGCTCGACACCAACATTCCTCCCGAGCCGCGGCTCGAGGAGGAGTTCGGCGTGAGCAAGATCACGATTCGGGGCGCCATCAAGGAGCTCGTGCAGGAGGGTTACCTGGAGCCGAGCAGCGGCCGGGGGACGCGGGTCATCCGCAACACGAAGGCGGCCAAGCGATCGACGTGGAAGAGCTTCACCGAGCTGCTCGTCGAGGAAGGCCATGCGATGCAAAAACGGCTGTTGGGCGCCGCAATGGTCCGGCATGATCCGGGGTCCGAGCAGCAGCGTCTATTGGGGGACGAGGGCCTGCGGGTCGAACGACTCTACCTGTTGGATGGGGCGCCTTATATCCATTATGCGCACTATCTGCCGGCGAGGCTGGAAAAAGCGGACTTGTCGGGGCTGGCGGAGCAGTCGTTGTACGGGTTTCTGGAGGAGAACGGCATCGTGCTGGCGCGGTTCCGGGATGCTTTCGCAGTAACTTCGGCGCCTGCCGGTATCGCCGAGCAGTTGAACTTGGCGGAGGGCACGCCGCTGCTGAAGCGGCTGCGCTACGCCTACGACGAGGCTGGCGGCGTGGTTGAGTACAGCGAGGGGTACTATAATACGGCGCTGCAGCATTATGTGGTGAATTACGACGTGTGAGGCGGGCGACTGGGCGTTGTCTTGAAGCGCGGTTACAGGGTAACACAGGAGAAAGCTGCCACTGCAGGCGAAGGTTGCAGGGCAGCAGAAGTACGCTGTACGCGACACGAAAGAGGACCGTCAAGGCAGGCTTGCCTGACGGTTTCTTGCTATAGCAAGCAGTCTAAATTTGACGGCGTATCGTAACAGGTAAGTGCGCTTTCGGCATGCGGAGCTTGTCGGACGCTTTGCCGTTCAAAAATACCTGCATCCGTACATGAATTTTCTATCGACGAACGACACTTAATAAAATGCCTGCAAATATACATGTAAATTCAAAGCACGAGTCGGAATCGGGATAAATGGAGGAAAATAGATGCATTTTTGCATCAATCCTGTTTAAAAGGGCCGACATTGGCGGAAATAGATGTATATTTGCAGGTATTACGACGAAAGAACGACGCAAGGCGATACTCATATTACGATAGCTCAACCTGTCGGAATGGCTGCCGGATGAGCCATCGACAGGCGTTCCTCGCCAATCCACTTTCGGATATCCGCCTACCTATAAAAGAGATAAAAGAGACCGTCAGGACATTCTCCCCTGACGGTTTATTATGTATGGGCGCCGCTCACGCTTTTGTGACGAGTAGGGGTTCATCGCCGCTTTTAGCAAAGAAAAGGCAGAAAACTTTGTTATAATGAGACTAACATACTGAGTTGGAGTTGGTCGATATGGAGCTGCTCGATCCCCGGGTGGATTTTGTATTCAAGCGCATTTTCGGCAGCGAGAATAACAAAGACGTGCTGTTGGCGTTCCTCAACCAGATATTTACCAAAGCCGGGGAGCCGCCATTGACGGAGATTATCCTGATGAATCCTTATACCGACAAGGATGATCCGCTCGACAAGCAATCCATCTTCGACGTTTACGCCAAGACGGCGGAGGGCAAGCTGATTGACATTGAAATGCAGCTTTTTAACAAATACGATATTGAAAAGCGGACGTTGTTCTATTGGAGCAAGCGTTATGCCAGCCAGCTTCAGGAAGGCGAGAGATATCAGGAGCTGAAGAAGTGCGTCACCATCAATATTTTAAACTATACCTTTTTGCCGAACGGCGAGTATCATAATGTGTTCCATCTTCGCGAAGACCGGACATCGATCACGCTAAGCGACGACATCGAAGTGCATTTTCTGGAACTAACCAAGCTGGAAGACGTGATACCGACGCAAGGCGGCTTGGAAAACTGGCTGCTTTTTCTGAAAGGCGTGGATACGACCTACTGGGAGGTGCTGAAGATGAATGAACCAGGCTTGGAAAAAGCGATGGACACACTGCAATACTTGAGTCAAGACTCGGAGGCCCGCCGTTTGTACGAAGCTCGCCAGAAGTATCTGCATGATGAGGCGTCGATGCTTGAAGGCGCGAAGCAGGCGGGCATGAAGGCGGGCATGGAGGCAGGCATCAAGGAAGGCATGAAGGCAGGCAGGGAGGAAGGCATGAAAGAAGTCGCCAGGAATATGCTGCGGTTGAATGTGGATATCCCCACCATTACTCAAGCGACTGGATTGTCTGAGCAGGAGATCCTTGCATTGAAATATAATAACTAGATATACAGTTATTGCAGGTAGAGGTGCTGAAGATGAACAAACCAGACTCGGAGGCCCGCCGCTTGTATGAAGCCCGTCAGAAGTATCTGCATGATCAAGCGTCGATGATTGAAGGCGCGAAGCGTGCAGGTATGGAGGCAATTATCAAGGAAGTTGCCAAGAACATGCTGCGGATGAACCTGGATATGTCCATCATCGTACAAGCAACAAGGTTGTCGGCACAGGAGATCATCGCGTTAAAGGAAAATGAATAACTTGTACAACAAAAAAGCGGCCGACGGGCCGCTTTTTTCGTACATACGAGCGCTAATACGCCGCCGCATATTCGCGAAGGAGCTTGCCCGCCATCTTGTCGTTCGAAGCGACGACACGGTCCGCATAGTCATTGCCGTTTCTGCGATTGAAGGCTTCGGCTAGCGAGGCGATCTCGCCGTCCAGCCACTCGGGCGTCACGATGTCGGACGCAGCCAACTTTTTTCTGCGCCGCTTCCGGTGCCACTCGCGCAAGAACTGCCGGGCCGCCATCCAATAATGGAGCCGAATCCAGCCGTTTTTGCTCTCCAGGGCGAGATGCACTGTGCGGTTGTACAGCTTCTCGGCCTTGGCCAGATCCGTCACCGTGTAAAAGGCCAGGAACTGGCCGAACTCCTCCAGATACATCGGCCCCTCCAACAGGTGAACGGACTTCTTTGCGGCAGCAATCGCCTGCTCGTATTCCTTGACCTTCAGGAGCGGCAAAATGATCTGCGCGTACGTATTTTGCGGAATCGACCTGCATTGCATCCGGCCGTCGAGGACCGGCTTCAGCGCCTGCAGCCCTTTTTTGGGATAGCCGACCTGAAAGTGATACTTGCCGAACAGGTTCTGTTCGCAAGCCTTGCAGTCCGCCAGCGAATCCCGCGGCGCAGCGCGCCATTTCTTATAATAAGCCGCAGCCTCCTCGAGGCGTCCCTGGGACAGCAGCAGGTTGATCTTTTGCTGATAATAAGGACGCAGGCTGTAGCCGAACTGCAGGCACTTCGCTTTAAAATCGGCATAGATCCGCTCGATCTGCGCCAGGCTGAACTCCGGCATCTGCCAGAGCTCGTTCAGCACCCATTTGTAACACCAGATCAGCATATGATGGCCGTAGGCGCCGGGGTTCTTCTCAAACTTGGAGACGCACCAGGAAAAGACGACGAGCAACTTTTCCGGCCGGCCGGCCTCGATCGCCGCGGACAGGTAATCCATCCGGATGTCGTACGCATCTTCTTCGGTCATGTACCGGTCCGCGATGAGGATCATTTCCTCCATGACCGCCAGCTTCTGCTTGCCGTCCGGCAGACTCCAGGTTGCCCGCCTCAACTCGTCGTATCGGTTTTTCATCGGCTCGCCTCCGTCTCCCCGTCGAGGCCCTTGTTCATGAATTGCAGCAGGGAATCGTTCATCATCCTCAGCTCGTCCGCACTCATCGGATGGTTGCCCAGCAGCAGGGCCTGCGTGTAGAAAAGCTCGATGCTCGCCTTCCGCAGCGCCGGATCGCGCGTCTGTGCCGCTTTGCGAACCATCGGATTGTTGTAGTTGTAGCAGAGCCTTGCGTAAGGCTGCTCGTACATATCGTTCTTGACCACCCGCACGACTTCGCCGAAGAGCGGATTCGCTTCCTTCTCGCTCTCTTCGACCAGCTTGAAGAAGTTGGCCTCCTGGTTCGTATTGTAGAGCACCGGAATGTCGGCAGGCTCGAACCATCGGACGAGAGAACGGCAGTTGAAGCGTTCGAGGAGTCGGTCGCTATGCTCCAGCATAGGCTGCACGGCGCGCTTGTCCTCCGCGTCCAGCTGCTCAAACCGCTCGGCGAAGATTAGACTGTCGAGGATGCTGACGGTGACGTCTTCCGCTACCGCCGGCAGTCGCCGGATCAGGTCCATGTCGTGCACGTAGCCGCCGTTCACAACCATCAGCTCTTGCGCTCGGGCCACGCGGGACACCTGGCGGAACTCGTCCACCGAGGCGGCAACCGCGATGCTCGCGCGTTCCTCGAGAATCTGCGCCATCTTCATGTCGCCATACGAGGTCTCGAAGGTGAGGTGCCGGATAAAAAGCGCGTACAGCTCCTCGTCCTCGACGGCCATCGTCTTGATCGAAGCGCGGTGGATGAGGACGATGCGCTGGAACAGCTCCGGATCGCGCTCGCTCAGCTCGATCAGATATTGCTTGATGCACGCGCCAAGTTCGTCCCGGACGGCGAAGAACAGGTCGTTCTCCTGAAAAGCTTCGCGGGAAGCCGTGGGTCGCAAGTTGTCCGTGTTGATGATGCCGTTCACGAAAAACGCCCATGCCGGCAGGATATTGCTCATTTTGTCCGACAGCAGCATGTTTTTCAGATAAACCCGATGCTTCTTCTCGTCCTGCAGGCTGACCGCATAAGGAAGCACATGCGCGATGCCGGTGACGCCGCCGATGGCCGAATGCAGCGGGATGATATCCATAGGCTTGGTGAAAGTGGTCTGCTCGATATAGTCCATCGCTTCCGGCTTGCTCAGCTTCCATGGCTGAACCGCGTCGTTGATTCTGCGCTCGTACTTGTCTTCCCGCAGCAGGACCGGCGTCGGCAGATACGCGCCGTACTTCTCCAGCAGCTCGCTTACCCGATAGTACTCGAAAAACTCCTCGTAATCCGGTTTCGCCTGGAGATACACCGTGGTTCCCACGGGCACCTGCCGCTTCAGTTTCTTGATCGTGTAGGTGCCGTCCGGCTTGCCCCGCCACTCCAGCGGATCTCCATCAAGTGCGGACCGTGTGATCAGCACGATCTCCGCGCTCACGACGAAGCAGGCCAGCAAGCCGACGCCGAATTGGCCGATGAAGTCGTCCGCTGCATCCTGATCCTCCCGCTTGGTCGAGCTGCCGATGCGCGCCAGGAATTGCTCGATCTCCGCTTCCGTAAGGCCGCAGCCGTTGTCGGAGAAGGACAGCGTGGACGAAGCCGGGAACAACTCGACCTTCACGGATTCCTCGAACGCATGTCCCAGGCGCTTGCGCGCCGTGACCGCGTCCACGCCGTTCTGGAGCAGCTCGCGCACGAATACGCCGGGGTCCGAGTACAAGTGGTTGGACAACAGATCGATGACGCCTTGCAGATTGACTTGGAAGTTCATATTTTTCATTTTATACCTCGCTATGATCGTAAATAGGCTAAACCGATTTTCCCAGAAAACGGGATGCATGAACAGGGCGGATGTATGGCAACAAGAAAGGGGGGGCGCGTAACAAGTACATCGGCATAAAGAAAGACTGCCGAGATGAGATTTCTCGACAGTCCGGGCTTTACGCATCGTTATTGCAGGCTTTATGCCAGCCGTTATTTCAGAAATTTTCTGCCTCGCGCACCTTCCGTTTTTTCCAAGCCAGCTCGTAAATGACCGGAACGACGATGAGCGTGAGCAGGGTGGACGTGAACAATCCGCCGATGACGGTCACGGCCAAGCCGCCGGATATGAGACTGGTCGAGGAGCCGGACAAGGCGAGCGGCAAGAGCGCCAGCATCGTCGCGAACGCAGTCATCAGAATCGGTCTGAGGCGGGTCTTGCACGCTTCGACGATCGATTCGGTGACGGCCATGCCCGACTTGCGGTTTTTCTCGACGCGGTCGAGGAGCACGACGGCGTTCGTCACGACGATGCCGACGAGCATGAGCATCCCGATCATCGCGCTCATGGACAGGGCCTGGCCGGTCACCAGCAGGGCGCCGAGCGAGCCGACCGGAATGAAGATCAGCGACGACAGGATGATCAGGGGCGTGACAATCCCGCCGAACGTCATACTCATGACGAGGAAGACGAGCCCTACCGCCGCGATCATGGCAATGCCGATGCTGGTGAAGCCTTCGCTGATCATGGCGAGCCCGCCGCCGAAGCTGAGCTCTACATCGGAAGGCAGGGCCAGGCTGCGGACATCATCCTCCACTTTCTTGGTGATGGATGCGGTGTCGCCGCCGTCCTTGATGCTCGCGCTGATCGTCGCGTACGTTTTGCCGTCGTCGTGATTGATCGTCGCCAGCGCATTTTGAACGTCGACATTGGCGACATCCTGGAGCTTCATGGCGCCGGACAGGGTTGGAATCGCGATTTGTTCGAGCTGCTCGCGGGATCCAATCTGCCGGTCGTACGATAGCACGACGTCCCTGCTCTGGCCGTCGAGCTGGTAAGTGCCGGCGTCGATCGGCTTCAACTGCTCGTTCACGGCCTGCATCACGGCCATTGCGCTGACGCCTGCATCGAGGCCTTTTTGGTTTAACGTCAGCACCCACTTCGGCGAGACATCGTTCATATTGTTTCCGGTGTCCTTCAGGTCCGGGTTCGCGAGCATCAACTGCTCCACTTGCTTGGCCGCTTGAGACAGATGGTCGACATTGTCGGAATAAAGCGTGACATCGATGCCGCTGCCGTCGGGCAAGCCTTGCTGTTGGCCTTCCTGAACTTTGGTGGATGCGCCCTTAACCTCTGCGGCCACCAATGCGGGCAGTTCGACGTTTGCTTGCTCCACAATCTTCTCTACGTTTGCTTTTTTGGCGAATTGAACGGTTACCGTGGCTTTATTGTTCTGCGAGAGGCCGCCGCCGAACGGATTGCCGGAACCGCCGCCGATACTTACCTGGTAGTTCTCCACATCCTTCAAGCTTTGAATGTAGGATTCGACCTTCTCCGCCGCTTTGTTGGTCTGCTCCAGCTGGCTCTTCGCCGGCAACGACACTTCGATCGAGGCGGTAGGCAGCGAATCGGCCGGCAGGAAGGCGACGCCGAGAATCGGAATCGTGCCGAGCGATGCGGCGAGCAGCAGCACGGATGCGCCCAGGACGAGCGCTTTGCGCTTCAGCGCGCCTTGAATCAGCTTTTCGTACCGGCGCGCCAGCGCGCCCTTGCCTTCCTTGTGCGGTTTGACGTTCTTGAAAAACTTCGCGCCCAGTACCGGGATCAGCATGACCGCTACGAGCAAGGACGACAAAATCGAGACGACGACCGCAATGGAGAACGGACGGAAGAACTCGCCGATGATCCCGCTCACGAAGGCCAGCGGCGCGAAGACGACGACGGTCGCGATGGTCGAGGATCCGACCGCGCCGATGACTTCTTTAGTCGCTTTGTAGGCAAGCTCCTTGCCTTTCAGCTCGCTGCCTTTTTCCTGCCGCCACCTGAATATGTTCTCGATAACGACGATGCTGTCGTCCACGATCCGCCCGATAGAGACGGCAATGCCGCCCAGCGTCATGATGTTCAGGGTATAATCCATCTGGTTCAGAATCGCGATGGTGGCGAAAATCGAGATCGGCAGGGATACGATAGAGATCAGCGTCGCCCTGATGTTGCGCAGGAACAGGAAGATGATGATGACGCAGAACAGCGCGCCGAACGCGCCTTCGCGAACGAGCGACGATACGGACTCCTCAATCGCCTTGCCCTGGTCCTCAATGACATGGATGTCCAGCTCGCCCTTGTCCTGATAAGTCTTCAAAACGTCTTTGACTTCGTTCGCTACGTCAGCCGTGTTCGCTTCCTGGCTCTTCACGACGCCGATCACGAAGCTCGGTTTGCCGTTATATCTGGTGATTGAATCCTGGGAAGCGTCCGTGGAGATCGTCGCGATATCCGACAGCTTGACCTTGGCGGATGCACCGGCACCGGCATCGGCACCGGCACCGCCTGGCGCCGCTTGTCCAGCCGCAGCGCCGCCGCCGAGCTCCAAAGAGCGGATCTGCTCGAGCGAATCGACGCCGCCCACGAGCCGGACCGGGATCGTCTGCTCGTCTTCGCTCACGTTCCCGAGCGGGAGCGCGTATTGAAGCGACTGGAGCGCGCTCTGTACGGCGCCGAGCGTAATAACGTGTTGGCCCGCCTTGTCTTTGTCGACGACGATATTGAGCTTTTCCGTCTTGGTTCCGGTCAGCGTGACCGAGTTGACGCCGTCCAGCTTCTGAAGCTTCGGCACGACCTCGGTCGCCAGCTTGGCCGCCAGCGCGTCGGACGCGGCGCCTTCTCCGTCAGAGAAGACGGCCGCCTGATAGACCGGCGCGGCGCCCGCGGACAGCCGCTGGACCGTGACGTTGGCGCTGCTCGGCAGCGACAGCTTGGCCAGCGCCGTCTCGACGTCCGCGGCCATCTTTTCCATATCCGTTCCGAACGGGAATTGGATGAAGAGACTTGCCGCGTTCTCTCCCGTGGAGCTCGTAAGGGAATCGTAACCCTTGAAGCCCTTTAACGTATCTTCGATCGGCTTGGTGATCTCCGATTCGATCTCTTCCGACGAAGCGCCGGGATTGATCGCCTGGATGGACACGGCCGGCAGCTCGAGGTCCGGGAACGTCTGCTGCTTGATTTGCGTCGTGGAATAGAAGCCGTACCCCAGTACGAGTATGCACAGGATAATGACGGCAGCCCCGTTTTTGAGACTGATCCGGCTAAGAAAATTCATCTCTATTTCTCTCCTCTCCCTATCTGAGAGGAGTATACCGGCCTAATTTGTCGCCTATGTGAAGCACCGGTTACATTTTTCTGGAAGGCGGATCCAGCGGGAGCGTAATGCTGAACGTCGTTCCTTCTCCCAGCGTACTCGTCACTTGAATGTCTCCTTGATGAAGACCGACGATCCGCTTCACGATCGACAGGCCGATGCCGTTGCCCGGGACAGCTCTCGTGCGCGACGGATCCACCTTATAGAACGGCTGAAAGATCGCGTCCAGCTGACCTTCGGGGATCCCGGCGCCGGTATCTTGAACCGATACGATTGCAGTCTCGCCTTGCTGCCCCGCGCTCAATCGGATTTCTCCGTCCGGGCCTGTGAATTTGATCGCGTTGCCGAGCAGGTTGATCCACAGCTGGTAAATGCGGTCTTCGTCGGCGACGATGTCCAGCGAGACCAGATCCAGCTCGATTCGAAGACTCTTCTGCGTCCATTGGGGCTCCAGGGCGATGACGGCCTTGCGCAATTGCTCGTCCAGCCGGTAAGCGCGGAGGTTAAGCTCCAGATGCTCGTATTCCAGCGAAGACAGCTGGAGCAGATCCTCGCCAAGACGAGAGAGACGCTCGGTCTCCTCTTCGATGACCGACAGCAGCTGCAGCCGCTTTTCCTCGTCCATCTTTTTGTGCTTGAGCGCCTTCGTGAAGCCCTTGATCGATGTGAGGGGAGATTGGATCTCATGCGAAACGTTGGACACGAACCGCTGCCGGGTCTTCTCCAGCGCCCCGAGCTCCTGCGCCATCAGGTTGAAGCTGCGCGTCAATTGTCCGATCTCGTCCTTGCGCTTCGACCGGATGACGACGCCGAAGTCGCCTTTGCTCATCCGGCGGGTCGCATCGGTCAATCGCTTGAGCGGTCTGACGATGAACCGCGCCGCGATAAGGATCAGGACGCTGCCGATCAGCAGGACGAACAACAATTCGAACCGGAAGAAGTTGCCGATCAAGCGCATGAACGGGCCGATGGCCGGCTTGGTGAACAAGGCAAACCGTTCGCTGCCGATTTGAAAGGGAAGCCCTACGACGAAGGGGTCCGCATCGGGCGACTCGCCGCGATAGACGCCTCCTTCGAGTACGAAGCGGACCGTCCCGGCGTCGACCGCGATCCGCTTGTCCTTCGGCAATACGTCGCCATGCAGCAGCTGACCGTTGGATCCGTAAAAATTGACGGCGGACGTGACGGCGATCCCTTTTGCCAGCATCTCCGAATGCTCGGGATAGGATCCGACATACGATTCGATGATGTCTTTGCCGTTTGCAATCATCTCGTCTTGAACGTAGCTTGTGGCTCGGGTCTCGAATAGACGCACGATTAACAACAGCGAGAGGAATAAACTCACGATCACCGCGGCCAGAAAGGTGAGAACGATCCGGACGTAAAGCGACTTAATCATGATAGGCCTCGAGCCGGTAGCCCAGTCCGCGAAGCGTCACGATCTTGAAGTCCGCGGCGTACTCGTTGAATCGTTCCCGAAGCCGCTTGATATGCGTGTCCACCGTCCGCTCGTCTCCGTCGTAATCCATCCCCCATATTTTCTGAATCAGCATATCCCGGGTGAACAGCTGTCCGGGGTAGCTGGCCAGCATATACAATAGCTCGAACTCCTTCATGGGGAGCGTAGCGGACTGTCCGGTATTTTCAAACGCCACCAGGTAACTTTTCTTATCGAGCAGGACGCTTCCGAGACGTATGGTCTGCGACGTGGATATGCGATAGCGCTTCAGCAAGGCTTTTACCCGCATCACCATCTCCATGGGATCGAAGGGCTTGACCAGATAATCGTCCGTTCCTAACCGGAAGCCCTTGATCCGCTCGGCAGGCTCGCCCTTGGCCGTCACCATCAGGATCGGCGTATCGCCATTCTCTCTGATCAACTGGCACAGCTCCCAGCCGTCCATCTGCGGCATCATGACATCGAGCACGACGAGGTCGACCGATTGCTTCAGCATGTACGCCCAAGCCGCCGCGCCGTTCGATTGCTCCACGACCTCCATACCCTCGTCCTCCAGGTACAGCCGGACCAGCTCCCGGATATGCGCTTCGTCGTCCACGACCATCACGGTTGTCATCAGGCAAGCTCCTTTCCGTCTGCGGCTGCTGCGTTCGTCCTTTTATCGTATCGTTTCCATTTGTACCGTATATGTACGGGGGATTACAAGTTGGGCGGAAAATAAAAAGAAGCCCTGAAATCAGGGCTTCTGTCATTGTATTGGATGGTCGAGACGACAGGATTTGAACCTGCGACCTCTTGCTCCCGAAGCAAGCGCTCTACCAAGCTGAGCCACGTCTCGAAAATGCCGAATTTTAGCGGCAAGAGAAAGTATAGCACAGCCTGGCTTAAAAGCAAAGAACGGATTTAGGCTTATTTTAGGTTTAAGAACGGTATATGATCTGTTACTGTTTATTTATCTGTTATATAATGAGTATAACAATAAGGCGGAGGAGGATGCGCCGTGTGGATGGAGATCGATCTGCAATCGGAAGTACCCATATACACGCAGCTCGTCGATCAACTGATCGAAGGCATCGCCTCGGAACAGTTGAAGCCAGGGGATCCGCTGCCGTCCGTACGAAGCCTGGCGGCAGACTTGGGCATTAATTTGCACACCGTGAACAAGGCTTATCAAATCCTTAAGCAGGACGGGTTTCTCCAGGTGCACCGCAAGCAGGGGGTTGTCGTACAGCCGGGCGGGATGCCGGGTACGGATGCGGCATTCCGCGCCAAGCTGGCGAGAGGCATTCGGTCGCTCGCCGCGGAAGCGGCTGTACGCGGGATGTCGGAGACGGAGTTCGCCGAGCAGAGCGCTGCCGTCTACAGGCAGTTAACGACGAAGGGAGAGGATGCGAAGTGAACGCGATTCAGACGGAATGGCTGGTTATGGGCGTCCTGGACGTCTTGATCTCATTGACGATGATCGGGACTGTGTTTCTGTCGCCGAAGCATTTGCTGTTCGGCCTGTACGTACCCGAGGCGGATCGCGGCAGCGCGGAGGTCGGGCGGATCCGGGGCAGGCACTACGCCGCGATGATCGCGGTCTGGGCGTTGGGGGCCGCGGTCGGCGCAGTCGCGGGTCTAGGGAGCGGGATGGGCGGGAGACCGGAGACGGCAATCGGGACGGCGCTGATCATCCAGATCGGCGGGCTGATCCCGGTCTGGCGCTCGGGGCGGCGGCAAGCGTTGCGCTTGAAGCAAGTGAGGAACTGGAGCGCGGAAAAGCCGTCCAAGATCGTCATCGACCTGCTGTTCCGCCAGCGTCAGCGGCTTGTGGGCAACGGCTGGTTTCTGGTCCAGCTGGCGATCGTCGTCGCATGCGTCGTTTCGGCCATTCTGCATTGGGATGTCATCCCGGACCCGGTGCCGACGCACTTCGGAATTACCGGAGAGGCAGATGAATATTCTCCCAAGGGCTTTGGCGCCGTGTTTATGCTGAATATCGTCCAGCTCGGCTTGACCGGCTTACTCATGCTGGTTAATATGACCATTCGCCAAGCGCGGCAGCAGCTTGATCCCGCGCGCCCGGAAGCTTCGAGAGAGAAGCAATTGCAATTTAGAAAGGCAAACTCGATATTCATTTACGCGTTTTCGCTGTTCGTCGTCGTGATGCTAGGCCTGGGCCAATCCGTGACGCTATACGGCTGGCCGGTCAGCCGCCTAAGTCCCGCATTGTTGGGACTGCCCGCACTTATGATACTGGCGGTGTTCGGCTTCGTCTGGTACGTGACAAGACACGGCCTCGACGAGTCGGCGGGTGACCCGCACGTTCAGGAGGACGAAGCGTGGCGCGGCGGTATTTTCTATTACAACAAGGCGGACCCGGCCCTTATGGTGGAAAAAAGATACGGCGTCGGCTGGACGATCAACTTCGCCCACCCGCTCGGCATCCTCATTTTTGCGGGGCTGCTGCTTGTGCCGATCGCGATCGTCGTGCTGGCGGCGATCTTCGCCTGACGATGAACTTCACCGGACGAAAGCCCGGCTCCAGCTAGCCGGCCAGACCGATGGCGATGGCCGGCGATTTTGCTGGGTCGAGCGCGGCCATCAGCTTGAGCAGGCTCGGCTCGGACATGGCGATGCAGCCGGCTGTCGGCTTGTCCGCTCCCCGCCACAGATGAAGAAAGATGGCGCTGCCGCGGCCGGAGACGATCGGATCGTCGTTGTAGCGCACGACGACCGCGTACTTGTAGAGCGGCTGGTAGAGGCGCTCGTAGGAGTGCCATTTGCGGTCCGGGTTGCCGCTGTATGTAACCCAGTGATTGTAATCGGCCGACGTCGGATCGTCGACCCAATAGTCCTGCCGGGACGTCTGCTTGTACTGGAGCTTGAGCCCCTTCGGCTCGCTCGCGGTGCCGAACGCCTCGCCCAGCGGGTAAACGCCGGAGGGCGTACGGCCGTCGCCTTCCTTCGTCTTCGCGATGCCGTTCTTGCCGAGCGCGACGGGAATGCCCGACAGGACGACGGTCCATCCGCCGTCCGTCCGCTTCTCGCGCAGCGACAGGACGCCGGTCTGCGCTCGGAGAGACTTGGCCTCGACGACGACGACTTGCTCCGCGCCGAGCAGGCCTGCCTTGTAGGGCCAGGAGGCCATAAAGCTGGCGGCGGCAGCATGGGCGGGAACCAGGGACAGCGCCGATATCAACGCTAGGACAATCCATGCGGCAATCATAGCGTAGATATGCGGGTATGTATGTCGGCTGTGCGGGCTGCGCCTATTCATGAAGCATTCCCCCCTTTTCTATAAGCGTACCTCGTGAAGCCGTTCGCGAATCGCGGGGCGTCTTGGTAGTATGCCGCTGGGGGGACGTTATCAAGACATGAGCGTACCGGCATATGCGCGGCTTCCACGAGAGATCTTGTCGATGTGCTTCTCTGCGACAGTACTTTTGCGGTTTCGCGTGCGGCCTCGCGCATGTGCTTTCCCACGGCAGTACTTTCGCGGTTCCCTGGATGATCTCGCGCATGTGCTTTCCCACGACAGTACTTTCGCGGTTCCGCGCGCAGTCTCGCGTATGTGCTTTCCAACGACAGTACTTTCGAGGTTCCCTGGATGATCTCGCGCATGTGCTTTCCCACAGCAGTACTTTCGCGGTTCCCTGGATGATCTCGCGTATGTGCTTTCCAACGACAGTACTTTCGAGGTTCCCTGGATGATCTCGCCCATGTGCTTTCCCACGACAGTACTTTCACGGTTCCGCGTGCGGTCTCGTCCATGTGCTTTCCTACGACAGTACTTTCGTGGTTTCCATCACCTTCGACCCGTATTTTACCTCGCCCGCTTCCAAGATCCGTACCGGCCGTTCACACTATAGATTAAAAAAGCCTGCGGCATCCGCCGCAGGCTTCGTTCTGTTGCTATGATTCCTATGCTCCGCTCAAGCCCTATCTCCAACCTGACCCGGGGGGATAGGGCACCGCCGCCGCTCCCTGTTGTGGCATGACGCTCTGCGGCATCACGCCCGGCATCGTGCCCGGATACATCGGGCCGGGCGAAGCCGCGCCTTGCGCCGCACCATGCGGGTACCCCGCTCCCTGGGCGGACACACCCTGCACCGGCGAGCAGCCCGGAGGCGGGCCGAGGATGACCGGCTTCTGGATGGGGGCGACGGCTTGGGCGTAGGCAGCGGGATTTACGCAGTAAGCGCGGGCCGCTACTTCCGGCGGCAGCATCCGTAAGAAATCTCCCGCATACACGATGTCGGGCGTCGGGACGTCGAAGATCGTCAGCAGGTGCGTGTGGTCGGTCAAGGCAACAAGCCAGTGGAACCACCCCAGCGGGAACTGCGAGACTTGGCCCGGCTTGAGCCGATAGGTCATAAGCTGCTGAGTGAACGGATTAAAGACAGACGTCTGGATCTCGCCGCTGATCAAGAAGACGAGCTCGGTAGCGTTGGTGTGCCAGTGCGGCGAGACCACGACGCCCTGGCTCATATAAATATTGAAGAATCCGGTTCTGACGGCGGGCAGTTGATCGGCGAACAGCTGCGTGATGACGTTTTGATCGTTCTTGGCATAATTGACCTTCTGGGTCGAGTCGGCTGACAGGTTCAGAGACGGCGATTGAAGCACCGGCGTCTGAAGCGCCGATGTTTGGAGCACGGTCGATTCTGCATAAGACATCTTTCATACCTCCTGCATAGGCGATTCGAATCGCATCGCAGAAGTATATGAGCTAAGCGCGCACGGCAGTCCGACATTTTATTCAGAAAAACTCGTCCAGCAATCGATAAAATTCGAGCTTGTCCCGATCAGGCTCAGAGAGGCCGTAGGCGCTTAAAAAGACCTCCGCGGAAGAAGGACCGTAATCGCCGGCGAGACTCCTCGCGGCCAGCGCGATATCCTGATAGCGGTCGCCGATGCCTGAACGTCCCCAATCGATGAATCCAGTCCTTAGCTCCTCATCCAGCATAACGTTGGGCAGCGTATAGTCGCCATGCGTGAACACCAGGTCTTCATCGGGCGGCACGGTCGCCAGCAGCTGTGCGAACAGCTCATCCGCGCTGCAGCCTGCGCGTTCGGAATCGAAGTCGTCTGCATCGACGAATCCCGCCGCAAGGCGCCTCCCAGCTTCCCGAATGCGGACTTGGACGCGTTGGTCGAACGGACAATCCTGGATATCCAAGGCATGCACATGCCTCAGACCGGCAGCCATAGCACGCGCTACGTCGTGCGGTCGATCCGACCAACTTGCGTCGGCAGCATGGATGCCCGGAACCTCGGACATCCATAGCATCTCACGGTCGGCTAACTGCCGGTAATCGAGCAGCGCCGGTACGGGCAGCTTACCCCGGAGCCATGCCAACCGATCGGCTTCCGCCCGGAGCGTATCGGGACAACCGACATCCGCGATTTTCATATAGGTGCTCGGCCCCTCCGCGCACTCAAGCCGGTACGTCCGCGCGCCGGATTGTCCGATGGCGATGCGGTGCCACGCGACGGGTCCGATCCGTTCAAGGAGGTCTTGCGGCAGCTGCTCGGGCGTCATGCCGTCCCCTCCGTTTCGGCCAATCCCGCCCGGACCATCCGCAGCAGCTCATCCTGATTGTCCGGATGGCAGGCGATCAGGTACGGCTCGGCCCGCATGCCCGTAAACGGCCGTCCCTCGAAGTCTACGACGACGCCCCCGGCCTCTTTTACCATCAAAATGCCCGAATAGAGGTCGTCGCCTTCGGAGTTGTACAGTACGATGCCGTCGATATCGCCTTTCGCGAGCATGCACCACTGCAGCGTCGGCGCCCACAGCCGCATCATGCGCTTGAAGCTGATGTCGAGATGATGGCGCAACCGGACCGCGCTTGGGTCGTTGCGCACGACATGGCCCTGGATCCATCCGATGTTGGCCTTGGCGAGCCGGGCGGATGGTTTGACCTGCATCGGCTTCCCGTTAACGGAGGCGCCTTCGCCGGCGGCGGAGACGAACAGCCTGTCGGTGAGCGGCTCGTAAACGACGCCGAGCACGGGCTCGCGCTTGTACATGAGCGTGATCGACGTCGTGAAGACCGGTAAGCCGATCGCGAAGTTATTCGTGCCGTCCAGCGGGTCGATAAGCCATAGCCAATCGCTCTCTCCGCCAAGACGCCCCGCTTCCTCGCTATGGATGGCATGGTCCGGGAATACCGCTTGAACCCCCGCAAGGATGACCGCTTCCGCCATATGATCGACTTCGGTGACGACGTCCCCGTGTTCGTCCTTGTCCGTCAGTTCCGCGATATCGTCGAATCGCTCCAGCGCGATGGCTCCCGCTTGCCGGATGAGCTGCTCTGCCAGTGTTCTCGCTTGGTGAATGACGTTTTGATCCATGAGACACCCCGACTAGAATGAATATAATAGAATAAGATCGTTGCTAAATAGAAGAACAATGCTCAATGGCAGAGACAATCACACCTGCAGGAGGTAAGCGATGCAAACCTTTTTCCGATACAACTGGATCGTTCGCGAGCAATGGTACCAATGGTGCGAAGGCGTGCTCCATGAGGAGCTGTTGAAGGGACGAACGGGCGGCGTCGGCAGCATTTTGAAGACCTTGTTCCACATCGCGGACGTCGAATACAGCTGGATTCAACTCATGCTGGGCGGGCCGGACTTCCAGGATCCGTTTGAAAAGTACGACTCGCTCGATCAAGTCCGGGCGCTGGACCGCAGGCTGCGGCCCGAAGTCGAGGCGTTCGTAGCGGCTTGGGAGCCGTCCATGGAGACGCGGCCGCTGCGCGACGTACGTCCGGACGGCACGTCGGAGGTCCATGCCTGGGGCGAAGTGATGCGCCACGTGATTGCACACGAGATTCACCATATCGGTCAACTGTCCGTGTGGGCCAGGGAGATCGGCCGCGCGCCGGTGTCGGCTAATCTGATCCGCAAGGGATTGATTGTACCGTCGACGTGACGAAAATCGCGTTATTTTATGTTTGATCCCGTTAGATCTTTGATCTCCTGAGCCACAGGACGCCCTCCTACTTTTATTGATTTCAAGGCAGCCCGATATATTCAGATACGCTTGACCGCAGTGTCTCGATCAGTTCCTCATCCATATATCCGTAATCGTCGGGAATGCCGAGACAGACAACCCTTTTGCCTTGAAGCATGTGCGGAAACTTTTCCTGCAGCCGCCGTACATGCTTCTTCTCCATCGCGAAGATCAGGTCCGCCCAACCGATGTGGCCCTCGTTCACTTTAATCCGCGCGGCGTCCTCCGTACCTGCCGACCGAACCTGATGGTCCGCCAGCTCATTAAATATATGCTCGGCCGTCAGGCTCCTCCACTTGTTGCGGCTGCATACAAACAGTAGCTTCATCAAATGCTCCTCGCCGTTATTTTTTCGGCTTAATCTTCGTTACGCGCCCGATGACCTGATCTCTTTCGATCGGCCCGTACATTCTACTATCCAGACTGTTGTCGATATTATCGCCTAGCATGTACAACTCGTTCTCGCCGAGCGCGATCTCCGGCTTGACGATATCGTCCGGCATAAATTCCGTTTTATAAAGCAACCGATCGTTGACGTATACGCCGCCCTCTTTGGCTTCGATCCGGTCGCCCGCCACGCCGATTACGCGTTTGCAATATTCCTTCCCGTTGACATTGATAATGAGAAGATCGTCCACGTGGATCTCCTTGGATATATCCGTGCTGACGAGCATCTTGTCCCTATCGTTTACGGTGGGGGACATGGAGTTGCCGTCCGCCACGTAGGACTTCAGGGATAGCGGCGAGGTACACCCGCCAACAGCCGCCGTGAGCACCGACACCAACACCAGTACCAGGAGATACAACCGCTTTTTCATATCCAAGCTCCTCTCAGCAGCCTACTGGATATTGAAGCTGTCCATAATCTTGTCGAACTTCTTCATATTCGCCGCGGTGTATCTTGCCTTGTCCACAAAAGAATCGAGGGCGATGAAGTCATCCCCGTTCCGGACGATCGCCAGCCGGCCGACGGAATCGCTCATGGTATAAATTATGTCAGCATAAATTTACCTGTTTTATACAAATGTAAACCTAGCATATCGCATTACCTTGCGCATGGGAACGGATTGGATTCAATTAAATCACAACAATTCCCAAAAGAAACAGTCGTACGAGCGGGTGTTTCGAATATTTTGCAGTAACGGCGCTTGCGACCTTCCCGCATGATAGAGACGACGGCTCCCGTGGAGCCGTACATATCGCGCGAAGGAGAGGAATTAAGAAATGAAGCTTCATCCTTCAACCACATACGCGTCAAGAAAGACATCCAAGAGAACGGCAATCGGACTCGGCTTGTCGTTGATACTGGCATGGACGGCGTTACCGCTGTCTGCGAGCGCGGCAGGTCCTGCGACGCTGTCCGTCGCGACCTACGGGGCAAGCGGCGTGGACACGCTTGACGACCGTGCCGGCATTCAGGCGGCGGTCGACGCGGCCTCGCCCGGGGATACGGTGCTGATCCCGAACGGGACTTATTATCTCGGCGGCACGGTGCGGGGCAAGTCTGGCGTGACGATCCGCGGCCAGTCCCAGGGCGGCACGGTCGTGAAGTACGTGGACAGCGCGGATACTTATATGTTTTATCTGAACAATGTGACGGGCGCATCGGTGAAAAATATGACACTCGACGGCAATAGCAGCACGGTCGCGATGTCGGCGGCGGTGTCCGAGGGGGGGAGCGGCAACGAGCTGAGCGGTCTGATCGTCAAGGACTTCGCGGCGACCGACGGCTTTGGGCCGCATGCGCTATATGCGGTCGGCTCGCCGAAGGTCCGCATCGCGGACAACAAGATCTCGAACATCGGCACCGGCTCCATCTGGGGCGCCGGCGTGCGCGCGGGCTGGGGTTCGTCTGACGCCCTCATCGAACGTAACGTAATCTCCAATACCGGCCGCGGCGGCATCTTCGTGAACGACGGCAGCCCTGGCGCGGTCGTCCGAGGCAACAAGATCGCGGGATCGGGGCTCAAGGAGCACGGCCTGTCCATCGAGCTGCATACGAACGTGGACAATTCGATCATTGAGGACAACCAGGTAGACTTCTGGATCAGCGCCGTCCGCTCCAAGACGATCGCCGTCCGGCGCAACGTCGTGCACCCGACGGACGGTCGGGTCGGCTCCATCGGCCTGGAGATCATGGCCGATAACGCGGTGACGACGGACAACGTGGTTGAAGGCGGCCAGCAGGTCGGCATTCAGCAGTCGCCAAGCACGGGACATCAGCTGTGGGGCTACAACATGGTCAAGAATATGGTCATGTGGGGCATGCAGCTGCAGGGTGCGGGCTCGAGCGAGACCGAGCAGTATCAATACTTTTACCGCAACAGCTTCATCGACACTCAGCTCGGCAATCCGAAGGCCGCCTACCCCGGCTATGAGGGCAACGGCGTCCGGATTCACGGCAATGCGCAAAATCTGACGTTCGACAGCAATCTGATCGCGAACAACGGTCGCAAAGCGATCGAGATCACGGACGCGCCCGGCGTCGATCGCCTTAGCTTCACGAAAAATATCATCTATGGCAACAAAGACGTGGCGATCGATCCGTATCCTGCGGCAGCCCAGCATCTGGAGTGGACGAGCAATGTGGTGTACGGCAACAAGAGCAATGCGCAGCCGGCCTCGCGCGGGTTTGCCAATCCCAAGCCGACGGCCGACTTTGACAGCCCGCTTCTGGTGCGGGTAGGCGAGCCGGCGACGTTCGTCAGCAGGTCGACCGACAACGGGTCGATCGCGACCTATCTGTGGGACTTCGGCACGGGATTGCCGAGCGCCTCGACCCGCCCGACCTTCGTCTACGATCAGCCCGGCGCATACCGGGTGACGCTCGTCGTCTGGGACAACGAAGGACGCGCTAACCTGAAGGAGAAAATCATCCTCGTCCGGCCGGGCCTGCCCGATACCAAGAGGCCTAACGCACCCGCCAACCTGGCGGTTGCATCCAAAACCGATGAAGCGGTCAGCCTGACCTGGAGCGCCGCCTATGACAATGTCGGCGTTGTCGCTTACGATGTCTACCGCGACGGCACGCTGGCCGGCTCGACGGCGCCCGGCGAGATTGCCTACACCGTGACCGGTCTAGCACCGGCCACGGCGTACAGCTTCACGATCCGCGCGCGCGATGCCGCGGGCAACGTCTCCGACGCGAGTGCGTCGCTCGCCGTGACGACGGAGCTGCCGGACGCCGAACCGCCGACGGCGCCGACAAGCCTCGCGGTGACCGCGGTCACCGGCACGAGCGCGAGCCTTTTCTGGACCGCGTCCACGGACAATAAAGCCGTCACGGGCTATGAGATCTACCGCGGCAGCGCGCTGGTCGGCACGACGACGGGCGCGGCGGCTACCTCATACAACGCCGAAGGCCTTCTCCCGGGGACGTCGCAAGCCTTCACCGTCAAGGCGAAGGACGCGGCGGGCAACCGCTCGGCCGCCAGCGATCCGGTCGTCGCCACGCTGACGCCGCCTGCGTCTTCGACCGTCTATCTCAGCGACTACGCCTGGGATTCCGGCACGGCGGGCTGGGGCAATATCCAGCGCGACAAGTCCTCGGACGGCAAGCCGATCACGCTGAACGACATCGTCTACGCCAAGGGACTCGGCACGCATGCTGCCTCCGAGATCGTCTATACGCTCGGCGGTGCCTACGCCCGGTTCCAGGTCGCAGTCGGCGTCGACGACGAGACCTACGGCAACGGCGACGTCAGCTTCGAGGTCTGGCTGGACGGCGTGAAGGCGTTCGACAGCGGCGTCATGACGGCGACCTCCGAGACGCAGCTGATCGACCTCGACATCGGCGGCGCAAGCGAGCTGAAGCTTGTCGTTACGAACGGCGTCGCCGGCGGCGACTGGGATCACGCGGATTGGGGCGACGCAAGGATCGTTTACCCGGAGGCGTAAACCGGCTGGCTTAGACGATCAGGTTTACAACCGCCGCTCCGTCATATATCATAAACAGTAACCGCATATCGGGATTTACCGGAGGAGCCTGCCATTTGGTGGGCTTCTCTTTGCTTTTTTCGGGTTCTCCAAATGGATAAAAGGGCATATGCCGGACGGTTGCGGACATCCTATTTCCATCAATTGTATAAGGGAGGGCCTTATGGAGCAGCAAGCTATTTGGGCAATCGGCATTTTTCTGGTCATCTACGCACTTATTATCTCGGAAAAGATACACCGGACCATCGTGGCCATGATCGGAGGACTGCTCATGGTCGCCCTTGGCATCGTCGATCAGGAGACGGCGATCCATCATATCGACTTCAACACGCTGGGCCTATTGATCGGCATGATGATTATCGTGAGCACGACGGCCGAGACGGGGGTATTCAAGTATATTGCGGTGCTGGCGGCGAAAAAGGCAAAGGGCGAGCCTGTGCGCATCCTCGTGCTGTTGGCGCTCATAACCGCGGTCGGCTCCGCCTTCCTCGACAATGTGACGACGGTATTGCTCATGGTTCCCGTGACGTTCAGCATCACGCGGCAGCTGCGCGTCAATCCGGTGCCTTTCCTGCTCACGCAGATTATCGCCTCCAACGTCGGGGGGACGGCGACCCTGATCGGCGATCCGCCGAATATCATGATCGGCAGCGCCGTCAAGGAGCTGACGTTTATGGCGTTCATCAACAATCTGGCACCCGTCGCCATTATTGTCATGGCCGTCTACGTACCGCTCTTTATTTGGATGTTCCGCAAAAAAATCCAGACGAGCGAAGAGCAGAAGCGCAGCATCATGGAGATGAACGAGAAGGAGCTACTCACCGATCCGAAGCTGCTTCGCAAGTGTGTGGCCGTTTTGGGACTGACGCTGGTCGGTTTTTTCACCCATCAGCTACTCCATCTCGAATCGGCAACAGTCGCGCTGGCCGGCGCCTTCATCTTGCTGCTTCTCACCGGCGAGCATATGATGGAGCAGGCCTTCACAAAAGTAGAATGGATGACGATCTTCTTCTTCGTCGGCCTGTTCGTCCTCGTATCGGGCTTGATCGAGACGGGCGTCATCGCCGAGCTCGCGAAGAAAGCGATTGACCTGACAGGGGGCGATCTGGTCGCGACTTCCCTGCTTATTTTGTGGCTGAGCGCGATTGCCTCCGCGTTTCTCGATAACATCCCGTTCGTCGCAACGATGATTCCGATGATTCAAGAAATGGGCAATATGGGCGTCAGCAACCTTGAGCCGCTCTGGTGGAGCCTTGCGCTGGGCGCTTGCCTGGGCGGCAACGGATCGCTCATCGGCGCGAGCGCGAATCTCATCGTCGCCGGCATGTCGGGGAAGGAAGGATATCCGATACGGTTCGTCCAATTCCTTAAGATCGGCTTTCCGCTCATGCTGCTGTCCATCGTCGTGTCCAGCGTGTACGTTTATTTTCGATATCTCATCTGATGCAAGGGAGGAAGCCGCATGCTCAGCTATCGATTCGATGAATCCATATTGCGCATAAGCGAATCCGCTAACGAGAACGACGTAGAGTTCCGCATTATCCTCGCGACCGAGGAACCGTCGGTGCTGGCGGGCGTAGAGCGGGTGCGCCAAGCGTTTGACGAAAATCGCGTGTACACGGATGTGCTCTTCTACCACTATCCGGACCACGAATACAAGGTCATCGTTCGCAAGGATTACTATACGGATTTTGTGCTTGAGCTCATGAAGCAGCGGTTGCTGCAGAGCGTGGCATGGACGAGCGGCTAATAGATATTACAGGTCTATGGCGCGGAAAACCGCGCCAGGAGCCTTATTTTACTGCAAAGCTATTCTTGTGAAGAGAACAGTCCCCGCATAATTAATGGAGGTTCTGGATGGAACAGCAAGCGATTTGGGCGATCGGCATTTTTCTAGTCATCTACGCCATTATTATCTCGGAGAAGATCCACCGGACCATTGTCGCGATGATCGGGGGCCTGCTCATGGTCGTCCTCGGCATCGTCGACCAAGAGACGGCGATCCATCATATCGACTTCAACACGCTGGGCCTATTGATCGGCATGATGATCATCGTGAGCACGACGGCCGAGACGGGGATGTTCAAATATATCGCCGTGCTGGCTGCCAAAAAAGCGAAAGGCGAGCCGATCCGCATTTTGATCCTGCTGTCTCTAATCACGGCAGCCTGCTCGGCGTTTCTGGACAACGTGACGACGGTGCTGCTCATCGTGCCGGTGACCTTCAGCATCACGCGGCAGTTGCGCGTCAATCCGGTGCCGTTCCTGCTCACGCAGATTATCGCATCCAACGTCGGGGGGACGGCGACCCTGATCGGCGACCCGCCGAACATTATGATCGGCAGCGCAGTGCCGGAGCTTACGTTCATGGCCTTTATCGCGAATCTGGCGCCGATCGCCACCCTGGTCATGGCCGCATACGTACCGCTCTTCATTTGGATGTTCCGCAAAAAGATCCGGACGACCGACGAGCTGAAGCGGGGAATTATGGAGATGAGCGAGAAGGAGCTCCTGACCGACCCGAAGCTGCTGCGCAAATGCCTCGCCATCCTCGGGCTGACGCTGCTGGGCTTTTTCACCCATCAAATGCTTCATCTCGAGTCCGCGACCGTCGCTTTGGCCGGCGCCTTCTTGCTGCTGCTGTTAACAGGCGAGCATAAGCTGGAGCAGGCCCTCACCAAGGTCGAGTGGATGACGATTTTCTTCTTCGTCGGCTTGTTCGTGCTTGTATCTGGGCTCGTCGAGACGGGCGTCATCGCCGAGCTGGCGAAGCGGGCGATCGATCTCACCGGGGGAGACCTGGTCGCGACTTCGATGCTTATCCTGTGGCTGAGCGCGATCGCGTCCGCCTTTATCGACAACATCCCGTTCGTGGCTACCATGATCCCGATGATTCAGGAGATGGGCAGCATGGGCGTGAGCAACCTTGAGCCGCTCTGGTGGAGCTTGGCGCTTGGCGCGTGTCTCGGCGGCAACGGCACGCTCATCGGCGCGAGCGCCAACCTGATCGTCGCCGGCATGGCCGGCAAGGAGGGACATCCGATCCGGTTCGTCCAATACTTAAAGATCGGCTTGCCGCTGATGCTGCTGTCCGTCGTCATCTCGAGCGTTTACGTGTATCTCCGGTATCTGATCTAAGCAGAGGGGAGTGTCGGCATGCAGAGAGAGGTTGGCGGGCATGAAGAAGAGAAGCAAACGGTGCGGCGCCTGGATCGAATCGTCTTGAACGTGCTGTTCGTTGCATTCTTCGTCGGTGTCTTGTCGGGTGCGCTGTATGGGATCCGGGGCGAGCTCTACTTGATCGTCGTGGTCATCGTGACGATGGCCGGTTCGCTGGTCCGGTACAATCGGGAGATGAAAATAGAGGGCTTCGCCACACGAAAAATCTCCGGTCCTTATTGGAAGAGACGACTGGTGCTGGAAGTGACGCTAATGCCCGTCGCCCTCGGATTGCTGTACGGAGTATTGGATGGTTGGGACAGCGCATGGCGGGGCTTGGCGTTCGGGCTCGCGATATCGGCGGGCAAAATCATATTCGAGCAAGCGGAACGGCTCTACCTTCGCATGGTGATAAATCGTTGAATCTTGCTGGCCGGCTGGGCTGCGCGCCCTTATTCGACGTGCCAAAGCCGGTTTATTTGGATGAAACGCTCGCCCTGGAACGCAAGCCTGTAAATATCGGGCATCGACGTGGACTGCCAGAATTCAAAGCGATGAGCGGGGTCGAAGTAGTTAAAAATGAGCGTCATGATATCGCCGTGGGTGCCGATCAGCAGGTTCTGGCCTTGTCTGGCGCGAAGCATATCGAGAATGACGGCGACCGCCCGCTGCTGCGCCGCCTGCGAGGACTCTCCTTTTGGAAAAGACAGGCCGAAGTCTTGATAAACCTGCTGTTTGGCCGCATAAAACGGCGTACCGGCGATCTCGCCGATGTCGCGTTCCCTTAAATCTTCGAACATCAAAATAGGCTGGCCCCCGGCGATCGGCCGGATGGTCTGGATCGCTCTCTCATAAGGGCTGGATAGGAAGGCATCGAACCGAATATCCTCTAGCGTCAGGCTCACACGCAGCGCATCCGATTGTCCGCGTTCGGACAGCCCTCTTGCGCGTTCCTTGCCGGGGATGTAGGGAGAATCCGCATGCCGGACAAAGTATAGCGCGGTAGCTGCGGTCGTCATGCCGGATCTCCCTTTCTGGTGCAAGCTATACTAGGCAACCTTCTGCATCTTGAAAGTAAATTTCCAGGTTGCCGTATTGCCGGAGTAGCGCCCCCTATTTTCCGTGACAGTGACGCTCAGCGCCTTGTTCGTCGTCTTTGCGATCGACGAGGCTTTGACAGAGACGGTGGCCTCGCCTTCATCGGGGATTTTGTCTTGTTCTTGCGCATATGCCTGTAATTTAACCGCTGCGGACGGTTTGAGCGTCAGCGTTACGGACGAGCCTTCGGTGACCGTCTTGCCGTTGACCGAAGCTTCCGTATACCACTCGTTTCCCACGTGATTGTTTTCCACCAGCTCGATGCTCGTGACCGTAATCTTGATCTTGACGGACTTCTCCGCGGCATACATGGGCTGTGCGAGCAAGAGGAGCATGAGCGTCAGGGACAGGATAACTCTTAAAGACTTCGGCATAGAGAGTGCTTCCCTCCATAGGGTCGTGTGATTTAATCTCATTCCTGCGCCAAAGAGCCATGCGCGTCGAGTCATTCGAGCTCTTCCTGTCCGATCGACCGCCGGATAGATGCCGCCAACGCTTCCTTCTCCGCCTCGGGGATCCAGTCGCATAGACGCGCCGCGGCGACGGGAGGCATCCAGCGCTCGATCTGCTCGCGCGTCGTGCCGGTCTGCTTCGTATAAGCGAGCAGGTACCCGTCGAGCAATTCGGCGCGCATGTCGGCCAGCCATGCGACCACCTCGTCCGGCGCCTCGTCCGGGACGCTGCCGTATTGCAGCAGCAGCGCGGTCCGGGCCGCATCGCCCGCCGGATGGCCGCTCGTTCCCGTCATCCAGTCGATGATCCATTCTAGTTCGCCCAGCATGACGTTGTCCGGGTGAAAATCTCCATGGCAGAGACGATCGCCGTCGGGCAGGTCCCGCAGCAGCAGGCCCAGACGTTTCTTTTCCTCATCGGTCAGCAGGGGGGCGCAAGCGATCCGCGCCTGGAGGCTGCTTCTCTGGCTGGGCAGTCCCGGCACCGATATGCGGTGAACCTGGCTGTGAAGTTGTGCCATTCGCCCGGCTTCCCGCGCTAGCGTACCTTCGCGGCGCACCAGCGACGAGAGCATCGTAACGCCGGCGACTTTCTCAAAGACGATGCCATGCCGGTCGGCATGCCGTACGCGCTCCAATGGCCTAGGCGTCCGGATACCTGCCCGGCAGGCGGCCTGACTGACGTGATATTCCGCCTCAACCTGCTCCTCGGCCAATCCCGGAAGATACAGCTTGAGGACGCGCTGCTCGCCATGCTCGTAGATTTCGGCCGTTCTTCCGGCGCCGATACGCGTTCCGTACATACAGAGTCTCCTTTTGGTGCATATATCTGGATAATATTTTTAAATTGGACGTTCGTCAATAACAAAAAAGAAGCCATTCCATGCGTCGCAATGCGACTTAGGAGGCTTCTTGGCGATTGAAGGTAGGAACTGGCGGCCCCGAGATGAATCGAACATCCGACACCACGTTTAGGAAACGTGTGCTCTATCCGCTGAGCTACGGGGCCACAGTGATCAATAGTATAACACATATTGATTCGCAAAAAAAAGCGGTAAGCGGCGATTGGGTCCGCACGGGCCTCAGGAAGTTTCGATTTTGCGAAACGATAGTGCTATGATGATCCCAAAGACGATCCCGGATCGAACACATACGCATACGGAGGTCATCGCGATGGGGACGGTAGCCCGCGACTTGCTGGATTTGGCCAAAGCCTTTCCCTTCGACATCGGCGATACGAAGGGTGTTTTCCCGGACTTTAACCGACTGCATTGGCACGATAGCCTGGAGATCAACTATGTGAAGCACGGCGAGGGCATGTATCTCATCAACGGCACGACCTACCCGATCCGGCAGGGCGATATCGTCCTGCTCAGCCCGAGCGATCTGCACCGGGCATTCGAGACGCGGGACTTGGTCCTGCAGGTGACGGTATTCGACTCCGCGCTCCTGGCCGCGGATCAGCGGTACGATCCCGAGCTGCTAGCGCCGTTTGTGGAGATGGGCCTTCGCTTCGGCAACGTACTCGATCGCGACCATCCCAGGATGAACGAGCTGCGCGCCATCCTGATGGACATGCAGGAGGAGCATGAGACGCAGTCCTCCTCTTATCGAACGATCATCCGGGCGCAGATGGCCCGTTTCCTCGCTTACGTGAACCGTCACTTTTCCCGATCGGCATCCCCGGCTTCGATCGAAACCCGCAGCAAGCAGCCGCTCGTGCGCAGCGTGCTCGAGGCCGTCCACCAGGATCCGGCCCGGCCGTGGTCGCTGCGGGAGATGGCCGATCTCATTCATCTGAGCCCCTCGCGCTTCAGCGCAATTTTTAAGCAGATCGTGGGCATGTCGCCTCTGAACTATTGCATTGAGATCCGGCTGGGACAAGCCGTCCATCTCCTGGAGACGACCGACCGCAAGATTATCGATATCGCGGCGGAGTGCGGGTTCCGCAACCTGTCGAATTTTAACCGCGTATTCGTTCAGCACGTCGGCAAGACGCCGAGTCAGGTGCGCGGCCAGCAGTAAGATTGCATTAGTCCTCAGTCGTATTGAGGGAGAGCGCGGCAAGCGGGCGGTGTACGATAGGTACACGGCAAGCCAATACGACTTAGTAGGTGTCAGACATGAAATACAAGCTGGGACTCGACCAAGGAGGCACGAAGACGATCGCCGCGCTCGCCGACCGATCCGGACGCATCGTAGCCGCAGGGTACGCGGGCGGGAGCTGTCACAGCATACAAGGCATGGATCACAGCATGGATCGCGTAAAAGAAGCCGTGACCGACGCCCTGCGCCGGGCGGAGGCAGAGGCTTGTGACATTGAGAGCGTTCACGCCGGCATGACGGGCGCGGATTTTCCCTATGAATACGCCTTGCTGCGCGAAGCGCTCAAGGGCGCGACGGGCGTTGCGGACGTGACGGTCGTGAACGATTGCATCATCGCCTACCGCGGCGGCACGTCGTCGTCCGCCGGTGCGGTGCTCTGCATCGGGACCGGTACGAACGCCGCCATCCTGCGACCCGGCGAGTCGCCGTTCATATACGGCTATCATGTCCGCGACGACGATTCGGGCGGCGAGTCGCTCGGCAGCCTCGCGCTGCGGGCGGCGCTCGATTCGGACGTCGGGCTCGGCCCGGCGACGCAGCTGAAGCCGCGCATCCTCGCCCACTACGGGCTGGCGGACGCGGATACGCTGATGGAGCATTGGATCCAAGGCAAGCTCGGCTCCAAGAAGTACCTGGCGCCGCTTGTCTTTGAAGCGGCAGGCGCTGGAGACGATGCGGCCGTTCAGCTCGTCCGGGCGTTCGGACGGCGCAACGCGCGCTACGTCGAGGCGGGTCTCGCCAAGTTCGGCATCCAGGCGAGCGAGGCGGTCGTCATTCTGTCGGGCAGCTTGTTCAAGGCGCGTCCTGCGATCTTGACCGAAGCGGTGACGGACAGCCTGACGGCTGCGTATCCCGGCCTTCGCATCGCGGAAGCCGCATACGAGCCGGTCATCGGCGCGGTGCTGATGGCGCTCGACCGCGATTCGGCACAGCCTTTCCCGATGGATGAGCCGACGCTGACGGCGTCCGTCGCCGAGCTGGGCTTATTTCGCACGGCCGAATAGCACGCAACCTCGAATAATACACAGCCTCGAATAACACGCAACCTCTAAGGAGAGATCAGCTATGGCAGCGATCAAAATGGTATATATCGGCGGCGGCAGCACTCGCGCCGCAGGAACGGTAGCGAGCTTCATTCATCAAGGCGAGGGCGCCAACTTCAAAGGCTCGGAGGTCGTGCTCGTCGACCTGAACGAGGAGCGGCTCGAGATCGTGCGCAAGATGTCGCAGCAGATGTCGGACAACCTCGGTGCCGACATCAAGGTTACGACGACGACGGACCGCCGTGCCGCGCTGCAAGGGGCGGACGCCGTGCTGACGAGCTTCCGTCCGGGCGGCTTCGAGGCTCGTTACCTCGACGAGAGCATCCCGCTGAAGCACGGCTTCATCGGACAGGAGACGCAAGGGCCCGGCGGTTTCTTCATGGCGATGCGCTCCCTTCATGTCATCAAAGAGATCGTGCGCGACATGGAGGAGATCTGCCCGAACGCGTGGCTGTTCAATTACACGAACCCTGTCAACATCGTATCCGAAGCGATCACGCATCACAGCCCGATCAAGGTCGTGTCGCTGTGCGAAGGTCCGATCATTTTCCCGCAGTGGATTGCAGAGACAGCAGGGCTCGACCCGAGCGAGATCGACGTCACGATGATCGGACTTAACCACAACTGCTGGTCCAACCGCCATCTGTACAAAGGGCAGGACATGATGCCGCTGCTCGCGGAAGCTTACGAGCGCCTGAAGGACGACCCTTCCGTCAGCCGCCACCAGCTTCGCATGCTGAAGCTCGCGGTGACGATGGGCGCCCTCCCGGCGGATTACTTCCAATACTTCTACTACAAGGAAGAAGTGCTGGAGCAGCTGCAGGCGAAGTCGACGACCCGCGCGCAGGATATTCTTGCTAAGGTGCCGGATTATTGGAAACATTATACGGAGCAAGCCGAGAGCGCCGACCCCGTGCTCGATCCGAACCGCAGCCGCGGGGGCATCCACGAGCTGGAGCTGGCCTTCGACGTCATGGACGCCGTCTTCAACGACCGCAAGGAAGTATGGCATTGCAACGTTCGCAACAACGGCGCCATCTCCGATTTCCCGGCGGACCGCGTCGTCGAGGTACCTTGCTTCGTCGACCGCAACGGCATCGCCCCGATCGCGCAGGGCTTCATGCCGAAGCAAGTATCCGGCCTCGTGAAGATGCTCGGCGAATACCAGGCGCTGACGGCCGAAGCCGGCTGGAGCGGCTCGCGGATCGACGGCATCCGGGCGCTGGCGAGCCATCCGCTCGTCTATTCGATCGACCGCGCGGAAAAGCTGTACGACGAAATGGCGCATGCGCACCGGGCTTACCTGCCCGAGCGCCTGCTGAAATAAGGAGGGCGCGTTCATGATAAACTTAATCGTTGCCGAAAACTATGAAGAGATGAGCCGCGAAGCGGCCAAGTGGCTGCAGGCCATCGTGAAGGACAAGCCCGACGCCGCCGTCGTGCTGGCCATGGGCAATACGCCCATGGGCATGTACGAGGAGCTGTCGGCGATGCAGGAGCGGGGCGAAGTCGGCTTCTCCGATATCCGGGCGTTCCAGTTGGACGGCTACCTCGGCATTACCCGCGAGGATCCCCGCTCCCTCGAAGGCTGGCTGCGCCGCTCGGTCGCCGAGCCGTGGGCGCTGCGCGAGGACCAGCTCGTGCTGCTCGACGAGAATACGTCCGATCCGGAGGCGACCGCGAGGGAATACGACGCCAAGGTACGCGAGGCGGGCGGCTTCGACGCAACGATTCTGGGTCTAGGACCGAACGGGCACCTCGGCTTCAACGAGCCGCCATCGCCGGCGGACGCGCCGACCCGCGCCGTGCCGCTGACCGAAAAGAGCCTGCACAGCAACGCCGTCTACTGGGGCGGTCTCGACCGGGTCCCGCGCCACAGCCTCACGGCAGGCATGGACGTGCTGCTCGGCTCCAAAAAAGTGCTGCTGCTCGCCTCCGGCGAAGGCAAGCGCGACATCCTGCGCCGGACGCTCCGCGGCGAGGTGACGGCGCTCGTGCCGTCAAGCTATCTCCAGGAGCACGCCGATGTGACGGTCATCGCCGACAAGGCGGCATGGCCGGGGGACGAGAGCTAACAAGAGAATTCCACTCGCGCACTTATATTAAGTTCGACAGGCATCCTCCGATCGCGAGACCGGGGGATGCCTCTCGTCATTCTCGACGACAAGGAGGCTTGATCGCCGTATGGCTGCCTCATCTTCCGCTGCCGGCGCGCGCCGCCGTCAGCCCCCGGAGAACCGTCCGCCGGTCGGCCGCGGCGGCTGGCGTTCCCGCGTATTCGATCCGTTTCGCAGCCGGCTCCGCAACAAGCTGCTTCTGTTCATGCTGCTGCTCTCGATCCTGCCCATTACTGCGGTCACCGCGATGGCGATCGCGAGGTCGTCTCATGCGATGGAGCGGGAGATGATCCAATTCAATGGCTCCCAGCTCTCTACCGTCAGCGAGTACATGTCGGAGAAGCTCAGCCAGCTCGACGAGCTGCTGAACGCCATCATTATCGACGACAAGATCTCGGATCGTATGGGCAAGCTGGACAACGACGACATCACGCAATTTTACCGGGCCAACGATTATATCAACAACAAGCTCTCCTCGATCTACTATGCCAATCAGAGCGTGCTGAACAGGGTCATGCTCGACGTGGACAATATCGGCAAGACCTATGTCGTCAGCGGCTACGAGGAGAGCATCAGGAACGCCTCACCGCTGGCCTCGGTTCGCTGGATGGCCTTCGACCTGGAACATAGCAAGCTGAACTACGCGAACGATACGGACAAGAAAAGCTTCATGCTCATGCGTCCCATCAACCGCTTCGAGGATCGCAAGCCGCTCGGCGCGGCGGCGCTCGACGTGAAGTGGAGCCTGATGGATCGCATGCTGAGCGCGCTGCGCAAGGACGAGGGCGCCCGCGTCTATCTCGTGGATGGCGACGGCAACATCCTGTATTCGCCGCAGGCCGAAGCGCCGGCGTCCGAGTCGGAAGGGCTCTTGCTCGCTTTGAAGTCGCAACCTGGCAGCCTGGCTTCTTTCGAAAAGATCGGGGACACGTACCTTTTTCGCAGCGAGGTGCCTTATACGTTCTTCTCCGTCGTGAAGCTCGTGCCGGGCGACCTGATCGCACGCAGCAGCGAGGACATCATCCGCAGCAGCTTCTGGATCGGGGCGGGCGTCGTCTGTGTCTGCATCGCGCTGTCCGTCCTGTTTGCCTACATGATGACCAAGCCGATCACCAATCTGGTGCGCTACATGCGCAAGCTCGATTGGATCAAGACGGACTTTGTCGCGAGCCGCAACCGCCAGGATGAGATCGGGCTGCTGGAGAACAGCTTCGAACTCATGGTGAACAATATTAAAGGCTTGATCCAGTTCGAGTACGAGGCGACGATCGCGAAGCGCACCGCGGAGGTCAAGGCGCTGCAGGCACAGATTAACCCGCATTTCCTTCATAATACGCTGCAGCTCATCAGCGGCATGGCGTTGGAGAAGAACGTGCCGGAGATCCACAAGATCGTCAAGGCGATCGGAGGCATGTTCCGCTACAGCATCCGCAGCCTGCCCGACGCCGCGACGCTCCGCGAGGATTGGCAGCATATGCGGAACTACCTGTATATCCAGGAAATGCGATTCCCGAACAAGGTGAAAGTGGACGAGCGGCTGCCGGAGGCATTCGAGAAGCTGCCGATCCCGCTGCTGACACTGCAGCCTATCGTGGAGAATGCCTTCGAGCACGGCTTCCGGCGCAAGCTGGACGACTGGCAGATCGCGATCGGCGCCGAGCTGCAGGGCGACGTCGCCGTCATCCGCATCGCGGACAACGGGGAGGGCATCGAGCCGCAGCGGCTGGCCGAGCTTCGCCGGGCGCTGGATGCCAATGGGGCGCTATACAGAGAATCGGAGAGCCTGGGCCTGCGCAATGTAGACGCGCGGATCAAGCTGCGCTTCGGCGCGGCATACGGCCTTCGCATCGACAGCGTGGAAGGGGCCGGCACCGCGATCGAGATTCATCTCCCGGCCGATCCGGGGATGGCGGGAGAGAGGGAGGAGAAAGACGGATGAAGGCTGTCATCATCGACGATGAAGTCTGGAGCCGGCGGATGATCCGAAGCCTGGGCCGCTGGGAATCTCTTGGCATCGAAGTCGCGGGGGAAGCGGAGAATGGCTACGATGGCCTGTCGCTGATCGCCAAGACGCATCCGGATATCGTATTGCTCGATATGCGGATGCCGGGGATGGAAGGGACCGAGCTCATCCGCAAGCTGAACGAGCAGGGCAACGAGGCCAAGGTTATCGTCATCAGCGGGCACGCGGACTTTCAATATACGAAGCATGCGATCGACTACAAGGCGTCGGCTTACATTTTGAAGCCGATCGACGAGGACGAGCTGAACGGCGCGCTGGGGAAATGCGTGCGCGAGCTCCGTCAGGCGGAGGCGCAGCGCGAACGGGAGCTCAGCTCCGTCCATTACACGGACGAGGCGCTGCAGGCGCTGACGTCGGAGACCAAGCGCGAGCTGGCCCGGTACTTGAACGGTCTTGACCTTCAGGGGACCCGGCAGGCATTCGGCCGCCTGGACGCGGAACTGGCGAAGCGGGCATATGCGAACGAAGCGGGCCTGCGTAAATTGTACATGGAGTTATATCTGCTGCTTGAGGACTTCGTCGTCCGGTCGGACGGTTCCATGCAGGAGATTGCGGCGCGCGGCGACCTCCCCGAGCCGTCCCCGCGTCCGCGCGGGACGGCATCTCCAGAAGCGCTGGTCGAAGGCCTGTCCGGGCTTTACGGGGCGGCCATCGGCCATATCGCCGCCAAGCGCAAGAAAAAGGACAGGCTCGACATGGGCGAGATCAAAAGCTATATCGGCCGCAACTACGAGCGCCAGATCAGCCTGGAATCCGTGGCGGAAGCTTTTTACGTAACCAAGGAATACCTCAGCAAGGCGTTCAAGGCGCAGACCGGCGTCAATCTGACCGAATACGTCATCCGGCTGCGTATGGACAAAGCCCGAAGCCTGGTGTGCGACAGCGAGCTGAAGATCAAGGATATCGCTTTGTCCGTCGGGTACGAGGACGTGACGTACTTCAACCGCCTGTTCAAGAGCCAGTTCGGCGAGACGCCCGGGCGAATGCGGGAGGGCCGGGCACCTTAATATTGTCCTATTCGTGGAGCCAATATCGTCTGATCCCGGTCGCGACAGCGCTTGCTATACTGATTGCAGACGATCGATCGACATCCACCAGGAGAGGATTGGCCCTTATGAATAAGAAAATTCCTGCATTGTTGACCTTGACGCTGCTGGGCGGCACGCTCGCCGCCTGCGGGTCCGATAACGATACATCCGGCGCGACCGGGAACGGGAACGCCTCCGGCGCGGCCGCGAGAACCGTCAACCTCAAAGTGTTCGTCAGCCTGCCCCGCTTCAAGACCCAGTTCGAGAGCTACTTCGAGCAGTTCAAAAAGAAAGAGCTGGCGGAAAAAAACATCAAGGTGAACATCAGTCTGGAGATGCCGAGCTCCGATACGGCCGATCAGATTCTCAAGTCGCGCATGGCCAGCGGAGACAGCCCCGATGTCTTCACGCTGCATGCCGTCAACGACATCCCGAGCTTTTACCGCGCCGGCTACTTGACTGATCTCAGCGACCAGCCGTTCGTCTCGGAGCTGCTGGACGGCGTCAAGTCGGGCGTTACCTACGACGACAAGATTCTCGCGGTGCCGCTCGAGAGCCTCGGGTGGGGCATGCTGTACAACAAGAAGATTTTCCGCGAAAACAACCTGAAGCTGCCGGAGACGGTGTCGGAAATGAAGCAGCTGGGAGAAACGCTGAAGGCGAAAAACATCCAGCCGTTCATGATCGCGCTCAAGGAATCGTGGATGGCCGAGAGCTTCCCGACGCTCGCCGTGGGCGCCCTGAACAGCTCGGCCAACAAAGGCTTCGTCGAAAGAATGGACGAAGGCAAGGCTTCCTACGCGGAGCTGAACGGCCTGACGGACGCGATGGACATGCTGCGCGAGTTCGGGGACAAGAAGGTGTTCGAGCTGGATGGCGATCAGTCGACCGCGCAGTTCGCGGAGGGCAATATCGCCATGTGGCCGGCTCAGGGCCCGTGGTTCGCGGAGGCGATCCTGAAGAACGACCCGGAATTCGAGCTCGGCGTCGCGGCCATGCCGATCAACGACGACCCGGCTTCTACGCTGCTCAATCTGTCGACCTCGACGTCGATCGCGGTCTCTCCGGATTCCAAGCAGAAGGAAGTGTCCCTCGATCTCGTCAACTATATGCTGGACGCCAAGGATTCGAGCGCATTTTACGAAAGCATGATGTTTAACCCCGTCGCCAAAAGCCATACCTTCACCCCCTATCCGTGGGTCTCGGACGTGACGGAATACGTGAAGGCGGGCAAGGCTTACGACGATCCCCGCATCCCTTCGGGCGTCAAGAACGTATCCGAGACGCTGTTCCAGGGCTACTATGCCAAGGACTCGTCCAAGGAAGACGTCATCAAAGCGATGGACAAGGCTTGGACCGACGCGAACGCGCTCAACAAGCAATAGTCCGCAGCACGACAGGAGGCAGCTTCGATCCGAAGCTGCCTTCGAATGGAAGGGAGGGTGATTCAGATGCCGCGCGCGCTTCGCCGTTACACCATGTTCACGATCTTCGTCGCCCCGGCGCTGCTGTTCTTCGCCGTGTTCACCCTGCTGCCGATGGTCGGGGGCGCGGCTTACAGCTTCACGAACTGGAACGGGCTCGCCCGCACCTATTCGTTTATCGGCTTCTCCAACTATACGGAAGCTTTCCGGGACCATGCGTTCATGCAGGCCATATTGTTCACGCTCAAGTACGTGATAATCATGGTCGTGATCCAGAACGCCATCGCCCTCGGGCTGGCGCTGCTCATCGAGTCGCGCAGACGGGCGAAGGGCGCCTACCGGACGGTCTTCTTCATGCCCAATCTTATGAGCATGATCATCGGCGCCTTCATGTGGACGTTTATCTTCACGAAGCTGCTCCCGGAGCTCGCCGAGAAGGTCTCGCTGCCCTTCCTCGACCAGGCATGGACGAGCGATCCGAAGATCTCCTTTTTCTCCATCGTCATTGTCTCGCTCTGGCAGGGCGCCGGCTACATGATGATCATCTATGTCGCCGCTCTCCAGGGCGTCCCCCAGGATCTGAAGGAAGCCGCCCGCATCGACGGGGCGAACGGCTGGCAGATGTTCCGCTCGATCACGCTGCCGATGATCACGCAAGCGCTGACGATTTGCATTTTCCTGACGCTGAATGCGGCGTTTAACACGTTCGACGTCGTCTACGGACTCACCGGCGGCGGCCCGGGACGCAAGACCGAGGTCGTGGCGATGCATATTTTCCAGGAAGCGTTCAACTATAACTACCGCTTCGGCTTCGCCAACGCGAAGGCCATGATCCTGTTCCTGATCGTGCTGATCTTCACGCTGATTCAGGTCAAGGTCATGAAGAGGAGGGAGATCGAAGCATGATCGCGCGCAGATCCGTTCCCCGGACCGTCCTGTCCAATCTCGTCCTGCTCGTCATGGCGGTTTTTTTCGCCCTGCCGATCTATATGGCCGTCGTCAACTCGTTCAAAAGCCAGAAGGAAATCTTCCACTCCGTGCTTTCGTGGCCGACGAGCTTCAGCTTCAAGAACTACGACTACGTGATCCACAACGTCGACATCGTCCAGAGCTTCTTCAACTCGCTTGTCGTGACGGCCGTAGGGCTGGCGGGGATGCTGCTGCTCGGCGCCATGGCCGGCTACAAGCTGTCGAGGACGCCGGGCAAGCTCAGCGGGGGTCTGTTCTTCTTGTTCCTCGCTTCGATGATGATTCCGTTCAACGTCATCATGATCACCTTGACGCAGCTGGTCAAGCATCTGTCGCTGCAGGGCTCGACGCTGGGTCTCGGCCTGATTTACGTCGGCATGGGGCTGAACATGGTCGTCTTTTTCTACCACGGCTTCGTCAAAGGCATTCCGAGAGAGATGGAGGAGGCTGCGACGATCGACGGAGCGGGGGAGATGCATACGTTCTTCCGCATCATTCTGCCGCTGCTCAAGCCGATCACGGTCACGCTCGCCATCATTAATATCCTGTGGATGTGGAACGATTTCCTGCTGCCGCTCCTCGTGCTGACGGACGTGAAAAAGTACACGCTGATCCTGACGACCAACAGCTTTTTCGGCCAGTACACCAAGGACTGGGGCAGCATCCTCGCCTCGCTCGTCCTGACGGCCCTGCCGGTCGTCGCCTTCTTCATCGCATTCCAGCGCTTTATTTTGCAGGGGCTTGCGGATGGCGCGCTGAAGGGTTGATAGAGATGTCACAAGAGGCATAGAACGCGGACGCCGCGGTCTGTGCCTTTTTGTGCAGGGCAGGCAGCATCAATTTGGGGGCGACTCGTGACAGGCAAGCGCGCTTTCGGCGTGCGGACGCTTTTCGGAGGGTTGGCGGGCTGAAAAGCCTGCATTTGTACATGTATTTTCTGCCGACGCGCGGCGTTTGATGAAATACCTGCAAATGTGCAGGTAAATTCAAAACACAAGCCGGAAATGGGGCTGATGGAGGAAAATACCTGCGCATCTGCATCTTTTCTTCTCGAAAGGATAGACATCGGCGAAATTAGATGTATATTTGCAGGCATTGCGGCGAAAAAACGACGCGGCGACGACAGGCAGGCTCATTGGAACGGATGTCGGATGAACATCGTTAGGCGGTTTCGCACAAATTAGGTTTCGGCTATTCGCTCTTGCGGCGGCGATTCGCGAGGCAATTCACGAGAGGTAAGCACGCGCGTTCGGAGAGTCGGAGCTTTCAGGTTGTGAGGGGTCCGACTAAACGGCATTTTATCAGATTAGGCAACCTTTAAAACAAATCACGCTCAGAAAATGGAATTTTCTTAACAGACTGATTTTGCGGTTATTACGGCGAGGGAGCAACGCGGGCGGCGAAAAAGGGGACGGACGAATATAAAGTTTCTTGGTGTAGGGCATCAATCAGGGCGATGCGAAGAAAGGCTCCTGCGGTGGTCCTTCTTCTCTCGGATTGCATTCCGGCCTCGCTTCGCGTTATGGTAGGAACAACATAGCACCGGAATCCAAGTCCGGGCAGACGGAGGCGGGAACACGCGATGACAGCTACAATACGCGATATCGCAAAGGCGGCCGGCGTGTCGGTCGCAACCGTGTCCAAGGTGCTCAACGGCTACACGACGGTCAGCCGTGCGACGCGGGAAAAGGTGCTCGCGCTCGTCGCAGAGATGCAGTTTCGCCCGAACGAGGCGGCCCGCTCGCTCGTCGGCAGGCGGTCGATGACGATCGGCATCCTGCTGACGGCCGGCTTGTCCAATCCCTTTTTCGTGCATCTGCTCGGCGGCATCGACGAGGCGCTCAAGGAGCGGGGCTACGATCTGATCTATCTCGCGCAGCTGTCCGCGCATCCCGAGTACAACTTCGTGCAGCACTGCCGCAGCCGCAACGTCGAAGGCGTGCTCGCCTTCGGCTTCCAGCTGGGCGAGCTGGATGCGGACAAGCTGGTAGCGTCGGGCATCCCGACGTTGTTCATCGACCTGAACCTGACGGGCAAGCGGGCCGGCTATATCTCCTCGGACAACAAGGCGGCGGTGGAGGGCACCGTGCGTTACCTGCACGAGCTCGGGCATCGCCGTATCGCTTATATTGCCGGCCTGCCGGGTTCGTATGTCGGCGAGCGGCGGCTCGCGGGTTACCATGAGGCGATGCGTGCAGCGGGCTTAACTGTGGGGCAGGACGATGTCGTTGTCGGCGACTTCGCGCAGGAGACGGGCTATCGCGGGATGCAGCAGCTGCTTGCGCTGCCGCGGCGGCCGACCGCCGTCGTCTGCGGCTCCGACAAGGGGGCAATCGGCGCCCTCCAGGCAGCCCGCGAGGCTGGTGTCGAGGTGCCGGCCGAGCTGTCGATCGTCGGTTTCGACGATATCGACGAGGCGCGGGTCGTGCACCCGTCGCTGACGACGGTGCGGCAGGACATGCCGACGCTCGGCCGCCGCGCGATCGAGCTGCTCGACCGGCTGATCGTCGAGCCCGAGGCGCCGCCGCCGGCGGTCATTATGCCGACGCAGCTCATCGTGCGAGAGACGACGGGCCCGGCGGCGGCGCGAGCATATTAGTGCCGCCGCGGATCTCCGTACGGGCTCGCCAAGCTCTCTTGCTCATCTCACCCCATGCGCGAATAACTGCTAAAAGGCAACTATTTTGCCCGACACACGGACAAGTTCTTTGAATAAGTGTCAATAGGCATCTATTTGCAGGTTCCGGGCCGGAATTGCAAGAAATAAAGCCGATTAACTGCCTTTTAACAGCTATTTGTTTGCTATTGCAAAAAATCGCCCAAATAACTGTCTTCTGACACCTATTTATGGTTGAGCCCTAAAAACGCCCAAGCTCACACCCGATTGGCCCTTCTGAACAAGGAAGGGCTTATTTTCATTTGTTTGGAGAAGACGCGGCTAAAGTAAAACGCGTTCTGGTAGCCGCAGCGCTCGGCGACGTCGTCCAGCGTCAGGTCGGTCTCGACGAGCAGCTTGGCGGCCCGGGCCAGGCGGACGGAGGTGGCGAAACGGATCGGAGACATGCCGTAGGCGGCCTGGAACCGCGTGCTGAGCTGCGAAGCACGCAGTCCGCATTGCCCGGCGATGTCCTGCAGCGAGAAGTCCCGCTCGCAGGCGCCGCGCTCCATCAGCGCGGCGGCGTGATGCATGAGCGGCTCGGTCGTCTCACGCCGCGAGGCGACGGCGGAAGCCTGCTCCCGCCGCACGAGAAACAGCAGGTCGCGGATCAGATGGGCGACTTCCGAAGGATCGTGATAGGACTGCTCCGCGCTCAGCCGGGCCAGGTACTCGTAGGTCGAGCCGAGCCGATGCACGTCGCGAATGCGCACCTTGCCCGGGGGCAGCTCCAGTCCGCCCAAGCCCGACAGCTCGACAAAGTGGAAGGCGGTCGGCTCCAGCATGGATCGCTTCAGCACGAAGCCGGGCGGGCATATCACGAGCTCGCCGAACGCCGCCTCGCCACTGTAAGCCTCACCCGTTGCCTCAACGACTGCCGCCTTGTCATCCACAGCCCCGTCAGCTCCGGACCGCTCGGCCCTAGCCCCAGTCCCGCCAGCCCCAGCCTCTCCAGCTCCGGACGGCTCGGCCCTAGCCCCAGTCCCGCCAGCCCCAACCTCTCCAGCTCCGGACCGCTCGGCCCTAGCCCCAGTCCCGCCAGCCCCAGCCTCTCCAGCTCCGGACGGCTCGGCCCTAGCCCCAGTCCCGCCAGCCCCAGCCTCTCCAGCTCCAGTTCCGCCAGCTCCAGCCTCTCCAGCACCAGTCCGCTCGGCCCCGCCCCCGTCAGCCGCAGCGCCGTCATCAATAGCGAACGAAAACCGCCCGGACTGCGGCGCCAGAATGACCCATCCCGCATACGCAGCCTCCGGATAACGGAACTGATTCATGCTGCCCGCATTGTAATAATAGGCTTTGACCTCCACCTGCCGCACCCTCTCCCGAACAGAAAAAAAGTATATGAAATAGATGAATCCAATGCATGGAGGTAAGTCGATTCAAGTCATATCATAGCATTGTAGAAGGAGCTCAGAAATATAGAACGAGAAAAAAATGGAGGCTGACGCAAATGATACAAAAGCTTAACTTTCTGAGCAAGACGCAGCTGGAAGACTACAATCGCCAAGGCTATCTGGTCCTGCGAAACGTATTCACCGAAGCCGAGGCCAAGGTATTGCAGATCGAATGCGACAAGCTGCTCACGCTCTCCGACTACACCGATCCGAAGAATATCCGCGCCGGCTACAAGAGCTATGCGAACGGGGAGACCAAGATCGAACGGTTCGATCCCGTTCACGATATCTCCGCGGTATTCGCCGACCTCGTGCAGGACGACCGGCTGCTGGCGCCGCTGCGGGATATTTACCTCGACGAGCCGAAGCTTTTCAAGGATAAGCTGATCTTCAAGCTGCCGGGGGCCAACGGGTATTCGATGCATCAGGACGCGTCGTGGTGGCAGGGCTTCCCGATCGAGGGGCTCATCTCCGTCATGGTCGCGATCGACGGCGCCACCGCGGAGAACGGCGGACTGGAGCTGTTCTCCGGCTACCACGACCGGCTGCGCTCGACGGCGGGAGAGCTGCGCAACATGAACACGGCGGAGATCGCCGAGATCGATCCCGCTACCGGCCATATCGTCGCGACGAATCCGGGCGACGTCATCATCTTCCACTCCTTCACGCCGCATCAGAGCGGACCGAACCTGTCGGAGCACAGCCGTAAGCAGCTCTTCCTGACCTACTCCCCCGCGAAGGACGGAGAGCTGTACAAGGCCCACTACCAGCATTATCAACGGTATTCGCTGGCCGGCAAGGACTCGGGAGACTATTATCTGTTATAAGACCAGCGGCCTTCTCCGAACGGAGAAGGTCTTTGCGCCGCTTGAGACGCCGTAGGGGCGGCATGACAAGCAGACCGGGCAGGCGTTATATTAAGTGGAGTTAGCATGGGGAAGGGGAGCGGCCATGTACACCTGCATGATCGTCGAAGACGAGGAGGTCATCCGCGAGGGGATGCGGCTGGGCATCGACTGGGCGTCTTACCGGCTGAATCTGGCGGCGGCCGCATCGGACGGCAAGGAAGCCCTGGAGCTGGCGGGCCGAATCCGGCCGGACATCGTGATCACCGACGTGGTGATGAAGGAGATGGACGGCATCGAGCTCGCGCGCCGGCTGCAGGCCGATATCGAGGGCAAAGCGATCAAGGTCATCATGATCAGCGGCCACGAGAACGTCGATTATATCCGCTCGGCGCTGAAGCTGCAGGTGGTGGACTATTTGCTCAAGCCCTTCCACGAGGAAGAATTCGCGGAGGTCGTCCGCAAGGTCGTGGCCGACCTTGACGAGGATCGGACCAGGCAGGAGCGGCTGCGCAGTCTGGAACGGCGGAACGAGCTGTCGCAAGCGTGGGTCCGGGACCGGCTGGTGGAAAATTTGAGCGCGGGACCGGCGAAGCAAGCGGGTCTGAACGACTACGCGGAGCTGGACGAGCTGCTCGCGGGCGCCGAGACCGCCTCGCTGAGCGGGTCCGACCAACGCAAGGCAGTGCGGGCCGTGAAGGATTACATCCAAACCGCGTTCCGGCAGGAGCTGACGCTCGCGCAAGTGGCCGAGGCGGTGCATCTGTCGCCTAACTACTTGGCCAACCTTTTCAAGAAAAACGCCGGCATTACTGTAAACGATTACATCACGCAAATCCGCCTGGCCGAGGCCAAGCGGCTCCTTCGGGAGGAGCCGGGCCTGCTCGTGCAGCACGTGGCGGAGCGCATCGGATACAAGGACGGCAAATACTTCACGAAGCTGTTCAAGCGCGAGGTTGGCATGAATCCGAGCGAGTTCAGGGATCGGGCGTGAAGCGCATGTGGCGATGGATGGGCCGGTTCGATTCCCGCACCAGTCTCCGCAGCAAGCTGCTCGTGGCGTTCGCGCTGCTCGTGCTCGTGCCGACGGTCGCGATCGGCTTTTTTTCCTACCGCAAATCGTCCTCGATCATTCAGGAGCAAACCAGCCGCGCCTACCTCGAAGCGCTGCGGCAGACTTCGATCAACCTGTCCTACCGGTTGACCGAGGTGGAGAACATCTCTTATATCGTATATACGAACGACAAGCTGCAGCAGATGCTGAGGCGCGCCCGCGCGTCCGAGTTGACGACCGAACAGACGATGGACGACTACAAGGACATCAAGGAAATCCTGCATAACCTCGAGACGAGCCGCAACATCTTCCGCATCCGGCTGCTCGTGCCCAGCACGGCGCTGTATACGACCGAGAATATCAGCCTGTTCGGGCTAAGCGACGGCGAATTCGACGTTTACCGCCGGGAGCTGGGCGAGGCGAAGAATATGATGGCCTGGAAATACCTCGGTCCGACGTCTTATCTGGATGCCGGGACGAAAAGCATTATTTCGCTGCAGCGGCTGATGAAAGATTTCAACAACGTCACCACCTCGCTCGGCGTCATCGCGATCGACGTGGAGGAGCGGACGCTGACCGACGTGCTGGAAAACATGAATCTCGCGCTTCCTTACAAGGCGATGCTGATCAAGGATGAATCCGTCATTACCTCCTATTCCCACGAGCCGGAGCGGCTCGGCATCGACAAGGCGCCGCTGGCGGACGTTCTCCGTCTGGGCGGAGGGACGGACCGCGAAGCGAGGACGATCCGTTACGAAGGCAAGACCTACTTGTACTTGGTCCAGCAGCTGGACAACGTCGACTGGAAGATCGTCGCGCTCATCCCGACGGTGAACATCGCCGATCAGAGCGACATGCTCGGCGTCTATATCCTGCTGCTGTCGGCCGGCTTGATCGCGCTGGCTACGGCACTCGCCTTTCTGCTGTCGGGCCGGATCACGCGGCGCTTGTCCGTTCTGGCCGACAAGATGAAGGGCATCGAGCACGGGCACTTCGGAGAGACGGTGAAGATCGAAGGGCGCGACGAGATCTCCCTGCTGCAGCGGCGGTTCAACAAGATGTCCGGGCAGATCGAGAATCTGATCGGCGAAGTGTACCGCGTCACGCAGCACAAGCAGCAGGAGGAGATGAAGGTGCTGGAGGGACGGATCAACTCCCACTTTCTCTACAACACGCTCGACTCGGTCAAGTGGATGGCGCTCAAGTCGAGCGCGCCTGACATTGCCAGGATCGTGACGGACTTGTCGAAGTTTTTCCGGATCGGTCTCAATCGCGGCAAGGACAAGATTCCGTTCGAAAAGGAGATCGAGCATGTCCGGGCTTACGTCGACATTCAGAATGTCCGGTTCGGCGGCGCTCTCCGTACGGATCTCTCCTTCGATCCCGGCTTGCAGCACATCGAGATCATCAAGCTGATCCTGCAGCCGATCGTGGAGAACGCGATCATCCACGGCATCAACAAAGCGGCGGGACGCGACGGACGCATCCTGCTGCGCGGCAAGCTGATCGGCGAGGAGATCGTCCTGTTCGTCGCGGACAACGGTGCCGGCATGGACCGGGAGACGGCGGCGGGCGTGCTGGACGGCACGGTCGGCGGGTACGGACTCAGCAACGTGCACCGGCGGCTGCAGCTGTACTACGGCCCGGATTGCGGGGTCTCCATTCGAAGCAGGCCGGGAGTCGGCACGGTCGTGCGCTTGAAGCTGAAGACCGCCCCCGTCGATCCGCTGCGCAACGGCGTAAGATCCGCCACCTAATCGTAGAGCTGTCCCGTTTAAGGGGCGGCTCTCTTTTTTTATACTGAACTCACAGAGTTGAAAGCGATTCCATCAAGGAGAAGGATGTGTGTAAATGAGCAAGCGAAGCCGACTGCGCGCCGCGCTTCGGGATTACGACCTGTACTTGCTGCTCTTGCCCGGTCTCGCGGCTTTGCTGATTTTCAAGTACGTCCCGATGTTCGGCGCGATCATCGCGTTCAAAGATTACCGGCTCGGCGAAGGGATCTGGGGCAGCCCGTGGGTCGGCCTGCAAAACTTCGAGGCGCTGCTGCACGACGACAAATTTTATCAGGTGCTGCGCAATACGGTGCTGATCAACTTGTACAAGCTCATCTTTCAGTTTCCGCTGCCGATCCTGCTGGCGCTGATGATCAGCGAGGTCCGCAACGTGGCGTTCAAGCGGACCGCGCAGACGATCACCTACCTGCCTCATTTTCTCTCGTGGGTCATCATCAGCACGATTTTCATCAACCTCTTGTCCCCGCAGACGGGCATTCTGAAGGATCTGTTCCACCTGCTGGGGATGCAGGACACGATGATGATTGCCGACGAGCGGTTCTTCCGCAGCGTGCTCGTCATGTCGGCGGCCTGGAAGGAGACGGGGTGGTCCTCGATCATCTATCTGTCCGCCATCCTCTCCATCGACACGCAGCAATACGAAGCCGCCCGCATGGATGGCGCCGGCCGCTTCCGGCAGATTTGGCACGTCACACTGCCGGGCATCCGGTCGGTCATCTTCTTCGTCGTCATCCTGCGGGTCGGCAGCGCGCTCGGCAACGACGTCGAGCAGGTGCTGATGTTCTACAATCCGCTCGTCGCGGGCGTCGGCGAGGTTATCGGCACGTTCGTCTACCGCATGGGCCTGGGCAACCTGCAGTACAGCTACACGACGGCGATCGGGCTCTTCCAGTCGGTCGTCGGCATGGGGCTGATTTTCACTGCGAACTACTTCAGCAAAAAGTACGGGGAGCGAAGCCTCTGGTAGGCAGAAAGGAAGTGGCCGCATGAGGCTCAGAACCAAAGGGGAAGTCGTCTACGAAATTTGCGTCTATGCCGGTCTCGTCTTGGGCATTCTCGTCTGCCTCATTCCCGTGCTCAACATCGTGGCGAAGTCGCTTAGCGGCGAGAGCTACGTCGTGGCGGGCGACGTCGGCATCTGGCCGGTCCACTTTACGACGGATGCTTACAACATCGTGCTCGGCAGCCCGAAGTTCCTCAGCTCGTTCCGCAACTCGGTCCTGATCACGGTCGTCGGCACGTTAATCAACGTCACGCTCACCGTGTTCACCGGCTACGCCTTATCCCGCAGCCGCTTGGCGGGGCAGAAGCTGATCATGATGCTGTTCGTCTTCACGATGCTGTTCCAGGCCGGCATCATGCCCACGTATTTGGTCATCAAGAATCTCGGGCTTATCAATTCGCTCTGGGCGCTCATGCTGCCGGGTCTGGTCAGTCCGTTCAATATGATCATCGTCCGTCTGTACTTCTACAACATCCCCGACAGTCTTGAGGAGTCGGGGAAAATGGACGGCGCGAGCAATATCCGCATCCTGTTCAGCATCATGATGCCGATGGCCGCCCCCGTCATCGCGACCACCGCCCTCTTCTGCGCGGTCGAATATTGGAACAGCTACTTCGACGCGCTGATGTACATCAGCGACGCGAAGCGGCTGCCGCTGCAAGTATTTTTGCGGGAAGTGATCATGAGCGTGTCGGACGCAAGCAACAACATCGAGATGATGGCCCAGACGCAGGTGGCGCAGGAATCCATCCGCGGCGCCGTCGTCGTGGCGGCTACGCTGCCGATCGTGCTCGTGTATCCGTTCCTCCAGCGGTTTTTTGTCAAAGGGATCGTGCTTGGCGCCGTAAAAGGCTAATATAGCAACTATAAGCAAAGGGGAGACAGCAATATGAAATTTAACCGTGTCACGCGTTCGGCATTAGGGCTTGCGGCAGTACCGTTGGTAGCTTCGGCGCTTGCCGCCTGCGGGGGGAACGATTCGGATTCGTCCGGGAGCGAGGCTGCTTCGTCCTCGGCCGCTTTGACTTCGTCTTCGGCGGCCTCCGGCAGCGCTGAAGCAAGCGGGCAAAAGGTCACGCTCAAGATTCTCGTGCCGAACAATATCGCCGAGTTCCCGAGCGGGAAGGACGTCAACCACAATGAGATCGCGGACGGCATTCGCGAGCGAACCGGCTTCGACGTCCAATGGGAGCTCCTGCCGAAGGATGCGGAAGCGCTTCACCAGAAGCTGAACGTGCTCATGGCCTCCGGCGATACGCCGGATCTGATCATCATGGGCAACTCCGAGAAGGCGCAGTTCGGCAACTTCGCGCAGCAAGGGCTGCTCACGCCGCTGGACGCGCTGCTCGACCAGGAAGGCGGCAATATCAAGTCGCTGCTCACGCCGGAACAGTGGAAATCGGCCATGTGGGACGGCCAGATCTACGCCATCCGGACGTTCAGCTACAGCAACGCGTCCTACGGCTTGACGGCGCGCAAGGACGTGCTGGCGGAGCTGGGGCTTGGCGTGCCGAAGACGCAGGATGAATTTTACAACGCACTGAAGACGATTAAAGAGAAGAAGCCCGATATGACGCCGTATACGGCCAACCTGTCGGAAGGGTTAACCGGCCTCGAGGCGATCGCGAGCATGTTCTATCCGCCCGTCGACTACGTGCAGAAGGACGGCAAAGTCGTCTACACGGCTGCGCAGCCGGAAGCGAAGGACTTCCTGGCCTTTGCCTCCAAGCTGTTCGCTGAAGGCTTGATCGACAAGGAATCCGTCGTCAACAAGACGGATAACGTGAAGGAGAAGCTGTCGAACGGCAAGGCGGCGCTGGCGACGCTGGGCTGGTGGGAAGGTCCGGCGATCGTCGCGGCGTCCAAGGAGAAAAACGCAAACAGCGATCTGGCGTACATCGATCCGCCGACGGGCAGCAACGGCTCGTTCGGCATGGGCGCGTCGTCTACCATCTCCAAGTACTTCATCATTCCCAAGGCAAGCAAGCATGCGAAGGAAGTCGTTCAGTTCTTGAACAAGGCTTCGGATCCGGCCGTCATCGACTTTATCTCCTTCGGGCTAGAAGGCACGCACTTTAAAAAGGAAAACGGAAAGAACGTGGCGCTCCCGGAGATGAGCAACATCGCCTACAAGGTGTATTACAACATGTTCGACACCGTCGAACTCGGCTTGCAGCGGATGGAAAACGCCGGCCTCAGCCCGTACTTCACGCCGGTCTCCAAAGTCGCCAAGTACGTGAACGTCGTCGATCTCGTCGCGCCGATCCCGCTGGTCGATCAGAAGAGCACGGAGCTGAAGGACCTGCGCGACCAGTACTTCCTCAAGATCATCACCGGCGCGCTGCCGCTGACCGCCTATGACCAATTCCTTGAGAAGTGGAAGCAAGCGGGCGGAGAGGACGTCGAGAAGGCGTTGAATGACGCGTATAACAACGCGAAGTAAAGGTTTCGAAGTAAAAGGCTGCGAAGTAAAAGGCTGCGAAGTAACAGCAGCAATCCCGGTTGCCCTCAGAGCGAGGGGGCCGGGATTCTTTTTGTGCGGCCGAGGGGGTGTCGGCTGAGGGGTCAGGAATGTCGAAGGCGCCGGGAGCGGCGAGTGAGCCGGAAAAACCGTGTAACTGGGGACAGGACGATAAGTTTCGCCACCTAATCGTAGCTTTATCCCGTTTTCCCGCGTTCCTCCGTTGCTTATAGTGGGAGTGTCCAAATGGAAGCGATTACATCGGGCGGCCATTCGGGCAACACATCCAAACGAAGCGGAGGAAAATGAAGATGGAGAAAAAAGCTTCACGGTCAGCGGCGGGCAAGGGGAGAGTCGCGCGGCTGGCGGTCTGTCTGCTATTGCTGCTGGCGATCGTCTCGCCGACGACGGGAGCGTCGGCAGCGGCGTCCGCGCTCACCGCAAGCGTCCCGAACCCGTCGGATTACTTTATCCCCAACGAGACCTGGTACCGCGACTTTGCGCCGGGCATCCTCAACCCGAACGAAGGCACGATCGAGCTGACGGTGCGTCTCGACAAGCCGTATGTGGAATTCGGCAACTGGTACGACTTCCTGTTCCGCGTCATTCCGGAACAGGGCGGACCCGGCAATACGCTGATCAACGCGCACATCCCTCCGCCGACCAGTAAGCCGACGGGGACGGATTACGCGCAGCCGCTCACTTTTTTCGTCAAGAACGGTTCCGGCACGACGGGGGCGTTCGCCTACGCGCAGCCTGCCAGTTTGAACTATACGGTCGGCCAATCCTTCAATCTTGCGTTCGTATGGAAGCTGGGGCCTAACGGCTATGCGGCGATCTACAAGGACGGCCAGCAGCTTGCAAGGCAATCGTACAGCATCGGTCCGGTGCAGGAGAAGTTCATGCCCTACGAATTCACCGTAGAGCGGGGCGCGCCCTACAATGTCAGCAATCTGAAAATCTCGACGAAGGCGCTGGCGCCCGGCGAGCTGGAGACGAGTACCGCGTCCTTCAGCCAAAGTACGGACACCTCTCTGCTCGGCGATATTACGCTGGGTCAGCCCGCACAAACGGAGAAGTTCGAGACGCCTTGGCATGTCTCTTCGGGGTACAGCGTCGCCAAGCCGGCATTCCGCAACGACAAGCAGGTGTTCGCGAAGCAGGCGGAGGCGGTCTATCCCGTCATGACGGTCAATTACGGCACCGCGGCTCGTACGTACGATGTCGCTGTCAAGGCGACCGATCCGGAAGGCGTCGTGGCATTTACCCATACGCAATCCGTGACCGTGCCGGCGGACGGCCAGTATAGAATTGAGGAGCTTCCCCTGCCCGATCTGGCCGGCAAAGTCGGATTCTGGAATCTGGAGACGACCGTCAGCTCCGGTGTCGGCGACGCTATCGTCTACAACAGCGCGGTCTCCAAATTGCCTGCCAACGAGATCTCGGTTGCCGACGGCGTGTACGCGGACTACTACGGCACGCATTCCGATTATAAGGATAGCATGTCGCCTTGGGCGCAAATCAACACGAGCGCCACCCGCGCCTGGGAGGACTCGCGCGTATTCCTGTGGTATGCGGTCGAGCCAGAGCAGGGACATTACGCATGGGAGCATGCGGATCAGTATGTGGACGCCGCGAACGAAGCGGGCCTGGACGTACTGGCCGTGCTCGGCAACCCGCCGAACTGGGCATCGACGCGCCCTCCCGTGAGCACGATTCCGGCGGCAGGATACGGGTCCTATTATTTATATCTTGCGGATCGATACGTGCCCCGGGACATTGCGTCCCAGAACGGCTTGCCCGGAGAAGGGGACGATTGGGCGGATTATGTCTATCGTACGATGAAGCGGTACGCAGGCAAGGTCAAGTACTACGAGATCGGCAACGAGATGAACTTCCACCCGCCTTACAAAGCGGATAGCTTCTCGGGCACGGGGGCCGAGTACTTCCGGATGCTGCAGATCGCCCATGAGCAGGCGCAGCGGGTGAAGGCCGAGTACCTCACTGAGACGGGACACGAGCTGGAGCTTTACGTCTCGACAAGCGGCTTTTCGCCCGTCTCGGGGACATCCGCCGATCGGCAGATGGCGGTCGATGCGCTGTCGGAGCCTTATGCCGGATACTACGATATCTTCAACATTCACGGCTACATGAAAACGGGAGACATCAAAAACGATGTGCTCGCTGCATACCGCGTGGCCAAGACGAATCATCCCGCTCTGCAGCTGTGGCAGGGGGAGTACTACCCGCTGACGGCTCCGACCACTGCGAAGAAGCTGTACGACACGGTCGACAGGTACCTGGACTACCTGAGCAATGGATTCGACAAATACTTCACGATGGGCGATCCCGCCGACAATATGTTCGTCAATCGCTTTACTTTGTCCCCGACGGAAGTGTTCCAGACGACCGCGGTGCTGCAAAACGAGATGCGAAAGGTCGCCGCTTACGTTGGCTCCTATGCTAACTTTCCAAAAGAAGCGTTGCTTCCCGTCAAGCATGTGATGCTGCGGACGGACGGGAAATACCTGAGCGTGCTGTCGGCGGACAGCCAGCCGATGAACGTCAAGATCGGCAATGCCAATAAGATTGTGCGGGTCGTCGACAACTACGGGAACGCCGTGCCGGTGCAGGCGGACGGCTCGGTGTTCAAGAAGGATGCGCTGTTCATCGTCAGCAGCGAGCGGCTGCAGATCGCCGGCCTCGATGCCGCCGAGGCGCCGTTGATCCGCAACGGCGGCTTCGAGCAGCTGTCGGGCGACCCGATGGGCGGACCGGCGGCGGTCAAGGCCGACCACTGGCAGATGGGCGCGGGCGTCTACGGGACGAATGCGTACGTGAACAGTGCCGCCAATGGCGCGCACGAAGGCGCGAATGCGATGTCGTTCGATTCTACGGGCGTTCCGTCCGGCCGCGTCTTCATGAACCAATCGTTCAACGTCGTGGAAGCGGGCACTTATATGCTGTCCGCGTACATACGGAAGACGGCAGGCGGGGCCGATCTTCAGCCGGAGCTGAACGTGTGGGACGGGACGAGCGACCACCAGGTTGCGCCGGCGGCACTGACCGGCCAGTACGCCTATTACTCCGAGCCGTTCAACGTGAATGAGCCGATGGATCTGACGGTTAACATCGGCATCTTGTCCGGCGCGGGCAAGCTCGACATCGACGGCGTATCGTTCAAGCGCGTGGAGGTGTCGATGGACAATTCGGATCCGACAGGCGTGACGTTCGCCAGTACGGTACCCGGCAGCGCATGGGACAACACGAAGGAGAATCCCGGCGCGAACTTAAAAAACTTTGCGCTGAATACAAGCCATGACGGCAATGCCAGCGTCACGTATACGCCGTCGATTCCCCTTGCGGGCATGTACGACGTGTACGAATGGCACCACGCGACAAGCGGCTCGACTGCCGCTCCCTTCACGATCCACCATGCGAGCGGAACGGCGCAGACGAGTGTGAATCAAACGGCCGCCACCGGCGGCAAGTGGAACCTCATCGGCAGTTATCCTTTTGAAGCGGGCACCGCGGGCAGCATCGTCATCACGAATAACTTTGCCGTCTCGACCGGCAACTTCATATTGGCCGACGGCATCAAGCTGGTCAGGGTCGGAGATAGGCCAGCGGCGTTCGCCAACGGGGACTTCGAGTCCCTATCGGGCGATCCCGCCTCCGCCCTTTTGAGCCATTGGCAGATGGGCGAGGGCACCTACGGCACGAACGCGTACGTGAACGCGACGAGCCCGTTTCAGGGCGCGTACGCGCTGACGTTCGACTCGGCGGGGGCGCCGGACGGGAGGACCGACATGACGCAGTCGTTTACCGCGCTCGAGCCGGGCACCTATGCGTTGTCGGCCTACGTCAAACAGCTCGACGGCGGCGCAGGCGTCCGTCCCGCGTTGGACATAACGGACGGGAACGGCTTGCACCTGCTCCCTTCCGTGACGCTGACCGGCCAATACGCGTATTACGCGCAGACCGTCGTCGTGCCGGCCAAGACGGACATCTCCGTCCGGATCGGGATTCGGGCCGGCAGCGGCAAGGTATCGTTCGACAATGTCTCCTTTGCGCGCATTCCGGATAACGTATCGATCGAGATGGATGACAAGGACGCTTCCGGCGTCGTCTTCTCCGATGCCTCCTGGCGCAACACGGGCGTCAACGCGAGCGCATTCAAAGGTGAATTCGCGCTGAACACGACAAGAGGCGGAGGCGCCACGGCGACGTATACGCCGTCTATTCCGGAAGCAGGCCTGTATGACGTGTACGAATGGCATCATACGACCGCCGGTCCGACGGACGCGCCGTTCACGGTCCGAGACGCGGAGGGAACGACTAACATCCTTGTCGATCAATCGAAGAACGGCGGGAAGTGGAACAAAATCGGCACTTTCGCGTTCTTGCCAGGCGCTACAGGGAGCGTGTCCATCGCAAACGGCAACCTCACCAGCAATTTCATATTGGCGGACGGTATCAAGTTTGTCCGCACCGGGCCGTATACGCCGGCCGTGCTGGCGAGCGCGAAGCCAGGGAAGCCGGCGTTGTCCGATAACAGCGGCAATAGCGGGTTGCGCGACGGCAGCTACGCCGTCACCATGAACATGTGGTGGGGCGCGAACGGCACGCAGTATAAGCTGTACGAGAATGGCGTCCCGATCGACAATACGACGCTTAAGGACGCATCGCCCGCCGCTCAGCAAGCGACGATCGTGCTGACGGGAAGGAAGAACGGCACCTATGTCTATACCTGCGAGCTGACCAATGCCCTTGGTTCTTCTGCCTGCGATCCGCATACAGTCGTCGTCAGCGACGCCAATCCGGGCAAGCCGGTGCTGTCCAACGACAATTGGGACCGCGACGGCGCCTACAAGGTCACGATGAACATGTGGTGGGGGACCAACGGGACCAAGTACAGGCTCTACGAGAACGGCCAGCCGATCGACGAGCACGCGCTAAGCGGTTATACGCCGGACGCCCAGACGGCTTCAACCTCCGTGTCCGGAAGAGCGCCGGGCGTCTACCATTACCGCGCGGAGCTGGTTAATGCGGCAGGCAAGACGGAGAGCGAGGTCATGGACGTAACGGTGGTCGGTTAAGCTGGCAGGCGGCTTCCGGACTTGCTTTTGAATCCGGAGGCCGTCCCTTACTTTTTGATAAAAGATCAGGGTTTATCTTAAAGACTTCCCTGTCCGAAATCGTTACATTGAAAGAAACGCAATCTCAAGTAAACTAAAAGGGTGGGGCAACCATGATCAACCAAAGCGTCGTGTTCGCGAAGCCATGGCAAGTCGAGGTCCAAGAGGGAGCATTCGCCGTACCGGCCTTGGCGGCCAACGAGGTCGTCGTCAAGAAGCTGTATACGCTGATCAGTCCGGGCACGGAGCTAGCCTGCCTTTCCGGCGGCGAGAGCTGGTTCGGGATGCCGGGAACGCCGGGTTACGCGTCGGTCAGCGAGATTGTCGAGGCGGGCGCGGGCGAGCAGCCGTGGCGCAAAGGGGATATCGTCTTTCATTATGGAGATCACTCCCGCTACCAGGTCGTCTCGACAGACGGCACGTTTCTGGCGGTTCCTGCAGGCTTGGATCTGCGGTGGGTGCCGTTCACGCGCATGGCGACGGTCGCCTTCACCGCAGTCCGCGTATCTAATATAGAACTCGGCGATGCGGTCAGCGTCACGGGACTCGGACTCATCGGGAACATGGCGGCGCAGCTGGCCCAATTGCAAGGTGCGGACGTCATCGGGATGGACCTGTCCGCCGAACGCCGGCGCATCGCCGAGACCTGCGGGTTGTACGAGACCTATGACAGCAGCTTGGGCGAGGGTAAGGCGAAGGTGGCCGAGCTGACGGGCGGCGCCGGTGTCTCGACGCATATCGAGGCAACGGGACTGTCCAAGGTCGCGGCCGACAGCCTCGGCTGGATCGCCAAGTCGGGAGAGCTCATCCTGCTTGGGAGCCCGCGGGGCGCGTACAACGCGGATCTGACGGACGTGCTCAATTATTGCCACCTGAACGATCGTGGCTGCATTACGTTCAAAGGGGCGCACGAGTGGCGTTTCCCGGTCGAGCCGGACCCGTTCGTCAAGCATTCCATGGTACGCAATTCCCGGATCGTGTTCAGCCTCATGCAGCGCGGCAAGCTGAAGATCGAGCCGTTGATCAGCCATGTGCTGAAGCCGGCGGAAGCGCCGTCTGCTTACGAGGGGCTGCGGTTCGACAAAGATCGTTATCACGGCGTCCTGTTCGATTGGCGCGAATAGCAATCGGGACTGGATGGCGCCGTTCAATGGGAGGGGCGGGCGATGGAAGCCTGGATGCATACCGTCTCTCCGTTCGTACGTGCGGTCAGAATGTCGGAGTCCACCTCCCTGTACGGGGAATGGATCGATTACGATCATGTGTTTACGTATGTCGAGCAGGGGGAGGCCGACTTCATCCTGAACGGGGTGAAGTATGCGGTCAAGGAGGGAGACCTGCTGCTGATGCCGTCCTTCATGCCCCATATTATCCGCTCGGCCTCCGCGATTCCCTTGATTCAGTGGGTGTGCCACTTCGATCTCTACTATGACGAAGAGCGTAGCACGTGGAGAGAGCTCGGCACGATGACGGACAGGCAGCGGGCGATTGCGGAAAAAGAGAAAGCGTTGGCGTCGATCGTGCCGATCGCCCATGTGCGGCCGCAGGACCGGCTCGAGCTGAAGCGCAAGCTTATGACGATGCTCCAGATTCATGCCGACGGCGGCTCTTACGGCTCGCTTTTGCTGAAGGCGCTCTGCACGGAGCTGCTGTATGCGTTCTTCGAGTGCCAGGCCGAGGGGCAGGGGCGCGAGGGGAAGATGACCCGAAGCTGGGTAAAGATCGAAAAAAGCTTGGCCTATATCAACAAGCGCTACGGGGACCCGCAGCTGGATAATGCCGGCATCGGCGCACAAGCGGGCATCTCGGCCAATCATTTATGCGCACTGTTCAAGGATCAATTAAAGACGACCGTCCACAAGTACGTGACGCACGTCCGGATCGAACAGGCGAAGCTGCGGATGCTCGAGAGCAATCTGTCACTGACCCGGATCGCCGAGGACGTGGGGTTTTCCGGCATTCACCCGTTCAGTCGGGCCTTCAAAGCCAGCGTAGGCATGACGCCCAGCGAGTTCCGGGCTTCCGGCGCGAAAAGGCGGGGCACCGATATCGCTTCCTCGCATTTTCGGGACGAAGCATAGCGAGGCGTGACCCAATCGTGAGATAACCGATGGACGAAAAGCAGGCAGCGCCCCGAGGGCACTGCCTTATTTTTGCATTCATGCGGTCATGCCTCTTCCCGAAGCTCCTCCACGACGCTTGCCTTGGCGATCTTGCGCAGCGGGCCTTGCACGGACAGCAGTCCGACGCCGAGCGCGAAGACGCAGGAGATGACCGCGCCCGTCACGGGGAAGGAGAAAGGGATCCCCTCCACGTTGTTCAGCTGGCGATATAGCAGGAAACAGATGCCGACGCCCAGTAACAGGCCCCAGAAGGAGCCGATGACGCCGAACCAGACGCCCTCGAGCGTCGCCATGCGCCGCAGCTGCTTCATCGTCATGCCGACTGCTTGCAGCAAGCCGAACTCCCGTCGGCGGAGCATCAGATTCGTCTGCACCGTGTTGATGATGTTCAGGCTACCGATCAGGCCGATGACGGCGAGAAAGCCGTAGATGAAAATTTTCATCTGCACGTTGAACTGCCGCGTCTGCCGCTGCTCTTCGATGAAGTCGACCAGGCGGATGGACGGGTCCTGGTTGGCCATCGCCTGCAGCGCTTGCTTGACCGGACCGCCGTCCGCACCGTCGGCCAGCGCGATGTCAAGGCCGCGCAGAGCGGTGCCGTAAGGCGCCTTGTCGGCAGGTACGTCCTTGAGCAGGGAGGCGTACGTCTCTTTGGTGCCGATGATATACAGACTGTTGTCCAGCAGCGTCGGGTTGAACGGCGCCTGGCTCAGGATGCCGCCGACCTTGACCTGGCGCATCAGGGGGTTCTTCTGATCGCCGAAGTTCAGGGAGATCGTATCCCCGATCTTCAGATCGGAGAGATCCAGGTTGATCTTTTTGTTTTCCGCGATGACGAACGGCTTCACCTTCTGGACGATCAGGACGGCGCCGGCCTCCGACAGTTTCGACGGATCGGCGGTGCCCGAGATGAGATATGGAGCAGCCTGCTCGAGGCGCGCCTCATCGTATAGCGTCGTATAGGCGGGCACGAAGCGCACTTCCTCGCCGTCGAACGTCCACTTGCCGAATACGTCATCGCCCATTTTGTGGAGATATTCTTTATTCAGCCTCGATGCCGGCAGATAGACGAGCGCGTCCGGCATGCTGTAGCGGCCGTAGACATGCTCTACGCCCGGGAGCGCCGCGATGTCCGCAACCGTCTTCGCGTCGAACGCGTCTGCCGATGCCTGAGAGGCATTGGCAGACTGATCGTTGTCCGCCGTCTGTGCGAAGGAGGACAGCATCTGAAAGGCGACCTGGTCGTCCCGCGAGTCGTTCACGGCCACTTTGAAAGCTTCCTGGGCGAAATAGTGGAACACGATAAACAGCGTGATGCTCACGACGATCGAGAAGGCGGTGATCCGGAACTTGGAGCGGTTGCGCCGGATGTTTTTGGATGCCATGTCGCCTTCGATGCCGAGCAGGCGGAGGACGGACGGCAGCCGGACGCGTCTGTACGTCTCGCGCACGATATTGCCCGTACCCCGGACGGCGTCGACCGGCGACACGCGGCTCGCTTTGCGGGCGGGGAGCCAGGCCGCGAGCAGCACCGCCAGCAGGCCGACGATCGCGCTGCCGGCGATGATCCAGGCGTGCAGCGTCAGCTTGAAGCCCTCGAAAGTAAGGATATCCGCGCCTGCTGCTGTCATTAGCTCAAGGACGAGCCATAGCCCGCCATAACCTACGACGAGACCGGCGGGGATACCGACGGCAGCCAGCAGGCCGGCCTCGCGGAACACGATGCCTCGCAGCTGAGCCGGCGTCGCGCCAATCGTGCGGAGCAGCCCAAAGTGCCGCATGCGCTCGAGCACGGCGATGTTGAAGGCGTTGTAGATAACCGCGATCGTCGACAGGACCACAAGCCCGATGAGCACGCCGAAGATAACGAGCAGCGTCATGTTCAGGCCCCTGTCCGCGGTTTCTCCTTTTAAGGCAAGCAGCTGCGTATTCGTGCCGAAAGTCGCAGGGCTGAGCTGCTCGAACTCAGACAGATGCGCGCTGGTCTGGTGGAATTGGCGCACGGCCAGCTTCAGCAGCTCCAGCACCTCGCGCCCGTTCGCGCTGTCGAGGTTGCCGGTCGGCTCGTCGGCGAGCACGATGGCGGGACGGTAAGCGAGCGCCCGGCCGATCGCGACGCGCTGTTGTTGTCCGCCCGACAGCTCGGAGGGCAGATGCTTGCGGCGCTGTCCGAGACCAAGCGTGTCGATCAGCTCGCGGATATAGGCCTTGTCCGGCTGACGATGGTCGAGCAGCAGCGGGAGCATGATGTTCTCTTCGACGTTCAGGACGGGAATCAGATTGTACGATTGGAAAATGAAGCCGATCTTGCGCCGGCGGAATACCGCCCGCTGCGCCTCCTTCAGGGCGTAGAGATCCTCGCCGTCGATGCGGACGGTGCCGTGGGTCGGGCGGTCGAGACCGCCGAGCAGGTGCAGCAGGGTGCTCTTGCCGGAGCCGCTGGCGCCGACGATGGCGACGAGCTCGCCTTGCGGGATGGAGAACGAGACGTTGCGCAGCGCTTCGACCAGCGTGCTGTTTTTGCCGTAGGATTTGCTTAAGCCGGCAGCTTCAATGACGTTCATGGGGCGGATCATCCTTTCCTCGCGATTGCAGTCTATCCATTCACGAGGTTCAGTATAGCGGCCCAACCTTACAGGGGGAGACGCCGCCGCTTACAGATCTGTAAGGAAGCTACGAAACGGGCAGTTGCGTCAGAGGAAGGGTCAACGTGAAAACCGTGCCGCCGCCCGCGGCCTTCCCGGCCGACAGCATCCCGCCGTGCCGCTCCGCGATCGTCTTGGCGAGGGGGAGACCGAGGCCGACGCCGCTGCCGCCTGCCTGGCCGGATGCCGCGCGATAGAACTTCTTGAAGATATGCGGCTCGTCCCGCGCGTCGATTCCGGCGCCTTGGTCGGTCACCCGCAGGCGAACGAAGATCGGCGTCGTTTCCCATGCGACACTCACGACGCCGGTCCGCGGGCTGTGCTCGACCGCGTTTTTGACGAGATTGGCAAGCGCCTCCGCCAGCCATCTCGGATCATGCGGCACTTGGACGGGCTCTACGGGGGCCTCGAGACGGATCTCCACCTGCCGCTCCTCGGCAAGTCGGCTGATTCCATACGCAGCCGTGCGTACCGTCTGCTCGATCGGCTTCCGCTCGAGCTGCATCGGAAGACTGCCCGCCTCCAGCCTGGCGAGCTTCAGCAGCATCTGGATGAGCCATTCCATGCGCTCCAGCTCGTGCGCGCATGTCCGTAGGAATTCATCTTGCTCCGCAGGCCCGATCCTGCCGCCCTGGAGCAGCTCGACATAGACGGTGAGCGAGGCGAGCGGCGTCTTGAGCTGATGGGAGATGTCCGCGATCGTGTCGCGGAGGAAGTCCTTGTCCCGGTTCAGCTGCGCGATCGTCTCCTGCAGGCGCAGCGACAGCTCCTGGACCTGATGCGCCAGGAGCCCCAGCTCGCCTTCGGCGTAGATGCGGAACTTCATCGGCCGGTTCTCCTTGACTGCCGCCTCCAGCGAGCCGGCGAGCCCGCGCACTTCGGCCAGCTGCAGCCGGGATTCGCGCAGCAGGGCGAGCAGCAGCGCGGCGAGCAGCCCGAAGACACCGGCGGCGAGCAGCGGCCACTCGCGCGAGCGCCGCCGTTCGGCCAGCGGGACCAGCGCCGCGTCCAGCTCGGCGTCGATGCCGTAGCGGGCTGCGAGCTCGCGCCCGAGCGCGGCCTCCGCAGGCGTGGCTTCGCCCGCGCCCAACTGCTTGGCCCAGGCTTCGGCAAGCGCCGGATCCCGCGCTGCGAGCGCGCCCAGGGCGGCCGTCTCCCGGGCGATCCAATCCTTGCTCAGCCTATCGGCGCTATACGCCGAGTAGGCCCACAGCAGTACCGCCGCTGTTCCGAAGGCCAGCAGGAAGACGACGGCCAGCCGCCGAACGCCCGCGCTCCGCCACATCCGCCGCCATCCGGGCTTGAACGCGCGGCCAGGCTTGTGCCGCGGCTGCGCCGGCGCGGCGTTTTCGCCCGCCAGACGCCCATCGTCCGTCATACGCCCATCGTCCGTCAAACGCCCATCGCCCGCCGCCCGTCCACCGTCTGTCTGGCTGTCCGCTAACCGTTCCATTTGTACCCTGCACCGCGCACGGTCAGTATTTTTTGCGGCTGCTGGGGATCGTCCTCGATCTTCTCCCGCAGTCTGCGGACGTTGACGGCGACCGTGTTGTCGTCGATGAACGCGCCGTCGTGCTGCCAGAGCTGCCGCAGGATCTGCTCCTTGGACAGCACGGCTCGCGGATGGGACATAAGCAGCGACAGCAGCCTGAACTCCGTCACGCTGAGCGTCACCTCGCTGCCGTCCTTGAGCAGCCGCATCTCGGCGGGGTGCAGCCGCAAGTTGCCCGACGACAGCATCGGTTCGTCCGCCGCCCTCGCATCGGGTCCCGGTCCCCGCCTTCTGAGCACGGCATGAATCCGCGACAGAAACTCGCGCAGCCGGAATGGCTTCGTAATATAGTCGTCTCCGCCCAGGTCAAGTCCCCGCACGACGTCCAGCTCTGTATCGCTCGCGGTCAGGAAGACAATCGGCGTCTCGTTCCGGCTCGCTCGGAGCTCCGCGCAGAAGTCAAAGCCGCTTCCGTCCGGCAACTGGACGTCCAACACGATCAGGTCAATCGCTCGCTCGCCTTTGGCAACCGCGGACCTGGCCTCCGCCAGGTTATAGACGCCGGTCACGTCAAAGCCCTCCTGCTTCAGCGTGAACTCGATGCCGCGATGCAGGGCGGCGTCGTCCTCGACCAGCAAAAGATGTCGATTCACGCGCGACGCTCCTCTCTCCATTCCGCATGGGCTGCGAAATTTGAAAGAAAATGGTTGTCTAAAAATGAGAGAAATTAACTCGTTTTGATCGACATTATTCAACATTAATCGAAAACTTCTTCATTTATAATAAGTATACTCATTCGCACGGTTGCAAGGCTGCTCATGCATCTTAGCGATTACCACAGAAAGGGGGCTGAACCATTGGATCCCCACCCGTTAATCTATCGTCTCGAGCAGCTCCAGCGCAGGCTGTGCGAGATGGCCGACCAGTTGGACAAGCTGACCGATCCGGAGATCGTCGCCGTCAGCGAAGAGGCGGACCGCCTCATCGTCCAGCTGCAGCGCATGCATATGGAAGGACAGAGCCTGAAGAAGATCGAAGCCAAGTCCGACGGGGAGCCGCCGCCTTCACTTTCTTGATCGCAGCCGCCTGAAAAAATGCCTGAGCAAGTCTGCGCACGGCTCCTGAAGCACGCCGGAGGTCCATTCGGCCCGATGGTTGAAGCGCGCGTCCTGCAGCAGATCCATCAGCGTGCCTACGCAGCCCGCCTTCGGATCCGGGGCGCCGTATACGACCCGCTCGACGCGGGATTGGAGTATCGCGCCGGCGCACATCGGGCAGGGCTCGAGCGTCACGTACAGCGTGCAGCCCAGCAGGCGCCAGGCGCCCAGCGAGTCGCTGGCTTGCCGTATGGCGACCATCTCCGCATGCGACGTCGGATCCAGGCTCGTCTCCCGCAGGTTGTACCCCGCTCCTACGATACGCCCTTCCTTGACAACGACCGCACCTATGGGAACTTCGCCTAGTTCTTCCGCCTTCTCCGCTTGCTTGATCGCTTCCAGCATCCACTTCTCGTCTTCCGTCACGTACCGTGTTCTCCTCTCAATCATCCCGCGAACATGCATTCGTTGTTAACATGGTGTGTATAGTTATGTGGATAACTTCGGGCTTTTCCACAGAGTTATTCACATATTGTACAAGGGTGTGGGTATAACTGATTTTTATTGTAACAGAGTGCAAAAGAAGTTCAAATGAGCAGCTGGGCGCGAATATACATAGCATGTAGACGAGCCGCCCCGGCAGGGAGCGGAGGAGGAGGCATGCGAATTGAGGAAGCGGGGATGGACGGAGCGTTTCCGACAGGCGACCGATCTGACGCCGGCGGGCAAGACGCCCATACTCGGCACGGCGCGCTGCACGGCGGAGGAGATGCAAGGCTATGTCGCGCGGCGTAACCCCGAGGCGCCGGACCTGGCCGAGCGCTATCTTGCGGCGGGCGAGCGGCATGGCTTGCGCGGGGACCTGGCTTTTTGCCATGCCGTGCACGAGACGAATGCCTGGCGGGGAAGAGGCGCAGAAGGCCTGAGCTGGGGGATCGGCGGCGCTGGCCTGGAGGGGGCGGGGTGGAGCCGTGCGGGCTCCCGGGCAGATGCGATTGAGCAGGCCGTCGAGGCGCATATGCTGCGGCTAGCGCGATACGCCTCTCCCGAGCGGTTCGTTCATGGGGATGAGCCGGTTGAGAGCGTCAATGGACGCCCCGCGATCTATCGGAAGTGGACGTATTGGGAGGACCTGGACGGCGTCATCCACCCGGCGCGCCGGGACGGCAGTGGAACGGTCGCGATCTGGCGGCGGATGCTGGAGTGGGCAGGCAAAGGAGGAGAGAGCCGAATGAATAGTAGTGCGAATGGCGTTGGGGGTATGGAAAAAAAAGTGGGCGAAGGAGCGCAGGATGAGCTTCGTACGGGAGAGATTGCGGCGGACGGGACTGAGCTGCAGTGGCTGCTCGCGCGCGGATTGGTACAAGGGCCGGCGCCGGCTGCCGGCAGGGCGGTGACCTGGGCCGAGCTGGCGGGCCTGCTGCGGAAATGGGAGGAGAGCGCGGGTTTGCAGCGCTTGGGGACGGCGGCGCCCGGGGTTGAAGCCAAGGCGCAGGCGGACTGAGCGCTCAGGGAAGCGGTGGCGCTCGATGGCGCCATCGCCTCCACGAGGAGAGGCGATGGCTCTCGCGCTCGCTTAGCAGCATCGCCTTCTTTACAGAAGTAGTTGACGCACGATCGGCCCCGTTCCGCCCTATCGCCGTCTCCAGCGCGCAGTTTGGCCCTTTGCCGCCCGATCTCCCGTCAACCGAGCGCGATCACCTACTTCCGCATACGTACATAAAAATCCCCTTCCATCCGAAGACTGAAGGGGTCTTAAGCAGTTAGTTGACGTTAATGGCGGAGGCTTCGTGCGCGATAGCGTCCAGCTTCATGCTCTCCGTCGTGTTGTCGGTGTATTTGCGGAGGATCGAGACTTCGACGCGGCGGTTTTTGGATCGGCCGGCATCGGTGTCGTTCGAATCGAGCGGACGATATTCGCCGTAGCCGATCGCGCTGAATTTGCGCGGGTCGAACGCCTGGTTCTCCAGTAAAATCTTCATGAAGTTGATCGCGCGCTTGGAGCTGAGCTCCCAGTTGGAGGCGAACTCGTACGTGTTGATCGGCTGGTTGTCGGTGTGTCCCGATACGATAATCTCGTAATCGGGATAGGCCTTCAGCATGTTGCCGATCGCAACGGCCAGCTTACGGGATTCAGGCTTCACGTCGGCGGTGCCGGACGGGAATAGCGCGTTGTCCCGGATCGTAATCATGAGCTGGGACTGGTTCAGGTTCGTCTCGAGCTGGCTCGACAGGCCGCCCTTTTTGATATATTGGTCGAGCTGCTTTTTCAGCTTCTCGAGATTCTCCTGCTCCTGCTTGGCTAGCGTCTGGCGGGCGCTCTGCTCCGTGCGGGTCAGCGCTTCGCGCTCCTTGTTTGTGTCGGCTTGTTGATCGCGCTGCCGCTTGCCCATGTCGTTCGTCTCGCTATCGATGGCGGCGGACTTGTCCAGGATGCTGATACCGGAGGAGAAAGCGGTCTTGAACGCCTGGCTGAGCTCCTCAAGCTTGGACACGTTGACGGAGCTTGCCGCGTACAGCACGATGAACAGAGAGAGCAGCAACGTCATGAGGTCGGAGTAGGGGAGCAGCCAGGATTCGTCCGGGTGCTCCTCGTGTTCTTCATGCCGATGCTTTTTGCTCACGGTCCGAATCCCCCTTCTCGGCCATGGCCAGGCGTTCGGTCGGCGTCAGGAAGACGGACAGCTTCTGCTGGATCGCCGTAGTGGATACGCCAGACTGGATGGAGAGCAGTCCCTCGACCATCATCAGCTTCAACTGCACTTCACGCTTGGACATGCGCTTCAGCTTGTTGGCGATCGGGTGCCAGAGGACGTAACCGGTGAAAATACCGAGGAGCGTCGCGACGAACGCGCCGGCGACGGCGTGGGCGAGCTCGCCCATGTCCTCAAGGTGGCCAAGCGCTGCAATCAGACCGACGACGGCTCCGAGTACGCCGAGCGTCGGCGCGTACATACCCGCCTGGGAGAAGATCAGGGCGCCGGACTTGTGCCGATCCTCGGTCGCCGCGATGTCCTCGAGCAGTACGTCATGCACAAAGTCTTGATCGTTGCCGTCGATGATCATGCGCATCCCGCTTTTGAGGAAGGGATCTTCGATCTCTTCGACGCGTGCTTCAAGCGCCAGGAGGCCTTCGCGGCGGGTGATCGAGGCCCAGTCGACGAACATGCCGATGACTTCCTGACGGGAGAGGAGTTGGGGCTCGGAGAAAATGAGCTTGAACAGCTTGGGGACCTTCGCGAGGTCGCGCATCGGGAAAGCCATGCAGACGGAAGCGATCGTGCCGGCGACGATAATAACGTATGCAGCGGGATTGCTGATCAGCGATCCCAGCGGCGCGCCCTTCAGGATCATACCGATGATCAATGAGGCGAAGCCGAGCACAAGTCCGATTAGCGTAGAGTTTTTCATATGGTTCGCACCCCGAATATTCTATAGATTTCTAGTCCTGGCGGAAGAGGGCCCTTCAGCGACACGGTAATAGGTTTATCGACAATTTCCAACCAAACTGTTAGAGGTGGAAGACATGTTTTTGTGAATAAAAAAAGGCGGCGCACAGCGATCTGCAACCGGCAGCGCATTCATCCGTAGTAGTGGAAAACAGGCAAAGGAGGCAGATCAAATTGAATTGTCCGATTTGCGAGGATTCGCGCATGCGCGAAGTAGAGAAAAACGGGATTATGATCGATGTTTGCCCGAACTGTAAAGGGGTCTGGCTGGACCGCGGAGAGTTGGACAAGCTGATGACCGACGTGCGTGAAGTGCGAACGGCGTACAATGAATGGCACTACAGGGACGACGACGATGACGACCGCAAGCGCTACGCCCAGCAGTCGAATGACCCGCCTCATCAGTCCTACGATTCGCACCAGCAGCCCTATGGCAAGCACAACAGCGATTACTATAAGAAAAAGAAGAAAAAAAGCGTTCTGGACGTCTTCGGCGATCTGTTCGACTAGAACGAAGAAAACCCGCGGCATCGGTGGATGCGCGGGTTTTTCTATGCGACGGCGCTATCCGCCGAAAACCATGCAATAGACGTTGACCTCGCCTTGGGCCGATAGGCGCGAATAGCGATCCGTGCATGTAAAGCCCGCTTTTTCATAGGCCCGCACCGCCCTCGTATTCCAAGTCTCTACCTCCAGGTCGATCTGCGCGCCGGGATAACGGTGTCCGGCTTCCAACGCGATCGCGCGGGCAAAATCGGCGCCGCCGCCCTTGCCGCACCGGTCGGGATGCATGCCCATCCCGAGACGCACGACACCCTCCATCGGAAAAAACTGTGCATACCCCACGAGCGCGCTGTTTTCGTCACATATAGAAACGTACTGCCCCCTGCGGATCTCGGGGTCTCCGAACTCCTTGCCGCTGCGGGTCATGGCGTGCCAGGACGGCCAGCGGAACTGTTCGTACGGCGCGGGGTAGCGCCATTCGCATACGGCTGCGGCGTCCGACTCGGACATGGGCCAAATATGGAATTGCGGCTTGCTCATCGTAAGCGGTCCCCCTAGCTGTCTGATCGTAGCTCCGAGAAGCTGTCGGTCTCTATTATAAGGGTCAATGCTTGGACGGGACAGGGTTTGAAGACGCATCGGCAGTCAAAATCGGCGACAGGAACAGCCAAATGCGTCATGACCTTCGCGCGGACGCCGTGCTATGATGGAGGGGCTCGACGGAAAGGACCCACGGACGGCGGGTCGGAAGGAGTTTGCTTTTCATGATTCGGCTTATTTGGTTAGGATGTCTGGCGTATCTGACGGTCGGCCTCGGCCAGCTCGTGGTCGGCGCGGTGATGGAGCCGATGGTCGGCGCGTACGGCGTGCACTATGGAGACGGCGGTCAGCTCGTCATGAATCAATTTCTCGGCGGCCTCGCGGGGACGCTCTTCGCGCCTTGGCTGATGCGCAAGTTGGGCAGGCGTACGCTGCTGCTCGGCGCGATTACAATGAGCGCTGCGGCAGAGATTGCATATACGCTGGCGCCGCCCTGGGGCGCGATGCTCGTCCTGGGACCGGTCGCGGGCTTTGGATTTGGAATTACGGAAGCGGTCGTCGGCTCGTTTATTATCGCTTCCGCGGGCGAGCGGGCGAACGTGGCGATGAGCCGCGTGGAGGTGTCGTTCGGCCTGGGCGCGCTCGTGATGCCGCTCGTCGGGGCGCTGCTCATCGATATCGACCGGTGGCGGCTCGCGTTCGGCGTCGTCGGCGCGCTGGCGGCGGTGACCGTCATCCTCTGGGCCATCTTCTGGCCGACGATCCTGAACGCTGCGCCGGTCGGCGTTGTGCAGGCGGATACGCACGGCAAGAGGCAGCAGGCGCCCGTGCGGCTCCCGCTGCTCGGCACGGGACCGGCGCGCTGGGTGCTGATCGCTTGCACCGCGTTTTTCTTCCTCTATGTCGGCTTCGAGATGAGCTACGCCCACTACCTGCCGACGCTGCTCGTCCAGGAGGGCGGCATCACGGAGGCGACCGCGGCGCTGGCGCTCGGCGTGTTCTGGGGCGCCATGACGATCGGCCGGCTGTTCGCCGGACATCTGGCCGACAGGATCGGCAACACTTCTTATCTGCTGTCGATGTGCGGCATTGCCGCCCTTGCCTTCATTTTAATGGGCTTTTTCGGCGGCGCTGCGCCCATGTTCGTGCTGGCGGCCGTCGCGGGCCTCTCGATGAGCGGCATGTTCGCAATTGCGCTCGTCTTCGCGAACCGCTACGCGCCAGGCATGACGGAGCGCACGACGAGCCTGCTCATCGCTTGCGGCCTCCTTGGCGGTGCGGTGCTGCCGAAGCTCGTCGGCTGGAGCCTGGACGCGCTGGGCGGCGACGATTCGCGGTGGGTGCTGGCCGGCTTCGCGCTGCTGCTGCTCGCTGTCGCTGCCGCCGCTGCGGCGGCAAGCCGAAAGGCTGCAAGCGCGGCGGCGCGGCTCGCGGCATAGGCTGGACGAAGTAGGCTGCGCTTGGCGTTGCCTGCGTGGATGGATAGCGCGCCAACTAATCGCGAACGCGCCGTCCGTCCAAGCGTCCGGCCTTCATGCGCGCATGGGCTCGCCCTTTCTGCGGCACCGCCCGATCCGGTATAATGCCTGTATACCCCTATCGGAAAGAAGGCGTTGTTCCTTGAATCATATCGTATCGCTCAAATGGCTGCTGGCCCGTCTCTACGAACCGGACCTGGTCATCGTCGACTGCCGTTTTCAGATGGGCAAGGGCCAGGAGAACGCCGGCCGCGATGCTTACGAGGCGTCCCATATCCCGGGAGCGGTCTACCTCGATCTCGAAAAGGATCTGTCCGCGCCGGTCGAAGCCGACGGCCACGGCGGACGCCATCCGCTGCCGGACGCCGCGCAGCTTACCGGCACCTTCAGCGGCGTCGGCATCGGCAACGCTTCGCGCGTCATCGCCTATGACGATCAAGGCGGCGCGATGGCTTCGCGGCTATGGTGGCTGCTCAAGTATCTCGGCCACGACCAGGTCTTCGTGCTTGATCAAGGCTTCACGGCTTGGCGCGAGGCCGGCTTCCCGGTGAACGCGGAGCAGCAGGTGCGCATTCCGGCGCCGTTCCTGGCCGAGGTGCAGCACAGCATGCTCGCCGAGGTCGACGACGTGCGCGAGCTGCTCGGCACGGACCAAGCGACGCTGATCGACTCGCGGGAGCCGGCGCGTTACCGCGGCGAGGTCGAGCCGCTCGACAAGGCCGCAGGCCATATCCCGGGCGCGATCAACCGCTTCTGGAAGGACGCGCTGGACGAGCAGGGCGGCTGGCGCGACGAGACCGCCCAGGCCGCGCGCTTCTTGGGGCTGGCACAGGATGCGCCGCTCATCGTCTATTGCGGCTCCGGCGTCACCGCCACGCCGAACGTGCTGGCATTGCAGGAGGCGGGGTATACGAACGTGAGGTTGTATGCGGGGAGCTGGAGCGATTGGATCAGTTATGAGGGGAATCCAATTGCGGTTGGAGACGAAGAAAAACCAAGTAAGCCATAACAGAATGCAATTTTCGAATACATCGCCACATGGGTTTCATGCCCTGGCGATGTATTTTTTATTGTCCGAAGTCAACACGAAATCAACAATCGATTGAAGCAAATGTTTACAATGTAATCCCATAGAGAAGAGGCACACACTTCAAAGGGGTGCACAATCGTTGCTACTCGAACAATAAATAGCTATTGAGTCAACAGTTGAAGATTGATTGAGCAAGTCAACAAGGAGTCAACAATGCAGCGATGAAGATTAATCGTGGAGAACCGTATCATAAGTAGGGCGAAAAGGGGGTGAGCTACCCACTACTGGCGGAAAAGCCAAATTAAACGGGCTGCTGCGTGTTTCTTGGAGGTACAGATAAAGGGAAAGACGGTTCAGTCCCTTGTCGTTTTCGAATATACAGCATGGACAGTGCCCAGAGAAGCGATCAAGTTAATGAGGCTTTACTAGAGGCTAGGGTCGCTTTTTGTTCTTTCCGCAAGCTTCATAATCGATTCAATGTCTTGATCGGTTAATTGATCCAGAAAATATTTGCGGATTGCCATTGAGACGATGGGCAGGGCCTCATCCAAAGCTGCTTTTCCGGCACAAGTAATGATGACCTGGACACCACGATCTGCGTCTAATGGCCCCCTTTTAACAAGGCCCCGTTTTTCCATCCGCGTCAAATGATGGGATAATCTGCTCTTATCCCAGTTCATCGAGTCGGCTAGTTGCTGTTGGCAAAGCTTGCCATCTCCGAATTGGATTAACCGATCCAGTATTCCAAAGTCTCCTTCTGATAGTCCTGTATGTTCAGAAAGCTCCTTAACAACGCGACCGAAGATTCGTTTAAAGGAGCCTTTCCACATATTCCATATTCGCATTTCATCTTCGTTTACTTTGTTGATATTCATGCCAGTATAATATCATGGTTGACACATCAACCACAAGGCGTTAGTCTATATTCAAGTTGATGTGTCAACTTCGGAGAAAACTTTCGAGTACTCCCGTGGTGACGTAGTCTCGAGTGGCACGGGCTCACGGAGATATGTGTAGACAACCTGAAGGCATGAATGCCTTCCCAATATCCTTAAGGAGTGTGCAATCAAATGGAATATGTAAAACTTGGACGCAGCGGGTTAGAGGTCTCAAAGTTAAGTCTTGGAACCATGAGCTTCGGAGTACCTGAACGCGGCAATACCCCATGGTCTCTGGATGAGGAGCAAAGCAGACCGATCATTAAGAAAGCACTCGAATCGGGCATCAACTTTTTCAGCACCGCCAACATGTATTCCGACGGAACAAGCGAAGAAATTCTCGGGCGTGCTCTAAAGGACTTTGCTCATCGTGACGAAGTCGTCATAGCAACAAAGGTATTTGTTCCGATGCGCAAAGGTCCGAATGCTGTAGGACTTTCCCGTAAAGCTATCATGACCGAAGTTGACAACAGTCTAAGACGACTCGGAACAGACTATGTCGATTTGTACCAGATCCATCGGTGGGATCCTAATACGCCAATTGAGGAGACCATGGAGGCTCTTCACGATTTAGTTAAGGCAGGCAAGGCCAGATACATTGGTGCATCCTCCATGCTGGCATGGCAGTTTGCGAAAGCTCAGCATGTCGCAGAGCGCAACGGCTGGACACGGTTCGTTTCCATGGAGAATAGATTAAACCTGCTCTATCGGGAAGAGGAACGAGAAATGCTCCCCCTTTGCAAAGACGAGGGAGTTGGCATCACTCCTTACCTGCCTTTGGCTGCAGGCCGGTTAACCCGGGATTGGAGTGAGCAGACTGTGCGATCAGAGAAGGATCAGGTAGCAAAGGCCTTGTTCAGTAAAACGGAAGAGGAAGATCGCAAAGTCGCGGAAAGAGTTGCGGAAATTGCTGCTAAACGGGGAATTTCGCGCGCACAAATTGCACTTGCATGGTTGCTGCAAAAAGAAGAGGTCACCGCGCCGATTATAGGTTCGACCAAAATCAGCCATCTGGAAGATGCAGTTTCGGCGTTGTCGGTTAAATTGACTTCTGATGAAATTACCCGTTTAGAAGAACTGTATATTCCACATCCATTCGTATAAATTTGACGCAAGTAAGGCGTGCATCTGCTAATCATGCAAACCTGATTCTTATATGTTCGAATACATCGCCATGTGGACTTAGGACGCAGGCGGTGTATTTTTATGCCCCCAGTCCACATGGAGTCAACAATCGTTAATGACGTCTCGCCGTCCGCGCAAGCAGTGCGCCGAGCGTCGCGCCGTACAGGGTGTGAGCGGCCATCCAGTACAGGAACGCGGACCCGTCGGTCAGGACCGGCGTACGTTCGGACAGGGCGGAAGTCGGGTACAGGCAGAGTCCGACGACGAGCCCGACGCAGGTCGCATAACGCGTCATGCGACTTGGCGCTACGCTCGTGCGGTTCATCCACCAGGACAAGCAGAGACCGAGCGCGACGGAGATCGCCAGATGAATCGCGAACGCTGCCCACTCGGGCAGGGAGATTCGGTTGACGACAGGCACGTAGTCCACGTTCAGCAGCAGCGTATAGACGGGCTTCGCGGTCGCCCGCTCGACGAGCTTTAAGACGAGACCGAGCACGATGCCGGATAGAGCGCCCGCATATATCGTTTTCGCGATGGATCCGGCTATGCGAATCACCTCCGGTATCACATCATGATTGACCTAAACGAAGTGTAGCATAGTAACGTTACGCTAAACCAAAGAAAAGCCGAGACAGCCGCCATTTCGGCGACGATCCCGGCCTTAATCGGTTCGAGTCTTGAGTCGACCAAGAGAGGCTAACTCATCCTTGATTAACTAAAGTCTGCAACAGAGGCCTATCCTGCAAATACAGCGCCAAGTCAGGACTATGCCCTTCGACGATTTCCTGAACGATAAGCTTGGCCAGCAGCTGGCTGTATACGGTCCCGTTGTCGCCGTATGCGAGCAAGAAGTAGCTGTTCGGCAATTCCTCGTACTTCCCGATGATGGGCAGACCGTCCGCCATTCCGCCGTAAAAAGCCGAAGAATAGAAGGCCGGCTCTACCCGAATGTCGGGGAACAGGCGGTTGAACGCGGCAAGCAGCATATCCTTCTTATGAATCAGTTTGCTGTCTCGACGCTCGGGATAAGCTGTATTTTCGTCCAGGCCGCCGACGATAATCCGGTTGTCGACCGTTGTTCGCATATATAAATACGGGCGTGCGGTCTCCCACAGAAGCGTTCTGTTGTGCCAGGATGACAAGTCCGCCACAGGTTGGGTCGTAATGGTGTAGGTGCTCACGAAAGAGGCTTGCTTCTCTTTGCGGATCTCCATATTCTCATAGCCGGCCGCAAAGATGACATGTCGTGCGCTGATTTCTTTCCTTGTCTGCGTAGTGACGATCATGCGCTGCTGCTGCCGATCGTAATGATGGCCGTTCATCCCGGTATGCTCATAGATGCGGACTCCCCGATTCGCCGCAAATTGAAATAATGCATGGGTGAATTTGTATGGATTCAGCTCGCCATCGTCATAGGAGTAGATTGCTGCGTCTCGGCTGAACGGATATTTTTCTTCGATTTGCGCGCGATCCCAAAAATCGATTTTGACGCCATGCCTCTCGATGAATTCGTATTCGCTTCGCAATCGGTCGATGTCCTCGGGGCAGCTCGCGGCATAAAGCGTGTCTCTGCGCCGGAATTCGCAATCGATATCCACGCTTCGGGAGGCAGCCTCGATCTCGTCGATGGCTTCTTTGAGCAGATTCAGGTGCCGCCCGACGTAATTCTCCCCAAAGGTGTTCACCAGAGCGGTGAACATCTTCTCGCCCGAATATTGAATGATCGCGGTGTTCGTACTCGTGCTGCCGCCTCCGATGCGCCCTTTTTCCAACACAACGACCTCAAGTCCGCTGCCGGCCAAATAATAGGCGCACTGTGCAGCAGAGCTTCCGCCCCCGATGATGACCACATCGCAAGTGAGATTTTCCTCCAGAGAGGGATAGGATGGGGCTTCGGGAAAGGTGGTCGGCCAATAATAGGTTCCCGTTTGCAAGTTCATGGTGTACCCCCCGGCATTGAGAATTCCATGTATACTCTATCCAAATTTGTACTGCGCATACATCCACAACGAATAAGGCTTTGTTCGCGATGGGGCAGAGAGATTAATAAGCAGAGGTAAAGAATTAATTCAGTTTAGATATTTATTGAGCGACGAAAAAATAGGGCTTTGAATGTGAAAACGGTTTCGATTTGGTGTCGTCATGGTTTCGTACATGAATTGTGCGAAAATTGTCGAACATAGTTGGAAATAGAGTTTGACAAATCCCCAGTGATCTTCTAGGATATGAACATGTCTATTGAATTGCACCTATTTTCGGGGGAGAGAAAAAGATGAAGAAAACATTATCGCTCATGCTGATGTTCGTACTGATCGCAGGTGTGCTTGCGGCATGCGGATCGAATAAAAACAACAGCAACAACGCTGGCAGCAGCGCTCCGGCAAGCGGAAGCGCATCCGCTCCTGCGGCATCCGACGGCAAACCGAAAAAAATCGCGCTCATCACGCCCGAGCCGATCGGCGTCAACGCGTTTTTCGTACTGATGGACGAAGGCTTCAAGAAAGCCGGCAAGGACTTCGGCGTAACAGTAAAAACGCTTGAGTCCACGGACCCGGCTTCTATCGAGCAAAACATCCGTACGGCGGCGGCAGGCGATTACGACCTGATCATCACGGCGACGTACCAAGTCGAAGACGCCCTGAAGAAGATCGCGCCGGAATATCCGGACAAGGCATTTGCAGTTATCGATACGGTCGTCGATCTGCCTAACGTTCGTTCCATCGCGTTCCGCGAGTACGAAGCTTCGTACCTGCTCGGCGCCGCTTCCGCTCTCGTTTCCAAGTCCGGCACGGTCGGCAACGTCGTCGCCATGGACATCCCGCTTCTCTCCAAGTACACAAGCGGATTCGAGCAAGGCGCCAAATCGATCAACCCGAACATCAAGATCCTGGTCGGCTACGTAGGCGGATATACCGACCCTGCGAAGGCGAAGGAGCTGGCTCTGCAGCAAAACGGGCAAGGCGCGGACTTCATCGCCGGCATGTCGGCCGCAGGCGACCTCGGCGTGTTCGAAGCCGCAGGCGAAAAGGGCTTCTACACGTCCGGTCAAGATACGGACAACACCGACGGCAAGCAAGTCATCCTGTCGCAGCTCAAAGGCACGGACGCCGTCGCCTACGAGACGGTTAAGGACTTCGTCGAAGGCAACTTCTCGTACGGCGTTCGCGACTACGGCCTTAAGGAAGGCGGCGTCGGCCTGACGAACGTCACCAAAGAAGGCAAGTTCCCGGTTAGCGATGCCATCGGCCAAGAAAACATTGACAAGCTCAAGAAGATTTCCGATGATATTATTGCAGGCACGATCGTCGTCAAGAATCCTTTGCAACAATAATCGTCGCTTATAACCTATAATTATCCATAACCGGCTGCCTCGAGCAGCCGGTTTCCTATGCTTATAAGGACCGCAGACAGGAGGGCTCGCATGCTGCTCGAGATGGAGCGAATCACGAAGAGCTACGGCAGCGTCACCGCGAACAAGGGAATCGGCTTTAACCTGAAGGCCGGAGAAGTACATGCCGTCGTCGGGGAGAACGGCGCGGGCAAAACGACGCTCATGCGCATTTTGTACGGCATGGAGCAGGCGACTTCCGGCACGATCAAGCTGAATGGGCGCGAAGTGCGCTTCGCCGATCCGAAGGATGCGATCGGCAGCGGCATCGGCATGGTGCACCAGCACTTCATGCTGTTCCCGGACTTCACGGTGGCGGAAAATATCGTGATCGGCCGCGAGCCCGGCGCCGTCCGGTTCGATCGCAAAAATGCGATCGCGCAGGTGGAAGAACTGTCGAAGACATACGGCATCCGCGTCGATCCGCGCGCCAAGGTCGGCGAATGCCCGCTCGGCGTGCAGCAGCGGGTGGAGATCCTGAAGGTTCTCCATCAAGGCGCGGAGATCATTATCCTTGACGAGCCGACCGGCGTGCTGACCCCGCTTGAGGTCGGCGAGCTGCTTGAAGCAATCAAGAAGCTGGCGGGCATGGGCAAAAGCTTTATCTTGATCACGCACAAGCTGAACGAAGTGATGAGCGTCGCCGACCGGATCACGGTGCTGCGCGACGGCGAAGTGACGGGCACGCTGAACGCTTCGGATACGGACGTGGAGGAGCTGTCGAGGCTGATGGTCGGCCGCGAGCTGGCTCCTTCGACGAAGAAGCCCGCAAGTCCGGGAGCGAACGTGCTGGAGCTCAGAGATGTCTCCCTCGCCGGAAGCGGACCCAAACCGGCGCTCAGCGGCATCGATCTGACCGTCCGCGAAGGCGAGATCGTCGGCGTGGCGGGCATCTCCGGCAACGGTCAATCGGAGCTGATCCAGTCGATCGCGGGCCTTATGAAGCCGGACGCTGGCACCATCACGCTGCTTGGCAAAGACATGACGGGCAGCGGCGCGCGCGCGGTTCGCGATGCCGGGCTGGCGCATATTCCCGAGGACCGGTATATCTGGGGCGCCAGCAAAGCCGCGACCGTCGCCGAGACGGGCATCATGGGCCACCAGAATCGGCTGGGGCGCTACGGCATGCTGCGCGGCAAAGGGATGAAGACGCTCGTCTCGGATTGGATCAAGCGCTTTGCAATCAAGGCGGGTTCGCTCGACAACAAGACGCAGAACTTGTCCGGCGGCAACCTGCAGAAGCTGATCGTCGCCCGCGAGCTCGCGCAGAATACGCCCTTTCTGATCGCGGCGGAGCCGACGCGCGGCGTGGACATCGGCGCGATGGAGACGATTCACGAGGAGCTGCTGCGCAAGCGGGCAGAGGGCGGGGCGATCCTGCTCGTCTCGTCGGAGCTGTCGGAAATATTAAAGCTGTCGGACCGGATCGTCGTCATGTACGAAGGAAGCATCGCGGGAGAGCTGCGCGTCGACGAGGCGAGCGAGGACAAGCTCAGCTTGCTGATGGCGGGAGGAGGAGTGCGTCATGAATAAACTCGGAACGTGGCTGCTTCCGCTTCGCGGTCCGCTGGTCGCCATCATTATCGGTCTGCTCGCGGGCTCGATCGCCATTCTCGTCGCCGGCGGCTCGATCGCAGAGACGTATAGGGAAATGTGGAAGGGCGCATTCGGCAGCTTTTACTTTTTCACGAGCACGTTATCCCGCGCGACGCCGCTCATCCTTGTCGCCATGGGGGCGGCGGTCGCTTTCCGCTCGGGCTTTTTCAACCTCGGCGCGGAGGGGCAGATGGCGTTCGGCGGCTTAAGCGCGGCGCTCATCGGCCTGCACGTGCCTGGTCCGGGCTGGTTCGTCTGCATCGTCGCGATGCTCGGCGGCATTGTCGCGGGCGGGCTTTGGTCGGCGATGGCCGGTTACTTCGACGTCCGTTTCCGCGTAAATCTGCTCATTACGACGATGCTGCTCAACTACATCGCTTCCTTGTTCGCAGGCTACCTGGTCACCTATCCGTTCAAGGACAAGACGGGCGCCGGCGCGATGGCCCAGACACAGATGCTCGAGCACGCGGTCTGGTTGCCGAAGCTGTTCAAGGGCATGACGGTGCACGCCGGCTTCATCATCGCGATTGCGGCCGTCGTCATCCTGTACGTCTACCTGGCCAAATCGGTCAAAGGGTACGAGGCGCGCATGCTGGGCGGCAACCCGCTGTTCGCCGTTTACGGCGGCGTGCGGCGGACATCGCTGATGCTGACGACGATGTTCGCGAGCGGCGGACTCGCCGGGCTTGCAGGCGCAGCCGAGGTGCTGGGCTCGCAATATCGCTATATCGACGGCTCGTTCGCTTCGGCGGACTACGCCTGGACGGGCATTATGGCGGCGCTGCTCGCCAACGGCAACCCGATCGGCTCGGCCATCGGCGCCTTTTTCCTCGCGGCGCTGCAGACAGGCGGCATGGGCGTAGAACTCAATACCGACGTGCCGCTCGAGATCGGCTCCGTTATTCAAGCGGTGCTCATTTTGTTCATTACCGTCAAATTCAGCTGGGGCTTTATGCGGCGCAAGAAAGGAGCGGTCGTCGATGGATCAGCTGTTTGACCTGGCCTTGTTCAACTCGGCGCTTCGCATCCTGACGCCGATCCTGCTCGCAGCGCTCGGCGGCGCGCTCTGCGCGCGCGTCGGCCTGTTTAACGTCGGTCTCGAAGGGCTGATGCTGATCGGCTCGTTCACCGCCATTGTGGGCAACCATTACTTTGAGAATACGTTTTTGGCCATCCTGTTTGCCATTGTCTGCGTATGCGCGTTCTCGCTGCTTTTCGCGTACCTCAGCATCCATCTGCAGGCGAACGTCATCGTCGTCGGCATCGCGATCAACTTTCTGGCGCTCGGATTGACGACGTTCAGCTTGCGGACGCTCTTCCATGTGAAGGGCGCATACTACGATAAGGAAATGGTCGGCCTGCCGAAGTGGAATATCCCGCTCATCAAGGACATTCCGGTCGTGGGGGAAATTTTCTCCGGGCATTCTCCGCTGGTCTACTTGTCGGTCGTGCTGGCGGGACTGCTGTGGTACTACTTCTATCGCACGGTCAACGGGTTCCGATTCCTGGCTGCGGGCAGCAACCCGCTGGCCGCCCGAACGATCGGCATCCACGTTCGCCGCTACCAATACGGCGCGATGATCGCCTGCGGCGTGCTGTGCGCGCTCGCCGGCGCGCAGCTGTCGCTCGGCCAGGTGACGATGTTCACCGAAGGGATGACGTCTGGCCGCGGCTTCATCGCGCTCGTCGCGACGATGCTCGGCCAATCCGGACCGCTCGGCGTGCTGGGCGCAAGCGCCCTGTTCGGCTTCATGGACGCGTTCAGCATCCGGCTGCAGGGCGTGTCGTGGCCGTCCCATTTTACGCAAATGGTCCCTTATGTCGTGACGATAATCGCGATGTTCTTTTTCCGGGATAAAGGGTTCATCAAAGACGCTCAAAACGCCGGCTCCAGCTCCAGGTAGGTCGGACGCGAGAGGAGATCACACCGAAGATGCACAACAAAGCGGACCGTCTGAAAAAAGCGAAGGTGCCGGCAGCGGCGTCCAAGATCGATCCGGCGCTGCGCGATCGCGTGCCCCCGGGGCAGACCGTAACGGAGAAGTTTCCGATCCTGCACGAGGGCGATGTGCCTGTCTATGATATAAACGAATGGCGGCTGACGGTGTGCGGCGAGGTGGAAGCGGAGCGTTCCTTCACGTTCGAGGAGATTATGCGGATGCCCGCGACCAAGGTCGTGCGGGACATTCACTGCGTGACGCGCTGGTCGAAACTCGACACCGAGTGGGAGGGCGTGCTGTTCAGCGACTTGCTGCCGCAGCTCGGCGTGAAGCCGGAAGCGAAGTACGTCATGTTCCATGCCGATCCGGATTACGAGACGAACGTGCCGCTGGAGGACCTGCTGAAGGATGACGTCATGCTCGCTTACCGCTTTGCGGGAGAGCCGCTGACCGACAAGCACGGCTGGCCGCTGCGCACACTCGTTCCGCACCGCTACTTCTGGAAAAGCGCGAAGTGGATCCGCCGCATCGAGTTTATGCGCGAGGACCGGCCGGGCTTCTGGGAACGCAACGGGTTCCATAACGAAGCCGATCCGTTCGCGGAAGAACGGTTTTCCGGCGAGTCGATACCGATTCCCGAGGACGAATGGACGAAGAAGGAGTTCGATTAATTATGTACTTGCCGATATTGCAGATCCAATCCGAAGACATTCCCGAATACGCGATCGTATGCGGCGATCCTCGCCGTGCCGAGGTTATCTCGCGCAAGCTGGAAGGCGCTCGGGAGCTGGCATTCGCCCGCGAGTACCGCACGTTCGTCGGCGACTATCAAGGCGTTCGCCTCGCGGTCGTCAGCCATGGCGTCGGCTCGGCGGGCGCGGCCATCTGCTTCGAGGAGCTGATCCGCGCGGGCGTGAAGACGCTGATCCGCGTCGGCACCGCGGGCTCCTACTCGGAGCAAACGCCGGCCGGCAGCCTGATCGTCAGCACGGCGGCCGTTCGGGCCGATGGGTTGACCCGGTCAATCGTGCCGGACGGGTTCCCGGCCGTCGCGGACAGCCGCATCGTCGAGGCGCTCGACGCCTCGGCGCGGGCGCTCGGCGGCGTCGTGGGCCGAGGCATCACTGTCACGGTCGACGCCTTTTTCGAGGGCGCGCTGGACATTCCGCACAAGACGTACAAGAAGGCCGGCGCCATCGGCGTTGAGATGGAGATCGCCGCGCTGTACGTCGTCGCGAGCTTGCGCGGCGCGCGGGCGGGCGCGATCCTGGCGGTGGACGGCTACGCGGACGCCGATCTCGCGGCCGAATACGATCCGCACACCGATGCCGTCGCGCAGGCGGTCGAGCGGGAGATCGAGGCGGCGCTGCGCGCCGTCGCGAAGCTGGCCGAGCAGGAAGCGAAGGCTTAGGCGGAACGTTTTTTTTAGGCAATAAAGATAAGGCATGGCGCTCCGAGCGGGACTCGGGGCGTTTTTATTTGGGCGGGCCGAGGCCGATCGGAGGTGTGCGGGGCAGGGCGGGGCGGGGCGGGGCGGGGCGGGGCGGGGCGGGGCGAATACCTGCATTTATACATGTATTTGTTGCCGACTAGCGCCACGTGATGAAAAACCTGCGAATGTGCAGGTATTTGCCCAGTGTAGACCGGAATTTCGGTTGACTGAAGGAATTAGATGTATATTTGCATCAATTCTCTCTGAAACGGTCGATGGTGATGGAAAAGGATGTATATTTGCAGGTATTACGGATTAAGAGTCACTTGGGCGACGCATCGACCAATCTTCTAGACGCCAAGCCAAACTCGTACGACCCGGCAAGCCGATTCCGCGTACGGCCCGCCAAACCGATGCACTTACGGCCCGCCAAACCGCGTTTATTTGAAATGGGCCAAAAATCGAAATCAAACCTGTTGACAGCACGAGCTACTACGTGTTACTTTATAGCGGTAGTAAGTAACACTGCATACCAGTCATACAGAATAGTGAAGGGTGATTGTCTTGGAAAACTTAACGGAATTGCTCAAAGGCGTGCTTGAGGGCTGTGTCCTTGAAATTATTAGCCGCAAAGAAACGTACGGCTACGAAATCACGCGGCAGCTGAACGCGCTCGGCTTCGCGGATGTCGTGGAAGGGACGGTGTACACCATCCTGATCCGGCTTGAAAAAAACAAGCTGGTGGAGATCACCAAAAAGCCTTCGGAACTAGGGCCGCCGCGCAAGTTTTTCGCCATCAACGACGCCGGCCGCGCGGAGCTTCGGAAGTTTTGGGAGAAGTGGGAATTCGTATCCTCAAAAATGAACGAGTTAAAGGAGAAAACACAATGAACTTTTGGGAAAAAATCACCGGCAGCGACATGACAAAGGAAATGAAAGCTTTTGATGCACGAGCCAAAAAGCTGCCGGCCGATTATCAAGCGGCATGGGGAGAATTGAACGCCAATCTGTGGTCCTACTCGAGCTTCAGCGGTCGCAACCTGATGCCCATTCTCGACGGCGTGCTCGGCCTGCTTGAAGAATCGGCGGCGGACGGCCAGCGCGTCCAAGAGGTGCTCGGCGACGATATCAAAGGCTTCTGCGCGGCGCTGGCCGGCGAAGAAGGGGCAAAGTCCTACCGCGACAAATGGCGCGAGCAGCTCAACCAGAATGTCGCCAAAAAATTAGGCAAATAAAAATTAGGAAAATCGGAGGGAAATGAAAATGAACATTCGCGACATCATCGAGGGCAAAAAAGAGTGGAAGGCGCACGTGGCGCGCGTCAAGGCGCTCCCGCAGGATTACCAGATCGTTTACAAGGAACTTCAAAAATACCTCTTTAAGGTCGGTCCTGTCGAACTCGCCGAGGGGACGGGACTGCTGTCGGGGATCGTCGATCTCTTCGAAGAGGGCGCGGCGTCCGGCAAGGGCGTGCTTGAGGTGACGGGCAGCGATGTAGCGGCTTTCTGCGACGAGCTGATCAAGGATTCGAAAACGCACGCCGACATCGCTCAGGAATCCGCTAACCAGGCCGTTAACAAGGCCATGAGCAAGCTGACGGACAAGAAAAAGTAAGGAGGAGATCGGCATGGAAAAAGCGATTGAGGTGAAAGGCCTTAAAAAAGCCTTCAAGGGCAAGGAAGTGCTGAAGGGCGTCGATCTGGAAGTGAAGCGAGGCGAGATCTTCGCCCTGCTCGGTTCCAATGGTGCGGGCAAGACGACGATGGTCCGGATCCTCGCTACGCTGCTCAAGCCGGACGGAGGCAACGCCGTTGTGAACGGCTTCGACGTTGCATCAAAGCCCGAGTATGTGCGGCATGCGATCAGCCTGACCGGGCAGTTCGCGGCGGTCGACGAGGTGCTCACCGGTCGGGAGAACTTGATCATGATCGCCAAGCTGCGGCATCTTGATCAACCGCGCCAAGTAGCGGACGATTTGCTGAAGCGCTTCGGCCTGACGGAAGCCGCCGACCGAAAGCCGTCCACGTATTCAGGCGGCATGCGCCGCCGGCTCGACATCGCCTTGAGTCTGGTCGGCAAGCCGAAGATTATTTTCCTCGACGAGCCGACCACGGGGCTTGATCCGGAAGCGCGCATCGAGGTGTGGAAGATCGTAAAGGAGCTTGCAGACGGCGGTACGACGGTATTCCTGACCACGCAATATCTGGAGGAAGCGGAGCAGCTGGCAGACCGAATCGCCATTCTGCACGAAGGCCGGATCATTGCCGGCGGCACGCTGGCGGAGCTGAAGAAGCGTTTCCCGCAAGCGAAGGTCGAGTATGTTGAAAAGCAGCCGACGCTCGAGGAAATCTTCCTCGCGATCATCGGCAAAAAGGAGGCCATCTAAATGGAGACGGCAAAAAGCTACTTTTTCAGCGATATGGGCGTGATGCTCGGACGTTCCATGCGCCATATTTTCCGCAGCGTGGACACGATCTTCACGGTCTGCGTCACGCCGATCGCGATGATGCTGCTGTTCGTGTACGTGTTCGGCGGCGCCATCGAGACCGGCACGGATAACTACGTGAACTACCTGCTGCCCGGCATCCTGCTGATGGCGATCGCCAGCGGGGTCGCCTATGTCGCCTACCGCCTGTTCCTGGATAAGCAGCGGGGCATCATCGAGCGGTTCAACTCTATGCCGATCGCGCGTTCGACGATGCTGTGGGGGCATGTGCTGACCTCGGTCGTCTCCAACGTTATCTCGATCGCCGTCATCATTCTCGTAGCGCTCGCGATGGGCTTCCGTTCGTCGGCCGGCATCCTGTCCTGGCTCGCCGTAGCAGGCATCCTCGTGCTGTTCACGCTGGCGCTCACCTGGATCGCGGCCATCGCCGGACTGTCCGCCAAGACGGTCGAAGGCGCAAGCGCCTTTTCCTACCCGCTGATCTTCCTGCCGTTCATCAGCTCCGCGTTCGTGCCGACCGAATCGATGCCCGCCGTGGTTCGCGCCTTCGCCGAGAATCAGCCGGTGACGTCCATCGTGGAAACGATCCGCGCGCTGCTGTCGAACCAACCGGTAGGTAACGATATCTGGGTTGCGCTGGCCTGGTGCTTGGGTATATTGATCGTCGCCTACGCATTCGCGGTGCGCGCCTACAATCGGCAATCCGCGCAATAACACAATCGTTGTTTAAAGCCCGACGCAGTAACACGCTAATCGACCTTCGACAGCGCCACGACGAACGCCTCCATGGCCGCATGCTCCGAATTCGCTATCCTCCATTCTGCCACGCGCGTTTGATCTCCGCCGAACCCGACCCGCAACGCATCTCTCAGCTGCGACAAGTAGGCATCTCCATTTGCATTCCGGCTTTCTTCCGCTAAATCATGCACGAGCTTGCTCCAGTCCGGATTGGCTTGATCGTAATAGGAGCGTTCAGGGTACTGGCGCGCGAGCGCTTCTGCCTTATCCAAGTCGCCTGACAAATAAATCACGCTCGCGAGATAACTGCCGATGAACCGGTTCGAGGGATCGGTCTCCTGTGCCTGCCGGAGCTGTGCCTCGCCCTCCCGGATTTTTCCTTGCTTGAGCAGCAGCGTACCATAGAGAGCTTGCGTGTAGCTTTCCACCCTTCCTTGCCGGGCTTCCTCGAGCATGCCGTAATACCGGTCCACCAAGGGCCAGTTCCCGACACTACCGTAATGCTCGATCAAGGTAGCCAGCGCACTTCCGCTATCGTCGATGCTTGCCTGCTTCTCCAGGTACGTTAGTGAAACCACGTCAAGTATCTGTTTTTGACCTGGCGCAGGGATCCCGGAAAGCTTAACGATCATCCGCAGACTATGATGATCCTGCTCATCCCGCGCGTAGTCCGCCTTGTACGCGGACCACGCTTCGTCCATGCGGCCCTCGAGCAGCAGACGGTCGGCTTCGGTGAGCGTGCGAGCCTTCAGATAGAAAAACGGAAGATGACCCATCGTCTGCTCGTTCAACCGGTAGCCGTTGCTTCGCGTCAACAGTTGCCCGCCGGCATCGTAGGCCTCCACGTTCCAGGAAAACCGGCTGGACGGATCGGCGAATCCGAGCAGATTGGAGGGATCCGGCAACTCCTTGTCGTCGAACTTTTTGTAGGAATAGCCCGTAGCGACGCTGTAGAGCGTTTCGAGCGGCAACTCGACGGCATTGCCCTCGATATGGTCCTTGATCTGAAATCCGACCGAGCCATTCTCGACGGGGAAGGTTCCGTTCAGTTTGTAGTAAGATGCTCCTTCGACAGACTCCCATTCAAATTTGATGGTGTCGCCTGTAATGACCTGCTGATCCACGGGCGCGCGCAGCTGGATAAGCCTTTGCAGCGTAATGTCGCGAGTCAGCTGCTCGCCTCCCCAAATGTCGATCCATTCCTCGTTATAGCCGGCCGGTCGCGTCCAGCCGTCGAGCTGCTCGTAGTTCAGGCCGATATAGATGACGTAACTGCCGGGGGCGACGCCTTTGAACGCAAAGCGGCCTTCGGCGTCGGTCATCGTCTGGTAAGGCTCGCTATCGAGCAGGCTGTGGTAGATATCCCTGCTGCTCCGCAAGTATACCCCGATGCCTGACATGCGCGCGCCGTCGCTTTTTTTAATCGTTCCGGATACGCTTGAAGCCGCAGGATCACGCTGTTCCGCGATGCGGGTCTTGAGCTTCGCGATCTTGTCGGTCAGGTACGTATCCTGCCGGTTCGGGCGCTCGCTCAGCTCATCCAGCAATCGCTCCGCCGTCTCGGGTTCATCAACATCCGCGTAAATCTTAGCACGGGCCATCTTAAGCTCGCTTTTCTGAATGTTGTAACGGATCGAGAGCTTCTGCTCCGTCCGCTCTAACGCGCGGATCGCATCTTCAGTCCTGCCAAGCAATAAATATTCGAACGCCAACTGCGTCGCCGCCCGCGCCATATAGCTATCGACCGGACCGGCTTCCGCATAGGCTTGCAGGTACTTGAGCTTCTCTTCCTCCGTCCAGCGCGGCGCTTCCGGCAGCGAGGTCGCCGTACCGGATTCAAAAGTCCCGTCTCCCGCGACGACTTCAAATCTCATCGCGCCCAGGTCCGAGCCGTTCTCGATCATATATCGCCGAATCAGCGCCCACTTGTCGTCTCCGGAAGCGGCATCGATCGCGCGAATCAGCTCGCGCTTGCCGTTCGGCGCCCCTTGCTCGAAGTGCTTTTTCGCGAGGGCGACCTGGACGCTTGGCATTACGAAGACCTGGAGCAAGACGAACGAGGCGCACAGGACGGTGACAAGCGCGAAGAGATGCTTAACTTTGATCTTTACCTTCAACGCGCCTCACCGCCTTTTCAAAGTCCTCTTTCCAGTACGTATTGCCTCCCGCTTCGACGAGCTGCCGATCCGCACGCGGCATGTCTCCCGCCAAGTCCCCTTGATCCGAATGCTCTTCAAACTGCGTCGCGAGCACGATCACCAGCAGCACGGCGAAGCCTGCGCCAAGCGGGATCAGCGGCAGTTCGATCTCGTAATTCCACAAAGCGCGCAGCTTGGCCGGCAAGGAACGGGGATGGGTGCGATTCAACACTTCCGCACTTTTCGAAAAGCGCATTTCCTTAAGCTCTTCCTCCAGCTTTGCTCTCATGGACGCTTGCGCCTGCTCCGGTTTCATTCCCATCCTCCTGTTCCTCCAGTATGAGCTTCAGCTTCGCCCGGCCTCTCGCAAGCCTGGCCTTTACCGTATTTTCGTTGCCGCTCGTTTGTACCGCGATCTCGGCCACGCTTAGCCCGTTGTAATAAAACAAAACGATCGCTTCGCGATATTTGTAATCCAGCTTCAGCAGCGCCTCGCTTAGCATCTCATTGCGCCATGCGTCCATCAGGAGCGCCTCCGGGCCAGGCTCTTCTTCCGCCACCAATGTCTCTACCTGGGATAGAGGAAAGATTCGGCTCCAGCTCCACGTGCGCATCTTCATCCGGCACCGGTTGACCGCGATGCGCAAAAGCCAGCTTTGCAGACGGTCGGGGTTCTGGAGCTGGCCGATCTTGCGGTAAGCCTGGATAAACGTATCCATGACGGCTTCCTCCGCGACTTGCTTATCTTTGACCAGCAGGAACGCCGTTCGCATCAATTCATCGCCGTACCGCTCCATTAACGCCCGAAGCGCGGCTTCGTCTTTATCCCGCAAGCCTTGAACGATATCCAGAGAACTTCCTCCTCCCCCATAAGTAAGATGCGTGCTGCATGGATTCGGTTGCGCGACGGCTTCCATTTCATTTCAAGCCATAGAAAATTTTAAAAATTCCTTTACTGGAATATTCCCGATGTAGTATATTGTGTTCATAGATAAAACTTGAAGAAAAGGAGTTGGACTGAAGTGGCGAACGAAGAGGTTATCTCTTTTATCGACAACCTTGGAGCGGACTGGCAGGTTCAGCTTGCCAAGCGGCTTAGAGAGATGGTGCATGAGACGATTCCGTCGGTCGAGGAGCGAATTCAGTACAAGAAGCCCCATTTTCTGAAAAACGGTCATTATGCCGCGGTCATCTCGCCTTCGAAGGATGCCATTGCCTTCATGATCATGAACGCATCGGGGATTGAATTCCCGAAGGGCTTCGAAGGGCCGCCGGAGCGCAAGTGGATCAAGATCAAGGAAGGCATCGCGCCGGATTACGAGACATTGTCCGCGCTGCTCGCCAAGGCCGCTGAATCGCTCTGATCCGGAACGGGCGGGGGGCGGATGATGCGGGATGGAGCCGGATACGCTAGGCGCCTTGGCCGAGCCCACGCGACTGCGGATCGTGGAGCTGCTGCGGAGCGGCCAGCTTACGGTAGGGGAGATCGCGAATGAACTGCACATACGCCAGCCGCAGGCCTCGAAGCATCTGAAAGTACTGAGCGAAGCGAAGATCGTGGAGGTGTACCCGGTCGCCAACCGGCGGATTTACACGCTTCGGGCCGAGCCTTTTCAGGAGATGAATGAATGGCTCGGTACGTTTCGCAAGTTCTGGGAGGACCAATTCGATCAGCTGGATGCGTATCTTGCGCATATTCAAAAGGAAAATAACGAGGAGGAGTAAAAGTGGCAGACCAGGAAGTATTGTTGACGCGCGAGTTTAACGCGCCGCGCGAGCTTGTGTTCAAGGTATGGACGGAAGCGGAGCATTTCGGCAAGTGGTGGGGGCCGAAGGGGTTCACGCTCGAGGTGAGCAAAATGGACGCCCGTCCGGGCGGCATGTTCCTCGGGTGCCAGAAGTCGCCTGACGGGATGAGCATGTGGGGGAAGTTCGTCTATCAGGAAGTCATTAGGCCGGAAAAACTCGTCTTCGTCCAATCGTTCAGCGACGAGCACGGCAACACGATCCGGGCGCCCTTCAATCCGAATTGGCCGCTCGAGATCATCAACATCCTGACCTTCGAGGAAGCGGACGGCAAGACGACGGTCACCTTCAGCGGCGGTCCGATCAATGCCTCGGAAGAGGAGATGGCGGCGTTCAACGATATGAAGCCGATGGTCAAGCAAGGGTTCTCCGGCACGTTCGAGCAGCTCGATCAATATCTGGCCAGTCAGCAATAACAAGGAAAGCGGCGTTCCCGAGGCGGGACGCCGCATTTTCTATTTTCGGAGGATTCGTCAAGTCGACTTGGCAGCGGAGCCCCGCGATAACGCCCCATTAACACGAGTGTGATAAGATGGGATCGGAGGTGGTAGACTGGTGAAGTTTATACGCTTGAAAGGGAATCTCGAGCAGCGCAACTTGGACAATCGCCTGTCTTACGAGCCGGATATTATCGAGTTCTACCTGAGTGAGCGCGATCTGGACGATCAGGAGCTGATCCGTGACCGGATCCGCCAGCTTCACGCTCGTGGAGTCAAGCCGTATCTGCATCATCCGCCGACGTACCGCGGGACGTATCTGGACATCTTGAGCGAAGATCCGGATGCGCGCCGATTTTACCATGAATCGTGCGAAGCGCTCGCCCGCATCTGCGCGGAGGAGCGGGCCAAGTGCGTCGTGCATGCACACTACGTTCATACGGCCAGCTGCGGCAACGTCACCCGGGAGCGAACCGCGCTGTTGCGCGAAGAGATTCGCAAGGTGATGGCTTATTCACGGGACGTATTCGTTTGGGAGGATTCGACCGAAGGTCTGTTTTCTTATGGCTGCAATCCTTATTTAATAGAAGAGTTGATCAAGCCGCTTGCGCTTCCGTTGACGGTCGACGTGAGCCACACTTTCATTTCGTTCCGCGGGGATAACGAACGGCTGCGGGACATCCTCGAACGCACCGCGCCTTACGCGCAATATTACCATCTTGTCGACAGCATGGGACATGTTCACGATTCGCTGCAGCTGGGCCTGGGGAAGATCGATTGGCGCATGGTGAAGCCGCTCGTGCTGGGCAAGGACTTTATCTTCGAGATCACGCTGAGCGGGGATCACTCGGACTGTACGCCGATGGTGGACAGCGCTCAGTACTTCGCGGATATTAAGGCTGAAGAACGTATAGCGACGAAATAAATACAAAAAAAAAGGCATCGCCAAGCAGAAAATGCGCTTGGCGATGCCTTTTTTTTGCAGAAAGCAATTACATTGTAAATACATCCCGCACAAGTTAATATTCGGAAAACACCAGATGAATATATAGATAACCTTAAGTTAATAGACTTGATAAGTATATAAATAGCAGCTAGAGAAGGAGAATCGACTGCATGACGATCAAGATGAAAAAATGGGTGAACTGGGTCGTTCTGAGCGCGATGGCGTTCGGGCTATTCCCGTATTCGCCGGCTTTTGCGGCTACGATTGATTACAGTCAGGTTCCGGAGCTTCTGATTACGGAACTGGTGCCGGATACGAACAATGTCGGCGGCTCGGATGGCTACGAGGCGATCGAGATTTATAACAATACGAGTCAGCCTGTTGATTACAGCCAGTATTCTTTAATTTACAACAATGGCAGCACCGATGCGTCCTATGGGCTTCAATCGGCCGGAGCGGCGATAATTCCCGCCCGTCAAGCGATCGTGCTCTGGGTCACGAACGATGCCAACGGCAGCGAAACGACCGACAAGTTCAACGCGAACTACGGACTTAGCGGGGATGCCCAGCTTGTCGAAGGAACGAATCTGTTCCGGACCGTGAAGGTGAATGGCATGGCCAATACGGGCAAGCGCTCCTTGACGCTAAAAGCATCGGACGGCTCGGCCGTCGCGAAGGCCGCTTATGACGTCGCCACGTCTTCCGTCAACAAAGGCATCGTCTACAACTATCCGGTCGGCAGCACGGATATGGTGCTCGCCGCGCTCGAGACGACGGCGGCTACGCCGGGAACGGTGCTGCCGACACAGGTTCCGGACCAGCCGTCCGATTACGTGACGCCGACGCCCGCCGTCGATCTGAAGATTTCGCATACGCCTGCCGTATCCGCTCCTGAAGATCAGGACTTGTCGATCTCCGCCGCGATTACGGACAACAAGCACTCGGTAACGGCAGCCGTCTACTACCAGACGAATCTGGCTCCGAGTTATACTGCCCTGGCCATGAGCGCTTTGCAGGACGGCGCCTATGCGGCGTCGATTCCGCATCAAGCTTTAACCGGCGCGTCGTCGCTTCAGTACTATATCGAAGCGGCGGACGGTACGGACGGATCGGTCGCATCGTCCGTATATAACGTGAACATTCAGGCGGTGAGCGAGCCGGCGGAGCGGTCGCTGCTCATTACCGAGCTCGTTCCGGATACGGCGAACGTCTCCGGGGCGGATGCCTACGAGTTTATCGAGGTGTACAACAATACGGATGCTGCCGTCGACTTTGGCGGCCAGTACTCACTCGTTTACCGTAATGGTGGAGCCGATACAGTCTGGGCGCCGCTGACGACGGGTCCGATCATTATTCCGTCACGCCAGGCCATCGTATTCTGGGTGATGAACGCGGCCAACACGGCGCTGACGGAAGCTCAATTCAACGCCAACTTTGCCACGTCCCTGACGGAAAACACGAATCTGTTCCGCGTTAACGGAGGCGGCGGCATGGCAAATGCAGGTCCGCGGGACCTGCTCATCAAGAGCAAGCGCGGCAAGGAGATCGTCAGCGCTTCTTACCAGGACGACGCCCAGACGCAGCCGGATAAAGGGATCTTTTACCGCCTGCCGACCGGTGCAGGCATCGATATGACCATGATGGACGCGCCGGGCACGCTTGCGGCGACTCCCGGCACGGTCGATCTTGTACAAGTGACGCCGCCTGCCGCCAACGAAGCGCCGGTCATCACGCACTCGCCGGTCACGCAAGGGGCTAAGGGCTCTGACATCCTGCTGACGGCGAACGTAACGAATGCCGAGAACGCCGACGTGGATCCGCTCACGGTGTTTATCTATTACAAGACGGCTTCCCAGGAGTTTTTCTCTTCCGTCGAGATGAAGGCGAGCGGCAGCGCCTATCAGGGCGCCATTCCCAAGGAAGCGCTGGTGGAGTCCGGGATCCAGTACTACATCGAAGCCAAAGACAAGGCGAATACGGTAAAAACGGCTACGTACGACGTGGCGGTCGATCTCACGACGGATCTGTCCAAGGTGCCGCCGATCTTGATCACCGAGCTGCTCCCGGACAGCGTGAACGTCCAGTCCTCGGACGACGGGGAATTCATTGAGCTGTACAACAATTCGGACAAGCCGTTTGCGTTCAAGGATTACAAGCTGTATTATCGCTATCCGGATTCCGGCACGGATGCCGACGTCATCTGGCCGTCGAGCAAAGAAGACATTGTCATTCAGCCGGGCAAGACGCTGGTTCTCTGGGTGATCAACAGCGGAAATTCGACGCAGACGGTCGCCGACTTCAATGCGGCCTTCAAAACATCCCTCGTCGAGAACGTGGACATCATCAAAGTATACAGCGACGGCATGGCGAACTCGGCCAAGCGGGGCATCGTCGTCGGCACCAACACGCATGTAGACATCGTGACCGCTTATTACGATGGCTCGGTGAAAGGCGAAGTCGCGGCGGGCAAAGGCATTTACTACAAGTATCCGTCCGACGGCTCGAAAAACATGCTTAAGTACAGCGTCGGCACGAAGAACGCGACGCCGGGAACGCTCGAGGCGGGACAAGCTCCGGCACAGCCGGTTCACGTGGAAGACGACACGGCCGAGCCGGCGATCGCCGACCGGACCGGCAAGACGGAGACCAGCCAGAAGATCGATCTCGATCTGGTCGCGGACGTAACGGACGACACGCGCGTGCTTTCCGTAGCCGTCTATTTCAAGTCGAACCTGGATGCGGGCTATACGAAAAAGTATCTGACGCAGGATTTCAACGATACGATGTACCACCAATTGCTGACTTCTCCGGATCTGCTCGGCAGGAAGTACGTCGCGTATTATTTCGAAGCGTCCGACGGTCAGAACGTAGCGACCTCGAAGGTGACGCGCGTGAACATCAAGGAAGGACAGGACCGCGCGCCGCTGCGCCTGAACCTGGAGGCCGGCGATATCGTCTCCGGCAAGACGACGCTCAAGGGCACGTCGGAGACCGCCGGTCCCGATACGTTGGAGCTGAAGATCGACGGGCAGACGGCCGCAGGCACGTATGATGCGCTCGAAGATGACGCGGTCTTCGCGTTCGACGTTAAAAACGTCAATTATTACTTCAAAAACGCGGTCACGATGGGGCAGGAGATTCTGTATACGTTCCTGGATCCGATCACGGCGTATACGACGCTGTCTTATCCGATCGAGACGACTCGCCTTAAGGAAGGCGCGAACCTCATCGCGATCCGGGCAGGCACCAAGTCGGGTCCGTTCGACGACCGGCCCGAGGAGAACAAGGACGACTTCGAAATCCGCAACGTAAGGCTCGTCATGCCGGACGGCACCGTCCTGTACGATCCGCTCTACGCGGCGCCGACGAAGGAACTGAAGATGGGCGATTCGGCCGGCAAGTTCCCGGCGATTGAATTTAACTTCACGATTCCTGCAGAGCAGCTGCGCGCCAAGGCCTATGACTGGGATACGACCGCACTGGCCGACGGCGTGCATACGATCGAGGTTGTCGCCTCGGACGATTCCAGAGCGCTCAGGGCGATACAGATCGACAACACGGCGCCTGTGATCACGCCAAGCGTAGCGGACGGTCAGACCTACCGCGGCGCGTTCACGCTGGACGCCTCGATCTCGGATGCGCTGGCCGGCGTCGCGTCGACGGAGACGACGCTGGACGGCAACGCGATCTCGCTGCCAGTCGGGACGTCCTCGGGCCTATTGACCGCAGGCGAGCACGTCCTCGTCATTAAGGCGACGGACAAGGTCGGCAACGTATCAGAGAAGACCGTCCGTTTCAGCGTGCCGAACGAGAATCCGGCGCAGCCGGAGCTGGTGTCGCCGGCGAATGGCGGCGCACTGACCTCTTCAAGCGCCGAACTCACGGTTAAGGTCACGGATCCGACGGACGATCCGATGAAGGTTTCTTTCTACAAAGGCTTCAAGTACGACGCGAACAGCAAGGCGGGATTCATCGGATATCAAGGCGCAGCCGACGTGGAGCCGCCGAAGACCGTAGCGCCGGCCGGCGAAACGGCGATGACGGCGGACGAGTACGCGAAGATCGGCGCGGCGGACGGCCAATACCTGACGAAGGACGCGGCGGACGCTTTTCCGTACCACCGCTTTAACATCAAGCTGGACGAATCGGTGAAGACGACGGACCGGGTGGACATCAACTGGCAGGGCAAGTCGCTGGAGGGCCGCAAGGTCAGCCTGTATGCGTGGCAGCCGGTCAAGCGGCAGTGGATCATGCTCGACACCGAGGTTGCGGGTGCCGCAGACTTTGCGCTGGGCGCGACGGTGCAAGCGGGCGAGTACAATGACGGCGGCAGCATTGCGGTCATGGTGCAGGACGAGCTTCCGGTGAAGCAGGATCCGTACGATTTCTCTTTTATCTGGATGTCCGACACGCAGTATTATTCGGCCAGCTATCCTTGGATTTACGAAGGCAACACGCAGTGGATCGTCGATCATCAGCAGGACATGAATATTAAATATGTCATTCACACCGGCGATATCGTCGACAACGCCGAGCAGGCATACCAGTGGGACAACGCGGAAAAAGCGATGAAGACGCTGGACGACGCCAAGGTTCCTTACGGCGTGCTCGCGGGCAATCACGACGTCAGCCATCAGAGCGGCGACTACTCGCACTACTACGCGCATTACGGCGAAGAACGCTTCACGGTTCAACCGACCTACGGCGGCTCCTACAAGAACAACCGGGGCCACTACGATCTGATCTCCGCCGGCGGCGTGGACTTCATCATCGTGTACATGGGCTGGGGCGTGACGGACGAGGACATCGACTGGATGAACCAGGTCGTCGCCGACCATCCGGACCGCAAGGCGATCCTGGCTTTCCACGAGTATATGCTCGTGTCCAATAACCGGGCGCCGATCGCGGACAAGGTGTTCGAGCGCGTCGTCGTGCCGAACAAGAACGTCATCATGACCCTGAGCGGGCACTACCACGATTCCGAGACGCTGGTCGACAAGATCGACGACGACGGAGACGGCGTGGCGGACCGCGAAGTGTACCAGATCCTCGCCGACTATCAAGGCGCTGCCGAAGGCGGTCTGGGCTACATTCGCCTGATGCAGTTCGATATTCAGAACAACAAGGTCCATATGAAGTCGTACTCGCCTTACCTGGACGACTACAACTATTACGATCCGACCGAGTATCCAGGCAAAGACGAGTACGACATGAACGTCGATCTTGGTGCGATGAACAAAGAAGTCGCGACCGACTACTTCGGCGTCAAGGTGTACACTGACGAGCTTATCGGGCAAGTGAACAACGCGGCGAGCGGCAAAACGGCTTCGGTCGCCTGGAAGGGCCTCGTTTCCGACCGCTATTATCAGTGGTACGTGAAGGCTGAGGATGCGTATAGCGGCAGCGTGCTGTCCGATATTTGGGGCTTCGCGACGGGGACGGTTATCCCGGAAAATCCGGGTACGCCGGACCCGGGCACGTCAAATCCGGGCACGTCGAACCCGGGCACGGGCACTCCGGGCGGATCGACTGGCCAGAACGGCAGCGTGCTGACCGTCAAGGCCGACAAGGACGGCGCCTATGCGCTGACCGGCGACGCCTTAAAGGCGGCGATCGCGCAGGCTGCCGGCGGCGTCGTCGAGATCAAGCTGGATGCCTCCGCAACCGGCAACGGAAGCACGTTCTCGCTGAAGCTTGACGGCGCAGGCTTGAAGCAAGGGCAGCAGGCAGGCGTCGCGCTGAAGATCTCGACGCCGCAGGGCACGATCGAGGTGCCGGCGGGCGCGATTCCGGACAGCGCGGTGCAGGGCGCCGATGCCGTCACGCTGAGCTTCGAGCTGAAGAGCGACCGTCAAGGACAAGGCGCACTGCTGCAGACGATAGGTGCAGACGCAGTCTTCAAGGCCACCGGCCAAACCTTTGAGCTGAATCTGTCGGCGACGACCGGCACGACCTCGACCCCGATTCATGAGTTTAAACAGCCGATCACCGTGCGCAGAACGCTGACGGCCGAGCAGCTCGCGGGTATCGACAAGGAGCTCGCAGGCGTCTACTACGTGAACGGCAGCAAGCTGGAATATATGGGCGGCCGGATTGAAGGCAATGAGCTGGTTTTCACGACCAAGCATTTCTCTTCCTTCGCGCTGCTCGAATATCGCAAGCAATTCGCCGACATGATCGGCAACTGGGCGAACGATTACGTCCGAAAGCTGGCTGCCAAGCATATCGTGACCGGCGTGAGCGACACGTCATATGCGCCGAGCCTGTCCGTGACGCGCGCCGACTTCGCGACGATAATCGTCCGGGCGCTGGGCTACGACCAGCCGCAGGGCACTTCCAAGTTCACGGATGTATCCGCTAGCGCGTACTACGCCGGCTTTGTCTCCAAGGCTGCCGAACTGGGCCTGATCCAGGGCGACGGCGCTCGCTTCCGTCCGCAGGACAAGATCAGCCGCGAGGAAGCGATCGTCATCCTCGTCCGCGCCTACGAGAGCACGTCGAAGACGACCGTCTCGCCGTCCGCTAGTACCCAGCCGTTCGCCGATCTGAATAAAGCCGCCCCGTGGGCGTCCGCGTCCATCGGCAAGGGGCAAGCGCTGGGTCTCATCGGCGGCAAGGGCGGCAACCTGTTCGACCCGAAAGGCCAGCTCACGCGGGCTGAGATTGCGAAGCTGGTGTATCAGCTGCTGATGTCCGATGAAAATAAAGTTATAGACTGAAAAATTTGATCTGGCGGGGTTTATGAGGATCGAATATCGTTAGACTCCAAAAAATAAGTATTGTAATAGACTGACAATAAAGATGAAGCAGCGGCGGCTAAGACTTGAAAATACGGTCTTAGACTGCCGCTGTCTTTGTTCAACTAACGTTCCTCGTTAGTTGAAAAGCAATAAGGGTGGTTAACCAATGAAAACCACAGCATTTTCTCGTCGAAATGCAGTGGGTAGCATAGTGATTAACAAATCGGTTCTGTAAAGGATATATGTTAGCTGCGTTTCTAATAAATTGTGAAAAGACCATTCTCGAACCTGAAGCAGCTCGGTAATGACGTCCTCCAAGTCTTCTTTCCGAATATCAACACCCCAAGAAAAATGCTCTACCCACTTTAAATTCATTGCTTTTATCGCGGGGACCCAACACTCATAGAAAAATGCTTCAGTTGACACTGGTATTGAGAAAGCCTTTTCAAATTCATTAGTCGGTTCTAAGATAAAGGCTGCTACTGACATAAGACATATTCACTCCTAACAAAAGAACAAATCATTGTAACTATCTTTCCTTCTAGCTTAACGAAAACGGCAGCTGATTTTTAGACCTGCTGCCGTTGTGTTCGGTTGCTCTATCGTCTCCTGTTAACGTAATCGACCAATTTCATAAGTTTTCTCTATCGCTAATTTATAATTGTCCCATTTAAAGTGGAAAGGTCCTATATCGAGTGGTTGATTATTATGTTCTAAGTAAAAATTGCTCCACTCAACAATATCTGATTCTTTATCTATAGCTACAGAAATATATCCGCATTCTAAATCACCGCACTGCGGACAAATTAATATCGGATACCTATGATATTTGAATTCAAAAGGATACTTAAATAAGAAGTAGTCAATTGTAAGCTGTTGTTGCTCATCTTTCCCCCAACCAAAGGCAGGTACGAAGTCATACTCTTTCAGCCGTTGATATAAGGATATCGAATCAATGATTAGGTCAGCGAATACTGTCTTGTTTTCTTCTATTGAAACATCTTCACCGTATCTGCTGGATAATCTTGTCTCCAGAAAGTTTAGATTAGTCATGGCTTAAATCCCCCAGTATCAACACGTAACGCTACCATCCATATTAGCACATACTGAAATTATCCTGCCCGTTACTTCAATGGAAACGGCAGCCGATCGTCTGACCAGCTACCGCGATGCTCGTTCTGCTATCGGTCTCTGTTGCTTTAATGAATACCATGGAAAATGGCTAACATTCTCGAAGTCTTAACTCATCTACAAGAAAATCCCCTTGCTCAATCTTTATTACATGATGCTCTTGTGTAGGATCCCATCCAATTTGTAATGCATATTTTATTAGAATGGCACAAGCCCGCGGGGTATTGAGATTGGTCTGCCAGTTTACTGCCCATGAGAACAAGATTGAAACAATTGATGTTTTCGTTCTAGCTGGGTATATTTTAAAGCTGATATATTCATGATTTGGTGTATAGTCTATCACGCACAAAAATGAATGATTTTCAACAACTATCCGTTTATAACGTTTTGTAAAAAGTTTCATCGTTACCTCTCTTAACCAGTTGCTTTGTGTCTTTATTGAGCTATTGTTCCCAGATAGCTTAAGGACTAAATAGTTCGATTCAACTTCACTTCAAAATTTGGTTTAGTAACATAATCCATGTAATGCGTTTTCCCATCGAAATCTAAATAAGCTTGATAACGTGTACGGATAGCTGGGGCTGTAATCATATCAAGCGCTTGGTCCTTCTTGACCCAACGACAATCTGACGTCTCTTCAGACGTACATAATATCCCGCCAATGGGCTTACAGATAAAGTCCAACATCACTTTCGTGGGAACATCAGTAACACCGTCATGCCATTTATGAACTGCTGTATTCGAGAAGACCCCAAACAAATGCGACACAACCACTTCTATTCCGCTTTCCTCTTTTATTTCACGAATCAAAGCATCAATTAGGTTTTCACCTACTTCTACTTGTCCCCCTGGGCACACCCAACCGCCATGTTGAGTCTTTACTAAAAGGATTTCACCTTTTTCATTTTCTACAATTCCACTAACAGCCACAATATGAGTTGGCCATGCCATGGGCATTCCTCCATGTCACTCTGATTAATTATTTCAAAGTTTATACTACCACATATTGGAACTATCCTGCCCTTTAGCTTAACGAAAAACGGCTGCCGATCTTTAGTCCTGCTGTCGTGGTGTGGATTGTACTCTTGTGCTCCGATAGTTAATTCATGAAGTGAGTTTAGAGTAGTGATTTAACGCCAGCTCACTTAGGTTGCCGAATCGTTGAATATCCGAGATATAATCAAATCCATTTATTCCTCCAAAAGTCCACAGACTGGCTGTGATTTGAGTAATTGGCTCATTTTGAGTAGAATTCATATTGTAGTCTCCTTGGTTTGTTTTTGGATCCGCTCGCTGGCCAGCTTACGGGACCCTTAACCATCTTACCAAGGAGTCTTTTTATTTCTCAAACCTGATATTTCTGCATTATAGGAATCCTGCCCGTTAGTCGAACAGCCTGCCGTATCTCGCCGGCAGGCTGTGTAATTGAACTATCGTCTCCCGTTAGTTGAGCTGAACCTTGATTAAAATCTACCTAATGCAATATCAGCTTCTATCTGAAGCTGCCTAGTTTTAGCTCCCATGTATTTCTGAGCAGTCTTTAGAATTGATTTATCATTTCCCAGTATTTCTAATACTGTAGTTTGAAAAATGTTCTTTAAGCGAACATCTTTACTCTTTGATACTTCTTCAAAGTATTTAAAAATACTCTCTAGCAAATTGATGTTTTTTTCCTCAGTTAATAACTGAATTATTTTCGGCATGAATATTAGTTCAATTATAACAGTATCTAGTACCTCACCATAATACTCGATTGATTCTCTATACTCTTCTTCAGTCGACGGTAAAAAATCTAACATTTTTCTAAGGAATTCTTCCGATTTATTAGTCATGACTACGAAACCTCGCCTCCGAATTGATTTCAAGCAAGCCTGTCCGTTTACTGAACAAGCTGCCGATCGTGTAGGCAGCCTGTTGTCTTTGTACTATTGTACCTGTTAGCGTAACGATGGTTTAATACTTTTCGAGCTCCTGCTCTAAATCATTTAGTAGCACTGGAATCTCAAGAACTGCAGAATCATCTCGGTTCCAAAAGATCGACGGCTTATGCTGATCCTCCGCCATATTGGGTAACAAGTCACAAATAAACTCGTTTAGTGAGATACACTATGCTTTATAATTTGACCAATCTTCATAAGCACAGTACTCTGCAAACTCTTTCTTAGGCCAGAAAGGAATAAGCAATCTCCCGTTATCATCTGAAGACATTGCCCAACCGTCATCATACAAACCCCAGACTTCTTCTGAATCAGTAACCTTCTTTATAAAGTATTCATATCTAATATTCGCGGAGAGTTTAATAATAGCCTCGAATTCTTTTGGGTTTATCAGGTGCATCCGGTGCTCCTCCTGGTCTGAACATTTACTTAGCTTAATGCCGGCTGCCACTCTAAAACTTTAATTTCAAGGTCTAATACTTTATTCTCCAGTCTAACACTTGGAAAGCCGCCTGCGGCTTTTTTGCTATCCTGCAATCCGGCCCGCACAAAAAGCTCCCTGGCGCGCGAATCGCTGCGTCAGGCGAGCTTTTTTTCGAGTGCGGCATTCCGCCAAAAAAAAACGCCTTGCGGTCATCTCGTCGATGGCCGCAAGGCGTCTTATATGGCGGCGGCAATCGCCGTCGACCGGAAGCAGCTCCGACGGATCGGCGCCGGCGCTTCGTTATTGCCGCTCGAACAGCCGGTAGATCGCCGTCGCAGCCTGCGCTCTCGTGGTAGAGGCAGCCGGATCGAAGGCTCCCGCGCCTGTGCCTTGAAGAATGCCGGCACGCTGCATGGCAGCCGCCGCATCCCGTGCGTACGGCGCGATCGCGTCCGCGTCCGTGAACGCCGCGGCCTGCGCGGCCGATGAAGCGTTCAGGTCAAGCTTCAGCTCGCTTGCCGCGCGGTACAGCATGGCAGCCATCTCTTGGCGCGTGATCGGCGCATCGAGACCGAAGGAGCCGTCCGCACGCCCGGTCACGATGCCAAGCTTTGCCGCCGAGGCGACGGCATTCGAATACCACTGGCCTGCGGCAACATCCGTGAAGGCGGCCGCGTCGGAGCCCGTTTCGGAATCCAGCCCGAAGGTATTCGCCAGCATCGTTACGAATTCCGCCCGCGTCACGATGCCGTTCGGTCGGAACGTGCCGTTGCCGTCCCCGCGAACCGCGCCCCGAGCAGCGAGCGCTTCGACGGCGGGGATCGCCCAGGCATACTGCTGCAAGTCGGTGAAGAGGGTCTTCGCATAGGATACCGCATAAAGGCTGAAATGCGCCGGCGCGAACCGGACCGTGCCCGTCGCCGAATCGTATCGGCTGTTAACGACCGGCGTCAGGCGTCCTTCGTCGTCGATGGAATAGACGACGACCTGCCCGGCCTGCTGTCCTGCGCTCAGCGAATAAGGAACGGCAACGCGGACAACGCCGCTCTTGCCGAACTGCTCCACGCGACGCCCGCCAACCTCGAGCTTGAAGTCGTAGACGGGACATCCGGCCAGTTGATCCTGAATCGTCTGCGGCAGCTTGGATGTGTCCGCCTTGGCCACCGTCAGCGTAACGGTCTCGCCGGCCTTGGCCTGCGTCGTCAGCCATTTGGCGTCCAGCGTCACCGGCGCCAGTCCGTTGTCGATCACAATCGACGAGAGCGTGCCGGCGGACGCGGCCGTGAGCAGGGCGTCGGCCGGCAGTGCGACGCGCACGCCGGATGCCCCGGTGTCCGGCTTCACCGCGATGCGAAGCTCGGAGCCGCCCAGCGCCTTGATCGCACCCTCGAGATCCGCTGCGCTGAACGCTGCGCTCGCCAGACCGGAGGCGTCCGATTTCGCTTCGACCGTGAGTCCGCGGCTGTCGACGACCGGCTTCGATGGGTCGGGCGTCGGCGAGGTCGGCGGATTAGCGGGAATGTACGGCGCTGTCGGCGTTCCTTCAATAGACACGGCCTCGGATTCATGGCCGGCCGCGTCGACCGCCGTAAGCTTCAGACGGTAGTTTACGCCGTTCGTCAATCCGTTCAGCTCGGCCCGGCGAACGCCCGCATCCACTTGGCGCTCTTCCATCGGCTTCCCGTCGGCGGATTCTCCGGCAATGCGAACGTAGGCCAGATCTTCATCCGTCGGATCGTCCCAGGTCAGCGTCAGCTTGCCGTCCGAGGACGCGACGTTGACGGACGATACCTTGCCCGGCGCCTCGTCGCCGCCGGTGCCCGGATCGGTCGCTTCCTTCACGACGAACCGATACTCGGCCTTCTCGCCGCCATCCCCCGCGGTCGCGGTTATGACGCCGTCGCCAGCCTTCAAACCTGTGATCTTGGCGCTCGTGGTTCCCGTCGCCGCGTCGTACACGACATCGCTCACCGAGGCGACCTTGTCATCTCCGGACGTGAATACGACGGATTTAATCGCCGCATCCGCAGGGGCCAGCGACGCCGTCAGGCGGAAGGATTCGCCGGCCGCGATCGACGTATCTGCCGCGTCGGACGTCAGCTTGATGCCCGTAACCGCAGGCACACCCTTAAGTACCAGGTCTGCGAGATACTTCGGATTTTTATCGCCGCCGATACCGCCCATGTACTGGATCCAGCCGCGGCGCGCGCCTCCGTCGCTGTCGTTGATGAGGAACGAGAATCCGATGTCCGTACCGGACTTGGCGGTCATGCCTTCAGGCATAATCTCCTCCCACGGAATCGCCACCTCATAGTTGGTCGTTTTCTCGTCCTCAACCCGCTTGATCGCGACTTTCATATCGTCGAACGCACCCGAGAATTGGCCCGGGACGGCGATCCAACGGTACTTTTGCACAGTACCGTCATTGTTCAAGGCAAAGCCGATCTCATTGTAGCCGCGGGAGCCGGAGCCGTAGATTCTGCCCGGATCGATCGCGAGCTGAATGCCGTCTGCCTGCCAGGTGCTTCCGTCCGTATAAGGCTGGTTATGAACGTTGTCGGTCGCTTGAATCGCCAGGTACAGATAGTCCGCATCCCACTTCGTGCGGAACTTCGCGCTCAAGTCGCTCGGGCCGCCCCAGTCGGCGATGCCCTCAACCTGCGAAGCCTGATCGATTGTTTTCGTCTGGGTATTGGCCCACTCGTCGTCCCTAATATCCCCGTCCACGGTCACCTGCGTCTGCGCGTATGCCGCTACGGACAGATCGTTGATGATCTGATCGATGACGATCGCATCGCCGGAATCGGGCTGGACGTTCAATTTGACATGCGTGCCTTCCTTGATCGCGCCATCGGGAATCGGCAGCTTGATGACGCGCGACTCGCCCGGGTTAATCGCATCATAAGGCACGGCTTGCGTATCTGGCCAGCCCACAGGCTCCGTCACGCTGAGCGTGCCGGCCGACAAGGCCAGCTTCGAATAATTGTTCTGAATTTCCACTAATAGCTCCCAGTTTTTGCTGGGGTCGGCCGGATCCACCGGATTGGCGGTCACCGATACGACGATTGGAATCACTTTTTTGACGTTGATCTTCATGTCGCCAACCTTGTTCCCGCTGCTGTCGTTCGCGACGATCGCGATCGTATCCGAATCGTTCGCGTAATCGGCTGGCACCGTGAACGTCAGCTTATCGACGCTCTGTCCTTCTTTAAACGAACCGTCTTCTGCCATGGTCCAGCCTGCCGGCATGCTCACGCTGTATCGGCCGGACATGGCGGCAGCGGCAGCCGAACGGCTGATGTTCACCGTGACGGTATCGCCGGCCGCGACGTTGATTTCATCGCTCTGTGCTTTAAAACTTGGCGTTGCCAGCGACAGCTGGTCGCTGAAGCTGCCAACATAATAAACGGGGGTGCCCGTTAACGTCGTCGACAGAATGTTCTGGGCCGCTGTCGTATCCGTTTCGTTGCCGAACAGATCGACGGTTTTCAGCGTATCGGTTCCGAGATTCAGGCCGACCGTTTGCGGTTTATTTTTCGTCCACACGGCGAGGATGTCCTTGCCCTTGGCCGCGCTGTGGAATTTCAGGATACGGATATTGTCGTCCAGCTTGTAATCCTTGACGAAGCTCGCATCGCCAAGCAGGTTCTCGTTGGCCGAGAGCGCGACGTATGCCGGTTTCGCCGAATACGGTCCTCTTTGGCTAAGCAAGCCGAAGTTGCTCTCGTAGTCCGCTTTGTCCATGCCGTCGTTCAGCGAGTCGTACCAGAGAACTTTATCGAGGACGCCGGGAATCGACAGCACCAGCGTCTTGATCTGCGTAGCGAACGCCGCCTGCTCGACTTCGGAGTGGTTGCCCGAGCTCCAGCCGATCTCCGTCGCCCACATTGGCTTCTCGAAGCCGAGCTTCTTGAACGATTCCTTGACGCGAACCATCGTCTCCGCGAACTTCGCGCCCTCCGGACCTGCATTCGTGTAAGGGTGGAAGGAGATGGCGTCCATGTAATCCCCGCCGCCGGCCTTAATCAGCGACTCGAGCCAGCCGTAGTCGGAGGCGGCGACCGCGCCGCCCAATACGACGGCGTCCGGATTGGCTTCTTTGATCGCCGCATAGGCTGCTTTCAGGAGTGCGTTGTACTCCGTGACACCAAGCCCGTTGCCGAAGCTGCCGTTCCACTCGTTCCAGATCTCGAAGTACTTGACCTTGCCCTTCAAATGCGCGACGACCGCTCTGCAGTAGTTCGCGTAAGCTGCGACGGCTTCCGGCGTGTGAGGCGCCTTGCCGCCATCGTAAAAATTGTTGCCGAAGTTCAGCTCGATCAACGGCACGATGCCGTTTTGGATTTCCGTATCGATGTACTGGTCGTAGCCTGCGGGAAACGTATAGGACCCTTTGGTCGTTTCAACGTTGCTCCAGTAATATTCGTCCCGCGCATACTTGGCCCCAATATCCTTGAAGAGAGGCGCGATCTTTTCCGCGTCGTAGATGCCTCCCCAGGCCAGGTGCGTTTGTGCGCCGAATACGCTGTTGGGGAGCGTATTGCTAGGATCCAATTTTTGAATGATGCTGAACGGGATATCCTGATGAATACTTGTCGAGCCGTCCGCGTCCTTTGCGTCGACGATCAGCGTGTAGACGCCTTTTTCTTTAATATCCAGCTTCAGTTTCTCTATCGTCTTTACGCTATTGGGAGCCGCTTCTACCGATACTGAGCCGGTCTTCAGCAATCGGCCGTAGGCGGCGTCGAACACCTGATAATCGACCGAGATCGTATCCGGCTGGTCGTATTCATTGACGAATTCAAGATTAATCGTGGGGGTGTCGTTCACGTCAAAAATATTGCCGACCTTATCGGATGTGCCGGTCATCGAAACTCGCTTCAGCTTCTCGACGGAGATGGATCCGATCGTGACCGGCTTCGGCGTCTCGCCCATCGACTGCGCCCAGAAGGCCACCCGGAAGTCGTTGCCTTCGGATTCGTTGTTGAACTTGGCATCCTCCAGGACGAATTTATGCACCATCCACGTATTTGTTCCGGTGAGATGGACGGTCTCCGCTTCCTTCCAGGTCGCCTCTACGGAATTGTAGGCAATGGTGAACTTCCCGTCCGTGCTGTCGTCGAAATACTTCACGTCCACCTCCACCCGGTTGTTGCCGCCCAGAATGTAGGAGTCATCGACGTTCACCCGAATAAAATTGGGTCCCTGCGGACCGATCTCCCAGCCTTCCGCACCGTCTTTGGTGACGACTTTGCCCGGCAGATGGTAGGGCACAGACTCTACGGTCATTAACTTCGTCTCGGGATTGGACCCTAATATTGCATAGCTGGGCGCTGTCGAGGCGTCGTCGGCGGCATAGGACGTCATGGGCAATACCGATGCCAGCAGGCTCGCCGCGACGAGTCCGACTAAGCCTTGTTTGGCTCGTTTAAAGATCGATTTTTTCATTTTCAGCTGTTCCTCCTCTATTGTCGTTCGCAGATGCGGTTTCCATTGCGGCAATCTGTGCTACAACAAGGCCGGTGTTTCACCTCCGCTTCCTTTTCTTCGCAACTTCAAGGCGTTCGATCTGGTAACGCTTCCAATCCGCTCTTTATTGCAGACGCCTTCATGCTGTCTTGATGCCTTGCGCTCCTATTTATAGTAAGGTGAGTCAATTGGGAGTGTCGATGACCGATCGACCGATCATGATGACGTTTCCGACGATAGCGGCCGAATTGTATATTAAGGGCGTGGTTGAACTGCCGTCCCGAAGGTTGACGTATCGATCGACTTCCGGTAACATCGGACGAAAAGCTCTCTGGCGCACGGGTAATTGCGTCAGGCGAGCCTTTCTTTATTTCCGGGGAGGAAGGCATGAATTCAATCCAACAGCTACTTGACGATCTGGGCGTCACTTCCGGCCTATCCGCGGATCTGGCGAACGCCATCCTGATTGTCGGTATCGCAGCGATCAGCATCCTGGCTCATTATGTCACCAAGAAGGTCGTGCTCCACATCGCTACACGCTACATCCGGGGCAATCGGTTCAAATGGGACGACTACATTCTCAAACGAAAGGTGTTTCAGAGACTGTGCCACATCGTTCCCGCCATTATCATATATTCTTTCTCGCACAGCTTCTCCGATTATCGCGGTCTCATCGTGCAGGGGGTCGCCGTCTATCTGACGATCGTGGCGATGGCGGTGGTCGACGCAGTGCTGAACGCCTTGAACGATATTTATACCACTTACGAGATCTCCAAGAGCCGCCCGATCAAAAGCTACATTCAGATGATCAAAATATTCCTGTTCGTCATCGGCGGCATTCTGGTTGTCTCCAGCCTGATCGGACAGAGCCCGCTCATTCTGCTCAGCGGGATCGGCGCACTATCGGCCGTCATGCTGCTGATCTTCAAGGACTCGCTTCTGGGCCTCGTCGCAGGCGTCCAGCTGTCGTCCAACGACATGGTGCAGGTCGGCGACTGGATTGAGATGCCCAAGTACGGTGCGGACGGAGACGTGATCGATATTTCGCTGCACACCGTCAAGGTGCAGAACTTCGACAAGACGATTACGACGATCCCGTCGTACGCCCTGATTTCGGATTCGTTCAAAAACTGGCGGGGTATGCAGCGCTCGGGAGGCCGGCGCATCAAGCGATCTCTCTACATCGACATGAACAGCGTCGGCTTCTGTACGCAAGAGATGATCGAAAGATTCGGGCGCATTCAGCATTTGCGCGACTACATTCGGGAAAAAGCAGTGGATATCGAGCTGCACAACAGGGAGCACGAGATCGACCGCACCGTCGCGGTGAACGGTCGGGCGATGACGAATATCGGCGTCTTCCGCGCTTACGTCGAACGGTACCTGGAGCGGCATCCTAGAATTCATCAGGACATGACGCGTCTCGTTCGCCAACTGGCGCCCGGCGAGAACGGTCTGCCGCTGGAGATCTACGCATTTACGGATACGATAATATGGAAAGAGTACGAAGGGATACAGTCCGATATCTTCGATCATCTGCTCGCGGTCGCGCCGGAGTTCGGACTCGTCGTCTTTCAGAATCCGACCGGCCACGACATGCGGCGTATGCTGAAGCAGGAGACGGTGCGCGAGGCGGTGGACGCTTCGCGGGGGTATTGAGGGGTGTGCGAATAATGATCTGCAAGGCGGCAGCTAGCATGCGGACGGAACCGCCGATACCGTGTCAAACGCGGCGTCGGCGGTTTCAGTAATTTTCCCCGCGATAGTACCGCTCCAGCTTTTCCTCCAGACGGACGAGCTGCGCGTTTTTCTCCTCGATGTCCTGCAGCAGCTTAAGCTTCTGCGCTTGAATCATATCGATCCGCTCCGGCAGGGTGGAGGTGCCTTCCTTTACCTTGTCATAATACGTCTTGATGTCCTCCACGCTCATCCCGGTCTCGCGCAGACACTTGATGAACAGCAGCCAGTTCCGATCATGCTCCGTATAGAGCCTGTTATTCTGCTCGCTGCGGGCGGCGGGCTCCAGCAGTCCTTTTCTCTCGTAAAAACGGATGGCTCCGATATTGATTCCGACGTCCTTCGCGACTTCACCGATCGTCAGCATACGCGCCCTCGCTTATCCAAAATTCGTAGTTGACCTACACTAAGTGTAGCATAGTAACTTATAAATCGTTATAGGCAATCAACTTACGAAACGAGGGATTCGCGTGAAAAAGACCGCATTCGTCACGGGCGCCAATAAAGGAATCGGATTCGAGATCGTAAAGCAGTTAGGGGAGGCCGGTTGGAAAGTTCTCCTTGGCGCGCGCAGCGCCCAGTTGGGCGAAGCGGCCGTCGCACAGCTGGCGTCCAAAGGGCTGGACGTCGAATTCGTGCCGATTGACATGAACGACTTGACGTCCATCGAACAGGCCGCCGACACGATCAACAAGAACCACTCCGGGCTCACGCTGCTCATCAACAATGCCGGCATGCCGGGCGCGTTCTCCCGTTCGTTTACCGATACCAAAGAAGAAGACCTGCGCAACGCCTTCGAGGTCAACTTCTTCGGCACCTTCCGCCTGAACCAGCGCCTGTTCCCTTTGATCAAGGCGAACGAAGGGACCGTTGTCAACGTCTCGACCGACATGGCATCCCTGGAACATATGCAAAATGCCGCGTTCACGCTTAACGCCTTCGACTACAACTCGTCCAAGACGGCCAACAACGCCATGACGCTGTCGATGGCTTATGAAGTCCGAGACAGCGGCGCGCAGGTGTTTGCGGTGACGCCGGGATTCACGACCACCGATCTGAACGGCAATGCCGCGGGCGGGAAGTCGAAGGAAGCCGCTGCTGCGATTATTGTCGGATATGCGACGGATGGTCAGCGCCATAATGGCGAGTTTTTGGATGAGAAGGGCGTATTTGCTTGGTGATCGTATGAAAGCATGAGTAAGAACGCTTGTCCTGCATGCAGGCAAGCGTTTTTGCGTTAAACAAAAAAACACCATGTCTCTTTGAGTCATGATGTCAGCCATTTATTTATATGCTCCATCGCTTCCGAATGGGCTAGTCCCTTTCCGGCATTCAGTTCTGTTGGCGTTGCTTACTTACCTGAATAGAAGAAAATGACCCGCCCTAGGTTGCACGCCACGGGATAACGGGTCATTTCTTCGGTCGATCGACGGGAGGCACCCGCAGAAGCAGTTGTGCAGGAAGTCAGTGCTGGCGGCACTGGCTTCTTGTTTTTATAATACGCGTATTATACGGTTAGGCCACCTGTAATTGGCAGTCTGGATTTCACATAACTGACTGGGCTTAGCCTCACAGCAATGTCTGACTGAAACTTCTTTCCGAGACCCATCTGGAAGGCCGAGGAGCCGTGGGCTTTAAATCGCGAGTACAATGTTAGATGATAGACCTGCCCGCTTCGAGATTACTTGCGCGGTCTTTTATACTCGCCTTTAAAGGTACCCAGTTTTTGCTGGTGTGGCGCTAATGCATCTTTCCTCCCACCGCTTCATAAGCATCCAGCACATGTCTGAGGGCGGCCTTTTCATTTGCCGTAATGACACGGTCTATATAAGTTCGTTTCCCCTCATGACGTACAATGGTTTTGGATGAAGAGATGATGTCTTCAATCATTGCAAATTCGTCCGGCATCAATAAATTATCGTAATACTCCCAAAAAACGGAGCCTTGATGATCTTTAACGACAGCTTTATCTCCAAATGTTATCCTGTATGTATTCTTGTCAGTCTTTATAATATATCGATTAATAGATATCCATTTATCTCCTGTGTATTGAATGCGGATATGCGGATAAGGAATATATCCGTCGTCGGACTTCGAGAAATAAATATAAAATGCATTTTGGTTGACGTATTTCACGGTGGTTTTGTCATAAAAAAAGGAAACCTCGCTGACTTCATCGTATTCTTTCCTCATTTTAGACGTCGCTTCGGCCAATCGCTTTTTATTTGCTTTGGCTTTGGCGAGTTCTTGTTGCTTGGCCTTCTCTTCGGCTGCTTTTACCGACGCAGATAACTTGGCAACGAGTCCGACCAACTCTGTGTACTCCGCCGACTCCGGCGCCTTTGATTTTAACGTTTCCGTCGTTTTTTTCAAAGAAGCGAGATCCTTTTTTTGAAAAAATGTCTTGCCCTCCGCCAGCAGCTTCGCAGGGCTGTTCTTTAGGTCGTCTAACTCCGCCTTGAGCGCCGCATTTTCCTTTTTAAGTTTGGATACCTCGCTGGTTAACGCTTCGACCGCCCCTGCGTTTGAGGAGGAATTTTGCCCGCTGTTCGAACAGGCGCTCAGAATGAGGGTGGATGCTATGACAGAAATCAAAATGCGTTTTTTCAATTTGTCTCCCCCGAATGAATATCGCTCGAATTCTTACAAAATGTTCTTGATATATACGGTATGATAGCGTTAATTTAAATGGACTCATTGACTCCTACCGGTATAAGAGGTCCGGGAGAACAGGATGACTCCAACATCAATACGCGATCATGCGGCTTATAAATCCTAAATGCGGCATTTAGATCGTGGGTAAACATTAGAAGTTTTTATATTCTTCCGTAATCGCAACTCCTATTTGATAAACCAACCAACAAAGAAAAAATATAATACCAATCGGTAGTAATTCATATAAAAGGAATTTATAAAAAGATTCTAAATTCAGATCATTAGTTTTTCTCTTATGCTTATATATTCGCATAATGGCTTGAATCAAAGCTGTTAATACTAAAAAGCATGTTAAAATCACAAAGAAATGTACAAAAAAATTTTCTACTTCTAAACTTTCTAGATTTAAATATCTACTTAATGAATCAGAGAAGATGATGTAAAGAACCAAAACGTAAACCAGTATCAAAGCTTTGTTGAATATAACCCTTCTTAGAGTTTTCAATAAGCAAGCAACTCCTTTAATGTATTGATATGATTTCCTTTTTTGAGTTTGATTTCTATTTCTTGTATTCGCGGAATCTTATAACAATCCTGCGTACATAGTACGCATCCATTTAGAATTCGGAGTTTGAAGCTCGCTCAGCTTTAGTAAATATCCTTGCCTTCCTGCAGGCTTATCCACTTAGCCATCGACTCCACTATCATCGAGACGCCAAGCTGGAAGCCATGTTCAAACGAAGCGAACATGTCGAACTCCTCCAGTTTAGCTCGCAAGTCCAGAAGCTGTTCAAGTTCCTCATAATCCCCTTGGCCGAGCCGCCCTAGCCACATGCCCATGGCCTCTGTGATTTGTCGATTGAGAGTATGGTGAGCCGGGTCTTTAGAGACAATTTGTTCAAGTGGGTTGAGTTGTCCGCTATATAGCTTCTCAAGCAGTTTTCGCATGGCTTTCCCTCCCCGGCTTCTGTACAATTGCGAGTCTATAAAGCTGAACTCCAGGTATTCATCCAATCTCATTCTAGCGATATTTTCGCTAAAAGTACATAGCGAATTTTCCGCTAAAATATACTTCTTCTGAGGTGTAGCGGAGATGTATGCACGTATTCGGAATTTGCGCGAGGATAAGGATATGACGCAAACGCAAGTGGCGGCCTATTTGAGCTGCAGTCAGCGGATTTACAGCAATTATGAGCGGGGCGAGGTCGATATTCCGACAGCTATTCTAATCAAGCTGGCCCGCCTGCATGAGACCAGTACGGACTATCTCTTGGGCCTTACTGATGTTAGAAAGCCATATCCACCGAATCGATCCGTATAAGCTAACGACCTTTCAATCCATAAAATCACAACCGCCGCAGCTCTCCAGCCCCGGCGGGGATTTCGCATCCTACAACCCACGCCGATAAGCGCTCGGCGCTACCCCATACCTTCTCTTAAACAGCCGCGAGAAATGGAACTCATCATAGAACCGCAGCGATGCGGCGATCTCCTTGACCGTCGCATTGGTGGTCTCCAGCGTCGCCTTGGCGGAGGCGAGCTTCAGCTCCTGCACATATTGGGTGGGGGACATGCCGGTCCGCTCGCGGAACCTAACATAAAAGGCGGTGCGCGACAGTCCGCTCAGCCGGACGTACTCGTCCACCGGAACCGATGCGCCGATCTGCTTGTGCATCCGGTACAGGATGTCGTCGAGCTCGGGATGGCGGCTGCGGCCGTAAGCGGCGCGCTCCTGCGCGAATAGGTGCAGTAGCTCCTGCGCGGTTAAATGTACAGCCATTCCATAGCCGGCGGGCTGGAGAATAAGGCTATCGATCAAGCGCTCGCACAATCGAATAGCCTCTGAAATGCGCCCTGTCGATACCGGCCGCCAAGCAGCGAGCCCTAGCAGCTCGGCTACATCCAGCGGATCGAAGTGCAGGAAGTAGAATTTCCAGTCGCCGCCCAGGCAGCGATACGAGCAGGGCACGTCGCCGGAGACGAGGAGGTAGGTACCCGCCTCCATTACTTCGCTTGTATCCCCGTACATGATGCTCCCCTTGCCTTCGTAGGTGACGAAGAGGCCGGCGCTCATGAAGCCTTGCGGTTGGGATGCCTGATAAGAATCGTTCGCACCTACCTTCCATATGGACTGGAAGCGGAACGCCGGAGCAACAAAGCCCGCGTCCAAATAGTAAGGAATATCCGTCGTAGCCATCGTATCGCTGCCTCTCGCCGCATTGATTTTTGTACGATTATACATGCATTCGCAACGGTCTTCAATGGAAGTCCCCGCAGTCTCTCCCTATACTGAAGCTACGATCCACGACAGGAGTGAGACGCGCATGATGGTAAAGGTAGGGAGTCGGGAGCTGGAGCTTGGCGGGGAGCATCTGACGGAACTGAGGGATTCGAACGATATCAGGCATGACTTTGACGCCCTGCGCGCCAGAATGGCGGAGGACGGCTATTTGCTGCTGCGCGACTTCCATGATCGGGAGGAGGTGCTGAACGCCAGGCGCGCGGTTCTCCGCAAGATGGAGAAGATGGGCAAGCTCGACAGGGATACCCTGCTCGAGGACGGCGTTATGGCGGACGGCAGCAGAACGCTGTTTTTTGGCGGGACGAACGAGGATCTGCCGGAGCTGCTGGATGTGCTGAACGGGCCGCGGATCATGGGTTTCTTCGATGAGCTGTTTGGCGAGAAGTCGCTAACCTATAATTACAAATGGCTGCGCGCGGTCGGCAAGGGCGACTATACGGGCGCGCATTATGATATCGTGTATATGGGTCGCGGCACGCACAACCTGTACACCGTCTGGTCCCCGATCGGCGACATCAGCTATGCGATGGGCGGTCTGGCGATGTGTCTGGGCTCGCACCGGTTCGAGGAGCTGAAGCGCACCTACGGCACCAAGGATTCGGATTGGGACAAAGTGAACAATTATACGGACGATCCGCTCGTCATTACGGGCAAGTACGGCGGCAAGTGGGCGACGACTGAGTATCGGGCGGGCGACGTGATGATCTTCGGGATGTTCCTCATGCACTGCTCGCTGGAGAATACGACGAACCAGTATCGGCTGAGCGTGGACACCCGTTATCAATCCTCCCAGGAGAAGATCGATGAACGCTGGGCCGGTAAAAAACCGCGCGGGCATTTCTAGGCCCAAGCCTGCAAGGAGCGTGTCGGATGAAGGTTAGGCTGAGCGATTACAGCAATGAATGGGTGCGGCTTTACGAGGACGAAGTCGCATTTCTAAGCGCGATATTCGGAGATGAGATCGTGCACTTCGAGCACTTCGGCAGCACGTCGGTGCCGGGCATGAAGGCGAAGCCCGTCATCGATATGATGGGCGTGGTGCGGAACATCGATCGGATCGACGCATATAACGACCGGATGCGCCTGCTCGGATACGATGTCGCCGGAGAGTGGGGCATTCCCGGCAGGCGGCTGCTGCGCAAAGGCGGCGAGGAACGGACGCATCACATTCATTTTTATGAGACGGATAACCCGGAGATTGAACGGCACCTCATCTTCAGAGATTACTTGCGATGTCATCCGGCTGAAGCTGCGAGGTACAGCCGGTTCAAGGAGGCGCTCGCCGAGCGCTATGCGCGCACGAACGAATACAGTCCGGCCAAGAAGGCGTTCGTCAGTGAAATGGAGCGGCTGGCGCTGGCGTGGTATGCCGAGAGACAAGGGCATTAGTGCCAGCCTGCACTTTTGACTGTCCTAATAACCTAACGCCTACGCTCTACCGTTTCTGAAGTGATCATTCGACCATTTCTTCCCCCACGGGCTCCCACACCGCATCCTCTTCTTGTTGGTCTTTCATGTCAGACGTGACCTGGGCGACCAGAGAAAGATAGAAAGCTCGGAGCCCCTGTTGATCATCAGCTTGTGGGTATGCGCGAGGCTTAACAAAGAATCCATGACCCGGCTCAGATGGAAAAAAGTCGATCTCTACACCGTCAGCGAGTCTGTACATTTTCGCAATGTTTGCAGGAATCCGCAGGGCAAGGCTGTTTTCCCAAGTCTCGATTACGCCACGTGCCAACGGCTCCGTTGCTGCGCGCACATGAATCACCTTGCTTTCGTTTTGTTTAGTATTCATCCTGCAGCTGTTTGGCACAAAGAATCACGATTGCATTCCTCGGCTCAGCCTTCCGATGCATCCAACAAACGCTGCAATCGCGCCGCCGTATCTGCCGAAGCGGTAAAGATCATGATCTTCAGATCCGGATGGGTCGGCGGCTGCAAGGTCACGTGCTCGAACGCCATCTCTCCGATTCGGGGATCGTACTTCTGCTTGCGGTGATCGGTCGCCGCCTCGACATCGTGCATCGGCCAGAGCTCGCGGAATAGCGGGCTGATGCGCATGAATTCCTCGATCAGCGTCTTAAACCGCTCATCATTCGGAAAGCGTGCGTAATCCGCGCGAAAACGTGCGATCAACACGCGCGTTCGGGACGCTTCGTCCATCCGCGCGGGTTCCAGCTTGTCACTCGTCAGCAGATGCCGCATCCAATTGAACATTGTGTCGTCGGGTTGGGCAGGGATATGAAAAACAAGCTTGGCCGCCTTGTTCCACAGCAGCAGATCCCAATATCTGCCGAGCACGAACGCCGGGTGCGGGTCCAGCGCCTGGATCATTCGTTGCAAGCCCGTGGCGATATCGCGGTCTTCTTCCTCTGGTTCCTGTTGATCCGATCTGGCCAGAAGGTGAAGATGGCGACGCTCGTCCTCGGTCAATCGCAGCGCCTTGGCGATGTTGTTCAGTACATCCTCAGAGGGATTAACGCTGCGCCCCTGCTCCAGGGAGGTGTACCAGGACGTGCCGATATGGGCGAGCTGGGCGACTTCTTCCCTCCGAAGACCCGAGGTCCGCCGCCGTCCATAGGAGACCAGTCCGACCTCTTCCGGCGTCAGCCGCTCCCGGCGTATGCGCAGAAATTCGCCCAACGACCTTCTGGAAAAAACCACTTCCATCTTCATTCCTCCCGGTATCCTGACACTCCCAAACCTACGATAAACGCAGGAGGGAAGCCGACTGCTCCTTCTATTATACTGCCCGTATAGCAACTAAAAAACGTAGGAGGGCTTAAAATGAACGCTTTTATAACGGGAGCTACAGGTAAAGTGGGGAGCCGGTTTGCGCAGCGTATGCTGCAGCGGGGGCATCGCGTGACCTTGCTGGTGAGAAACGCCGAAAAGGCGGACGGGCTTCGCCGGCAAGGGGCGGAGATCGTGGAAGGCGATCTGCTGCGGCCGGACGACTATATCGGTGCGCTGCGGGGGAAGGATGCGGTGATTCACTTGGCGGCGCAATTCCGCGGCGTGGACGAGGAGACGACTAGAACGGCCAACCTGGACGGCACGATCGCGCTGGCTCATGCGGCCTTGCAGGCGGAAGTGCCAAGATTTGTTTTTACCAGCACGAACAACGTATACGGCTCGGTGGTCCGGACGCGGCCCAGCCGCGAAGACGACGAGCTGAGCCCGACCCAGGCTTATCCGCAAAGCAAAGTGGAAGCCGAAGCGGTGCTGCTGCGGCTTCATCGCGAGCAGGGCTTGGGCGTTCGGATCGTTCGGCTGCCCTTCGTCTATGGCGACGGCGATCCGCATATCGTGGAGATACTCCCGTACATTCGAAGCTGGCATCCGGCCAAACGCATGCATATGGCGCATCATGCCGATGTCGGCCAAGCCCTGCTGCTCGCCGCTTCCACGCCAGGCATCGATGGCCGCATCTACAATGTGGGCGACGATGCGCCGATTACGGCCGAGGAGCTTCGGCAGCTTCATGGCGGCGAGGGCGCACCGGAGGCGCAGGAGCAGCCTTTTGATCCGTGGGACATGATCGTCGATACGACGCGCATTCGGGAAGAGCTGAACTTCCGTCCGATCTACCCGTCCTTTTATACGGCAAGAGATGCAGGGGCGATTTAACCGAGCGTCGGTAGGCCTTGGCATTGAAAAAAGGAAATGTTAAAGGCGACCTCTAACGAGGCCGCCTTTCTCTTTGCACAAATTCCGCCTGAACCCGTTTTCCTTCGCCTAACACCAGCCGACTTCAGGCCAGTCGCTGCCATAGATGATCGGAAAAAGGTAGGCCATCGCGATGCCGCCGTACACGATACGGGGAATCATTTACCACAAAAGAGGGGATCATGAAACCCTGTCATTAAGGGGAAGCATGATCGGAGGATGGAGCGGCGGATGAGCGCTGAGCTGGAACGGTTGTTGAAGATGATGGCCCAAGTGGTGTCGATGGAGCTGCGGGTGGGGAACGCGGACGTTCAAAGCGCGATCGACATGATGGACGGGTATGGGCTGAGATACAAAAATTCGTGGGCTTCCATGGAACTGGCGGACCATACCGTCGTAGAATTCTGGCGCAAGGATCTGTTTAAGACCGCTGCCGCTCCGCTGCCGAACGATGCGAGCCGCGACGATCGGGCCTGACGCGCGCGGATCACTCCGCAGAGCGTTCCTCCCCGTACAGCTCGGTCAAATGCGCGAGATGCCCGATGCCCCAGTCGTTCATGGCCTGCAGAATCGGCGTTAAGCGCTGCCCGTATTCCGAGATAGAGTACTCCACCTTGGGCGGAATGAGCGGGTACACCTCTCTGCGCACGATATCGTGATATTCGAGCTCCTTCAGCTGCTGCGAGAGCATCTTTTTGGTGATGTCGGGAATCGACCTTTGCAGCTCGCTGAACCGCATCGTGCCGCCCGCGAGCAGGCGCAGCAGGATCACGGGCTTCCACTTGCCGATGAGAATCTCGAGCGTCGTCTCGAATTTGCAATAAGCCGTCATGCCGCGGCCTCCAGTCGTGGTCTAAGGTTTTCTTTTCTATACCTTGTATGGTTTAAGTGCCTTCTTCCGGCGCGTCGTTCTACCTCCTATTATAGGCTATAGACGAGGGTTGACGACACACGGGGGAAGGGGAATCGGAGGATGAATATCGCATTATGGATCGCGCAGGGATTGCTCGCGGTGGGGGTTCTATACGCGGGATGGATGAAGACGGTCCAGTATGAAAAGGGAGCGGCCGCATGGGGCTGGGTCAAGGATGTGCCGAAAGGCTTCGTCGTCTCGGTCGGCGTCCTGGAGCTGCTCGGCGGGGCGGGTTTGATCCTGCCCGAGGCGACGGGGATCGCGCCGGCTTTGACGCCGATCGCGGCGATCGCGCTGGCCGCCGTCGTTCTGTTCGGCGCGCTCTTCCATATCTTCCGCAGCGAATACCGGGAGATCGGCATTAACGTCGTGTTTCTGGCGCTCGCCGTATTCGTGATTATCGAACGGCTCTGAAGGCTGCACGTGAGGTATAATGGTTGTCGAGTCGTGCGAACGGTGGCGATCAAGGATGAAGGCGAGGTGCGGCTTGTGATCGAGCGGCGAATCTACCGGGCCGAATGGTCGGACGGGAAAAAGGAAGCGGGCATTGAGACGCTCATCAAAAGCGGGCAGGCGCTGAGTCAGATCCGGGCCGGGCGGGTGATGACGGCGGCGGCCTTTCACTGGACAAACAATCTGTTCCTCTACTACGAATGCATCGACAGCCCTGTAGCGCCTGAGGAGATCGCAGGTGATGCCGCGCCCTGCTTGAAGGAATGGCCGGGGCAAGCGCAGCCGCGGAAGTGGATCCCGATGATCGACGTCTTCCGCTTCAACGAGCCCGCGAGCGTCGAGCACTGGCTACGCAAGGACCCGGTCGAACGGCGGGCGGGGAGAGTCGCGCATCTGAAGCCGGAGATGGTCGCCAGCTACATTTATTATCACCATCAGCTGCAGGAAGAGCGCGCGTTCCACGGACCCAAATACGAGATTATCGCGATGCACGAGAACCTGCTGTTCGGGTATCAGGAGTTTCCGGCCGTGACGGAAGCGCCGGTGCTGCCGGGACGTCTCCACACCAAGGGCACGCCCGAGCCTTGGAGCGACGCGCGGATGGATTTGCATTTTCAGCCTTGGGAAGACGATGGTTACCTGTACTTTAAGCCGATCGAACCCATATTCGCGTATTATATCGGTGATGTCGATGCTAAGTCGTGAGAGCCGAGAGAGATAAGAGGCGCCAGCTTGCCCTTGCTGTTTGGGGGCGACTGGCGTCTTTCGTTTGAAAAGGCCAGATTTTAAATATACAGTTGAAATGTATAGTTGAACTGTATATAATCATACTAAGTTCAACTGTACAGTTAGACTGTATATAGAGAGGGGGCGTCGCATGAAGCATCCGCTGCTGCCGTTGTCGGAAACGATGCATTATATTTTACTGGCGCTCAAGGAGCCGCTTCACGGATATGCGATCATGCAGACGGTCGAGGAGATGAGCGAAGGGACGGTCATCCTGGCGGCCGGAACATTGTACGGTGCCGTGGAGAACTTGAGCAAGCACGGCTGGATCGCGCCGGTGCCGGGCGAGACGGGCCGCCGGAAGGTATACCGGATCACGCAGGACGGAGAGCGCATCCTCGCCATCGAGCGGAGAAGGGTAGAGCATCTGCTATCACTCTATGAAACGAGGGATTAAGGTGAAAAAACGGAAGTGGTTCGCTAACCTGCTGAAAGAGGAAAAGTGGCTGAACGATCGACTGGCCGAAGGCTATGCTTGTCGCAGGGTCGGTTCGCTGGGCGGGTACGTATTCGAGCGGTCCGATCGCCCGATGGTCATCCGGCTCGACTATCAGCGTCAGATGAGCGTCGAGCAATACGAGGAATATAAGGGCACCTACGCGGACTTTGGATGGACCCACCTGAAGGGCAGCCGCTGGGGCAGCGTCCAATACTGGCAAAAGCCCGCGGACGGACGCGACGAGATTTTCTCCGATGCCGGCTCGCAGGTCGCGTTCTATAAGCGCCTCACGCATTACGCGCTCGCGACCGCTTGTCTCTTTTTCGTTTACATTTGCGTCTTGTTCAACGGCAATCTTTTTAAAGCCATGTTCGACGTCAAAGCGAGCTATTTAACCGAGGGCTTGTGGGAGAAGGAAGGGGCGGCTTTTTGGCGCGCCTTTCTGTTCGAAACCCCGTTCGCGATGCTTCGCTTCCTGCCGGCCTGGATTTTCGGACTCGCAATCGTCATGTCTCTCTACAGCTACCTCCAATACCTGAAGCGGAAAAAGGAGTATGCGTAACCGGCGATTCGGGAGCTTAGGGCCGATCAAGCCATTTTCATTCAACCCAAGGCAGCTTGCATTGCTCCGGCGACGCATTCACGAACGCCTGAATGGAAGGCTGGCGCAGCGCGCGGCCTTCCCGCCATCTCCACTCGCTGTACTGCACCTTGGCCGTCAGCCTGGGCGTCACCCAGTACGCGTCCTTATGCCGGTCGGGCCGGTTGGCGAACGGAGAGCGCTTGGTTGCCATCGGCGCCAGCGTCTGCGTCAAATCCCGCCATTCGGCCTTTGTCAGTCTGCCCGTTCCGGTATGGCCGATGTACCACAGCTTGCCAGCCTGGTCGTATTGGCCGAGCAGCACGGCGTTCACGATCCCGTCGTTCAGCGTGAATCCGCCGATGACCGCCAGAATGTCCCCGTAATTTTTCACCTTTCGCCAGCGCGCGTCCTTACCGCCGATTGCATAGCCGCTTCGCAGGTCCTTTGCTAGTATCTCCATATCTTAACTGTACATAAACTAGAAATTATATGTATTTTCTTTAATGCGTGAGGGATTCTTTATCAAAAGTTTAATGTACATAAAGAATTGATGTACATTATACTTGAATAGGTGATTTCGGAATATTGATTATGTACAAAAATGAGGAGATTTCCTTGGTGAAGTCTTGTCCATGTCTTAGTTCAAACCTTGATTGTAATATGAAATTCCAAGTTCACCTTTCAGCACTGTTCTAAGTTCATTAATTATATTGTCTAGCTTTGCATGATGTACAAACCTTTGTTGATGTGTTCCTGGTTCAGGAAATTCAGAGTACACGAGTAACTCTCCAAGTGTCTTGATGAATTCATCTACAAGACGAGCTACTTCATCTGTCAGATATAATTCTGATAGTACGAAGTAATTCTTAGCTTCATTGAAGGACACCCTTGCCTCACTAAATTCAATTACACGTAAGTAAGAATTCATTTGATCTATTGATGCTTCCTTATCTGTTTCCCAAAGGTCCAGTATTTTTTCAACCATCCCTCGTACGACTTTTCTATTTAAAAGATACTCTTCAATATCGCTTTTATTGAATTCCTCAAAGGTTAGGCTCCGTCTTCCTCCAAATAGACCCCGTATATTGGATTCTGCCAATAACAAGAGCTTAAATAATTCTGGTATTGTTTCATGCCTTTTAATGGTGTACAGATTAAAGTCTTGAATTTTTCTTTGAAGATCAAATTTAAGACTTTCAGTAAGTTGGGTTAATTGTTGTCTATATTGCTCGAGATTTTTATCTGCTCTGTATTTATAAAAGGCCTGAAACAAGGCAACAACAATCCCTGTAACAATTGTGGAAGTAAGTATTGAGCGTACTAGTTCCATTGGGCGTATCCCTTCTACATATATTTTAAGACTTTTTTCCCTGTATACGAATGGACTATGAGTTTCTCAAAGTTAAGCAAATATAGCAATTGGAACAATTAAAAAAACTGGTCCAGCGATTTGTGTCGTAAACTCTTCAGGGTCAGAAAGTTGGGATGACATTTCATAAAATGCGCTTAAAAATTTTGTTAAATGTTCCTCAGGTAAGTAAGCCAAAGGAGTGCCTCTTAGTAGGCTTATCGAGTCAGAAGATCTTTCAGGTATGAATCTAACAACCTTGCCTAAAACAACGAATTGTCCGTCAATAATATCAGCCGGGCTTTCATTCGAGAAGTATTCTAATTGGACTGGAACTACCGCTTTAACATTAGGCGATGTGATACACTCACACGTTAAATCTAGTGATCCAGTTTGCATAAGTGTACTTGCAAACTTCTTCATTTGAGCTAGAGTATCCAACTCAGCCTTGGGTTTCTGTTTTCCTTGTTGTGTCGTGAATAACAAAGCGACTTCCATGATTTGAATAATCCCTTCCATATACGAAACCATGGGGTTTTTTCTTAATACTCCTGAAAATTCTACAAAAGAACCAGGGGTCAACTTTTCTAATTCAAAAGAATCATCAAGCGAGTTTAATAGCTTTCTCTCAATTAAGCCGTTCCGTAATTTTGAAAATAACGATGCAGGTGTAAATACTCTATCTTCATGAGTTTCTCTTTCCTCAGATCTGTTATTTTTCTGGTTTACTCCAGCTTTTAATCCGAGATTCAAAAAGGCAAACACATTTTTGGTTCCGACTTCAGCAGAAATGTCTGAGTTAGAGCTTTTATCATCTTTTTCATTTGTTTTTACACTTTTAAGTTGTGAAAAGCCATTCTCCACCGTCGCAAGTAAGTCAAAAACTATTCTTTGATTTAAATAAATTGGAATAGCTAATTTACGAGTCTCCATATTAACACTCCTTAAAAGTCTTGTTCTCTTGAGGAATTATTGGGTGAACTTAGGTATTGAATTGCTGAGATAAGTAACCTATTTCGTACCGGGTAGCTTGAGATTGGTCTTATAAGCTTGATTTCCACACTAGAGATAGCTTTCAATAACTTCTCTTATTCCTTTAATCATTTCGCCCACATCTTTTATATCAAATTCGTCCCATTCTGCATGCAAAGCCTTATTCCTCGTTCCTGCGCAAGCTTTAATTCTTTTCCCTTTTACTTGAGTAAAGACTCCGGCAACAATTAAACTGTCAATGAGTGGCTCTAAGGAGATGCCTTTGAATTGCAAATTGTTTTTTATAGCAACTTTTTTTAAGGTATCTTCTAATACTGTGCTAGCTAGAATTGCAGCTTCAATTTTCTTATTCGCTTTATGATAATTAAAAGAGTGGTCTAAGAAATCATCAAAAGTTTCTGCTGCAACAATATATTCAATCTGCCCCAGTGTTCCTTTAGTCCACTCAATATAAGTCGAAGCAAATAAGCCTAATACTTTTGCATAAACAACTGTGTGAATTCCATTTTTCATAAGATCATGTTCCATTAGATTGTTAGATTCGCGGTAATGAAAGCTATCTCTTGGTGCCAACATTTGAATGAGGTTACAGCACGATGCTAACCATGCTTGAAAGCTATGCACACTCCCTCTTGGTACAAAATTTTCATGGGTATCAATTATTGCAGCAAGGTGTTCACCTTCTTCTAATAAATCTTTAAATCTTTGTTCAATTAATTCTTTCATTGTCGGTAGCTCCCTAAGCCTATCTATATTTTGATTACTATTCATTTGTGCAAGAGCTCCTGATCGGACCACACACCTTTATTATAAAACACTTCGCTGGTTGAATAAGGAATAAATACTAGTTACTATTAACATATTATATTCAGGGTAGGAAACTAAGTGAAGAAAGTTATTATTGTTTGCGCTGTTATACTTCTAGCTTTAAGTACAAGTTCGGTTAGTGCTGCATCGAATTTCAAAACATATAAAAATTGCATTTGAGTTAAATAAAGACTATGAGGGAGGAGCAGCTCAATCTACTTCAGCCAAAAACAAAGGTGGTAAAACAAAATATAAACCTTATGTATCTAAAGATCTCTATAACTTGAACAAGAAAATGGATCGCGATAAGGACTATATTGCGTGCGAAGCTGTATGTTGAAAGCACCTTATGGGCTAGGTTCAATTACGTTATGTAGTTATCTGATCAAAAGCACATTCGGTTGGGGCCATATTTTTCATAATGCTCTGAATGCTTGAATGCCTCATTGTTTTTGCTGGGGTCCATTCAAAGAATTGAACCTTTACGACGATGTGTGGTTTGACCCATGTAGCCTCTCCATGTCGTTCGGGGATATTTACAAATGGCGAATGAGGAACTACGAAAGGTTCAACTTTCCGAGTAAGTTCATTCCATTGAGCATTGGTTAATTTCCCTGTACCCGAATGGCCGATATATATAAACGAATTTTGGGAGTAGACGCCCAGTAAAAGCGCATTGATTGTTTCTCCACGATAAGTAACTCCGCCAATTACAGCATATAAATCTTTATTTAATTTTCTTTTTTGCCATCTGGAATCTTTCCCGCCTATAAGATAGTTGCCGTTCAAATTTTTAGTGACAATGCCCTCCATGTTGTGCGCCTTCATCATATCAAATAAAACTTCAGCGTTAGAGAAGTTTTGGACAATCTGAACATTATCTGAGGGTTTGATTACTTGGTTTAACAACGCTTGTCTCCGTATTAAGTTTTCCGAGGTTATCCAGTTGCCATTGAGAAATAAAATATCAAAAACCATGTAAGTAACAGGTACTTGAGTGATTGCCGAGTCAATGCTTTGTTTTTTTCGAAGACTATCGCGTTTCATGATTTCATGGAACGATGGTTTCTTTTCATCAAACGCTATTAGCTCTCCGTCTAAAATAAAGGAGGAAGCAGAACAGTATTGATTAGGTATTAAAAACTCCGGATATTGTTGCGTTCGATCGTTTAGTCTGCGGTTTACCAAGCGAGTTTCTTTGCCGTCGTAGTAGGAGAGCATTCGAACTCCATCCCATTTAATTTGTGATATCCAATTGTCCCCTTGAGGGGGGGTGTTTGTAAGTGTAGGTTCAAAAGGTATTACCGGATTTAGTTTCATTTTTCCTGCCCTTTCCTTTCATTCGTTAGTGCGTAGTATCTCCATTTGATCGTTATTATTACCTGATCAGATTCGAAAACGAAGCCTCCGTCAAAACTTGTACTCTGCATAATTTTGTTCTTTATCTTTAATTTATCCACAGTCGTGGATAATAAGTTGGTTAGAATTGTGTATAACAGTTTTGTTTAGCCTTAGAGCTCGCATGACTTGTACTAAAGTAAAAAAGCACCCATTGGGTGCCTTCTATAAGAAGATTGTATTATGTATTGCACGTCGTGCAACCTAACTAACATGCTTGTTGATGCGGGCTCACTCAATGATGGTGCTGACCACCAGAATCAGCAGGGGTTTCCTCGTTCGGCTGTTCCAGTTGCGACAACTTCTCTACAGCTGCTTGGCCGATGGCGACGTGTTTGGCCGGCATCGCCTCGAGATTGGCGGAAACGACATGGCTTTGCACGATATACAAGCCTTCAATACCGAACACGTATTTGGCCTCGTAAACATCAGGCGATTGGGAACTTGCTGGAACCGTGACAGCCTGATCCTGATCTCCATCCGGCCAAATGACGAACTCGGCCTTATCGGCCTGCTCCAGCGGCTGGCCGCTTTTCTTTACTTCGAATGACAAGGGAACTTCTGCCTTTGCATCCTCAGGGGCTGTCACTTTCAGATCGACGGTCAGATAGGACGCAAATCCGTTTGCGTCTCTCTTGTCCGTATCCGAAGTGCAGCCGCTTAGGGCTACTGCAAGCAAGGCGAATGCAAGGCTACTACGAACTGATCCGTGTCGATATCTCATGTCGTTCCCCTCCCTATGCCGCAAACCATTGCTTCAGCGGTTTGATTCTGCGAATGACGAGCCAGTCGAGCAGCACGACGACGATTAACGATTGACCGAGCAGTGGCATGATGGCTCCGCAGACGAACAGCAGGGCAAGCACAGTTACCGTAACTTTGCGGTTCTTGGGCCGCGACGGGGCGCCGAGTCCGTCAGGTTTGCGCTTGCGCCACGTGAAGTAAGAACTGATGGAGACCAGAACAAGGCCAAGAGCGGCGATAAGTCCGAGCAATTGATTAGGCCAACCGAACAAATGACCTTCATGGAAGGCGATGCCCCATGAGATCAGTTTCCCCATGATGCCGTAATCGGCGAAACGAACGTCGGTCAGCACGGCACCGCTATATTGATCGATATGCAGCGTGGCGTCATGACCGGGTTTGTTATGAGCAGTCGAGACGGTATACACACCGGTTTCTCCGTTAGGCAGCGTAATGGTGTAAGGCTTCCGCACGTTTTGTTTGTCGGCAATCTTCGCGATGTCGTCGACGCCTAACGTAATATATCCGCCGCTCGCGGATGAAGCCGGCACAGGTAAATTCTCCGCGGCCCAGGGTAAGCCCTCCGCGATGTCCTTGGCTACCGTCACTGACTCTGGCTTTGCGCCGAAGCTATAAGCGTATGGCGGAACATTGGTATTCGTGGAGTCGGCCAGTTTGCTGATTTTGGGGCCAAGTACGCCTGACCAGGGCAGGCCTGTAGCGATGAGCGCAACGAGTACGATAGGTATCCAAAAGGCCGGGACGGCATGAAGATCGCGCCAGAACATTCGACTGCCGGGCTTGCTCAGTCGCGGCAATATCGTGCCCCAGATGTTGGCCTTATTGCGTGGCCACCATAGAATTAATCCGGTCAAAATTAGAATTAACGCCCAACACGCCGCCAACTCCACCAACCGATTCGTCCAGGTGCCGTCTATAAGCAGCTGGCTATGCATCTTCTTAAAAAATGCCGAAAAGGTTTTGTTGCTGTCCAAGGAACCGGTCAGATTGCCTGCATACGGATCGACGTACATCGTTGTCGGTGTTCCGGAATAATTAACGGACAAGGCGTAGGTTTTCAGCTTGTCGTTCGTTAAAGTAATGGAAGAAACCAGGGCGTCGGGATATCCTTTTTCTGTCTTGGCAATGACGGCTCCGGGGGACAGCGCCTGCTGACCGGCTTCGCTGACGGTCAACAGATCCTTGTACATATAGCCTTCGATCTGCGGCTTGAACAAATACGCGGCTCCGCTAACCGCAAGAATGATCAAAAAAGGTGCAAATATGATGCCGGCATAAAAATGCCACCGCCAAACCGCCTGATAGATGGCTTGCTTGACTTGTTTGGTTTTAGGCGGTTTGCCTGTTTGCCTGGTGGCAGGGGCGCTCACGATCTCACTCAACGAAAATGTCCTCCGATCTCGTATTCCATCATCCTGTCTCAGTATAGCGATGTGAAATAGAAGACGAAATGACTCTTTAGAGTCAATAGAATAAGCAAATATGTGTGAATCGATGAAAGTCGCGTCGCATAAATTCATGTGGAAGGAGAGTCGTCCACGTCATCAAACAGAGAGGTATCCCATGAACGAGCTTCAGATTCAAATTGTCGGCATGACCTGCAGCGCCTGCTCGACAAGAATCGAGAAGGCGCTTCTGCGTATGGAAGGTATGCAGCAGGCGGCAGTGAGCTTGGCGACGTCGACTGCCGGCGTTCGCTGGGAGGGCCATCAAATCCGGGGAGATCAGATTGTGGAACGAATTCGTAACCTCGGTTATGGCGCCGCCATTGTCACGCGAGATACATTGCCTTCCCATTCGGACGAAGTGGATTTTTATCGTCGCCGATTTTGGATAACGGCGATGCTGTCGCTCCCTCTTTTCCTTTCGATGGCTACTCATTTTTTCAGTAGATTCGGCATGCCGGCACCCGCCTTGCTCATGCACCCGTTGCTCCAGCTGACACTCGGATCGATCTTGCTGAGCTACGCAGGTTATCCATTCTTTCGAGGCGCTTTTCATGCGTTAAGACAGGGAGTTCCCAACATGGATGTGCTGGTCGCGCTCGGCACGACAGTCGCTTACTTCTACAGCCAGTATCAGACCTTCCGGTCCGGCTCCCCTCATGCGCTCTATTTCGACTCCATTGCGATGGTTCTCACCGCCGTCACCCTGGGCAAGTGGCTCGAAGCGATCGCTAAGGGCAACGCCATGCGCAGCCTGGAGGCTCTTTCTGAAATGCGGCCTCAAACGGCAAGCGTCGTTCGCGACGGCGTCCTGGAGGTCGTGGCATCCGGTGATTTGGCACCGGGAAATCGCGTTGTAGTCGGTCCCTTTGAACGGGTGCCGGCCGACGGCGTGATCGAGGAGGGAATCGTCGAAGTCGACGAGTCACTGCTGACGGGCGAGTCGGCCGTGACGATCCGGAATCCCGGTGAGCGGTTGTTCGCGGGGACGCGCCTTGTAGGGGGAAGCGCCATGATGCGAGTCGAAAGAAGCGGAGCGCTCACACGCTTGGCGACGATGATATCGCTTGTCGAATCGGCACAGCTCTCCAAACCGCAGATTGCTCGCAGAGTAGACCGAATTGCGGCATATTTTGTGCCCGGTATCCTTCTGCTGGCCGTGCTGACCTGCGTCGCGTACCTGCGTCAAGGGCCGGCCGACGAAGCTGTCGGAATCGCAATGGCTGTCCTGCTGACCGCATGTCCGTGCGCGCTTGGACTGGCGACTCCCATCTCCTTAATGATTGCGTCCGGCATGGCGCTTAGAGAAGGGATCGTCATAAAAGACGCAGGACTGCTCGAAACGCTTAGTCATGCCGATGCCTTTATTTTCGATAAGTCGGGCACTTTGACATACGGCAGACCTGCCGTGAAAGGGATCGAGGGCGACTGGCCCTCGGATCAGTTGCTGCAGCTGGCGGCGTCGATCGAGCAGATGTCTGCGCATCCCTATGCCCAAGCAGTCGTGAGAGAGGCTGGGATCCGGGAGCTGCAGCTGTTTCTTGTCGATCGCTTCATTGAGCGTCCTGGCTTCGGCGTATCCGGCACGGTCGAGGGTATGCAAATCGTTATTGGAAACGTACCGTGGTTGCACACGAACGGTATTAGACTTCCTGCCTATATGACCGCCGCCAACCTGGCTTCAGCACTCGATCCCGTCATACATGTTGCCATTAACGGACGATTAGCAGGTCTCATTCGTCTACAAGAAGAGATTCGGGAGGATGCCGGGAAAACGGTGCGTGCGCTCTCGGCCAACGGCGTTGTATGGATGGCAACGGGCGATCGTGAGCAGGTCGCAACGCGTATCGGGGCTTTGGCAGGCATACGACGCATTCGCGCCGGACTTCTGCCGGAGCAGAAGCTGGATCTGCTGCAAGAGATACGGGCTGAAAAAAGGCGGGTCGTCATGATCGGGGATGGGGCGAACGATAGCGCCGCATTAGCAGCCGCAGACGTCGGTATCGCGCTGGCGTCGGGTCATGCTGCCGCATTGGAGACGGGCGATATCGTCATCGTCGGCGGACGCCTGTCCCAAGTAAGCGAAATTTACACGCTGGCCGGACGGACCATGCGTAATATTCGGCAAAACTTGTTTCTTGCGCTAATTTACAATGCGGTAATGCTTCCCTTAGCCGTATCGGGGATGCTGGACCCCCGCCTCGCCTGTATCGGCATGGCATCCAGCTCGCTTCTCGTCGTCGGCAACGCAGTCAGGCTGCGCAGCGCGGCGGTAAGGCGCCGGCCGAGGCAAGCTTGAACGGCGGCGATATCGTATTAGCGGTTGCCGCGGGCCTGACCGGCGCGCCTCATTGCATCGTGATGTGCGGCGGCATCGGCGCCTCGATCGCGATGGAGGCGCGGCGAAGTGCCGCTGCTTCGTTGATCGCCTATCATGTTGGTCGAATCGTAACCTACGGCTTGACCGGTGCCGCCATGGGTGCGGCCGGTTCTTTTCTGAAGGTCGCAGGTGACTTGGTCGGCCTGCGCGGGGCAGCCAGCATCTTGGGCGGATTTTTTATCATCTTATGGGCATGGAGACGCTTCTCGCTCCCTATTCACCTCATTAAGCTACCAAGGCAGGCTCGGTCCAATAGGCTAGGTGCTGCAGCGGCGCCTAGGCTCGAGGCGTTCGCAACGTTTCTGTCGGGACTCAGTCTCGGCTTGCTGCCCTGCGGCCTCACTTATGCGATGCAGATGAAGGCTGCCGCGTCGGGGACGTGGGAGGACGGACTAATACTGATGCTCGTATTCGGATTGACGACATTCCCGCTGCTCTTCCTGTTCGCAATGACGGCGCGACGTTTGAGCCGGGTCTGGAAGCGCCGTCTCGCAGGCGCAGGTCGCAATCTTGCCTACCTGATGGGGATCCTGTCCATTTTGAAAGGCTTCAGCGCAAACGGATGGATACCGTCGATCCATCCGTGGCTCTGGTAATTCGCGTCATGAATGCCGTTCAACTTTGAACGGATGACGTACGATGACATCTCTGTCGCCGATGGTGATCTTTGCTTCAAGAACCCATTTTCCCGTCATGACCGGAATGACTGTCGCCGAATACGCGTCGGACTGGTCGGCTTCTGAGATGTCGGCCGTGAACATGCCACAGAACATGTTCGGCATCCAATATTTAAGCGCTAGCTGTTCGGCCTGTAAGGGCAACCCGGATCGATCCGTGATCTCGACGACAAACTGGCTTGGCTCCATCATGGCCGGAGAGATGGAGGGCGAGCGTATGGTGATTCGGTAATCTCCATCAAGCGTCAAGGATTCAGTTGGCAGAGCTGAAGCCCGAGATGAATATACGTACCACAACGCCAGGCCGATGGCGACGACGAGCGCTATCGGCTTTGCTGTGCGTCTAAAAAGTGGTCTCACGAGACATACCTCCCTTTATTCCCCCATGTATATGCCTCCAAAGATCGTCCGTATCCACAATGCAGCGCCGAAGCTTACTTCATGAAGCCGACAGAGACTGGAAATTCAGAATTTGATCATATTTAACGCCCCTTATGTCCATTCGATAGCCCGATAGGGGCATACGTCATCGGCAGAAGGTCCGGTACAATGAAGCCAGCCGCAAAGTGATCAGCTCCTCAAATGCTCTGGCTGATGCTCCGGCGCGTATCTCAGCTTCGGGAGTTGATGAAAATAGCTATGAATGTAACACGGCATCGATCCTGTAAGAGGGCGATCGCGGCTGGACTGCTTGCCTTGCTCTGTTGTGCCGGTACATCCACTCCTCAATCGCACGCGGCGCCGGCGACAACGGAAGCCATACCGCTGCAGCCGCTTATCAATGCCACGCCTTCGGGGCAGACGTTGGTTCTGTCCGGGGACCGCGTCTATTCGGGGCCGGCCATCGTTTCCGTCGCCATTACGATCTCATCGGACAGTGAGGCAATCGTGAAGAACGATAGCGATCTTCCCGCACTTACGCTGTCGGTTGACGGAATTGTGCTGAAGGGAATCTCCGTAGAGGACAGCCAGACCGATCCCAAGAAGCCTGCCGTGCTGGTACAGTCCGACGGTAATCGGCTGGAACAAATGCGAATTAAGTCGCAAGGGGGCGGCATTTTTCTCAGGAAAGCAAACGATAATCTGATCCTGAACAGCCGCATCGAAGGCGCGCACCCCGCGGACCCGGACGAGCCGTATTCCCGGCGCGGCAACGGCATCGATCTGCTCGCATCGGCACGCAATGTCATCGAGGGTAACACGATCGTGCATGTCCATGACGGCGTGTACGGCGAGAGCAGCAACGAGACCCTTGTTCGCGGCAATGTAGCGACTGACTCGAGGTATGGCTACCATTTTATGTTTTCGGGAAAGACCGAGATTGCAGACAATGTCGGCGAAGGCAATGTCACCGGTGGCATGGTAATGAGCGTCAAGGGGGCCGTCGTGAAAGGGAATCGCTTCGAGAAGCAGACGGAAAACGTCAACTCGCAGGGCATTTTGCTGTTTGACGTCCATCACTCCGAAATCAGCGGCAACCGCGTCGTCGGCAACCGTGTCGGTCTCTATATCGAGCAATCGACGGAGAATACGCTCGCTGACAATGAGGTCATCCAAAATTTTATCGGCATGCAAATGATCGGGTCCAGCGGCAACCGACTGCAAAACAGCCTGTTCGCCGCAAATGTCAACCAGGCGCAGTCCACGGACAGCAAGGACAATGAGCTCAAAGGGAATTACTGGGACGACTTCGAGGCGCTCGACACGGACGGGGACGGCTTAAGTGATCTGAGCTACGAGATCGATCCTTTTTTCCTTCAACTGACCGAGGATATCGACGCCTTTCAGGTATTCTTCCAGTCGCCCGGGCTGCCGTTTCTCGCTCAGATGTTCCATGCCGACACGGCCAACTGGCTTAAAGATCCGAGCCCGCTGCTTCAACCGCCATTTGATTCACCAGAGACGGAATCCTCTGCGAATAGCCATTGGACATGGCTTCCGGGATCTCTGCTGCTTCTAGCCGCTCTAACAATCCTATACCGATGGGGGTACAAAAAATCATGAAAAAATCTTTAGCTGGAATTGTAGCGTTCATACTCGTTCTCTCTCTGCTTGCCGGGTGCGGCAAAACGGAATACAAGCCGGTCGCCATCGACGAGACGGTCGACAAGTGCCCGGTATGCAACATGGCGGTCGCAGACGACCAATTCGCCGTTGAGATCATCCTCAAAAACAAGAAGGCGCTCAAGTTCGACGATCTCGGTGATCTGCATATCTGGCGCGAGGAAAACGGAACGAAGGAAATCGGCGAGCAGTTCGTGCGAGACTACCATACAAAGGAATGGGTCAAGCTGGCCGACGCGACTTATGTTTACGACAAGTCCATTCAGACGCCGATGGCCTTTAACGTGATCTCCTTCAAGGAAAAGAGCGATGCCGACGCGTTCGTTTCCAAGGAAGGCAAAGGCCGGATCATGACCGCCGAGGAATTGGAAAACCACAAGTGGGAATCCAATGAGGACATGATGAAGGCGATGATGGAGGCGCATGCCGGCGAGATGATGGGTATGGAGGACGACGGCAAGGGCGACGACGGCGCAGCTAAAGACGGCGGCGGCATGGACATGGGTTCCGAATCGAAATAAGGGGTTGAAAGCTGTGCTTCACCTGAAGACGATCGCATCAAGGGAGATCAAGCTGGGCTTCCGCAATCCCTGGGCCTATTCGTTCATGGCGCTGTTCGCCCTGTTCAGTCTGGCACTGCTGCTGATTCAGTCGCAAGCCAGTCTGGCGGGATATACGAGTACGACAGGAACGATGATCAACCTGATTCTTTATTTGCTGCCGCTGATGACGCTGCTGCTCGGCTCGTTCTCGCTAACTTCGGAGAAGGAAGAAGGCGGCTGGCGGTTGCTGTCCTCCTTTTCGCTTCGCACCCGCTCTTATATATGGGGGAAATATGCGGGGTTGGCCGTTGTGTTGACCGTAATCGTCGCCTTCGGTTTCGGGCTTTCCGGTATCGCAGGCGCGCTGTTCGGACGGGGTTTCTCGCTGCAGGCGTTCGGCTTGTTCCTTCTCTTTTCCGTACTGATCATTGTGCAGTTCCTCGGCATTTCGGTGCTGCTGGGCGCGCTTTGCCGTAACCGCTGGCAGGCGCTCACGTACGGCGTGGGCATCTGGTTCTTTTTGATCTTAGGCTGGCCGACGATACTCATCGCCGTTCTGGGATTCCTGCCCTACCTGTTCATCAAGCCGACGCTGGTCGCGCTGATCTTCATGAATCCCGCCGAGCTGAATCGCCTGTTCCTCATCGTTAAGATGGGCGGAGGCTCCATCCTTGGCCCCGAATATTATCAATGGGTCAAATGGATACAGCAACCCACGGGCAGCCTTATTTTCGCGGGTGTGCTGATCCTTTGGGTCATCATCTACGTGGAAGCAGCGGCAGGCCTGTGGGAGAGGGGGCGCAGACGTGGATAAAGAGCTGCTTCAAATCGAGAACGTATCCAAGTCGATCGGCAAGTCGACACTGCTCCACCCGTGTTCGCTCTCGGTCCGGGAAGGAGAGATTGTCGCGCTGTGCGGCGGCAACGGGGCCGGCAAGAGCACTTTAATCAACATGATCGCGGGCATCTCCAGACCGACGTCAGGCGCCATTTTACTGGACGGCCTCGCCTGGTCGGAGGACCGAATCGCCTATGCCGACCGTGTTGGCTATATGCCGGACGAATTTCAGTTCGGATCCGCGCTGACGGCATTCGAGACCCTTAGCTTCTACGCTTCGCTGCGGCGCGTCGGACGCGAACGGGTGCTGGAGCTGTTGGAAACGGTAGGGCTGCTCGAAGTGCGGGATCGCAAGGTATCCACCTTCTCGAAGGGAATGCGTCAGCGTCTGCTGTTCGCCCAGGCCATGCTGGCGAAGCCGGCGTTATTATTGCTGGACGAGCCGACGAACGGGCTGGACCCCTATTGGATGGAAGCCTTCGGCAGGTTGATTCGTATGGCGGCCGGCAACGGGCAAGCCGTCGTCTTCTCCACGCACCAGCTTAATATAGCCGAATCCTACGCAGATAGCGCTTTGTTTATGGCGTCTGGGCATGTGCGATATTCGGGGGATGTCGAGGCGTTAAAGGAACAATATCGCGGTGCGGGCGGATTGTACGGAGCATTTGACCGAATTGTAGCGAGCGGCGCACAGATGGAACGGGAAGGAGAATAGAGATGCATCGATTCAGGTATGCAAGACGCACGCTTGGCGTGATGGCCACGCTTGTCGGTCTGCTGCTGCTCGCTGCGTGCGGAGCGTCAGGGAAAGAGCAGGCGCTCAAGTTTTCGGAGGTTTCGCTGTCGAGCGAGCCTTCGTCGCCTGCGGCTGGACAAGAGACCAAACTGATCGTGACAGTCGACAACGCCAGCCAAGTATGCCGCCCTTGAGGGCGAGGTGCAATTTCAGATCAACTCCAAAAATGAATTGCCGAGTCTCATCGACGCCGTCAAAGAGGGCGATGCCTACACTTCGTCATATACGTTTCCTTCGGCTGGACAATACACGATTACGATTCACATGAGCTACGAGGACGAGCATTTCGCTTTTACGAAGCAGCTGCAGGTAAATGAATAAGCCTGAAGAGGTGATTCATTGGTGGAGAAGTCCATTCGCGTCCTGATCGTAGATGACCACAAATATGCGAGGGAAGGCATGCGTGATATTCTCAGCCAAGACCCGATTTTCCAACTCGTCGCGGAGGGAACCAGCGGACGAGAGGCAATCGCGCTTGCCGAGCGATGGCAGCCCGATCTGATCCTGATGGACATCCAGATGCAGGATATAGACGGGCTGGAGGCAACCCGCGAGATCAAGTCCAGGTTTCCTTCTGTGAAGATTGTGCTGGTCACGGTATCGGACGATATCATTCATCTATTCGATGCCTTAAAAAAGGGGGCCTCGGGTTATTTGATCAAGAATTTGAATTCAAGTTCTTGGAATCAATATCTAAGGGCAGTCGCTTATGACGAAGTACCGTTCTCCAGGGAGTTCGCGCAGCGCCTGCTTCAGGAATTTGCTTCGTCCAACCGTGCACAGGAGGGCGTCGTGCCACTGACTGCCCGAGAGATCGAGATTTTAAAGTGGGTTTCGAAAGGCTGCTCCAATCGCGATATCGCCGACTCTCTCACAATCTCGGAACACACCGTCAAAAATCACATGAAAAACATTCTGAACAAGCTTCAATTGGACAATCGCGTACAGCTGGCACGTTATGCATACGATAAAGGTTACTTTAGCCATTGAAACACGGAAAAGCGCGGGGGTTGCAACCCCGCGCTCTATTTTTTGCCCGCAAGCCAGTTGGTCAGCATAACCACTTCATCTTCGCTAAGCCGGCCTTCAAACTTGGGCATCCCGCCTCCGTTATACCTGCTCCTTGAGCAGCGCTTTAATATCTCTTACGATTTGATCATTATTCATGTCCATCCCCATCTTATAGACACGGCGAATTCTCTGTTTGCGGTCAATCAGGATGAGCGAGGTCGCGTTATGCGCGAATTGACCGTTACCAAGGTTCTGCACCGTCACGCCGTATTGGCCCGCAACGTTGGCCGTTTCCGTTTCTTCGCCGCGCAGCAGCACCCAGCCTGACAGATCCATTTTCATTTTGGTTGCATAGTTTCGAAGGACATCGGGCGTATCTCGTTCGGGATCGAACGTAACGGCGATCATCTTCATCTTGTCTCCGAAAAGCCCCTGCTCTTTTAGCTTATTTTGAATGAGTACCATGTTGTAACTCGTCGCGGGACAGATATCCGGACAGCTTGTGAATATAAATTCCATTAATCTCACGGTTCCGTCCAGACTGTCCGAGCTGAACGGCTGACCGTTCAAATCCTGCAGCGCAAACTTGGATGCCGTACCCACTACGCGAAGCCCGTTGTCGGGATGCAGCCTGTTGTAGCCAATAAAAGCGATTAAAGCAAGCAGGACAGCGCATAGAGCCATGGGAAACAAGTACCTTCGCATTTGGTTAGACATCCCGATGCTCCTCTCGGTATAATCGTCACCATTCTATCACCGGAAAGGAACGCGAACTATGACTCAAAAGGGTCAATTGAACTTGCTGCGGACACGGAACACTCCATCTCGGAGAAGATTCATCGAACGATCGTGGGGATGATTGGCGGTCTGCTCATGGTCGCGTTGGGCATCGTCGATCAGGAGACGGCAATCCGTCATATCGACTTCAATACATTGGGTCAAAGGGGCGCCAAGATTATTAAGTAGACTTTAAAAAACAGGTCCCTGCCGTAAATTCATTCAACCCAAGGCAGCTTGCACTGCGCCGGCGACGCTTCCACGAACGCCTGAATGGAAGGCTGACGCAGCGCGCGGCCTTCCCGCCATCTCCACTCGCTGTACTGCACCTTGGCCGTCAGCTTGGGCGTCACCCAGTACGCGTCCTTGTGTCGATCGGGCCGGTTGGCGAACGGAGAGCGCTTGGTTGCCATCGGCGCCAGCGTCTGCGTCAAATCCCGCCATTCGGCCCTTGTCAGTCTGCCCGTTCCGGTATGGCCGATGTACCACAGCTTGCCAGCCTGGTCGTATTGGCCGAGCAGCACGGCGTTCACGATCCCGTCGTTCAGCGTGAATCCGCCGATGACCGCCAGAATGTCCCCGTAATTTTTCACCTTTCGCCAGCGCGCGTCCTTACCGCCGATTGCATAGCCGCTTCGCAGGTCCTGAAGGTGTATCTCCATTGAACTTTGCGTACATATTTGTGGAAACTTATATAATTCCCACTACTTTAGAGAGATCTTAATTTTGAATAAGGTTGTACAAAAAATATTGATGTACATCATATCAAAAGATATCTGAATTATGTAAGAATCATTGTATACGTGTCGATTGTCCAAAGAAAATAATATATCAGAATGTAATTAAGCTTCAGTTATTTGGATAGTAAGACATAGACTGAATATACTGAACTGACGCGTTTTTTCCAAATTACAAAAACGTTGAACCGAGAAATTGGTATTTGATTCACAAAAAATAAAACAGCAATAACCGTGGAACAAACTAAATCCCTAGACTAATGCTACCATGTGTTGACATATTATTGGTTAAACTTTCTCAATTGGGTTTCTCCGCCATTTACAATGTGTTACATTATTAATTAGATACTGGTAAAATCGGCGGGTGTCCAGTATCTAGACTGTGAGGTGAATGAGAAAACTAGTGAAGAGGCCTGCTTGAGAAGGAGGGCTTTGAATTTATAGAGAAGGCGTGGTTTGAGTTATGAAATCTAGATTGAAGTTCATTTCTGCAATTGTATTAATAGTCGTGATAGTCTTTTTTTTATGGCTGCTAACTCATCAAGATAATAAGTCAGACGAAACAAGCGTCAACCATAAAGTTTCCCATATGAGAAGCTTTCATTTAAGTTCTGATTCGACCCAATTAAAAACAATTGCTAGTGGAACTGTTTTTGTCAAAGGTAATGAAGGGCTGATTAAAGATGTCCAAATAATTGCACGAATTGAAATCGATCCAGCTGATTGGGGAGGCGTTGCTTTTTATATCCCTGATAAATGGCATGTCTCTAGTATCTTAAATAGCTATCCTGAGAACAAAGTCCAATCTAAACCCGCAGATAATGTATCAACGTGGGCCACACAGAAAAAAGATTCAAAATGGAATACGATGATTGAAATTGGACGAAATCGTAATTATAAAGCTACAGGAGGCGGTACAGGGACCGTAGTTATTAATATACAACCTGATAATAAGGCAGCATCAAAAACAGATGTATTCACAATAGGAGTTGAGGTCGGCTCCAAGGAAGAAGACGGTGGTATTAAGATAATGGGGACGGATTCTTTGGAAGTTCCTATATCAATGAGTAGAGATGAATAGTCGAGATTATTTTAATAAAAGGAGACGATATTATGAAGGTTGTATTTAGAAAAGGAGTAATTCGAAGCTTTAACGTAATGTTAGTTGCATGTATGCTGGGTGTAAGTACCTTGGGGAATCAAGCTTTTGCCGTTGATCAACCGCAAAGCCATGTGGAGGCTAGTAATTCTAAATCATGGGCTTCAGGCACAAATAATTATTCTGTATATGCCTCTTCTTCACTGGGTTATATGGGGGCAGAATGGTCTGATTCTCGTAAAGTTTGGGCATTTAACTATAGGCTTGTCGGTACTGCCGCAGGCAGATTAAAACAAACTTCAGGTCCAAATCCAGGGACTTATCCCAGCAACCAAGTTGGTATAGCTGCTATTGAAGTAACGGGAACATCAAATACGAGCAATATGTCTATATGGACAAATGCTTCGTCCACATATATAGGGTCGGCTCCAGCCTCATCTGGTACAAACCCAGGTTATTCGCCACTTATGTCAGCTATAGCTGGTTTTGCTATTACTGTAATTAATAATTTATCTGCAGCTTATGTATGGTCCGCTGTAGGATTAGCCGATGCTATGCGTAATATAGCACCTACTAGTAGTACAACAGCTACCTCAATAATGAGAAGCTGGAACTGGACAGGCCAGTCCTCCGATGTAGGTCAATATCTTTGGTTTATTGTTGATGTAAAACCTAGTCAGACTGTTCAAATATCTACTGAGTACTACGTTTTGGGTTCTAGTTATGAATTATTAGAAGCTGGAAAACGGGATCGGGTTCTTACGGCAGGTTCTGCAATGAATACATTGGCAGTTGCAAAAAGCACAGCAGGGACCGACAATTGGAATCCTGGTATGATGTCTGAAAAAGATAAAAAGAAATTTGGAATTGAAGAAATTTCTAGAGAACAATTCGATAAAAGGGCTAAGGAATTAAATATTTCAGAAAGAAGTATTGAGGAATTTAAAAATTCGAATGAAGAAGTGTTCTATTATGCTCATAACTTTGAAGAGTATGAAATCAACCCAAGTGAACCTGTTAATCCTAAAGACGCTTTAATACAAAAAATTGATGCTCAGATAGAGAGAAGCAAAAAAATTGTAAGTGCGTACTCTTCACTCGAGAATCTTAATGAAGAAGATCAAAAAATCATTCAAAAACATAAAAAAAGAGAGTTAGAATTGAATCAACAGTTAGAGAAAGCCCAATTGCTTGATAAGAACGACTCAACGAAAATTAACGCTCAACTAAAGGAACTTGAAAACAAAATGTAATGGTATAAAGTTGGAGACATCCTAAATGCAACAAGAATGTAGGAGCTGGTAACATCCAGTGCGGAATGGAGCGAGCATAGTTGCTCGCTCCATTTTACATATTTCATTGGCTTTCAATTAGAAACTGTCAGAGAACAAGAACATGTATACAGAGCACGAATAAAGAGCATTTTTTTAAAATTCATGGGAACAACAGTCAAGTCTTAATAAAAACTCCGTATAGCGGTTATTCTCTCAGAAGAACTATCGATAGCATTGTCAACACCTCCTCTATATTGAAGCATTATGTAATCCTCGGAGAGCTTGTAAAGTCCGATTAACATTTTCTTTATCATCAATATCATCCTTCGATCATAATTAAGGAAATACTATACAATTATCGGCATTATCCTTTCCAAATCGATATAATATCTCCAGTTTTAATCAAGAAAGAAAGTTAGGGGTCCTATAAAGATAAGGAAAACTTAGTAATTCATTTGATACATCGTACATTCAGTCAGGGGTATATCATCAATAACGCTCTGAATGCTTGAATGCCTCATTGTATTTGCAGGGGTCCATTCAAAAAATTGAACTTTTACGACGATTTGCGGTTTGACCCAAATCGCCTCTTCATGTCGATCGGGAATATTCACAAAGGGCGAACATGGAACGATAAAGGGTTCCACTTTTCGAGTAAGTTCTTTCCACTGAGCATTGGTTAACTTTCCTGTTCCCGAATGACCGATATAAATAAATGAATCATGAGAGAAAACACCCAGTAGGAGCGCATTTATTGTTCCACCACGATACGTAACTCCGCCAATTGCAGCATATAAATCTTTAGTCAATTTTCGTTTTTGCCATCGAGAATCCTTTCCGTTAATCGAATAGCTACTGTCCATATTTTTAGTGACAATACCCTCCATGTTGTGAGCCCTCATCACATCAAACAAAGCATCAGCGTCAGAAAAACTCTGGACAATCTGAACATTATCAGTAGGTTTGATTACTTGATTTAACAACGCCTGTCTTTTCCTTAAAATTTCCGAGGTTACCCAGTTGCCATTTAAAAATAAAATATCAAAAATCATATATGTAACAGGCACTTGAGTTATTGCTGACTCAATGCTTTGCTTCTTCCGGAGACGATCTCGCTTCATAATCTCATGGAAAGATGGTTTCTTTTCATCAAACGCCACAAATTCTCCATCTAAAATAAAGGAGGAAGCAGCGCAGTATTGATTAGGCAGAAGAAACTCCGGGTATTGTTGCGTCCGATCGTTTAGACGGCGGTTTACTAAGCGAGTTTCTGTGCCATCGTAATAGGCGAGCATGCGAACTCCATCCCATTTTATCTGTGATATCCAATTGTCTCCCCGAGGGACTTTGTCTGTTAGTATAGGTTCAAAAGGGATTACCGGATTTAATTTCATTATTCTTGCCCTTTCGTGTCGGTCGTTAGTGCGTAGTATCTCCATTTAAACTTTATTTTTACATGGAGGAGAGCCTAAGGGTCATTGAGTCAAAGGATGCCGAAAATAATAATGAAGGAGGCGCTCCACTAAAGAGCACCTCCTTCTGTTACTTACTGAAATATCATTTTTAATGCTTCCTTTTGAATCGGCTTGATATCAATCTTACAGTGACATGCATGCGCTTGATAGTAGCTGTCATCTTACTCACCGGTTTGAACGAACTTCTCAATACGAGCCTTTATATCATCACGAACGGAACGGAACTGTGTCATGATTTCTTCTTTTGTGCCGGTCGCTTTGGCCGGATCGTCAAAGCCCCAGTGCCATTTGATCACATTCTGGTTGCTAATAACAGGACAATGCTCGTCAGCATGGCCACAGAGTGTAATGACGAAGGTCGCACGGTTCAGCGTTTCCGAATCGATTACGTTGGAGCTGTTGCTGTTGATATCGACGCCAGCCTCTTTCATGACTTGAACGGCTCGAGGGTTAAGTCCATGTGCCTCCAATCCGGCACTTTTAACTTCATACTTGTCTCCGCCAAGCGCGGTCAGGAAGCCGTCAGCGATTTGGCTGCGGCAGGAGTTGCCGGTGCAGAGAAAGTAAACGAGCGGTTTGTTAGACATTTGAATGACCCCTTTTAAGATGGATTGGTTTATGGATTTAACCGATTACTTTTAGCCAGAGGAACAATCCGCAGAGCGTGACGACCAGGACAGGGACGGTAAGAATAATGCCTGTCTTAAAATAAGCTCCCCAAGAGATCTTAACGCCCTTGCTGGAGAGTACATGCAGCCAAAGCAGCGTAGCTAATGACCCGATGGGAGTAATTTTTGGACCTAAGTCCGATCCGAACACGAATAATGCCTGTGGGGTTCGCATCCTGAATGGCCAATGCATTAATCATAACGGTCGGCATGTTGTTCATGATGGAGGAGAGGATAGCGGCGATAAATCCGGAGCCCACCGTGGCCACAAATAGACCTTGATCGCCTACCCATTTAAAAACGCTGCCCAGCTCGTCTGTAAGACCCGCATTCCGTAAACCATAGACGACGACATACATCCCGATGGAGAAAACGACAACGGCCCAAGGAGCGCCTTTCACGAGCTTCCAGGCATGCACCTCGCGGCTTTGTCTCGCCAATAGCAAGAAGATGATCGCAGCCGCGCCTGCAATAATGGACACCGGCATATCAATGTACTCGCTAATCAAATACGCAATTAGAAGGACCGCCAGGATAACCCATGAAATTTTAAACATTCGTAAATCCTTAATCGCTTCCGCCGGCTTCTTCACCTGTGACAAATCGTACTGCTTCGGAATGCTTCGACGATAGAACAACAAGTAAAGCGCGAGAAGGCTGGCCGCAACGGAGAACAGGGTCGGAACGATCATCCGACTGGCATATTCAACAAATCCTACGCCGAAGAAGTCGGAAGAGACGATATTCACAAGGTTGCTGACTACAAGCGGAAGTGAAGCCGTGTCCGAGATGAAGCCACTTGCCATGATGAAGGGCAGAATCATTCGCTCGTCGAATTTCAGTGCTCTGACCATGGCAAGAACAATCGGAGTCAAGATGAGTGCGGCACCGTCGTTGGCAAAGAAAAAGGCAACAGCAGCTCCGAGCAAGATGACATACACGAACATCAAATTACCGTTACCCTTGGCTGCGCGGGCCATATGAAGCGCCGTCCATTCAAAGAAACCAATTTCATCAAGAATTAAAGAGATCAAAATACAGCGACTAAGGCAAGCGTAGCATTCCAAACGATCTGCGTTACATCCCACACATCTTGGAAGTTGACGACTCCAAAGATCAGTGCAATTATGGCGCCGCCGCAGGCTGACCAACCGATATTCAAACCTTTTGGTTGCCAGATAAGAAAAATCAGTGTTATAAGAAAAATGATAGACGCACTGGCTAGCATAGGACCTCCAAGTTAACAGCAGCTATTGGATTGGAGCGCATTTACTCGATCTTTCATTGAAGGTAATTGACTAATAATTTCGTTTAAATAGGGTTTGTCATTCACATTTAGCGAGTAATAAATCCACTGGCTTCGGCGTGTCTCATTCACAATCCCACCCGTTTTAAGCTTCTTCAGATGCTGACTGATATTAGGTTGTGTCGTTTCCAGAACGTCTACAATATCGCAAACGCACATTTCACGTTCTTTAAGTAAGGCGACGATCGTTAGTCTAGTCTTATCTGAAAGAAGTTTCATCGTGTCTGCCATTTCAGCAATCGATGTCTGATTGATTATCAACTGTCTCACTCCTTCAGTTCTTTAAATATTTACAACTGATTATATAATTGGTTGGTTATATTATCAATCACTTATATTAAAGGCAGACGGGTTCCATGGAGATCTCCTTTGCGGCAACAAATATGACATTTATTTTTGTTTTTCATGAGTTGTTGTCGAAAAATAAGAATAATGATAGTATTGTGTAATAATAACTAACATCAAATCGAATGCAGAGGTGATTGAGGTGAATGTTGCTTTTGTCGCGCACGATCACAAGAAGGAAGAGATGATTGCGTTCACGATCGCTTACCAAGCCTTGTTCAAACCGCATACGCTGTTCGCGACGGGCACGACGGGACGGCTGATCATGGAAAATACGGATCTGGACATCATGACCTTCAAATCGGGACCGCTCGGCGGCGATCAACAGATCGGCGCCATGGTATCGCAAAATGAGCTGGATCTGCTGGTTTTCTTCCGCGATCCGCTTGTCGCGCAGCCTCATGAACCGGATATCACCGCCTTGCTTCGACTGTGCGACGTATACGGCATTCCCGTCGCGACGAACATGGCGACCGCAGAGCTGCTCGTTCATTCGCTGGAGCGTGGGGATTTCCACTGGCGCGACATCATTCATCAACGCCGCCCTGCCAATGTCGCCCACTTCAAGCGTTCGTCCGCCGCTACTGCCGGGCTCGGGAAGCCGGCCGACGAGGATCTCAGCCTTCCGCGCGCCGATTCGATCTAATTCCGCCATCTTTAGCCATAGCCGCCACATGCGAAGAACCTAAAAAGCCGCGCAGTTTGCGGCTTTTTGTTATGTGCGGTTTGGCATTGCCCTGATCATGGTAAGTAACGATCGACTTGCCGTCCCGCTAATCGGCCTCGCCTCCTTACATATTGTGGACCGCCAAGCGCAAATTAATGACCAGCTTGTGCCAAAAAGGAGTTTTTTTCCGATGGAAAAGCAACGCTACGCGATCGAAGGCAGGGAACTCGAGATCACGCACCCGGACCGCGTCGTCTGGCCCGAAGCCGGCATCGCCAAGCTGGACCTGATCCGTTACCTAATGGAGGTCGCGCCGTACATGCTGCCCTATACGCGCGATCGCATGCTTATGGTCTGGCGTTATCCCGACGGAATCGGCGGGAAGCGGGTCGAGGAGCGATCGGTTCACGGCGAGGCGCCGGATTGGCTCCCGCGAATCGCGTGCGGCGGCAAGGAGCGGATCCTGCTCAACGATGCGGCGACGCTGGCCTGGCTCGCGAACCGGGGCGCGGTCGAGTTCCATGTGCCGTTCGACCGATACGACCGCAAGGATATGCCGACCGAGCTCGTATTCGACCTGGACCCGGCGCCGGGCATGCCTTTCGAAGCGGTGCGCGAGGTCGCGCTGAAGCTGAAGGAGACGCTGGACGGGCTGTCGCTCGCGAGCTTCCCCAAGACGTCGGGCGCCACGGGGCTGCAGGTGTTCGTGCCGATCGCGCCTAAATATACGTTCGAAGAAGCCCGGCTTATCAACGCGTTCGTCGCCCGGTACATGCAGGAGCAGCTGCCGGACCGGATCACGCTCGAGCGCGTCGTGGAGAAGCGGGGAGACAAGCTGTACTTCGACTATCTGCAGCTGTGGCGGGGACGGACGATGGCCGCCGTCTATTCGGTCAGGGGAACGCCCGCTGCAACCGTGTCGACGCCGGTGACCTGGGATGAGGTGGAGGCGGGCTTCGAGCCTGGCGATTTTACGATCGCGACGGTGCCGCAGCGCTTGCGTACGGTCGGCGATTTGTTCCAGGGCGTCTCGTCGGAGGCGCATCGCGTCGAGCAACAGGTGGACGAGGTGCTGGCGTTTGTGCGGCGAAATGAGCAGCCATAAGTGTGTGCCTGGCGAAGGGCTATGTTCGCGTGGTAGGTGCGATAAAGACGCAACGATACAGAGCAGCAGGGATGCAAGGGAGAACGGATAGAATTATCCGAGTATTGAGATCATCATCAAGTTGAGCGATTTGTTCGATTTTAAAAGAATCAGCGTTCGCCGTGTGCGACACGAGGCTGTACAGCCCGCTGTGCCTGGTATTGGCGGCGGCATTTGCCGTTGTGCTGACGTGAGCGGGGCTGAGCGCTGCCAACTGCCCGCGGGGCGGTCTGTCTGGAGGCTCCGCAGCCTGCGAAGGTCCGCGATAGTTGCTAAAAGGCAGTTAAAATCTCGCGGATCCTTCCGCCTGCAGCCGATAAGTGTTAAAAGGCAGTTATTTTTGCCTGCATGGGGCAATTCAAGGCCGCCAAGCTGAGAATAACTGCCTTTTAACAACTAATCGAGGCGGGACTAGGTCTCGGCGTTGAAATAACTGCCTTTCAGCAGCTATTTCAACGCGAGAGCTACGGAAACGACAAACCGTTAGGAGGATGTCCCTGACGGTTTGTATTTTTTATTTAGCCTGCCGCGGCTTCAACGGTCGTCGTGGCGCTTGTCTGAGTGATTGGCTCGTCGGAGGCATTCTTCAACGCGCCCGATTTAAATGTTACGCGTACGACGTCTTCTCCATTCAGTTGTACTGAAGAATTTAGCATGATCATCGCGCTAGAAGGCATCCAGAAAAGAGATCCTGCTAGATTGACATCGAGAGGATTCGGACTGTCCGGATTGATCACGATGGATTCGATCAGTTGGGAGGTCGTTGAGATATTCATCGTCTCGCTGCTCAGTGCTTCACTAAAGTTGAGGTAAAAGGACATCAGGGTGCCGGCATTCAACTGCGAGATACTGGCGACATCGTGCGGCGTGATGACAGTATCGTTGTAACCGAGCTGTACGAACCAGATGACAGCGCCTGTGCTATCGACAGCGGCTAACCCGATATTATTTTTTCCGCCACTTACGTCAATGATACCCCCTGCTTCATACGGCTCCCCATAACCTGTTGTTTCTGCTGCCGGCGTTACGGGATCGACGCTGGCGAGAACCCGCCACCCTGACGTGTCTATAGGAAGACTCAGCGATGCAATCTGAGCGGTTCCAGGCTGGGTGCCTTTTTCGGGTTGTGTGTATCTGGTAAACGGAAGATCCTTGGGCTTATCTGCAATATGCGTATCATCAACCGTAATATCGCTAAACCGAACCACGGCGCTGGTCACGCCATCGACTTCGTAAAGACCGATATGATTGCCAGCTTCGACATTCGCGATATTGGCGCCTGATTGATAAGCTTCGGTAATCCCGCTCACGTCATCGCCGAGTTTCGGAGTGGAGAAGGCGTCGGCTTGCTTTTTAATCCGCAGCACGTTGCCCTGGCCGGCCGTGTAGGTGATGCTAGTCGAGTATGCCAAGGTTCCCTGTGCAACCGCGACATTCGCGATGGCTGGGGCAGCCGTCGGCGTAGGCGATTGAGAAGGCGATGGCGATGGAGACTGAGACGGTGACGGTGACGGCGATTGGGACGGCGTCGGCGTAGGCGTCGCGGTCGGAGTCGCCGTCGGTGTTGCAGTTGGCGTCGGCGTTGCCGTCGGCGCAGGCGTCTGATAAACCGGCGTTGGTGTCGGTGTCGGTGTCGGTGTTGGAGTGGGTGTAGGCGTTGGGGTTGGCGTCGATCCCGGTGGAACGTACTGCGCCTTCGCCTCATAAGCCCCGGTGAGGAGCAGGTCGCGCGTCGCGTTCGCCTGGCCGCCGAACTTTCCGTCCGCGCCGTTGGACAAGAGCTTCTTTTCCAATGCCAGCGCGACGTAACCCTTGGCCCAGTCCGACACGGTAGCGTCTTTTACGCCAGGGATTTTCTCCGCCTCTTCTTTTTGTCCGAGCCCCTTGATCAGGAACGCTGCGAGCTGCTCTTTCGTGACATCTCCCGCAGGGTCAAATACGCCTGAACCGTAGCCGTCTGTGATGCCGGCTGTTTTGACCGCCTCAATGTACGGCAGCGCATAACCGTTCGCCGGATCGTCGGCCTTGACGTCCTTGAAGCTGGAGGTTTTCAAGCTCGTGTCCACTTCCAGACCGTAGATCAGGGCGGCAACCTTGGCGAATTGGGCGCGATTCATCTCCTCCCTTAAGCCGAAGGTGGTGTCGGATACGCCGCTGAAGATGCCAGCCGAGATCATGGCGTCGAACTTGGCTTTCGTCGCTGCGTCCAGATCCTTCAGGTCGGTGAAGTCGGCAGACGTTTTCGCGAACGCGGCCGCACTCGGGAGGGACAGGGACAAAGCGAGAAACAAGCTAACCGTTCTTTTTTTCATCGTGAACCGATAGGCCTCCTCTGTATGCTGTTTGAGCTGAGCCTATAGTAGCAAAATCGACTAAACAAAATATGATACGCCAAGTCATGTGCGGAAATAAAAATGCTTGATTTATCAAGGGGTTTCGATGTGAATTCCCGCAATTTCCAGCATTTTGAAACGACTAAAATCGTTGGATTTTTGACGTCATTTGTCGGACGTTTACCGCAGATTCAATAGCCGCTTAGCCTCATCTCCCGGCTCCAGCCGATACTCCACGCGCAGCATCCGCTTCAGTGCGTCGTACTGCTTGAGCGCCGCGATCCGGTCTTTGTTCGCCAGATACGCCTGGATCAGCCGCACGTGAACGTCTTCGCGCCATGCCGCGTGCTTGAGCGCTCTTTTCATGATCGCAATGGCAGCGGGATAATTCCCGTCGCCCATGTAATAATCATAAATCTGGAGCAGCAGCGCTAAAAAATCATTTTCAAGGCTTTTGCCGGTCGGATCGGACCAGGGATAGCCGTTGTCCGACAGATAAGGGCCCGCATATAGCTTGGCAATGGTTTCGCAACGGTCGATATTGTCGGCGGACAGGGGCGTGCCAGCCGCTACCCAAGCTTCAAACACCAGATAATCGCAATCCAGAATTTCCGTGTCCACACGGTAAAAGCCGCGGTTGTGCTGAACGGCGCCTACGATGCCGACGCTCCCGAGCGTCTTGCGAAGAAGATGCACTGTCGTATGCAAATTGGCGGAAGTCTTGGTAGAGTCGTCGTCCCATAGCGCGTCCATGATGCGATAGCGGTCCACCGCTTCTCCCCGATGATGCACGAGGTAAGCCAGCAGCTCTTCCGCTTTGGATGTGCGCCACCGGACTTCCCGGCCGTCCGGATCGCTTACCTTGAATCTGCCGAAGCAACTGACCGACAGCCTTCCGTCGGACGTCCCGCCATCTCCCGTCGTCGGGGTGCGTTCCGCAGCGCCGCCGGTTTTGGCCGCTCCGCGGACAGTCGCCTGGGCGCGTACCGCAGCACCTTGGCTTTCCGCAGGGCCATCGCCCGCCGCCGGGCTAACGGCCTCATTGCCATCCGCCGCTTCGCGCACCGTCGGCCTGCCGGCCCCGTCGCCATGCGCCGCTTCGCGCACCGTCGGCCTGCCGGCCCCGTCGCCATGCGCCGCTTCGCGCACCGTCGGCCTGCCGGCCCCATCGCCATGCGCCGCCTCGCGCGCCGTCGGGCTACCGGCCCCGTCGTCCGCCAGCGCCAGCAGCAGCCTTCTCGCGTAAACAAAGGCGCCCGCATTCCCGCGCGCCTCCGTCTCGACATACGCGGCGAGCAGCTCCGCCATGACTTCGCCCTCGTCCACGAAGCTGCGGACGAAGCCCTGCGGCTCCGCCAGTCGCAAGGCCGTATCCAGCCGGACCAATGCATCGTCCGTCCGCCCGAGACCGCGCAGCGCCGCGCACTGCGCGAGCAGCGCCTGCACGCGGTCCCGCAGGCGATCCTCCCTGCACAGCAGCGCATACAGCCGCTCAGCCAGCTCCAGCGCCTCAGCTTCGCGCCCGCAGGCCGCCAGCACCTTGGCCAGGGCCAGATGCTCCGCGACGCTGCCGAGCGACACCTCGTCCGCGTGAGACATGCCGCACTGCGCCAGCCACTGCGCTGCCTGATCCGGCCGGCCCTGCCGCAAGCGCAGGCAGGCCTCCTCGGCCCCGATCCTGCGCATGTACAGATCGTAGTCCGGCGAGTCGACGTGCGCCCGCAGCTGAACCAGCAGGTCCGAGGCTTCGGCCGGCCGGCCGCGGGCCTGCAGAATTCGCGACGCGCTCCCGTACAGATATAACAGGGTGCGGGCGACAGGGGGCGTATCGCTGCGTCCGAGCAACCGTCGCACGCAAGCTTCTGCTTCCTCGAGCCGGTTCCATTCGTACAACAACTTACTGTATGAGGTTTGCAGCGACAGGACGAACGGATGCGCCAGATTGTCTCCCCAGACGCCCAGCCACCGGTCCATGAATTCGAGTGCGGCATGGTAATCGTTGAGGTAGCCCATATGATCGTCGAATTCATCGAGCACGTGGTTGTTGTTGAACGAGACGGAGCGCAGCAGCCGCGCTTCGGGGAAGAGCCGCTCCGCAAGCTCGAAGTAGGCGGTTACGCCGTCCAGGTCTTTGAGCAGATAACAGGCAACGCCGCTCAGGAAATAGAGGTTGCCCATGATCGAGCGCCACGCCGTCTCGCCCATCGCGCCCTGCAGCGCCTCGTAACGCACCCGCGCTTCGCCGATCTTGCGCGCGGCCAGCTCCTTCTGCCCGCTGCCGGTGAGCAGGAGCAGATAGAACATTTCCGCCATCGGCTTCCCTTCGAGACAGCCTTCGGGCAGCCGCAGCACCCAGCGGCTCAGCGTCGCTCCCCTGCTGCGGATGAGGTCGGGCAGATGGCGCTCGATCAGCCGCACGGCGTCTCCATACTGCCGTCCCTCCAGATAGTGCTCGCCGGCTTCTTCGACGAAGCCCTGTCCCTCCAGCGCTCTTGCGGCTCTTGCATGCGCAGCTGCCCATCCTTCGGGATCCGTGCCGGCGAACTGGTTCCGCAGAAAGTCGGACAGCAAGTGGTGATACCTGTACCAATGCCGTTCCTCGTCCAGCGGGATCAGGAACAGGTTCAGCTGCTCCAGTCTTGCGAGCAGCTCGCGGCAGTCGGTCCGGCCCGTCACGGCCTCGCACAGCTGCGGATTCATACGCGCCAGGACCGAAGTCTCGCGCAGAAACGCCTGCAGCGGCTCCTCGAGATCCCGCAGCACCTCCTCCAGCAAGTAATCCGCGATGTGCTGCTGCCGGCCGCTGAACTGCCTGATGAACGAGGCCGGGTCCGGGCTGCGTCCGAGCGAGATGGCCGCGAGCTGCAGTCCGCTGATCCATCCTTCCGTCTGGCGCACGAGCGCGGACGTCTGCTCGCCCGTGAGCGCCAGCCCTGCCTTAAGCTCGAAGAAGACGCGGCCCTCGTCCGCATCGAATCTCAAATCGTCCGTCGTCACGCGGCGCAGCTCTTGCCTGGCCAGCAGTCTCGCCGTCGGGATCGCCGGATCGACGCGGCTCGCCACGTAGAGATGCACCGTATCCGGCAAGCGCTCGACGAAGTAGGCCCAGGAGCGGTGGATGGCAGGGAGCTCGATGAATTGATAATCGTCGAGCACGATCGCGAGCTCGCCCGCCAGGTCGTGCAGCGCGTTCAGCAGCGCCTTGATCGCGGGCTCCGACGACCAGGCGGGTGTCGACGCCGAGACCGATGCCGCGGCGGACGACGGCCCCTCCTTAACCAGCGGCATGACCGATGCGCCGAAGCCCGGCGCGACGGTCTCGATGGCTGCCGTCACGCCGCTCCAGAACGCGATCCAATCGTTGTCCTGCCGATCCAGCGACAGCCAGGCCACGGGAAGATTCGCCTCGCGCGCCCATTGGCTCAGCGCCGTCGTCTTCCCGTAGCCGGATTGGCCGGACACGAGCGTCAGCCTGGCGTTCAGTCCCTCGTTCAATTTTCGCATCAGCCTGGGCCTTGGAACGGGAGCGCTTCGTAGCTGCGGGATCGCGAGCTTGGTGCGTACGATCAATGGGGACCCTCCGTCGCTCAGCCTCGCCGAGCTATTCTAATCCCCTTAATTTCGATGCACGGAGCCTGAATTCCTTCGACAAAATCCGCATTTCGCACAATTCCCGGTCTTACAGCTCGACGACCTTCGTCGCGATCCGCCTGCAGAACTCGCTGTCGTGCTCGACGAACAGAATCGTGGGCGCGTGCTCGAGCAGCAGGTCCTCGATCTGCATGCGGGACAGAACGTCGATGAAGTTGAGCGGTTCGTCCCAGACGTACAGATGGGCTTCCTCGCACAGGCTCCTGGCGATCAGCACCTTCTTCTTCTGGCCGCCGCTGTAGGACGAGATGTCCTTCTCGAACTGCACCCGGGCGAAGTCGAGCTTGCGCAGTATGGCTTTGAACAAGCTCTCGTCGATCCCGTGCGCCGCGGCATAGTCCGACAGGTTGCCGCGCAGATGCGAGGTGTCCTGCGATACATATGAGATCTTGAGCTGGCTCCCCTTTCGGAGCGTGCCGGTATAGGTCAACGGCTCCCCGCAGATTAGCTTGAGCAAGCTGGACTTGCCCGAGCCGTTCGGCCCCGACAGCGCGATACGCTCCCCGCGCTCGACGGCGAATCCGACATTTTCGCATACGGTCTTCTCTCCGTAAAAAATCGACACGCCCGCCAGCTCGACGAGCCGTTCCTGATGATAGGGGAGCTGTGCGAGCTTCAGGCTTTCCGCGCTCTCGATGTTTTTGAGCAGCCCTGCCCGTTCTTCGATTGCGGCCTGCTGCCTGTGCTCGGTCGCTTTGGAACGCTTCATCATCTTGGCGGCCTTGTGGCCGATGTATCCTTTATCGGGGCGCAGCCCGCCGACGCGCGTCCCGTTTTTTGTTTTCTCTACGGCGTCGGACCAGTCGCTCGTGCGCTTGGCCGCTTCGGTCAGGCGCTTGATGTCCTTTTTGAGCTTGTCGTTTTCCGCAAGCTCGAATTCGTCCTCCCGCCGCTTGTTCTCCTGCCAATCCGAGAAGTTGCCCTTCTGAATGTCGATATCTGCCCTGTTGATCGACAGCACGTGGTCGATGCAGTTATCCAGAAACGCCCGGTCGTGGGACACGAGGATAAAACCGCGCTTGGACCGCAGATAATCGCTGACCAGCTTGCGGGCGTGTACGTCAAGGTGATTGGTCGGCTCGTCGATGAGCAGGAAGCTGTTTTCCTTGAGGAACAAGGCCGCCAGCAGCACCTTGGTCTGCTCCCCGTTAGACAGCAGCTCGAAGGGGCGGTACAGCGCTTCCTCGGACACCTTGAGCAGCGAGAGCTCGCGCTTGATCTGCCACTCCGCGGCTTCGGGCACGATGCCCTCCATGACAAACAGGGTCAGATCCTCTGGATTCGCGACGGGAAAAGGAAAGTATTCGAAGTTGACGGAAGCCGAAATGTGACCGCGGTATTCGTATTTGCCGAGCAGCAGGTTCAGGAATGTGGTCTTGCCCCGTCCGTTGCGGCCGGTGAAGCCTAATTTCCAATCGGTATCGAGCTGGAAGCTCGCGTCTTCGAAAATATTGTCGTAGCTGCCGTCGTAAGCGAACGTCAGGTTTTTTACTTGGATCAATGACATAAGGCGGATTCCTCCCTTGGGAAAATAGAAAGAGCCGCAAGAAAGTTACTTCTCGCAGCTCAGAGGGGTACAGGAAAAAATCCGCCGATCCAAGGATGGATCAGGGCCCGCCGATCGAGCGAAGAAGAATGTAACTTTCTTGCATGGCAAAGAATACAGGCAAACAATCGCCGTCTTCCTTCGCGTAGGCAAGAAAAATCACATTCATTCTTCAACTCCAATCCGGTCATTTACCCGTATTGTAAATCATGTGCGCGGGCTGAATCAACCTCGACTTTATCGTTTTAAATTTCCATCTCAAGGTTTAAGTAATAAGAGTCCATCTCTTAGCAATTTCCCTCATTCACGCGAGATGTCCCGGGTTCCTCCTCCACGCTTACATACATGCAACAACTCCGATCCGGGGCCTCATTCACATTTTTATTTTATGGAGGATGCTCATGAAGCCAGCAGTCAGCATTATCGTACCCGTGTACAATGTTGAAAATTATCTGTCCAGGTGCCTGGATTCCCTGCTCGGACAGACGTTAAGCGACATCGAGATCATCCTGGTCGACGACGGTTCGACGGACCTTTCGGCCGACATTCTGGCGCGTTACGCCGAGGCGGACGAACGGATTCGCGTGATTCGCCAGGCTAACCAAGGACAAGGCGGAGCGAGGAATACCGGGCTCGATGCGGCCTCAGGAGCTTATGTCGGATTCGTCGACGCAGACGACTGGGTGGAGCCGGCAATGTTCGATACGCTGTACCGCCGGGCGCTTGCGACCGATGCAGACATTTCCGCATGCGATTATAACCTCGTCTACGACAGGCGGGTCGTACCGAATGCGCTCGGCCTGACCGACGGGACCGTCAGCATCGCAGCGTGCGGCATCGACCGGTATTGGCTGGACAAGAAGTTTTCGGTCGTCCTCTGGAACAAGTTGTACAAGCGGAGCATCATCGCCGAGCATGACATCCGGTTCGACGCGCACGGAGAAGTGTTCAGCGAGGACGTGCTGTTCAATTTGTTCTACTTGCTGCATACCCGCGTGGTGACGGCCGTTCCTGCAGCTTTATACAATTATTATCAACGCGAGGGCTCCCTGATGCACAGCTTCAAGCCCGATTATCTGCAGAAGGAACTGACGCTCGTAGAGAAGTTCAGGATCTATTATGAAGCCTACGAGGATCGGGAGAAAACGGACAAGATGACGGCCGGCCTGCTGTTCGACCGCGTGCTCGATAATAGTCTGCACAATCTAGAGAACCGCTCGGGGCTGGGAAGACTGCGGGACGATTTAAGGCAGGCGAGCCGTCACGCATACTTCTACGACAGCATGCGGAGAATCGCGGGAGACCCGGGAACCTGGCTGCCGCTCCGCGGCTTTGCGCTGCTGAACAGCCGGGGGCTGTTCCTGATGTCCGGCTGCTATCTCAAGGCGTATCATGCCGCGACCCGGCTTAAGAAGAGGCTGGGCGGACCGGGGCTGCCGGCCTGAAGGGGCTGGGCGGAGCTAGAGCGGGCTAAACGAGCGGCTGGAAAGTGACTGACAAGCGGTTGGCGAGCGGCTTGGTGAGCCATGGCAAGATGAAGGCAAGCGGCTGGCGAGATGTGGACAAGATGCCGGAAGCGGCTGAGCCGCGCTTCGAGCATGATAGTGGTTAAAAGGCAGTTATTTTCCTCATATGAGGTAATCGGCAAGGAATAGTTGTTAAAAGACAGTTATCTCGCGTGAAATCGGCACTTGGGCGGAACTTATCGGGAATTAGCTGCCTTTTAACACTTATCGGGCTGCCGAGATCGCAACGGGGAGAGATTAACGGCCTTTTGACAACTAATTTACTTACGCTGTATGACCGCTGCCCGCGCTGCACCCGCACCCCGCACCCCGCACCCCGCACCCGCACCAACCCGTACTGCCTGCATGATGAAGCCGCCTAAGGACCGAAAACGGTAGAAACTGCCGGGCATGCGAAGGAAAGCGGTCGAACGAGGGGGATCGCCGGGTCGGTGGTCTCCCTTGTTTGGCGATTCGCGAGAATTTTGCGTTTTGGGCCGCGCTTCGAGCATGATAGTGGTTAAAAGGCAGTTATTTTTCGTATTATGAGGTAATCGGCAAGGAATAGTTGTTAAAAGACAGTTATCTCGTGTGAAATCGGCACTTGGGCGGAACTTATCGGGAATTAGCTGCCTTTTAACACTTATCGGGCTGCCGAGATCGTAACGTGGAGAGATTAACGGCCTTTTGACAACTAATTTACTTACGCTGTATGACCGCTGCACCCGCACCCCGCCCCCGCACCCCGCAACCCGCACTGCCTGCATGATGAAGCCGCCTCCTAAGGACCGAAAACGGCAGAAACGCCAGGCGAAACTGTTCTCGTTCAGGCTGATTATGTTTTAATGGAAACAGGGATTTGCTGCAATGAGCGACGGAAGAGGGAACCCACAATGCGGAAGACGATCGGGCTGTTCGCCCACGTGGATGCGGGCAAGACGACCTTTGCGGAACAGCTGCTTTATCATACGAACAGCATCCGTGCGCGGGGCCGGGTCGACCACAAGGACGCTTACCTCGATAGTCACGAGATCGAACGGGCGCGGGGAATCACGGTCTTTGCGGACCAGGCGGTTCTGTCTTATAATGGCGCGACTTATTATTTGATCGATACGCCGGGACACGTCGATTTCTCGCCGGAGATGGAGCGGGCCGTCGTGGCGATGGACTACGCCATCGTGATCGTCAGCGCGGCGGAGGGCGTCCAGGGGCACACCGAGACCGTCTGGCAGCTGTTGCGCAAGCATGGCGTGCCGACATTCTTTTTCATTAATAAAATCGACCGGGTCGGCGCCGACGCGGAAGGCGTTCTGGCGGAGATCCGCATGCACCTCACGCTGGACGCGGTGTCGATCGGAGAGCGCGTGACAGCGGACGCCATCGTCCCCGAGCTGCTGCGGGAGCGCCTTGCGGAGCGGGACGAAGCGCTGCTTGAAGCTTACCTGGAGGGGCGCGGCGATCCGGCCTACTGGCTGACGGCGATGCGGAAGCTGATTCGCGAAGGCCGGCTCTTCCCGTGCGCGAGCGGTTCCGCGCTGCAGGACGTCGGCGTGGCGGAATTTCTGGCGCAGCTGCATCTGCTGACGATAGCCGATTATGACGAGGCGGCGCCGTTTGGCGGGCGAGTGTACAAGATCCGGCACGACGCGAACGGCGTGCGGCTAACCTTCGTCAAGGTGCTGAGCGGCATGCTTCAGGTGCGGGACGAGCTCGCCTACGAGAGCGGCGGCATCCGATACGCGGAAAAAATCACGCGACTGTTCTCGTTCAACGGGAGCCGGTCGCAGGCGGTGGACCGGGCAGTCGCGGGCGATCTGATCGCAATCGCCGGCCTGTCCGCAGCCGAGACCGGCCAGGGTCTTGGCGTCCATACGGACAAGCCGTTCTACGAGATGGTGCCGACGCTGCAGTCGAAGGCGATCTTCCCGGCGTCGCTGAACGTCAAGGACGTGCTGCGCGCTTTTCAGATGCTCAATGCCGAAGATCCGTCCCTGAACGTCGTCTGGGAGGAGAGCCTGCAGGAGATTCACCTGCACGTCATGGGCCTGATCCAGCTTGAAGTGCTGGAGCAGGTGGCCAAGGAGCGGTTCGGGATGGGCGTCTCCTTCGGGCCTCCGGAGATCCTCTATAAAGAAACGATCCGTTCGGCGGTCACAGGATACGGTCACTTTGAGCCGCTGCGGCATTACGCCGAAGTGCATCTGCTGCTCGAGCCGGGGGAGCGGGGCAGCGGGCTCGTGTTTGCGAGTGTCTGTCACCCCAACGACTTCGGCACAGGCAACCAGAATCTCGTGAGGACGCATCTTTATGAGCGGGAGCATCACGGCCTTTTGACGGGCATGCCGGTCACCGACCTCAAGATAACGCTGCTGCAGGGCGCCGCTCACAACGAGCATACGCACGGCGGCGACTTCCGGGAGGCGGCCTTCCGGGCGCTGCGGCAGGGGTTGGAGAAGGCGGAGAATGTGCTGCTCGAGCCCTTTTACGATTTCAAAATCAAAGTGGGCATCGACGAGATGGGCCGTGTGCTGTCCGACATTCAGCGCGCCAGCGGACGGTTCGAACCGCCGTGCACGACGGATACGCACGCGATCGTGACCGGCCGGGCGCCGGTGGCCACGTTTATGAACTATGCGGCGGAGCTGGCCTCCTTCACGCACGGCCGGAGCAGCATCCGCTGCGCCTTCGGCGGCTATGAGGAATGCCATAATGCGCAGGAGGTCATCGAGCGGAAAGGCTATAGGAAGGACGCGGATCCGCTGTACACGTCTTCTTCAATCTTTTGCGCGAAGGGGAGCGGATATACGGTGCCGTGGCAGGAGGCGGAGGCGAAGATGCATCTGTTGTAGCGCGCCGATTTTTTTGAAACCTCCCGCCCGCTGCGCCGTACAAACTCAGGATCGCGCTTCGCCGCAATCTTTTACCGCATACCGACTCCGAAGGGGAGTAGCTGCCACAATAAAGTCGTCAATACGAGAGCTTGCTCTCCGGCTTTATTGGCATTGCCGATGATGGCATTGTTAGCGAGACCTTTGCCCTTGAACAAGGCAGAGGTCTCTTTTGTTTTGTTCGAGGGAAGAACGGGCGGCAGGCTGCGATCCGATAAAATTTCAGTTTGAGGAGGATTAATCATGGACTTCCCATTGCTGATGGAGTACGGCTGGGTGCTGCTCGTCCTGATCGCGCTCGAGGGCCTGCTCGCTGCCGATAACGCGCTCGTGCTGGCGATCATGGTCAAGCATCTGCCGGAGAAGGAACGGAAGAAGGCTTTGTTTTACGGCCTTGCGGGGGCCTTCGTGTTCCGCTTCGCTTCGCTGTTCGCGATTTCGTTTTTGGTGGACGTCTGGCAGGTACAGGCGATCGGGGCGTTGTATTTGCTGTTTATCGCACTCAATCATATTTTCAGAAAAGCGATCGTCAAAAAAGGCGAGCGGGACGCGGAGCCGCATTCGGGAGCAAAGCCCAAGTCGGGCTTCTGGGCGACCGTCATCAAGGTGGAGGTCGCCGACATCGCGTTCGCGATCGACTCGATCCTCGCGGCCGTCGCGCTTGCAGTCGCGCTGCCGGAGACGACCCTGCCGCGCATCGGCGGCATGGACGGCGGACACTTCGCCGTCATCTTCCTCGGCGGTTTCCTTGGCCTCTTGATTATGCGTTTCGCCGCTAACCTGTTCGTGAAGCTGCTGGAGAGCCGGCCGTCGCTCGAGATCGCCGCCTTCGTCATCGTCGGCTGGGTCGGCGTCAAGCTCGCGGTGCACACGCTGGCGCATCCGTCGCTGCACGTCATCCCGCATGACTTCGCGGAGTCTGCGGGCTGGAAGCTGACGTTCTACGTCGTGCTGATCTTGATCGCCGTGGGCGGCTGGCTGTTGTCGGGCGGCAAAGGCAAGGGGAAGGACACGGGCACGGGCACGGGCACGGGCACGGGGACGGACGAAGCGCGCCGCGCGGTGTCGGCGGCGAAGCTGGATTAGACGGAGCCCCGTCAGGCGGGAAGCTTGTTGAACGGACGTTATAAGGCTGGGCGCGAGCGCGTCCGGCTTTTTTACGTTGGGCGGTTTAACGAATCTTCGGCGAGCGTGGCGGAGAGGTGCGATAAGTGTTAAAGAGCATTTATTTACGCGTATCGCGAGGATCCGCGCCAGTTAATTGTTAAAAGGCAGTTAATTAACGCAGAACGATTGAATATTGATCGATTTAAACGAATGAGATACGTTTGAGCAATTATTTTTTGGGCGTCGAGCGTTTTGTGTGAAGATAGATGCCTTTTAACAGCTATTATGACGAGTGGCGCAACGCGGTAGGGATGGATGGGATGATTAAAGCCAAATCGGCCGGCCGCGCGTCTAATGTATAGAAGCTGTAGCAATGGCGAAGCGGGTGATGGAGATTCTGGAGTTACTCAAACGAGCGCAAAAAGGCGACAGCGAGGCGTATGCGGAGCTGTTCGGACAGTACGAGGGCGATCTGTACCGTGCGGCATTCGTGTATCTGGGCAATCCCGAGGATGCGCTGGACGCCGTGCAAGAGACCGCCTACCGCTCTTATAAGGCGATCAACCGATTAAAGGAGCCGCCATTTTTCAAAACCTGGCTGATGAAAATCGCGATTCGCTGCGCCACGGATATCTATCGCAGGCGAAGAAACGTCTCGCCGTGGGACCCGGCATACGAGGCGAAGCTGGTTGTGGAGGCTGAGACCGATATTCCGCTGGCGCTCTCGCTTCAAGCGTTGCTCGAGGTACTGGACTTGAACGAGAAGCAAGTGGTTTTGCTCCGATATTATTACGACCTAACAATCCGCGAAGTGTCCGAGGTGTTGGAGCTGCCGCTTGGAACAACGAAAACGATGCTGTACCGCGCGCTTGCGAGGCTGAAGCAGCGAGCGGGAGAGGAGGGGCAGGATGCCTACCGATGATTTGAAAAGGTTGATGGAGACGATCCCCCTCCCGGACGAGCTTCGCGAGCGGAGCCGTGCGGGGATCGCGGCGGCGGCGCTGGAACGGCAGCGTCCGGAGGGGCGCCGTCGCAAACGCGCGCTGGCGATCGCCGCGGCCTTGCTGGCGTTGCTCGTCCTGTCGGCGGGCATCGTCAATCACGACAGGGTATGGGCTGCGCTGCGCAAGACGTTTCAATTCTCGCCGGGCACGGGGATCGTGACGGAGGAGGAGGCGCCGTCCGAGCGGTACGTGCTGAAGAAGCCGATCGTGCTGGACGTTGGCAAGGGGAAAATCACGATTACGGGCATCCTGTCCGATCAGGAAATGACGTATATTACGATGGCGGGAGAACGGGCGCCGCAATTCGATCAGGTCGGGCTCACGAATGAGCGGGGTCAAGCGTATGTCATCCAACGTTCCCAAGGCGTCTGGGCACCGGATGAATGGACGGCATCGTTCTGGTATAGAGGCAAGCTCGACCTCAAGGGCGCGATCAAGCTGCGGCTGCCGCTGCATCCGGCTATAGAAGTGGAGGCGCGCATGGAGCAAGCGAGCGCTGTCGCCAGTTACGAGGAGCTGGGCAAGACTGCTACGGTAAACGGGCTCTCCGTAACTGCGATCGCCGATCTCGTAGACGGCAAGGCGAGGGTCTCGCTGGTATCGCCCCCGCAGGAGTCCTTTTGGATCGATAGCTACGGCATGGAGACGCCTATACGATACGTTTCGAACGAACGTCTCCTCGTGAACGACGAGAAGGGGAAGCCGCTCGAATTATCGTTCGTTTCCGGCATGAGCGCTCCGCAGAGCGAACTTTATTTTCCGCTGGAAGAACGCTCGGGAGCTGCGTATACGTTGCGTATTCCCGAGATCAGCGTGACTTATAGGGACGAGGCGACCGTGAAGCTTCCAACCGATACGAATGAAACGTTGAACAAGACATTCAAGATTGCGGGGTACACGGTCACGATTACGAAGACCGAGTTCATCGCGTCTGGCAGGCTGCGAATCTACACGGATCTCCACACAGAGGAACGACCTGACCGCATGCTCTATGCTTTGAATGCCGAGGGAAATTACATGGCCAAGATGAGCGAGCGTACCGGCGCGTACGAATACATGGAGGTGAACGTCAAGCCAGGCGCCAAAACGGTTAGCCTCACCTTTTCGGACCCGAAAGCAGTTCTGCGCGGCCCTTGGGCGTTCGAGTGGGGAGCGGACGAGATTCAACCTTAAAAACGAAGCGGGCATGGCCCTGGCGATGCCCGCTTCGTGCTTTTCAAATGACGGTTGCAGGATGAAGTAGCGCGGCAATGATCGTTACGACAGTTCCGCCGCAGGACCGGCCTTAGCCCGATCCGTTATCTGACGCAGATTACCTGGAGGCTTCCCAATACGACAAGCTGGTCGAGATCGCTCCGGTCGTGCGGCTCGCCTACGGCGCGGATAGGCCGGCGGAGCTGCTGAAGAAATTCGGCGACTTCACGGGCCGGGAAGACAAGGCCCAAACCTGGATCGACGAGTGGAATCGTAAGATTGAACGCGTCAAGTTCAAGATCGTCGAGACGGTGGGGGACTGCACGGTATCCATCCTGCAGCCGTTCGCCAAGGGCATCTATGCTTGGGGCGACAAAGGCGGCCGGGGCGGGGAGATTCTGTACGGCGATCTCGGTCTCAAGGCGCCGCCCATTATTCGGCAGAAGCTGATCGACGGTCCGGAATTCGGAGCGAACCTGTCGCTCGAGCAGCTGCTTCTCATAACGAAGCGGGCCCCGGTATCCGGCGCCCGCCTCTTTTTTTGCATTTAACACTCAGAAACACGTAAACGATTCGATCCGGTCCAGGCTGATCCCGGAATACATCCAGAAGAAGCCGTTCCACCGAAAGCCAGACACCGAGGTCCGGCCGACGAACGTCGGATAGAACCAGAAGCCTTGGCCGTTGCGGGGCCAGATGTACGTGTTGCGGAACAAGCAGCCGCGGATGGCGCCCGGATCGACGGCCAGGGCCGACGCGGTGAGCGGTCTTGGCGGCGGAGATTGCGGCGGCGGCGCGGTAGGCGCCTGCTGCGTGCCTTGCGGTCCGATCGGTGGCATAAAGGCCATTATTTCTCACTCCTCGTCATTAATGAGGCTGGCTGCCGCGATTAGAGCAGCGAGATGGTCAGCAGGTTAAACAGCACGAGCGGCAGCACGAAGCCGGGGTTTCCGAACGGAACCTGCGGCCCTGGGAAGAAGGCGCGGCTATCGGGAATGCTCATGTACAGGATGCCTCTGTCGCAGTGCATGAGGTGTCCTTCGAACACGTCGCCTTCGAGCGTCTCGACTCGGGCCAGCTTGCCGGCGTGCTGGGCGCAAAGCCCGTGCATGTGGTCCTTCACGGACTTCAGCGCTTCATGGACATGGGATGCGCATTGGTAGAGCGGCGTCGAAGCGCCGCCGGTGGCGTACGTTGAGCTCATGGCGATACCTCCGTCTGTTTGAACATAGGATAAGGTATGCGTATGCCTAGTCCGGCGTTCCAAGGCTGGGGGAGAATCGCGCCCGGGGTACTTTACGGGGATGGTATGATTAGAAGACCCTTGCTTCACAGGCCTTCATACTTACTTATAGAACTGGGATGAATCGATATGTTCAGACTGCTCGGCAGAGCCTTCCGCGATTTTCGCGCCACCTATCCGAAGCTTCTGCTTTTCGAATATTTGTATATGCTCGCCACGAGCTTCATCGTCGTACCCGTCATTACGTACATGTTCAACCGGATTCTGACGGTCGTCGGCTCCGGCTCCCTGCTCAACGGGGATGTCTACCGGCTTGGGCTGAGCTACAATGGCGTGCTGGGTCTCGCGCTGATCGGCATGGTCGCGTCTCTAGCCGTACTGATTGAGCTGATCGTACTGATCGTCCTCGTGCAGCAGCATTATTTCGGCAAAAACATTGCCATCGCGGATGCGGTAAAAACGACGATCCGACAGACGCCGCGGCTGCTCGGCTTCGGTATTTTTCAGCTGCTGTTCATGCTGCTTGTGCTGATTCCGTTCATCGACTCGCCGCTGTCGGCTTCGTTTTACGCGCTGTTCAACGTTCCTGTCTTCCTGAACCGCGAGGTGGTCGACGCATCGTTCACGATGACGTTCGTGTATGCAGTTCTTATCGTCGGTGCGTTGTACGCGCTGCTGCGGTGGATATTCGCACTGCATTTCATCGTGCTGGAGGGCAAGACGACGACCCAGGCGATACGCAGCAGCCAGGCGTTGACGCGGGGCAGGCGGACACAGCTCTTCCTGTCGCTGTTCCTGTTTAACGCGACCGTCTTCGCGGCGGGCTCGGCCGCCATCTCGTCGCTGTCCTACCTGCCCTCCTGGTTGAACATCAACGTGCTGACGATCTTTTCCCGTCATTACTCGCTGACGTTGTCGACTATTTTGACCTACATGTTCGCCTTGCTGCTCCTGCCGGTCAATATCATCCTGTTGACGCGGCTGTTTTACAACTTCGGCCGTTCCCATGGCGTAAAGCCGCAGGATCACTTGGCTATATATCGCAGCAGACTCGGGCGGCTGGAAGGCCGCGTCGGGCGTTATTTGAAGGGTCTTCGAAAAAGACGCCTGTTGTTCGTGTCCGTGGCGGTCGTCTATGTGAGCCTGTCGTTATTTATCGGTTTGCGGGCGAACGGCAGTCTCGTCTATGCCAAGTGGAGCGTACTGATCGCGGCGCACCGCGGCGACACGACCGGCAGCCCGGAGAACTCGCTGCAATCGATCCTCTCGGCGATCGACAAGGGCATGACGGCGGCGGAGCTGGACGTGCAGTTGACCAAGGACGGGGTCGTGGTGCTGTTCCATGATGCGAATCTGCTCCGGATGACCGGCAAGAACGCGCGCATATCCGACCTTACCTACGCGCAGCTCGGGAGCCTGGACCTCGGGGAGGACGAGAATGGGGAAACGGTGCGAATCCCGACGCTTGGCGAAGTGCTGTCCGAGGCGCAGGGGCGCATCAAGCTGATCGTCGACCTCAAGCCGTACGGCGCGGGCGAGCCGCTGGCCGAGGAAGTCGTCCGGCTGATCCGAGAGACCGGGATGGAGCAGGACGCCTACGTCCAGTCGTTCGACGGAAACGCGCTGCGGTATATTCGGGAGCTGGATCCCGACATCAAGATCGGACGGATCCTGTACTTCGCGCTCGGCAACCTGTCCGCGCTGGACGTCGACTTCTACACGGTCGAGCAGATCATGCTGACCAAGCAGCTCGTGAATCAGGCGCATGCAGGCGGTCGCGAGGTATGGGTGTGGACGGTCAACGACAGGCGGGCGCTGAAGGAAGTGCTGAAGTTCCAGATCGACGGCATTATCACCGACAATCCGACGATGGCGCAATCGATGGTCGAGGTGGATCTGTAGGGCGCAGCGAGAATCGGGGGCTGGATGGAGCGCAAGAGGCGGGTGCGAGGGGCAACGCCTCTCGTAGAGAAGGCGATGGGCCGGATCGGGCCGGTGCGATGGCGAACGCCTCTCGTAGTGGAGGCGATGTGTCGGATGGGGCGGTTGCTACGGCAAACGCCTCTCGCAGAGGAGGCGATGGGCCGGATTGGGCCGGTGCGATGGCAAACGCCTCTCGTAGTGGAGGCGATGGGCCGGATCGGACCGGTGCGATGGCGAACGCCTCTCGTGGAGCAGGCGATGGGCCGGATCGGGCCGATGCGATGGCAAGCGCCTCTCGTGGAGCAGGCGATGGGCCGGATCGGGCCGGTGCGATGGCGAACGCCTCTCGTAGAGGAGGCGATGGGCCCGATGCGGCGGTTGCTACGGCAAACGCCTCTCGTAGTAGAGGCGATGGGCCGGATTGGGCCGGTGCGATGGCAAACGCCTCTCGTAGTGGAGGCGATGGGCCGGATTGGGCCGGTGCGATGGCAAACGCCTCTCGTAGTGGAGGCGATGGGCCGGATGCGGCGGTTGCTATGGCAAACGCCTCCTGTAGTAGAGGCGATGTGTCGGATGGGGCGGGTGCGAGGACGTCAGGACGTCCTCAATCGCCTTTCGGCAGCAGGCTCAGCACCCACCTGCACCACTCCGTGTTGGTTTCGTTCGACATAATTGCCTTGCGCGTGAGCAGGTAGGCGCCGAACAGCGGATGCGAAGGCTCGGGCAAGCCGGCTTCCGGCCAGTCGGCCCGTCCCTTCAGCTCAACCAGCTTGCTCTCGTACTTCTGCCGCTGCTCCTCATGGTAGGCAAGACGGTCGGCAAGCATTTTCCGGGCGGACTCGGGCTTGGCATAAGACATGCAGAACACCTTCAGCATCATCTCGTCGCGGAGCGCGGGCTCGGCCGTCGGCTGGTCGAACCAGTCCTTGAGCGCTTCCTGGCCTTTGCCGGTCAGGGAATACACTTTCTTGTCGGGTTTGTCGCGCTGCGAGACCAGCTCGAAGCGAATGTAGTCGTCCTGCTCGAGCTTGGCGAGCAGCGGATAGATCTGACTGTGCTTGGCAGGCCAGAACGGCTGGATCCGCAGCATCAGATCGTAGCCGGAAAAAGAAGATTGCGCGAGCAAGCTCAGCAGACCGTAGGAGAGGGTGTTCAAATCGTTGCTCCTTTATCAGCAAAATTGCTTTGACACAGACGAGGAAGAGTAGTAATATTATGGCGTTTTCCTATATGTAAATATAGACATATAAAGCTGGGAGATGGAGAGAGCTATTATGAATACGGAAAAGAAGACGCCGGAGGTTCGTTTTTGGCCGGTTATGTTGTCCATTTTTATCGGTTCCTTCTTGTGCGTCCTGGCTTCGGCGACGATCAATCTCGCGCTTGAGCCGCTCAAGGACCACTTTCACACTACGCTGAGCTCGGTCCAATGGACGCTGACGGGCTTCATGCTGGCTATGGGCACGACCGCCCCGATCGTCGGCTACCTGGGCGAGCGGTTCAGCTACAAACGGCTGTACCTGTTCTCCCTCATCGGCTTTACCGCAGCCTCCGCGCTGTGCGCGGCCGCATGGAGCGAGGCTTCGCTGATCCTGTTCCGGGTGCTCCAAGGCTCTTTCAGCGGCCTGATCATCCCGGCTACCATGTCCATTATCTATCAAATTATCCCGCGCGGCAAACAACCGATGGCCATCGCCTTCTGGGGCTTGTCCGCGATGCTGGCGCCGGCGTTCGGGCCGACGATCAGCGGCTGGCTGCTGCAGAACTTCGATTGGCAATGGCTGTTCATCATGAACCTGCCGATCGGCCTCATCGCTATTTTGCTCGTATACCTGTACATTCCGTATTACCGGCTTAGCGTGCCCAAGTCGTTCGACGGCCTCGGCTTCATCACCGTCGTGGTCAGCAGCACGTCGCTGCTGCTGGCGCTCGGCCAGGGCCACAGCTGGGGCTGGGGATCGTGGAAGGTTCTCGGCTTGCTCCTGCTCGGATTGGTCGTGCTGGCGCTGTTCATCCTGCGCGAGTTGACGGCGGAGTCGCCGCTGCTCAACCTGCGCGTATTCAAAAACGGCCGCTTTACGCTCAACACGATCATCGCGAACATCATCACGATCAGCCTGTACTCCGGCACGCTGTTGACGCCGGTTTTCCTGCAGCGCATCCAGCACGTGTCCGCGATGGACACGGGCCTGATCCTGCTCCCGGCTTCGCTCGCGATGGCGCTCATGATGCCGATCGTCGGGAAGTTGTACAACGTCGTCGGCCCGCGCGTCCTGATGTCCATCGGCATCGTTCTGCTGACTGTCGGCACGCTCGCGCTTAGCTGGCTCAGCATCGATGTCTCGCACACCTACGTCATCTGGTGGATGATCGTGCGGAACCTGGGCATCGCCTTCGTCGTTATGCCGTCGAGCAACGCGGCCATGGACGAGATCTCCCGGGAAAATTCGGGCCACGCTTCCTCCATCTCGAACTGGACGCGGAACGTCTTCGGCTCCTTCGCGATCGCGATTTTCACGACCCTTCTCGCCTCGCGCTCCATCGACCACGGCACCGACCTGGCGATGGCGGGCGACCAGAACCGCGAGCATATCGAGATGATGGCGTTCACGATGAGCGTCAACGACGTGTACCTGATCGCGACGTTCGTCGCGCTCGCGGCGCTGCCGCTCAGCCTGTTCGTCGCCAAACTCAAGAAGCCGCATCCCGTGCTCGCGTCCGAGACGGTCAAGGCGGAGACTGCGACGGCGGAGGTTTAATCGAATATAGGAAAAAGCCGGCGTTCGCAGCGGAAGTTCCGCTGCGAGCGCCGGCTTTTTTGGCAGATTAGAAAGGATAATGGCACGAACCCGATTTGTGAGCAGGTAAGCGTATGTGGTCGGAGGGCTGGCGTTTCTGCGATGGGTGTGCGGGTAGGATACCTGCATTTTTACATTTATTTTCTGCCGAATAGCGACGTTAACAGAAATAAATGTAGATATGCAGGTAAATCTGAAGCATGCCACGGTAGTCTGTTTGATTTAAGGAAAAAGATGCACATTTGCATCTATTCCTTCTAAAATGGGCCAGCAGGAGAGGAAAAGATGTATTTTTGCAGGTATTGCGACGACGGGGCGTCTCTGGTTTTGCGAGCTGGCGATAGAATGGTACAAGTATGCATTCCGCCCCGTAAAATGGCTAGCACCCCTTGCGCATCAGGCGTCTCGTCACGGCCTCGATCGCCTGCCATGGCAGCAGCCTGCCGGCCAGCGGCAGCAGGCGCGCGCCGCGGCCGATCGGGTAGCGCAGCCGCGAGATGCGGCGCTTGTCGGCCAGGCGCCCCACGAGCTCGGCAACCTCGCGCGGGTCCGGCGCCGTCTCGGCTGTGCGCCTGGCGATGCGGAGCACAGCGTCGAGCGCGCCGGCATAGGGCGAGTCCGGCCGCGCATGCATCTCCGCGAAGCCCTTGGCCCAGATCGCCGTGCGGTACGCGCCGGGCTCGACGAGGGCGACGCGGATGCCAAATGGCGCGACCTCGTGGCGCAGGCTCTCGCTGAAGCCTTCGACCGCAAACTTGGAGGCAGCATAAGCGCCGAACCCGGGGATTCCCCACAGCCCGCTCACGCTGCCCATCTGAATGATCGTGCCGTGGCCCTGCGCCCGCATCGCCGGCAGGACGGCGCGCGTCATCGCCACCAGGCCGAGGAAGTTCGTCTCCATCTGCGCCCGCCACGCGGCCATCGGCACCTCTTCGACGAAGCCGCCGACCGCCATGCCGGCGTTGTTCACCAGCGCGTCGATCCGCCCGTAGCTCCGCAGCATACCCGCCACGGCGGTTTCAATTGCCGCCTCATCGGTCACGTCAAGCCTGACGACCTCGATGCGTCCGGCCGATCCGGCTAGCTCCGCTTGCTGCATGAGCGCCGCCTGCTTCACGGGGTCCCGCATCGCGGCGACGACCCGGTAGCCGCGCTTGGCCAGCTCGATGGCGATGAGCAAGCCGAAGCCGCTGGACGCGCCCGTTACCAACGCCGTTTTCTCAACCTTCCCATGCATCGCCATTCCTCGTTCCTCCGGACCCGACTACAGTTTGTATTTTTGCATCAGCGGTACGCCGATCTTCCCGAGCAGCCCTTCGAGTGCGGACCAGCTGCCTCTCCGCCATGCGGGCAAGTGCCGGTCGTACAGCGCCGTGTACTCGATGTCGGCAACCGCGCCGCGATTGCGCTTGAACTGCGCCGCGCCCGAGCTCTCGTGCAGCAGCAGTCCTCGTTCGCGGGCGATGCCGATCAGGAGGACCGATAGCATCCGATAGAGGCCGTGTTCCTGCGGTCGTGAGGTGTCGTACCCGAACAGAGGCGTCGTCATAGCGCCCTCCCGCGCGTAAAATCCGAGTATCGCTTCGAGTCTGCCGGTGGCGCCGTCGCGGTAGCCGTGAAGCTCGAGCGTGCCTTCGGCAAGCGCCTGCTCGTAGAAACGCGACGTGAACTGCGGATTGTGCAGCGAATATTTGTCCAGATACAGCAGCTTGTACAGTTCCGCAATGCGCGGGAGGTCCGCCGACGTCATCTCAGTGGGGCCGACTTCGACATAGCCGTGACGATCCGCCAGCGACCGGTCCCGCTTCAGCAGCCAGCGGGCTTTGGCGTTCCCGAAGTCGGAGTCGCCGGTTCGCAGCAGGTAGATTTGCCGGCTGGGGACGAAGCGGCATCGACGTCCGCGAAGCAGGTCCATTTCGCGCGGGTTCAGCGACGCGTTGAGGGAGCGGAAGGCGATGGCGTGGCCGGGAAACGCGCGGATCAAGCCGTCCAGCGCCGCCGACCACTGCTCGTCCGACAGCGCGGGATACAGGTTGGTCGACAGCAGCCAGTTGTTGACGTGCACGACGCGGTTGAACCGCGATGCCTTGAGCAGGCCGCCGATCCCGGTCAGCACCGCGGACAAGGCGGCGATGAGCGCGCGATTGCGGAGCAGCGAGAGCTCCTGCTTCGCATAGCTCACGTAGTGCGTGTAGGGCGAGCACACATAGGAGTTGGCGTACTCCGCATCGTTGACGGTGACGGGCACGGGGATGCCGTCGACGCTCATGACGAGGAGGCGCGTATGCACATTGCCGACGAACGCTTCGCTGCGCTCCTTCATGACGGGGATCAGATAGCTTTTCGCATACAGCCCGTATGTCGTGTCCGGCCAGGGACAATATTCGATATTCGTGCTGTCGTAAAAAACGACCGATAGGCTCACGGTGCGTACCTCCGTTCGACGCGGCGTAGTTTGCGGTCACCGGGCGTGCGTGCATAGGACGTAAAAGAGAGCTCGGGGGCCACGCAGGAGAGCCGCTCGCACAGGGCTTCGACCGCCTGTCGGATGCGCGACTCGGCAGTTTGGCGCAGTTCTCCGTTCCGCAGGTCGAATTCGATCGTCCAGCGATCCGGCGCCGTCTGTACGGCCCGGTACTGCTCGATCTCGACTGATGCGCCCATGATCGCCCGCGTCACGAAGTCCGGGTAGACGGGGACGGTCGCTGCGCCCGGCTGCAAGGCCGAGGCGTAGAAAATATCGTCGCACCGCCCCTCGATCCGCTCGATCGCGGTAAAGGGCGAACCGCAGGGGCAAGGCGCCGTGCGTTCCACGAGTAGATCGTTCAGCCGGTAGCGCACGATCGGCTGCGTCCGGCGCGAGAAGTCGGTGACGATCGGCACGAACGTGCGCGATTTGCCAGGAACGTAGTCCTTTTCGATATAGACGAGATCCTCGTTCAGGTGCAGCGTGCCGTGCGCGCAGGTGCAGCCGAGAAAGCCCTCGGTGCATTGATATACCTGATGTAAGGGCTGACCGAAGGCCCGTTCGATCGCGGCGCGGTCCAGCGGGTCGAGCACCTCGGCGGCGGCGACGATCCGGCGGGGGCGGACGCCCTCGAGGCTGCCTGATTGGACCGCGTCTGCCAGCATGCGCAGCATGGACGGCGGCGCGGCGATCAGATCCGGCTGCGCTGCCATTAGGCGCCGGAGATGCGCGTCGATCGGATCGAGCAGGTCATAGAACCCGAACTTTAGCCTCCGGCCTCCGACGGATGCGTACAGGTTGCTGTTCGCGCGCAGAAAAAAGGCGATCTTGAAGCGGCTGAGCGGCGAGACCGGCAGCAGCTTGCCGAGCACCGTTCCGGCCCAGGCCGCCTGCTCCTCGGGGCTCACGAGGAACAGACCGCGATTGCCTGAGGTGCCCGACGACAGGCCGACCGTGATGCCGCGCAGCGCAGGCGAGAAGTCGCGCGACCGCTCCGCCGCCTCCGCAACGGCGAACGCCTCGGATTTGGCGATGCCGACGGTGTTGAGCCGGTCGAAGCCGGCCATCATGGCGGACTTGTCGATCTCGGGAAAAGCGCGCCAATCCGCATCGGCGATGCCCGCCCACAGCTCGCGGTAAAATGGCGATTTGCGGCGCACGCGGGCAATATGGCGCAGTACGCGCGCCTCGCGCCAACTGTCGAACGCGGCCCGGTCCTGCCAGCGGCGGGCGCCGCGCCGGGCGAGCAGGTAGTGGCGGATGAAGCTGGCGGCTCTTTTCATCGCTTAGGCACCTCCAGGTCATCGATGGGAAAAAATTCGCGGCAATGGCTCGGCACGATGACGAGCGCCGGATCTGCGGCCTGCCAGCTTCGCAGCAGCTCGAAGCTGTCGCGGTAAGCCCGCCGGTCGTCCATGACGATGCCGGCGGCAGGATGCGGCGGGCGGTTCTCGCGCAGCGCCCGGCTCGACCAGGCGGCGTCGGCGCACAGCAGATAGCGCGTCGGAATCCCCGCGCGGGGCGGGGCAGCGGGAAGCGGCGGAGGCGCGGCGGGAAAGTCCGTCGCGACCGCACGTCCTGGGGCGGCTGGGGCAGCATTTGCGTCAGCGGGGGTGGGCGGCTGCCAATCGGCAGCATGGAGCAGCAGGCCGATCTGGCCGGCGGCATGCCCCGGGAGGCTGACGGCGATCAGGCTGCCGTCGCCCAGCAGGTCCCGGCCGCCGCCTATCGGCGAAGGACCGGGCAGCGGCATCCATGGGGCGGTCCGCTCGATAGGCGCCGCCGTGTCTGCAAATTCGTCCGGCAGCAGGCCCGGGAGGAAGCCCGCGCGCGTAGACCGCACCGGTCCGAGGCGGCGCAGCGGCGCATAGGCGTCTTCGGGATACAGGAACCGTGCGCGCGGGAAGTCCCGCGCGCCGGCGATGTGGTCCGCGTGGAAGTGCGACAGGATCACGGTGCCGATCTCGTCCGCGCGAATGCCGAGGCGTTCGAGTTGACGGACTGCGGCATCTTCCTCCCGGTAGCGGACGGGCGTGAGCCGGCGGTATAACGCGTATGGAAGCCGCTGCGTCAGCGCTTCGAAGCGGGCGGAATAGCCGGTATCGAACAAGATCCAGCCTTGGACGGGATGGCGGATCAGCGCAAAGCCGGCCGGATACGCCGCCGTGCGCAGCGAGCCGCCCCGGATCGTCACGAACTCGGGGTGCACGCAATAGCCCGCCGCCATTAGCTTCATTTCTACCGGCACGATCTCTGTGAATGCGCTCATCGGCTCTCCCTCCACCAGGCGGCGAAACGCTGCAGCCCGTCGTCGATGCTCACGCGCGGCGCATAGCCGAGCGCCCGGCGCGCCGCCGAGATGTCGAGCGTCTGGCTGTAAGCGAGCAGGCCGACGGTATAACGCGTGAAGGGCGGCTCCGCTCCGAGAAACGGCATGATCCGGTAAGCGCGCTCCATCAAGGAGCCCGCGGCCAGCGCCGTGCGCAGCGGGATCTCGCGCGTGCGGAGCGGCTGCTGCAGGAGCTCGAACAGGCGCCGCAGCAGGTCGATCAGGCGGACCGGCTCGCCGTTCGAGATGTTGAAGACCTGTCCGGCTGCCGATGATGGCGCGAGACAGGCCGCCTTCAGGGCGTCCACGACGTTGTCCGCGTAGGTCAGGTCGAGCAGCGCCTGCCCGCCGCCGATGAGCGGAATGCCGCGTCGTTCGTTGACCCGCATCAGCCGGGGGAACAGCGAGCCGTCCTCCGGCCCGAAGATGGCTCGCGGGCGCAGGATGACCGCGTCCAGTCCCTGACCCGCCGCGCCCTGCACGACTTGCTCCGCGATCAACTTGGTCGCCGCATAGGCGTTGACGGGTCGCTTGGGCAGTGCGGCATTTTCCTTCACGCTCAGCCGATCGCTGTAATCGAAGTAAACGCTCGGCGTCGAGACGTGCACGAGCCTTCGGACGCCGTGTCGGAGGCAGCCGGCCGAGACATGGGCGGTGCCGGCGACGTTCGCCGCCTCGAAGTCCCGATAGCGGCCCCACGGGGAAGACAGCGCCGCGCAGTGAATGACATAATCCTGGCCCGCGCATGCCTCGGCGGTCTCTTCCGGCTGCGTGCCGATATCGATTCGGCGGAACGCGATGCCGGAAGCCGCAAGCCGCCGGCCGGCTTCGGCATTGCGCCCGATGCCTGTCACGGTCCAACCCGCCTCCGCGAGACGCAGCGCGGTTGCCCGTCCGAGGGAGCCGGTCGCGCCGGTGATTAACGCTCTGGTCATCGTTCACCATTCCATTCGATATCGATTGTCGACGCTTCCTGGAGCGTCAGGCCATGCCGGACCGCAGTCCGTCTGAGCCAGGCGAACAGCCGCAGCTGCTCGGCCGCGGGGGCGGGGTCCCCGCGCCGGTACACCGCGTCGCGGCTGCCGGCGAAGGCGCGCAGCCACTCGCGCATCCTGCGTTCGCGGACGGCCTGTGCGAGCCCGTACGTCAGCATCGCGGGAGACAGCATGGCGCCCGCGCCGGGCCCGGGCGTCGCTATCGCCCCGCTCGCTGCGAGCCCCGCCGGCGCAAGAAGCGCCTCCGCCAGCCCGTCCCCCGGGCGGAACAGATGGATGCCGCTCGTGGCGCGCGGATTGCATTCGAGCGGATAGACCGCGCCGTCCGGCTCCGCCATGAAGTCGAACGCGATCTGTCCCGTGAAGCGCGCGTGGCGGACGAATCGCGCGACCCAATCCGCCAGCGCCGGCTGCGCTTCGGCCGCGAAGTGAATGCTGGCGCCCCGCCCGGCCCGGAAGCGGCTGCGATACGCGGCGAACGCGGCGAGCACGCCGTCGTGCGCAATGCCGTACGTGCACCATTCCACGCCGCGCAGCAGCTTCTGCGCGATCCAGGGGCGGCGCGGCGATACGCCGCCGGCTTCGTCCAGCTTGCGGCGGACCGCCTCCCTGACCGAAGGGGATAAGCGCCCCTCGCGCGGCTCGACCGCGATGACGCGCGCAGCGAAGCGCGAATACGCGGGCTTCAGCACGAGTCCGTGCGCGAACGCGTCGTCCGCCAGCAGCGGCAGCCAGCCGTCCGGCGACTCGAAGATCGCCGTCGGCGGCGCGGGGAGACCCGCTTCCTCCGCCAGCCGGATAAACGCGCCTTTATGATGCAACCTGTCGAGCTCGTCCAGCGGCGCGGCGAGCACCTCGCAGCGGCCCGCGAACCGGTCCAGCTCCCGCGAGACGTGGAAGATCTCTTCGCACGTCGGGATAATGGCGTCGATGCGGCACTCGTCCGCGATTCGAGCCAGCGACGCCGCGAAGCCTGCCGGGTCGAACGCAGGTGCCGGTACGGGGAAGCTGCGCTCCACTGCGCGGGACGCCCGGCAGAGATGATAGGGCGCGCTCTCTGCCGCGAACACCGTATGTCCGGCCGCCCGGAGCAGCCGGGCGAGCTCCAGCGTAGCGGGCGCTCTGCCGCCGGTGAGCAGGATGCGTTTACCGCCGCTCGAACTGTCGTCCTCCGAGCTGTAGCCCGCGAAGCTGTCGCCTGCCAAACTGCCGCCAGTCACGCTGGCAGCCGTTTGCTCCCTGCCGGGCAAGCCTTCGCTTTTCTCGGCCTCGTTCCCGGACCGCGGCTCAGTAATCAAGCACAAGCCCTCCGAGCGTCAGTCCCGCGGCCGTCCCGATCATCAGCACCCGGTCTCCCCGGACGATCCGTCCCGCGCGGATCGCCTCGTGCAGGCCCATCGGGATCGAGGCCGCGATCGTGTTGCCATGGTCGGGCGTGATATAGACGAGCTGCGACTCCGCGATGCCCAGCTTCTTGCGCAGCAGGCGCACGGCCATCGCGCTGCCCTGATGGGGCACGACAGCTTTGAAGTCGGACATGCGCGAGCCGGTCGCGCGCAGCAGATCGTCCGCGAAGTCGGGCAGCAGGCGCGCCGCCATCTTGAAGATCGCGGGACCGTCCATGCGGAACAGATAGTCTTCCGGCTCCGCAGGCCGCAGCCCGCGCGGATGGCGCCGCGAGCCGCCGGCGCGGATCTCCGAGAAGGCGGCGCCGTCCGCGTATGTCCGCAGGGATGCGCCCACGATGGCGGATCGCTCCCCTTCTCCGGCGGGACCCAGGACGACGGCGGCCGCGCCGTCGCCGAACAGAGCGGCGCTCTCCTTGTGCCGCCAGTCCAGCCCGAGCGACGCGATCTCCGTCGACACGATGAGCGCGCGGCGGTAGCGGCCCGCCGCGATCATGCACGACATGACGTCCAGCGCGTTGAGGAAGCTGAGGCAGGTGGCGTCAATGTCGAAGGCGGGTACGCCGGATCGCTCCTGACCCATTGCCTGCTGAATATAGACGGCGGTGCAAGGGAGCGCCTGCTCGCGCGTGCCGCTGGCACAGACGAGGCAGTCGATATCGGAAAAGCGCAGCCCTGCATCGTCCAGCGCCGCATAGGCAGCCTTCGCGCCCATCTCCGACGCGGTCTCTCCCTCCGCGAAGTACCGGACGGCGACGTCTGTCGTCTTGCGCGTCCATCCGCGGGCGACGCCCAGCCGATCGTCCATCTCTGCATCTGTAACCGGGCGTCCGGGCAAGTATTTGCCGATACCGTATATTTTGACTTTGCGCATCGTCATGTCGTGTACGCTCCTTTCGGGCTGGCGCATTCTTTGTTACGTCCATTGTGCCGGAATGCACGCCGACCCGGTAGTACTAACTATTCATGGTACCATCGTTTTTCGCGGAAGGCGCTTAAATTTTGACAAAATATGCGGGGCGAGGCCTTAAGGCGCCGCCGAGAGAATAGCGCTCCCCACGCCGGTCGGGCTGGCGCTTCCGACAATGCCTATATGTGCGCGCTGACGAAAATCCGCCACCTGCATTGACCGGACCCGCCGCCGCATCTAGAATGTCAGTATATCTAACATGATTGCTGCCGTATAAAGGTGATAATGAAAGGGAGGGCCGCGGTGAGCAAAAAAAAGGAGCATGAAATCTACAAGGAGATCAAGTTGGCGATCACGCAGCATAAGCTGTTGCCCAACATGCAGTTGATCGAGGATTCATTGGCCGATGCCTTCCAGGTAAGCCGGACGCCCATTCGCAACGTGCTCCGGAGATTGGCCATGGAAAAGCTGCTGACGGTCATTCCTTACCGCGGCGCATTTGTATCTTGTCCAAGCGTTGAGGATGCGCGGTCGGTATTCGAGATGAGGCGTGTCATTGAATCTTCCATGGTGAGGAAAGTATGTGCGGTGGCTTCCGAGGCGCAAATCGATGAGCTGCAGCGGTTGCTGCAGGAGGAGCACCGGGCGAGCCATGACGGAGATGTCATCGGGGCGCTCGATGTGACGGTCGATTTTCACCTGAAGCTGGCGGAGCTCGCTCAGAACAGCTACTACTACACCTTTTTGGAGGAGCTGATCTCGCTTACGGCAGTCATCATCGCGTTGTACGGTTCAAGCGAAACCTTCTGCCGCGATCATGAGCAATTGGTGGAGGCGATCGTGCTCCAGGATGGGGAACTCGCTTCCCGAATTATGACGGAGCACCTGCTGCAAATCGAGCGATCGCTTGATTTTACGGTGAAGACGGGCAGCGTAATGAATTTGACGGATATTTTTCAGCGCTAAATTTTTTTTGCGCACGATTGTATCCAATTTTGGATGCCAAATTGTGCAAGGCTTGCAACAGACAACAGATAAGGGGAGCGGAGAAAATGAAAAAATGGCAGGCTGTGCTTGGCGTCAGTGTAACGTGCGCAATGCTGATGAACGGATGTTCAAATAAAGCGGAGACTTCAAATTCATCGAAAACGGCGGACGGCGCCGTATCGATCAAGCTGATGCATCGATATCAAACGTCGAATATCGGCAAAAGTCCGGAGGACACCGCCGTGCTGGACGGGGTGGAACGCTTCAAGAAGGATCATCCCGAAGTGGAGATCGTGGAGGAGCAGCTGCAAAACGAAGACTACTCCATCAAGGCGCAGGCGCTGGCAGCTGCCGACGATATGCCGGACGTGTTCATCGTACCCGGTTCCTGGATGACGAATTTCGTGGCGAACGGCATCGTGCTGCCTTTGAACGAGGAGCTGGATAAGCGGCCCGAATGGCGGGATGGCTACCGGCCAGGAACGCTGGATGCCGGCACGCGCGACGGCAGCGTGTACGGCATTCCGATCGCATCGGGGCCGACGCACTTGATTTACTATAATGCAGACCTGTTCGCCGACATCGGCTATGACCATTTCCCGAAGGACTGGAATGAAGTGATGGACGCCGGCAGCAAGCTTGCAGCCAAGGGAATCAATCTATTTTCTTATGGCGACAAGGGAAAAGGCTATGCGCTATCGAGCTGGATCAGCGCCTTGACCGACCGGTACAACGGTCCCGCATGGACGGAATCGATCCTGGCCGGCAACGGGGCTGCCTTTACCGACGCGGGCTTCATTCAGGCGATCTCGACGATGTCGGATCTGTCAAAGGCAGGTTACCTCAACAAGGATATGAACTCCGTCGATGGCGATACAATGGTCTCTTATTATTTTGAAGGACGCTCGGCCGCGTTCGTCAGCGGGATCTGGTCGGCGATGAACGTCGTCAACAATGCGCCGGACAACGTGAAGAACGCAACAAAGGTAGCCGTGTTCCCGGCTGCTCCGGGCGGCAAGGGAAATCCGCTTGCTTCCTCCGGAGGCGCCGGCGTCTATTACAGTATCAATGCGAAGATTAAGCCAGGTCCGAAGCTGGATGCGATAATGACGCTGCTGGAATACATGACGGGCTCGCAGAGCGCCAAGCTAATGGCGGAGGTGGGCGGGTTCCCTGCTTTTGACCCCGGACAATTCGATTCGGCGAAGCTTCACCCGATTGCCCTTGCCGCTTATGAAGCGAGTGCGGCGGCGGATGCGACGAAAATCTTCGACCTGTGGTTCGATGCCTCGATCGTCGAAGTCATCAATACCGAAATTCAAAGCGTCATGTCCGGCGCGAGAACGCCCGAGCAGATGGCGGAAGCGGTGCAGCAGGCATATAAGACTTTCCTGTCCAAGCGATAGTACGAGACTGCTTGCTTGATCTCGAATAAGGAGGTATCCCATGGGCAAAGCGCTTCGTCCTACGCGTTGGCTGACGCTGCTCTATCTGCTGCCCGGTCTTGCCGTCTATTCGTTTGTCGTGCTGGTCCCGATTCTCTCGGCTTTCAGGTACAGCTTCTACTCCTGGACGGGCGGGCCGAGAAGAAGCTTCATCGGCCTCGATAACTACGTCGAGATTATGCGGGACCATGTATTCTGGCATTCGTTCCTGAACAATGGACTCATGACCGTATACGGGTTAATCGGGCAGGTCGGGCTTGCGTTTTTATTCGCCTTGTTTCTGCTGTCCAGAGCGGTCCGGTTCAAAGCGCTCCACCGCACCATCAGCTTCTTCCCTTCCACCTTGGCCCCGATCATCATCGCTTTTCTTTGGACGCTCATTTACAACTACAATTACGGCCTTTTAAATGAAGGGCTCAAACTGCTCGGACTCGAACGGCTCGCCCAATCCTGGCTGGACCTGTCCGGCCCGATCGTCCTGCTCGTCTCGATCCCGCTCTCCTGGCAGAACATCGGCTTCTATACGCTCCTCATGCTCGCCGGCCTATCGGCCATAAACAAAGAGGTGCTGGAGGTCGCGGAGCTCGACGGGGCGACCGGCTTCCGCAAAGCCTGGTACGTCATCATTCCGCTGGCCAAGCCGACGCTGATGGTCGCGTCCCTGCTCTGCATCGCCAATAACATGCGGGGCTTCGAACATATCTATGCGATGACGGGCGGCGGGCCGGGGAATGCCTCCTCCGTCATGGCGCTATACGCCTACGACACGTCGTTCCTGCGTTTCCGCTATGGGTACGGATCGGCGCTCGCGATTGCGATCATGGCGTTAACGCTTCTCATTATTATGCTTAGCGCGTTTGCGCTTCAGCGCAAACGCAGCACGGACGGAGGTGTCTCGTAATGGAGCTGCGGGCGGAGCTTGCGACAGAACGAGAATCCCCCAATCTCATGCGCTTCGGCAAGAAGCTGGCCATGAACGGCATCATGCTGCTGTTTACCGCAAGCTGCATCTTCCCGCTTTTATGGCTGGGCTATTCCTCGCTGAAGACGCAGGCAGAATTCTCGAACAGCATCATCTCGCTTCCGGGCAAGCTGCACTTCGAAAATTACGTTGAAGCCATCAAGCTAACGAACATGCCGCAATTATCTTTGAACAGCATTAGAGTAACCGCCATATCGGTCGTTTTGATCGTGCTGATCGCGTTTATAACCGGGTATTTCGTCGCCCGGCTGCAATTCAAGGGGAAGCGGCTGATGGTCATCTACTACTTGTTCGGCCTGCTCGTACCGATCCATGCGCTGCTTGTCCCGGTGTATCTGCTGTTCAAAGAGACCGGACTTGCCGACCATTGGTACACGCTCGTTATTCCGTATGTCGCCTTCAATCTGTCGATGCCGATTCTGCTCGTCTCGAGCTATGTGACGGGCATTCCGAAAGAGATCGAGGAAGCGGCCGCCATCGACGGGCTGAGTTTCAGCCGGACGATGTTCATGATCATCATGCCGATGGCGGCGCCGGTCTTGACGACGGTCGCTATTCTGCAATTTTTCGCCTGCTGGAACGAATTCTCGTTCGCGCTTGTGCTGCTGAAGGATGCTTCGATGCGGACGGTGCCGCTGGGCATGTCGTATTTTAAATCGCAATACAGCACGAATTACCCGCAATTGATGGCCGGCATGGTGCTCTCGATGCTCCCGGTCACCATTATGTATTTCGCCTTCAGCTCGCGTATTATTGCCGGCGTTATGGCCGGCGCTGTGAAAGGGTAGACGGCGTCTGCTATTCGCAACCCATTTTCATTACAGGAGGAATGATCCCATGTTTGATTCGTCGTCGTCCGTCCCATCCCTTACCGTTGACCGTTCCAAGTGGAACGAATCGTTCTACCGCCGCTCGATGGAGCTGCCCGACGAGCTGTTGATCGGGGCGATCGACAGCCATGTCCATGCGGGGCCGGTCCTGAACTCGAATCCGGGACACCAGGATCCGATTCAGGTGGCGCAGGAAGCGGCGGCCGCGGGTATGAGAAGCATCGTCTACTACGACGTATTCGGCTGGGCTTCCGGTATGGCGTGGGTCGTCAACCGCCATGTGCCGGGCATCCATACGTACGGGGGTTATCTGATGAACTCCTGTCACGGCGGAATGAATCCGCGCTCGGTACGGACAGCGCTGCATATGGAAGAGGGCTGCCGGTTCATCAGCTTTGGCTCGCACTGTACGCGTTATTCGGCAGAGCGCGAATCGACGCTTGTCGACGGCAAACTCGTCCCTTTCAAGGACGCCTTCCCGAAGTTCGCGGAGAAGGAGCTGCCCGTCGCGACGTCCATTCCGACGGACGGCACGGTTACCGAGGAACTCGACGAGATCCTGACGATGGTGGCCGAGCGCCCGCAGGTTTATTTGAACACCGGGCATGTCTCGGTGCAGGAAGCGTTCCGGCTGCTTGATCTGGCCGAGCAGTATGGAATCAAGAAGGTGCTGATCGCCCATCCGGTCAGAGGCCGGATGACGGTCGAGCAGCAGAAGGAAGCGGCGGCCAGGGGCGCCTTCCTGGAGGCATGCCTCGTCGATTGGCTGTACCCGGACGTGCCGCGCACCCACTATTACGTGGAGAAGGAATATATGGACATGGGAGCGGAGCTCGGCCGCCATACGAATGCGGTTGCGTGGATGAAGACGATCAAGGAGGTCGGTATCGACAGGTTCGTCCTCGGCACGGATTACGGCATTCGCGCCGCATCGACGCCGGTGCAGGGAATGCGGACCATGGTCGCGACGATGCTCGATTATCAGTTCGCGCCGGAAGATATTTATCATATGATCGCGTCGAATCCGGCGAAGCTCATTGGTCTCGACGATTAATCCGCGAGGAGAAGGCGGCGCAAACGATGAATGGGCTTGAAACAGAACGACAGGGGTGAGTAAATCGAATGAAAAACGAGCCGTCTTCCGCAGACCGCTACGATCTCGTTATTATCAACGGTCAGGTTGTGCTTGAGGATCGCGTCGCGCAGCTGGATATCGGTATCCGCAATGGCCGAATCGAACATTTGTCAGCCTCTGTCGAGCGCGGCCGGGCAGCCGTTATCGATGCCGCAGGGCTTGTCGTGATGCCGGGCATGATCGATGCGCATGTCCACTTGAACGAACCGGGACTTGGCCATTGGGAGGGCTTCCGGAGCGGCTCGTCGGCGCTGGCTGCCGGCGGATGCACGACCTATATCGATATGCCGCTTAACGGCATTCCGCCTACCGTGACGGTTCAAGCGCTGGCGCTTAAACGCAAGCTGGCAGCCGGCGCTTCCTACGCGGATTATGGCTTCTGGGGCGGGCTTATGCCCGGCTATCTGGAAGAGCTGGCACCGCTCGCAAACGCCGGGGTTGTCGGGTTCAAGGCGTTCATGTCCTCGCCTGGCGACGACCATGAGGACGCCTTCCGGCGTACCGACGATCAGGTGCTGCTGGAGGGGATGAAGCGGATCGCCGAGCTTAACAAAGTGCTGGTGCTGCACGCAGAGGAAGAGTCGATTGTTGCGAGGCTGACCGAACTGGCACGTCGTGAGGGGAGGAGCGGAGCGGCCGATTATACCGGCTCGCGGCCGGTAATCGCCGAGGTCGAAGCCGTGCAGAAGGCGCTCGATTATGCAAAGCAGTCCGGCTGCCGGCTGCATTTTGCGCATATCAGCAGCTCGGCTGCCGTCATGGCGATCCGTCAGGCGAAATTAACGGGAACGGATGTGACGCTCGAGACTTGCCCGCATTATCTGACCCTCACGGATGCGGATCTCGCGCGAATGGGCGCTGTGGCCAAGTGCGCCCCGCCGCTTCGCAGCCGCGAGGAGCAGGCGGAGCTGTGGAAGTGTCTCGCACAGGGCGACATCGATCTGGTTGCCTCCGATCATTCGCCTTGCCCGGGTCAGCTGAAGGCGTCGAGCGACCTGTTCGTCGCTTGGGGCGGCATTGGGGGGGCTCAGAGCTCGCTGGAGCTGCTCGTGGACGAAGGACATCTGAAGCGCGGAATTCCGCTGACTCATATTAGCCGGCTGCTCTCGGGCGCCCCGGCCAAAAACTTCGGCTTCGAGCGCATGAAAGGCGCGATCAAGCCTGGGCTTGACGCGGATCTGGTGCTGCTGGATTTGAACGAGCCCTATATTCTCGCCGCCGGGCAGCTTCATCAACGGCATAAGCATTCGCCGTACGCAGGCCGCAGGATCGGCTGCAAGGTGAAAAAGACATTGCTGCGGGGGGGCGTCATCTACGACGACTCCCACGGCTTCGCTGCGATCGAGAGCGGGATAGAAGTGAAGGCTTCGCATCGGATCGCCAGCTGCTAGAGGTCCGTCATTGCGCCTGGCAAAAAGGGAAGCGAAGGACGAATACACGTCTGGGAGGTTGAAGCGGATGGAGCCCGTCGCGAACAAGCAGGCAGAAGATCGGCTCATGCTCGAATGGATGCACCTGTTTGAGAAGCTGCCGCAGGAAAGCATGACGGCCTATGTCGACCGCTATCTGGGAGGGCTGCTCGCGATGAAGCCGGACCGGGCGTGCGACAAGCCAACCTTAAAGGAGCGGAACGAACGCAGGCAGCGGGAGGAATTGCTGCTTACGCTGGAAACGCTGATCGCGTGCGACGGCCAAATCAATGAGCTGGCCGCCAAAATGTTCATTCACCGGAATACGGCCGCTTACCGGATCGAGAAGCTGGAAAAGCTGCTCGGCATGCCGCTAAAGCAGACCGAAAGTTTGCTTAGGCTTAAGCTTGCGTTTATTTTTAAAACGATGCTGCGTTGAATTCCAGAAACGTCCGTGCCGGCGAGCGCCTCCCCGAGATTCGATCGGGGAGGCGCTCGGCTTAGTTCGGAAAATCGCCCAGATCCGAGCCGAGCAGCGCGGCGAGCACGATGGCGAGGATGGCCAGCACCAGCGCAGGCGTGATCGCGCCGAATTTGTCCTTGACGCGTACGTGGAAGGCGACGGCGCCGAGCATGATGACGCCGATCAGAACGGCGCCCCAGGCGGCCCAGCTGTCGCGCCAGAAGCCGACGACGAGTCCGGCGACGCCAACCAGCTGCAGCAGCCCCGTGACCACGCGAAACCATTGCGGCAGCCCCAGTTTGCTGAAGTTTTCAACCTGCATTTTAATTCCTGTGACCTTGCCAAGTCCGGAGACGAAAAACAACAACGCCAGAAGAATTTGAAGAACCAGAACCATGAATGCCTGCCCCTCTCCCGCACTTGAACTTATGCAACACCTGTTGCTTACGTTATGATAAGATAACGGTAACCTGCCGACAACCGTCAAGTTGACCGGGATTATCGCTTAAGCGACAAAAGGGCCGTATTGTCTGAAAAGTGGCCGATTGCGAGGGGGAAGAGGCTTGGAGGAATCGAAGACGGATCCGCGCGTCCTGCGTACGCGGCAGTTGATCCTGGATGCGTTCAATGCGTTGATTCCCAACAAGGATATCAAGGACATTACGATCGGGGACATCACGAAGCGGGCGACGATCAATCGCGCGACCTTCTACGCCCATTACGCGGATAAATACGAGCTGATGGAGGACGCGCTTTCGCAGATGTTCAAAGACAGTCTGATGCAGAAGCTGTCCTGCCATGCCGACCTGAACCGGGCGACGCTGACAGGCATAATCGTGACGCTGTGCGAGTTTCACGCCAACTTCAGCACGCAGTGCGCGCGCAGCTACGAGGCGATGAGCCCCTATATCGAGAACAAGATGGTCAAGCTTTTGAAGGGCGTATTCCGGCAGCTCTTGAGTCAAAAATCGTACCTGGACGACGCGGCGGCGCAGCGAATGTCCGTCATCCTCAGTTGGATCGCGTACGGTCTTGCGAGAGATTGGAACACGGACGGCCGTAAAGTAACGCCGGAGCGGCTGGCCGAACAGGCGATTGCAGCACTCTCCGCGGCGGTCCGGGAGATCGACGGGGTCGGACTTCCGGTATGACTTTTTCAGGGGATATGAAGGAAGACGGAGGGGTTCGCATGACGATTGAAGGCAAAGCGCTCAACACGGCAGTAATCCCGGTCTCCAAGCTGGAGGAAGACAGCTACGACTGGTGGGCCCGGCACGAGCAAGTGCTGAGAGAGCAGCAGGCGATCAATCCGGAGGTCGTCCTGATCGGCGATTCGATCACGCATTTCTGGGGAGGCGAGCCTTGGCCGGAAAACGTGCACGGAAACCGGGAGGCCTGGAATGCCGTGTTCGCTCCCTACCGGGTGTTGAACATGGGTTTCGGCTGGGATCGCACGCAGAACGTGCTGTGGCGGCTCGATCACGGCCAGCTGGACGGGCTGCGTCCGCGTACGGTCGTCATTCTGATCGGGACGAACAATACGAGCGAGACGGAGAACGCGCGAGCGAACAGCCCGGAAGAGATCGCCGAAGGACTGCGCGCGATCTGCGACCGCGTGGAAGCAAAGGCTTCAGGCGCCAAGATCGTTATCATGGCGGTATTCCCGCGCGAGCACGAGCTGGACCATCCCCGGCGCAGGACGATCGCGGAGATCAACGAGCGGTATGCGGCGATCGCGCAGGAGCGCGGGTATACGTTCGTCGACATCGGTCCCAAGCTGCTCGAAGCCGACGGGACGCTATCGCAGGAGACCGCGCCGGACTACTGCCACTTGACGGAGCGTGGCTACGGGCATTGGGCGGAGGCGCTGCGCCCGCTGCTGCCGGAAATCCGTTAATTCAGCTTAAACTTAAAAGACAGCGGCAGCCTTGGACGATGAAAAAGGTCCTTGGTTGCCGCATTTGATGCATCATCCTTTTCACTCCTAAGTTTCTCTCTTCGCTTACAATCTCTTATTTTTCTTTTCGTCAATGTATATATCCAGAGCCGTAATCCCCCGGGTAGCAAGTTTAATGAACAAATACAGGCTGTACAGCCCAAGCAATAAAAACAGACCGTAAACAATAATCAATGTTGTCGGTAAAAGTGAAAACGCCGTTGATTCCATATACTCATCCACCTTATCCTTAAAATTAGGTCATTAGCATTTATATAATTAATCCTTATACTACCATATGTGGAAGCTGGATTCTTTCATGAAGACAAGCGACCTCTTTTGGCGGGTTCGGGGAGGGTAGGTATCGCACCGCACGAACTATCGCGACCTGGAGAAGATTAACGCCGCGGGCATTCCGAATCGTCTCGTTCGCGGGGAGCGACGAGGGCTCGAGATTATGGAGCAATTCCGTATCGACCGGCAGATCTTCACGCTCGAAGACTTGCAGTCGATCCTGACTGCGCTGAAGGGCGTCCGGGCTTCGCTCGACGACGAGGAGATGGACGGGCTGCTGACGAAAATCAAGGCGCAGGTCGCAAGGTCGGAGCAAAAAAAGCTGGAGCTATGGAAGAGTAGATTGCCGCAAATGATGTAAATGCGGCGGATCGCTTATAGTATAGCGTCAAGCCACGGTCGGATAAGCGGCAGTACCTTGGCAGCTTGCATGGCTTGGGTATGGTCGAGCCCCTCGAGCGCTCGGACTTCCCAGCCGAATGCTTCAAGCGCTCCGCGGTTGCGCGCGAAAGCGCCGGCAATATCGACCGTGACGCCGCCGAAGGCGTCGCCGTACGCGATGATATCATGCGTGCCCGCGAAGCAAAGACGGGGCATGCTCAGCCGCGATTGAGCCGCGTGATCGTCAAAGTTCTGCAGCGCCTCATACAGCGTGACGAATTGCCGGGTCTGATCGCGATTCATAGCGACCTCGACGGCAGACCAATCAAAGTCCTCCCAGGAGGCGGCATCTGCAGCGCTTCCACTCCGGCCCTCGGCGCTGCTCCAGTCCACATTCGCCATGCCGTCAGCGCTGCTCAAGCTCGTATCCGCCACGTCTTTTTCGATATTTTTTGCAGTATCCTTAGCGTCCGAATCGCCTTCCTTCCCATCAACCGTCTCGCTGCCCGGCTCCCATTGCACCCCGCCCTCGCCAGACATGGCATGCGTGGCCTTCGTGACCTGCAGCATCTCGCGATACGGGCCGCCGACGGGAGGATAGCCGCCCATGATTAGCGCGGAGAGTCTATCGGTGCGCAGGGCCAACTGCATGCCGGCAAGCGCCAGCCAGGAGTATCCGTAATAAGCAAAGCGTCCGGCGCTCGCAGCGTCCGCGATGGCGAGAAAGTCCGCCGCTACATGGTCGGGCGTCAGTGTATCCGGCTTCGGCTTGCTTAACGCATGGCCCTCGTAGTCGAAGGCAATGACCCGATACCGGTCGCGAAGACCGTCAATTAACGTTCGTCCGAGCGCAGGGTCCGTGCCCCATTTGCGCATCTCTTCCGCCTTCGGCCCTTCTAGCGGCCAGGGATTCACCGGTAATAAGATGGCGGGCCCGTCCCCTTCGGCCTCGACTTGCAGTGGGTGGCCGTCGTGCATGGCAACTTCGATCATCTTCCTGCTCCCCTCTTATTCGTTTATTCCGCTTCATCCGCAAACGCATATTTTCCATCATGCAGCGACTGCAGCAGCCGTCCGGTAGCCGTTACGGCGTGTTCCATATAACCGGCCCACATGCCGACAAGCTCCGGATGCTTGGACGGATCAGACGGTTGAGGCTCCGTCGGGAGCGTCCGCAGAAATGCGGCTGCTGCTTCCTGCGCGGCAAGCCGCTCTTCCAGCAGCGCGATGACCCGCTTCCGGGATAGCGTCTCCATGAACGCAATGCCTGCCGCCATCTGCTGAAAGTCGTTGCTCTTCAGCGCCGCTTCGAGCAGCTTCTTAAATTCCGTTTCGCCACCCGGCGTCAGCGTGTATTCGGTCCTCGCAGGCCCGAGCTTGACCGGATCGCCCGAGTCCTCAGCCCGGATCAGGCCCTGGGCTGCCAGCTTATCCATCGCATGATAGATCGAGCCGGGTTTAATATTTGTCCAGGCCTCGGCCCGCCAGGCGGTCAGATCCTGATGAACGCCGTAACCGTGCGTGACGCCCCGCCTCCGAATCGTTCCCAATACGAGCAATCTCACAGACGACAACTTGATCAGTCCTTTTCCTCATCACATTATTTCAGTATAGGTTACCTATTCAAATTTGAATAGATGCTAAAATGCTTGACGAATAGCAGATATTCGCCTAGATTTTACCATTATTTGTGCTTGGAACGTTAAGAAGGAGGAGCGACGATGATTCGGATTGGGGTAATCGGCGATTACAACAAGGAGTCAAGGCGCATGTCGCGATTCCTGAGGCGCTGCGGCTGACCGCTGACGCGCTTAACTTGCAGGTCGATTGCAAATGGATTCCGACCGCCTATCTGAACGCCAACACCTTCATCCGCACGTTCAAAAAGCTTACCGGCCTGTCGCCGGGCGAATACCGCAAGGAGACGCTGCGTGACGGCGGGGCGCGGGGTGAAAGTGTGGACGTAGGTGGATAGTCGGCGGACGGATGCGGGGCGTGGGGCGAAAGTGTGGACGTAGGTGGATAGTTGACGGACATCATTTTAGAGTGAAAAGGCGTGGATGAGCATGGTGTATCGTGCAGCGGTCGTCGGCGGAGGGGCTATCGCGGAATCGCATCTGGAAGCGATCTCGCAGATGGCGCAGGTACAGGGCGTCGCGGTGGCGGATTTGGTCGGGGAGCGGGCGGAGGCGCTGGCGGGCAAGTACGGGGCGACGCCGTACACCGACTATCGGGAGATGATCGTCCGGGAGCGGCCGGATATCGCCATCGTCACGCTGCCGCATTATTTGCATAAGGAGGCGGCTTTGTTCTGTCTGGAGCAAGGCTGTCATGTGCTGCTTGAGAAGCCCATGGCGCTGGACGTCGAGGAGTGCGACGAGATCGTCGCAGCGGCCCGGCGGAGCGGGTCTGCGCTGCTCGTCGGGCACACGCAGCATTATATCGCCGAGAACCGGGCGGCCAAGCGGATCATCGAGGAAGGCAGTCTGGGCCGGCTGGTCATGATCAACGACGTTCGCAACGTCTACTACTTCAGGGAGGAACGTCCGTCCTGGTTTTTCCGGCAATCGCTTGCGGGGGGCGGCATTCTGATGAATTTGGGCTCCCATTCGATCGACAAGATCACCTGGCTTGCGGGTTCCGCGGTAGACAAGGTCTCGGCTTCTGTGAGCGATCAGGGGGAGAAAGGCGATATAGAGGGAGGCGGCATGGCGTTCCTGCGACTGCGGAGCGGCTTGTCCGCCACGATCTCGCTGTCGGGCTACAAGGGCCACGCCCGGAACGAGACCGAGCTCGTCTTCACGGCGGGCATGCTGCGGCTCGAGACGGGCAAAGCGCTCTGGATCAGCCGCGGCGGAGACTACGAGCGGGTGGATACGGAGGTGCAGGATCCGCCATTCGTGCTGCAGCTCCAAGACTTGATCGCCTGCATGGAAGGGCGGCGTGGCGCAGCGGATCTGCTCGCGCACTCCCGGCATGCGATCGCTGTCGTGCGGGCGATCTATGCTTCCGGCGCTTCGGGACGGGAGGAGACGGTGGAGAAATAGATGATACGCGGCGGTCGTGCGGTCAAGGCTGCTCCTCGAACTCCCCGTAAAAGATAGGAAGCGTATAGCGCTTACCGTCCGTCGCGATTTCGATGCCGACGCCTCTCGACAGCCAAGCTCGTTAACATAGCCCCGCCTCCTTGGACAGTTACAACTCCAACAATCGGCCTAATTGATCAAACCGCACGCCTGGCTCCACGACGATTCCGCTTAATTGATCTACTGTGCCCGGGCAGGCAAGCACGGTCAGCGCTCGGTCCATAGACCCGTCCGAATAATGCAAAAGGACGTCAAACGAATTCGTCGAAGCGGGGCAGCTCTTAAAAGCGACCGATGGATGCGATTCGTTCATTTGCCGGATAATTGGGTCCGTCTCCTTGCCTTGAATGATACTTTGGCCGAGGATGATATCCGGCGATTGCTTTTTAATGATTACGATGTAATTGGGATTTGGCTGCAACGGTTGAAAAACCTTTTCTGCCTTTTTGCCATTGCAGCCCGTTAGGGCAGTCGCTAGGACGAGCAACAGCAGCGCAGTCCATTTTATAGCGGTATTATTCATGCACGGCGTTCCTCCATAATTTCCATATGATGGTTAGACGCGCGTGCATGGAGAAAGTTCCTGTCGGTCTTCCTACCATCGCGTACGCAAGTGCCGGCTGCGCTGATAAGCGTGACTTGCAGTAGAGAAATGCTGCCATTCACGCTATCCTATTGGATATGAACCGATAGAATGGGGCATCGTCCAACCATGCATGCGCAGATCCTAACCACGAAGCTGTATATCCCCGTATCCCGGTCCAAGACCGTTCCGCGGCCGCGTCTGTTCGAACGATTGAACGAAGGGCTGGACCGTAAGCTCACCCTTGTCTCCGCCTCCGCGGGTTTCGGCAAGACGACGCTGATCGGCGAATGGGCCGCGGGATGCGGCCGTCCTGTCGCATGGCTCTCCTTGGACGAACGGGATAACGATGCCGCGCGTTTTCTGGCTCATCTTGTCGCCGCGGTGAACAAGATTCCTGAGACTATCGGAGGAGACATAGCTAGCCCGCGCATATCCCAACCGTCGTCTGCCGAATCCGCGCTGACCATCCTGCTCAATGAGATCTCGGCGCTCCCGACTCCTTTCGTTCTAGTTCTCGACGATTTCCATGTCATTCGCGCGAAACCGATCTACGACGCGGTTGCCTTCCTGCTTGAGCATCTTCCCCCGCAAATGCACCTGATCATTGTGACCCGGGAGGATCCGCAGCTGCCGTTAAGCCGGTTGCGCGTGCGCGGCGACCTTACCGAGCTTCGTGCCGCGGACCTGCGCTTTTCCGCCGGCGAAGCGGCCGCATTCTTCAACGAGGCGATGGGTCTGGCGTTATCGGCGGACGACATTGACGCATTGGAGAGCCGTACCGAGGGCTGGATCGCGGGGCTCCAGCTGGCTGCGCTCTCCATGCGAGGGCGCGAGGACATTCCGGCATTCATTCGCGCGTTCGCCGGAGACAATCGATATATCATCGACTATCTGGTCGAGGAGGTCCTGCGCCGTCAGCCGGAATCGATGCGGAGCTTTCTGCTTCAAACCTCCATTCTCGAGCGATTGTCCGGGCCGCTGTGCGATGCCGTCACCGGCGAAGGGGAGGGCAGCGCGCGATTGGATGCGCTGGAGAAGGGCAATTTTTTTGTCGTCCCGCTGGACGACAGGCGCGAGTGGTATCGGTACCATCATCTCTTCGGCGAGGTGCTCGCGGTCCATTTAAAGGCGGACCAGCCGGATCGGGCAGCTGAGCTGCATCGGCGTGCAAGTCGATGGTACGAACAGTATGGCACAACGGCCGATGCGATTCGCCACGCATTGGCGGCGGGCGATGTCGCGCGAGCGGCGGACCTGATCGAGCGGGCCTGGCCGGAGATGCGGAGACTTAGGCAAGGGCTTGCCGTACTGGGCTGGCTGAGAGCGCTGCCCGACGAGTTGATACGCCGCAGACCGGTCTTGAGCGTCGAATTCGCCTGGGCGTTAATGGCCGGCGGGGAGTTCGGGGCCGTCGAGGAGCGCCTTCAGGACGCGGAACGCTGGCTGGAAACTACCGCGAGTAACCAAGCCAGTATGGCCGACAGAGCCGTCGTGGACGAAGAGGAGTTCCGTCATCTTCCGGGCACGATCGCCGGGTATCGCGCCGCGCGCGCCCAGGTGCTGGGCGATATCCCGGCAGCGATCCGATATGCCCGGCGGGTCCTCGAACTCGTGCCGGAGGGAGATCATCTTCGGCGCGGCGCGGCGGCGGCGCTCTTGGGATTGGCGGCGTGGACGAGCGGCGATCTCGAGACCGCGTACCGGATGTTCGACGAGGGAATGGCCGGCGTGCTGCTTGCCGGCAATATCTCGGACGCGATCGGGGGCACGATCGCCTTGGCCGATATCCGGATTGCGCAAGGCCGGCTGCGCCAAGCGATGCGGGTCTACGAGCGAGGCTTGGAGCTAGCCGAGGCGCATGGCGAGCGTATGTCGCGGGGGGCGATTGATATCCACGTGGCGATGAGCGAGCTCGACCGCGAGCACAACGATCTTCAGGCCGCCGCGGATCGCCTGTTGAAGGGCAAGGAACTGAACGAGCGCGCCCTTCGCCCGCAGATCGGCTATCGCTGGTACGTCGCCATGGCCCGGATCGCGGAGGCGAACGAAGACCTGAACGGTGCGCTCTCGCTTCTCCAAGAGGCGAAGCGGCTGTATAAAGGCCATTTTTTTCCCAATGTGCGTCCGGTCCCGGCGATGAAAACACGGGTCTGGCTCGAGACGGGGAAGCTGGACGATGCCTTAGATTGGGTGCGAGAGCAGGGATTGTCCGCCTATGACGAGCTGTCCTATCTGCGCGAATTCGAGCACGTCACGCTCGCCAGGGCGCTCCTGGCGAAGTATAGGCGCGATCGCACGGATCATTCGATTACTCGAGTATCGGGGCTGCTGGAACGCTTGCTCCAAGCGGCAGAGGATGGCGGGAGAACGGGGAGCGCGATCGAGATTTTGATCCTGCAAGCGATGGCTCATGATGCCCGAGGCAACCGCTTTGCTGCGCTTGTGCCGCTGGAACGCGCCTTGACCTTGGCCGAACCGGAAGGCTACATCCGCGTCTTCGCGGACGAAGGCCAGCCGATGGCCGTCTTGCTTGAAGCTGCTTTAAAACAAGGAGTCTCCCCCGGGTATATAGCGCAGCTTCTGTCCACGCTTGGTAGAGCCGAGCGCGGAACGACGCACAAGCAGGCGCTATGCGAGCCCTTGAGCGATCGGGAGCTGGAGGTGCTTCGGCTGTTCCGAACCGAGCTGAGCGGTCCGGATATGGCCCGCATGCTCCATATCTCGCTGAATACATTGCGGTCTCATACGAAAAATATTTATAGCAAGCTCGAGGTGAACAACCGCCGCGCTGCGGTTCGCCGGGCGGAAGCGCTCGAGTTAGAATAGCGCTTCCGCGTCTCTTTATAGCCCCGTTTCCGGTCGGTTTAGCGGCCGGCGCGGGGTTTTTTCGCTGCATAAATCACCACTTGTGGTGATGCGGACTCCTCGCGCGAACCTGTATCTTAACCTTAGCGGAAGCACAAAGGAGGAAGCGCAAAATGGAAGGATCGCAAGGATCTCCGGCGAACGATGGGGAGCCAAGACGGTACGAGATTCGCGTAAAAGGACATCTTGATTCCAAATGGGGAGATCGGTTCGAAGGGTTAAGTTTTACCCGCGACAGCAACGGAACGACCGTCCTTCGCGGCCAGGTGGCCGATCAGGCGGCACTTCACGGCTTGCTTAGGAACATACGCGATCTCGGCTTGCCGTTGATCTCCGTCGTCGGGGCGAGCTCCGAACGTTCGAACGAGCCTGAGGGCACGACGCGTAAAGGTAACAAGATCACCGCCCCCGGCCTCATTCGTTGGTCAGGCGTGGCGGCTATGCTGGCAGGGATTCTGTTCATCGTCATCCAGATGATTCATCCGTCCGATGTTCTCTCGTCCGTAACTACCGACGCTTGGGCCATTGCCCATTACTTAACCATCTTGATGAGTCTCCTGGCCTTGGCCAGCATCACGGGGATCTACGCCAGGCAAGTCGAGAAGGCCGGGTGGCTGGGCCTGGCAGGCTATCTCCTGTTCGGCCTCGAGTTTGCGCTCCTCATGGCGCTTAGCTTCGTCGAAGCTTTCATTTTGCCGCTGCTCACGACCGACGCGCCGAAGATCGTAGAGGGATTCCTGGGGCTTTCAAGCGGAGCGGGCAGCGAGGTTGACCTTGGCGCGCTTGCCGCCGCGGGACCGGTATCGGCCGTAGCCTACTTGCTCGGCGGTCTGCTGTTCGGCATCGCCACGTTCCGGGCCGGCATTTTATCGCGCGGGGCGGCAGGCTTGCTCGCCTTTGGGGCCGTCGCTTCTCTGGCTGCCGCCGTGCTCCCGCACGAGCTCGGCCGGCTCGCGGCGGTGCCGATGGGCTTGGGACTGGCCTGGCTTGGATACTCGCTTTGGTCTGAAAAGCGCGAGGCCGCGTAGACGTTCAAAAAAAGCCGCCAGGGCTTGCGCCTTGGCGGCTTGGTCTTTGGGCGGGGCTCTTAACCCGCCATATTGTTGCGCGATCCCGTCTTCGAGAAGACCGAGATATGATCCACCTTGCCCGTAGACTTCGGAATAACGAATTTCAGCTGAAATTCGTTGCCGGTCTCATAGACGTAAATCGTGTCGTCGCCGTTCTTGGACGTGGACGACGGCTTGCCCAGCGTCTGCTCGATCTGGAGCAGTGTCAGCTTCTGCAGCTTCGCGTCGCTCGAGCGGATGTCGAAGAGCTGGCTGCCTTTGTTGTAGCCGAACGCGGCATGATGCTTGCTGTATACGGCGTAGAAGCCTTTCCCCGCCATATCGTCCGAGTCGGGCTTGCCCCAATCCTTCTTCACGTCGTCGATGAGCGAATCGTGCGCGACGTATGAGATGCCGGGCGCTTTGCCTTCCTTGGCGAGCTTCATCAGCTCTTTGAGCTGAGCTGCGACCTCGGCGGAGACTTTGGTCTGCGCGGCCGATGCCGGAGCCGATGCGCTCGCCGAAGCGCTGGCCGACGGAGAGGCCGCCGCATCGGTTCCGCTTCCGGCCGAAGCCGAGGACGAAGCGGGGGCCGATGCGGAAGCGGAAGGCGACGCGGCGGGCGCCTCGTTTCCGTTAGACGAGGCCGATCCGGCGGAATTGCAAGCGGCCAGCACGAGCACGCCGGCCAGCACGAAGCCGTAGGACGCCGTTTTGAAAGATATCTTCATGATGCGGGCCTCCTTAGAATGATTGCCTTATTTCAGTTTGGCGACGCCGACGGCGATCTGTTCCAGCTTTGCCTTGTTCAGCGCGCCGTCCGGGGAGCTGATCGTCACGAACCGGTCGTCGAGCTTAAACGTCAGCATGTCGGTGTCGGAAGGTTTGTACCACTTGGCTTGAACGCCGTTCGACAGGGTGACCTTCGTGCTGTCGTAACCGTCCGAGTAGTCGCGAGGCGACACGCTGACCCTCATGTGGGAAAAGAGGAAGTTCACGCCATCGTCCGAAGCCGCGGCTTGCTTGAAGGCATCGTTGCCGGCCATGAGCGTCGGTGCATAAGCCGTCGTGAAGCCGTCGAATCCGGCGAAGGCGTCTTTAATGGCCTTGAATTGCGCATCGCTGTAGGAGACGATGGCCAGACCGGCCGTGCTGTCGGATTGCTTGGCGACGCCGACGGCGATTTTCTCGAGCTGCGCCTTGTTCAGGGCGCCGTCCATGGAGCTGAGCGTCACGTAGCGATCGTCGAGCTTGAAGGTCAGCATGTCGGTGTCGGAAGGCTTATACCACTTGGCTTGGACGCCGTTCGACAAGGTTACGTTCGTACCCTCGTAGTCGAAAGCATAGTCGCGAGGCGACACGTTCACGATCATATGCGAGAAAACGAAGTTTACGCCGTCGCCGGTTGCTGAAGCTTGCTTATACGTATCGTTCGCAGCCATCAGCGTCGGCATGTAAGGCGTCGTGAAGCCGTCGAATGCCGCGAATGCCGTCTGAATCTCCTTGATTTGAGCGGAGGTATAGCCGATGCTTGCCAGATCTGCGGTTTGCTGCGAGCCATTCGTGGTGATGACGACCTGATTGGTCTTCGGGTCGAAGGTCAATTGGACGCCCAGGGCACCGGCCAGCGCGCGGACGGGGAGATACGTCGTGTCATGGTACGTGATCGGAGTGAGCTTGTTGCCGTTGGCGTCCGTCGGAACGTAGGCGGAGCCGTTGACCTTGATGCCGATGCTGCTGTTCAGATAGGCCGTGATTTTCTGCAGATTCGTGCCTGCGTATACGCCTGCCGCGCCCGTGATCGTCATGCCGAGCACCATGGCGCCGAGTACCGATTTCTTCATCATATTGTTTTTCATAAGTTCCATCTCCTTAAGGGGTTTGTTGGTTTTTAAAATCGATGATTTCCGTGACGGGCAGATCGCCCTTGCCGGCCGCCGTGACGCCCAGCCTCGTGCCGGAGGGATTCCAGCTAAGCGGATACTGGGGAAAAGCATTCGGGACGACGGGCACGACCGTACCGGAGGCCGCATCGAAAAGGTAGACGCCGTTCATGCCGCTGCGGTCTTCCGCGTATACGGCGAAGGCGAGCTTCACGGCATCGGCGGACCAGCTCATGTAAGGAATTAAATCTCCGGTGCCGATCGTCGAGCCCTGTTGGCGTCCATCTGCGCCGTAGAGGAGCAGGCGAGCCGTCGTGCCGTCCTGACCGGGGCTCGTCGATACGGCAATTCTGACGCCGTCCGATGCGATCTCGAAGCCGGATACGCCGGAGACGAGCACGGATGGCTTCGTCGCGGTTCCGTAGGCCAGCGTCTTCAGGTTCTGCGCCTGATCCGTGTAGTAGACGCTGCCGTGGGACGCCGTAAACTTCGTAAACAGCTCGGTCTTCGGATCTTCCAGCGCCATCTTGGATACGGTGCCGTCCGTCTTGACGGCCAGGATGTCGCCGCGTCCGTCCATGGAACCCGCTGCCAGGAGGTAAGTGCCTTCGTCGACCCAGCCGCCCGACTCCAGATAGTTGGCGCCCGGGATCTCGGTCATGCCGCCGGTGGCGACATTTTTAACGAAGTTACGGGCGGTATAATTGTCTTTCCATTGCTGCACGAAAGCGAATTTGCCGTCGGGAGAGAGGCTCTCCTTCACGAGCGCCGCCGTGCCGCCTTCCGTCTCGGCCAGCTTCGCGGGCTTGCGGGCGTCGTTCGTCAAGTCGACGGTCTCGGCCGTGTAGCTGAACTTCGCTTCCTCCGTATCAGTACCCGGCTTTTCGAGCTTCGTCGTCGTAATCCTGAGCGCGTCGTCCGAGAGCCAGGCGTCGATCGCGGCGCCTTCGAAGCGGTGAATGCGCTCGATCGCCACGTCCGTACGCTTCGGTGCGTCCGTTTCCTTAACGACAGTGAGCTTGCGTCCGCCGCCGGCGCCCTGCGCAGCGGATGCGTCGTCCGTCTGTCCGGCGCTTGCGTCTGAGGCGACGGGGATCGGCTCGCCGTTTTTGGCGCTGCAGGCCGTGAGTTCGAATGCGAGCATGAGCAAGACCGTGAGCTTAACGGCGATCTCTCCTTTTTTATTCGGCATGACAGGTCCTCCTGACTGATGTGGATCTCGCCAGGGAGCAGCTGCGGCGAGGCGCCCTTACCGCGCTGCCCTGCGTCCGTCGTCCCTGTCTTGAGATCAGTATAGAATCGCGATATATCGAAGCCATATCCGGCATGTATCGAAGTTGTAAACAATTCGGAGCGCCGTTTACGACTCGCGCTGCGGCTCCTTTACGGGAAGCTCGAGCACGAATCGGGAGCCGTCAGGGCCTGATTCGGCGAGCCGAACGGTGCCGCCCTGTTTCTCCGCGAGGCTGCGGACGAGCGACAATCCAAGTCCGGTCCCCCCGGTCGCGCGCGAACGGTCGCCGCTGACCGTGTAGAACGGATCGAAGATGCGCGACTGCGCATCTTGCGGAATGCCTCTGCCGGAATCCGCGACCTCGACGATCATTCGCGGCTCGCCGTCTGCGCCATCCGTCAGCCGGTTGCTTAGCGCCACTGCGCCGCCCGGCACATTGTACTTGACCGCATTGTCCAGCAGGTTTAACACGATATGCATCAGATTGTCCGGATCCGCCCAGACGCCGCCGTCCTGGAGATCCAGCGTCATCCGGATGCCGGCGGCGTCGGCTTTGACCCGGATGCGCTCGGCGGCTTCCTTTAATAAGGGAGCCAGAGCGACCTGCACGGCTTTCGTTTCAAAATCGTACACGTCCATCGCGGACAGCTGCAGCGCCTTTTCAACCAAATCGTAAAGCCGCGCGGCCTCCATGCCGATGCGCTCCCTTGCCTTGCCGAGCAGCGCCGGGTCGTCCGCGTACATCTCCAGCAGATCCGCGTAGGCGCGGATTGAGGTCAGCGGCGTCTTCAGCTCGTGGCTGATGTTGCCGATGAACTGCTTCTGCTGGCGCTCGAGCTCCGTCAGCCGCGCGATCGCATCCATCAGCTTGCGCTTCTCCTCGTGGAGCTGCGTGACCGACGAGGAGATGCTGCCGCTCATGTCGTAGATGCCTTCGGCCAGCTCGCCCAGCTCGTCCCGCCGCTTCACGGGCGCAGCGGACAGGTACTCGCCGCGTCCGATCTGCTGGGTCGCCCGATTCAGCCGGCGGATGACGCTTACCTGGCGCCGGACGAACAGATAGCCGACGAGGAAGCCGCCCGCGAGCACCGCGAGCCCCGCGTACAGGAACAGATCGCGGATGCGCTCGTAAAACGCATTTTGGTCGGCGAGCGACGCGTGGAATTGTACCGTACCGAGCAGCTGGTCGGCATTATAGAGCGGGGCAAGGTATAAGAGCGCGTCGCCTTCCGTAATATAAGCGGACATCCCCCGGGCGGTGTAGGCCAGCGCGTCCGACGCATCTGTCCGCGGTTGAATCGGCAGCGACGTGCCTGCCAGGACGCCGTCCGTATCGTAGAGCGTGACCGGCATGCCGCTCAGCTCGCCCAGGTCGACGGCCAGCCGCTGTGCGTTTTTCTCCATAAAGGGCTTCGCCTCGACGCGTTCGCCGGTCAGGAAGGCGTCGCGCACGCGAAGGTTCGCGGCCTCGGCTTGGCGCGCGAAGGTCTGCTCGAGCCGCTGCTTTTGGTCGTCCCTAATGCCCGATAGCACCTGCAAGCTGAGCGCGGCGACAATGGCGGCCAGCAGCAGCGCGAGCAGCAGCGACTGCTTGCCCTGAAGACCGATGCGCACGCCGCGGCTCATTCCGACGGCCTGGCGCTCTTATAGCCGACGCCGAACACCGTCTGGATCAGGCTCTGTGCGTCTCCGAGCTTGCGTCGCAGCCGCTGGACGTGAATGTCCACCGTCCGCGTTCCTCCCGCGAAGTCCATATCCCACACCAGTTCCAGTAGCGCCTCTCGCGTGTACACACGCTCCGGATTGGCCGCCAGCAGCTTCAAGAGGTCGAACTCCTTGGGCGTCAGGTCGAGCGCCTGTCCGTCCACGCGCGCCGTGCGCGAGAGCGATTCGATCGCCAGCGCGCCGAGGCGCACCGTCTCCGCATCGGCCGGCACGGTCTGAGCCGGCGCGTGATCCGGCTGCACCCTGCGTGACAGCGCCTTTACGCGTGCAAGAAGCTCGCGGATGTCGAAGGGCTTGGTCATGTAGTCGTCCGCCCCCAGCTCGAGCCCCAGCACTTTATCTACAATATCGTTTTTAACAGTAAGCAGCAGAATGGCCGGACGATCCCTGCCCTCCAGCTTGCGGCACACGTCATACCCGCCCATGCGCGGCATCATCACGTCCAGCACCATCACGTCCGGCCGCTGGGCCTCCACCTTCTCGAGCGCCTCCACGCCATCCGCAGCCGTATCGACCTCGTATCCCTCGCGTTTCAACGCGTAAGCTACCGCTTCCGAGATACCCGCCTCGTCGTCTACCACTAATACACGTACCATGCCGGTCCGACCGCCCTTCGCCAATCGAATTTCTCTATACACATTCATACCCCTAAACGGGTTGAACATGCAAAAAGGGTGCAGGGGGTGTCATATGAATGGCATGGGAAGTGCATATCCACAGTTTTTAAAGTAGGTTTCGAAAAGACGGCACATCTATTTCATATAAAAATCTGTCGATTTTTGTTAAAATATAACTTGGTTTTAGGGAAAATCTAGATTTTCAGTGCTATCCGCAATATTCTCGTTATCATCTAACTCATTGTCTGGAGGAATGAATTCGTGTTAAAGAAGAAAACGAAAACCGCCGCGGGCCTATTGCTGCTCGCCGCTACCCTGGTTGCCGCTCCCGTGAGCGCCGCCAGCGGTGTGACGCTTAACGTCAACGGCTCGAATATCCAATACGAAGTGTCCCCTGTATTGGTGAACAACACCGTGCTGGTGCCCATGAAGGACATCAACGGCACTCTCGGCGCAAGCGTCAACTGGGACAATGCTTCGCAAACGGTTACTGCGGTCAAGGATGGCGTTAAGGTAGTAGTCAAGGCTGGCGAAAATACCGCTACGGTCACGACGGACAGCGGCGTTCAGACGGTTAGCCTGCAAGCGCCTGCACAGGTCAAGGACGGACGCGTACTGATTCCGGTCCGCCTGTTCGCGACGGCGTTCGGCGCCGATATCGGATGGAACCAGCAGACGCAGACGGTGAAGTTGAGCTTTGGTGACACCGCGACCGGTAACGGAACGGGCACGAAGGGCGAGACCGGCGCGCAAGGGGCGAAAGGCGACAAGGGTGATAAAGGCGACAAGGGCGATAAAGGCGACACGGGTGCAACCGGCTCGAAAGGCGCGGACGGCGTCGGTCTGAACATCGCCGTGGATTACAACGCCTCGGCTGCCGCGAACTATGCGCAGTATCAAATCGTACTGTACGACGGTTCGGTTTACATCGTGCTGAAGGCTGCGCCTGCGGGTACGCCGGATACGTCGGCGGATTATAAGCTGATTGTGGCCAAGGGCGCGAAGGGTGATAAAGGAGATAAAGGCGACACGGGTGCAACCGGAGCTGCTGGCGCAAAGGGAGATAAGGGTGACACGGGCGCAACCGGTGCGAAGGGAGATAAGGGCGACACGGGTGCAACCGGAGCCACTGGCACGAAGGGAGATAAGGGCGACTCTGGCACTGCAGGCGCAACCGGAACAACCGGCGTGAAAGGAGACAAAGGCGACACGGGTGCAACCGGAGCCACTGGCGCGAAGGGAGATAAGGGCGACCCTGGCACTGCAGGCGCAACCGGAGCAACCGGCGCAACTGGCGTGGGCCTTGAAGGCGCAGTGGCATTCAACGCCGTGCAGGCTTCTTTGTATCCGCAGTACCGAGTGGTAATTTATAACGGATCCACATATGTTGCGCTTATTGCAGGGCCAACAGGCACGCCGGGTACTTCTCCTGACTATCTGCTTATCGCAGCCAAAGGCGCGGACGGCGCGCAAGGTCCTGCCGGACCTGCTGGGGCAACCGGCGCGCAAGGCCCGAAGGGTGACAAAGGCGATACTGGTGCACAAGGCCCGGCCGGCGCAGCCACGATCATCCCCTACGCCTCCGGCCTACCAGTAACGGTGACGACCATAGTAGGGGGCCTTCAAGGCACGGGCGCATTGATTGGATTCGGAAATTCTGTCTCAGGCGTTTCCGCGTTTGGCGGTATTATCGATCTGACTGGTGCCGCAGGTACATTGCTTAACTTCGGTTTCAGCATGCCGAGAGATGGCACGATTAAGTCGATCAGCGCTTATTTTACTAGCACTGCAGCGCTAAATCTCGTTGGTAGCACGGTAACCATTACAGCACAGCTGTATGCATCTGCGACGCCGAACAATACATTCACGCCAATCCCCGGCGCGCTTGTGACGCTTGCGCCTGCTATGACAGGCGTACTGGCCATCGGCACGACTGCGAGCGGGATTACGACGGGGCTCAGCATTCCCGTGACGGCGCAGACCCGGCTGCTGATGGTCTACACCGCTACAGCTAACGGCCTGAGTTTGGTCAATACGGTTACCGGGTATGCGAGTGCGGGCGTAAGTGTCGAATAATTATTTCCTGTATTACCTTCAAGACAGCCCTGTTACCACAGGGCTGTCTTTCTGCATAGACGCCGCTTGATCCACCCTCCATAACATGCTAGGCTCATAAGCAACATAGAGACCAGATACGAAGTGGAGGAACATGCGATGTCTGACACCTTTGCGAGAACGGAAGCCGAACGGGAGCGCCTCGTACTGATCGGCGAATTGGCGGATTCGTTCAAGCCCCTTGCCCAAGCGGTCGATCAGGAAGGCGGATTCGCGTTCGAATCGGCGGAAAAGCTGCGCGCTTTGGGTTATACGAGATGGCCGGTGCCGCGTGCGTATGGCGGCGAGGGCATGTCGGTCTACGAGATGGTTCTTTACCAGGAGCGGATCGCGATGGGCGATCCGGCGCTGGCGCTCGCGATCGGCTGGCATGTGAGCACGGTGGCCGACCTATCCGCGAAGAAGTCGTGGAGCGAGGACAAGCTCGCACCGTTCCTGCGCGCGGTCGCGGCAGGCAAGCTGATGAACCGCGCGGCGACGGAGAAGGGCACGGGCAGTCCGACCCGCGGCGGCAAAATGCAGACGACGGCCAAACGGCATGGAGACGGGTACGTGGTCCGGGGGCGCAAAACGTTCACATCGCTCGCGCCGGTACTGGACCTCGTCGTCGTCAACACGACCCTGATTGAAGGGGATACGGAGGAAGCGGCCGACTTCCTGATTCCGATGGACACGCCCGGCGTATCCGTCGATCCGGTCTGGAACATGATGGGCATGCGAGGCACGGCCAGCCACGATCTCGTGCTGGACGACGTCGTCCTGCCGGAAGAGGCCCTCGTCTACCGCGCATCGGCAGGCAGGCGCGGCAGTCCTCCGGCCAACCCGAACCTGCTGCACGTGCCGGCCTGCTATCTCGGCGCTGCGGTCGCCGCACGGGAAGAAGCGCTCGCCTTCGCGGCCTCTTATCAGCCCAATACGCTCGACCGGCCGATTATCCATCTACCGCACATCGGCACGCTCATCGGCGAGATCGACATCGAGCTGGCAGCGGCGCGGCATTTTATGTACAGCGTCGCCGCGCGATGGGAACATCCCGTCGCCGACGAGGCCGCCGGCATCGCCGAGCTAGGCGCGGTCAAGGTATTCGCGATCCGTACCGCGCTCTCCGTCGCCGACAAGGCGCTGCGTATCGCCGGCGCGCATGGGCTTGCCCAGACGCATCCGCTGCAACGGCTTTTCCGCGACATCCGCTTCGGTCTGTCCAACCCGCCGATGGAGGATGCGGTGCTGCGGATGTACCACCAGCAGGCGCTGCGGGAGACAGGGCAGGCGTGAGAATCGCACTACAATCATATAGAAATAAATCTGCGAATGCGTGTCGGGGAGCGTCCACGTGACAGAATCCGAAACGATCGGCAATTGGGCAAGCGTGCCGGTCAAGCTGCTTGATATTCGGCTCGCGACGTTGTTGAGGCGGGGAGAGGCGTTCGTGCCTTACCGCATGCCGGCGCATGGCTTCCAGCTGCCCGAGGCATTAAAGCAATATGCGGATGGCGGTACCGCTCTCTCGCAAGAAGCCTTCGTGGCGAGTCCTGCGGATTACTATTTCTACGTCGATGAGCGATGAGGAGATGGCGGAGTTGACGGAACTGTTCAGGGAGCCCTTGTACAGCGCGCTGCCGGCCGTCAAGAACAATCGCATGATCAATGTCAGCCGGGAAAAGCGGAATTACGGCCCGTGTCGGGTTGACGAAGCCGTCGACGATCGGATCGCGCAGATGAACAAGCTGCAGGAGGAGGAAAAGCCGGCACCGGCCTAAGCCAGTTTGCCGGCTTTGACATACCAGGCTGCGCCGGGCAGGGCGAATCCCGTTCGTATGCGTTCCCGGTGCTTCGTCATGCCGTCAGGCGGTCGGCCGTTCAGCCAGTGACAGTGCCAGGAACAGCTTGCCGGCGTGCAGCAGCGCGCGTTCGTCGATGTCGAAGCGGGGATGGTGATGCGGAAATTGCGTGCGTTCTTCCGCGTTGCGCGCGCCGACATGGATAAACGCGCCCGGACGCTGCTCCAGGTAATACGCGAAGTCTTCCGCGCCCATCACCGGATCGAGCGCGATGAACGCCTCTTCGCCGAGCGCCTCCGCGACGGCACGGCGAGCGGTCTCGGTCTTGTCGGGATCGTTGACGAGCGGCGGATAGCCGTTGGCGTATTCGATCTCGCAGCTTGCGCCGCCGGCCGTGCTGATGCCGCCTGCAATCGCGCGTACGTCCGCTTCGATTCTCGCGCGAAGCGCCGGATCAAAGGTGCGGACGGTGCCCTCAATCTCCGCGACGCCAGCGATGACGTTAAAGGCGGTTCCGGCGCGGAACACGCCGATCGATACGACTGCCGAGGCAAGCGGGTTCACCCTGCGGCTGACAATCTGCTGCAGGCCGCCTACGATCTGGCTGCCGATGACGAGGGCGTCGACCGTATCATGGGGACGCGCGCCGTGCCCGCCTTTGCCGATGACCTTAATCTTAAAAGCATCGACGGCGGCCATCGCAGGGCCTGCGCGAAGGCCTGCGCGGCCAAGCGGTATTTCCGAGGAGAGGTGGATGCCGTAAACTTCGTCGACGCCGTCCAGACAGCCGTCCTCGATCATGAACCGGGCGCCGCCCGGCGGCTTTTCCTCCGCGTGCTGGAAGAGCAGTACGATGTTGCCTGCCAGCTCTTGGCGGTGTGCCTGCAGCACGCGGGCGACGCCGAGCAGCACGGACGTATGGCCGTCGTGGCCGCAGGCGTGCATCGCCCCGTCCGCCGTAGAGCGGTAAGTCGCATCCTTCTCGTCTTGAATCGGCAGCGCGTCAAAGTCGGCGCGCAGCGCCAGCGTAGGACCGGGGCGTCCGCCGCGGATATAGCCTATTACGCCACCGCCGGGCAAGCTGTCAGCACCTTCTTCAGCGAGATCAAGCTCCTTCCGCCAGCCTACGCCCGTCCGCGTTTCGATGCCGAATTCCCGCAGCTTGTCCGCCACGAACGCCGGCGTGCGGCGCTCAGTGAACGAGACCTCGGGATGACGGTGCAAATGCTGCCTCCAGCCGATGATCTCCGCCTCTGCGCTCGCCAGTTCCTCGTACAATCGATCGAGCAGACTCATTTATAACATCCTCCTTTAAGATGAATAGACCGTTTCATCTACTTTCCCACGTTAATCGCCCTCCCTGCAACAGTGGTTTTGTCGCTTGCAGTCTTCGTTGCCACCGATTGTGCCGCTCCAACGGTGCTCTTCTCGCTTACAGCCCAGCCCACAGGCCCCCTCTTACTGCAGCGGGTAATGGCAGGCGACCGAACGATCGCCGTCCAGGGGCAGCAGCTCCGGCGATTCGGATCGGCATCGGTCCGTCGCCAGCGGGCAGCGGGTGTGAAATCTGCAGCCTGCCGGCGGACGCGCCGGAGACGGGATCTCGCCGCGGATGGCGGCGGGCTCGGTCCGAAGCTGCGGGTCCGGGTGCGGAATCGATTCGATGAGCGCTCGCGTGTATGGATGGGCCGGACGTCGGAACAGCTCGCGGCTCGGCGCAATCTCTACGATGCGGCCCAAATACATAACGGCAATCCGGTCCGAGATATGACGGACGACGTGCAGACCGTGCGCGATAAACAGGTAAGTCAGCCCCAGCTTTTGCTGCAGGTCCTGCATCAGGTTGACGACCTGCGCCTGCACCGATACGTCCAGTGCCGACACGGCCTCGTCGGCGAGCACAAACTTGGGATGGAGCGCGATGGCTCGCGCGATGCCGATCCGCTGCCGTTGACCGCCCGAGAACTCATGGGGATGCCGGTTTACGATCCCGTGGTCGAGGCCGACGGCGGCAAGCAACTCCTCGACGCGCTGCTTCTTTTCTTTTCCGGAGAGTCCGTGATGGACGGCGAGCGGTTCTCCGACAAGATCGCCTACATTCCAGCGGGGATCGAGGGAGCCGTACGGATCCTGGAAAATCATCTGCATATGCCTGCGCGTCTGCCGCAGCCGCGAGGCGCCGAGGCGAGTCAGATCCTTCCCCTCGAACAGCACGCGTCCCGACGTGACGGGTTCCAGCTGCAGCAGGAGCCGGCCAAGCGTGGATTTGCCGCTCCCCGATTCGCCGACGAGGCCGAGCGTCTCGCCTTCCCGGATGGAGAAGGACACGCCGTCCACCGCACGCACGAACGTCCGGGAACGCCCGGGGAATCCCCGCTTGATCGGATAATACTTGCACACGTCCTCCACTTTAAACAACTCGATGCTCCCGGCCTTCGCCTGATCCGCCCGCGCCGGTCGGATTTCCTCGACAGCTTTCCCGTACACGCCGTGCGCCGTCTCCGACAATGGGAGATCGTCCGAGGGCGCGCCGCCATCCCGCACCAAGAGTGCGGTTGCGCTGCGATCCGACGCTGCGCCGACGAGCGCACTTCGCTCCGTCGCCGCAACTGCGGGCACGCCGCGAACCGCAGTCTCTTCGCGTACATCCCGAGCGCTCAGCGCACCATCCTGCAGCAGCGCATCCGCATGCCAGCAGGCAGCCTCGCGGTCGCCGCGCCGACTAAGCGGCGGTGCCGAGGCGCGGCACCGGTCGGTCGCATGCGGGCACCGGGGATGGAACACGCAGCCCTCCGGAAGCTTGCTTAGGCTCGGAATGCTGCCCGCGATGGCGTACAGCCGATCGCCCTTTTCCGTGTCGAGCGTGGCCACCGAACGCAGCAAGCCGCTCGTATACGGATGATGCGGCTGCGCGAACAGCTCGGCGACCGTCGCTTGCTCGACAATGCGGCCGGCGTACATGACGACGATCCGGTCGGCGATCTGCGCAGCGATGCCAAGGTCATGCGTGATGAGCAGAATCGACATGCCGAATTCGGCCTTCAGCTCCTGCAGCAGATGCAGAATTTGCGCCTGAATGGTGACGTCGAGCGCCGTCGTCGGTTCGTCCGCGATGAGCAGTTCGGGGCCGCAGGACAGCGCGAGCGCGATCATCGCGCGCTGCAGCATGCCGCCCGACAGCTCGCCGGGGTACTGCTTCATGCGAAGCTCCGGCTCGGGGATGCCGACCCGCGCGAGCAAGCTAGCGGCATGGGCTTTGGCTTCGGACTTCGTCTTGCGCTCGTGCCGCAGGATGGTCTCGACGATCTGGTAGCCGATCGTGTAGACGGGGTCGAATGCGGCCATCGGTTCCTGGAAGATCATCGCGATCCGCTTGCCCCGGAGGCTGCGCAGCTCGCTCTGAGTAAGCGCGGTCAGATCGATCCCGTTCAGCGCGATCCGACCGCCTTCGATATGCCCGTTCTCGTAGTCGACGAGCCGCATGACCGCCTTGGAGGCGACCGTTTTGCCGCTGCCCGACTCGCCTACGAGACAGACGGTTTCCCCGGGAGCAATCGTCAGGGAAACGTCGTGCAGGGCTTGCAGGAAGCCGCGCTTCGTGCGGAAGCCGACGGACAGTTGTTCGATCTCTAGCAGGCTTTGCATGGCAGACTCCTTTCTGTGTAAGGGACCGGACGTCCTCGGCCAGGTCCGACTCGTCGGCGGGCCGCTCAGCCTTCCTTGCGCTTGGGATCGAGCCGGTCGCGCAGCCAGTCTCCGACGATGTTGACGGCCAGCACAAGCAGTGTGATCGCTAGGCCGGGATAGGTGCAGATCCACCACGCCACCGTCAGATAGCCGCGTCCTTGCGACAACAGCGCGCCCCAGTCGGGAATTTCTTTTAACACGCCGAGTCCCAGAAAGCTTAAGCCGGAGCCGGTCAGGATCGCGGTGCCGATGCCGAGCGTCGCCATGACGAGCAGCGGGGAGAGCGAGTTGGGCATTACATGCTTCCAGAAAATCGCGAAGGGCGTCGCGCCGATGGCGCGAGAAGCCGTCACGAACGGACGGCTCTTGATGCTGATCGTCTGTCCGCGCATGACGCGGGCGTAGCCGGGTACGGATGCAGCCGCTACGGCCAGCACGATGTTGCCGAGACCCGGTCCCATCGCGGCGGCGATCGCCAGCGCCAGCAGGATGCCGGGAATCGTCATCAACACGTCCACGACCCGCATCAGGACGGCATCCACCGCGCCGCCGATGTAGCCGGAGATCGTACCGATCGCACCGCCCGCGAGCCCGCCGACCAATACCGACATAAAGCCGATGTACAGCGAATCCCGGCTGCCGTACACGACGAGGCTGAGAATATCCCGACCGTAATAATCGGTGCCGAAAGGATGGGCGGCGCTCGGCCCCTGCATGATCGCGTCCAGCATCATGTCCGTCGGCGAGTAAGGGGCGATCCACTGCGGAAAAGCGGCGCAGATCGCGATGATCAGGATTAGCGCTCCTGCGGCGTAGACGAACAGATCCGCCGGCTTGATGCGCCTTGCGCGTCCGCGATAGGCCGGCAGCTCCCACTTCCGCCGCTGCAGCACCGCCTCGGCGGCCGTAGATTGTCTCATCAGGTTTCACGTCCTTTCTTTGTATGGACCGAATGCGTATGGGCAGTTGATGACGCAGATCACGCGCGCCGCCACCGGCCAGAAAAAATAGTGGTTAAAAGGCAGCTAATTCTTCGGGTGGCCGGCTGAATTAATAAAATAAGGTCCAGAAGGCAGCTAATCCGCCGACTTTCGCACGAAAAGGGGCAAAATGAACGAAACAACTGCCTTTTGACAACTAATCGCCAAAACGAGAGGGCGCGCGCCGGATTAACTGCTTTTTAACAACTATCGCCACCTCACTGCCTCCGCCGCTCTAGGCCGACCGCCGCACCCGCGGATCGATGACCGCGTACGACAAGTCGACGAGCAGATTCACGACGACGTACACGAGCGAGGAGAACAGGATGACGCCCTGCACGACCGGCAGATCCTTCGCCATGATGGCGTCCGCGATGATCCGGCCGATGCCCTGCCTGGAGAACACCGTCTCGATGACGACGGTGCCCGCCAGCATCTCGCCGGCCAGCACGCCGATCATCGTGACAGCCGGAATGAGCGCGTTGCGCAGCGCATGCCGGTACATGACGGCGCGCTCCGACAAGCCCTTGGCGCGCAGCGTGACGACGAAGGCGTCGCCGATGACCTCGAGCATGCTGTTGCGGACCATGCGGACGATAAAGCCGGCGCCGATCAGGCCGAGCGTAAGCGCGGGCAGAACGAGCGTCCGCCAGCCGTGCGAGCCCATCGCCGGGAACCATCCGAGGCGGATGGAGAAGATGAGCAGCAGCAGGATGCCGGTCCAGAAGGCGGGCATCGAGATGCCGAGCAGCCCGACGATCCGGGCGATGAGGTCGATCGGCTTGTTGCGGTGAATCGCCGACAGCACGCCGAGGAGCACGCCGACGATGACCGAAACGGCGGCGCTGCAAGCCGCCAGGGCGAGCGTCGCGGGGAAATGCTTCGCGATCTTGGGCAGCACGGGCTCCGAGTTCAGCACGGATTGGCCGAAGTCGCCGCGAAGCAGCTTGCCGAAATAATCGGCAAGCTGCAGCAGGAAGGGGCGGTCGATTCCGAGCTGGTGACGGAGGTTCGCGATCGTCTCGGGCGAGGCGCCCGAGACGTCGATCATACTCGCTACCGGGTCCCCCGGCAGCAGGTACATGATGACGAATACGAGCGCCGACGAGCCGACGATGACGAGGAGGGAGGAGAGTATGCGTCCGGTCACGGCTTTGAGCATCGCTTATTACCCCTTCCGTCCCTTTTACTTGGCCAGGCTGACGTCGTTGAACAGCGGATAGCCCAGCAGGTCGAACTTCAGACCCTGTACGGACTTGGAGGCCGCCACCGTATACGGGAATACGTAGATCGGGAGGATGATCGCCTCGTCCTTGATGCGCTGCTGCACTTTTTTATACAGCTCGGCGCGTTTCGTATCGTCTTTTTCCACGGCGCCCTGCTCCAGCCATTGATCGATCTCGGGATCGGAAACTTTGGAGAGGTTACCGAGTGCGCCCTTCGGCGCCGTGTGATAGAAGGCCGACAACGCGTTCGGATCCCCGTTGACCTGGCTGTTGCCATAGAGATCGTAGTTGCTGTTGGTGAATACCTCTGTCAGGATGTCTTTCGTAATGACGACTTCGGTGTCGATCCCGATTTTCTTCAGCTGCTGCTGGATAATGGCGGCGATATCGTTGCGCTTCTCGCGGTTCGGCGAGCCGTCGACGTAACGAAGCGTGAGCTTCTTGCCGTCCTTTTCGCGGATGCCGTCCGCGCCCTTTTTCCAGCCGATCTCGTCAAGCAGCGCGTTTGCTTTTTCCACGTCGGGCTGAATGGCGTTCTCCAGCGAAGCGTCGTAACCGAGCACGCCCGGCGTCAGCGCGGACCAGGCCTGGTCGTAGGTGCCAAGGTACAGCGTCTTGACGATGGCGCCGATGTCAATGCCGTATTGCAGCGCTTGACGGGCCTTGGTCTCGCCCCATGGCGCGTGTTCCTGATTGATGAACAGCGTATAAGGAAGCCCGATCGTGTTGGCCTGCAGCACCTGGAAATCCGGATTGCTCTTCAGCGAGACGATGTTCTGCGGAGGCACGGTCTCGGCCGCCAGCACCTGGCCGCTCTGCACGCTGCCGATCCGCGTCGCTTCCTCCGGCGCGATCTTGAAGGTCACCCGGTCGAGGTAGGGCGCGCCTTTGTTGTCGACGATCTCCGGTCCCCAGTTGTAATCGGGATTGCGTTCGACCGTAATCTCGGCGTTTTCCTCCCACTTGACGAACTTGAACGGCCCCGTGCCGACCGGATTTTTGCCGAACTGATCGCCGTACTTCTTCGCGGCCGTCGGGGATACGATGCCGAGGAGCGCCTGACTCAAGTTGCCGAGAAAGGCGCGCGAAGGCGTCTCCAGGTTCAGCTTGACCGTGTATTCGTCGATGACCTCCGCCGACTTGAAGGGTTTCAGCAGCGCGCTCGCGTTGGCGGCCTTCGTAGCCGGGTCGAGAATGCGGTCGTAGTTGTACTTCACGGCTTCCGCGTTGAACGGCGTGCCATCCTGGAACTTGACGTCCTGGCGCAGCTTAAACGTATAGCTCAGGCCGTCTTCGGACTCGGTCCACTCGGTGGCGAGCCAAGGCTTGATGGTGTTGTCGGGCAGCTTGACGACGAGATTGTCGTAAATGGTGCGGATGACGCGGACGGCGACCGCGAGGCCGCTGCGCTGCGGATCGAGCGTGTCGGGCGAGGTGGCCAGCGCATAGGTCAGCTCGCCGCCTTGCGTGGCGGCGGAAGGCGAACCGTCCGCTTGCGAAGCGGAGGGAGAGGCGGCGCTTGGGCTCGCATCTCCGGCAGCGGCCTGGCCGCCGCCGTTGTTATTGTTGTTGCCGCAAGCGGCAAGCGCCAGCGTCAGCGCGAGCGAGACCGCAAGCAGGATAGAAGTCCATTTGAACGAGCGAGGCGTGCTGTACATCGAAGAATCCTCCCGTATGATTAAATTGATTTTGATTTAAGAACGGACCGCTATCGGCGCGGCATAGCGATTGACCGGGTACGGCAGGCCCAGGTTGCCCCGGAGCGTATCCTGCTCGTATTCCGAGCGGTAAAGTCCCCGCGCCTGAAGCAGCGGCACGACGTATTTGACGAAGTCAGCGAATCCGCCGGGTACGGCTTCGCCGACGATGAAGCCGTCCGCAGCGCTTCCTTCGAACCATTGTGCGAGCCGGTCCGCGACCTTCTCCGGCGTGCCGACGAACGGCCCCTTGGGCGTCATCGTGCGAATTGCGACCTGGCGGAGCGTCCAGCCGTTGTCCTTGGCTTTCTGCTTGATCCGGTCCGTCGTGCTGCGGAAGCTGTTGGTCCCGAGATCGCCGATATCGGGGAACGGCTCGTCAAGCGGGTACGCGGAGAAATCGTGATGGTCGAAAAAGCGTCCGAGGTACAGCAGCGCGTCCTCGACCGACGCGAGCGAGGCGATCTCCTCGTAGCGGCGCTCGGCCTCTTCGTCCGTGGCGCCGACGATCGGCCCGATGCCCGGGAAGATGAGAATCTCGTCCGGCGAGCGTCCATGTTCGGCAGCTCTGCGCTTCACGTCGGCGTAGAATTCCTGGGCTTCCTCGATCGTCTCATGTCCGGTGAAAACCGCGTCCGCCGTCCTTGCGGCCAGGTCGCGTCCGGAATCCGACGAGCCGGCCTGGAACACGATCGGACGGCCCTGCTTGGAGCGCGCGATGTTCAGCGGACCTTCGATTGAGAAGAACTCTCCCTTGTGATTCAGACGGTGCAGCTTGTCGGGATCGAAGAAGACGCCGCTCTCCTTGTCGCGAACAAAAGCGTCGTCCTCCCACGAATCCCAAAGCCCCTTGGCCACCTCCAGGTATTCGGCTGCGAGCTTGTAGCGTTTGCTGTGATCGGGATGTTCGCCTTTATTGAAGTTGGCCGCGGTCGCTTCGCCCGGCGAGGTGACGACATTCCACCCTGCGCGTCCGCCGGAGATGTGATCCAGCGAAGCGAACTGGCGGGCGACGGTGAAGGGCTCGCTGTACGAGGTCGACAGCGTGCCGACGAGCCCGATCCGGGAAGTTACTGCGCCCAGCGAGGACAGCAGCGTGAGCGGCTCGAAGCGGTTCAGGAAGTGCGGGATCGACTTTTCGCTGATGGTGAGGCCGTCCGCGATAAAGATGAAGTCGAATTTGCCTTGCTCGGCCAGCTGCGCCTGCTCCAGATAACGAGGCCAGTTGATGCTCGCGTCCGAAGGAATGTCGGGATGCCGCCACGCCGACATGCTCGATCCAACGCCGTGCAGCACCGCGCCAAGCTTAAGTTGTCTGTTCTTTGCCATATTCGAATCCCCCTCGAAATTTAAAATACATAATTCCAGTCTGTGAAGTCGGATTAATAGTAATGATAAGGGCAAATACGGGCGCTGACTAATAGGAAAAACCAATTCATGAATTGAATTTCTAAATCTTAAAATTCCAATTGACTAAGTAGGAATTTGCTGGTAACCTCTATTTTGAATGGTGAATATATATTCACGCTGTAAAACGATCGACCGGAAAGCCGGAGATCCCCTTTTGCCAGATGTGACGGTGTTCGCGGCCAAGGGGTTCTTTTGTGTATATTCGCTCTTCGACTTGAGATTTGCTTGAGGTTGGCGCTAGATTAGCACGTATCCGAAAAAAGGAGGGATCCTCGCCATGTTCACGCGTCACTGGCGTATCTCCGTCGCGGCGGTCGCGGCTGCGGTGATTCTATGGTGGGGCTTGACGGCGTTGGCTTGGATCAATCCGCTCTTCGTACCCGCACCCGCTTCCGTATGGCAAGCCTTCCTGGAAATTGCCCGGGATGGATACAAGGGCAGCTCGCTGCTGAGCCATATCGGCGCCAGTCTTGCACGCCTAGGCACGGCGTTCGCGATCGTGCTGGCGACGGCGATCCCGCTCGGACTCGTCAGCGGCTATTCGGCCCGGATCCGCGCGCTGGCAGAGCCTTTCATCGAGTTCTACCGGCCGCTGCCGCCCCTCGCCTACTACACGCTGCTCGTGCTCTGGCTCGGGATCGGCGACGCCTCCAAGATCGCGCTGCTGGCGCTGGCCGGGTTCGCGCCGCTTTATATCGCTGTCGCTGCCGGCGTCGCCCGCATTCCGCAGGACCGGATCAACGGCGCCCGCTCGCTCGGCGCGTCCGGCGGCAAGCTGTTCGCGCACGTGATCCTGCCGTCCTGCCTGCCGGATATTTTCACCGGTGTCCGCACCGCGCTCGGCATGACGTACACGACGCTGGTGGCTGCGGAGATGGTGGCGGCGGAGTCGGGGCTCGGCTGGATGGTGCTCGATGCGAGCAAGTTTCTGCGCAGCGACGTTATTTTCGCAGGCATTATTCTCATGGGGATCATCGCGGTGCTGCTGGACGCCTCCATCCGCTGGCTGGAGCGCGCCTGGGTGCCGTGGATCGGCAAGGATGTCTAACAGAATCAATCGGGGAAAAAGGGAGAGGTTAGTCGCCATGTTCAAAAGAAAAAAACGTATGGTTCTTGCGGCATCCGTCATGCTGCTCGCTGTGGCGCTGAGCGGCTGCGGCGAAGAGAAAAGCGGCGGGTCGCTGCCGAAGGAAGTCACGATCGGCTACCAGGTTATCCCGAACGCGGAGCTGTTCGTGAAGACGCAGGGGCTCGCGGAAAAGGCGTTCCCGGACACGAAGATTAATTGGAAGCAGTTCGATTCGGGCCGCGACGTCAATACTGCGGTTGCATCGGGCAGCATCGACCTCGGGCTTGCCGGCTCCGTGCCCGTCTCGATCGGAATCGCGAACAAGCTCGCTTATAAGGTTTATTTCCTCCATGACATCATCGGCGACGCGGAGTCGCTGGCCGTGCGCAACGCATCGGAGATCAAGAGCGTCAAGGATCTGGAAGGTAAGAAGGTGGCTGCGCCGTTTGGCTCTACCGCTCACTTCAGCTTGTTGTCCGCCTTGAAGCTGGGCGGCGTCGACCTGCAGAAGGTGACGGTGCTGGACCTGCAGCCGCAGGATATTCTCGCCGCTTGGCAGCGCAAGGACATCGATGCGGCATTCGTATGGAATCCGGTGCTGGCGAAGCTCACGGCCGACGACGGCAGCGTCGTCATCTCGGCCAAGGCGCTGTCCGAGCAGGGCGCGATCACGGCTGACGTGGGCATCGTGCGCGACAAGTTTGCAAAAGACTATCCCGATTTTGTGAAGCAATACGTGGGTGTGCTGGACGATGCGGTCGAGGAGTACCGGGCGCATCCGGACACGGTTGCCGAGGCGCTGGCGCCGGTGCTGAGCACGGACAAGGACGACGCGCTCGCGCAGACGAAGCAGCTCATCTGGCTGACCTCGGAGGAGCAGGCGGACGCCAAGTATTTGGGCGCGGAGAAGGACAAGAGCGGCTTCGCCGACGTGCTGAAGCAGACCGGGGAGTTCCTGGTCGAGCAAAAGCAGATTCAAAGCGCGCCGGAGCTGTCGGTCTACCAGGAGGCTATACTGCGTTAGGAGCGTGAGCGACATGAGCAGCGTACTCGACATCGCGCCTCTGGCGCGGGCGGTCGGTGAAGGAATGGCGCCGCGCGCGCCGGCGGCTATCTCCGTCCGTAACGTCGATCTGACGTACGGGCGGGGCGACAAGCGCAAAAAAGTGTTGGCTGACCTCTCGCTGGACATCGCAGACGGGGAATTCGTCGTCGTCCTCGGCGCCTCCGGCAGCGGCAAAACGTCGCTGCTGCGTCTGCTGGCCGGCTACGAGCGTGCGGAAGCGGGGAGCGTGGAGATGCTGGGCGCCACGGGCGGCAAGCCCGGTCCGGAGGTCGGCGTCGTATTCCAGCATGCCAACCTGTTCCCGTGGCTCACGGTCAGGCGCAATGCCGAGTTCGGACTGCGGATGCGCGGGGCCGGGAAAAGAGTGCGCGAGGAGATTGCGGCCGAGGCGCTGGCCCAGGTGGGCCTGTCGGAAGCAGGCCATCAGCTGCCTTATCAGCTGTCGGGCGGCATGAAACAGCGCGCGGCGATCGCCCGCACGCTGGCGGCGGACCCGAAGATCGTCCTGATGGATGAGCCGTTCGGCGCGCTCGACGCGATCACCCGGGAGCATCTGCAGACACTGGTCAAGTCGCTCTGGCGGCAGAAGCGCCGCACCTTCTTCTTTATCACGCACGACGTCGACGAAGCGCTGTATCTCGGGACGCGCATCATCGTGCTGAACTGCGCGCCGGCCCGGATCGGCACCGACAAGCCGAACCCGCTCAGCGCCGGCGCGGACAGCGTGTCCAGGCTGCGGCAGCACCCCGACTACGCCGAGGAGCGAGAGTATTTGCTGCGGCGCCTGGACCGCCATTAAGACATCAGACGCCCCTTCGAATGCCGGCATGCAGCCGACGTTCTGAAGGGGCGTCTGTGCGGGAGGCCGGGCGTCTCACTTGCCCGGCGTATAGTGATAAGCCATAATCTCGCCGCGGGCGGCTGGTGTGTTTGCGGCATGCGTCCCTTCGGGTCGCAGCCGAGGGAAGAGCAGCTCGGCCGTGCGATGGGCTTCCTCGAGATGCGGATAGCCCGACAGGATAAATGTGTCGATGCCCAGCTCGGCGTATTCCCGCATACGGGCAGCGACGTTGTCGGCCGAGCCGACCAGCGCGGTGCCGGCGCCGCCGCGTACGAGCCCGATGCCCGCCCACAGGTTGGGGCCGACGACAAGCCGGGACCGGTCGCCTCCGTGCAGGCCCGTCATCCGCTGCTGGCCGTGGGAGTCCATGCGCGCGTATACCTGCTGGGCTCTCGCGATCGTGTCGTCGTCCAGATGGCGGATAAGCGCGTCCGCGGCTGCCCACGCCTCGTCCTCGGTCTCTCTGACGATGACGTGCAGGCGCATGCCGAAGCGGACGGTGCGATTTTCCGCGGCCGCGCGGGCGCGGACCCGCTCGATCTTCTCCCGCGCTTGCTCGGGCGGCTCGCCCCAGGTCAGGTAGACGTCCGCGTGCTTAGCGGCGACGTCGATGGCGGCCGGAGAAGAGCCGCCGAAGTAGACGGGCGGATGCGGGGATTGGAACGGCGGATAGAAGTTGTACGCGTCCTGCAGCCGGATATGCTTCCCGTCCAGCTCGACTCGTTCTTGCCGAAGCAGGGCGCGCCAGGCCGTCATAAACTCGTCCGTCAAGGCATACCGCTCGTCATGGCCGAGGAAGATGCCGTCCGCCGCCAGCTCCTCGGGATCGCCGCCCGCAACGACGTTGATTAGCAACCGTCCCCGCGAATGCCGGTCGAAGCTCGAGGCCATTCGAGCCGCGAGCGCCGGGGACATAAGGCCGGGACGCACCGCGATGAGGAACTTGAGCCGCTCGGTATCGGGCACGAGCATGGAAGCCAGCACCCACGAATCCTCGCAGGAGCGGCCGGTAGGCAGCAGCACGCCGTCGAAGCCGAGATCGTCGGCCGCCATCGCGACCTGCCGGTAGTAGGAAAGCGTCGCGTTCCGCGCGCCGATATCGGTGCCGATATAACGTCCGTCGCCATAGGTCGGAATAAACCAGAACAGGTTCACGCTGCTCAACCCTCCTTTTAACAAAGTGAATAATTGTTCATCATGTGAACAGATTAAAACAATATATCCGATAAGTCAACAAGGATTAACGGATATAAAAAAAGCGGCCTCCGCGCCGCCGCACTCACGATTGTTGTAGCATCAGCGGCCGAAGCACGCGTTTCTCTCTTGCGGTTGTTCCAGCAGCATCAAAAGCGTGCGAGTCTCGCCTAATGCTCCCGCAGCAGCAACCGCAGCGCGCGGTCCGCGATGCCGGAAGTCAGCTCGGGCGTATCGGGGATATCGTGCAGCGAGAGTCCCTCCATCAGGGAGACGTAGATTAGCGCCAGCTCCATCGGATCGCCGGGCACCATGTCGCCCGCCGACTGCCCCAGCTCGATAATGGCCGCCATCGGCCTGAGGTTGTCGATGAACTTGGCGCTGACCGCCTGCTTGAGGCGAGCCGGCACGGCCTCGGAAGTGCGCGCGTACTGGAGCAGGATGGTGATCGCCCATTCCCGCTTGGCAATCCACTGCTCGGTGTACCACACGAGCTTATCCACCGGGGAGCCGTCCAGCGCCAGCGCTTCTTCGACGAAAACGCGGTATTCCTGCTGTCCGCGGTGAACCAGCGCCTCGAAGATCTCTTCCTTCGAGACGAAATATTTATAGACGTTGCCGACGCTGACGCCGGCGGTCTCGGCGATGTCCGCCACCTTCGTGCCGGACAGTCCGCGCCTCGCGATGACCGTCAGCGCCGAGTCGAGAATCTGGCTGGTGCGGGCCTCGCGCAGCTGTCTGTCTCTGGCCGGATTTCTGGGTGACACGTCGGCGTTCGAACCTCCTCGGCATGCTTCGTTCTTTTCATCATACCGGGAACCGGGGCGAACTTCCACTGGATTGCGGGTGACGTGGGCAGCCCGGATTAAGGACCGGCTGTCGCTCCTCCGGCTTTTGCAGGATTTAAACGATACAGCGGCGAAATAGCTCTCTTTGACTATTCAACAATGGAAGAGAGTCCGGTTACGAGGGCGATTGGGTGGACAAAGCCTTCGTAGAAGCAATCGCGATCGGAGCGGTCGATTCGAACGTATACGTCTCGCCCCACCACGCCTTATAACTGATCCCAATGGTGCCGTCGTTCGGATTGACACGGACCTGCAAGGTGCCGTCAACGTCTTCAGGCTCCAAGACAGCATGACAAGGACCCTGCGACTTGCTGGTGCGAAGGCGTGAAGGGGCTGGGCGTCGGCCAGAGCGTGACGCTCTCTTTTGCCAAGAAAACGGAGTTGACGGGAGTCGCGATCGCGCGGGGCTATGGCAAGTCGGTTGCCTCCTATCTGGACAACGGCAGCGTGAAGAAGGCGAAGCTGGTCTTCTCGGACGGCACGGTCCTCGTGCTCGATCTCACCAAGGAATATTACATCTTTTTCGATGAGATTCAGTTTTTTTAATCGAGTCTCCTTATGCTGCGATTAATTCGAAAAGCCTGCCCGTCGCTTCAATAGCGTAAGGCAGGCTTTTTTGACACGGAGGACGTCTCACTGCATGCTGTTATGAATCCGCTGCATGAACTCCTCTGCGGCGCTGTAGCCGAGCTGCTTGAGGTACCAGTTGTTGGCCGCAGCCTCGATCAGGCCGGCGACGTCGCGGCCGGGCTGCAGCTGGATCTCCATATATGGGATCTTTACGCCCAGGTAGTCGGAGAACTTGGGCTCCAGCTCCAGCGCGTTGCTGAGCTCTCCGTCCCGCCAGGTCGCCAGCTCGATGTCGAGCACGATGCGCGTCTCGTCCTGGAACGCCCGGCGGCCGTACTGCCGCACGACGTTGATCAGGCCGACGCTGCGCAGCGCGAGAAACTCGCGCGTCGTTTCGTTGTGCGAGCCGAGCAGCAGCGACGGTCCGAGCTTCTTGAGGACGACGACGTCGTCCGCCACGAGCCGGTGGCCCCTGCGGATGAGCGTGTGCGCCGTCTCGCTTTTGCCGATGCCGGACTTGCCCCGCAGCAGTACGCCGATGCCCGATACGTTCACGCATACGCCGTGAATCGACTGCTCGGGCGCGAGCGCTTTGACTAAGTACCCGTCCAGCTTCGCTATGAACTCCGTCGTCGGGTCCGCGGTCCGCAGCAGCGGAATGCCTTCCTCGTCGCAGAACTTTTTCAGATAAGGAAACTCCTGCTGGCCCGCGGTCACGATGAAACAAGGCGGGTGGTACTTGACGATGTTGCCGATATGATGCAAGCGTTCTTCGACGCTGAGCTGCAGCAAATACGTAATTTCCTTGCGGCCGAGTACCTGCACGCGCTCCATCGGGAAAAACTCGAAGTAGCCGACGAACTCCAGGCCCGGACGATGCGCCCGCGAACGCGAGATCTGACGGTCCAGGCGGCCGGCGCCCGCCAGCACCTCCAGCTTGAATTGATCCGCGAGGCTCTGTACGGTGATGCACTTCACTTGGCCAACCTCCTTTGATTGCGTACGTATGTATCATACTCTACCCGATGTATTCCCCGACGGAAAGGCTTATTCCTGCGAAGTGCGCCGGAACGATAGACAGGGTTCCTGAATCATGTTAGAAAGGGAGAAGAATCCAGTATAAGGAGCTTGAACGATGCCTATCGTTTCCCGTGTCAGCCGCTTGGTCTTGACGACAGCAGCAGCTGCTGATTAGGTACGTTCGGCGATGAAGCTCTAAGTAGAGCTACTTCGGTTCAGTGGGCGGCGTGATTGGCTTCGCTGGGCTGGGACTACGCCTCAAAAGAACGGGACGCTTGGCGCTGCGAGCCCCGGCGATACCAGAGCATCACGGGGAGCAGCAGCAAGGCCAGCGCGCCGCCGGCGAGGGAGAGCGCGGCGAAGCTCGAAAAGGCGACGACCGCGCCGGACAAGGCGCCGCCGGCGGCGCCCGCGAGGGAGATCAGCACGTCGACGGAGCCCTGCGTCTTGGCTCGCGTGCGCAGGCTCGTCGCGTCGATGATGACGGCCGTGCCGCTGATGAGGCCGAAATTCCAGCCGAGGCCGAGCAGCACAAGGCCGAAGATCATCCATGCCGACGAATCGCCCGGCGCGAAGGCGGTGACCAGGCCCGCGCAGAGCAGCGTCCCCGCCGCGACGCAGGACATCGCGATGCGTCCGACTTTGTCCACGAGGACGCCGGTCACGAGCGAGGGCAGGAACATGGCGGCGATATGCGCGCCGATCGTCAGGCCGACCATGTCGAGGCTGTGCCCGTGATGCTTCATATGCAGCGGCGTCATCGTCATGACGGCGGTCATGACAATCTGCGTGATCAGCATGACCGACGCGCCGACGATGATGCCGCGGTTGCCGGATCGCACGGGCGCATCGTTGACGGCACCGCCGATACGATCTCCGACGTTGCCTGCAGCCGGCGCATCGGCAGGCGCATCAACTGCACTCGCCTTGGCGACGAGGAACGGGTCCGGGCGCAGCAGGATGGCGAACACGAGTCCCGCCAGCGCGAACGCCGCCGAGGCCAGCAAGAACGGCCCGGCGAGCGGCGGTATTCCCCAAGCGGTCGCGAGCCTGCCCATGGGCGAGACCAGGTTCGGCCCGGCCACGGCGCCGAACGTAGTCGTGACCATCGCGATGCTGACCGCGCGGGCCCGCTGATGCGGCTCGGCGAGGTCCGTGCCGGCATAGCGCGCCTGCAAATTGGTGGAGGTGCCCGCCCCGTAGACCAGCATCGCGAGGAGCAGCAGCGGCAGACTGTCCCATGCCGCCGCTGCGACGACGCCCAGCGCGCCGATCGCGCCCGCCAGGAAGCCTGCCGTCAATCCGGCCCGACGGCCCAGCCGCTGGGTCAGGCGTCCGACCGCGAAGGCCGACAGCGCCGAGCCCAGCGTGAACAGCGTGGTCGATAGTCCGGCGAGTCCGTCCGATCCCGTCATGTCCTGCGCCAGCAGGGCGCCGACCGTGATGCCCGACGCGAGTCCCGCGCCGCCGAACAGCTGCGCGATCACGACGATCATGAGCGTCCGCTTGTGGATAGCCCGTTTTTCTGCGGGTGTATATGTTTTCATTCGTACCTCCTATAGGGTAGTGGTCTATTCTATTTTACAAATCATACTATGAATGGGCATCGGATGTCAGGACATTTTTGCGCACAAAAAAAATTCGTCCGCCCGGCTAGCTTCGGCAAACGAACTTTAAAATGTCCTTGACCCGCAGCGCCTTGGCGTGCCGGGCCATCAGACGTTTGTCGCTGACGACCCAGGTATGGTCCCGCGACCGCGGCCTGCGCATGGCGATGAAGTCGCAGGGGCTTCCCGCATAGATCCTGAAGCCGCCCCCCCTTGCGTCGGCGCAGAACTTCACGCACTCCCCGCGGTTTAAGCCGCGGAAGGCAATCCGGTCGAACACCTGCCGCCGGACGAGCAGCGTCGCCCCCTGTACCTGATCGACGTACCGGTTCGCCCTGTCGTAGTACCGGTGCAGGAGCAGCTTCCCGCCCGCCAGATACATATAGTGCGAGCGCTTGCCGACGATATCGGAGCCGGTCTTGCGCAATACCCGTACGCTCTCCGCCAGGTACCCCGGGCCGTAATAATCGTCGTCGTCGAACTTGGCGACGAGCGGGTGCCGAGCCGGCCGCACGCCGACGTTCAGGCAATGACCGAGCGACAGCTGCGCCGGCATGGCGACGAGTCTTACGTTTCTGTACGGCGCAGCGGCCTTCGCGTAAGCGTCCAATCGGAGCCCTTCGCCGTTCAGGATCAGGATCAGCTCCTTATCCGCATGGCGCTGCCTGCCGTAGTTGCGCAGCAGCACGTCCATATACGCGCGTCTGTTCGTGCAAGTCACGATGGATACCGCAAACGGATCGGACGCCGGCCAGCCCTCCATGCGCGCCATTACCGGACGCCCTGCGGTTTTCTGCGCACGAAGCGCTTGTAGTCGGACACGTTCGAAACCGTCCGGTTCTGCGCGAGGAGCTCCCGGTCTCCGATAATCCATGTATGGTTCTTCGAGTTTTTCCTGCGGACCGCGACGAAGTTGAATCTCCCGCCCGAATACACCCTGTACCCCTGTCGTCTGCTGCGGTCGCAGAACAGGTCGTCCTCGCCGACGCTCCGGTCGGGGAAGCGGACCCGGTCGAACACCCGCTTGCGGAAAACAAGCGTGGCACCGGGCAGCCGGCCGACAGGCCGCCGCTCGTCTCGGGCAAAGCGGAGAATCAGCTTCTTGGAGCCTTGCAGGTACATATAGTGCGCGCGTTTCCCGACGACGTCGGCCCTGAATGCGCGGAGGGCGCGCAGGCTGTCGGTCAAATAGTAAGGCGCATAATAATCGTCGTCGTCAAACTTGGCGATTCGGCCGTAGCGTGCCTTGCCGACGGCGAAGTTGAGGCAGGCGCCGAGCGAACGGTGCTCCGGCATACGATAGATTCTCACGTTGCGATGCTTGCCGGCCATCCGGCGATAGGGAGCGAGCGGGATCCCGTTATGATTGACGACGATGATCAGTTCTTTCTCCCCATGCGTCTGCCTGGCATAATTGCGGAACAAGTTGTCCAGGTAATCGCGACGGTTGGTGCAGGCAACCACGGAAACGCCTTGTCGTACGCGCGCGTCTAAAGAGCCGGTCCTCACGCTGAATCGTCCCCCTTGTCCCATCGAATATAGGGTGTCGCTATAAACTATGGGAGCAAGCTTTAGAGGGAACGGCTGTTTTGAAAATGAAGCATATGCACCGCGTCCAGGCGACGACGCATACGCCGGCTCGCTTACTCGCCGTCCATGATTTCGCGATGCTGCTTACGGATTTTGTTCCAGTCCGGGTGCTCGGCGCCGTAATGGCGGATTAGCTTTTGCAGCTTATCGTTAATGTCCGGATTCGCCGCGTTATCGCGTCGCATATGAATATCCAACGCGACCAGCCCTATTTTTGCGCGGTCCAAGTCCGATAGATCCAGCGAATCCCAACCCTCCGCGGGGAAAAACTTCTCCAGCATGCGGAACGCCGAACGGCTGTCCTCTTTTGAATGGAGCAAGTCGTAGAGCGTTTCGAAATTTTTTGCGTGCGCCGCGCTCTCGATCGTTCTGTAAAAAGTGCCGTCCGCATCGGGAGTTCCGATATAAAACGTATTTCCGCCGACATCCGTCAACGTAAATCTTCGGTCCTCTGCCAGATGTCTGATTTTCGATATCCGAGGGATGCCGGAACGAGGAATTTTCCCGAGATGTCGCTTCAATCCGGCTGCGAATTGCTCGTATACCCGGTTTACGTCGTCGACCTCGATATAGCACAACTGAGGATTTTCATGCGGCAATATCCGCTTCGTTCCGTAAAAATGCAGCTCGAGCGAGCCGAAGCGGATAACCGCATACGGATTGGGCCTCGTATAAATTTGAATGGTCTCAAAGCCTAGGCTTTCAAAAAAGGACACCTGATCTTTAATTACGGGACACGGCAAAATCGGCACGATCTTAACCATGGTTAAGCACCTCTTTATCGTCAATTTAGCTTGCCTATTTAGCGTATCAAATTCATGCAAATGCGAAGGTTCGTCGGCATCTGCGGCATGCTAGAATGATTAAAAGGCTAAAACCCGTCATGTGCTTTAATCTTGATTTGCAGATCTGATCAAGGAGGCCGAAATGAAGGGAAGCGAGATTGCCAAAAAATTGAATATAAGTACGAGCACATTAAGGCATTATGAAGCCTGGGGAATCGTTCCTCCCGTCGAGAGAGCGGCCAATGGCTACCGGGTTTATACCAAGGAACATGAAGTTTATTTTCAATGCATTCGCGACCTGTACGCCGGCTTCGGGATGAACTTGATCCGGGAAGCGATGCCGCGCATCGTTCGCGGAGAAATACTTGATGCCTTATGGCTGATTAACAAAGCGCAGGTCCGTCTGCATACGGAAAAAGAAACCGTACAAAAAACAGTGGACATGCTCGGTCTGACAGCGCTGAGCGACCTGCCGGCTTACCGCAATAAAAGCTCGTTTACGATTGGCGAGGTGGCCGAAGAAGCAAACGTATCCGCCTCATCGATACGGCATTGGGAAAAGGAAGGGCTCATTAAGCCTCAACGTCGGCAAGAGAGCCGATTCCGTATGTATAGTCCCTCGGATATTCGTAGGGTGCTCGTCATCCGAACGGTTCAACGTGCCGTTTATTCCTTGGATACGGTCCGTGAAGTACTGTCGAAGCTTGACCAACATAACATCGCGCAGGCCAAGGACATCGCCCGTAAAGCGCTGGAATACATCGATCATGCGCTGGCCAGGCAGATGCGGGGTATCGCGAGCCTGCAGCGTCTCTTGGATATGACCGACCACAAACATAGAGGAGAATGAGGATGCTCCCCTTCGTACAGCTGGCACAGTTCCGCGAGATCAGGCCTTATGTCCGATTCGCCCACTTTACGGAATATCCGATGAAGGTACCTTCGCGTTATTTGTTCGATCATGAGCTGATACTGATCGAGCGCGGCCGGGGCACGATTTTTACGGAGCTCGGCGCCTTTCCGTACGAGGAGCGGTCGCTGCTGATGATTCCGCCCGGCATCCTTCACTCGTTCAAGGACGATCCCGACGCGTCGCTCGGACATGCGCATTCGGCGGTCCATTTTGACTGGGAACCGCATTCGGAAGAAGGGCTCCTTCAGATTGTCGGGGAGCGGGAAGGGCCGATTCGGCCGGACGAGCTTCCCGGGGAAGCGGCCAAGCTGGGCTCGTTATGGCTGCCGAATATGGTGCGGGTCGACGGGGCGAACGACGATACCCTTGCCCTCATCAGGGAGATTGTCGAAGCGTTCCGCCATGACCGGCCGCTGCGGAAGCTGGAGCTGCAGGTCCTGTTCCTGCGGTTGCTGCTCGACTTGTCGAGGCAGCTGCAACACGGGAACGCCGTGTGTACGCTGTTGACCGGACGGAAAAATGGCAAGCCGAGAGATCGCTCGGATATTACGAAGTACATTTTGCAGATGCACGATGCGGTCGGACTAAGTCCCGCTACCGATGATATTTTAAATCAATGGCAGGAGACGGTGTTTTTCAGTGCGCCGCATTTTCACCGTTTATTCAAAGAGCAGACGGGCTGCACGCCTCATGAATATTTCACCAAGCTTCGGATCGAAAAGGGCGCCATGCTGCTGCTAAGCACGGATCTCCTGGTACAGGAAGTCGCATATGCCTGCGGCTATGAGGACAGCAGATATTTCAGCCGGCTCTTCCGCAAGTTCGAAGGATTTAGCCCGAATCAATACCGTCGCATTTTCCTCCATCGGGATTGACCTGTATTTTCGCGAGAAAAGAAATGATCAAATTGTCCACCTCCTATGAAATCTGCGGCCTCCTGCATGCTGCCATCCAGTTGGTACAATCGGCGTAAGCATACGACAAGGAGGCTGGCTTGCATGAAGAACGTGCCTTGTTATTGGCATCCGTCGCCTTCCCGCACGCAAAATGTATATGTACTTTTCCAATCGGCATTGGCGCTTGAGGAAGCCGGCGACGTGCAGCTGGACGTGTTCGGCAGCAGCCTGTACAGGATTTATGCGGACGGAGAGGAATTCGCGGAGGGACCGGCGCGATTCTCGCCCGACCATCCCGAATATGACGTTCACGCCGTGCGTTTGCCGGCCGGCCGCCGTATTTTGTCCGTCATCGTGCACGATTACGGCGTGCACACGCGAATTTTGATGGGGGGCATCCATCCCTTCCTGCAATGCCAGGCGACCGGGGAAAATGGGCTGATCCCGCTGGCGTGGAGGTGCAAGGAACTGGACGCTTTCGAGCAGACCGACCGGCGGGTCAACGGGCAGCTCGGCTGGATGGAAAGCTGCGACACCAGGCTGCTGCCGGATCTGCGTCAGGCGTTCGACGGGGAAGGATGGTCGGAGGCGCTCGTAATCGAGAATCCGCTAGGCGATGCCGCTTACCGTCCCAGCACGGTCGGCGATTGTCTCCGCCTGCCGGTGGCGGCGACAGAGGTCGCTCGCGGCACGTATGCCGACCGATTCGGCTACGCGAACGACGATCCGCCGGTGCGGTTTATGAGCCGGGATTTGCAGCCGCAATTGCCGGACGACGGTGTGTGGGTGCGGTTCGACCTGGGCAAGATCGGCTTGTATCGCCCGAGCATCACGATCGATGTCCCGCAGGGTACGCTCGTTGAAGCGGGCTACGCCGAATCGCTGACCGACGGACGGGTATTCCCGGTCATTCCGCTGTCGGCCAGCACGTCCTGCCATGTCGACCGGTGGATCGCCGCGGGCGGGCCTCAACAACTGCTCACGTTTGCGCCGCGCGGATTCCGCTTTATCGAAGTCCATATCGCCGCTGCCCCGTCCGACGTGGCCTCGCTTCAGGTGGAAGGCGTACTGCGCACCCGTTACGGCGAGTCGGCCGGAACCTTCGACTGCAGCGATTCGCAGCTGAACGCCATATGGCGCCTGGGCGTGGAGACGCTGCGCGCCTGCGCCGAGGATGCGCTGATCGATACGCCGACGAGAGAGCGGGGCCAATGGATCGGCGACGCGGCGGTCATCGGCATGGAAGTGCTCGGCGTCACCTTCGGAGATCTAGAGCTCGTTCGCCGGGGGCTGCAGCAAGCGTCCTACCGCCGCAGGCCAGACGGATTGGCGGCAGGGCTCTGTCCCGGACAAGAGGCTTACTTAACGACGTACGCGCTCTATTGGATCGACGGATGCATCCGCTACGCCCGGTTGACCGGGGACGCCAGCCTGCTGGAGGAATGCTATGAGACGGCAGAGCTCACGATCGATTACTTTTTCGCGCACATGACACCTCGAGGCACGCTTCCTTCCGCGGACACGTGGGATTTCATCGATTGGGGGCATTCGGTTGTACCCGGCGACATCAACGTCAGTCTCAATCTGACTTTACAGAATACGCTTGGGCAAATGGCGGCATGGGAGCAAGCTCGCGGCTTGCACGACAAAGCGGAGAAGCGCAGGGAACAGCATGAAAAGATAGGCAGGATCGTGGCGGAGCATTATAGGTCTGCGGAGGGTTTGTTGGCAAAATCCGTGCCGGCTGACGCGCCATCGTCGCCGGAAACGAGGAGAGCCGGGTATCACGCAACCGTTCTCGGCTTGCTGTACGGCTTGTTCGACGAAGATACGAAGCCGCACGCCGTCGCGTTCATCAAGCAACATATGATGAACTGCTTCCCAAACCATCCGGACGCGCCCCGGCTCGCGCATCCTTCGGCCAATCATGAGCGGCTGATTACCCCGAGCTTCTCCCACTTTTCTCTGCAAGCTTTGTGGGAGGCCGGGGAGGCGGATTTCGTGCTGGAGCAGTACCGGAAGTGCTGGGGGTGGATGCTGGATCAAGGCGTCACGACGCTGCTCGAGGTGTTCGATACTCGCTGGAGTCACTGCCACGCGTGGTCCGCTTCGCCGACCTGGCAGCTGTCGCGGTACGCGCTTGGCCTCATCCCGGAAGCGGGCGAAGACCTGTACCGATACCGGCTGCGCTTCCGGCCGGGGACGTTAGATTATGTCTCCGGCAGCGTGCCGCTGCTGGCGGAGAAGGGCATGATTCATGTCGATTGGAAACGGGCCGCATCGGGAGAATGGGAATACGAGCTGCGCACGGATCGTCCGATTTGCGTAATGCTGGAAGGCGCGCGCGAGATCCCGCTTATGGTGCTGGACGGTAAAGAGACCACGCCGAATACGCCGCTCGAAGTGCAGCAGCGCTTGGTGCTGAGGTTTGCCGACGTTAAATAAGCAGCGAATGATCATCTAGACTCGGTTGCGAAGGTAAAATTATCGAGCTTGAACTCGCCTGCCCCATAATGGACGGAGGCCGTAATGTCGCCTATGTATTGGGGCTCTGCTAGGCCGTCGATCGAGAGACCGATCGCGGCCTTCAGGGCTAACGTCTCCGGGGTCGCTTGGAAATACACGATGGCGCCGTACCCCAGCTTCTCCTTAATCGCCTCGGCGCCGTATTCGTCGACAAATGCGCTCAGATCGACCTCGTGCGTCCGGTCTCCGACCGTGATGCGTCCGAGCCATTTGCCCGCCTGATTCGCCTTCTCGAATGAGATCGCTTCCCCAAGCTGTGCCAGGTAGTCATCCTCTAGGAACGTATGGTCGGCAAATGGCTGTTCGCCCGCGGCTTCCGTTTTCGTCAACTCTACGACATGGAGCTCGTCCAGCAGTAATCCCGTCCCCGAACCCAGCTCCAGCACGGCCGCGAGCTCGTCTTCGCCGTCTTTGTCATAATCGCCGATTGTCAGCGCCGGCATCACGCCCCGGACGGTCGAGTATCTCCAATCCATCGTCTGCCGCGTATCTCCGACGGCGAGAATCGCGGTTTTTGCCGTGTTCGGATATAAATAAATGTCTTTGTCCGGAATGGAGGCGACCGGCGCCGTCCCGGCAGTCTTCTCTTCGGGCGGTGTCGATGCGGCGGCGGACGCGATGCCCGCAGGCGGCTCTTCCGCGGGATCTCGCCCGGGCGCCTCCGCGGTCGAACACGCAGATAGAAGCGTCAGGATCGCAGCGGCGCTGCCGAGGCTCTTCCAGCTTGATTTATACGTAGGTCTAGCCATGCAAGTCCCCTCCAAAGCGTTTCCAAATATAGACGATGAGGGGAGGGGACGAGTTGCCAATCAATCGATATCCAGCAGCTCCAGGATAACGCCCAGCTCGGCCGTGCTGTCGACGTAAGCGTACTTGTCGCCGTTTTGGATAAGCGGAAAGCCGAAGGCTTCAAGCTTGCCGGCGGTCTCCATCATCCGGTTCTTGGCCTTGAAGGCGATGTGATGGACGCCGGGGCCGTTGGTCTCGAGGAACTCCTTCCAGGTGGTCGGGTCGTCGGTCGGCTCGATGAATTCAAGGACGGTGTTCTCGAGATCGAAGAAGGAGAGCTTGACTCTGCCGGGCGTCGGCTGACCCCTATAGGTCACGGTGTCGCTTCCGTCCGCGTTGGCCGTGGTGACGGCAGGAACCGGAACGCCGAGCAGTTCGGCTAACCGGCGGGTCGCCTTCTCGGCATCGCGGACGACGATCGCGATCTGGCAGACGAAGGTGGTGCCCAGAATCGTATTTTGCATGTGTTATATGCTCCTTCCATAGATGCTGAAAAGTGGATTTACTCGGCAAGCCGGTAGCTGACGAACGCCAAAGTGCGGCTGTCGGGCGCCCAGGAATTCACGTTAAGCGTACCTTGTCCACCGAATAAGGAGACGAGGGTACGGGATTCGCCGCCGGCGGCGGGCATCAGCCGAAGCGCGACGTGCTTGTTCGCGGGGTGATCGCCCAGCGCGACGTCGTCCTTGCGGTATGAGATATAGACAACCCATTGTCCGTCAGGCGAGACGTGGGGAAACCAGTTGTTGCTCGCCTCGTTCGTCATGCGGACTTGCTCGCTGCCATCGGCGTTCATGCGCCATACCTGCATGAGACCGGACCGTACGGAGTTAAACCAGATATGCCGGCCGTCCGGCGAATACTCGGGTCCGTCGTTCAGGCCCGGCGCGTCGGTCAGCTGCGTCTCGATGCCGCCGTTCGCCGGAATCGTGTAGATATCGTACTCGCCGTCTCTCTCCGCGCAATAGGCGAGCGTACTGCCGTCGGGCGACCAGCCGTGCAGGTAGCTGGGGGCTAGCGGCGTGACGAGCTCGGGATGTCCGCCTTGCAGCGGCAAGACGTAGATGCGCGACTGGCCGTCCTCAAACGTATGGTGACTCACGGCTACGCGGTCGTTGTCGGGCGAGAGGACGTGATCGTTGTTGCATTGAATGGCGAAGCCCGAGTCGATCGCGCGGCTGCTCGCTGCGGCGAGGTCATATTCGTAAAGACGCCCCTGGCTGTTGTAGATGAGCCGGCTGCCGTCGCGGGTCCAGTTGGGCGCCTCGATCAAGTGATCGAATTCGGCCAGAACGCGGCGCTCTCCGCTATGGATGTCCACCGTCTCAAGGATGCTGACAATCGGGCTGACCGCAAGCTTGCGCGGTTCCTTTAATCGGTTCATTGCGCTTGTCTCCCTTATTTGCGCCGAATGGGTTAGGCCCGCGGCTTAATGTTCAGATTAACGCCAAGATCGTCTTCAGCGTCCACGATTGTCCAGCTGCTGCCCGGATAATAGCCGATCGTGCGCATCGCGTAGCCCATCTCCTCCAGCTCGCCGACGATCGCGTCGCGCTTCTCGCCGACCTGGAAGCCCAGATGATGAACGCCGTTGCCGTGCTTGTCGAGAAATTCGCGGAACGTGCTATCCCGCTCGTCGGGCTCGTGCAGCTCAATGACGAAGGGGCCGACTTCGATATTCGCCAGCTTCAGGCCGTACTCGGCCGGCTTGCCCCGATACGTCAGATCGGGATTGGGCGCGGGCGGCTGATAGCGGATCTCGGGGACGGGGATATTGAAGAGGCGTGCCCACGTTTCCGTGGCTTTCTGGATGTCGCTTACGACGATGGCGATCTGGATGAAGCCGTCGAAGGAGAGCGGGTTTTGCATGAGAATTCCGTCCTTCCGTCAGGAGATTTGAAGTTGGCATGAACGCGCGTTTATGAATTGTTTTTCCATCATACACAGAGCTTTAAAGCGTTGTCAATCGCGAACTTTAACGCTTGAAGTGTCCCAAACTTCCCCAACCCCTTCAATAGCTGGATGAGATCGACTATTCACGCGCGGTATCCTATGTTAAACTTCTTCCCATCGTATACTTTCCGGTGGCTATGCCATTCCGTTTCCGAGGGAGGAGTCGCGGTGCTGCGCAATCGCAAGAGTGTTTTTTTGACGCTATGGCTCTCGTATATTGCCATTTTGATCATTCCCGTCTCTTTTTCCGTCGTCTTGTACACGCGGATGGAGACCCGCATGATCGGGAATGCGAGCCGTTCGAACCTGGCCATGCTGGAGCAGGTGCGGCAGGTTGCGGACAACCATCTGATGGATATCGATCAATTGGTCGTACAGGTCGCGACCCATCCCAAGCTGCAGACGATGTGGACGATCGCGGAGAGCAGCAAGTACATCCAGTATCAGGAGGCCGTGCAGGCGCTCAAAAATATACGCAGCGGCACCGGCTTCGTCGATGATTTTTTTATCCATCTGCGCCAGCAGGACGTCATTTTAACGCCATCTATGAAAACGGATACATCCCTGTACTTCAACAATCTCTACATGTTCCCCGGGATGAGCATGAGCCGGATCCGCTCCGAGCTGCTGGGGGAATACCACTTCAAGACGTTCTGGCCCGTCCAGCAGTTGAAGGTGGACGCGTCGACGAAAAACGTCATCCTGTGCGCGGTATCTCTGCCGCTTGGGGACGAGCAGCATATCTGGGGCACCTTGGTGATGATGATCGAGGACCGGCAATTTTTCGACCTGCTCAAGCAGATCGAATGGGCGAACAGCGGCTCCATGTTTATATTGGACGAAAACGACAGGGTCATCCTGTCTACTTCCGGCAGCGGTCAGCTCCCGGAGGGGTTTAGGGACGAATGGCTCCGGGCGGGCAACGGTTATAAGAAGGACGACGCGGACCTGATCTCGTTTACGACGGGAAAAAGCGGCTGGAAGTACATATCCATCGTACCCGAGAAGGTCGTGCTGGCCCGGGTGAACGATATCAAAGCATGGGCCTTGGTGCTGTTCGGACTTGCCGTAGGGGCGGGGACGCTGGCGGCCTATTGGATGGCGTACCGGAGCTACAGCCCGATCAAGGATATGATGTACGCCCTGATGAAGGGAAAAAATGCGGAGCGGCCCGCTCAATTGAACGAATATGAATTCATCAAGACGTCGATCGCCCAGACTTTGGCGGACAGCAAGGAAGCCAAGGAACAGCTGAACGAATACATCCCCGTCGTACGCGCCCACTTTCTCTCCCGGCTGTTAAAGGGGCAAGCGGAGACGGCTGCATTGACAAAGGAATCGCTGGCCTTCATGGGCATTCGCCTTCCGCACGAAGAGGTAAGGGTCGTGCTCGTCGAGCTGGACGAGAGCGGCGAATTCATGCAGGAGGGCGGCGAATGGGACTGGGCGCTGGTGCGGTTTCTATTTAACGTGAGCAGCGACTTTATCGGGGAAAGCGGCTACGCGGCCGAAATGGAGCTGAACCGGCTGGCGTTGCTGCTCAGCGTGTCGGACAGCGGAGAAAATCTGGGCGAGCTGGTGGATAACCTGAAGAAGGTCGTCGAAGAACGATTCCGCATGAAGATCGCCATCGGGATCAGCTCGGTCCGCTCCGGCTTGAGGGAGGCCAGCCGCTGCTACACGGAGGCGGTGAACGCGCTGGATTACCGGATCATCCACGGCGCCGATTCGGTCATTTATTACGAGCAGATCGACAGGAGCGGGCGGAGCTACTACGACTATCCGATGGAGATCGAGTCGCAGCTCATCAACTATATGAAAAGCGGCGCATGCGACGACGCCTTGCGGCTGCTGGACGAATTGTACGAGACGAACATGGGGAGCCGCGCGATCACGCCGGAGATGGGCAAAGCGCTCTTTTTCGATCTGCTCAGTACGATGCTGAAGGTGATCCACGCGCTCAAGCTTGGCGAAGAGCAGCTTCCGGCCGCCGTGGGCGATCCCGCCAAATTCGTAGCCGCGGGCAAATCCGCGGAGGACATGCTCGGCCGGCTCAAGGCGCTCTGCCGGACCGTCTGCGACAGCGTTCTGGAGGCGAGGACGGACCAGAAGGACCGGCTCAATGAAAACCTCAAGCAATACATCATCGACAATTGCGCGCATAACGGGCTCAGCCTGACCTCGATCGCCGATCGCTTCGGCATGACGCCGCAGTACATTTCCGGTTTTTTCAAAAAGCAAAACGGCGTGAACTTGACCGACTACATCGTGGAGATCCGCATTCGGCGGGCGAAGCGCCTGCTCGCCGAATCGGAGCTGTCCGTCCTTCAGGTGGCCCGGCAAGTCGGGTACGCGACCGATATCGGCTTCATCCGGGTATTCAAAAAGCTCGAGGGCATCACCCCCGGAAAGTACCGGGAAACCGCGCTGCGGGAGGGTTTGGAGAAGAACGGTTAGCTCACCTGAAAATCGGTTGGTCGCCCATATGAAGAGCGGTTAGGACTTCAGTCAACGGACTGTAGGCAGGCCGCTCTTTTTCTCATTAAAGTAAAATGGCGGAGCACGCAAGCCGCACACGAAACATACGGGAGGGTTCATGGAATGAAGAATGTTCTGAAAGTGCTTACAACGTCAATAGCAGCAGCTTCCTTGATGACGGCGTTATTGACCGGGTGCAACGGAAAGGATGCTTCCTCTTCAGCTTCGACGGCGGCCGCGGCCACGGGGACGACGGCAGCGTCCAAAGGAGCCGAGCCAGCCAAAGAAGTCGGATTCCCGAAAACGCTTACGTACTGGGTCTCGCTCAACCCGAACGTGGCCGCCACCATGAAAAACTATAATGAAATCGCCGCATACAAGGAAATGGAAAAGATTACGGGTACGAAGGTGGACTTCCAGCATCCGCCGGTCGGCCAGGAGTTGGACCAGTTCAACCTGATGCTGGCCTCGGGCAAGCTGCCGGACGTGATCGAATTCGGTTGGGCCGGCGCGGCCAAAGGACCGGACAGCTTGATCAAGGACAAACAAATCCTCAGACTCAACGAATTGATCGAACAGAACGCGCCGAATCTGTCCAAGGTGCTGGAAGAGAATCCGGATTTTCGCAAGCTGATCACAACGGACGAAGGCAATATCTACGTGATGCCGTTTCTGCTTGGGGATCCCGTCCTCGCCGTCGTGAACGGTCCGGTGCTCCGCAAGGACTGGCTGGATAAGCTGGGCCTTGCGGTGCCGAAGACGCTGGCGGAATGGGAGACGGTCCTCACGGCCTTCCGCGACAAAGACCCGAACGGCAACGGCCAGAAGGACGAAATTCCTTATTTGTTCTCGATCGCGGATATGGACTTCAACCATCTGTTCGTAGGGGCGTGGGGCATCGGCTCCGACTTCTATAACGACAACGGCACGATCAAGTACGGCCCGATCGAGCCGCAGTTCAAAGAATTCCTGGCGACCATGGCCAAGTGGTACAAGGAAGGCCTGATCGATCAGGATTATGCCACGACCGATGGCAAGCTGAAGGACGCGAAGGTCACGAACAACCAGCTCGGCGCGCTGTCCGCGTACCCCGGCAGCGGCATCTCCCGCTATACCTCCCTTACCCAGGCCAACACGCCGGGCTTCCAGCTCGTCGGCGCGCCTTATCCGGGGCTGCAAGCGGGCGATAAAGTGCTGGGCCAATATACGATGCCGTTTACGGGCATCGGCGCTGCGATCACGACCTCGGCGAAGAATCCGGCGGAGATCGTCAAGTGGCTCGACTACAAATACGGCGAGGAAGGCCACATGTTGTTCAACTTCGGCATCGAAGGCGAGAGCTACAAGATGGACAACGGCTATCCAAAATACACGGATCTCATCATGAACAACCCGGATAAGCTGCCGGTCACGCAGGCGATTTCCAAGTACTTCCTCGCGAGCTTCAGCGGTCCGTTCGTGCAGGATAAGCGCTACATCGAGCAGTACTTCACGATGCCCGAGCAGCGCGAGGCGCAGCAGGCCTGGGCGCAGGCGGACCACAGCAAGGAGATGCCGCTCATCACCCTGACGGCGGACGAGAGCTCCAAGACGTCCTCGATCATGAACGACGTCAAGACGTACCGGGACGAGATGATCAACAAGTTCATCATGGGCACCGAGCCGATCGATAAATTCGACAAGTTCGTCGACACGATCAAGAGCATGGGCATCGACGAGGCGATCAAGGTACGTCAGGCGGCGCTCGATCGCTTCAATCAACGGAAATAGCAGTCGACCGAAAAATGGGGAGGGGGAAGGTCTGCCCTCTCCCTGATATCGAAAGGAGGGCATGCGAATGTCCCTTATGCTTAAGCAGCGGTCCGGCGCGACGAAGCCGACGGTCAAAAAGGACGGCTGGCAATACGGCACCCTTCGCGATCTCAGAATCAACAAATATATTTACATCATGCTTGTCCCGGTTATCGCTTATTACGTTCTGTTCTACTATGTGCCCATGTACGGCCTTCAGATCGCGTTTAAGGATTATTCCCCCGGCCTTGGCATGTGGGGCAGCGATTGGGTCGGCTTTCGGTATTTTCACGACTTTTTCAACAGCTACTACTTCTGGAGACTGCTTCGCAATACGCTGCTGCTCAGCTTCTACGAGCTGCTGTTCGGCTTTCCGGCTTCGATCATTCTCGCGCTTCTGCTGAACGAGCTCCGCAGCGCCCGGATGAAGCGATTCGTGCAGACGGTTACGTATATGCCTCACTTCATCTCCCTTGTCGTCGTAGCCGGGATGCTGGTGGACTTTCTGGCGAGGGACGGCCTCATCAACAACGTGCTGGCGTGGTTCGGCGCGGAGCCGGTCGCCTTCCTGCGCGAGAGCGGCTGGTTCCGTACGATCTTCATCTCCTCGAACGTCTGGCAGAGCGTAGGCTGGGGCTCCATCATCTATCTGTCCGCGATGTCCGGCATCGACCCGTCTCTGTACGAGGCTTCGCGCGTTGACGGCGCCAGCCGCTGGCGGCAGGCGCTGAGCGTCACGCTGCCGGGAATCATGCCGACGGTCGTCATCCTGCTGATCCTCCAGATCGGGCACTGCATGAGCGTAGGCACGGATAAGATCCTGCTGCTGTACAACAGCTCCACCTACGAGACGGCTGACGTCATCGGCACTTTCGTGTACCGGAAGGGCATCCTGGAATCCAACTTCAGCTACAGCTCCGCCGTGGGCTTGTTTAACGCGCTCATCAATTTTACGCTGCTCGTGCTGGCCAATGCCATCAGCCGCCGGACCAGCGAAAACAAGCTTTGGTAAGGAGGTGCGGCTCTCATGAAACGCAGCTTTGGAGAACGCCTATTCGACGGCTCGAACGTCGTGCTCATGCTTTTGCTTTCCGCGGTTACTCTCTACCCGTTTCTATACGTGCTGATCGCCTCGATCAGCGACCCTGCATGGGTAGTGAAGATGCGCGGCCTGATCTGGTACCCGCACGGCATTTCGCTGGAATCGTATAAGCTCGTATTCGACAATCCCGCGATCTTGACTGGCTACGGGAACACCCTGCTCTACGTCGTCGCCGGCACCGCGCTCAACATTCTTATGACGTCGCTCGGGGCGTATGCGCTCTCGAGACAAAGCGTGAAGTGGAAAAACCCGGTCATGTTCATGATCGTGTTCACGATGTTTTTTAACGGCGGCCTGATCCCAACGTACCTGCTCATCAACAACCTCGGCATGCTCGACAGCCGCTGGGCGCTCATTATCCCGAGCGCGATGAGCGCCTATAACCTGATCATCATGCGGACGGCCTTCCAGAGCGTGCCGGTCAGCCTGGAGGAATCGGCGAAGCTGGACGGGGCGAACGATTTTACCGTCCTGTTCCGCATCATATTGCCGCTGTCCATGCCGGTCGTAGCGGTCATGATCCTGTTCTACGGCGTCAGTCACTGGAACAGCTGGTTCACCGCGCTGATCTACTTGCGCACCCGGGAGCTGTACCCGCTGCAGCTCATCCTGCGGGAGATCCTCATCACGAACAGCACGGATTCGATGATGACCGGGGTGGGCGGCGCCGACAAGATGCCGATCGGGGAGACGATCAAATACGCCGCGATCATCGTGGCGACGGTGCCGATTCTGCTTCTGTATCCGTTTCTGCAAAAATACTTTGTCAAAGGCGTGATGATCGGAGCGGTCAAGGGGTAGCCGGGTAGCTCCGGATCATCGGGTGGGAGGCTGTAGTCGCACATACTACAGCTATCTCGTCCCATTACGCTTCTCATTGTAAAAATTAGACCTTCTTGGAGGCGAGCAACGCCAAAAAAATATGCTCCATGATTGCGGGGAGTTCCTAGTGGTGAGAATTAGGAAAACGGGTTCGGTTGGTCAGCGTGGCTTGCCCGGGAGGATGAATGTGATGCTTGATCGACCCAGTTGTAGTAAGAAACTTCAATAAGTCCGCCGCTCAATTCCTCCGTGACCAAAAGCCGCGAGCCATCCTTGAAGATGAATGAATGGCGTGTGACTCGCATGCTTGTTAATATCCCCGTCCCCATCACGTGAATCTAGAAGAACGGCGTCGAAATCCTTCTCGAGTTGAATAATGTTGGAGGGGAAACGCATTACCAGTCCCCCCGCTTTTCTATGAATCTAAGTGGCTACGCTGACTCCAAAAAAACGGGCTGCTTCGCCTGTCGTGAACGTCCGGAAAGAAGCGGGAGCGGAGTCGACGCCGAGCGTGACCATGTAGAGAAGGGCGCGCTGGAGCGCTTGCGGTGTATTGCCCGTCGTCAATAACTGCTCGATGGATTGGAGTACGTCCGTCGTGTTTTTTGGGGACGAGCGCTCGATATAATTAGCCGGCGCTTTGACGAGAAGCGTCGCTTTTTCAGAATTCTCTAATTGTAGATACGCCGCAAAGTCTACCTTCCGAGGCGACTTGGCCACGTAATCTTTCAGGAACCTTTTAGGCTCATTTAAGCTCAGATTTAGGTTGGAGGTCCAAGATAGAGTCATAGCCAGCAAGCATGGGAGGATGACTCTAATGAACGAACATAACGAGAAGAACCATGAAATGAGTAACCATAACGAGCCTGTTTCGATCTATAGCTACGATTCTTCTACACGAGTAGAATCGTTGCGCACCTTTTACGAGGAAGAGTTGAACGCAGCGGCAGAAGAACAAGCAGCTACCGAAAACAGTGGCGGTCACGGAGGCCGCGGCAATCGGCGCGGGGATCGCCCTAAGGGATTCTCGCCCAAGTCGATCTTCGCCTCATTCCTGGTCGGCGCCCTGGTCGTCGGCGGATTGAGCGTTATGTCGGATCGGATGAACCTGTTCAGCGGAGGCACCTCCGCCGTGGTCGAGTCGGCAGCGGCAGGCAGCTCATACTCGGACGCAGCCGGACTTACGACGGCATCGGTCTCTGCTTCCTCGAGCGTGGACGAGAAGATCTCTACCGTGTTCGACCAGGCGAATCCCGCAGTCGTGGAGATCGAGAATTACGGCGTCGAGAGCCAATCGTCGGCAAACGGCCTTTTCGGCGGACGCGGCGGCGGCCGGACGGATCCGCGCGGGCAATCGATGCAGTCGCAGCAGAGCAGCGAGCCCGAGCTGATGGGCACGGGGACCGGTTTCTTTTTTAACGAGGATGGCTACATCTTGACGAACGAACACGTCATTGCAGACGCGACGGAGCTGAAGGTTACCGTCCCCGGATACGACGAGCCCCTCACGGCAAAGGTCGTCAATTCGAACGAGGATCTCGATCTGGCCGTAATCAAGGTCGAAAGCCCGGACGGCAAGAAGTTCCCGGCCCTGGCGATCGGCGATTCGGATCAAGCCAACATCGGAGACTGGGTAATCGCGATCGGCAACCCTTACGGTCTGGATCACACGATGACCGTCGGCGTGCTCAGCGCCAAGGAACGCCCGATTACGATCGCCGAAGAAGATGGCACCGAGCATCAATACAAGCATCTGCTGCAGACCGACGCCTCGATTAACCCTGGCAACTCGGGCGGCCCGCTTCTGAACGATAAGGGCGAGGTCATCGGCGTGAACACGGCGGTGAACGCAGAAGCTCAAGGCATCGGCTTTGCGATTCCGGCCTCGGTCATTCAGGATGCGCTGACCGATCTGATGGCGGGGACGGCGGCGACGAGCTTGTAACATGAATGATCATGAATGATAAGGGAATGCTATTTATACAGAAATCGAGGGCCGAGCGTTCACGCGATGTGAACGTCCGGCCCTTATTTTTTCGTACCTGACTTCGAGCTTAAGCAACTGAATGGAGAATAATTCGACAACATTATGGACTTATCGGTCCGTAATGTTGTATACTGCTATTCAGGTGGTGAAGCAAAGTGGCCAGGCCGCGTAATTTCAATGAGGAAGATGTGCTAAGGAAGGCGATGACGCTTTTTTGGTCAAAGGGCTTTGAGCCAACTTCGCTTAATGATTTGCTTCAGGCGACGGGTCTTAGCAAGAGCAGCCTGTACGAGACATTCGGCAGCAAGCACGAGCTTTTTCTCCGGGCGTTCGAATTGTACAAAAAGGACCGTATGGATGGGTTCTCCGCGTGCTTGAGCCAGCCCGATGCTTATCAGGCGATCTCGACCGCATTTCAGACGGTACTGGACGGCAAGGGAAACCAAATGGGCTGCATGACTGCGAATGAAGCGATTGAATTAGCCCCCCATGACCCCAAGCTTCAGGAGATGGTGGAAAGCGACTTTCATGAAATCGAGCAGGTTTTCCTGGAGGCCATCGAACGTGGCAAACAGAACGGCTCGCTCTGCACCGGAACTGAATCGCGCAAGCTTGCCCGCTTCCTAACGGTATCTCTGCAAGGAATCAATGTGATGATTCGAGCGAAGGCACATCGAGACATTATGGAGGATACCATTTCCGTCATCCTGGAGAAGCTGAACGAACGCGACTAGTTCGTTTTTCTTTTTCACTATTATGGACTAAGTGGTCCTTAATTTTTTTGATTATTATGGACCGATCGGTCTTTAATAAAATACGTACCTAGAGGAGATTAAACATGAGCAATTCGTACGAAACCATATTTTCGTCCTTCCGCTTTCCTTCCGGCGTAACCGTCGACAATCGGATTGCGATGGCCCCGATGACCCTAATGGCAAGTCAAGCTAACGGAGAAGTAACGGAAAATGAACTCGCTTATTATGATCTCCGTTCACAGGGGACCGGCTTGCTTTTCACCTCCAGTGCACTCGTGTCGCAATCCGGCAAGCTGGGCGAGAACGGATTTGGGATCGACGACGACGATCTGCTCCCGGGATTAAAGAAAATGGCATCCGTCATTCGGAAAAATGGAACGAAAGCGTTCGTACAGCTTTTTCATGGCGGCCGACTGAGCACGCCGGTATTGCTGCCGGACGGCCAAGCGCTTAGCGCTAGCGCAGTCGCGGCAGAGCGGGAGGGGGCGGCCGTTCCCAGGGCGATGACCGAAGCGGAAATTGAAACGGTCATCGATGATTTTGCGCAGGCCGCTCGCAGGGCGATCGAAGCGGGCTTTGACGGAGTCGAGCTGCATGGGGCCAACGGCTTTTTGCTTCAGCAATTTTTCTCCCCCCATTCCAACCGCAGGGAGGACCATTGGGGCGGAACCTTGGAGAAGCGAATGAACTTCCCGCTCGAATTGATAAGACGCGTGAAGGATACCGTTGCCAAGCACGCCGTAACGCCGTTCGCGGTCGGATATCGTATATCTCCGGAAGAGAATGAAAATCCCGGAATTACGATGGCCGACACCCTTCAATTCGTGGAAGTGCTGGCGGAACAAGGCTTGGACTTTATACATGTATCCGTGGATCGCTTCTGGGCTCCGCCAAGGAGAGAAGAGGGCATAGGGAAGTCAAGAATCGTCATGATTCAGGAGCGCGTGGGAGACCGTATCCCTGTCATCGGCGTCGGCGGCTTGTGGACCCCGGAAGATGTTGTTCAAGCGCTCGCGACCGGCATTCCTTTAGTTGGGCTGGGCCGTGCCATGCTGCTGAATCCGGACTGGGTCGAAAAGGTAAGAACCGGACGCCAAGCGGACATCACGACGATGCTCTCGCGCTCTTCGCAAAAGACGTTGAGAATTCCCGATGTCATGTGGGGGATGATTACCAGTGTTCCGGGGTGGTTTAACGTCGTTGATTAATGAAAGGTGAGTATGCGACCTGGCGCAGCCTTTTTTGGGCGCTCGTGCATCAGCTTGGCAAGTAAGATTGGAAGTCCATGCAAGGATTATTAAGCGTGGGGTAGAAATAGTAGAAAGCCAAGAAGATCGCGCGCGTCAGGAGTGCATGCAGTGAAGCTGGAACGATTATTATCCATTATTGTCCTGCTCATGAATCGTCGTATCGTGCAAGCCAAGGAGCTCGCGGAGCGCTTCGAGGTGTCCGTTCGGACGATCTATCGGGATGTGGAAGCGATCCACGCAGCCGGCATTCCCGTCATTACTTACCAGGGAACGAACGGCGGCATCGGATTGACGGAAGGCTATCGTTTGGACCGCAACGTGATGACCAATGACGAGCTTGCCTCCCTCGTTACCGCGCTCAAAAGCATCTCGACCTCATACGGCAGCGAACGGCATCTCCTGCTCATGGAGAAAATCAATAGCGTCGTCCCGCCCGAGCGCGCCGAGGAATTTCACCATAAGACGAGCAGCGTGCGGATCGATTATGCGCCTTGGGACGGCAACGAGAGACTGCAGCCCAAATTGCGGCTGTTAAAGGAAGCGATAGATCGCTGCCTTGTCGTGGGACTCCTCTATTCCAACGCTGAGGGCGAGCTGTCGCATCGGCAGATCGAGCCGCATACGCTCGTTATGAAGGGACGACAGTGGTATCTGCAAGCTTACTGTCTGGATAAGGAGCAGTTCCGGCTGTTCAAGCTGCACAGAATGAAGGATCTGGCGTTCTCCTCTGGGCAGACATTCGCCCGCCGGGAGCTGCCTACGCAGGCCGCCAATACTAGCGGAAGTCCGTGCGAGCAGTCTCAGTCGGAAGAGATCGTCCTGCGCTTCGATGCCGAAGCCCGTCATCTGGCGGAGGAATGGTTCGGCATCGAGGCGCTCTTGCCGGTGGCCGACGGCAGGTGTCAGGTGAAGAAGGCGTATCCGGAAGACGAATGGCTGTATCGTTTTATTCTGGGCATGGGACATCACGTAGAGGTGATGGAGCCTCCCCACCTGCGGGAGATCATCGCCAGCCGTGCAGCGCATATCGCAGAAAAATATAAAAGCCGAAAGCCAACCTGACAGAATGCTGTCAGGTTGGTTCGATTATACTGGGCGTATTCAGATAAAGGAGTGATCGCCCATGTACTTAGAGCCTGTTCGCATTGAAGAACGACCTTCCTTCCTATTGGCCGGGATCAGCACCGTCACCACAAACGCAGCGGAATTAAGCGGCGCAGGAAAGCTAGGAAAGCTGTATGAACAATTCTACGCGGATCAGATTAAAGCTGGATTGGGCGCTTATATTCAATCTCCAGGCTTTTATAGTTGCTATTTCAATTATGAGCAGGATCATCTCGGATGCTATGAAGTCATGCTTGGCGTGCACGTAGGGGAGAATCCGCAGGATCTCCCCATGGAATCCGTTAAAACCTTTTTGGTGCCGGCTTCAAGATACGCCGTATTCGTCACGGATAGAGGGCCGATCGTAGAGGTGGTGCAGCGGTCATGGGCAGGCATCTGGCAGTGGTCGCAGCAAGCCGGCAACGAGCGGACGTTTACGGGCGATTTTGAGTATTATGGCGAGCATGTGAAGCCGGATGACGGACAGGTGGAAATTTATATCGCGATACGTTAACGCTTCGGCATGGATCGCTTCCGGCAGGGCGAATATCTTAAGCTGCATGCAGCCTTACGGCAGCAGCGCCTCGGTCACGTCCTTCAATACGGCCAGATTGGCCATGTAGGCGGAATTGATCCAGTGGCCGGAGGAAACGTAGTGGACGCGATCGCTTTTGACGGCGGGCAGCGTCTTCCACAGCGGAATGTCTTCCAGCATTTTGCGAACTTGTTCCTCGGTCTGGCCTTCCGGGATAATGATAAACAGCTCGTCTGCATCCAGGTCCGGCAGCTTCTCGAACGTAAGCGAGCCGAAGTTGTCAGGCGTCCCGTTCGCAAGCTCGTGCGGCTTCAAGCCAAGTTCGCCGTAGACCAGCTTGCCGGATAGAAAGTCGCTTCCTACCAGGTAAAACTCCTTCTCCGAAGGCCATACGATCGCAACCGTCTTTCCTTCGGTCGCCTTGGCCAATCGCGCTTTTGCCTCGGCGATCTTGGCATCGTATTCGGTCAGCTTCTGCTCCGCTACGTCCTGTTTGCCCAGAAGCTCGGCGACTTTGCCCAGTTGTTCTCTCCAGCCCGTCGCATCTCCATTGAACAAATAAGTCGGCGCAACCTTGGCGATCGTCTCGTAGCTCTCGACCGGGAGGAAGTGCGAGCTGATCATGATAAGATCGGGCGTGAAGCCAAGCGCGGCTTCGGGAGAGAGGCCGTTCATCAGGTCGATCGTCGGTAGGCCGGCCAGCCACGGCTCAAGATGCTCCTGCACCGTGCCGCTCGCGGAATACTTGGCCACAGGCGTCACGCCCAGCGTCACCAGCGCGTCTTCCATGTAAGGCGCAAGAATGCGCACCGGCGTGGACGCTAATTTCACCTCATGGCCGTAGTCGTCCGTAAAGCTGGTCGCGACCGGCGATGGCGAGGCGACGGCGGACGGAGATGCGGAAGCCGAAGCGGATGCGGATGGCGATGCGGCTGAAGAAGCCGACGGCGAGGCTTCGTTTGCGTCGTTGGCATTGCCGCATGCGCTTAGCAGCCATACGGCGCAGATCGTCAAGTAAAGCGCATATTTACGCATCAAAAATAGTATAGCGAAAGAACCCGTTCTCTGAACATAGACAATTACCAAGCAAGAAGTGGACAATTACCTAAACAAGTACTTGAATACTTTACTGATCATCGGATGAACGACCGACAGATGCTCTTCTCCCTCAATGCGCATATAGGCGAGATCTAGCCCTTGATCCCCAAATGGCTTCATTAATCTCTGATAGAGCTGCGAGGCGTCTTCGATCATCGAGTGATCCTCTTCCGACCCGACCGCAATCAGGAGCTCTGCACGGACGGTCCCCCGAGCCAGCATTTCCTCGAATGCCGGAAGCTTGCGCAGCAGCGCATGGTCGTTCCACCAAATCGAAGGACTGCCCGCGATAAACGTACGAAACGGCGAAGGCCGGTCGAACAGCGCGTACAGCGTGAAGAAACCGCCAAGCGAGTGACCGAACAGCGACTGCCGGGAGACGTCGACCGGATAACGGCGCTGGATTTGCGGTATTAGCTCCTCCTCCAAAAAGGCCAGGAACGCGTCCGCCCCGACTGTCGGCGGCCATGGCATTCCGTCGGAACGTACATCCGATGCCGGTACTTCGACGGTAAAATCGTACATTCTGCGCCCGTATACGAAGGGCTCCTCCGTATCGTAGCCGATGCCGACGATCATGCCCGGGGCGATGCCGTTGGGATTCCAGGAATGCATGCGCATCGCTTCGGCCATCGAACCGAAAAGCGCGTTGCCGTCCAGCGCGTAGAGCACCGGGTAGCCTTCCGTCGGAGCCGGTCTCATCGGGAACGAGACGAAGATCCGATAGCTGAGCCCCGAGCGTTCCGACCGCAGCGAGAACGTCTCCGTGCCAGGAACCTCATAACGCGCAGAAGCGATCGTACCTTTTTCCGCCCCATGCCGTGCTTGCTGCTCCGGCGGCCGCTCCGCGTCCTTTCCGTAGAACCACGTCAGCGCTTTGGGAAATTGCTTCGCGATGAACATCGCATCGTGCGTGCCTTCCTCCTCCAGCTCAAAAGCGAGCCTGTCACCGCCAATGCCTTGTCCGCGCCACAGCTTGCGAAGCTCAAGCGCCCGCCTCGCCGTGCTCCTGTGCGCATCGCCTTCCTGCGCGCCGACGGAGAGTTCATCGGCTTAAGCGCGGCCTTCTCCGAAAGGCATGTATTCCTCGCGTCCGTCGGACGCCTCGATGCCGGCCAGGATCAGCTGGGGCAGCCATCCTTCCAGATATAAGCGGTACACATGGTTGACGCACTGCTTGATGAGTTCGCCGCCTTCGTACACATAGACGACCGGGTAACGTTTGTTCGAGGTGAGATAAGACGGAGGCAAATAGACGTCGACTCCCCGTCCTCCGATGTTAATTTGTTCCATTCTTGTCATTGAGCGCCGCGCTCCTTGCCCTTGCGTGATTGCAACCATTATAGATGCGCGGGACGTTCCGGCTAAATAGACAATTAACGAAACAGAAGTGGACGATTGCCCAATCGATTGCGGTATTCGCCCGGCGAGCAGCCTTCGTACTTCTTGAACAGTCGGCTGAAATAATGCGTATCCGCATAACCGACGCTCTCCGCAACCTGGAAAATGGCGCAATCGCTCGCAGCGAGCAGCTGCTTGGCGCGATCCAGCCGATGCCGGATGAGATAATCGATCGGGAAGCTTCCCGTATACTTGCTGAATAAATAGGAGAAGCGTTTGGCTTTTATGCCGCATCGTTCTGCCAACGATTCGACGGTGTGGTTCTCCATGTAGAACCTTTGCATATAGGAAATGATGGCGTCGATCTCGCTGCGGTTCGCCTGCACGCTCCCGCCTCGCGCCGCGGACAACGTATCGTGGAGAGGATGAAGGCGAAAATACATTAATACAAATTTTGTAGAACGATATCTTTATTTGAGATATAATGGAAAAAAACAACTTGAGGTGTCGAAATGATACACAAAATAAGCGGCGGTACTTCATCATTGGAGCTATATGAGGATTACCTAATTATTCAACCGAGTAATATTCAAAGGCTAAATGGACAGACGCAAACGATTCCCCTTGAATCTGTTGTAACGATCAGCATCGTCAAGCCGTTTTTAAAAGTTCCCTATTTACAGGTTATCACTCCAAACTTGCAACAAACAAAGAAGGACAATTTAAAGGGCGCTGCTGCAAACGTGGTATTGATACAACCCGGAAACATGAAAACTGCCGAGAAGATTAGAGATTATATTACCAATTACAAAACCAATAGATCTCTTCGCAGTTCTTCTCAACCTCCACAACCATCTCATTCAATTCAAGACTTGAGAGCACTCTCGGAACTCAAAGATGCCGGAATTATAACGCAGGAAGAGTTTGATGCTAAAAAGAAACAAATATTGGGGTTGTAATTGGGAGTTCCGAGATCAGTTATAATGGGATGTCAGAAGCCTTCTAAATTAAGAAGGTTTCTGACTCTAAATTTCTAGCTCTTCAAAATATGTTAAGAAATAATGTTGGGATAGGGGCAGTGAAAAGTCGGAACCTATCTAGTAGCATCAGTCAACAAGTGTTTCTCCATTGTTTCCAGATTCCAATCCTTCTCCCCAAACCGTAAAGCCCTTGCTCCCATGCGCAGAGCCAGCCTTCCTTCTCCCACAATAACCGCAACCCGACCATGATCCAACAACGGAACATCCGCAACCGCATCGCCCATGCTAAGCACATGAACGGCGCCAGGCGCCTGGAATGTCGGCAACTGCAGCACGCGAGCCTTGTCCACCCCATAGTTGCACGCGACTTTTCCGGTCAGCGTACCGTCCCGCTCCTCGAGCTCAAACCCGAACAGTCCGCTAAATCCAAACCGCTCCGCATAAGCTCTCAGCACCTCGGCGGGCGCGCCGCTGACGAGATAAACTTCGATCTGATAGCGGCGCAGCAGCGTGAACAGAGGCTCAGCTTCGTCGAATAAGTGCCGCGCATTTTCGGATACAAAAGAAGCGACACCCGCGCGATAGGCCTCAAGCGAACAACCCGCCAGCGCCTCGGCGAACGTCTCGCACGTCTGGAGCGTATAGTCTGCGTAAGAGATTTCCTGCAGGCGGTACGCCTCTTTAATCCGTTCAAGAATCGGATGAATGCCGTACGCGACAATTCCCTTTTCGACAAGATGATCCGTTAATCCATATATGGTGTAGCCCCGGTGAATTGTATTGTCCCAATCGAGTAACGCATAACGCACGGCCGCTCAAGCCTCCCCATTTAACCTGCATGAACGCTTGCCGAAATGCACGCTCCCCATGCTATCCCTGCTATTTTCGCATACTCGCCAAGGAAATACTTGACCCTCCAGCTGACTGGAGGGTTATTATTTTCTCTAAACCAGTGTAATTCAATCGGAATTACAAAATTAAATGAGGCCACGCAGGAGAGGGAAGATGAAGATGGCGGCTAAAACGATAAAAATATTGGCGATCGCAGGATTGGCGGCGGGGCTGCTGGCAGGCTGCGGAAGCGACAAGAATGAGGCAGGCGGCACGAAGGCGGAGGCGGTCAAGGTCATTTTGGATTGGACGCCTAACACGAACCACACGGGGCTGTACGTCGCTCTGGAAAAGGGCTACTACAGCGCGGAAGGGCTGGACGTCGACATCGTGCAGCCGTCGGAAGGCACGACCGCGACGCTGATCGCCGCCGGTAAGGGCGACTTCGGCGTGAGCTATCAGGAGGACGTGACGTACGCGCTCACGAGCAAGGATCCGCTGCCGATCAAGGCGGTCGCCACGCTGATCCAGCACAACACGTCGGGCTTCGCCTCCCCCAAGGACAAGAACATTACGAGTCCGAAGGACTTCGAAGGCAAGGTGTACGGCGGCTGGGGCTCTCCCTCCGAGGAAGCGGTGCTGCAGGCGGTCATGGAGAAGAACGGCGCCGATTACGGCAAGCTGAAGCGGGTCGACATCGGCAGCGACGATTTCTTCGCGGCGACGAGCAAGAACGTGGACTTTGCCTGGATCTTCGAGGGCTGGACGGGGATCGAAGCGAAAAACCGGGGCGTCGAAATCAACTATATCGCGGCCAAGGATCTGGACCCTGCGCTCGACTACTACACGCCGATCCTGATCGCGGGCACCAAGACGCTGAAGAATGACCCGGACAAGGTACGGAAGTTCCTGAAGGCGACGGAAGAAGGCTACCAATACGCGATCGCACATCCGGAGGAGAGTGCGGAGCTGCTGCTCAAGCACGCGCCGGAGATCGACAAGACGCTCGCGGTGGAGAGTCAGAAGTATCTGGCGACGCAGTACATCGCCGATGCGCCGGCTTGGGGGCAGATGAAAGAGCAAGTTTGGAACGCCTACGCGCAATTTCTGAAGGAGAAGGGCCTGATCGACAAGGACCTGGTCGCGACGGACGTCTTTACGAACGAGTTTCTGCCTAAGGCGTGACGAGGACGGGGTACACGGCAAGGCAAGGCCAGGTAAGGCAAGATAAGGCAAGGCGGGATCCTGCTAGGGAACCGGGGATAGACCATTTTATAAAAAAGGAAGTCGGCCTCATGAGAAACTTGAAGGTTATGCTGGAATACTTCTACCCTTGGACAAATTCGGCCGGGTTCTATTATGCGAGAGAGCAGGGCTGGTATCGCGAGGCAGGGCTCGACGTCGAATTCACCGTGTACGACCCCGGGCGGGGAGACACGCTGGCTTATCTGGCGCGGGGAGAGGCGGACTTCGGCATTTTTCCCAGCAACCGGCTGCTCGTGCAGCGGGAAAAACAGCAGGTGGTGGTCGGCGTCGCGGCGATCAATCATCGCGGGATGGAGACGGTGCAGACGGTGCGGAGCACGGGCATTCGCAGGCCGGCCGATCTGGCCGGCAAGCGCGTGGCGATGAATCCGACGCCGCGGGGGCTCGCGATGATCCGTCAGCTGGTGCGGGCGGACGGCGGCGATCCCGACGCGATCATCGTCGTGGATGCCGGGACCCGGGAGCTGACGCCGGATGCGATCGCCGCGGGCGAAGCGGACGCGACGTTCGGCAGCTACTGGGCGTGGGAAATTCTGATGGATACCGCGGTGCCGGAGTCGGAGCGCATCGTGTGGCCGGTGGACGAGATCGGGGCGCCGCCTTATCACAGTTATTTGCTCGGCACCCAGGAGGCGCTTACGAAGCGGGAGCCGGAGGTGGTCCGCGCGTTTCTGGAGGCGACGGAGCGCGGGTACCTGGCGGTCGCCGCCGATCCGCTTGCGGCTGTGCCGGTGTTCGAGAAGTTCGTCCCTTACTTCCCGAGGCGGCTGTTCGAGCGTTCGCTGCCGCTGATCGCGCCGACCTGGCTGCACGACGGCGCATGGGGGCGCCAGCGGGTCGAGCTGATCGAGCCTTATGCGGCGTGGCTTGCCGAGCATGGCATTCTGCATGACAAAGAGGGCTGGCGAAGCGCTTATACGAACGATTACCTGCCGCAGAGGTCCGCGATATGAGCGAGCGGGCGCAAGCGGCGGCGGGGGCGGCACCGGGTGCAGTGCCAGACGCAGCGGTGCAGGCCCACGGCATGAGCGCGGAGCTGGTCCGGCCGGACTGGGCGCCGATCGCGCTGGAGGAAGCGAACCGGCTGCTCAGCCGGTACGCGGCCGATATCGGCGAGGCGACGGCGCTTGTCTGGCATAGCCCGCGCCCGTTCTCGAGCGCGGCGATCGCCGAGACGTCCGGCGGCGGCCGCCTGTTCGTGAAGCGGCACCACCATTCGGTGCGGGACGTCGAAGGGCTGAACGAGGAGCATCGGTTCATCCGCCACCTGCGGGCGAACGGCATCCCGGTCAGTGTGATCCTCGAGGGACGAGACGGGGCGACCGCCTATGCGATGGACGAGTGGACGTACGAGGTCCATCGGCTCGCGCAGGGGACGGATCTGTACCGGGACGCCGTCTCGTGGAGTCCTTTCCAGCGGGAGGCCCATGCCTATGCGGCCGGGGAAGCGCTGGCCCGCATGCACGTCGCGGCGGCGGGCTTCGATGCGCCGGCGAGACGGGTGCGGCCGCTCGTCTCGAGCTTCTCGATCTTCGCAAGCGCCGCCGCCGATCCGCGCGCCGCGCTGAGGAGTTATATCGCCCGCCGCGAGGCGCTCGCCGGCTATCTGGCGAGCCGTCCGTGGGAGCGGGACTTCGAGGCGACGCTCCTGCCGTTCTATGACCGGCTTGCACCGCATCTGGCCGGTCTGCACCCGCTCTGGACGCACAACGACTGGCATGCGTCGAACCTGCTGTGGCGCGAAGACACGGAAGGGACGGAGGTAGCGTCCATCCTCGACTTCGGGCTTGCGGACCGCACCAACGCGGTCTACGATCTGGCGACTGCGATTGAGCGGGGCACGGTGGATTGGCTCGCGCTTCACGCGGGCAAACAGGACGGCCTGGTCGCATATGCCGACGTGGAAGCGCTGCTCGCCGGCTATGAGTCGGTCCGGCCGCTGAGCGCGACCGAACAGGCGGCGCTGCCCGCGCTGCTGCCGCTTGTGCATGCGGAGTTCGCGCTCTCCGAGATCGACTACTTCGCGGGCATCGTGCGATCCGCGTCCAATGCGGACATGGCATACGATCTGTACTGGCTGGGGCATGCGGCATGGTTCCGGGGCGAGCATGGTCAGGCGCTGCTGGATTATTTAAGGCAGCGGCCGTATCGCGGCGGCTAAGCGACATCGCGACAGGATTGACAGGCACACAAACGCTTGTTAAATTATAAGTAATTCAGTCGGAATTATAAAAATTAAGGCGTGACAACCTATGACTAGACGCATTCGACCGGATCAACGGCTGTACCCGTTCCTCGCCTTGCTGGCCGTCATCGTCCTCTGGCAGCTGATCGTGACGCTGGCGGACGTGCCGATGTATATTCTTCCTTCTCCGCTGGATACCGTGAACGCGCTGATCGACGACTTCAGCGCCATCGCCGGCCATGTCGGCACGACGTTGTACGAAGCCGCGCTCGGCTTCCTGCTCTCCATCGTGCTGGCGTTCGTTCTCGGCATTCTGATGGACAGCTTCGACATCGTCAAGAAGTCGCTCTATCCTATATTGATCGTGTCCCAGACCGTGCCGACGATTGTCATCACGCCCATTCTGATCATCTGGTTCGGCTTCGGCATGCTGCCCAAGGTGCTCGTTATCGTCATGGTGTGCTTTTTCCCCATCTGCATCAGCCTGGTCGACGGCTTCGAAAAGGTAGACCGGGACTACGTGAACCTGTTCCGCGCATACAAGTCGAGCAAGCTCCAGACCTTCCTGCACCTGAAGCTGCCCTACGCGATGGTCAACTTTTTCTCGGGACTCAAGATCGCCGCGACCTACCTGATTATGGCGGCCATCATCGCGGAATGGCAGGGCGGCACGAAGGGCATCGGCGTGTATATGGTGCGGGCCAAGAATGCCTACGCGCTCGATAAGGTGTTCGCCTCCATCCTGGTCATCGTCCTTGTCAGCGTCGTCCTGATTGCCGTCATCAACCGGCTCGGCAACCGGGCAACCCATTGGAGATCGAGGTGATGGCCATGCAGAAGCTGCAAGAGCAACCGGCGGCGGCGAGCCGCGGCGAAGACGTTCTGATCGCGCTGGACCGCGTCGGCAAGCGCTTCGGCGAGGCGGAGGTGCTGCGGGACGTCTCGCTCCGCGTGGGCAGGGGGGAGTTCGTCTCCATTCTCGGGCCGAGCGGCTCGGGCAAGAGTACTCTTTTTAACATGATTACGGGACTGCTCCCGGCCGACCAGGGCGAGATGAAGGTAAGCGGGGAGATCGGCTACATGCAGCAGAAGGACCTGCTGCTCCCGTGGAAGACGGTCATGGACAACATCACGCTGCCGCTTCGGCTGAAAGGAACGAAAAAGAAGGCGGCGCGCGAGCGGGCGGACGCGTTGATCGACCGGGTCGGGCTGCGCGGCTACGAGGACCAATATCCGGGCCAGCTGTCGGGCGGCATGAAGCAGCGGGCGAGCTTTCTGCGTACGTTTCTCGCTTCAGGCGAGATCATGCTGCTGGACGAACCGTTCGGCGCGCTCGACTCCATGACCAAAAGCGGCATGCAGACGTGGCTGCTGGAGGTGCAGGAATCGTTCGGCGCGACGATTCTATTCATCACCCACGATATCGAGGAAGCGATCCTGCTGTCGGACCGGATCTACGTGCTGTCCTCGCGGCCGGGCGTCGTGAAGGAGGAGCTGACCGTCGGCTTCGGACTCGGCGACAAGCGCGAACGGCTGCTCGATCCGGAGCTGCTGCGGATGAAGGAAGCGATCAAGCGGCTGCTCTAGCGTGCGTATGACGGCAACGGACAATCGGCATTTTCGAAAAAAAAGAGCGGAGGGGGGAGCCCACATGGAATGGTATTCGATCGGCGAGGTGTCCAAGCTGTGCCGGATTCCGATCCGCACACTGCGTTACTACGACGACATCGGGCTGCTCAAGCCGGAGCGCATCTCGCCGGACAACAACTACCGCTACTATTCCAAGGAAGGCATGCGGAAGATCCCCCTCATCAAATATTACAAGCAGCTGGGCTTCAAGCTCGAGGATATCGGGAAAATGCTGGAGCGCCAGAACCTCGACGTGCTGGAGGATTACATGGCCAAGGAGCTCCTGATCGTCGAGAAGCAGATGGCCGAGCTGCAGAAGAAGCACTTCGCCATCCAGGAATGGCACCGGCTGCTGAAGCAAGGGGAGTCCTTGCTGGCCGAGCCGCCAAAGGCGCGGGAGATCCAGATCGCGAAGTTTCCGCTCTACCGCACGATGACGTTCCGCTACGAGGTGAAGGATCGGCAGGAGGCGGACATGGAGGTGCTGTACAGCAATCTGTTCGTCGAGCTGTGCAATCGCCACAACCTTTACGCATACGGCCCTTTCATGCTGTACTTCGAGGACATCGGGCAGCGCATCGACCGGACGTTCACGGGCGTCGACTGCTATACAGCGGTCATCGACGACGGGACGAGCGAGGGGCTGACGACCGAAGTCGGCGGCTTCGAGGCGATCAGCATCGTCCATCGCGGCGATTACCGGACGATCGGGCAGACGTACCGCGAGGTGCAGGAGTGGGCGGAGCGGCAGTCGGTGGCGCTGAAGGGGACTTCGTACGAGCGATATATCATCGATCCGTGGAGCACGACGGACAGCGATAACTATGTCACGGAGCTTATTTTGCCGATCGGAGGAGCTTAAACATGTCTAATTTGATCAGCGTCCGTGAGGCTGCGGCCTTGCTTGGCAAACCGAACGTCGTCTTCGCGGACGTGCGGTTCGTGCTCGGCCAGCCGGATGAGGGGCGGCGCGCTTACGGGGAAGGCCACATTCCGGGCGCGGTCTTCTTTGACCTTAACGCGGACTTGTCAGGGCCGAAAGAGCAGCATGGAGGCGGGCATCCGCTGCCGCCGCTTGACGCGTTCGCGCGGAAGCTAGGCGCTGCGGGCATCGGCGAGGAGACGGAAGTCGTCGTGTATGACGACCAGGGTGGCAGCATCGCCGCGAGGCTCTGGTGGACGCTCAAGTATCTCGGCCACGAGCGGGTGCGGCTGCTGGCGGAAGGTTACTCCGGCTGGAGCGACGCCGGCCATCCCGTGACGCGCGAGCTGCCGGCGCCGGTGGCCAGGACGTTCGTTGCCCGCGTGAACGAGGCGCTGCTCGCGGACGTCCGGCAGGTGCATGCGGCGATCGGGCGCGAGGGAGCTGTGCTAATCGACGCGCGCAAGCCCGCTCATTATACGGGCGAGGATACGAGCAAGTACGCCAAGGCGGGGCACATTCCGGGCGCCATCAACCGTTTCTGGGAAGCCGGCTCGCCGGGCGGCGTCTTTCAGGGCGCCGAGGTTCAAAAGGCTCGCTTCGAGGATATTCCAGTGGATGCGGAGATCATCGTCTACTGCGGCGCGGGCGTGACGGCGACGCCGAACGTGCTGGCGCTGACGGAAGCGGGATATCCGAACGTGAAGCTCTACGTCGGGAGCTGGAGCGATTGGGTGTCGTATGGCGATAACCCGATCGCGACGGGGAACGAATTAGTCCCAAAAAACGCATAAAGTATCTAAACAGTAAACGAGCCGTCAAGTAGCCCTAAGGCCTTGACAGCTCGTTTTATATACGCCAGGTAGTGCATAGAATCAAATGTTTTGATCTGCACGTCCGACTTTGAGAAACCAATGCTCAACATGGGCCTACTCTGTTTCAACATCTCCTGCAATGGACATTCACACGGTTCTTGTTTACAGAGACGGTGCTGTTGTAGGTTTTGGCGTTTCCTGCTGTTTTAATTCCACTAGGTCTTTAACCTGTTGCTTTCCGTTTTCGTCAATAATGACATACAGAACTTTGCCAAGCATGATTACAATAAGTTCCTTATGAAGATCGTCCGTAAAATAAATCGAGCGGGCAATTCCGCTTCCGCCTTCCCAATCTGGTGCCCCGGCGATTCTGTTAAATGCCATCGCGACCGATTCTATATCGCTGTTCGTACTAATAACGCGTTTAACATCCTCGACGCTCAATCTTGTGCTGGTTTGCGGCAACTGCCCTATGATCCTCAGGGCCTCTCGCTTCCATACGCCTATTCCAAAGCTGTTATCTTTTTGCAGCGCGGTAAGAGCTTCCGTCTGTTCTCTGCTCTTAGCTTGACTTATAAATTCGCTATAACCATCCGCTTCATAATTGGCCTGTGGAACATCACCCAAAGCTGCCTTTTTTGTTTGAATGCTCTGTTCGATATCCGCATCCGCCTTGTTCATCCATGAGGGCGTGACATTTGGATTATTTGCAAAGACAACTGCGGAAGTAGCAAGAAGCGCAGTGACAGCGACGACTATTGTGGCTACTTTATTCATTGTTCTCATTGTTTAATCCCCCTATCCAGTTCCATAATCTTAAGAGATCAGCAACGTATAATAATCGATATGGTTTGTAAAATCCCACATTCCAATATAATAAGTTTGCCCTGCATATAAATATGCATAAAAGTTCGTATTGGTTGTCGAGGAATCTGCAGCCACTAAATTTCCATTTGCATCGTAAAGCACGCCATCCACATCGTAGCCGGTGCCTGCGGAGGTTGTAATTGTGTGGTACCTGGTGCTTGTTGGCGTAAACATAAAATAATCTTTATCTCCCGCATAATCGAACCGGGAAGACTTGCTGCCCGTTACATAAGTACTTTGAGTAATACTGTCGCCCGCCTTATCCCGAAAATCAGTGGTTGTACTTGTTGTTGTATCGGATTGTCCGTAGTTATGAGGATAATCGGTTACGGCATCTTTGCCGATGACAAAAAATCTAATTCCGTCATCATAGCCGCCCTGTTGTCCTTTTGTTGTAATATTGGCATTGGTCAATACTTCATTCGTATCGAATGATGTATTTCTCACTGTTGACTGTCCCGGTTTATGAGACCATGTTCCATCGCTATGCTGCATGTAGAAGTGATAATCACTAAAAACTCCATTTTGCTGAATGACCAAAGCTATTTTTCTATAACCGGCAGGCGCTTGATTGGCGTTGGTCACTTCAGATATAGACCATCCTAAGGTTGAATAGTCTTCAAACACACGATCTTTAACAAAGTCATACAGATTGTTCCAGTAAGTTGCGGCATATCCATAGCTCTGCATAAGGGAAGCGAATTGCTCCGTATTGTTATAAAATTCTCCGGGTTGTTGCTTATAAGGTGAAGTCGATGAAGCGCTGCCCATGTAATAAAACTGGGAGGCATAACCATAACAATTCATTCTGTACTGCATAAAATCATTATTGTACTTTGTCGGGTTATAAGTTGAATCAAATCGATTCTGAACGGGAGTTGCTGCATAAGCGACAATAGCCGGAGACATTACAATTAATAGAGCAAAAATAGAAAGCAATACTTTTTTCATAAAAGGCCTCTCTTCTTTGGTAAAATTATTTATTTATCTTTGACTTACTACTTAGCTACATCACCTGCCTACCCAATAAAATGATTGAAGTGGTAATTTAAGGATAATGTACACTAATTTCAATCTTGTGTAAATAGAGTAATTTAAATTATTTCCATCCTAGGTTCAGGCTCCCAACTCGACAAGCTCAATAGCGGACCGCTAATGAGCTGTTATATCGACGATGATTATTAACTTAATCAGAGCCTTGATTTTTCATAGAAAATATGAGCTCAATCAGACGCAATCTATTGGCTACAGCGGTAGTGTTTTTCATGAATAAATATGAAAAGAGGCTGCGCTGGGCTCGGCCCCTCAATCGGATCTTGACAGCAAGTACAAGGAGTAAGGGATTTACAGAACAGTAATGACAATACCGGTCAGTACGTCGGCGACCGGGCTGACCGTGCGCGTGATCGTATCCGCGAGCAGAGCGACAATAGCTTCGACTGGGCCAGAGACCGGCATCGTCAACGCTTCCCGACGTTAGCGCGATCCCCGGACGGAGAGGCCATAGGAATTGTGGCTTGACCGCCACGCCCAGAACGAAGGTTGAATCGGCGCCCCACTAATAGGCGTTCAGCAGCCGTGACTTATAAAAGATAATCAACGAGAAGAGCAAGACCCACGGATCTGGATCCAGCTTTAACGTGAACAGGTGTGTCAAGGCGCCCATAACCGCTTCTTGTCGGGATCTAGAGCGTGCACTATCGATGCAGCCTTAGGGCCTTGGCGGCTTGTTTTACATGCCCAAAATCAGTTGAAGTTGGCGGCAACATACCCTTCCTATACAATGATCATTAAGTCCGTAAATTCAAGCGAATCGGGAATTAAGGAGCGGCGCGATGATTAAAAATTTGTACGAGACGCATTTACAGGTTACGGATTTGAATGCATCGATTGTTTTTTATAAGAAGCTGGGACTCGAACTTGCCTTAGTCATTGAAGAAAGAAAAGGGGCATTCTTTTATATCGGCAAGGAACGCCAATTGCTTGGCATTTGGGAAGTGCCACAGGGCAGCGAGGTTAGTAAACGGCACTTTGCTTTTGGGATCGACCTGGATTTGTTAAAGGGGTCGATCGACTGGCTAAGAGAAAGAGGGATCGAGCCTAAAAAAGCGCTCGGAAAAGAACCGATCGAGCCGGTCGTACATGCGTGGATGCCTGCGGCAGCCGTTTATTTCGACGATCCCGACGGCAACGAGCTGGAGTTTATAGCCTGGCTGCCTGCTGAACCTAAGCAGATGGAGCATACAATCTATTTAAGTGAATGGAACGACATGTTGAAATAACAAATTGGGGGGCACATCCATGTCTGACGGTTGGAAGCCAAAAGGCTATTCAAGTGTTTCGCCGTATTTAGTTGTGCCGGACGCGCAGCGTGTAATAAATTTCTTGCAGGAAGCTTTCGGCGCGAACGAACTTAGACGTTATCTTCGACCGGATGGCTCTGTCATGCATGTCGAAGTGCAGATTGAGGATACAATTGTCATGCTGGGAGAGGCCACGGAGAAGTGGGAGGCAACCGTTGCTCAATTGCATATTTATGTTGAGGATGTTAGGGGAACTTATCAGCAAGCCGTTCATGCAGGCGGGGTGTCCGTCATGGAACCGGCCCGCAGAGCAGGGGATCCTGATCGACGCGCAGGCGTGAAGGATCCCGCCGGAAATACGTGGTGGATTGCAACGCAAGAGTCATAGCGTTCGGTTCGCCACATACGTTCTCCTATATGATGGATTGGCGGTACGCGCGATACGCCAGCGTCTTATGACTCAGCGGGAAACGGCGGCGCGCAGCGGTACGGCAATGAGGTTAGCGGAATTTGGTCGCTATGGCGAGCAAATGTGTTTGGGCGAAATGCTAAGTTTGCGCTTCGCCTTATATCGAATCAAAACATCGCCAAACGGCCCAAGAGCCCTGGCGATGTTTTTTTGCGCGATAAAGAAATCATGGATTGACAATTGGATTCAATTGTATTAATTTGATAATATCAAAATGATAATAACAAAAAACGCCGGCAAAGCCTATCATAGAAAGCGGGAGAACTTTTATGAATAACAAACTAGAGCAACTGCGACGCGCATACAACGCAGGTGAAAAGCCAAAGTTTCTGTTTTTCTGGGGACATACGCCGGCGGCGGACGGAAGCGTGAGCCCGAGTTGCCTGAGCCAATGGTGGATGTCCAGGTTCGAGGTCGACGGAATAGCCTATTCCTGCACGGAACAGTACATGATGGCGGAGAAGGCGCGGCTTTTTGGCGATGCGGACGCGATTCGTAAGATTATGAGTGCTTCGCAACCAAAGGAAATGAAGGCTTTAGGCCGCGCGGTCAAACATTTTCAAAGTACGGTCTGGGAACAGAACTGCTATGAGATCGTAAAGAGAGGCAACTACGCAAAGTTCTCGCAAAATCGGAGACTGCGGGAATTTTTGAAGTCGACAAAAGATCTAATTCTGGTGGAAGCGAGCCCGTTCGACCGAATCTGGGGAATCGGCTTGGAGAAGGATCATCCGGATGCGATAAATCCGCTAAAATGGCGCGGCTCGAATTTGCTTGGCTTTGCTTTGACTGAGGTCAGGGACAACTTGCTAGAGGAAGAGGGGAGTTAGATGTGGATCGGAAAATAATTGCGAGAGATACGCTCCAATATATGCAGCAGGGATATTATACGATTAACGGGGAGCAAGTGAATTTCGCCGATAAACAGAAATACGCAGAGGATCGCAGCGTCCTGATTACGCCGGAGCAAGCCGAAGCAGCAGTGGAGCTTATCCGGGTGGATCGGGACGGCCCATTGGCTGAATGTTCGGTAGTGAATGCGGCGACCGTTAAGGCCATCCTTAACTGGGCCCAATCGGGAAAGGCGCATGTGGGCGTCCTTAACTTTGCCAGCGCCAAAAATCCGGGCGGCGGATTTTTAAACGGAGCGATGGCGCAAGAGGAAAGCCTGGCTGCATCCAGCGGCCTATATGGCACGCAGCTCCGGCATGAAGCATTCTATAAGGCGAATCGCGCATGCGGTTCGATGATGTACACGCATCACGCCATCTACTCCCCTGATGTCGTCTTTTTCAGAGATGAGAAGTTTAACCTCCTGGCCGAGCCTGTCACGGCTTCGGTACTGACACTGCCCGCCGTTAACTATGGTCAGGTCGTGTTAAAGGGAGAAGACACCGAGCTGGCGCTGCGCGTCATGAAGGAAAGAATGCGTATTGCATTGGCCCTGTTCGCTAAAAATGGAGACAAGAACCTCATCTTGGGCGCGTACGGCTGCGGCGTTTTCAGGAACGATCCGGTGCAGGTCGCGGGCTGGTGGAAGGCGCTTTTAGTCGAGGAGGGTTATGGCTCGCTTTTTGAACAGATTTCGTTTGCGGTTCTGGACGGTTCGAGGAACGGTCAATGCATTAGGGCTTTTGAAGATGCATTCGGCAGGTAATCAAAAAACGAGTGACCGGAGTAAATAGATGAACCATAAAAGCGGCGGCTGCATCGTATGATTTTGTCCGGGATTGATCCCCGACGAGAGGAACATATAGAACCCGAGAAAGAAGGCCAGCCGCCCCGCTTTTGGGGAACGCTGGCCTTCTGACATATACGAGGCATTCGGACGTATAACGCAATACTATCAACCTCGAACCTCCATGAACCTCTTAACCAACTCCCCGAATTCCTCCTGCCGCTCGCTGGTCGCGTGCTTCTCCGCAGTCTGGAGAACATTTTGCAGCCGGCTTTCCCCGACACCTTCACTGTCCTTCATGATTTTGGCAAATTCGGCAACGGCGGCGATAAACAAGGTGGCATCGGACAGCTTGTCGGAAGGGCCGATGGATGCGGACGATTCACGCGATCGATTGTTGTTGTCCACGTCTTTGTATCGAATCGTGACCTTGCCCCACGGCTTGGCTGCGTCGCTCTTCAATTGAAGCTCGTAGAGCGCGGTGACGGAATGCCCGGCACCCACTTCGCCGCCGTCCACTTTGTTGTTGCGGAAATCTTCATCCGCGATCGCTCGGTTCTCATACCCCAGGAGGCGATAGCCTTTCACCTGCGCAGGGTCGAACTCGACTTGAATCTTGGCATCCTTGGCGATCGTCTGCAGCGTCTCGTTCAACTGCTCCTGGAAGATTTTTTTCGCTTCATCCATATCGTCAATATAAGCGTAGGCGCCATCGCCTTTGTCGGCCAACTGCTCCATAAGCACGTCATTGTAATTGTCCATGCCGAATCCGAAGGTGCTGAGGTACACGTTCTTAGCGGCATAATCTTCAACCTTCTGGAGAATGCCCTCGGGACCGGTCTCGCCTACATTGGCCACGCCGTCGGAGCACAGGATCACGCGGTTGATCGCATCCTCGTCGTTGAATTTGCTCGCCATTTTATAACCTAACAGCAGTCCCGCTTCCGCATTCGTCGAGCCTTCGATCTGAAGATCATCGATCGCCGCTAATATGGTATCCTCGTTCTCGACGGCCGTAGGCTGCAGAACCGTGCGCGCCGTCGAGCCGTACACGACGATGCCGATCCGGTCGTTAGGCTTCAACTGATTGACCAGCAGCTCCAAGCTCCGTTTGACCAAGCCGATCCGGTTGTCCTCATCCATGGAGCCGGATACGTCGATTACAAACGTCAGATTCGCTCTCTTCCGCGCCTCCGATTCGATCTCCTTGCCCTTGATGCCTATCCGGACGAGCTGCGTGCCTGCTTCCCCGAACGGAGAGGGGCCGGCGTCGACATGAATGGCGAACGTATCGTTCTTGGGCGGCGCGTCGTTCAGATCGAAGTAATTGACAAACTCCTCCAGCCGGATGGCCTCTTGGGGCGGCACGTTCCCGTCTTCGATATAGCTTCTTGCCAATGTATAGGAGCCCGTATCAACGTCCATCGCGAACGTAGACAGCCGGTCATCTTCTGTAGACACATAGGGGCTGGTACCGTAATCCTGGAAAAACATATCGGAGGGCGCGGAGGCTCGCGGGGCGCGTGCGATCGAGGCTGCGGCTTCGTTAGAGACTGCTTGGGATTTCGACTCCGGTGCACGGTTGGCGGCGGAATCGTTGTCGCTGCTTGAACTACAACCTGCGACCAGCGCGCCAATCAAAAGTACGGACAACAAGCCTAACCTTTTTCCCATCTGGACACCCCCGATTAATGAATAGCGGTTTCTTTTAACAAATGCCATTCCATCGCGCAATGTTACAAAATGATTACATAAACATTTCTGTTGTGTAACGACGTGCGCTATTTAGACGATTCAGGTAGAGGGAATGTTGCAAGTAATGTAAAATTTATCCGTTGAGTTAAAGCAGCCCTTTTCGCTGCAGCACGGTCAGTATCCGATAGAAATCATAGCTGCCGCCGAACGGCGAATCGATTAGCTTGGCATGGAGGGCGTTGCTGACAGCTTCGCTTGCCCAAGAAGGCGGACCCTCCATCGTCAGCAATTTTTCTGCCGCTGCGAGGCGCCGTTCAAGCTCGACGAGACTCTCGCTTTGTTTTTTGACGGACGCTTGGAGCGCAGAAAACGCCTTTTGCTCTTCCTTTGTCATGGTTTCATCCTCCTTGGGTGGCTGGTTAAAAATCCAATACTGCCGCGCCTCGCGCTCGAACACTGAAGTATGTGCCTCGATCTTGCCGTCGTCCTTTATGCCTTGCCGGACGAGTCCGTCGCGACCGTATTTGGTATTATCGTGATTGGGGTCGTTGATAGAAATCCACTCGCCGGAGATTTTGGTCATCAGCACATAATGACCGCCGCCCGTCAGGTGCCCCGGACCCATGACGGCAATAACCAGAGCGCCTGCAGTCAGTGCTTGCCTGGCCTCCAAGAGGTTGCCTGACTGCTTTATTTCAAGACCGTACTCCTTGGAGGCCGCTGCAAAATAGCTCCATGCGGTACCATTATCCGTTGTTCTATAGCCATTCGTAACGGCAAACGCCGCGGCTTCCGGCGGCAACACGGCACGGTTGCCGAATGTGCTCGCGACCATCGCGAACGACGTCGGACCGCACGCGCTTGAGCCGATTGTCTGCGTTGGATCGCCGCGGCGCGTATACGGGAGGGAGGCCCACCGCTTGTCCTCCTGACTGTAATAGACGATCAAGCGGCACCGCCGCCTTCGATTCGTGCGTTGTAGTCAAGTACAGCTTTTTCGATGACGGCTCGAATCGATTCGGGGCTTGCTTGGATACCAAGCGCAGCGGCCTTGTCTGAGACGTATTGAAGGGCTGCGTCGAGTTTATCGGTGCCGCTCCCGCCGCCGAAGATTGATTCAGCTAGAGCGGCGGCTTCCTCCGCCAACTTGTGAAGCGTTTCTCTTTGGGCAGCTGTCGTGCGGGCATTGAGCCAGGCCAAGAACCGCATGCGAAGGCTGACTGCGTAGGCGACGAGGACTGCAAGAATCAGCTCCAGCAGATGGTCTGTCAGCGTTGTAAGCAGCGTATCGAGTGCGTTTTTCATTGTTATTCATCCTCCTTTTTGTCCCATCGCCGCAGCCGAATCCATAAGTCGTATTTCTTCGTGTACGTCTGGTAGGCGAGGAGAAGCAAGCCGATCATCGTCCCGCCCGTTACGATTAGCCAAGAGAAGCGCTGTGCCCGTTCCATGCCGAATGTCTGCCAGCCGAAAGCCATGCTCGCGCGGATCCAGACCGCGACCAGCATCTTGGCATCGTAGGCAGCAAGAAAAAAGAGCATCGACAGCATAAAGGCGCTGACGATGCCCTTTCGGAATCGCTCGTGAAAATATTTGCGATGAGCGGCCAAAACGTATGTCGCGCTGCCCACCGTCACCGTGTATACGGCCAGGAGCGCATAGTCGATCCAGTCAAGCATAGGATCATTCTCCTTTTTCATAGATAAGGTACTTGGCAAAGTTGTTGCGCCGAATTTCCTCCTGCAGCTCGCGGGACGCGGTACGGTATTGGATGATGGCGCTTTGCGTCTTGAACGACGCCTGGTTCAGCTGGCATTGTTTGTCCCGGTACCAGGGCGATAGCCGCATGAGCCAATTAAACATGCGTTATCCGCTCCTCTCGTTCGGGTCATCCTTTTTTAGATTACTCACCACGCCGGCTATCGAGCGGTACGTATCCTTCTGCTCGATCAGCGCCGTCAGCAGCTCGTCCCGATCGAGTTCGACCTTGTCGAACAGCGACCGCGGCACGAGCTTGCCGACCACGACCATGCGCACGACGTACAGCATCGTCACCAGGAAGATAAGCGCGAAGATGAGCGCGACGCCGTACTTCTCGGCCAGCTGCGCCAGCCTGGCGACTTGGTCAATCTCTTGGTTCATTGCGGACGCACCGCCTTTTGATAAAATAAGCCCCGCCAAGGCGGGGCCGTGATGCGCTATTCCACGCCCTAATGAGGACGTTCTGGCTTAATGGCAGACGCATTAGCTGATCATCTTGATTAAAATGGACTCGCGAGCCCGTTCGTCGATGGCGGATTCAACGAGCTGTTCAATCATCGCCAGCCCGACTTGTTCGGCTAGTGCTGCATCCATGGCTACAAAGCCGGCTTGGGAGGGATCGTGCTTCTGGATAACGATCAGCTTGCCATCCAGGTAGACGAAAAGAACCTCCCCGCCCGCCGGCACCCCTTCTTCAAGACTGGAAGAAGGGATGCCGTTCACTTCTGTGCCCTTTGCCCATAAAGCAAGTCCATACCGCTTTTTTTCCATGATCCGCTCTCCCTCCCAGTCGAAGGAGTCAATCAGTTCCTTACATGCCGCGAAGTTGCGGGTTGAACCGAGGTTCCGGGCAGCCGTAAACAATTCAAGTGCGTTAATCATCTATTTGACCTCCTAAATTAAGAAACCGGTAGTATTTTGACTTGATTTGAATATGAGCCGCCGCCCATACAATACAATTTATTGTCCAGTACGCACATGCCGCCGCTATCGAATACGCCGGCAGCGCCTCTGTTCGACCATGAATTTGCCTCAGGCGTATATACCTCATAGTTGCTTCCTGCGGAATAGACCTTGCCATTAATTCCACCTGCCGCAAATCCGTTATAAGCATCCGATAGACTCGCAGCTTCAATCCAGGAATTTGTTGAATTACTATACTTGTATACCTTGTTGTCTACTCCGCTTACGGGATTGCCGCCGATGATATAGATGTCATTGCCAAGAGCAGCCGAGGAAGGATATGCCCGTCCCGAAGGGATATTTGTTAATGTGGTCCAAGCGTTTGTACCCGGGTTGTAGAGATAATGCTGCGTATACCGGGTAAGCATTCGCATACCGGTAATGGCATGGATCAGGCCGTCACTTCGTTTCTCCACCGCTAATCCGTCTGCCCAATTAGGCATGGCGGTACGCTGCGCCCAGGTGTTTGTAGAAGGATCGTACATTTGATTGCTATAGGCAGAATTGGGGTACCCGCCGATGGCGTAAATTTTCCCTCCGGATTCGGCTGCTCTGACGCCGTGTTGAGCATAAGTCATTGACGTTTTCGTTGACCATGTATTCGAAGCGGTACTGTAGGCTTCGTTGGTGTCGCGAGCTGTACTGCTGCTAGACGAGTTAAGCCCGCCGATTGCATATATAATTCCGTTAAAACCAACCTGCGCGAATATTCTTCTTCCGGTAGGCATGGGAGCGCCGTCGGTCCAGCTTTCGTATGAAAGGAAGGGAACCCAGGAGGAACCATTCCAATATTTAGATGACCTTGGTTTCCAGGAAGCTCCGTCCCACACCTTAATGCTTTTGGGCTTCGCCCACGCTCCATTCCAGATTTTAATCTGCGGCATCCTCGTTCCTCCTTGTTTAGACGCTTGTGTCTATCCAAACATCCCCGACATTGGGATATAGGGGAGCGGTTCCGGATATCGTCAAGTCGTTGCCGGTCCAGATGCGCGTCCAAGGCCCCCAAGTCCCACTGTAGTAATTGCGATACCATGTCCGAGAAGTAGTATCTGCAGGATAAGCAGTCAAGGTCTGCTTGGTGCCCGCGTGTCTCTCCACAAGTAGAGAAAATGCCATTGCAGTAGGCGTGTTCGCCAAGGTTGCAACCGTTGCATTTGCTGGGCAATAGTAGAAACCTGGAGTCTGGATGTCGTTTAGATTCGTTCCGCTATTAATAGTTGTTGGTTGTGCAATAAACTCCGAAGCGTGCTTGCCGTCCAGCAGGTCGGCGTTCAGATTTGCGACGGTGGTTTGCGAATTAACCGTAAATGGCGCGGTCCCCGTGGCTTGCGTGGACGTAAAGCGAGCAGCATTTACGGTAACACCGAAGGAGAAAGTACCATTTGATTTGTTATAGTCAAATACCGACTTTGTATTTTTCCAGTCGTACGCGCCAAACGCCGAATCATTAACATAAAAGCCCATGTCAGTATTGGCATTTGTTTTCTTGAATGTTTTTTCCGACGTATCCGTACTTACAATTTGAGCATTCATGGTCACGGTTCCGGCGAACGTTGCACCGGAAAATGAGGGGCTTGCCGTGGTTCTTAAGTCTTGGTTGAAATGGTATCCGTCCACCATGTCTGCGTTGAGGTTCGCCGATAGTGTCTTGCTCGTGATAATGAAAGGTGGATTTCCGTCCGCTACTGTAGCCGCAAATTGTACCGCGTTTACAATAGCGTTTGAGTCACGTACGGCGATTGTGTTTTGCGCTGTCGAACTGGTTGAAGCCTGAAAGCCGTCAACCATATCCGCGTTAAGATTTGTCATTAGTGTACCGTTATTAAACGGAATATTGTTGGCAGTTCCGGCAATGCTTACGTGATACCCGTCGACCATATCGGCGTTCAGGTTCGTGACGGCAGTCGTCGAAGCGACGGTCATCGGCGAGGTGCCGGTAGCAGCTGTCGACACAAACGTCGGAGCCGCAGCCGTACCCGTAAACGTTGGCGAGGCAATCGGCGCCTTTTCCGTATTGAGCGCAGCGAGCGACTTCACCGGTGCAGTCCGCCAGGTTGCGCCGCCAGTAATCGCCTTAATCATATTGGCCAGCCAGCCGAACAGCGTCGTCACGGTGCCCGTATCGCCCGATGGCGTAGTCGCATCGCTGACGGTTCTGTTACCAATGACAGAATCAGTGGCCGACCCGGCCCCGCCGGCTCCGGCGGTCAGGCCATCCAGCTTCGTCTTGTCCGTTGCGCTCATGAAGCCGGCTGCCGACGTTGTCGCAGCGGCATGCGATGTTCCTCCCGTTCCGATATGGGCAGTCAGATTCGACTGCACGGTATCTACGTACTGCTTGGGCGCCGCTTGAAGTGCCGCAGTCGGATTGCCTGGCAGCGTGACGCTACCTGTAAACGTTGGCGAAGCCAACGGCGCGCGTGTCGTGTCGGTCGGATGCACGTGATCCGCGCGCGCATAGCGTTTCGACGTGCCTACGGCAGCCGTGCCGTTCATATCGGGAGCCGTTGTCGAGGCTTGACCGACGACGAAAGCCGTAGACGCTGCCTGCTGCGTGCTTGTGTCCACGGCTGCGGTCGGCACCGTAGGCGTGCCGGTCAGCGCCGGCGATGCGCTGGGCGCTTTATCCTGATCCAGCGTCTTGATCCCTTGCTCGATCCGATTCAGGTCGTTTTCCGTCGGGGTATCGTTGTATTTCCAATCCGTCTTGGCGTTGTATGCCATCAGATGACCTCCTCCACTGAGATGACATGCCGCATGATCGTGTCTTCCACGATCGGCACGTTGACGATACGGGAGCTGACGACGGCGTCCGCCGCCGATTTCAGCTCAATCTTGGTAATTGTGGGAGATCCCTTTGCTACCATATACTCGATTGCGATCGTATTTACCGTGACCGTCTTGATGAGGAAACTCGTAATCACGATCGTGCCGTTCAGCACCACTTTAGCAATCTTGGTATTCGTGTAGTTCGTGAGTTCATTCAGATAAGTCTGTTCAATCACAAACGCACCTCCGCTCTTCGGGCGGCCAACGGGCTAATCCCGAGCCGCCAGGTTGTTCCTAGACCCGTACGCCGATCGAGTCCCACCGCATAAGCCAGATCCCGCACCCCAATTCGCTCCGCGGCAAAGGTCTTCGGCTGGTAAACGAGATTGGCCGGCTTTAACAGATCGACCGTGTACTCGATCTCGCCCAACACCGCCGCATTCTCTACGCCGACGGCAATCTGAAGAATGAATTTGATCGGGTCCACGTCGACGACGACCAGGCCTGGCACGCCGGCGATGAAGTCGAGCTTTTCTTGCAAATATCGCTTGGTGAACGGCGGTTTGGTCGAATAGCGATTGACGATTCGCGTCCGGCGGAAGCTTATCGACTCGGTACTCGGATCAGCGGCGATGTTCAGCATGCGCTCCCGACGGCGAATCGCTTCCTCGGACGAGGTTAGCACGAACTGGTCGTCGAACAGCCGATCCACCGCAACCGCGGCGGATTGTACCTCATTGTCTTCTGCGGACGTCAATGCGATGAATTCTTTAATCTCTTGATAATAGGACGGCAAGTATCGGAGAAGCGGCTCACGCAAGAAGCGTCACCGTCCCTCGCCGCGGAATCTGTTCGCCGGTCAGGACGACGTTCGCGGCAGCGCCGTTCAGCTTCGTACCCGTGACGTCGGCTATGCCGTCTACCGACAGCATGCGGGCTTCCATCGGCGCGATCCGCACCACGATCTCCGGCACGCCGGCCCAGCTTCGCCGCAGCGTGAGCAAATACTCTTCGACGGCGGCTTCGATATTGGCGCGAACCTGCCCGATCGTGAAGCCGCTGCGAAGCGTTAGCGTAGTCGTCACATTCACGGTAACGGGCATCGCTCCCATGACGGTCACGCTGTGGCCGATCGGGGCGAAGCCGATGCCTCGGCCGTTGTTCGTCTCCGGGTCGACGATCGTCTGAACCTCATCAACAAGGGCGGCAGAAGGCGCGTTGAAGTCGCTGTCCAATATAGTCGCCTTCACCGTACCGCCGCCTGCCCAGGCTGGAAAGACTTTGACGCCGCCGACACCGTTCAAGCCGCCGATCTTTTCCAGATAGTCCCCCACATTGCCGCCAAACGGCTGCGCATTGATCTCCGCAAGGAAGCGGGCGCGCAGCGACTCATCCGTCTCTTGGTCTGCACCGGGGATTCGCACGTCTGCCAGTTCGGCACGGGCCAATCCTTCCACGTAATCGATGGGGAGGAGGGGGCCGAAAAACTGATTGCCGATCGTTCCCGCAGTTTCGCACGTCAGCTCATAGTTGCCTGCCGAGATTCTGCGGGTAGCCGTATAGTTCACCCCCGAAATGGAGAAACGGGTGCCGACAGGCACGTCCAGCGGGACATCGCCCGCGCCGTAGAACAGGCCCAGACGCTCGGCCGCGCTCGACAATTTGCGCACTGTTCCGTGCTCGGCCGCGCGCCGAGTCAAATAATCGCCGGTCGTCGTATCCACGAAGGACAGGCTGTAGTTGATATCCAGCTCTGCATACAGCTCCGCCAGTTCGGCTGCCGCAGGAGCCAACGCATCGTAAATAATGCTGCCCTCCCGCTTGTCCATCGTATCCGGAATGCGATTCAGCATGCGCTGCAGGATAGCGCCGAAGGTCTGCGCTTCATACACGGGCCGTCACCTCCGAGCCGAAGGCGCCAAGGTCGGATATAACCGTAAATGAAGCTAACGCCTCGTCGCCTTGAATCGTTATTTGCATATCGTTCACCTCGTTGATTCGATCGTCTTGAAGCAGCGCCTCGCGGATCGTTCGTGCCAGCTCGGCTTGGACGAATGCGGGTGAAGCCCCTGCGAGCCTCGCCGTCTCCGTTCCGTAATCAAAGCTGTAAATGAAATGTTCAAAGCGCTCCGTCCCCAATATTTTAAGGACCGATTGCTTGACGGCCTCCAAACCGTCTACCATGCCGGCCGCTTGTCCGGTATCCGTCCGGATGCGATAAGTCAGACTCGGCTGAAGAACCGCGGTCAGCGTCTCCGTCCCGATCGTGCCTCCCGCCGGTATCATTCGTCGCTCACCAGCCGATCCATGACGATATATTGCTGTCCGCCTTGCACGCGGAGAAGCAGCAGCTTATCACCCTTCTTCAAACCGCGCCTTATGACAAGCTTGTCCGCCAGCGCAGCATTCGTCGTGCCCTGGCTGTATCCGTGCGTATGCTTGGCGTCGATCTCGTATTCGGTCAACGATTCCGGGACAACCAAGAACTCCGCCGTGAGCACGAAGCGCTGGTCGACCGTCACCTCAAGCGGCGTGTCGCTCGTAATGCTTCCGGTCAGCACCGCCATGGGTTGTCCCGATTCGACGGCCCCCAGGCCCGCCTTTTTGATAATATGAAGCAATGACATCAGATCACCTTCAATTCGAGCGACATCGTATGGTCGCCTTCAAATTTGTGACTGCAGGATTCGACCAGCATCGGTTGATTGATGCCGAGTCGCTCGATCAGGATTCGTACATAACTGCCTGCCCGTACGCGCAGGTCGCCCAGCGCATTGATGCGCAGGCTGCGTGTCTCCCGGTTTTTGAGCGTTGCCAGGCGGTCGAGAATCTGTTTGGCCTGGGCTTCGTTCAGGTTGTCGTCAACCTTTTCGTACAGGATCAACATGCCCCATTGGGCGATGTTCGCGCTGTCCTTGGCGGCGTATACGTTGCGGACGCCTTTCGTCTTGTCGTCCTGCGCGACTTTGATGACGTTGTACGTATCCTTATCGATCGACTTCGTGTAGTCGTATCCGTACATCAGGCTGCCTTCCCCGATAAAAAATTCTCCTGCGAGCGAAGACGTGTTGCCAAGAGATAGCGCGCCGAAGTCGTCGTATAGATAGAAGTTGCCGTACCCGTTGACAAGCGTATAATCTAGCGCGGTGTAAATGATATCCAGCAGCTTTTTGTTATCGTGAATCATCTTGGGAATGACGTACTTCGTGTCGGCCAGCTTCCCCGTCTTGAGCCCTACGTCTCCTGCGATCTTCTTGACGATATCCGTCGCCGTCTTGCCGGAAAACGCATAAAAGTTGGACGATAGGAGATAGCGGATCTGATCGTAAGCTTTAACCTTGACGCTCTCGTCGGAATCGTAGCCCAGCTCGAATACGTAACCGTAGAAAATTCCGACGCCATCCTTCATGACCCTGACGATATCGCCGTTGCGAATTTGAAAATCGGGACGTTCCGCCGGTCCGCCCGTGACCAGCGTAAAGTCCAGGCTGCCCGGCTTGCCGATCCGCACGGTGCTCCAAGTCAAGTCCGACACGACTTGCGACAAGTCCCACACGTTTCCGTTCTTGTTATCCAGCATGATTTCCAGCTTCATAGGCTTTTCCTCCCGTCAGGACGGCAGCTTCAGCACCATGCCGATTGGCAACTGCCGAAGCTGCGCGTCGCTGATGCCGTTCAGCTTCTGAATTTCCCGCCAACGGCTGTCGTCTCCCAGCAGCTTCTTGGCCACCTTCAACAGGGTGTCGCCCGCCACGAGTGCATACGTCTTGGGCGTCTGCTTCTCGTTGGGTCGAGGCGGAGCTTGCTTCTGTACCGCGGCGCCAGCAGAACTGCCCGCCGGCTTAATCGGTACCTTCTGGGCCGCATAGAAGACATATTCCTTCAAGCTGATCTTGTAGGCGAGATCGCCGCCTTCCCCGGCTGACTCCGACCATTCGAACGATTCGATACTGACGGCGGCATTGATCTCGTAAGGTCCGCTGAATATGAAGCGAACCGGCCGGCCGGTCGTCATCCATGTCTCGATCCGCTGCACGTACCATGCCGGGGGATGGGCAGAAAGGTTCTTATGCCAGGCCGGGAAATGAGATTCAAAGCTGATCGTCTTCAGTTCTTGCGACTTAATGACGTTGACATCCCCGAATCCGATGATGTTATAGGTTTTGCTCCCGACATCTCCCTTGATTGCGATGGAGGGGGGCATAACCGGCAAGGGGAGGATCTCGTCGTTATTATTGAAGCTTAAGGTAATGCTGTAGCCAAAGGCATCTAAGCCGTCAGAGCCCGCGGCGTTATCCGTTAAGACGCTCATCGGTGCACCCCCTCGACCGAAGAGGCGAATTCCGTCTCCAGGTGCTCCTGAATTTTGGAAATGATGGAATGCACGTCGCTCTCGTTTTTCACGTGCGTATCGCCGAACGAGATGCTTGGCGTGAGCGATACGAAATTTTGAATATTTTTCATTTCCGCAAGCTCGCGCATCGATTTCAGATCTTCGCTGGAGATCTCCACCGACTCCCCGATCTTGCTCACTTCACCGACTTTGCCTATATTGGCAATGTTAGGCGTCTTTGCCGCACCGCCGAGCGGATCGGCAAGTGGATCGGTGCGTTTAGGCAGGCCGAATCCGCGTTCCTTTGCGCCGGAGAGCTTATCGCTTGCACGACTCCATAAATCTTGTACGCCTTGGTCGCCGGCCTTGTAGGCGCCCGATAGGCTTTTTTGATCCATCTTGTATTTGGAAAGGTCGAATGGCTTTCCTTTTGTCGGATCAGGTGGTTTCATTCCGTCCATTTGTTGCTTTAATTTATCGCTTAAAGCATGGATATTAGTTTCGTCGAACGGAACAACCGGCTTTATGTTTGATCCCGTTAGCTTGTTCCAGCCTTCCAGCAACTTGTTGACGCCCTTCAATGCACCGTTAATTCCCTCCAGCATGACCTTCATAAAGCCGCCGGCGAAGTCCTCGCCGGAACGCAGCATATTATACATGGATCCCATGAAGTTCTGCATAAGGTCATAGAACAGCTTCTGAATGGCATAGACCGGATCGCTGAATACATTTCCAAAAAACTCAACGAACGCTAAAATAAAATTCCACGCATAAGCAATTCCGTTCCAGATGGAAGCGAACAGCATATTAAAAAAGCCCGCGACCGCGCCGATGATCTGCTGTGCTGATAGGCCCAGCGATAATAATACTGCAATGATGCCTGCGATAGCTGCCACGATGAGTATTAAGGGCATCATTGCTATAAGCCAGCCAATAAGCCACTCCATGGCTACATACGCAACGACAGCCGCCAAACCGATCAATACGCCGATGACAATTCCCATGTTATTCACAATGAACCCGGTTAAGGCAGCGATGCCGTCGCTTAGCAGGATAATGCCTGCATTCAGTGCGGTCAGCAAACCTTGTGCCTGCGGCGTGTCCAGCCACTGAACGAGCCTCATCACGGAATCGTTGACCTTCTGCAACGGACCGTCTGCGCCGTTTAGCTGCGAGATCCACTCCGCCGCCTTGTTCTTGGCTAAAGTCATGGCATCGTTGATCGTGCCAGACGTGCTTCCGAAGGCTTCGCCGATTAATGCATCCTGACCTGAGAAAGCCTTAACAATTTCTGTGGAGGTAAGGTTGCCTTGCTCAGCCAACTTGTAGAGTCCGTCCCGCGACACATCTAATCCGTCGGCTAACACTTTTAGAAATACCGGGGATGCCTGCGTGAGGATGTCTAGACCGTCCGTATCGAGAGAGCCGGCACTGAATGATTCTGTAATTTTGTTGCGCGCATCGCTGCTTGCATTTGGCGAAGCGGATCCCGCTGTGAGTACCTTTTCGAAGCGGGATGCGAAGCCAATCATATCGTTGTTGTTTTTAAAGACGCCAGAAGTTCCTATCCCTACGACCAACTCTGCGACATCTTGATAGGGCTGCCTGGCGGCGTTCGCGCTCTGCATCACTTTTTGCTGAAGCTGCGCTTGTGTCATCGTTCCATCATTGACCAGCTGCAAGCGATCGTTGACAGAGCCGATATCATTGGCCCAGTTCAGGAAGCTGACCGCATTTTCAATATTGAATATTTGCTTAGCCGTCTCTGCGACCTTTTCAAAGCTGCTCGTCAGTTTAGATGCCTTTTCTTCTGAAGCTGGGGGACTGTCTGGAGGACCTTCATCGGGCGGATCGGCGTTCGGGCCGTTATCTCCGCCCGGACCGCCACCGTTATCGCCGCCTGGGCCGGGAGGTGGCGTGGGTACGCGTGTGCTGTCCGTTAGATTAGAGGCTTGCCGCAGCGCAGCAACCAGTTTGTTCGCTTGCTTCGTCATTGAGACAAGAGTCTGATTAATTCGATTTAGGCCTGTTTGAAGCGGCTGTTCGTCAAACGTCAATGTGATCTGGCTGACTTCGTTCAACTGCTCGAGATGACCTCGAAGGCGCTGAATGCCCGAGTCGGCATTGTCTACATCCAGCCATAAGCTGACGTCCAGTGCACTGGCTATGTCATCTGCGAGCATTCTCGTTCGCTCAAGTTGAGCATTTGCTCTCCCCGCGTGCCATTCGAGTTGCCTGTATATCTCAACCATGTCATCCACTCTTGCCATGGCCTGTCCTCCTTTCTTGCAAAAAACAACGAAGCGGCATCCCCGTCAGGGATACCGCACCCGTCACTTTCTCTTTTTAGCTGCTTTGCGTTCCTTTTCGACGCGCACCTGGATCATCGCATAGATGGCGGCGCGTTCCCGCCGCTCCATATGGATCAGCTCATGGGGCAAGATCTTTAGTTCGTGGAGGGCATAGTAGGCATAATTGGCTTCCCCGCTGCCCCCCTCGATCAGTTTTTTACCTCTTCAATGAGCTCGTTCATGTCCTTGTCGTAGCCGTTCAGCTCTTGTACCTTCTGCACCAACGTGACATATTCGCCTGCACGGAGCATGGCGCGCAGCAGGTTCTCGGCGCCTAGGACGCCATAAGAACGTTGCAGCTCTGCTTCCTTCATATTGGGATAAACGACGCAGGCGACGGCCATTTTGGCCAGGTAATCCTCCATCACCGTCTCCTGGGTATACTGTCCGTTTTTCCCCTTGACGCGACGTGTCGCCGACTTGCGGCACTCTTCGTCCTCGGCGGCCGTGATGCTTCGCAGCTGCCAAGGGATCGGGCGCCCCTCGGCGTCCTTGAAGCGGTCCGACACGATGAAGCCCTCAGTTTGTTCGGACTTGGAATTCTGGGCAAAAAACGCGCTTAAATCGCTCATGAATCGTTAGCCTCCTGCTTATAGGGTTTCGTTAGCCCAATACGGGCGCGGTGAAGCTATCGTCAATGTCGATGTCTTCGAAGGTGAATTCGAGCTCTTCATCGAGAGCCTCGCTCTCGGTATCCAGCTTGGCGACGACCAGCTTGCCCAGATTGACTCTGCGCAGCGTGACGGTCTGCTTGCCGACGGACGAGCCGGGATCGTCATTGATGATCTTGACGTCAAAGTAGGCATCTCTGCCGTTTTTCACGTAATCCAGCATCAGCTGGCGGAACTTCGTCGTCAAATAGTAAATCGTCATCGTGCCGCTGCCCGACCAACCCGTGGCCTTGTGCTGTACGCCGCGGCGGCCGAGCGTCTTGATTTCGGCTTTTTGCTTCTCAATGGAGGCTTCGAGCGTTTTGATGTAGAACATTTCCTCCGTGTTGCCGTCGATAATCGTATAAGCGCGGCCTTCTTGGCCGGAGATCGTGTCGTTGGCTCTCAGGAATGCCATCTTACTTCACCTTCACCTTCATATAAATTTTCTCGACCGAGTCGACCGGTTGAATGCTCGCTTCGATATAGACGCTGTCCGACTCCGAGCCGGCCGTTACCGTAATATCCGTCTGCGCGCTGAAGTTCTGGATCGCGCTGGCTGCTTGGAGGCTGTCCAGGTAAGAGATATAGGCGGACTTCAGGAGACTGCGACCGTCCGCATTGTTATTCAACTTGCCTGCGTAGTAGGATTCGAAGATTCGTTTGAAGTCGTTCCCGATGCCGTCGAGCACGCGGATGACGCGATTTTTGCGGAAGTTGCTGCCTTTGTCCGGCGAGAAGCCGGTCAGGCTGTTAATATCCTGTTCGACGACCGCCTTGCCGCCGGAAGCGGTGAACAACAGCTCGCCTGCTACAAGAGCCGCGACGGTCTGCGCATTCGTGTAGCGCGGATAGGCATCGACGGCATCGTCGTAGGCGTCGTACGTGAGCGACTGATTGATCGCCGCGCCGGCAGTAGCGCCAGCTACCCACGCCGTCGCTTGCGCAGCCGTCAAGACGGTGCCGTCCGACAGCACGACGCCGTTTTTGACGGTGACGATGCCTTCGTGGTCCGCAGAAGGATAGTTTTCAAGCACCGCTTGGATTTTCTTTCCTTCGTCGTCCCGCAATCGCTTGGCGAACGCCGCGTAGACGGCCTTGAGCGAGTTGTCCGTAGAGACCAGCGCAACCGTCTGAAATTCCTGCAGTTCAAGCGCGGCCAAAAATGCCAGATGATCGGCGTTCGAAGAGGTGCCGTTCGAACCGCCGGTCAGGGCTGTGCCTGCGGAGGCCGTAAGCGCGCCAGTTCCGGTGAACGCAATCCAATCGTTCGCGTGCAGGTCTGGCGCTTCTGCGGCGATCTGCGTGTCCACTGCCTCGCCGTTCAGCAGCGTGATGACATCGAACTTGGCATTGTCGTCCACGTTCGTGCGTACGATTACGGACAGATCGTTGCCTCTTTCGCCGCCATACCGTGCGGTTGCTGTCAGATTGCCGACCGTCTTGGTCGCCTTGACGCCTGCGCTCAGACGGTACAGCAGCACGGTCTTGGCTCGTTTGAGCGCTTCGCGCACCGGCAGCAACGCTGGGGCCGTCAAGTCGTAACCGAGCTTAGGGCTCGTATCTTCGTCCGCCTCGATCGTCAGAATCTGATTCGCGGGACCCCATGGCAGGGTCAGTGCGAGCGCGGTAACCCCGCGTTCTCCGAGCGCGCCGGGCGAACCGCCCTCGCTGACGAAGTTAATATAAGCGCCAGGCCTGACTTTGTTTTGCGTTACCCAATTTCCTCCGGCCATTTAATCCACCGTCCCTTTCGCAAATGTGTGAATGAGTTGATCAGCTTGCTCGAACGTGTACGTCTTGCCGTCTTCCAGCAGCGCCGCCAGAACGTCGCGCTGTCCCGGTGTGTAGCGCTTGGCTTCGATCAATTGGCTTTTGCTGAACGCAGCCGCCTCGGACGTTTGAACCGGCGCCGATTTTTCCTGCTTGCTCATTTCATTCGCTCCTTCATAGTCATCTGCGCCATAAGCGGCGCCGACTCGATTTGTTTGATCAATTGGACGTTGACGACGAATGTGAAATAAAGAATGCCGACCGTCATGTCGTATCGCATATCTCTGCCCTTTGCATGTCCGCTCCCGAACGGAATATATTCGAGCGCGCTGCACAGCAGCTCCGCCGCCGAAGACAATGTCCCGGGCAAAGCGTTAGGTGCGGCTGCATAGCGGATGCTAAATACGTATTGCCGACGATACCGATTGCCCATGATCCGATAGTGCGTTACCGTCGGTTCAGGAATAACCAAGTAAGGCCCTTCCATGCTGTCGCCCGGCTCCGAGCCATATACGGGGATGCCTTCAAACGCCGAGGCCAAAGCTTCAATGGCCGCTTGGCGGAGATCCGTCGCCTCCACGCTCATCGTTCCACCTCATCTTTCGTACCTGATTGCGGATCGTGTCGCCTTCTGAATTTTAAGTTTCAGCGTAACGACGTTGACCGCCGGATGCTGGCTATCGGGAGTGGCTTGTCCTCCCGGGGGAGTAACTTGCAACCTCCTCGTCTATACTGCCGTTTCGTACGGCAGCCGTACGGCAAAAACGCTCAAATCGCCTGCGCCACCTTGGATTTGGCCCTGTCGACATAATCCTGGACGGTCCGCTTTTTGAGCCTAAGCTCGCGCCCGATGTCGGTTAAACTCATGCCCTGCGCCATATGCAGCAAATAACATTGTCGTTCTCGCTCGGACAGCTTCAGCAATATGCCGACGATCGCCGCCTTCCGCTCCGGCGTTACCGCAGTCTCGCGCTCTGGTTCTTGAATTTGCTGAACATAAGGCAGTAGATCCATATCCATCATGATGGATCGGCTGTAGGCATCATGAATGTCGACGCCTCGACGACCGTCCGGACGTCTGCCGAGCTGGAGCCACTCCATGGAGTAATCCATATCGCCGATCATATCCTCTACAATTCGGAGTTCTTGCCGAAGCGCTTCGGCCGCTTCTTCAGATGCAGCGAACGCATCAGACTTCCTGCGACGCAACGTTTCTCTGTATTTTTCCAGTAAGCCCTTACCGTCGGCGTACTCTCTTTTTAATCTGGCGGCCCAATCCTGCATGGTTGTCCCTCCCTTTATTTAAAAGGCAAGTTTAAGCTTGACGATAAATATAATATCAATTATTCTATAATTGATAATAATATTATCTATAAGTTCGCGAATGATCCTTTATCTGTGGTAAAATCGAGTATATTTGATAATAATATTATCGTCAACTATTTTTGATATTATTTTTATCAATTCTCTCCGAAAGGACGGCTTCCTATGAATCTGGGCCATCGTATTACTGCACTCCGCATCAAAAAGCATCTTACCCAGGACCAAATGGCCGAAGTTCTAGGGGTCAAACGCGCTCGGTACAATGCCTGGGAAAACGGCATCTCCAATCCGGATTACCATTATCTAGCAGAAATTGCCAAGTTCCATGGCGTATCCGCCGACTCCCTGCTGGGATTGACTGGCAGCGGAGCGCGCACGTATGATGGGGAGGACGAGACAACGGCAGCGACTCTTTCCCCCAGAGAGGAACGTGACATTGCGACCGATCTGGAGCGCATGCTATCGGAACTGGATGCGAACGAGGCGTTGGCTTTCCATGGTGAGGGGGAAGACGAGGAGAGCCGCGAGCTTCTGCGCAACTCGTTGAGGAACTCTCTCATTTTGGCCAAGCAGTTGGCCAAGAAGAAGTTCACTCCTGTCAAACCACCCAAATAACGCCGGACGGGGGCTTCCATGAGGACGATTAAGAATATCGTAGCTCAGCTAATCAGGAAATACGGAACCGTCGATCCCTTCGAGATTGCGGCAAGCAAGCACATATTGGTGATCCTCGAGCCGCTTGGCTTCACGCAGGGATACTTCAATACCTATAAACGAATACGCATGATTCATATTAATGAGTCGCTGAGCGAGTATCGGCGCAGATTTGTTTGTGCGCATGAGCTGGGGCATGCGATTCTTCACCCGGGGATCAATACGCTTTTTATGCGAAGCAGTACGCTCTACTCCGTCGGTCGTATCGAACGCGAAGCCAATGAGTTTGCGGCGGAGCTGCTGTTGCCTGACGAGGTCATCCAAGAATACGAGAGCTGGGGGCTTACAATTCGCGAAGCTGCTGTAACTTATGGCGTTCCCATCGAGGCTGCCGAGTTAAAGAAAATGCCGAGCGAGTTTTCTCAAAAGAATTGATTTAGAGCTTGCCATATAACGATCCGCAACCGAGGAGGCACAACGCATGAAAATCCAACGCATCGACCACATCGGCATCAACGTGAACGACCTGGCCGCGGCCAAAGCTTTTTTCGTCGAATTCGGACTTGAGGTGCATGGGGAATGGGAAGCGGAGGGCGCTTGGCTGGACGTGATCGTCGGGCTTGAAAACGTGAAGACCTCCTGCGTGGCCTTGCGAGCGCCGGACGGTCAGACGTGGCTGGAGCTGATCAGATATATCCATCCTTCGGATGAAAGCGGCTTTCAGCACACGCATTCGAATACGCTGGGCATCCGTCATATTTGCCTGGCCGTCGATGATATTGAAGCGATTGTCGACAACATGAAAAAGAAAGGCATGGAAGCCTTTAGCGAAATCCAGAATTATAAAGATATTTATAAAATGTGTTATGTTCGCGGACCGGAGGGCATTATTCTGGAGCTGGCGGAGCGGCTTAATTAGGGAAATGGAGGCTCGACCGAGGGAACTGTTGAGATGAGAATTGTTATCAATTAAAATAATAAAGAGCCACTCAACAGGAGAGCAACTTGGGGAAACGGGAGCGGAGAATCATTGATTACGGATCGATGGTACGCATTGGCAAAACTGGAGCTGGTCGAGGACAGCCCGGATTTCTGGCGGCGCCGAAGGTGGGTCGTGCAAGATCCGCTGTTGATCGTGTCGGCGGGAAAAGGGAACCGAATCGTCATCGACGGCAATCCGGTGCCCGAGCTTCAGGATCTTGTGTGGGCATGCGCGCCCGGGCAGTGGGCGGAAGTCAGCTCATCCCCCGATGAAGAAGGAAAACTGTATTTGCTGCATTACCAAACGGGCAGGCTGGCGAACCCTGACGAAGAAGAGGCTGTTCGGACTGTAAAGGCCCCGCTTTTTCCTAACGGCGCACAAGCTGGCCTTAAGGCGGCGGATTTGTGCGAGAAATTACTGCTGCTGTCGCAGGCGCCGGCGGACACGAACTATTTTCGCGCGCAATCGATATTCCACGAACTATTGCTTCGTATTTTGTCCGATCGGGAAGTGACGCTGGTGCTGGAGCAGGCAGCCCGAGAAATCGAGCGGGATTATGCGACGGATATCACGATCGATCGTTTGGCCGCTACCGCGGGCATGAGCAGATACCATTTTATGCGCTCGTTCAAGGAACGATTCGGCATGAGCGCCATGCAATATTTGACGAAGGTGCGCATCCGGGAAGCGAAGAAGATCATGCTGCGATCGGTGCCGGAATCGATGCAGGCCATTTCCGCTCAGACCGGGTTTCACAACGAGCATTATTTTCGCGCCACTTTCTCCAAGCAGGTCGGCATTTCGCCCGCCGTCTTTATCCGCAACAGCAGGCAAAAAGTAGCCGCCTACAGCTGGCCCGTGATCGGGCAGCTGCTGCCGCTCCAGGTCGTTCCCTATGCGGCGCCAATCGATCACTACTGGACGCGCCACTTTGACCGGCATTATCGGGACGACGTGATGGTGCCGCTTAGCCACGACTATGCTTTTAATCGCGACGCGCTTCGGCGGCATGCGCCCGACCGCATTATCGGCCTCGATACCGTGCTTTTCGAGCCGGAGGCGGAGCAGCTGCGGGAGATTGCGCCGGTTCTGCTGATTCCATGGGAACATACCGATTGGCGGGGACACTTGCGGCTTGTCGGGGATTTTCTGGACAAGCGCAAGGAAGCGGCAAAATGGCTGGAGCGTTACGAGCGCAATGCGGAGGGATGGCGGACGGAGCTGCGCCGTTTGACGGCGGGCGAACGCATGCTGGCGCTTAAAATCGCGGGAGACGCGATCTATGTTTGGGGACGCAGAGCGGCGACAGTTTTAATAGACGACCTTGGTTTGTCGCTTGCGCCTTCCGTGGATGCATCGCATTGGTATGCAGAGACCTCGCTTGATCGCCTCGCCTCCTTCGAGGCCGACCGCATCATCGTCATCGCGGATCGGGACAGCCGCTCCCGCGCGACATGGTCGGCCGTCCAAGCGTCCGGGCATTGGAGGGACTTGGCTGCCGTCCGGAGAGGCGCCGTGCATGTGCTGGCAGGATACGATCAGTGGGTGCATCCTTGGCTGGAGAATACCGCCTTTAATCACGAACGGTTCATGCACCAGGCGGCGAAGCTGATATTGTGCCTGGATTCTTGAAAGTTCCGCATGATCGTGAATATACGGATAGCGGCAGGTGCTATATACTCCAATCTAGTAAGTGATAATGATTATCAATACCAGGTTGGGGGATCTATATGTCAACAAGAAAAAAGAATGTTCACGGTGTTCAAAACGTTAAAGGCAGAAGACGGATGGGAAAAACGTCTCTGCTGGGGGCTGTCCTGGCGACGCTTATCTTGATGCTGGCCGCATGCGGGAAAGCAGCCGATAACTCGGCCGACGCTTCGCCGCAGTCAACGGCAAGCGCGCCGGCATCGGCGTCCGCGTCCGCGGCAGCTTCAACGAGCGCTGCAGCTTCCTCGGCCTCGGCATCGCCGGCTCAGGCGGTCACGATCAAGCACGATTTTGGCGAAACGGTCGTGCCGGCGCATCCGCAGCGAATCGTATCTTACGATATGGAGGATATGCTGTTGTCCCTCAACGTGCCGCTCGTGCAGGCGTTCAGCGCTGAAGGGTTTTATCTGGACAGCCAGCTTAAGGAGAAGGGAATATCGATCAATACCTCGATGGATCTGAATATGGAGGTATTCGCGTCCGCCAATCCAGATCTGATCATCATCAACAAGAACATGCTGGACCAGAGCAGCTACGAACAGATCAGCAAAATAGCGCCTACGCTGCCGCTGGCCAGAGACGACTGGCAGCAGTCCTTGCCCGAGCTCGGCAAGGCGCTGGGCATGGAGACGGAAGCGCAGACCATTATCGACGATTACAAGGCCAAGCTTGAGCAGGCCAAAGCGGCCATCGTCGACAAAGTCGGCGCAGACAAGACGGTTGCCTTCATCCGACCATCGACGAAGGATGTCGAGCTTGATTTTCCGGCGTGGATCTGGACGGCCGTGCTGTACCGGGACCTGGGGCTGAAGCCCGATCCGAAGGTGCTGGACATCGAGAAGAACAGCTCGGATACTTGGGGCGGATCGATGATCTCGCTGGAGACGCTGCCGGACCTGACCGCCGATTACTTGTTCATGGATTACGGATCGTCGTTGTCGAAGGAAGCGGACTTCCAGAAGGAAGTCGCGGTCTCCGCGGAAGTGGAGAAGCTGAATATATGGCAAGCGATCCCCGCCGTCAAACAAGGCAATGTCTTCAAAGTATCGGCCCGTCACTGGGCGCTGAACGGTCCGATGGCCGACAGTCTGAAGATCGATGACGTGGTGCAAGCATTGACAAGCAAGTAAATCGATTGGTCCGGAACGCAATAGAAAAGATGAAGCAGAGCGCGGGGAATCCATTCCCGTTGCTCTGTATTTTTTTGCGTCTGAAATCGGATGAGTTTTCACCATTAGTAGAAGGTATTCCCAAAGAATTGCCGAATTTTGTAATACATTACAAATTCAGCACGAGGGGATTTGGGCATGCTGCTTCAATTAACGCGTACACGTTCAAGATTAATGATTTTCCTGCTTAGTTTGCTGCTGCTCGCAGAGAGCGCACCTCATGCGGCAGCCGCCGATACGAACGGTGCAAAGCCTGTTTTCACCGACGTCGCCGGAGAATATTATCATTTCTTGGCATTGGATACCGAGGGCTATGTGTGGGGCTGGGGGACGAACATCGGGGATCAGCTCGGCGAGGTGGACCAGAGCTACCTGGTCGTGCCTGCGAAAGTGAAGGGAATCGACAGCGTAAAATTAATCTCAGCCGGATACGGGCACTCGACCGCCGTCAAGAAAGACGGGACGGTGTGGAGATGGGGCTCGAATGCATCCGGGGCTCTGGGCGTGGATCCGGCCAAGCTCGATTTCTCAGCCAAGCCGATTCAGGTGCAGGGCATCGACCGCGTGAAAGCCATTGCGGACAGCGCTTATTACACGTTGGCCTTGAGAGAGGATGGCATACGGAGATCCAGCCATACCAGGATCGTCTTGCGTGGGCCGTTACGAAGACGGACAACGGTTATATCGATACGACCGGAAAATGGTACTTTGTGATGAAAATTCAGAAGTGGGGATCGGGACTAAAAGGCGCCGGGATCAACCGGCGCCTTTGCTGTACCCTATGCCAGAATGCGATCGATCCGCTCCAGCTCCTCCTGCGTGAAGGACAGCTGCGCGAGCGCGCCTACGGCATCCTCGATCTGGCCAACCTTGCTCGCGCCGATAAGCGCGGACGTGACGCGGCCTCCCCGGAGCACCCAGGCCAGCGCCATCTGCGACAGCTTTTGCCCTCTGCCCTCCGCCAGCTCGTTGAGCTGCCGGACCTTTGCGACGAGCGTCTCGTCGATGCCCTCGGAGCGCAGGAACACGCTCGGCCCCGCCGCACGCGAGTCGGGGGCGATACCATTCAGGTACCGGTCGGTCAGGATGCCCTGGTTAAGCGGCGAGAATACGATTGAGCCGATGCCCTCCTCGTCGAGCACATCCTGCAGTCCGTCTTCGATCCACCGGGACATCATGGAATAGTTCGGCTGGTGGATCAGGCAAGGCGTCCCCAGCCGCTTCAGGATGCGCGATGCTTCGCGCGTCTCCTCGGGCTTGTAGTTGGAGAGACCCACGTACAGCGCTTTGCCTTGGCGGACGATCAGATCCAGCGCCGCCATCGTCTCCTCCAGCGGGGTATCGGCATCGGGACGGTGGTGGTAGTAAATATCGACGTAGTCGAGACCCATCCGCTTCAAGCTCTGATCCAGGCTGGCGACGAGGCTTTTCTTGGAGCCCCATTCGCCGTACGGACCGGGCCACATATAGTAGCCGGCCTTCGTGGAGATGATCAGCTCGTCCCGATAAGGCTGAAGATCGTCCTTCAGCATGCGGCCGAACGACTCCTCTGCAGATCCGGCAGGCGGACCGTAATTGTTGGCCAGGTCAAAATGAGTGATGCCGAGGTCAAACGCCCGCCGTACGAGCGCTCTGCCGTTTTCGTACGTGTTGATGCCGCCAAAGTTATGCCACAGTCCGAGCGAGATGGCCGGAAGCTTCAGGCCGCTCCTGCCGCTGCGATTGTATGTCATGGCGTCGTATCGATCTTGTCTAGCTGAATAGGTCATCTCGAACGCTCCTTCTTATGCGAATAGGCCCATTATAGTGTGCCTCGGGGAATAAGCCCATGTCCGCATGGAAGGGAAATATGGCATGATGTCTGATTTATGCGAGCCGCCGATTAGCGATACTGCTTGGGAGGAACGCCTTTCAGCTTTTTGAACATTTTGGAGAACAGCAGCGCATCCTGGTATCCGACCGAACGCGCCACTTCCCCGATCGTATACTGGCCTTTCCTAAGCAGCTCCCCGGCTCTTTCCATCCGGTAATGAAGCAAGTATTGCTGCGGGGGCAGCCCCGTGGCCTCCTTGAAGATGACCGACAAATACTTGCGGTCCAGTCCGAGCGTCGACGCTAACTGCTCTACCGTGATCGGTTCACTGAAGTGGCAGTGGAGGAAGTCCAGACTGCGGTGAACGTATGCGTCCTGCTTGCGGCCGGGCAGGGCGGCACCCAGACCGGAGCCCCCCTCGAAAGACACGGGCATCTGCTCGACGAGCGACGTAAGCACGTCGAGCAGCAGCGACGTCAACCGCAGATCGCGGTTGACCGGCCGGTCTTCGGCTTCCCGCAGCAGCTCGTACAGATTCGGCATCAACCGCATGTCCATCGGGAATACGGGAGCCTCGGGCGTCAGCCGCGTGCGCGCCAGCACGTCCGCGACCCGATTGCCGCGGAATCCGACCCATGAGTAGGTCCACGGATCAGTCTCGTCCGCCTGGTAAAAGATGATCTTGTCCGGATAAGCGAGGAAAGCCTGTCCCGCCGACAGCCTGTACGTATGGCCGCCTGTCTGCACGATGCCGGTCCCCCGATGGACGAAATGGATCTTGTAATGATCGCGCACGCCGGGTCCGAAGGCATGGCCGGGCACGCAATCCTCTTTGCCGAAGTGGGAGAGGTAAAAATCCGGATCCTCCCGGTACGGGCGGTCCGGATTGTCGTGGAGTGCTCTCATCTATGCAAGGTATCCGTTCTTAAAAAGGATTGGTGTTGAGCATGCTCGCCGTCTTGATGTACATGCGCTGAGACAGCTTCAACTGAGCGACGATGAACTCGGCGATGTCCTCCGGATGCATGTATTGTTCGTCTTTGCCTTCCGGGATCAAGGACGAGCTCTTGGCCAGATCGGTCGCGATCGTGCTAGGCGTGAGCGCCGTCACCCGGATATTGTTGCGGCGAACCTCCTGCGCGAGCGACTCCGTCAAGCCGATGACGCCGAACTTTGAGGCGCTGTAGGCGCTGGAGCCGGGCGCGCCGTTCAGGCCGTTCGTCGACGAGATGTTGATGATGTCTCCGCCGTTTTTGGCGATCAACTGGGGAAGCACGGTACGTGTTACGTAAAAGGTTCCGAGCAGATTGACGTCGATGATCTTTTTCCAGTGCTCGGGGTCCATCTCGACCAGCTTCTCGAAGCTGCCGATCCCGGCGTTGTTGATCAGAATATCGGCGTCGCCGAGGTTCCGGGTGATGTTATCGATCGCTTGCTCGACCTGGGCCAAGGAAGACACATCGGCGGCCGCGTAGGCGACCTTGACGCCGAGTGCCTCAATTTGTCTTGCCGTATCGAGCAGATCCTTCTCCGTTCGCGCGATCAGTCCGACATGGACCCCTTCTTTGGCCAGCTCGAGCGCGACGGCTTTGCCGATCCCTTTCCCGGCTCCGGTTACGAATGCTACTTTTCCTTTGATGTTCTGCGCCACGGTAGACACTCCTTCGTTTGCGATTGGATAACAAGCTACTGCAATTATATCGAATCCGTCCGATCAACCCAAATGAACGGAACGCAGCCAAGCCGGCAAGGTCACCCGCCGCATAAAATGGGCCTAAAAGTGGAAAACCTTACAAATACCCGACCTACTACACGGAGGTGCTCCCCATCGCTGCGGATTTATTGTCCAAGTCGCTGCCCTCGAGTCTGGATCGGCTGCGTCGCGTTTACAAGCAGTGCGACGATCTCGCGATCCAGGACTGGCGGTACGGTCCGGACCTCAAGCACCGGGCGGCCTCCGTGTATTTCAAGACGATATGCGACAACAGCACGAACTATATGAAGAGCGCCCTGCAGGATCTGACGAATCATGTGATCGGCCCCGGATTGGACGTGACGCCGGAGATGCTCCGCGTGTTTTTCGGCGCGCACGGCGTGTCTGCCGAGCGGGCGAGCCTGGAGCGGGAATGGGCGTCCGTCGATCGGCTGCTGCTGCAAGGCTATATGATCCTGGTCGTGGACGGCTGGGATCAGGCGCTCTGCTTCGAGTCGGACCGATTGGAGACGCGTCAGGTCATGGAGCCGCAGACCGAGCCGGTCGTCCAGGGGCCGCGCGAGGGCACGGTCGAGGATCTTCAGAAAAACGTCGGCATGATCCGCATGCGGCTGCAGACGCCGGCGCTTAAATTTCAGTTCTTTAAAGCCGGCGGGCATTCGAATACGACGATCGGCTACGGATATCTGGACGGCGTCGTCGATCCCCCCGTTCTGGCCGAGTTCGAGCAGAGGCTGCAGCGCTGCAAAGGAAAGGGGGACATCATCGATACTTCGTTCATCGAGGAGCTTATTGAGGACCACCCGTTATCTCCTTTTCCCCAGTTCCGTTACACGGAACGGACAGACGTCGCTGCGGCAGCGATGCTGGGCGGAAAAATCGTACTGCTCGTCGAGGGCTCCGGCTCGATCATGATTTGTCCGGGGCTGTTCTTCGATCTGCTGCAGTCGAGCGAGGACTACTATCAGCGCGTGCTGGTGTCGAATTTTATCCGCTGGCTTCGCTTCATCGCGCTCTTCATCGCAATCTCGCTGCCCAGTCTGTATATCGCGATCTCGACGTTTCACACCGAGCTGATCCCGACCGTCTTGCTGCTCGCGATCGTCGATTCGCGCGAGGGCATTCCGTTCGGCGCCTTTCTCGAAGCGGTCATCATGGTTTTTTTCTTCGAGCTGCTTAAGGAGGCCGGCATTCGGCTGCCCAGAGCGGTAGGCTCTGCGGTCAGCATCGTAGGCGCGCTCGTGATCGGGGAAGCCGCCATCAATGCGGGCATCGCTTCGCCGTTCATGGTCGTCGTCGTCGCGCTGACGGGCATCGCTTCTTTTTCGCTGCCGCAGTACAACCTGTCCATCGCGCTGCGGATGATTCAGTTCCCGCTAATGGCGCTTGCTTCATTGCTCGGCGGCTTCGGCATTTTGCTTGGATACCTGTTCATCTGGCTCCATCTGGTCACGCTGACCTCGCTTGGCGTGCCCTTCTTGACGCCGATTGCGCCGTGGAAGGCAGAACAGTTCCGCGATACGGTGATAAGGACCAAGCTGCCCGCGCTGATCCGGCGTCCGAAGCCGCCCCGCTCCACCTAAACGATCGCTCAGAGGTGCAGTATGATAATCCGATTCGTGACCATCGGCCGGCTCGCGCTGACGACCGTACTGCTAGGTCCGCTGCTGGCCGGCTGCGGGGACAGGGCCGAGCTTCCGCAAAAGGGCTTCGTCATGGGGCTTGCGCTGGACGAAGCGCCGGAGGGTGGGATCGGACTGACCGTGCAGATTTTTAAGCCCTCCCAAAGCATCGTCGGACGCGGCAAGCCCAGCAAGTCGTATATCAATATCCAGACCGACGACGAGTCGGTGATCGAGGCCGTGCGGGACATTACGATCCACCTTGGGCGGAAAGCTCAGTGGAGCCATATGCGGATTATTCTGGTCAGCGAGTCGCTCGCACGCAAGCATTCGGTCATGCGGCTGCTCGATTTTCTGTACCGGGATCACGAGCCCAGGCTCACCACCCACATGCTGATCGCTAAGGGAGAAGCGTCTCATTACATGGACACATCGCCCTACATCGAGAATTCGGTCAGTCAGCAATACTTCTTGAGCGAGCAATCCTCGCACCAGATGACGGGCAAGTCGGTCTCCACCGACCTGCTGCAGTTTGCGCTGCAATCCCGCAGTCCGTCGGCGGTCGCGATGATTCCCTATCTGTACGAGCGGGAATCCCTTAACGAATCGGCGCCGACCGTAGCTGGCGCAGCCGTCCTCGTTGACGGTCAGATGAAGGAGATTATCCCTCCCAAGCTGCTCGAAGGCGTTCAACTGCTTGACAACGGCTATAGATCCGGCATCGTCGAGGTGCCTTGCCCCGCCGATCCGACCGATGAGACGATGCTGCGGGAGGATTCGATAGAAGTGCTGTCGACCAAGACGGCGATGAACGTCCGGCCTGCGGGAGACCATCTTCATCTGACTTTCCGGGTGAAGGCCGTGACGGCGATCTCCGAGCTCGTATGCGGGGAGACGCTTAAGCCCAAGCAGGAGCATGAGCTGCGGCTGCGAATTCAGAAGACAATGGAGCAGACGATGGGCGAGAGCATGGACTGGCTGCTGCAAAAACAGATTGACGTCGTCGGAGCGGGGAACCGGCTGTTCGAGCATCATATAGAGCTTTGGCGGCAATGGAAGAAGAACTGGCCGCAGCAGTTCGCACGTTCGACCTACGAAGTTCATGCAGATGTCACCATCCTCACCTCGGGCACCAATGTCGGCAAGCCGGTCGACAAACGGTCGGATGAAACATGATGAGGGCCATGTTGATTATAGCGCTGATCGGTTTTTTGGTTCACGATTGGACCGCCGGACACCTGGGCAGCGCCCGATGGCGGACCAAGGCTGTCTATGCGCTGCTGCTGCTGGCGATCGGCTACCATATCCTGATCGTCTTCGGAGCGATTTCCGCACCGTCCTACTACGACTTTTTCGTACGGATTTACGGCGGGCTCGCGGAGCGGATCGTCGCTTATCTTAGCCCGGAAGGAGGCGCCTAGACATGAAAAATGCGATTACGTCAAAGCAGGCTGCCATGCTGCTATTCGTTTTTTTGACAGGCTCCTCCATCATCAACATTCCGGCGCCGCTCATCGCGATCAGCGACAACGAATCATGGATCAGCCTGCTCGCGGCAGCCGGACTCGGGCTGCTCCTCCTGATCCCGCTCGTCAGTCTTGCCCGCAGATTTCCCGATATGGATTACATCGAGTACGGCGCCAAACTGGTTACCCGGCCGGTTGCCGTCATTTTCGGCCTGTTGCTCCTGACGCTTTACGTGCATACGGTGGCCGGCATTATCATGGATATATCGATGTTTCTCAAGAGCTCGATGATGCGCAATACGCCTTACGGATATTTTACCGTTCTGACTTCGTTAGCCGTGGCGCTGACGGCCCGGGTCGGCATCGGCCGCTTCGGGGGGATGTTCGGCTTGCTGATGATTTCCGTCATGCTGTTCGTCGTCTTCAATATCTCGCTCGCCTCTCCCGGATTCCATCCGGAATATATGCTCCCGCTCTTCGACGAGGGGGTCAAGCCGATCGTGCACGGCATTTATTTTATTTACGGCTTTCCGTACGGAGAGATGGTCATGTTCTGCATGATATTGCCGCTCATCCGAGTGAAGGCCAAAGATCGCATCGGGCGGAAATTGACGCTGGCCGTCGCGCTGAACACAGTCTCTCTGCTCGTAGTCACGCAGGCCACGGTGCTCGTCTTCGGCCCGCTCTCGGGGGAGCGCAAATATTCGATGTTCGAGGTCGCCCGGACGGTCAACATTACAGAGGTCTTCGAGCGGCTGGAGGCGTTGATGGGCTATTCCATGATCGTCGCTTCTTTTATGAAGGCAACCATCGTGCTTTTTGCGGCGCATCTGATGCTGAACAGCCTGCTCAAGCTGCCCCGGGATAACCGCCATCTCTTATTCCCGCTTGCCTTCCTCACGGCGCTTATCTCGATTGCAGTCGGCCTTCGCGGCGAGGCGAACTGGGACTTTATCGTATCGAGCATCCACCCGCTATGGGTCGTCTCCTGCGGCACGGTGCCGCTGCTTGTCGTGTACGCGGTATCGCTGATCCGCAGGCGGGCGGCTTGATGTCGGGTGGCGTCGAAGGATTTTAGCGGCTTTTGTCGAACCCGTATCCTATGATGAAAAAACGGAAGATTCTAGCCGTCGTCGGTCTATTCCTGATCGTCCTGACGGGCATTCGCCTGGCCTGGGTCGGCGTACAAACGAATAACGCGAGAGCGGAGGCCGCAGACGGCCGGTTGGATCTAAGCCGCTGGGATCCCGCATCGCAACCGCTCCTTTCCCTCGCCGGACAGTGGGCATTCTATCCCTCGCAGCTGGCAACGTCCGGTCCGGAAGGTGCGGCCGATACGCCGGCAGGCGCCGCCCGATTAGTCAAGGTCCCAGGCACCTGGAAGGGGGTGCTCGATCCATCGCGAGACACGCTTATCGGGTTCGGAACATACCGGCTGCGCATCCTGCTGCCGGCCGGCGGCTTGCCGGGACAGAAGTTGACGATCCGCGTGCCGGGAATCTCCGCGTCGTCGGCGCTGTACGTCAACGGCCGCCCGATGGGCGGCGCCGGCCGTCCGGCGGAACGAGCGTCCGCTTATACGGCGAGTGCTTTGCCTTATTCCGTCACGTTTACGGCCGATCGCGACGTACTGGACCTTGCGCTCCAAGTCGCCAATTACGACGACCGTATCAGAGGCGGCTTGACGGAGCCCGTTCGGCTCGGAGCGGCCCAGGCGATGAGCCGATCCTATTCGTTAACCGTCGGCTCGCAAGCGGCGCTGATTCTGCTGATGGCCATGCATGTCCTGTACGCGATCGCGCTCTACTTCATCGGCGCCCGGCAGCGTACGCTCCTGCTCTTTTCTCTGCTGGGGATTTGCGGTGTTTTAACGATTCTCTGCAACGAGGATCGCTTGCTGTCCGTATGGTTCGGAGCCAGCTACGAGACGCTCTATAAGACGTTTTACTTGAGCTATCTGGGCACGGCAGCGTTGCTGCTGCAGTATGTGAGAGGTCTGCTGCCCGAATTCAAGCTTCTTCGTTTTGCGCGCTGGCATCTCGCCATATGCATCCTCTTCGGCGTATTCGTGCTGGCGTCTCCTGTCAACATGGTCACCTCTGCCTTTGCGGACGGCCTCCACACGATTCTTTTGCTGACATCGTTCGTTACGGCGCCGATCGTTTTCTATCTCGCAGTCCGAAGAGGCGTGCCTGACGCGATTTATTTGCTGCTAGGCGTAGCTGCCGTCGCCTGGAACCTGTTATGGGGCATATTCGGCTACTCCTTCTCGCTGGATGTCGGCTATTATCCGCTCGATATGCTCGCGTTTTTTATTTTGTTCGCCCTCTATTGGTTCAAGCGATATTTCCGTAATGCCGCCGAGACCGTCCGATTGGCGGAGCGCCTCCAGACGGCCGACAAACGCAAGGATGACTTTCTCGTTCACACGTCGCACGAGCTGCGCAATCCGCTTCACGGCATGCTGAATATGGCCCAGGCCGTGCTCGACAGCGACGAACGGACGGGCGGGGCCTTCAATCGGGAACGTCTCGCGCTGCTCGTCGCGATGGGCAAGCGGATGTCCATCCTGCTGCACGACCTCATCGATCTGAATCGGCTGCGGGAGGATCGCCTGTCGGTGAAGCCTGCGCCCGTCCGGCTGCAGACGGAAGTTGCCGGCGTGCTGGACATGGTCCGGTACATGGCCGCCGGCAAGCCCGTACAGCTTGAGAACAGGGTGTCTGATACGTTGCCGGCCGTGCTGGCGGACGAGCACCGCTTGGTGCAGATTCTGTTCAACCTGTTGCACAACGCAATCAAGTTCACGAACGAGGGCCGGATCTGGATCGAAGCGGATGTCGAACGGGATCATGCGGTCATTCGAGTTGCCGATACAGGGATCGGGATGGACGGGGACACGGCGAAGCGCATCTTCGAGCCGTACGAACAAGGCGAGCTTCAGCCGGATACGAATGCCGCGGGGTTGGGTCTGGGACTTGCAATCAGCAAACGCCTGGTGGAGCTGCACGGTGGACGCTTAACTGCCGACTCGACGCCAGGCGTCGGCTCTGTCTTTCGGTTTACGCTGCCAGTTGCTGCAGCAGAAGCAACAGCAGTGGCGACAGCAGCGACAACCCCAACGTCAGTGCCGGCGGACTCGGAACCGGCGAACCTGGCGTCGAGCGAGGTCGCCGCGACCCGGCTGCTGCTGGACGAAGAAACTGCGGTTCCCGAACTAGTCGGGACGGCTGAACTGTTTTCATCGGAAACGAAAGCGCGAGGCGATCGCTCCCGCATTCTGGCCGTCGACGACGATCCGGTCAATCTGCGCATACTCGAGCACGTGCTTCCGGCAGAGCTCTACGAGATCACGACGACGACCAGCGGCGCTCAGGCCCTCGTCCTCTTGAATTCGGGACCATGGGATCTGCTGATCGCGGATGTCATGATGCCGGACATCTCCGGGTACGAGGTCGCCCGCACGGCCCGCACGCTCTTCTCCGCCTCCGAGCTGCCGATTCTGCTGCTCACGGCTCGTTACCGGGCGGAAGATATCGCGGCGGGCTTCGACGCGCAGGCCAACGACTACATCGTGAAGCCCGTCGACGCGCATGAGCTGCGGATGCGGGTGAAGGCGCTCACGGACGTGGCCTGGGCCGCGCGCGAACAGAAACGTATGGAGGCAGCATGGCTGCAGGCACAGATTCAGCCTCATTTCCTTTTCAACACGCTCAATTCCATCGCTGCGCTGGCGGACGTGGATACCGTGCGCATGCGCGAGCTGCTGTCGGCGTTCGGCGATTACCTGAGGGCCAGCTTCGACTCTACCAATTCGGACCGGCTCGTGCCGCTCGGGAAAGAGCTTGGACTGATTCGGGCCTATCTGTATATTGAAAAAGAGCGATTCGGCGACCGGCTTGAGGCCATATGGGAGACGGAGGATCATCTTCACCTGCCCGTTCCGCCGCTGTCCATCCAACCGTTGGTCGAGAATGCCGTTCGCCATGGCGTGCTCAAGCGCCACGAGGGAGGCACCGTCCGGATTCGGGTTCAGGACATCGGAGACGAAGTTGAAATCGCGATTGAAGACGACGGCGTGGGCATGGCGCCCGACAGGCTGCCGCAGGCACAGCTGCCCGGCGGGCCGTCCGGCCGTCCTGCGGGCATCGGCTTGACCAATACCGATCGCAGGCTGAAGCAGCTCTACGGCAAGGGACTGCTCGTCCGCAGCCGTCCCGGAGGCGGGACGATCGTCTCCTTCGTCGTCCCAAAGCCCCGCCCAAGCCCATATTGATTTGATGGATTAACAGTGAGAACGATTATCAGTTACTATTGAGTGAGACAGAAGCGAGAGGGGCGCTCGCCATGGCGCGAGCACCGCTGCGAAGATGCACCATGTATGTGCATGGTGGCGATGGCTGGGTGTGCGGTGGCGCAGGCGGGGTTGGCAGCGGATGCTTCTCATGCTTGGAGCGCTTGCTAGAGTATGATGGGGGTCACCCTATTTCCAGGCCGAGGACCATCTTGTCGCCGAGCCTCTTCGCCGGTCGAGCGAAGCGCGATGCCTCGCTGCAAGTCGTTATGAGCGGACGCACTCGTATTTTTAATATATGATTATCATTATCATTTATCCCGTTTAACTGATAATGATTATTGATATCAATAGTTTATGGTGTTATAATTTTCCCTGTTGTCCGCAACGCGGTCGAACAATGTGTTAGGAATCATTGATAAATATAGGTTTTTAGGAAAACTACACGGAGTGGGATTAGCCATGCCAATCGAAGTTGCAAAGAGGAGGGAAGCGAGCAAAAAGCTGCTCTTTTTTAAAAAAATTAATTGAGAATGATAATCTAAAATGCAGGAAAATATATTTATGAGAGAAGGAGAACTTAGAAATGAACCGATCTTATGGGAAATTCATGACGGTTTTAACTTTAGTATTTATACTGATCGCGTCGGTAGCTTTGCCACGCGCGCAGGCCGCGCCAACGTCAATACCCGTTTATCAGGATGGGGAATATGACTTACCGGTGACAGTGTTGGAGAACGGCACAGATAACATTTCTGTTATGGACGACTATGTCAGCGATACCGCAAAGCTCAAAGTGCAGGGCGGCGTCAATACGGTCGAAGTCACGTTAACCAACAGCGACTGGATCAAGGAGCTGAAGACCGAGCGTGCGGGTACGCTGACGGACGTAACGAATATTACGCAGGATACATATGACAACGCCACATCTACATACAAACGCGTCGTGCAGTTTGCGGTCGCCGATCTTACGGCCAAGCTAAATGCATCTGTCCACGTTGTCATTCCCGTTATGTCGTATGATGAGAGCTATGACGTTCAGTTCAAGTTCAACGCAACGAACGTGCCGCTGGCGCAGACGAGCCTGTTCCCGGACAATGCGCAGCCGATCGGCCTGTCCATCTACAAGGACGGCACGACAGAGCCGTCGAGCATGGGCAACTACGTGTCGAAGCCGGGAACGCTGTATTCGGATGAAACCGGCTATTATGTGGCCTTTACGCTGAGCAGCAGTAATCTGATCACGACGCTGACGTATGATGTCGAAGGCGGAGCAACGGAAGCAGCGAAGGTGCTGAGCGAGGATACGGCAGCTAAAAAGCGGGTCGTCGCGCTGCGCGTAACGGATCTGACCAAGAAGCTGAACGTTCATATGACGGTGCAGGCCGGGCCGACGCTGATGACGCATACCGTGCAGTTCGCGTTCGACCTGAACGGCGTCGTATTCAAGCTGCCGTACACAGTCTACAAGGACGGCACCGAACAAGCATCGAGCATGGAGACCTACGTATCCAAGCCGGCGAGCCTGAAGGTGCAGAACGGTTATTATGCGCTCTCCTTCACACTGTCGCGCAGCGATCTGGTCAAGACGCTGCAATATGACAAGGCAGGCACCAAGACTGACGCGACCGAACTGAGCGCCGATGCGGACGCGAAGACGCGCTTGCTGGAGATTCAAACGACGGACCTGTCCGTCCGGCAAAATGTGTACCTGTCCGTGCAGGCCGGACCGACGCTGATGACGCACACGGTCCAGTACGGCTATCAAGCCGCCGGCTTGCCGCTCCCTGTCAAGGCGCCCGGCTCCGGAACGACGCCGACGGACCCGACTGATCCGACGAACCCGTCGAACCCCGGCAACGAGGGACCGAAGCTGAGCGACGGCTACTATACGCTCAACTATCGCGTGCTGAAGAGCGGCACGACCCAGCCCTCGGTGATGGAAGACTATATTCAGCATCCGGGCTGGCTGCAAGTTTCCGGTTCGCAGAAGTACGCTTATATCATCTTGAATAAAGGCAAGGAAATTACGAGTCTGTCGGTCGGCGGATCTTCGGTCGCTACGATCAAGAACGATCAAGTTGCGAACAAACGGCTGGTTCGCTTCGAAGTGACGGGCGAGATTCCGGTCGTACTGAGCGGGAGCGTACGGGTGGACTGGGACGAAGTGAATTACCACAACACGTATCCGATCGATATCGAGATTCAATCGGTAGGGGGGGCAACCGCCGATCCGCGCGGTCAACTGCAGGATACGACGACGGGAGCGCCGCAGGGCTCCGGTCCCGCGACCGATGAAGGAAGCGGAACGAAGCCGGAAGACGGCTCAAGCGTTCCTTCGACGCCTGAGCCTGCCGTCAAGCTCAGTGATATTGCTGCGCACTGGGCCAGCGCCTCGATCGAGAAAGCCGTTGAACTCGGCTTCGTGACGGGCTATAAGGACGGTTCGTTCCGTCCGAATGCCGAAGTGAACCGGGCCGAGATCGCGGTGATGCTCGCCAAGGCGCTGAAGCTGACGCCTTCGACGGGGGCAGTCGCATTTAAGGATGACGGCAGCATCCCTGCCTATGCCAAAGACTATGTGGCTCTGGCAGCGGGGAACGGCATTCTCCAGGGTTATGCGGACCAGACCTTCCGGGCGTCTGAACGCGTCAGCCGAGCGCAAATGGCTGTCATGGTCGTGCGTGCCCTGGGTCTGCCGGTCGACGAGTCGGCCGAGCTAAGCTTCGCGGATGCCGCTGCGGTGCCTGCATGGGCCAAGCCGTACGTGGCCGCCGCCGTCAAGGCCGGGCTGCTGGAAGGCCGTACAGGCAACCAGTTCGCGCCGAACGGCAATACGACCCGTGCCGAAGCTGTCACGCTGATCCTGCGCCTGCTGAGTTTGAACGGCGAAGCGCAAAGCTAATCGCATCACACGCACAACAAGACGCCGGCTTGCCGGCGTCTTGTTTATTGTGCGCCCAGCATGGGCGTTATCTATAGGGTGAAAGTCCCGAATGGCGAAGGCAGTAGTAGTCATTAGCCTAAGACACGGGTGTCGACCAAGAGGTCGAATCTGAAGGAAGTCGGCGGCAAACCTCCGGTTCGAGGAAGCGTGTGGAATCCAATAAAGGAAGCCATGGCGTAGATGGAATGAGCGTAAAATCCTTACGCGAACACATCAAACAAAACTGGCCGTCGATGCGTGAAGCCATAGAAAAAGGATGGTGCGGCTACTTCTCGTTCGCGGACACGCCAAGTATCTTTCTAAACATGGATTCCTGGATTCGAAGAAGGCTGCGAATGTGCCTGTGGAAGCAGTGGAAGAATCCGAGAACCAAAGTCAAAAGGCTTATATCCTTAGGCGTGCCAAAGGATAAAGCCTTTGAATGGGGAAATACCCGAAAAGGGTATTGGCGGATTGCAGGTTGTCCCATCTTGCATCGGGCGCTGGATAACCAATACTGGAAATCCAACGGCTTAAAGAGTTTATTGGACAGATACAACTCATTACGGAATATTTCATGAACCGCCGTATACCGAACGGTACGTACGGTGGTGTGAGAGGTCGGAGGCTAGTCGCCTCCTCCTACTCGATTGCGAACCGCGTCTGCCAGATACTCCTGCTCGTAAAGATCGCGCATTCTTTCCAAAATGCTGCGGGCTTGATCCAGATGCTTTAATTCCGTTACGCGGCCTTTTTGCAGAAATACGCCTGTATCCGTACGATGCTCCCCGAGCGCACCCTCGTACAGGCGATCGGCGCCGTGCGTGGGCGGGGAGAAGAACAGCTTCATCAACGGTATCACCACGAGAGGCAAACCGGACTTTTTTCCTTTCCTGAGCGTATTGTTGCCGCCGGGGTCGACGCTGCGAATCCGGATGCCGTCCGCCATCAGCTGCGGGGCGAGGGCATGCGTCCACAAGGAGAGCGCCAGCTTGGAGGCGGCGTACGGACCCAGCAGTTTACGAAAAGTTTGGGGGCGCTCCAGGCTGTGGATGCTTAATGCCTTCGTGTATTTTAACGCCGAAGACGAGGTGTTGATCACCGTTTTGAAGCGGCTGTTCCTCAGGCTATCCTTCAGCTCCATCAGGATGATATAGGGTGCGACCGTCATTAGCTCATAATGCTTCTCGCGCCCCTGTGCCGAATAGCTGAGCTCGGGAAAGGAGCCGCCGGCATTGTTGAACAAAATATCGATCCGCCTTTCTTTGGCCTTGATCTCTTCCAGAACCCGCCGCAAGCCGGCAAAATCGGCAAGGTCCGCCGTTTTATAAACGCGCAGCTGTCCGCGCCGGACCGCTTCCTGGATGTCCCTTTCATCCGCGGGAAAGTTAGAGCGAACGACAGCCGCTACCTGCCACTGCGCCGCCAGCATTTTTTTGGTTAATGCCAGCCCGATCCCTGCGTTTGCACCTGTAATCAGAGCGATATTTTCGCGATTATTCATATTCGTGCTCGTGCTCATCGTACGCCGCCTCCTCCGATTGCGGGGCCGTTTTCCCCGATAGCGCACAGTCTATAAGTTGGAGTCGGCTCCAAGTCAAGGATGCGGCAGCAGCGTACCGGTATCCGCCCGACTCGCTTGACTTGGAGTCAACTCCAAGATGTACAATGCACGTAACGAGCAAAATGCCGGGAGGGAATATGATGAAGACAGAACTCGCTTTTACGATCAAGCAGACTGCGGACCTGACGGGCATTTCCGAGGATACGATCCGTTACTACGAGAAGATCGCGCTGCTGCCCCGGGCGGAGCGAAAAGGAAACGGGCATCGCGTATACGGGGAAGAGGATCTGCGTACGATCCGGCTGCTCGCTTGCCTGAAGAAAACGGGGATGCCGCTGGAGGAGATGCGACCGTTCCTGACCGTCTCCGCCGATGCAGACCCTGCGGAATATCCCGAGCTGGTGGCGCAGCTGCGGAATCATCGGGAAAACATCGTCAGCCAGATCGCTTCGCTGCAGCAGGTGGTCGATTTTATCGATATAAAGCTGGAAGAAGGACGGTACCGCGGGGAGTGCCCGAGCGAGGAGCAGGCGGAGTCGAAAAAAAAGCCCATCTCCCCGATGGAGATGAGCCATTTTACCGGATCGGGCAAAGCGGGCAAGTCGTAGCGCAAGTTTATTCGGGCTGGTAACCCTCACGAATCCGCTCGCATGCATTCAGTAGCCTATCCTTCAGCGCTATCGCCCCATTTTCGGTTAAATTTGAATCAGGAACAAGAGGGAGCCTCATCCGAAAGGCGGATTTATCGTGAATGAAGCAGACTACAAAGCGTTCTACGATCGCGTCGGGCAGTCGAACGGCTGGGATTTCAGCAAGCTGAAGGTAGAGTCGGAAGGGATACAGGCCGACATCTATGGAGAAATCAAACGGATGTGCCGGCAATCCGATCTGCTGCTGGACATCGGCACAGGGGGCGGCGAGGCTGTACTGGCCATCCGCGAAGCGGCACTGCTGCTGGTGGGGATCGACCGCTCACGCGGCATGATTCAGACATCGCAAGCGAACTTGATGAGATCGGGCGCCTCGAACGTGCGTTTTTTCGAAATGGATGCCGAACGGCTCGACTTTCCCGAGCAGTTCTTCGACATTGTGACGTGCCGGCATGCCGGGTTCTCCGCGCGACAGGTAGCTAAGGTGCTTTCACGCGACGGTATTTTCATCACCCAGCAGGTCGCCGAGGGCGACAAGCTTAATCTGAAGCAGGCCTTCGGCCGAGGACAGAGCTATGGGGAAGCGGACGGAACGTTGATGCGAAAATATAAGCAAGAGTTGGCGGAAGCGGGCTTTTTCGACATCCAGTCCATGGAATTCGATACGGTGGAGTACTACCGGACGCCCGAAGACTTGATCTTTCTTTTGAAGCATACGCCGATCATTCCCGGCTTCGGACAAGAGGAGGGCGACTTTGAGATCTTGCGCGCATTTATGGAAGACAATCGGACCGAAAAAGGGATTCGCACGAATGCGAAGCGATTTAGAATAAAGGCGCGGCTTGCTTAAAGCAGGCGCTTAATACTATACGGATATGATGTGATAGAATGAGCTGATGCAAGCGCCATATGTGATATGTAGACGTAAATATAAACCAGGGACGTGGACGGATATGGTCAAAGCAGTCGATGTGCCCTCCTAAAATTCAAAATATTTTAGGAGGGCGAAAAAAATGATATTTCATCCGATCGCAATGGAAACATGGGGCCGAAATTCGTATTTCGAACACTACCTGAACCGGGTGCGCTGCACGTACAGCATGACTGCGAACATCGACATTGCGCTTTTGCAGGCAGCGCTTAAGCGCAGTAATATCAGGCTATATCCTGCCTTGATCCAGATGATATCGACGGCGGTGAATCGCCACCCCGAGTTCCGGACTTGCTTCGATTCCGCAGGCAGGCTGGGCATATGGGAGCGGATGTCGCCGAGCTTCACGATTTTTCATGCGGAGGACAAAACCTTTTCGAGCATCTGGGCGCCGTACTGCGAAGATTTTAGCGCTTTTTACAACCGCTTCCTGCAACAAGTGGATAAGTACAAGGACTCCAGACAGCTTTTCCCATGCACCGACGAACCGCCCAATACGTTTCCGATCTCCAGCATCCCTTGGGTGAATTTTACGGGATTTAACCTGAACATATACGGCGAGGGAACCTATCTGCTTCCGATCTTCACGATGGGAAAATACGATAGGCAAAACGACAAGTTATGGCTGCCGGTGTCGGCGCAGCTCCACCATGCGGTTTGCGACGGATATCATGCAGGCGTGCTGTTCAATGAGCTTCAGGAGCTGGCAGCGGATTGCCGAAGCTGGCTGGCAGGTATATAAGACCAGCAGGATGTCGTACCTTGTCCCTCGCGGAGCCGTCTGCTAACATAGGGAAAATACAAGGGAGGCGCTGATGTGATCGATATACACTGCCACATCTTGCATGGCGTGGACGACGGCGCCAAGGATCTGGACGAGTCCGTGGCGATGGCGCGGATCGCCTACGAGGACGGTATACGGGATATCGTCGTGACGCCTCACTTCAACAGCTTGTTCCTCACCATGTCCGATGTCGTGCATCGTAAGCTGGAGGAACTGGAGCGCGAGCTGGACAGGCAGGGCATCGATATCCGGCTGCATCCGGGAAACGAGGTCCAACTGGTGAGCGCGGCGTTTTTCGACGAGCATCGCAGGAACCGTTCGTTCGCGCTGCTGGGCCGGCCGGGCACGCATCTGCTCTTCGAGCAGCGCTGGAGCGGCTATGACCCGGCCACGCCGGAGATCGTGCAGCGCCTGCTGGACGCGGGCGTGACGCCGGTGATGGCGCACCCGGAGCGGCATCCTTTTTTCAGAGACGACCCGGAGCTGCTGCCGCAGCTGATCGAGCTGGGCTTGTGGACGCAGGTGTCGGCGGACAGCCTCGTCGGCAACTTCGGTCCCGAGGCGCAGCGGTACGGGCGCGCGCTTATAGCGGCAGGACATGCGCACACGCTCGCGACCGACGCCCACAACGTGAACCGGAAGCCGAATCTCAGCGCGGGCATGGCCATTTTCGAGGAGGTGGCCGGCTCGCAGGCGAGGGTGGAGCTGGATGCGCGGATGCGCAGCATTTTGGCCGATTGACGCAAAGAGCAAATCGGCGCAGAAAAAAGTTTAACGCAATGAGGAAAACGAATCGCCGGTGCAGACGCCCCGGCGATTTTTATTTATGACGACGTCTGGAGTAATACCTCCAGCTCCTCGCCCAGGGACTGCGAGATCGGGCTCATCGGCAGCCGCAGCTTATCGGACGCGATCATGCCCTGGCGGGCCAGAAGCCACTTTAGCGGCGCCGGGTTAGGCTCTTCGAACAGTCGCTCAATCCAAGGCAGCACAGTTGCGAACGTTTGGGCGGCGCCCTCGGCATCGCCCCGTTCGAGCCTGTGATATACGTCGGCAAAGGCGTCCGTCTTTACGTTCGCCGAAGCGAGGATGCCGCCCCTTGCCCCCCGACTCAGCCTATCATAGAAGCACCGGTCTTCGCCGCACAACACCGGCTTCGAGGTCGTCCGCACCAGCAATTCGAGCAAAGAGGCGTCGTCCGTGCTGTCTTTCATACCGATGACGCCGTCCAGCTCCATCACGCGACGGGCCGTATCGATGCTGAGTCTCGTGCCGGTGCGGGACGGAATCTCGTACACGATAACGGGAACGCCAACCTGCGATACGAGGCGGAAATGCGCCAGTATGCCCTCCTGCGAAGGCCGATTGTAGTACGGCACGACGACAAGGACGGCATCGGCGCCGAGGCGCCTTGCTTCCTCCGTCCGCTTGACCGAAGTGGACGTGCTGCTCGTGCCCGTGCCGACCACGACCGGTAGCCGGCTTCCTTTCTCCCGGACCGCTTCCTGCGTCAAGCGCAATAGCGAGGCCACTTCATCCCAAGAGAGCGTGGGCGATTCGCCTGTCGTGCCGCCGACGACCAAGCCCTGAATGTCACAGGCAAGCAGCCGATCCACATAGCGCCGGTAGGATACGAGATCTACTTCTTCGTCCGCGGAGAACGGCGTGACTGTCGGTACGAATATTCCTTTAAGATGCTGCTCGCTCATCATCGCGTTTCTCATCTCCTTATACAACTCATGCCCTCACCGTAGCATGGAATTTACCGCTGCCGTTATCCCGCATTTTCGATAATGCGATCAAAGTTATCGATGGGACGGTTAGTTCAAATATGCGACTAGTCCAGACGGTTCGGGGCGAAGCGGTGGATGGTTCCATTGCAACGCCGGATTTTCAGAAAACATTCAGTTTGTTTTAATGTGCATCTTAGCTTCTATGTCCATAGTTAAAGGATGTGATGGCGCAAAGGAGGGGCGGACGCATGAGAGCTCCTGTTAAGGCTAAATTCGATATTCCGCTGATATTCATCGTTTTATTGTCCGCGTTTTTGAACGGCTTCAACATCTGGACGGATAAGTACGCCAATACCTACTACACGACGGCGGTTGCGGCGATGATGGAGAATTTGCACAATTTCTTCTACGCCTCGCTCGATTCCGCAGGCTCGGTCACAGTGGATAAGCCGCCTGTCGTATTTTGGATCCAGACGATCAGCGCCAAGCTTTTCGGACTCCACGGCTGGAGCGTGATCCTGCCTCAGGCGCTGGCCGGCATAGGCTCAGTGCTGCTTGTATATAAGCTGGTCAAGCCGACCTTCGGCAGGGCTGCGGCGCTGATTGGCGCCCTTGTCATGGCCTGCACGCCGATCGCGGTCGCCGTCAGCCGTACGAACAACATCGACAGTATGCTCGTATTCACCTTGCTGCTTGCCGCTGCTTTGCTTTTCCGCGGTGTGCGAAAGGGAAGCGCTTGGAGCGTTTTGGGCGCTTTTGCGGTTGTCGGTATCGGCTTCAACATGAAGATGCTGCAGGCTTATATGGTGCTCCCGGCATTTTACTTGTTCTACTGGATCGCGTCTTCGCGCTCGTGGAAAAAGAAAACGGGACTTCTGGCCGGCGCTACGGCGCTTATGCTAGTCGTCTCGGTGTCCTGGGCGGTGGTCGTCGACGCGATCCCCGCGGACAAACGGCCATTTATCGGGAGCAGCGGCACGAATTCGGTGCTGAATCTGGCGTTCGGCTACAACGGCGTGTCCCGGCTGACGGGAGATCGCGGGCAGGGCGGCGGAGCGCCGAACTTTGGGAACGGCGGCGGATTCCCGGCGGGCGGACAGAATCAAAGGTCCGGTCAGGCCCAAGGGACGAATGCGAGCCAGGCGCAGGAGCAAAGCCAAGGGGCTGGAACGAACCAAACGCCGGACCAGGGTCAAGGGTTCGGCACGAACCAAGCGCCGGAGCAAGGCCAAGGAGCGAGCCAGAACCAGGCGTCCGGCCAACAGGACGGCGGCGGCTTCCGGGGCGCTCCGCGGGGCGGCGGCACAGACGGCTTTGGCGGAGGCTTCCGGCAGGATGGCGGCGGCTTTGGCGGCCCCGGCGGATCCGGCGGTCCTAACGGCGGCCGCAGCGGCGGCATGTTCGGAACAGGCCAGGCGGGGCCGCTGCGCTTGTTCCAATCCTCTCTGTCCGATCAGGCCAGTTGGCTCATTCCGTTCGCGCTCATCGGCTCGGTCGGCCTGCTTGGCAGCATTCGCAGGCGCCGGTGGACGGATAAGCACAAAGAGACGATCTTCTGGCTGTCATGGCTGTTTCCGGCGGCGGCGTTCTTCAGCGTCGCAGGCTTTTTTCACCAATATTATCTGATCATGCTCGCGCCGCCGATCGCCGCGCTGACCGGAGCGGGTTTCGTCGAGATGTGGCGGGCTTATAGAGATCGTGCGTCCTGGACATCCTGGCTGCTGCCCGCTGCTATTTTGGCGACGACGGTATTCGCCTGGTACATCGTTCATCCGTACGACACGACGATCGGCGGCGGGTGGGCAGCGGGCATCGGGCTGGCCGGCGTGACCGTTACGGCGCTGCTCATCTTCTGGAGAACGAGGGAAAATCTGCGTCCCGCCCGCATATGGGCGATCGCCGGATTGCTGACGCTGCTGGTCGGCCCCGTGTACTGGGCATTGACGCCGATTACGTATGGCGTCAGCAGCATGACGCCGATCGTCGGCCCGAGCTCTTCCCGCGAGGCGGGGGGACCGCAGGGCGGCGGATTCGCGGGACGCGGGCAAGGCGGCGGCGAGTCGTCCGGCAGCGTGGACGAGGGGCTTTACGCTTATTTGAAGGCGCACAATACGGGGCAAAAATATTTGCTTGCGGTATCCGACTACGGCACGGCGGCACCATATATGATCGATAAGGGCGAATCGGTCGTCATACTGAACGGCTTCAACGGTTCGGACCAGGTCTATACGGCCGACAAGCTGCAAGCATTGGTGGCAAAAGGCGAAGTGACCTACTTCTTGATCGGTGGCGGCGGAATGGGCGGAGGCCGCGGCGGCAGTAGCGAGGTCACGCAGTGGATTCAACAGCACGGCAAGGAGATTCCGGCTTCCGAATGGCAGTCGTCGTCGAGCAGCGGCACTGCGCAGTCCGATGCTGGCGACAGCCGGGCGAACGGCGGATTTGGCGGGTTTGGCGGATTCGGAGGCAGTGCGACGTTATATGCGGTTTCTTTATAACATACCGAGCATCCCGGCGGCTGTTCTCGGAGGCAATTACAATGGCAGCGATACAAATACCGTCTATATCTGGTCCAGGCAGCGCTCGATAACGACGAGTACGCAGAATATGAAGTTTGGGGCAAAATTCAACAAAGACTGACAGTACAAGATCGAGGCGGTCGCTGTTCAAAGCCGGCCGGACTAAGCGTTATATCAAATGAAGCCCCTGGCGCTCCTAAAGGAGATGCCGAGGGCTTTCTATTTTAGCGCGCAGGATGAATCTGCAAGCAGCGCAGTCCACGGGCCTTTTCATACCGAATCGGCTACAATAAGGCTACAATCCCACCAGTAAAGGAATGAAGCCCATGTCCGCAAGCGAACAAGCCGGCAGCAAGCCGGCCGAGATTACGAAGGACGGTTCGTTCAAGCGCCAAGTCAACCGGTTTACGAAGCCGTTCGGGGAGGGGGCGGACGCGCTGCCCGTTGAAGCGGGCAGATATCGCCTGCTCTGGTCCGCGGCCTGCCCTTGGGCGCACCGGTCCGTGATCGTCCGCCGCGTGCTCGGGCTAGAGGAGGCGATCAGCCTGGGGACCGTGAGCCCGATGCGTCCGAGGCTGGCGCGCGTAGATTGGGAATTCTCGCTGGATCCGGACGGCGTCGATCCCGTGCTAGGCATACAGTATGTCAGCGACATCTATCTGAAGACGGACCCGGCTTACGAAGGCAGGCCGACGGTTCCGGCAGTCGTGGACGTGCAGCGGCAAGCGGTGGCGAACAACGATTATTTTAAGCTCACTAACTACTTAGAGACCGTATGGGCGCCTTTTCACAAGCTGAACGCACCGGATCTGTATCCCGAGGCTCAGCGCGAGCAGATCGATGCCCTCAACGAGGTCATTTTCCACGACATCAACAATGGCGTATACAAATGCGGCTTCGCCCATTCCCAGGAAGCTTACGACGCGGCCTATGACACCTTGTTCGCGCGATTGGACGAGCTGGAGCAGCGCCTGGCGCGCAGCCGGTTCCTGAACGGGGACTTCATCACGGACTCCGACGTCCGTCTCTATACGACGCTCGCCCGGTTTGATGCGGCGTACTATACGGCTTTCCGGACCAACCGCAATCTGCTTCGCGAGTTCGAGCATTTGTGGGGCTACGCCCGAGACTTGTACCAGACGCCGGGCTTCGGAGATACGACCGATTTTGACGCGATCAAGCGCCACTATCATCTGTCGATCACCATCGCGACGGACAAGCAGGAAGTGAGCATTTTGCCGAAGGGGCCGGATCTCGCGGTCTGGGAGACCCCGCACGATCGGCAACGGCTGAGCGGCCGCGAAGAGAAGTTTCTCGTGCGCAACTGAATAAGGAGGATTCAAAAAAATGCATATACGTGATGCCGCGCCCGAAGAGCGAGGTTTAATCCGGGAGCAACGGCTGAATGCCTACAGCGAGCACGCACAGTCGATCCCCGCCGCCCACTGGCGGGCGCTGTCCCAAGCGATCGGCTCGGAAGCGGACGCCCAGCCGGGCGTTCAATTGATGGTCGCCGAGGTGGACGGACAGATCGCGGGAAGCGTCGCGCTGTTCCCCGCGGAGTCGGATGCCTATGAGGGGCATGCCGACAAGCAGGACTATCCGGAGATCCGCATGCTGGCGGTAGCTCCGGCATATCGCGGCAAGGGCGCAGCGTCGGCGCTGATCGCCGAATGCATTCGCCGCGCCCGCGACGCCGGCTGCCGGGCCGTCGGCCTGCATACCGGCGAGTTCATGCAGGATGCGCGCCAGCTGTACGAGAAGCTGGGATTCGAGCGGCTTCCGCAATACGATTTTCAGCCCGCGGACGATGGAATCACGGTCATGGCGTTCCGGCTGGAGCTTTAGCGGGCGGCGCCGCTAAGCGCAAAAAGGCGCTAACGCCGCCCCGTGTCACAAACTTGATCTCCTAATCGTCATGTAGCCATCAGACCGGAGAGGATGGATCAAGCATGACGCAAAGAGACGATCACAAGGAATGGGACGTTGTCATCATCGGAGGGGGCATCGCCGGATTGACGGCTTCGATCTACCTGGCACGGGCGGGCCAAAGCGTGTTGGTGCTCGACAAGGGCGCGAATGTTGGAGGCCGCGCCGCGTCGAACGAGATTGCGGAGTCGCGCGTCAACCTGGGCGGGCATGCGTTGTACAAAAGCGCGCTGCCGATTCTGCGGGAGATCGGGGTCGAGCCGGCGGGAGGAACGCCCAAGACGACCGGCGCGTTCGTGTACAAGCAAGCGTACGGCAGCAACAAGGTGCTCCCGCTCGGACAACTCTTGCTCGGCTCGTTTCTGAAGTGGCACGAGAAAACCCAGCTGCTTCGTTTCTACAGCAAGCTCCGCAAGATCGAGACCGCCGCCCTGCATAACGTCAGCCTGCAGGATTACCTGGCGTCCGAGCTTAGCAGTCCGCGCGTGCGCAGCGCCGTGCTCGCGCTTGTACGCTTAGCCACGTATTGCGATGCCCCGCAGTTGGTGAGCGCCGGCGCCGTCATCGAGCAGCTTGGCCAGGCCCAGGTCATGTACGTGGATGGCGGCTGGCAGTCTCTCGTGAACCGACTGACGGAACAGGCGCAGCAGGCAGGCGTGTCGATTCGCGCGCGCTCGCTTGCGCGGGAGATCGGCGGCAGCGCCCCCGACTTGAGGGTCGAGCTCAAGGACGGCACGCGGCTGAGCGCTCGCCATGTGATCTCCACCGCAGGGCCTGCGGAGACGTTGGCGCTGCTGAGCCCCGCGCTGACCGCTGCGGAAGCCGCCGTATACGAGCGCCTGGTCCCTGTTCGCGCCGCATGTCTGGATCTCGTCGTGTCCGGCATGCCCCAGCCCAAGACACGATTCGTGCTTGGTGCCGATTATCCGTGGTACTACTCCAACCATTCGGCCGTCGCTTCGCTCTCCGACAATCCCGCGCGCGAGGTCGTGCACGTCATGAAGTATTTGCCTGCTTCACAGGAGACGGATCCCGCGCAAGATGAGAGAGAGTTGGAGGGCTTCCTCGACCTCATTCAGCCGGGCTGGCGCAGGCATGTCGTGCAACGCCGCTTTCTGCCGCGGATGCTCGTCTCCCATGCGGTCGTAGACGCCGCGAGCGGCGGCCTCTCCGGCAGGCCCGGGCCTGCCGTCCATGGGCGGCCGGGGCTGTACGTAGCCGGGGATTGGGTCGGCGCCTCGGGCATGCTGCTCAACGCATCTCTGGCAAGCGCGCGTGAGGCGGCCCGATGTATAATTGCCGGTAAGGACACAGTCAAGGAAGGGATGCATCGTGGAGCTTGATGCCGCGTACCGGACGTACAAACCGCTGCTTCTTTCCCTCGCGTATCGCATGCTGGGTTCGGTCGCGCAGGCCGAGGATCTCGTCCAGGATGCCTTCGTCACGGTTCAGCAGCAGGATACGGATCAGCGAGGCGGACCGATCCTTAATTTAAAGGCGTATCTGTGCAAAATCGTCACGAACCGCTGTCTCGACCACCTGAAGTCCGCGCGCCGTAAAAGGGAGTTGTACGTCGGATCCTGGTTGCCGGAACCGCTCGTAGAAAATTATGCGGCTGCCCAGGACGCTGCGGCGGGACGGGATCCGCTGCAGATCGTCTTGCTCGAGGATACGATATCGTACGCCTTTCTTGTCCTGCTCGACCGGCTGACGCCGGTCGAACGCGCGGTGTTCATTCTTCGCGAAGCTTTCGAGTACGACTACCGCGACATTGCGGACCTCGTAGACAGGACGGAGATCGGCTGCCGCAAGATTTACAGCCGTCTCAAGCGAAAAATCCAGGAAGAGCCGGCAGCGGATCCGGCATCGAGCGAAAGGTGCGAGCAGCTCGTGCTCCGCTTCCTGCATGCGACGGCTTCCGGCGACATGAAGGGGCTCCTCGCGATGCTCGCCGAGGATATCGTGCTGTACAGCGACGGCGGCGGCAAAGTCAGTGCCGCGGTTCGGCCGATTACGTCGAACGCGCGCGTACTCGCGTTCATCCAGGGAATTATATCGAAGGCCGGCGTGCTGGGCGGTTTGAGGCTCGTCAAAATTAACGGGCAGCTTGGTTTCTGGCTGACCAGCCCGCTCGAACCGTTCCCTACGCTCGTCAGCTTGGCGTTCAAGGACGACCGCGTGCAGGAGATGTATGTGCTGCGTAATCCGGATAAGCTGCGGCATCTGAATTTGGAATAATACGATGATAAAAATCCGCTTTCCTGCGTGCAGGAGGCGGATTTTACTTTTTTGCGTCAAGGTAAGGTTATCGTTTTGAACGGGAGATTGGGGGAGCAACACAGGGACAACAATCGCGTGTTATAAGTAAAAGTAAATCGCTGCAAGGAGCTAATAGACGTCATGCTATCGAATCGGCAAGAGGTTAGGGGCACATATCGAAACGGGAAGCTCGGCACACTGCTGGCGGTACTGGCCGTATCGACCAAGCTGGGCTTGACCTCCTTCGGAGGGCCGATCGCCCATCTTGGCTACTTTCATGAAGAATACGTGCGCCGGCGAAAATGGATGGACGAGCGGAGCTACGCCGATCTGGTGGCCTTGTGCCAACTGCTCCCGGGACCGGCCAGCAGCCAGGTCGGCATCGGCATCGGCGTATCGCGTGCGGGCCTGCTTGGAGGTCTCGCAGCCTGGCTGGGCTTCACCCTGCCGTCCGTCATCGCGCTCGTCGTGTTTGCCTATTTTGTACGCGGATACGACATCGGCAGTTCGGGATGGATTCATGGACTCCAGCTTGTCGCGGTCGCGATCGTGGCCCAGGCGGTGACCGGCATGAGACGGCAGCTCGCGCCGGACCGAGGCAGGGCGACGTTAGCGGTTCTGGCGGCGGCCGGCGTCTTGATGTGGCAGTCGGTCTACACCCAGGCGCTTATTATTGTCGTGGCAGGTTTGGTCGGTTGGCGGATTTACCGCCAGGAGCCGTCGCGGGAAGAGGCGCCCGATCTGCGCATTCCTGCCGGACGTATCAGCGCCGTCGTTTGTCTCGTGCTTTTTGCGATTTTGCTGGCGGGCCTGCCGCTGCTCCGAAGCTTCGGCGATGCTCGCTGGCTGGCGATGTTCGACGGCTTTTACCGGTCGGGCGCGCTGGTCTTCGGCGGCGGGCATGTCGTGCTCCCGCTGCTTGAGCGCGTCGTCGTGCCATCGGGCTGGGTAAGCCAGGCGGACTTCTCGGCGGGCTACGGCGCGGCGCAAGCGGTGCCGGGGCCGCTGTTTACTTTTGCCGCCTACCTGGGGACGATGGCAGGCGGCATCGGAGGCGCGGCCATCGCCGTGATCGCCATTTTCCTGCCGGCTTTCCTGCTCGTCGTCGGTGCGCTTCCGTTCTGGAACGCGCTGCGGAGCAGTCCTAGCGTTCGTGGCGCGTTAGCCGGGATCAACGCGGCGGTCGTGGGCATTCTGCTGGCGGCGCTGTACGACCCGCTGTGGACGACGGCCGTCGCGAGGCCGGCGGACGCGGCTATGGCGCTTCTGCTGTTCCTGCTGCTGGCTTTTTGGAAGCTGCCGCCGTGGGCCGTCGTCCTGGCCGGCGCGGCAGGCGGCGTGCTGCTGGGGCTGCTGCCTGTTTAACCTACGCGAACGCAAAGATCCGGGCGGTTGGCCCGCCCGGTTCTCAAATGCAATGCGTTGAATGGCGGTGAGGGGTAGCTAGTGGCGGTTGATTGGCGGTTAATGGTTGGCGATCGATGGTTGATGATTCATGGTCGTCAATTTGCGGTTGAGGTTGCTAGAAGGCAGCTATTCCCCGAAAATTTGCTCCCGGGAACGCCCGGCAACCCTATTAAATGCTTTTCAACAACTATTTGAGCCGGATACCTTCCCCGGGATCAGATTAACTGCTTTCTGACTATTAAATCGGATCCCGAGCAAAATAAGAGGCGCTCTGCAAGGGGAGGCTATGCGCGATCGTGCTTCGGCAGTCTGATCTCAAAAACGGTCTCCCCGCCGCTCGCGTCGTTTGGAGACGAATCGATATATGAGAGCTGGGCCAAGCGGGCCGCGGCCATTTTCTTTGACTTGTGGCACGCTCAATTCCGGCACAATCGGCAATTATTGACCGTCTTTCTCGCGCTCGCCGCGCTAAGCCTTTATTTAGCCGCGAACGCCTTCCTTCAAGAAGGATAAGTCGAATAATAATCGAATTTATAATGTCGAGCATTCTTGAAAAATAGGGAAATTTGTCGCAAACCACACTAAGGAGCATGGATCCGCATGTTTAGATTTAGGAGCCGCCTCGTATTCAAGCTGTCGGTTATGATACTGACGATCTTCGTCATTCTGTCTTCCGCGTTGATCTATTTGCAAGTTCGCAACACCAAGCAGGCCAGCGAGGAAGCGATCGGCAGCTTCGGCATGCACGTCGCCGAGGCGTATGCGGGGCATTTCGATATGGCCTCCTACGAGACTTATATGAAGGATGCGCAGGAGAACGACCTGTATTGGCAGCTGCGCGAAGCGCTGAACCGCTATCGGATGGAGATCGGCGCGCTGTACGTGTATACGGTAAAAATCGACGATCAGGGGCAGCCTGTCATCCTGATCGACGGCCAGCCGAAGAACGAAGAGACGGCGTCTCCGATCGGCGAGGTCACCGACATGCCGCAGGAAGCGATCGCTGACGTATTGGCGGGCAATACGGCCAAGACGGGCATTCTTCACAATGCCGATTACGGCGATTATATCTCGGCTTACGCGCCGCTGCGGGATTCGTCGGGCCAGGTGGTCGGGGCTATCGGCATCGACACGGACGTCTCCGTTTCCAACTCGATTTATCGCCAGGTCCTGGACAAGAGCACCCCTGTTTTCATATTGATGGGTGCGCTTACGCTGGTCGTCTTTTTACTGATCGCCTGGTTCATGTCCCGGGCGCTCAAGCCGCTCGGCACGATCGTGCGCGGCGCGGAAGCGATGGCCGGCGGCGATCTGGCGGAGGCGCAGCGGCAGCTGGGCGCACGGCGCGTACGGTCCAAGGACGAGATCGGGCAAGCGTACGTCGCAATGGCGAAAATGGCCGAGAGACTGGGCGTCACGTTAGGCAGCGTGCTGCGCGACGTGACGGCGACGACGGAGGAGCTCGTGCGTTCGACCGATCGATTCGGTACCGAGGCGGGCCGCATGGTGACGCTAAACGTGGAGCTCGAGCAATCGATCGCGCAGTTGGCCGACGGGGCGGCGCATCAGCGAACGGGAGCGGAAGAGAGCGCGAAGTCGATGGAAGAGATCTCGCTGGCCATCCAGCGGGTCGCCGAAGCGTCGTCAAGCGTCGCCGCGGCTTCCGGCGACGCGCTGGCGACGGCAGAGCAAGGTAGAAGCTCTATCCGTTGGCTCAAGGCGCAGGTCGGCTCGATGTCCGGCGTCGCAGAGCAGACGACGAGCTCGGTCCAGGTGCTGAACGACTATATGCAGGAGATCAAGCCCATCCTCCAGTCGATCGTGAGCAATGCGGACCGGACCAAGATTCTGGCGCTGAACGCTTCGATCGAGGCAGTGCGGGCCGGAGAGCACGGATCGGGATTCGGCGTCGTGGCCGGCGAGATCCGCAAGCTTGCGGAGGCAGCCGCGATGTCCGCGACGCAGGTCACCTCGCTGCTCGAGCAGATCCGCCGAGAATCGGCGCAGATCGGGGAGCGGATGGCGGAGGAAGCGCAGGAGATGGCAAAAGGCGTGGAGCTGTCGGGCGAAGTGGCATCGTTATTCGACGATACGGTAGACCGGTTCGTCTTTGTAAACGGATATATCCAGGAGATCTCGGCTGCCGCGGAGCAGGTGCTTGCCGGGTCCGAGGAAGTCGCCGCGTCGGTCGAGCAGATGTCGCAGATCTCGGCTGTCAGCGCGGACAGCACGATCTCCATTCAGCGGATGTCTGCCGACCAGCTCGAAGCGGCGAGACGGATCGCCGACACGACGGAGCATCTCAAACGTCGAGGCGTCGTATTGGAAGAAGCGGTCGCCAAGTTCAAGCTCTGACGCGGCCCGCCGCGCTCAGCGCTCGTTCCTCGCCTTGATCGTCCTGGCGTACTCGGACGGCGTCATGCCCACGGACTGCTTGAAATGACGCGAAAAATAATGGACGCTGCTGTACCCGAGCAGGTTCGAGATCTCGGTCAAGTTATAGACTTCCTCGCGAATATAGCTTTTGGCGCGTTCGATCCTCAGCCGGTTGAGGTACGCGATGATGCCCGTACCGACCGTGCGCTTGAACAGAATGTTCAGCTGCGTGCGGCTCATATTAAACTGTGCGGACAGGCCGTCCAGCGTAATTTTGCCGGATAGATTCTGCTCGAGGTAAGCGACGATGCGCTTGCCCATGTGCGCGCTCTGATTCTCGGCGGTGGTGGACATGAGCTGCTCGGCCTGCTGTCTGGCAGGCTGCGCATTGCGGATGATGAGGATCAGCAACTGCTCCAAATAGAGTTTAAACAGCTGTTCCGCAGCGAACGCGGCTTCGGGCCTGGGGACGATCGGATACTGGTTCAGGCCGAAGGCGTCCAGTCCCTCCTTCATCAGTCGCGCGAGCGCCGCATGCTCGGCTTGTCCGATGCGGAACAGCTTGTTTTCGTCGAAAAAGGCCATGGCTTCGTTGTCGCAGCGGAAGGTGACGATAAACAGATTGGGCGCCTTGCTGCCGGTGCTCTCCAGTTGATGGAATTCGTTCGGACTGTGCACGAGAATGTTGCCTTGGTTCAGCCGATAATACCCCGATCCCGTGTTCGCGTTGACCTCGCCCTTATCCACGTAGACGATCTCCCAGAAATCATGGCTCTCCGCGACGTACTGCTCGCGACTGGACTGCTCGAAGTAATAGCAGGTATAGATGTCGTTCACGACGAGCCGCTCGCGCAGCCGATGCTTGATAAAATCCATCCGGTTGTCCCCTCCTCCTTAAAGTATAAACTTTCCGTTCGATTATGCAAAAGGAAGTATAAATTTACCGACAAATTTTCTAAATCAAGCCGCAGGGAAAGGGGCTATGATGAGGCTAGCAAGCTTACATAGCCACTGGCGGGCGTCGGCCCCGTCTTGGGGACACGAGGAGGGTATTGGACTTGAATATTGGCGTTATTCATACGATCGATACGAGCGCGCAGGACAATATGTTTAAGGTCGTCAGCGATTACGGATTTAACGTATGCCAATTGAATTCGTGGAACATGGATGATTGTACGCGGGAAGTGGCCGAGCGGGTCGTCAAGGAAGCAGGCGAGGCGGGCGTTCGCATCTGCGCGGTATGGGCGGGCGTGCCGGGACCGGCGGAGTGGAACTTCACGCAGGGTCCGCTGACGCTGGGCCTCGTGCCCGAAGCTTACCGCGAGGAGCGGGTGAAGGCGCTGAAGGGTTGGGCGGACTTCGCGTCATGGATTGGCGCGCCCGCGATCATTACGCATGTGGGATTTATCCCGGAAAATATGACGGATCCCGCGTACCCGGCGGTCGTCGAAGCTGTCCGCGAGGTCGCCGCCTATTGCGAGAGCAAGGGGATCGGCTTCTGGTTCGAGACGGGGCAGGAGACGCCGGTCGTGCTGCTGCGGACGATCCAGCGGGTCGGCACGTCCAACCTCGGCATCAACCTCGACCCGGCCAACCTCATCCTGTACGGCAAGGGCAATCCGATCGACGCACTGGACACGATCGGCACTTACGTGCGCAACATCCATGTAAAGGACGGGCTGTACCCGACCGACGGCGACAACCTCGGCGAGGAAGTCCGCGCGGGCACGGGCAAGGTGAACTTCCCGGCGTTCGTGCGCAAGCTGAAGGAGATCGGCTTCGCGGGCGAGTACATCATCGAGCGCGAGATCTCGGGCGAAGCGCAGCGGCAGGACATCCTGCGCACGACGGACGATCTGAAGCAGTGGCTGCAGGAGGCGTGAAAAGGGGCTAGCAGATAAGGTTACGTGGTCCCGGCTAGCGGTGCGATCACTGGAGGGGCTCGATATAGAGCCTCTTGCCTCGGATGGTGTCGCGGCCCCGCTAATGTAGTCCTGTCTGGAGTTTCATGGCCTCAGAATGTGCCGCGGTCCAGCTATGAAGCTCTATCCGGAGCTTCATGGCCTCGGATGGGACCCTTGTTTTAGACAACTCGATTCTCTATGGCCGGCACAGCAAACACAAAGAAGCCGTCCCTAAGTCAGCGAACATGACTCGGGGACGGCTTCTCTGCGCTCGCGGGCGTCGGCCGCTTACTTTTTCAGCATATGGAACACTTGCTCGACGTCCTTGTCGCCGCGGCCGGACAAGTTGACGATGAGGATCTGGTCCCGCGGCAGCGTCGGCGCCAGCTTCTTGGCGTGGGCGACCGCGTGCGCGCTCTCCAGCGCAGGCACGATGCCTTCCGTGCGCGACAGCTCCTGGAACGCTGCCAGCACCTCTTCATTGGTGACCGTCACATATTCCGCACGACCGGACACCTTCAGATGGCTGTGTTCCGGCCCGATGCCCGGGTAATCGAGTCCAGCTGCGATGGAGTAAGTTTTGCGCGGCTCTCCCGCTTCGTCCAGCAGCACCAGGCATTTGAAGCCGTGGATGATGCCCGGCACGCCTTCGGTCAGCGTAGGCGCCTGGTCGGGCTCGACGCCGATCAGACGAACGCCCGGCTCGTCGATGTAATGCGCGAACGCGCCGATCGCGTTGCTGCCGCCGCCCGCGCAGGCAATGACGGCGTCCGGCAGCCGGCCTTCCTTCTCCAGAATCTGCCGCTTGGACTCCTGGCTGATGATCGCCTGGAAGTGCTTGACCATCGTCGGGAACGGATGCGGCCCTACGGCCGAGCCCAGCAGGTAGAACGTATTCTTATAGTTCTGCACCAGATCGCCCAGCGCCTCGTCGACCGCGTCCTTCAGCCGGCCTTGCCCCTTGTCGACGGGGATGACCTTCGCGCCGAGCAGCTCCATGCGGAATACGTTCAGCGATTGACGTCGCGTGTCCTCGGCGCCCATGTAAATGACGCAGTCCATATCGAACATGGCGCAAGCCGTAGCCGTCGCGACGCCGTGTTGTCCGGCGCCCGTCTCCGCGATGATGCGCTTCGCGCCCATGCGCTTGGCAAGCAGGATCTGGCCGATGGCGTTGTTGATCTTGTGCGCGCCCGTATGGTTCAGGTCTTCGCGTTTGAGATAGATCTTGGCGCCGCCCCAGGCATCGGTCAGACGCTCCGCGTAGGTCAGCGGGCTTTCCCGTCCGACGTACTCCCGCAGGTAGTACTGCAGCTCCTCGTTGAATGCCGGATCGTCCCGGAACTTGTAAAATTGCTCGCTGAGATAGCTCAGCACATCCTGCAATTCCGGCGGCACGAAGCTGCCTCCGAACTCCCCGAAGTATCCTTCCTGCAGCGTCTCTTGGCTCATGCAAGCGCCTCCAATGGTAAGGTTAGGATTTCTCTCTTTTCTATATAAGCGTATCATATAAAAATCGCGGGCAGAAGCCTTAAAATGGCGGAGACAAGAACAAGCCATAATACGCTGCGTCAGAATCGAGGCGCATCAAAAGAAGGGAACGCGCAGCCGGATTTAAGCGGCCAGCAGATAAGCTCGGTAGAGCGGCACGGCGGCCTCAGCCCTAATCGCCAGGGCATCCGGACCGATTCTGCCATCCGAACCCTCCACCAGCCCGGCGGCCGCAAGGTTCGCCATGCTGCTCCGGAACGGCTTCCCGATACGGTCCGAATCCTTGAACCGGCTCAAGCTATCATTCGAGTCGGCACGCGATCGGCCGATCGCGGCCAATGCGCGTTCCGTCATGGCCATCATTTCTTGTCTCGACAGTACTGCCGTCGGGGTGAAGCGGTTGTTGCCGTTTCCTTCCACGATGCCCAATGCTCTGCAGACGCCCAATGCCTGATCATAATCGTCCGAGGTCCGGACGTCGTCGAAGCGGTCTGCCGGCTGCGCCGCCAGTCCGAGCGCGTTCACGAGCATGACGGCGTATTCCGCACGGGTAATCGCTTGCTGCGGCGCAAACCGGTCTCATCCAAAGTCTGCAGCGAGAATGCCGTTTTGTCGATGTCCAGGCCTCACACCTTCCGATTCGATAAGTGCAGTCCCGCCACTTCAAGGCCTTGCCAATCGCCGGATCATACATATGCTTCGAGCGGAGTCATACCTCCTTTAAAAAAACGCCCGGTTCCTGGCGGAATCCGGGCGTGCTGTCTGCGGCATGCGCTTCTTAGGCAAAGGTCAGCACGATCTGCACCTCGCGGCCGGGCTCGTCGATCTCTACCGTCTCCGACGCCGCGTCGTAGGCGCCGACGGAGGTCCGCAGCGCCTTCGCGCCGCCGGGATGCGGCAGACGGATCTTGACCTTGCCGGGGCGGCGTTCGGCATGGAACGCGAGCTGCGCCGTTATCGTGCCGTTCGCGATGTCGGAGCGGATGTCCATGGAGAAATGCCCGAAATGACTGGCCGCCTCGCGGAGCGAGATCTCCTTGCCCTGCTCCAGCCATGCCCGCGGGATGCCCGGCAGCAGCCGGAGCGTCCGCTCCTCCTCGAGATAGAGCATCCACCGGCACTGCATCAGAAACCAGCCTTCCTCATGCGTCTTGTGCGGGCTCACGTGGAAATAGTGCTCCCAGAACGTATACGTCTCCCTGTCCGCCAGCCCGGCTACGCCATTGTAGAAGGCTTTAAGGAACGGCTTCGTCTCGCCGCGCTTGAGGTGTATCCAGGGATGCACGCTGTAATACGGCTGGCTCAGCGCGACATTCCGCATGCACATGAGCTCATTGTGGAAGCCGAGCAGGAATTCGGCTTCCACGGAGTCCGGCTCCAGCACCTCCTGGATGACCAGGTACAGCGGCCCAAGCAAGGAATCCCGCACGACCATGGAGCCGTGCGTTCCCCATTTGCCGCCGTCCGCATAGAGCGAGACGGGCCCTCTGTAGTTAGCCCAGGGCGGGCAGGTCGGCACCCAGCTGCCGTCTCCGAGCGGCACGACGGGGGAGCTCGCCAGCGATTCCCGGATCGAGGCCAGAATATCCCGCTTGAGCGCCTCGGCGTCCGCGCCGACCGCGTCCGCGAGCGGCGCGTCGATCTCCCCCAGCATCTCGGCCAGACGCTTCAATCCCGCATACGCGAAGCCGTTCAGCATATAGGAGCGGAAGGGATCCTCGGGATCGGCCGTCTTGCCCTCGAGCATGCCGTAGCCGCGCCCTCGCAGTTCCTCTCGAAGGTTGCGTTCCCGCCAGCCTTTCAAGTATTCGTACGCTTTGCGCATCTGCGGCTTGATACGCTTCAGCCATGTCTTATCCCGTACATACCGGTAGTGCTCGCCCAGGACGTACAATGCGGCGCCGGTCTCGAGCATGTAGCCGTTGAAGTTCTGAATAAACCCGTTTTCATGCTGCTTGTCCAGAAAAAATTGCAGCGCCCGCTCGGCCGTGCGATGCGCGCCCATCGAGTCGAGGTACTGGATGATCGGCGAACTCTCCGAACCGATGGCCGTATACACGCCGATCGTCGGCACGAGCGTCCGGTCCGGCTCCCTGCCGTAGCAGACGAGATCCAGATGCAGGTAACCCGCCTTCATCATCTCCTCGATTCTCGGCTCGGGGAGCCGGACTTGCATCGCGCCGTCCAGCTTGGCCTTCCAGAAGGCGAGGCATTCCCGATGTAGGGAATCGAAGCATTGCCGCGCCAGCAGCAGCGCCCGTTCCCTGGAGATCGGCGTGTGCGGAATGTAGAACTCGAAGGTGACGGACTCCCCGGGCTGTAGCAGCACCGCGACTTCCTCTTGGGGCATCGGCCCCCCGTCCAGCTTGGATACGACGAAGACACGGCCCGATTCAAACACGCCGAGCCCGCCGCCTTCGAACGCATACGCTGCGTTCAAGGGGGCGGGATTTTTAAACCAGGCGTATCGCGGCACCTTGCCGAGATTCGTCGCGGTTGTCTTGGCGTAGTAGACCGTCTCCTCCGCGCGATCCGGCTCGGCTCCGGCGAGCCGCTCCCAGCTCGCCTCTTGCTCGGGCGTGAACATGTACCCGACGCTGGCGCGATCGGCGGCCAAGTAATGCGTGCCCTGCAGGGTCTCGGCCGTAAACGGACTCGCTTCGTAGGAAACGAAGGCGACATTGTCGTAGACGATATCGTCGTCGCGGATCGAGCCGTGCGCGATCGGATAGACGCGCTCCTCCAGACTGCGAGAGACGCGGTATTCGGCGCCCATCCCGCGTCCGAGCAAATAGTAGTAGAGGACGGGCGCGTCGCCCGTCTCCGGCAGCTGGTTGATGCGGGCGGGATAGCGGGGACGCACGCAGTCCCACGAGCGGATATTGTCGTTGTCCCCGACGCCGCGAAAGTCCGCTTCGAACAATCTCGCATCCCGCGACAAGCCCAGCCAAATCGGACAGGTCAGCGCTCTGCCCGCTTCGGCGGCGCGATCGAACGACTCCTCCGGCTCCGCCTCGATCTGCTGAAGATTCGTGCGCAGGCCGCTGTCCGCGATCCGTCCGACGATCTCATCGTACGATTCCGTATGCGCCGCTTCCGTCACGACTACGCCGTAGGCCGGTATATAGATCGGATAGGTTCGGTTGACGTCCCGCAGGAAAAAGCTGAACCCATGCTTCGCGCCGCGCACGGATACCATCGTCGCGTACGCGCCCCGGCTCACGTTTTCGTCGCCCAGCTCCAACTCAAGTCTGCCCGGGCCCGGCAGCGCGAACGTTCCCTCGGCAGAATCGCAGCTTCCGCGCCCGGCCGTTACTTCCATGCGCTCCAGCTTGCCGTATGCCACGGCGATCGAGCCGTCGCCGACGCTGTCGTTCCACAAAATGGCGATTTTTATCAAGTCTAGAACCTCCAATGCCTAAGTCGCGAATGAATAGGATACGATGCGGCGGTTCGCTTCATGGCGCGGGCGCCAGCAGCAGCAACCGCGGGGGCTGCGTCAGTCCCGACGGGACCAACTTGTAATCTTCGCTGAACGCGTCTCCCTCCGTCAGCCAATGGCCGGGTCCGTAGGCCTCGCTGTACAGCGGTTCCATGTGGAGCGGCCCGAACGTATTGCGCCGGGTCAGTACGACGTCCAGCAGCAGCGGCTCGTTCGCGCCGACGATACCCGCCACGTCCGCGACGTTCGGCCGCCAGGGAATCGTGACCCTGCCCGCCGTCCGGCTGCCCGCTCTCAGACAGGCGCCTTCGTACGCGGGCACCTCCAGCTGTACCCCGGCGCCGGGCACGCTGTCCAGATGCCGCTGCGCCGGCTCTAAATAGGCGTCCCACTCGAGCGCGTAGGTGACGGTGCCGCCGTAGAACGGCAGTCCCTGCTGCGCGAGATCGCCGACGGCCAGCCGTTCCGGCAGCGCCCCGACGGTCTTATCCGCGCCATGCACCTTTACGCCGAACGGGCCAAGCAGGTAGATCGCCTCAAGATCGACGCCGGCATCGAAGTCGACTTCGATCTCGATATGATTGATTCCCGGCTGCAGGCAGGCCGGCGGGATGTCCAGCTTGCGGAACACCGGGTCGACCCACCATCCCGCGTCGCCGCCCGCGAGCTCGCGGCCGTTCAGACTGATCCGCTTCTGCGCCGGCCGTTCGACCGCGAGCTGCCAGCCGCCCGCGGTGCCGCTTGCGGCCGCTAGGTCCGCGCCGAACGAATACCGCAAGGTCAAACGATGCGTCTGGCGGGCCGCCCCGGCCCGGGTCTGGATCGCATACCAAGGCTGGACCATGTCGCCGGAGCGGTAGGCGTAGCCCAGCTCCCGGCGAACGGCGCGATCCAGCTTCAGAATCTCCATCGTATCTCGCCATTCGCCGTCGTCCAGCTTATACGAGGCGCGATCGAGCACGCATACATTCGGTTCGTCCAGCGCATAGGCGAAGCTGCCTTCCCACTCGTATGCCGCCACGGTCCGCGTCGCCGGCCGCGCGGTCGGCGGCGCATCCAGTGCATCCGGCGCATCCGGCGCGTTGCCGATTACATATACTTTTTCGCCCGCCGCGGCGAAGTCGGCGGTCAACTCGATCGCGCCGTTCAGGCATCTGGCATCGATTGCGATCCGCTCGCCCGTCTCGCAGTCCCATTCCTCCGCATGGCCCTCGTACGGCAGCCGGAGCTTAACGCCCGCATAGGCCGTCTCGCGGTTGACGTTCAGCAGGACGACGTACGTATGCGTATCGTCGCGGCGAACTTGCGCATACAGATCCGCGATCGGCTCGCCTCGCTCGTCGACGGCAGATAATCGGCCGCCCGCGATATGCGCCCCGACGGCCGCGATGCCCGTCGCATCAAGCGGCACTTGCACCGAGCTCGCCGCCAGCGTCCGACCGCCCTCGGACGGCACGGCGTCGACATAGCCGGGCGCTTCGCCGGCGAAGACGACCACGCCTCCGGCTTCCCGGAACAGCGCCAGCTGCCTAAGCGTGGAAGCGCGGATCGTCGTCATGCCCGCGACCAGCACGGCGCCGTAGACGGCGTTGCCGAGTCGGAACGCTGCGCGGCCGTCCGGGTCGCGCTCGACGGCGGATCGTCTCTGCATCATGTCCTCGTCGCCGTAGTCGAAGTCGATCCGTGCGCCCGAGAGCCAGTTGAACACGTTGGCAAAGTCGGTCTCCAGCTTGCGAATCTCCTCCGTATTGCCCGCCAGGACGTCTGCCCAGCCGGCATGTACCTGGCACCACACGCTCTCGACGGGATGGACGACCAACAGGTCGCAGACCGGCGCGCCGTGCGTCACGACTGTGCCGAGACGGGCGAAATACGTCTCTACCGCCTGATAGTCCCGCCACCAGGCCGATTGATAGGAGATGCTGGCGGGGTAGTCCCGCTTGGATTCGCCTTCCATCGTGTACCAGGACAGATGGTGGCAGCGGAGGTTAATGCCGAGCAGCGTCTGCCAGTTGCCGACCGCCTTGTGCGCTTCAAGCGGCATCTGCCAGCCCGTGCAGCCATACAGCTCCGACATCAGCCACTTGCGCCCGATCTGCCTGGCGACGGAGGACAGCTGCTTGGCCACCCAGTAGCAGCGGTTGCCCTCCGTCAGCACGTCGATGCCCGGATATTCCATATGCTCGTAGCAGCGCATGACCGAGCCGACCATGGCCGTCTGGGCGGACAGCGAGTCCTCATGCAGCAGGTGCCCGGTCAGGATCAGCTTGTTTGCCCGGCACCACTCGTCGAGCGGCTTGACATAGTTGTCCAGAAAAAGCTCCTGCAGCAGATCTACGATATGCCACTTCACTTGGGATACGCTGCGTCCCTCCGGACGGAAAAACACTTCCGGCAGCCGGTCGCGCAAATCGTAGCCGAACTTGGCGGCGAAGCGCTCGAACAGGTCGTATGTCCAGGGCAGCATATGCTGCGGATCGGCGTTGGCGACGTTGAAGTTCGTCATCAGCGGTCCGCGATGCGGTTCGTCGGTGAAAATGCCCGTAATGGCGCTCCCGAACAGTTCGCCCATCCGCGCCTTGTATTGCGCGTGCGTGACGTCGATGAACGCATCCGTCGCTTCGCGGTTCATCGTGTCCACATAGGTCTGCCCGTTGTAGAAGCTCTCCGGCGCCATCTCTTCGATCTCGAAGGCGAGGGTGACATAGCCTGGACGCGGCGTCGCGTCTTCGCCGGGGGCCAGCCTGCGGCCGTCATAGTAGGCGCCGTCCTCCAGCCTGCATTCGAAGGCCGCGACCCACGTCTCCCGCCACGGGCAGACCGCCTCCGCGAAGATGTGCATCTTCACGAATTTCATGCGGTGTCTCGGCTCCGCCGTAACCTTTCCGCCCGCCGTGCCGCTCGGCCAGCGGTCCTCGTCGTACAGCCAGGCCTCCATGCCCCGCCGCTGCGCTTCCTCCGCGCAGATTCGCGTCAGCTCGAACCATTCTTCGCCCAGGTACTCCGTAATAAGCCCGGTCCGGGCGTGCATGAAAAATCCGCCGAAGCCCATCTGCTCGAAAACGTCGATCTGTCTAAGCAGCTCCTCACGGTTCAGCTCTCCGTTCCAGGACCAGAAAGGCTTGCCGCGGTAAGCGGGGCCGGGGTTGACGAATGTGGCGTACAATTGTTTCTTCATTTCAGATAGGCTCCTTCTAAACGCCGTTGTGCCGCGAATCCGGCCTACTCCACGATTCCTGTACGTTCGATGCCTTCGACGAAATATCGCTGCGCGAACATGTACAGGATGAGCGGAGGCAAGATGATAAGAAAAGCGGCCGCCATTTTGATCGGCTCGTTCACGTCGACGACCACGTTCGTCAGGCCTGAGGAAGACCCGCTCATAAAGTTCAGATTCGATTGGAGATGCTCCAGACTAAGCGAGAGTGGGTAGAAATTTGCGCCTTTCAGGTAAAGGGCGGGTTCGAAATAGTCGTTCCAGTGCCAGACGAAAGAGAACAGGAATACGATTAAAAGCGCCGGGCGGGAGAGGGGGATCATGATTCTCCAGTAGGTTCGAAACGCCCCGGCGCCGTCCATCCGCGCCGATTCCTCCAGCTCTTTGGGCAGCGTGGAAAAAAACTGCCGGAAAATGATAATGAACAGCGAGCCCTTGATTCCCTGCGCCACGACCGCCGGCACGATGAAGGGCAATACCGTATTCAGCCACCCCAGCTTGACGTACATGACATAGAGCGGAATGACTAGCGTCTGCTGCGGAATCAGAAACGTCAGAATGACGATGGCGAACCAGAATTTTTTGCCCGGAATATGCAGCCGCGCGAAGGCGTATCCCGTGATCCCGCAAGCGAGCGTCTGCAGAACGGCGGCCGTCAGCGCGATAAACGACGTGATGCCGAGCGATCGCCAGTACTTTAAGCCGCCGATCGCCTTTTCATAATTCGTCCACGCGAGCGTACCCGGTATCCAGCGCACCGACTGGTCGAGCAAATCGGGCAGCGTCTTCAGCGAGGTAGACATCATGTAGAGCAGCGGCTTCACGTAAAGTACCGCAATCGCGATCAGAATCGCGATCAACGCGGCCTTGAACAGCAGCCCGTCGACGATCTGCCTGCCGACGAGCGCGACCCGGAGCCGCTCCGCGATGTGATGGCGCGTCCAATAGCGCCGGACACGATTCAACAGGACCATCTGCCTCACCCCTTCTTCTTGTTAGCCGGTCTGCCGAACTTCGCGAGGATCAGAATCGGCATTAGCGTGATCGCGCAATAGATCCAGCCCAGCGCGCTGGCGTAGCCGTATCCCGTCTCGGCGTCGCTCATGTTTTTGAGGATATGCGCGATGATCGGGTTGAACGGATTGGTCGCTTGGTCGACGAGCGTGTAGATCAGATTCAGCACGATAAACGGCACGATGACCGGAAACGTAATCTTCCAGAACGACTCCCACGGCGTGACGCCGTCGATGCGGGCGGCCTCGAACGTCGACTTGGAGATCGTCTGGAACGCGGCCAGGAAAATAATGATCTGGATGCCGCTGCTCCACAAAATGATGACGAACCGGGAAATGACCGACATGATCGTACCCGCGACGCTCGGCGAGAAAATGCCGTAAATCAGCCCCTCGACATCGTATTGGTCCCCGAACGGGATCGCCCCTTGTCCCTGCGTGAACAGCTCCGTGAGCACTTCGCCCGTGGCGAAAATGACCGGCAGAAAGAAGATCATGCGAAAAAACATGCGACCGCGAAATTTCTGATTCAGCATGACCGCCACCAAAAGGGAGAAGATGACCGTGATCGGCACGATGAACAGCAGCTCGCGCAGGAACGACAGCATCTCGATCGGAAATACATTGTCCCGCAAAAACGAATAGCGGTAGTTGCCCCAGCCGATCCATTCGTAGGCGAGTCCCGAGCCGTCCTTGGCGATCGATACTTTATTGAAGCTGATATAGACCGAATAGAAGAGCGGGTAGCAGACGAAGCAGGCGATGCCGATCAGCCAGGGCGCCAAAAACAAATATCCGCGCAGCGCTTCCCGGCCTCTCTGACGTCGTTTTTTCCTTCGGTGATCCTTGGCGCTCAGAGCCATTATGGTCGACGAATTGTCCGTCATGCGCGCCCCTCCTCGACGATCTTGAAGTTCAGTCCGTCCACCACGATGCCGTCCGCTTCGTACGGCTCGTTGTTGTAGTTGACCCAGATCTTGCGGCCCCCTTCATAGACGGTCTCATAGACGCCCGCCGCCACTTGGCGGTGACCCTCGATAAAGCCGGCCCATACGTCCGCGCCGGCGGTCCGGTAGGCTTCGTATTGTTCGACGATCTGATCCTGGATGAGAGAGAATTGTCCGCTGAACATCGAGGCGAAAGTCGTTCGGCTCATATCCCGCGTGTCGCCCGCCATCGCCGTGAAGGCCGGCACCGCCCCGTATTCGATATCCCGCAAAAACGCGACGGTCGGATTCCTCCGCAGATTGCCCGGATTGCTCGAATACGTCGCCAAGCCATGGATCGCGATCGGGAAAAACGGAATCTGCTCGTCCACGATCAGATCGTAGTTGGAATCCAGCGCCATCCCGCTGAGGTGATCCGCATGGCCCACGCTGTATGCGGCGGCGACCGTCTGCACGCTCCCCAGCTCGGCGGACGCTTCGTCCAGCATGTCCTGCAGCGTGCCGATCGACGCCTCGCGTGTCGTGTAGCCGTCCGCGCGATAGTCGCTGAATCCGTGGCTGTAGGTTTGCGCATGCACGCCGCCGATGCCCAATCGCTTCAGCTCCGTCAATGTGCGCTCCCACTTCTTCCGCGCCTCGTTCGGCGCGAGGAAGTAAAAATCGGGGATGTTCGCGTCCCCGTACCAGTCTCCGCCCTGGGTCCAGGCGACCGTCGTGCCGTTGATGTTTTTAATCGCGTCGCTGCGCGCCGAGAAGCCGTTGGCTCGCTTGTCGGTGGCGTAGAACGGCGCATCGTTCAACGACAGCGGGATGCCCATCGCGGCGAGCCGCTCCCGCAGCTGCCGCAGTCCGCTATCCCCGCCGAGCTGCCGCTCCACGGGGAAGCGGTCGGGCAGCCGTCCGGGAAAGCCGCCGCTGTTCCATCCCGTCAGGCTGACGTTCATGTTAAGGATGCCGGCTTTGACCAGGGCATTCGCGATGCCGTCGGCCTCCTTGAAGGTCGTGCCGACGACCAGCTTTTCCCCTGTCGGGGTAGGCTCAGCCGCGCTCATCACCAAATTGAGCATGAGCGGCGGACTGCCTTGGCCGTAGTCCGCGCCGTTCTTTTCCCGGAGCGTCGGCACCTGCTCATGCGTCATGAGATACTGGCGGTACTGCTGCGCCATGCCTACGTAGTCGGAGCGGCCTTCGGCCGTCAGCAAATACCGAATTTGGACCTCGACGGGCGCCAGCTGTTCCTGAAAGACATTTTTCCAATTGCTGTCGCCCAGTCCGATCGGCTGATAATAATAATTGCGCAGCGTGATCCGGGTATGGACTTCATTAAAGCCGGTATTGATGCCCGCCGGCGACGCCAGAATGGAGGCATTGGCCGCACCGCGCTCGATCACGGCGATGTAGCTGTCCGTACCCCGGTTCAGGCCGAACACCGGAAAGGCGATGTCCGAACGATTCTCGTAAGCGCCGACGGTCCAGACGGCCGGATCGTAGCCGTATACCGGGAAGGCATACGGGGCAAGCCGGCCGCTGTCGGTCCGATTGAACCGAATCAGCCCGCCCGGACCGTCCGGCACGAACAGATAGCCGTCCGGACCGTTCGGCGTCGCACCGAAAAACGGCAGCAGCTCCAGACTGACGAGCCGCTTCGTCCCTGCCTCCCGCACGCCCTCCGCGGGCATGCGGACGACGAGCTCGCCCTGCTCGACGGTGTACTCCACATAGAAGGAAAAGCCGAGCTTGTCCATCGAGTAGAGCACGCCGACCCCTCGGTCGACCAAGACCCATTCCACCTTTGCCTCCTGATCGACCGTATTCGCGACCTTTTCGTTGGATTGTCCTTCGTCCAAATAGCGGAACAGAATCGGCGCGCGCAGGTTGGTCGCCCAGATGCCCTTGGCGTTCGCTTGAGCCAGCTCCGTCTCGCCCGGATTGCCGAGCCAGAGCGCGCCCGTGCGCGTATTTTCCAGTGCGATCTGTCCCATCGTCGGCTCGAGCCACAGCGCCGTGCCGGTCTGTTCCGCCATGCGGTACCATGTCCGTCCGCCCAGCTCGCGGCTCTCGCCCGACGGCTTCTGCTGCCCGACCGTGAGAGCCTCCGCGAACGCTTGGGCTTTGCCCGCGTCGTATGTGCCGATTCCCTTGTGCCGGCCCTCCGAGGTCAGCGCCAGCAGCCCGATGACCGCGGCGACGGCCGCGAGCGATAGCAGGGCGGCCCTCATGCGGCGCAGTCCGCGCAGTCCGCCGCGTACGATTTTCTTAAACACGGCTCCACACCTCCTGCCCCAGATCGACGAAGAAGTCGACCGCTTGATAGACCAGCCCGATCAGCACGAAGCCGAACAGCCAGATGCAGCCCATCGTAAACAGGGAGACGGCTGCCATTTGAATCGCTTCCTTGAGATTGTAGTTTTGCACGGCTTGCGTCCCGATGAAGAAGAGGAGCAGCATCCAGATCTGGATGCCCGTAAGCGCCGACGTATACAGGACGCTCTCCTGCAGCGTCAGCACGTTCGACAGCAGCTTGATCGGCAGCGTCAGCACGAGATAGGGCACCAGCGCGTAGGCATTGACGATGAACACGTTGCGGAAGGTGCCTTCCCCCTTCATCACCGAGCCGATCAGATAGCTGGCCAGCACCCACAGCGTCCAAGGGACGAAGTAGGAGACCGCCTCCGACCGCAGGCTGATATCGATAAAGTCCTGCTTCGCAAAGATGAAGCTGACCGCCCATGCGCCGGCGATGCGAACGAGATAACCCGCTACGACGAGACCGACGGCATACATAAACGGGATCGTCCGGCGTTCGGCGATTTCGCCCATAACCAGGGAAGGCTTGCGCAGCACGAGTCCCGTGAAGCGAAGGGCGGTCCCCCAGCGGCCCGCCGGACGGCGCTTCGCCTCGGGCGGCTGCATCGATTCCGCGCGCCGGCGCCGGATCCGACGGAATGCGTACCAGGCGGCGAGCAAGACGACGATCCCCGTCATCGCCCGGCCGAACTCCCGCATCAGCACCTTCATCCGCAGCTGCCAGTACGATTCCGAATAACCCGTCTTGTCGTTGGCCATCTCGAAGTGCCGCATCGCCTGCTCGTACTGCCCCGCGTCGTACTCGGCCTTGGCAATGCCCTGGTAAGCCCGGTTGTACATGCTGTCCAGCTTCAGAATTTCCTGCCAGGCCTTCCGGCTTTTTTCGTACTCGCCGCGCGTATACATCGACACCGCCGAGTGGACGAGACTCCCGAACGACGTACGGTCCAGCACCTGAATATTGTTCAGCTCGCCGTCGGCGACGAGGATCTGCCCGCGGCTGTTGACCGCTACGCTGGTCGCCCGCTTGAACAGTCCCATCTGCTGGGTGCTCGTAGCCGCGTTCCCAAAGCGGAACAACAGATTGCCGTCCGGATCGTACTGATAGACTCTGCCGGCGGCCGCCTCGACCACCGTGACGATACCGTCCGCATCGACTGCCGCGTCCTGCATCGAAAACCGGTCCAGCGGCCCCAGCCACGGCGCGAAGTTGCGGCCGCCCAGCAGGTCGATCCCGCCGTAGTTCAGCTTTTTCAGCTGGCCGCTCTTCAAATCCCGGTTCAGCGTATAGATGAATCCGCGGCCGTCGATCGTCATATTCGTGATGGCGCCCGGCAAGTTGGCCTCCTCGGCCTTGAGCTGTTCTTCGGTATAGTACTTTCGCTTGATGCGCGTCATCCAATCCGTCTGCACCTTGTTGGCGCCGTAGAAGCCCGAGAAGCGACCGTCCGGGTCCAGCTGCAGCATCCCCTGATAGCCGCCCTTGGTCACGATGTACATGTAGCCTCGGGCATCGATGATGACCTTGGAAGGGATGTACGTGAAAGTGGAGGGAATCAGCTCGGACTGGGGGGCGGCGAATTCCTTGACGTACTTCCCGTCCTTGTCGAATACGGCGATTCTGCGGCTTCCCGAGTCCGCAACGTAGATCTCGCCTTCCGCAGTCACGAATACGCCTTCGGGATGGCGCAGCTTTTCTTTCGGATCCCGATTCTGCTTGTCTTCGCCGTCCCCAAGGGCCGTCGGAATCGTCCGGAGCACGCGACCGTCCGCGTCCAGTTGGACGATGCGGTTGTTGCCCGTATCGGCGACGTACAATTCGTCCGCGGCGGTGACGAACAGGTCCTCAGGGTCGTTAAACCCGTTCCATACTTCGCGAGGCACGTAAGCGTCCGGGGTCAGAATCCGTTGACCGTTCGCATCGCTGGAGACAGTGGAATAAGGCAGGCTTGCTTCGGCCGTACTCCAAGGCGCCAGGGCAAGGATTAACAATAGCAGCGCTGCGCGCCGCAATAGCTTTTTCGGTATGCAGCTCGACGTGGTTCCCACGCAAGTCCTCCCCCCAATCACTTGATGCCCGAGTGAGCCATCGTCATCAGCACCTGGCGCTGAAACAACAGAAATATGAACAAATTAGGCAAAAACAGCACCAGGCCGGCCGCTGCGGCGACGCCTTGGCCGACGACGCTGTTCCCCAATCCCCCGGTCAATGTCGCCACATAATACGGAAGGGTCTTGAGCGATTCGACCTGCGTGTAGTAGTTGGACGTCTCCGTCTGAGACCATGACACTTGAAACGCAAGAATGGCCACGGTCGCCACGGCGGGCATACAGACCGGCAGGACGATACGGTAGAAAATTTTCCATTCCCGGGCGCCGTCGATCTTGGCAGCTTCGAGGAGCGCGTTGGGTACCTGGTCGATGAACTGGCGCATCAGGAATACCCCGACGGGCATCGCGACGAGCGGCCAGATATGGGCGGCATACGTATTCATAAGGCCAAGTTCGGAGACGAGGATGAACCGGGGAATTACGACCGCCTCCGGGGCGAACATCAGCGATACGATGATGAGGCCGAAGAACGCGCGCATGCCAGGGAACCGATGCTTGGAGAACGCATAAGCCGCCATCGCGCTGATCAGCACGGCGACCAGAACGGTGACGCCCGTCGTGAATACGCTGTTGAAAAAATAGCGGGAAAACGGAATGGACATTTTCTGCGCGTTCAGGAACAGCTGCCGGAAATTGAACATCGTCGGGTGTTCTGCCAAGAAGCGCGGCGGATAAATAAACAGTTCGTTGATCGGCTTGAACGCATGATTGACGATAAATACGAGTGGCAGCAGCATAAACAGCGCCAGCAGCGTCAACCCGATGAAGGCGACGATCAGGAAGGGGTCCGGCTTCGGCAATTTGAGCAGCTTCCATACGCGTTGCACGGCTATTCGTCCTCCTTGCTGCCGAATATTTTCATCGAGAATTTGGACGCCCCGTACATGACCGCGAGCAAAATGACGCTGAGCGCGGCCGCATACCCGATTTCGTAACGAATGAAAGCAAAGTCGTCGATGTGGTTAATGATCAAATGGCCGGAATATTGCGGCGTGATCTTCTGGCCCGTGGATTGCGCCAGCATAGAACCGACCATGCCGGCCTTCAAGGTGCCCACGACGGCCATGATCGCCCCGAACAGCATCTGCGGCTTGATCGCCGGAATGATGATGTAGAAAATCTCCTGCAAGCGGTTGGAAATGCCGTCGATGGCGCCCGCTTCCAGCATCTCCTCGTTGACCGTCTGCAGACCGGCCAGCATGGCGAGGAAGCCGACGCCCATGCTGGACCAGAGAGAGATGACGATCATTACGTTCATGAACCACTTCGGATCCTTGAGCCACAGCTGCGGCGTATCGATAACGCCGAAGGACAGCAGCAGATTGTTCAGATAGCCTACGCGGTCTCCGCTGAACAGCACGACCCACACGACCACCATCGCGACGCCTCCCGCGAGGGAGGGCGCGTAGATGGCCAAAGTGAAGTAATCCCTGATTTTCTTCGGCAGCTGGTTGATGAGCCACGCGAGAATAAAAGAAAGCGCATAGCCGCCGGGACCGACGATCATCGCGAACTTAAACGTATTGGGGATCGCATATTGAAGGAAGATCCAGTCCTGCGACACGATCGCCAGATAGTTGTTCCAGCCGCTGAAGCGCGGCGCGGATACCGCGTTGAAGGTAAAAAAGGACAGGACGATCGCGGCGATAACAGGAACCACGATAAAAATAATAAAGCTGATCATGAAGGGGGCGATGAACAAGTACGACACGCGGTGCTTCCATAGTAGAGCGATCCACCCCGGCCGACGAATCGACGTCGTGTCCGCTCCGGGCGTCTGCGGAACTTCGGCAGTTTTTAATCTCATGGTCGCCGTCACTCCTCCTGATGTTCGTTTAGCGCCGGCACGTCCAGCGTGTGAAGGATGCGCCCTTCCCGATCCCGCAGACCGAATTCGATCTGCTTGCGCGCCATCTCGCGGTTGGTCTCGTCGACGGCCTTCCGCAGCGCCTCGCGGGCGTTTTTACCGCTTCCGACGACATCGATCCAGGCAAAGTCCATCTGTCTTCCCGTAAAGTAACCGCCCGGAAGCTGGGGCATCTCCTGATACCATCCCAATTGCTCCAGCATGACGGGCAGCTGATCCTTCGGCCAGGGCAGCCGGCTGAACGCTTGCTGATTCGCCGTATTCCAGCGGTATTCCGGCCCGTACATCGCTTCGATCTCGTTGCCGAATCGGGTCTGCGTCTGCGCCGATACCCACCACTGCAGGAACGTCCAAGCTGCCTGCTGCTTCTTCGATGCCTCGAAGATGATGCCCGCGAACAGCGCTCCGCCGGACCATCTCGCGACCGTACCGTCGCGCTGCGCGGTGCCCGGAATCGACGCGACCTTCCATTTGCCCGCCAGCTCCGGCGCGCCGAACTGAATTTGCAAATACGTGTTGTAGTCGACCACGCCGATCGGGATGTCGCCCATCCGGAAGTGGGTATAGAAGCTGGGCACTTCCTTCGGCAGCTGGTACAGATTAAACATGTCCGTCCACTGCTGGAAGCCCTTGAACGCGGCCTCCGTCCCAAGCGCGGACTGCATCCCGTCTTCGGTATAGTAGCTGCCGCCGTTCTGCAGGATGAACGGAGAGTAATCGCTCGGCGGCAGGTAGAAGTCGTAGCCGTTCTGCTGGAGAGACGGCAGCACCTTGACCAGATCGTCCCAAGTCCGCGGAGGTTCGATCCCGAGGGAATCCAGAATGTCCGTCCGGTAGACCAGGAGGTTGAACGACTGCGTCTCGGGCAGGCCATAATCGGCTTTATTATAGTGAAGCGCCCGCAGCGCACCCGGGAGGAACTGCGACGCCGTCTCTTCGTATCCCGGAAAATCATTCAGCTTGGCCAGCGCGCCACGGGTCGCCAGATCGACGGGCAGCGTCTGGTCCACGCCAAGCGCCACGTCGGGCTGGATGCCGGCAATGTTGCCGAGCACGAACAGCTGGGGATCGGGAACGATATTGACGTTGACCGCGATCCCAGTCTTGGCGGTGAAGTCCTCATCCGCCAGCTGTTGGATCAGGTTGACATAATCCCGGCTTCGATTCACCCACACGTCGATCGCCTGCGGATTGCTGCGGCGAAAGTCGTAATCGACGGTAAAGCTTTTAAAGAAGCCCTTCACGCCATGTCCGACACTGTCCAGGAAGCCGGGAGCGGCTTTGGGCAGCTTCGCGCCGGGCTCGGCTACCCAGAAATAATCCAGCAGCAGCGGCTGATCCAGCAGGCGATAAGCCCAGAACCCGAGATTCTGCCTTAAATTGGTGAAATCGGCCAGGCTGCTCGGAATATCCCGCGGATTGTTCTTCAATCGGACGAAGTCGCGGACGGCCAGCCGGATCGCGCTCTCCATTTCGGAGCTGCCCGTCGTCAGCGAACGCATCTCTCCCGCCAGGCCGTTCAGTTGTTCAATGATGTTCGCCAACTGGTCGTCCAGATCCGGGATGTATTTTTCCAGCTGCCAGTCGCGGTCGATGTCGGCGTTGGCGCCGGACCGCTCGAAGTTGCCCGTTACTTTTCGGATCTTCTGCTCGAGCGCCCCCGCAAGGTCGATCCCGGCGAGCAAGCGGTCGTAGGCGCCTTTGACGGGGGCGGCGGCGGCCGTCATTCGCAGCCGATGCGTGCCTTTGGTCAAGTAAATGTCATAGGGCTCGTCCTGCCCGTCCGACAGCGTCATTCCGCTCCAACTCCACTTGGCATTATAGGGAAACGCCGCTTGGCGCAGCTCGGCGAATGGGGCGGCGCCGTCGATCTCGATCGTTCGATGTGCATACGAATTGTTGATATAGGCTTGCAAAAACTTGAAGCCGATATGATAGACACCGTCGTGAGGGACCTCGAAGTTCCATTCAATCCATTGTCCGCTGCTTCTGAACTGCTCGCCGCCGATGGCGTTATACCGGATTGCGCCGCCTGTCGGAGGCGAGATCAGCGCGGCGTCAATCGACTGCAGTGTGAGCGAGGTATCGGACTTATAAGCGGTCCGCTCCGCTTCGTATATGGAGAACCAGTCGCCTTCCGTCGCGTGCGCCGGCATGGCGGCCTTGTAGGCCTCGTAGTCCGGCGTTCGGATCGGAGCGGCGATATAGAGGGATTTCAGCGTTATAGGTTCGCGGTCCGACAGGAGGCGAACGGTATGTTTGCCTGCCGTGAACCGCCAGAGCAGCGGCGCCGTATCCGCCGTATAATCGGTCAGCAGCACGTCCTGCCAGCCTTTTTGCTCCACCGAACGAGGACGAATATCGTTATTGAACGTATCGCGCGCGGGCGGATATGTTTCATCGGCAAACCGTCGCTTTAATACAATTCTGTCGGCCTCCGCATAAGGAGAAGCGCCGTCGATCTCCAGCTTGCGCACGATATCCAGCCCGCTGTCGTTGGCGGAATCATAGACGAGTCCGATATGATATAGCCCGTCCTGCGAGACATTAAATTCCCATTCCGCCCAATCTTCCGACTCGCTCTCCGACCAGATCAGCCGGTCGCCCGCAATCTGGAACGCCGCTTTGTTCGAGACGTTCTCATAGTGGACGGCCGGCACCTCGATCCTGTCCAGATCGCTCGGCGCCTCGTCCGCAGACTGCTCGCTCAGCCATTCCGCATAGGTAGTGACGCCATCGTCGATGATGGCGGGACGGGCCTCCGCCGCTTTGTTCACCGTCTCGGCTATGGCGGCGCCGGAGGCGGTTCCGACCAACGCCATCAGCAGCAGCGCGATTGCGGGCAGTATCCGTCTTTTCAGCTTCCCGGCATTTACCATATGGCCGCCTCCGTGTCGGGATCAAAAAAGTGCACGCGCTCCATGTCCGGCGCCACGCTCACGGCCTGGCCCTCTTCAAACGCCATTCGGGGATCGACGCGCACGACCAGCCGATGCTCCTTGTTGTGCAGATAGAGATAGACGTCGGATCCCATATGTTCCTTGAGGGTCACTGCGGCATCGAGCCGCGCGGCCCGATGCCGCTCCTGCTCCAGATCCTCCGGCCGATACAGGATGTCCTCCGCGCGTACGCCCAAAATGACTTTTTTGTCCGTATATTTTGCTCTTAGCGCGCGACCGCGGCTGTCGGGGATTCGCAGTCCGTAGCGACGCGTCTCGAAGAGACAGCCTTCCCGATCCGCTCTGATGATGCCGGAGACGAAGTTCATGGGCGGCGATCCGATGAAGCCCGCCACGAACATGTTGGCCGGCTTGTCGTAGATTTCCTGGGGAGACGCAGCCTGCTGAATCAGGCCGCCCTTCATCACCACGATTCGCGTGCCCATGGTCATCGCTTCGACCTGATCGTGGGTCACATAAATCATCGTCGTTTTAAGCTTCCTGTACAGCTTGCCGATCTCTTCCCGCATCTGCACGCGCAGCTTCGCGTCCAGATTGGAGAGCGGCTCGTCCATCAGGAATACCTCGGGTTCGCGCACGATGGCGCGCCCCAGCGCGACGCGTTGCCGCTGACCGCCCGACATCTGGCCCGGGAGCTTGCTCAGGAGCGCTTCAATCTCCAGAATTTTGGCCGCGCGAACGACGCGCTCCTGGATTTCCGCTTTGGGCATTCGGCGGAGGCGCAAGCCGAACGCGATATTTTCGTACACGTTCATGTGCGGATATAGCGCATAGTTCTGGAACACCATGGAGATATTGCGGTCCTTCGACGATACGTAATTCACCATGCGGTCCCCGATGTAAATCTCGCCGTCGCTGATGTCCTCCAGCCCGGCCAGCATCCGAAGCAGCGTGGACTTTCCGCAGCCGGACGGCCCGACCAGCACCAGAAACTCCCCGTCCGCGACGTCCAGATTAAAGTCGTTTACGGACAGGCGGTGTTCCCCGGGGTATTGTTTGCTGACATGCTGAAACAAAACTCTGGCCATCGTGTGATCCCCCCATCGATGCAGGCCCGGCTTGCCGAAAGCCCCGGAAAAAACAACCGGGGCTTCAAGACGAACGAGCGGGCTCTACTTGCTTAATTCTTCGTTCACCTTTTGCATAGCTGCCGGGAAATAGTCGAATGCGGATACTTCCTCCGTATATCCCTTGTCTCCGGCCCAGGCATTGATCGCCTCGCTCACTTTTTCCCCGCCCTTCATCGTAATGGCGGGATCGATTTCGCCGACTTTAGACGCCATGATCAATGCTTCCTTGTTGATATTTGCATATACCGGCAACTGGTTAAAGTAGTCCGTTAGCTCTTGGCTCGGCGTGTTGAGCAGCGTGCCGCCGGCGTCCATGACCAGCTTTTGTCCCTCGACTGTCGCCGTCCAGAACTTCATGAATTCCCAGGCCATTTCCTTGTGCTTCGATGCTTTGGTTATCATCATCGGGTTGATGAAGGACATGCCGACTTGTTTGGCCGTTCCCTTCGGCATCGGAGCGATATCCCAGTCGAACTTCAGCTGGTCTTTGTAGGCCGGGATCAGCGGCGATACGTGCAGCATGAACAAGGATTGGCCGTTCATCCACGTATCGCCCTCTACGCCCGCCTCGGCCGCCCGCTTCGTATTCAGCATAATGCCGTCTTTGGTGACCCAGTCCAGCATCCACTGCAAATCGTCCAGCACGTCTTGATTGGAGCCGTCCGCCAGATTTTTCGTGAAGTCTTCGTTCATCATGCGGTTTTTGGGCGCGTGCCCGTTCGCGTTCGGCAGCGTGGTCGCCCCGTATTGGAACCATAGCGCGGAGTTCGCGATGCCATAATCCTTCTCCGCCGGATTGGTTGCCGCTTTGGCCATTTCCTTCAGATCTTCCCATGTCCAATCGTTGGCGGGAGCCTCGAGGCCGTACTTGTTCAATAAGTCTTTGTTGTAATAAACGAGGAAGGTATCGTTGCCGCGAGAGAGCGCATACTGCTTGCCATCCACCTGGAAGGGCTCGAGAATGCCGGGGTTGAATTCGTAGGCTTGAAAATCTTTGTCCTTCGCGATGTATGGCGAAAGGTCTTCCGCAATGCCCTGCGCCACATAGTCGTAGAACGTCGCGCCCCAGAAGACGTCGATCGGATTGTCGCCGGCGATGGATTCCGTCACCGCCTGCATCATGTTGTCGTTGACGAAGTTCCATTCTACCTTTACCCATGGGTACTTTTTCTCGAATGCTCTGGCGATTTTGGTGAATGCTTCGTTTTCGGCCGGCACCCAGGCGGCGAACCGGAGCGTGACCGGCGTCTGATCCAGCTCTTTGGTCCCTTCGGGAGACGCGGACGCGGCGCCGCTCGCGCTGGGCTGTGTCGAAGCGGTCGGTGATGAGGATGAATTGCCGTTGTTGTTGCTGCAAGCTGCAACTGCAGATGCGACCATCATGACAAGCGCCATCCGAAAAACGGGTTTGAAGCCTACGATTTTTTTCATGCGGTAACCCCCTAATGTTATTTGGAGCAGGCATTGCGCTTAACAAATCGCGGCAAGCTTGAGATTACGCTCAGATGTGCCCCCCTAAACCTACAAGATCAGATTAATTAAGTATACAAAGCGTATAATACAACACTGTAAACGGTTTATCAATCCGTTTTTGAAGAAAATAAAAATTAATGTATACATAATTATCATTTAGATTATTCGTCTTCAAGTGTTTTTAGTTGATTCTGCTAGATGTGAAGCGGTTCTTTTTAATGTTGCACAGCTTAAAACGGTAAAGTATACTAATGTTCAAATGGAGTGATCGTGAAATGAAGAAGCAAGAAAAAAAACCGCTTTATCAGCAAATCGCACAAGATTTGAAAGCCAAAATCCTGCAGGGGGATATGAAGCCGGACGAGCCCGTACCCACGCAAATCGAGCTGTCGAAGTCCTATAACATCAGCGAGATTACTTCGCGGAGGGCTCTATCCGAGCTTGTGCAGGAAGATTTGATTTATCGTGTCCGGGGCAAGGGGACTTTCGTGAAGAGAAGGGCCGTTCAAGACGAGGCTGCCGATGGCGCTGGCGCGGTTCGGCGAATTTACTGCATCTATTACAACGTTGAGCTGTCCTTTTTTATGCACAAATTTTACAGCGATTTGTTGATCGGCTTGCAGGCGGAGTGCGAGCAGAACGGGATTGCTTTTTATACGCACAAGCTCGATCGCGATCTGGAATTGCCGAAGGACGAGCATGCCGGATTTGTGCTGATTACGCCGGCGGAGATCCCGATTGACAAACTGCGCAGTTGGAGGGAAGAGAACCGCAGACTCGTCACCGTGCATTTTTACTACCCGCATTTGAATATTCCGTATGTCATTATGGACAATTTGACTGGCGGTTATCTGGCCACGGAGCATCTGTTGTCTCTCGGCCATCGGCGAATCGGCATTATTCTGACCGCATATGCGCAGAACCATCTGAATCAGGAGTTCTCGCTGCGTCTGGAAGGATACCGGCTGGCGCTCTCCCAGCACGGCATCCTTTTCGATCCGGACCTGGTGTGCATTGTAGAGGGGAAGGAAGAGCTGGAAGAGATGGGGGCGCAGGGATTCCATCAGCTTATGGAGCTGGAGCAGCCGCCTACCGCCATCTTCGCGACCAGCGATTACAAAGCGCATGGCGCGATTCGCGCTGCCGGCGCCCGCGGCCTAGCGATTCCGGGGGACATCAGCATCGTCGGCTACGACGACATTCTGATCAGCCGATTTTCGAACCCCGGCCTGACGACGGTCAACCAGAATACCGAGCTGCTGGGCAAACGGGCGACCAAGCTGTTGCTGTCCGAATGGCGGGAGGACGGCTCAGGCAACATCAAGGACGAGATCGTGCCCAAGCTCGTTGTCAGACACAGCACCGGCCCACTGATTGCACCCTGATTAAATACGCTTGTTCAACCGCAGCGGCGCCGCAGTCTCTTCCGGAATCCGGATTAGGCAGCGGCGTTTTTTTTAATTCACTTTTTTAATTCAACTTATTGATATGCAAAATATACATTGACTTTTATGTCTATTTATATTTAGATTTCTGTGTATACTTAATTTATTATTTTATACATTGGAGGAGTGTTAATGAAAAGGAAGATTTTAAGCATCGTTGCAGTGTTCCTGTCCATCCAGTTCGCGGCAAGCATTTCGCATCCGGTCGACCCCGTAGCGGAAGCATCCAGCGTGGTCGCTTCGTCCCGCATTTTTCAGATGAGTCATGCCAACGGCACGATCAAGTTCGATCCCAATTACGGCGGCGCAATTGTAAGCGCAACCAATAAGGGGCACGAGATGGTGGACAGCACGGATTACGGCCGTTTGTGGCAGATGGCCATCGGCATCGGCAACGATCCGACGCAAGCCAGCTCCAACGGCATACAGAAAAACCGGATCAAAGTTTACGGAGACAACGCCAGCGCCATCTACCAGTATTACGGAGAAGAGTTGCAGGCGACCTCGACGCGTTACCATGTCGCCGTGCATGCGCCGCTATGGATCGCGCAGATCGCGCAGGAGAGCATTCCGGAACTCAGCGTTTCCGGCAACCTGACGAATCCTGCCTTTAACGTATTTCGGGCGACGGGGTCGACGACCGCATGGCCGAATATGACCAACATTCCATCCAACATCACGAAGTACCAATTTTACGACGGGAAGGTCGCCGTGAAGGCGGAAGGCAAGGTGACGGCCGCAAATACCCCGGACAGCTGGTTCGGCGTCCAGTTCAGACAGACCGGGTCCGGCGACAGTATCAACCAATCGGGTTACCTGGCCCTGCTCCGGTACGACGGCACGCTCGACTTGCTGAAAGCATCCTCATCCGGACCGCAGCTGCTGGGAAGGGTGAATACGGGGCTTGCTGTCCTGAATCAGACCTACCAGATCGAAGTACGCACGTCCGGCTCGAATCTGCAAGTCTGGCTTGACGACGTCAAAAAAATCGATGTAACCGATGCCGGATACAACGGCAACTACGCGGCCATTGTGAACTTCAACAACAATGTGGACTGGCGCAATCTCGGCTTCTACGATATGGGCATTCAATTCGACAGCGATACGGTATACGATCCGGTTACCAATCTGTTCTCGATGACGACGAAGGTCAACAACTTCTCGAGTGCCGTCCGACCGATCGACGGCGACTTCGTACAGATGCCCATCTTCTTCATGAACCGGCCGGGCGATCCGACGCTGAACAAGCTTTATTACCGCACGTCGTCTACAGGGAGCTGGACGAACTATGCGGGGCCGGACCGTCATTGGAAAATGGACCCTTCTCAGGCCAACTACGCTTATGAGTTCCTGATCGGCAACGACCAGAATCCGGGGTATTCCCTCGTGTTCCGCAGCCTATCCACGGGTGCGCACGATCAATACCGTCTTGTCGACAATGCCGAGGTGTACGCCATGATTATCGAAAACGATGTCAATGGCGGCGGCACTCCGCCATATGTGGCTACCTTGGGCACGACCAACCCGGCGCGAAATATCACGACCTCTTTCTATTTGTTCTAGCCTGCGCGGTCGTGAGTCGTGCCGGCGGCCGCGCAGGCTTCAGCGCTCGGCTGCCGCGTGCGTGACGCGATTGCGCCCGCCGCTCTTGGAGGCGTAGAGCGCTTGGTCGGCCCGGTTGACCAGGGTCTCATCGGTATCGCCCGGGGAGACCGTCGCCGCGCCGATGCTGATTGTGATGCGAAGCCCCTCCCAGGAGGCGGTCTCGACGCCCGCGCGGAAGCGCTCGGCTGCAAGGATCGCCTCTGCGCGGTTCGCGCCGGGCATGAGCACGACGAACTCCTCGCCGCCGTAACGGGCCGCGATATCGGTGGGGCCCGACTCGGCGCGAAGAAGCGAGGCAAGGCTCGCGAGCACCAGATCGCCGACCGGGTGGCCGTAGGTGTCGTTGATTTTTTTGAAATGGTCGATGTCCAGAATGAGCAGCGAAAAAGGCTGTTCATTCTGTGCGTAGGCTTCCTGCAGCATCGCCAAGCTTTCCTTAAAAAATCGGCGGTTGCGAAGGCCGGTGAGCGGGTCCGTAGACGCCAGGGCCTCCAATTGGGCGTTAAGACGAAGCAGCTCCTGCTGCTTGACCTCGTATTCGGCGTGCAGAAGCTCCAGCCGTACGTTTGCTTCTTGCGTTGCCTGGTAGAGCGCTTCAAGCTGCGTTTTCGTTCGCAGAGCGTCCTTCTCGTGCTCGATGCGCTTGTTCATCTCCAAGGCGACGCAGTCGATGAACAACTCGCCGGCGCGCTCCTGCCGTACGCCGTTCATCAGCACGGGAAGGTCCCGGCCATCCTTCGTCCGCAGCGCGAGATACATCTCTTTGACGTGTCCGTACAGCTGGATGTAAGGATAAAAGTACGTATGGAAAAAAAGCCTGTTGGCGAGCGACAGGATCGACTCGATGTGCCGATCCGCCAACTCCCGGCTTTCATAACCGAGCATTTTCAGAAGCGTCTCGTTCGCCGACCGGAGAAGCAGACCTTCGGCGGTAATCGAGAAGTAACCGCAAGGGGCGTGATTAAGTTGCGCGTCCAATTCCATAAACTGCCTTTCTCCGGGGCCTATGCTTCGGCCATGTATTGTCGGATGAGGGATGTCGTCTCTTCTGGATGACTGAGGTGAGGGTAGTGTCCTTTGGCTTTCATCAGGCGAAGCGTGCTGTCCTTGAGATGGGCGTGCAGATAGTTCCCGACCTCGATCGGCGCGATGCTGTCCTCCGCGCATTGCAGAATCAGGGTAGGGACGGGCGTGCGCGCGAGCGCGCCGCGGCAGTCCGACAGGAAGGTGACCTCCGCGAACTGCCTGGCGATATGCGGATCCTTGGAGCAGAAGCTTCGCTCGAGCTCTTCGGTCAGCTCGCCCCGATCCGGATTCTGCATGGCGATCGGCGCCATGTAGCTGGCCCAGCCGATGAAGTTCATCTCCATCATGTTCAGCAGATCCTGAATCTCGCCTGCGTCGAAGCCGCCGAAGTAGTCGGGCGCGTCGTTCATGTAGCGCGGAGAGGCGCCGATCATTACGATTCGCCCGAATCGGCTCCCGTCGCGGATCGACGCGAGCAGGCCGATCATGCTGCCCACGGAGTGCCCGACGAATATCGCGTCCCGCAACTGAAGCGCCTCCAAAATTTCGTTGACGTCCTGGGCGTACCCGCTCAAATCGTTGTATTTGCCTGCGTCGTAATATTGAATCTGCGACCGGCCCGAGCCGACGTGATCGAATAGGACGACGCGGTAATCCGCCTCGAAGCCTGGCACGATATAGCGCCACATATCCTGGTCGCAGCCGAAGCCATGCGCGAACACGATCGTCCGTTGCCCGTTGCCTATTACCTTCACGTTGTTCCTTGCGAGAATATCGATCGTCATCTGCGAGCCCTCTCCACGGTCATTCTATCAGACAAAATTCGATTTTGTTCGATACATTTTGATTATGCCTATTATAGCCGATCGAAAGCGCGGACGCGATGACCGTTCGCGCTTTTAAGCTGCGCGCAGCGCAAATAGGGCCGGAAGGGCTAGCCGCTCGGCAGCCCTTCCGGCCCTGAGGCATGCGCGCCGTCGAGCGCCGGCGCTAGAACAGCTTTTTAAACGAGCCGACCAAATCTCCCGCCTTGTCCGAAGTCAGCTTGGCCTGAACGCTCACGATAATCGCGTTCACCTGGTCGTTCGGCAGATTGACGCCGACGACCGTCTCGATCGCCGCAGCAGGATCTCGCTTGAATTTCTCCGAAAAGCCCTTGTCGTTCTTGACCCTGGTGACGATATCTCCGACTTTGTGTTTGATATCCATCCGTATCCTCCTCCTTGTGAATTTTTCAGTTCCGTCCGCTCTTCATTATCTAAACGGATTGCCGGCAGGCGAAGCAGGGTAGGCATAGGCGAAGCAGGATAGACAAATAAGTAGTTAATTTTGCCTATATTGATGGCGATATTTTCGACAAAATCCGATACTATAAATACACATACATTCGATTTAAATCGCAATGGCGATAAGGAGTTACCGTCCATGAAGTTCAAGCTCGCCCTGAAGCTTGCCGTCGCGCTGTCCCTGGTCTTCGCGCTCGTTGTCCTGACAGCGTGCGACGGACGGCCCGGCAAGGGGGGCGGAGGCACGCCGACGGCATCGCCGACCGTCGAAGCCTTCCGGGATCCTGCCTCCGATAAGACGGTGAATGTCGGCGTCACGTATGCGCCGAGCGACATCAATCCGCTGTCGCCGGTCGGTCTCGTATCTGCCTATGTCGCCGGATTGCTTTTTCCGCCGCTAATGGAGATCGACGCAGACCTCAGGTACAAGCCGATGCTGGCGGATTCGATCGAGACGGCGGATAACCGGACGTTCAGGGTCAAGCTGAACGAGGCGGCGAAGTGGACCGACGGCACGTCCGTCACAGCCGACGACGTTATTTTCACGCTGAAGCTGATGGCGAACGCAATTGTCGCCTCCAATTATGCATACATGTTCGCGATTCTCGAAGGGCTCGGCCCGTCGGGGTTTCTGCCGGACGGAGAGTCGGACATCTCGGGCGTACGCAAAGTCGACGACCACACGGTGGAAATGAAGACGAAGGAGCCGACGACGCTCGCGGTATTCGAGGATACGGTCGGCCGCAATCTGCGGACGCTGCCGCGCAGCGTGCTCGGGGGCGTCGCCCCGCAGGACGTCAATGAGAGCCGCTTCATGCGCGAGCCGAACGTGACGTCGGGTCCGTTTAAGCTCGAACGGTACGATCCCGACCGGTTCGTGGGACTGGTTGCGAACAAGGATTACTTCCGGGGAGCGCCCACGCTGGAGCGTCTTAACTTCAAGGTGCTGCCGGGGGCTGCGCTTGCGGATGCCCTGGAACGCGGAGAGATCGATATGAACATCCCGTCCGCGGGCGTCATTCCGGCAAAAGACTACAAACGGATTCAAAAAATGCAGGGCGTCACGGCAGTCGGCGGACAGCCGCTGACGACCGCCTTCATGTACGTGAACGAAAAATCCGTGCCCGATGTCAAACAACGCAGGGCGATCTCGCTTGCGATCGACCGCCATAAGCTCGTCGACAAGCTGCTGGGCGGAGCCGGGGAAGTCGTGGACGGCTACTTCAGCAGCGTCAGTCCGTATCGCAACGAAACCGTGAAGCCCGCTGCCTACGATCCGGCGCGGGCGAAGCGCCTGCTCAAGGAAGCCGGCTGGAACGGACGGAAGACGCTGACGCTGACGGCGTCGTCAGGCGACGACGCGATCCGGCAAGCGGCGTACAGCGTAGCGCAAAATCTCGGCAAGGTCGGCATTAAGGTCAGCGTCAAGATTGCCGAGCCCGCCGATCTGACGGACAAGCTCTTGAAACAGGACTTCGACCTGGCGCTTCTGCCCGTGACCATGAAGCCGGTTAATCCGCTGCCGGATCTTGCGTACTTTCTCGGCGCCAGCAATCCGAACGGCTACAAAAACGAAAAGGTGAACGAGCTGCTGGCGGCGGTCGCTGCCGAAGTCGACGAGACGAAGATCAAGGCGCTGTACGACGAGCTCCAAGTCATCCTCGCCGAGGATGTGCCGATGCCGGCGCTGTATGCGGCCAAGGCGCTTGGCGCGGTGAACGGGCGCGTCGTCGGCGCGACGCCGAAGGACTTGGGCATGTTCGTCAACGTGCAGGAGTGGAAGCTGCGCTGACGCCTCAGCCTATCCGCATCCGCGCAATCTCCGCGAAGAGAGCTGCGACGCCTTCGTCGATCCGGTCGTCCGCGATCTGCGCGATGCTGAGCTGCAGCAAGGGGCGCTTGGGAAACGAAGGCAGGAAGCCTGCGTCGGCGTCCCGCAGCTCGATTTTCCTTTTGGCAAGGCGGTCGATCAGCGTCTTTGTCCGCAGCGTAGGCGGAAGCTCGATATGCGTATGCATGCCGGCCTCCAGCCGAAGGTGACGTACGTCCTGCGTATCGTTGCAGGCGTCGAGCGCCCGGACCAGCCGCAGCATGCGATTGCGGTACGAATCCGCAATCTTGCGTTTGCGACGCTCGAACATGCCGCTCTGAATATAAATCTCGAGAGCCGCCTGCGACAGCATGGAGCTGTCGATGTCGCTGAAGCGCTTGTACCGGCTGAAGACGGCCTGCAGATCGGGCGGCAGCACCGCGACGCCAACGCGGAGGCCGGGGAACAAAATTTTCGAATAGCTCTTCAAATAAACGACGTGCGACGCGCCGTAAGCGTAAATCGGATCGGCCTTTGGGTCGGTCTCGAGGTCGGCGAGGAAGTCGTCCTCCACGACGATGACGTCGTGCCGCTTGGCCAGGGCGGCGATCGCTTTTTTCGTCTCTGTATCATAGGAAGTGCCGAGCGGATTTTGAAACCGCGGAATCGTATAGAAAAACTTGATGTCGCCGGTCCGCATCAGCTTCTCCAGCTCATCCAGGTCGATGCCCCGCTCCGTTCTGGCAATCCCCCGGACAGGGACGCCGAAGAGCGCGAGCATATCCAGCAAAATCATGTACGTCGGCTGCTCCACCAGCACCGTTCGTTTGCCCGAAGGAAACGGCATATGTGCAAGGATCGACAGTGCCTGCTGCACGCCGGAGGTCACCGTGATTCTGTCAGCGGATGCGAAAACCTGATAGGACGCCAGGTGCTTGCTCAGCACTTGCAGCAGCGAAGGCAGACCTTGCGGCGTGCCGTAGGTGAATAGATAGCTGCGGTAACGGTCGATCGCCTTGTTAATGCAATGCTGGAAGTCCAAGTAGGGGAACACCTCGGGATCCGGCGCGGCGGATGAGAAGTTCCATCCCGCGTTGGCCGAGGTTGAAGTCTCCGCCTGTTTTTGCGTTACCGCATAATAGCCGCTTTGGGGAACGGAGTAGAGCCGATGGCGTTTCTCCAGTTCGGCATAGGCGCGAATAACGGTGCTTTTGCTGCAAGCGTAAACGTCGGACGCTTCGCGGACGGAAGGCAGCTTCTGCCCGCCGCGGATGCGTCCGTCTTCGAGTTTAAGCTCGATATCTTGAAGGACCTCTTCATATTTCATCATGACGAACCGCGCCTCCGACAGCGATCTGTACCGGTACAGATCGAAGAAGTATCGATAGCGTCAGCGTGGCCGTTGCCTTATGCTGAGAGCATGAAGCCGGCTGGCTCCGCACTCGAGCAAAGGGAGGAAGAGGCATGACTGACTTGCCCGCAACCGCCAGAAGCACCGCTGCCATCTACCCGTTGGCACTATTATACGCAATCATCATCGGATTTTCCTTTATGTTCACGAAGCTCGCCTTGCGTCACGCCGATCCGTTCGACATGCTCGCCTACCGCTTCGCTCTGTCGTTCGCGCTCCTCGCGATTCCGGTGCGGGCGGGCTGGATCCGCATGCCGCCCAAGCAGAAAGGAAGGCCGCGCCTGCCGCTGCTGCTCGTCAGCCTCGTATATCCGACCGCATTTTTCGGCTTCCAGTCGTTCGGTCTCGACGCCTCGACAACATCGGGCGCCGGCATCCTTTCGGCGACCTCGCCGATCTTCGCGCTGCTGCTGGGCGCGCTCTTCCTGAAGGAGCGGGCGAGCAAGCTGCAGCTGATGTCCGTCTTCATGTCGGTCTTTGGCCTCGCGATTATGACGGGGATCTCGGGGGACGCGCTGCGGGGGACAAGTGCCGTCGGCGGCGGCCTGATCCTCTTGTCGGCAGTCGCGCTCGCGCTGTACGGCGTGATGGCCCGTGGCCTGCGCTCTTCGTACTCCGCCGCAGAGCTGAGCTATGCCATGATGAGGACCGGATGTTACTTTTTTGTCGCTCTCGCACTTGCTCGCCACTTGACGCAAGGCACGATGTCCGCGCTGCTCGCGCCGGCGGCCGAGCCGGGCTTCTGGCTGCCGCTGCTCTATATTGCCATCATGTCCTCGCTCGTCTCGTCGTGGCTGTCAAACTTCGCACTCTCCCGGATCGAGGCGTTTAAGGTAAGCTTGTTCGTCAATCTGGGCAACCTTGTTTCTATTTTGTCCGGCGTCCTGATTATGGGCGACGCTTGGAGCGGCGCGCAGACGATCGGTACGATCTGCATGCTGGCCGGCGTGATCGGCGCGAACTACCGGGGCGGCAAGCGCAAGGCGACCGGCAACGGCGAGCCGGGCGCCGGCGCATCAAGCAGCGGGGCGTCGAACGACGGCCAGTCTGGCGGGATCAAAGTTGGTGCAACAGGCACAGGCGGGGCGAAGGAAGTCTCGGATAGGAACAAGAGCGCCGCCGCGAGCGCCGAACTGCCGATGGAAGCTCGGATAAGCACAAAATAGTCGTCTAACAACCGCGCCGTCTTCGGAGGTCGCGGATAGGAACAAAATCACCGCCGCGAGCGCCGAACCAGTGCCCAATGTCTTGAAAGGAAACAAAAACCCGTCGTTCCGGCCGCCGTTTCGCGAACCCTTCAACCAAGTCATCTCGCCATTCACAAGTAAGTCGATCTCGGGGAGGTCATTCGCTCATGAAAATTGCAGTAGCAGGCGCCACGGGCGCCATCGGAAAATCGTTGATTCCGTTGCTTGTCGAGGCCGATCACGATGTGACGGGCTTCACCCGCCACGCATCGAGCGCGGCACAATTAGAAGCGCAGGGCGCGAAGGCCGTCGTACTCGATATTTTCGACCGCGCCGCCGTGTTCGCGGCGATTGGCGAGGCGCAGCCGGAGACGGTGATTCACCAGCTCACCGCACTAGGCGAGCGCGACTTTGCGGCGAACTCACAGATCCGGACGCTCGGCACCCGCCATCTGGTCGACGCCGCAATGGCCGCGGGCGTGCGCCGGATGATCGCGCAGAGCATCTCCTGGGCGTACGCGCCCGGCGAAGGCCCGGCGACCGAGGAGGAGCCGCTCGATTTGAACGCGCCGGCCCCACGAAGCGGTACGATCCGAGGCGTGCACGCCTTGGAGACGGCGTCGCTGGAGTTGCCCGAATCCGTCATCCTGCGGTACGGGCTGTTCTACGGCGCGGGGACCTGGTACGCGAAGGACGGCTTCATGGCCGACGAGGTTCGCCGCGGCGCGGTGCCCGCGACCGGAGGCGTGGCGTCGTTTGTCCACGTCGACGACGCGGCGCGTGCCGCGGTGCTGGCGCTGGGCTGGCCGCCTGGTGTCGTCAACGTCGTTGACGGCCAACCGGCACCCGGCAGCGAGTGGCTGCCGCATTACGCCGCGCTGCTGGGCGCGCCGTCGCCGGAGCGGCAGCCCGGAGCGGCCCGCGGCGAACGCGGCGCGTCCAATGCCAAGGCCAGGCGGCTCGGCTGGCAGCCACGCTTCGCGGATTGGCGCGAGGGCTTTGCTGCGACGCTCGGCTAGGCTGATCTCTGATGCATTGGTTTTTGAACCCGAGCGGGCAGACCGCCCGGGTTTTTGCGGAGGGGCCGCATTCATTTGCTGCGGGACCCGAATTTAATTGTCAGAAAGCAGTTAATTTGTTTGCGGGAAGGGGGCCCGGCGCCAATAGTTGTTAAAGGGCAACTAAATTGGCCGCTCAGCTTCCCCAGGACCAAATTTCCGGAAAATAACTGCCTTTCGGCAATTATCGGCCTAAAATTCGCAGTTCCCCCCGGAATTAGACGCTTTTTAACAATTATCGATTGCCGATTATAAGTCCGCCACCCGCCAAACTATACCGTTAACCGCAGCCAACCACTTGCCTCCCCCGCAACCGCGCACCGCCAACACCCACCGCAACTGCCAACCCACCATCGTACCCGCATATCCGCCACACATTCGCCACGCGAGTGCAAGCCTGTTTCCTCATCCCCGCAGCCGAACCAGCTAATTTAAAATTCCTCCTTGCACATTACGTTGCGTCACGTTTTATAGTAGAGTTACGGGCATAGAGACGGCAGACGGGGAGGTAGAATAATGGCCAAGCACCGCGAAGGTGCGAACGACGACGCGCCCGGCGCGGCGGGCCGACGCTGGAAGGTTGGCGACATCGCCGCGCTGACGGGGCTTACGATTCGGACGCTGCGCTATTACGACCAGATTGGCCTCTATTCCCCCTCCGGTCAGACCGACTCGGGGCACAGGCTGTACGACGAGGCCGACCTGTCCCGCCTGCATCAGATTCTGGCGCTCAAGGAGCTGGGCCTGCCGCTCACGGAGATCCAGTCCGTTCTGGAGCGGGACGTGCCCGACTTGTCCGAGATCATCGCCGCGCAGATCGCTCGCTTGCGGGAGAAGATCCGCGTCCAGCAGAAGCTGCTGAGCGAACTGGAGCAGGCGTCGGCCGCCGTACGCGCGCAAGCGCCGCTTGGGGTGGAGGCGTTCACGAAGCTGCTCGGGATGATGAAGCAGAGCCATGAAAAGTATTTTTGGGAGCGGCGCACGCACGCGGAGCGAGCGCTCGACCGGTTGGGCGATTGGTTGGCAGACGAGCGGGAAGATGAAACGGATGATGAACGGGAAGATGAACAGGAAGATGACTCGGAAGACCACAATCAGGGAGGATGAACGAAATGGAAATGGAACAACGATCGGCGCACCACGCCACTTTTACGGTGGAAAGAACGTACCCCGCGAAGCCGGAGCGCGTCTTCAGATCCTGGTCTGACGCCAAAGCGAAAGCGCGCTGGTTCTCCCCCGCGGAGACCTTCGACTTCCGCGTAGGCGGCCGGGAGTACAGCCGCGGCGGACCGCCGGACGGTCCCGTCTTCACGTTCGATGCCTGCTACCAGGACATCGTGCCGAACGAACGCATCGTTTATTCGTACGTCTTGGACATGGGGGACCGGCGAATCTCGGCCTCGGTGACGACGGTCGAGCTGCATCCGGTCGAAGGCGGCACGCGGTTGGTTTTTACCGAGCAGGGCGTTTTCCTCGACGGTCTCGATACGGCGGCGCAGCGCGAGCACGGCACGAACGAGCTGCTGAATATGCTCGGCGATGCCCTGGAAAGCGAGTCCGAAGCGTCTTAGGCTTCGCCCCTGAACGACGAGAGCCGGACAGTCGCCTCAGCAGGCGGCCGTCCGGCTCTTCGCGCCGCAGCAAGAATTTATTAACGAGCGCGCGAATCGCTGCTGACGTCATTGAAAAATTTGATCGCATACAGCGCGCAGATGCCGACGATTGTATACACGATGCGGGAAGCGACTTCTTCCTGACCTCCAAAAAACTCGGCGACGAGATCGTACTTGAACAGACCGACCAGCAGCCAGTTAATGCCTCCGATGATCAGAATGGCAAGCGCGATAGCGTTTAGCGTTTTCATACCGGATTCACTCCTTCAGCCGAATTTGGCGGTTCATCGAGAAAATACCCTATCGAGGCGAATTCTATTCATAAGCTACGCAATTCCGCCGATTCTTATGTGTGTTTCCAACAAGAATTTAGGTGGATGCTGCCCGGAAGCACGCTTCGACATGGGATAATCCGCCAAAATATAGCCGTCAACAGGAACCCGATCAACGCGACTCGGGATAAGGGTCGACCGTGCGAATGGAGCCGTCCGCCTCGTAACGCAGCTCGGTCATCTTCACGCAGCGCTTATTGTCCGCTCCGCCCGACAGTGTGCTGTCGTGATAAAACAGATACCATTTTTCCCGGTAGCGGACGATTGAATGATGCGTGGTCCAACCGACGACGGGCGTCAGGATCGTACCTTTGAACGTGAACGGGCCGTACGGGTTGTCCCCGACCGCATAAACGATCTTGTGCGTCGTCCCCGTCGAATAGGAGAGGTAATACCGGCCTTCGTGCTTATGCATCCAGGGACCCTCGAAATATCTGCGGTCCTCGTCTCCGGCCCGAATCGGCTCTCCGGCATCGTCGACGATGCGGATCTCTCGCGGCTTTTCGACGAATCCCAGCATATCCTCGCTTAGCTCCGTAATCCTTGGCCCGAGCGCGGGCTCGTCGCCCGACGGCCCCTCGGCATCCGGCTGGAACGCGCCGGTCTGCCACTTTTCCAGCTGACCGCCCCACAGCCCGCCGAAGTAGACATAAGCCTTGCCGTCCTCGTCGGCGAAAACGGCCGGATCGATGCTGAAGCTGCCGGCAATATAGCTCTGCTCCGCGCGGAACGGCCCTTGGGGCGAGATGCCCGTAGCGACGCCGATGCGGAAGACGTCGTTATAGTCCCGCGCCGGGAAGAACAGATAGTATGTGCCGTCCTTGTAGGCCGCGTCAGGCGCCCACAGCTGCTTTTTCGCCCAGGGAACATCGTTAACGTGCAGCGCCACTCCGTGGTCGAGCGCCTGCGTCAGATCCTCGTTAAGCGAGAGGACGTGGTAGTCCTCCATGTCGTACTGGTCGCCATTGTCGTTTGAAGTCATCTCGTGGTCCAGATCGTGCGAAGGGTACACGTACAGCTTGCCCTCGAATACGTGAGCGGATGGATCCGCCGTGTAAATATGCGTCACGAGCGGCGCGCCGCCCCGCAATTCTGTTGTCATCCCGTTGCCTCCTTGTAAGCGCTATCCATCCGATTTTCCCTCATCATATCAAATATAAATTCGCGCAGATACGGCACAATGATTAGGTTTTATACCTACAATCTTTAGAAGTTGGCCGCCTATGCAGAACGGTTGGCTGACAAATCGGTCTTTGTGATAAAGTAGACGGGATTGGACTCATGCGAAAAACGGGCGGGCGATTCGATTGTTCAAATGGAGCGAGATGAACACCCTGCGCAACCAGATTTTCGTCGCGTTTACGTTGACGATGATTGTCGTGCTCACCTTTGCGGGCATCTATATTTACGGTCAGGTATCCGACCTGCTGCGGGGCAGCGCGGAGAAGCATATCCAGCAGACGGCGGTGCAGGCGAACGGACGGCTCGACGCGCTGCTTGACCAGATCGACTCGCTGACGACCCAGGTGGCGACCAACGATTATGTGCAGAAGCTGCTGCTCCAGGAAGCGGACGGCGTCCGAGCCGCGTTCGCCCAGCGTCAGTCGCTGCTGCAGATCGCGAGCACCTACATGGCCTATTCGACGGGCATCCGCTCGATGGAGCTCTACGCCAAGGACTACCGGCGCCTGTTCCCGCTCGACCAGACCAGCCTGAACGCGCGGGTCTCGCAAGAGATGATCTGGCAGACCGACCGGGTAAAGGGACGGCTCGTCTGGTTCGGGCTCGATCCGGCGCAGCCGGATACCGTGCTCGCGCTGCGCCGCATCAGCCTCATCGACCGGGGCTACGCGGCCGGCGGCTACCTGGCGGTCCGGCTCAGCCGCGACTACTTCGAGATGAACGAGCAGGCGGCGGGCGAGGGAGAAAAGCGCGGCGACGACGAGTACATGCTGCTCGCGGACGGCCAGGGCGCCCCGATCACCTCGGACCTCTCGGCCGAGGAAGCCGAGGAAGTGCTCGCGCAGACCGGATCCACCGTCTCCGTCGGCGGCGAAGAGCTGCTGTCCGTGCGCCAGCAATCCCGCACGACGGGCTGGACGCTCGTGCTGCTCACGCCTGTCCGCGCTTCGACCGAGGGGATCTCGGTTCTCCGCACCGCGATCCTGGTATCGATCGGCATCGGCGCGGTGGCGTTTCTGCTGCTGACGCTGCTGCTGTCCACGCTGATCACGCGTCCGATGCTGAAGCTGATGCGCACGATGCGCGGCGCGCGGCTCGGCGGGCTCAAGCAGAACCTGTCGCCGTCGCCGACGATCGCGTCCCTGGAGATTCGGGAGCTGAACAACACCTACAACCAGATGGTGACGCATATGAACGAGCTGATCCAGGTCGTTTACGAGAAGGAGATCACCCAGAGCCGCACCGAGCTCAAGGCGCTGCAGGCGCAGATCAATCCCCACTTCCTGTTCAACACGTTGGAAGCGTTCTATTGGTCGCTCGAGGACAAGGGGGACGAGGAGCTGGCGGGCAACGTCGTCGCCATGTCCGGCTTGTTCCGCTACGTCATCGGGGGCGCCGGCGGGGACGACGAGTGGGTGACCGTCCGCGACGAGCTCGAGCATGCGCAGCGGTACTTGCAGATCATGAAGATGCGCCTGATCGACCGGCTGGAATGGCGCATCGCCGCGGACGAGGGGCTCATGCATGTGCCGATCCCCAAATTGATTATCCAGCCGCTCGTGGAGAACGCGATTCTGCACGGCGTGGAGAGCCGGATCGGACCGGGATCGGTCACGATTCAGGTGACGTCTGACAAGCCCGGCATCGCGACGATCGCCGTCATCGACGACGGGCTCGGGATGGACGAGGAGACGCTGGCCAAGCTCATGCGAAGGATCGAAGGCGCGGACCGGCAGCCCTTGTCCAAGAAGGGAGCGGGCGTGGCCATGTCCAACGTACAGCGGCGACTCAAGCTGTATTATCCGGACGCGGCGGGAGCCGGCAGCGGCTTGCGCATCGAGAGCAAGACCGGTTCCGGCACGATCGTCCGCTTTGAGATCACCATACCTCCGGGAGGAGTCGAACCGTTGTGAAAACGTTATTGATCGTCGACGACGAGCCGCGTACGCGCCTCGGCATCCAGAAGACCCTCGTCGCCTGGGCGGCGGGCAAATACCGGATCGAATGCGCCGCGAGCGGCGTCGAAGCGCTCGAATGGCTGAAGACGAATCCCGTCCAGATTCTCATCACCGACGTGCGGATGCCGGAGATCGACGGCCTGCAGATGCTGGAGGCGCTCGCGAAGCGCGGACCGCTGCCCGTCGTGATCGTCATCTCCGGCCATGCCGAGTTCGAGTATGCGAAAAAGTCGCTGCAGCTCGGCGCGTTCGACTATATCCTCAAGCCGCTCGACAAAGCGGCGCTCATCGACACCGTGCAGCGGGCGTTCGAACGCGACAGCGACAAGGATCGCGTAGGCGCGATGGAGAGGCTCGTAGACGCCAAGCTGCTCGAGGTAGGCCGCGACGAGGCACGATACGGCTCCTCCATCAAGGACGCGATCGACTTTATATACGGCCATCTGCATGAGGCGATCACGATGAAGCAGGTCGCGGAGCAGCTTCACCTGAACGCGAGCTACTTCAGCGTGCTGTTCAAGGAGCAGACGGGCGTGACGTTCAGCGATTATCTGACGCGGATCCGGCTGCAAAAAGCCAAGGAGCTGCTCGTCGCGACGCGCCTGCCGGTGTGGGAAATTGCGGAGAAGGTCGGCTACCAGACGGTCAAATATTTCATCAAGGTGTTCAAAGAAAGCGAAGGGACGAGCCCCAGGCAGTACAGGCAGCAAGCGGCGGAAGAAGATCCGTCGATCCAATAAAAGTGGAATTTCTCCCAATCGCAGTTAACTGTTGCGCTTACATTTCCGGTTTTATACTGTGTATGCGATTACAAAGTGACTGTGTCGTAAAAAGGGAGGCTAAAAAATGAAACGCGCACTATCCGCAAGCACCGCCATTGTCCTCTTGTCTTCCGTCCTGGCCGCATGCGGCTCGGACGCCTCCAACAATGCAGGCGCCAGCCAATCGGCCAGCCCGAGCGCCGGCGCTTCGAGCAGCGCCGCGCCTTCGGACAGCAGCAAGCCGAAGGATAAGGTGACCATCAACCTCTGGAGCTTCACCGACGAGATTCCCAACATGACGAAGAAGTACATGGAAACCCACCCCGACGCGAACGTCGAGTTCAAGACGACCGTCATCGCGACGACGGACGGCGCTTACCAGCCCGCGCTCGATCAGGCGCTCGCCGGCGGAGGCAAGGATGCCCCGGACCTTTATGCGGCCGAATCGGCCTTCGTCCTCAAGTACACGCAAGGCGACGCCTCGGACTACGCCGCGAACTACGCGGACCTGGGGCTGGGCGACGACCTGGTGAAGGACGCCGGTATCGCGCAATATTCCGTCGACATCGGCAGCAAGGACGGCGCGCTGAAGGGCCTCGCCTATCAAGCGACAGGCGGCGCCTTCATCTATCGCCGTTCGATCGCCAAGGACGTGTTCGGCACGGACGATCCGGCGACGATCAAGACCGCGGTCGGTCCGGGCTGGGACAAGTTCTTCGACGCGGCCGCCAAGCTGAAGGCCAAAGGCTACGGCATCGTATCCGGCGACGGCGATATCTGGCACCCGATCGAGAACAGCTCCGACAAAGGCTGGATCGTAGACGGCAAGCTCCATATCGATCCGAAGCGCGAGCAGTTCCTGGATTTTTCCAAGCAGCTGAAGGACAACGGCTACTCGAACGACACGAAGGACTGGACGGAAGCCTGGTACGCCGACATGTCCGGCACCGGCAAACAGCCGATCTTCGGCTTCTTCGGCCCCGCCTGGCTCATCAACTACGTCATGAACGGCCAGGTCAAGGACACGAACGGCGACTGGGCCGTGACCGAACCGCCGACCGGCTTCTTCTGGGGCGGCACCTGGCTGCTCGCGAACAAGGACGTCGCCAAGGACGACGCGAAAAAGGCTGCGGTTGCCGACTTTATCAAGTGGGTGACGCTGGATACGTCCGAGACCGGTCTCCAGTATTATTGGGCGAACGGCACGATGAAGACGGGCGAGCAGGGCACGAAGGACAGCGTCGCGTCGAGCGTCGTCATGTCCAAGTCGAACGGCGAAGTCGCGCTGCTCGGCGGGCAGAACATGTTTGACGTATTCGTTCCGGCCAACGCCAACGCGACCGGCAAGAACCTCACCCAATACGACGAGTCGATCAACCTCATCTGGCGCGACCAGGTGCGCGAATATGCGAACGGCACGAAGAGCCGGGACAAGACGATCGCGGACTTCAAGCAAAAGGTCAAGGACCAGCTCGACATCGACAGCGAATAAGACGGCACTTTTGCGCCGAAGGGGCGGGTCGACGGCCCGCCCTTTTATATGAATAAACGAGGTGGTAGCCATGCGCCGCAAGAGCGTCAGCTATTCGAGATTCGGCTACATGTTCAGCTTGCCTTTCATACTCGCGTTCCTTGTATTCTCGTTCTATCCGGTATTGTACACGGCGGTTATCGGCTTTACCGATATGAAGGGCGTCATTCCGAAGCCGGTCCATATGCTGGACAATCCCTTCGGCAACTTCACCGATCTCATTATGCACAACACGTCGTTTCGCATTTCGCTTACGAATACCGCGTTGATCTGGATCCTGAACTTCGTTCCCCAGATCGGACTCGCGCTGCTGCTCACCGCCTGGTTCACCAACCAGCGCCTCAAGGTGCGGGGCCAGGGCGCGTTCAAAGTGCTGCTCTATATGCCGAATATTATCACGGCGAGCACGATCGCCGTGCTTTTTAACTCTTTGTTTTCCTACCCGATGGGTCCCGTGAACAGTCTGTTCGAGAGCTTGGGCTGGATCGACGCACCGGTTAACTTCCTGCAGGACAAGACGACTGCGCGGGGCATCGTCGCCTTTATCCAGTTCTGGATGTGGTACGGCAACACGATGATTATCCTGATCGCGGGCGTCATGGGCATCAATCCCGCGCTGTTCGAGGCGGCTGCCATCGACGGGGCGAACGGCTGGCAGACGTTTATGCGGATCACACTGCCGAGTCTCAAGACGATCATGCTCTACACGCTGATCACGTCCATGATCGGGGGCCTGCAGCTGTTCGACATTCCGCAGCTGTTCCTGTTCGGCGGTCCCGACGACGCGACGCTCACGACGTCCGTATTCATCTACGGGCAGGCATTCAAGGGCAGCTATCTGTTCAATAAGGCGGCGGCGGCCAGCATGATCATGTTCGCGATCGCGGCGATTCTGTCGGGTCTCTTGTTCTACCTCATGCGCGACCGCGACGCGTCTCGGCTCAAGAAGGCGCAAAAAAGAATCGATAAGGCTGCGCGAGCGGCGGCTAGGGGGCTGTGATTCATGGAAAACGTACGGACCGAATCCAAAGCCTCGCTTCACGTCAACCGCACGATCGTCTACGTCGTCTGCATCGCGCTCGCGCTGCTCAGCATCCTGCCGTTCTGGATCATGTTCGTCAATGCCACGCGCTCGACGGCGGAGATTCAGAGCGGGCTCTCGTTGCTGCCGTCCACGCATATGAAGACCAATCTGGACGTGCTGCTGAGCAAAAGCTTCGATCCGCTCAAAGGATTTTTCAATTCGCTCATCATCTCCGGCTTCTCGACGATCTGCGCGGTTTACTTCTCATCGCTGACCGCATATGCGCTGGTCGCGTATAACTGGAAGCTTCGCCAGGCGTTCTTTACGTTTATCCTGCTCGTCATGATGATTCCGGCGCAGGCGAGCGCCATCGGCTTCTACAAGTTCATGTACCAGCTGCATTGGACGAATAGCCTGCTGCCGCTGATTCTGCCGGCCATCGCGGCGCCGGCCATCGTGTTCTTCATGCGGCAGTACCTGCTGTCCATGCTGTCGATCGAAATGGTAGAAGCCGCGCGCATCGACGGAGCGGGGGAGCTGTACACGTTCAATCGGATCGTGCTGCCTATCATGGTGCCGGCCATCGCCACCCAGGCGATCTTCGCCTTCGTCGCCAGCTGGAACAACCTGTTTATGCCGCTCATCCTGCTCACGCAGAAGGACAAATACACGCTGCCGATTATGGTCAGCCTGCTTAAAGGGGATATTTACAAGACGGAGTTCGGTTCGATTTACATGGGGCTCGCCCTTACAGCCCTGCCGCTCTTCGTGATATACTTCCTGCTGTCCAGGTATATTATCGCAGGCGTCGCGCTTGGCGGTGTCAAAGAGTAAGCGGCTCGGGCCGCGAGGCGGGTTCTCCAAGAGGTCTAATGATTGACGACGCCGGCCAATCACAATAGAAGGTGCAGCTTGATGCCATACTCGGCTTCCGTCCGGCCCGCGCCGGGCGGATCGTCATGCTGCATCGTGGAGGCATAGAACGTGCGCATACGAATTCGGGCGGTATCGGCGCTGTCGGCAGCCGGCTTGGCCCTCGCGACAGCCGGCTGCGGGCAGACGGCCGGCGATCGTCTCGCCGCGGAGCCGGGCTCCGGCGACCAGGTCACGATTAGGATGATGCATCTGTGGCCGGAAGCCGGCGCGCTCGGTCAACACCAAATCGTGAACAAGATCATCGAGGAGTATGAGTCGGCGCATCCGAACGTGGTCATCAAACAGGAAGTGCTCGACAATGAACAGTATAAGGCGAAGCTTCGGGTGCTCTCTGCCGTAAACGAGCTGCCGGATGTCGGCATGACGTGGGCGGCGGGTGCGCTGCAGCCGTTCGTGGAGGGCGGGCTGTTCACGCCGCTCGACGACCTGCTGCAAGGCGAGCTGAAGGATTCGTTCGTAGCGGGCACGACGGAAGCTTATGCCGTGGACGGCAAAACGTATGCGCTGCCGCTCGAGTTCAATATCGCGCCGATCTACTATAACAAGGAGCTGTTCAGACGGTACCATCTGGAGGTTCCCAAGACGTACGACGAGCTCCGCGGCGTTATCGGGACGCTCGCCGCGGGCGGTGTGGCGCCGATCGCGCTGGGCAATCAGGACCGCTGGACAGGGTCGATGTGGTACATGTACATGGCCGACCGCATCGCGGGCGCGCAGACGCTAGCGGACGCCATCGGCGGAAAACGTACCTTTGCCGATGCGGGGCTCGTCCAGGCGGCCCGGAGCGTGCAGGATCTGGTGGACGCGGGTGCGTTCAACCCGGACTTTAACGGCTTGTCCAACGACGAGGCCAAGGCGATGTTCTTAAGCGGAAAAGCCGCCATGTACATGGTAGGGGCGTGGGAACTGCCGAATTTTACGACGAACCAGGACATCTCGCAGAGCTTTCGCGACAACGTAGGCTTCTTCAAGTTCCCGACGGTCGATGGGGGAAAAGGAGATATCGACGGCTGGGTCGGCGGCCCGGGCGTCGGCCTGTTCGTCGCCGAGAACTCCGAGGTGAAGGCGGAGGCCAAGTCCTTCGTCGAGTACTTTGTCAAGCGCTGGGGCGAACGGTCCGTCACCGACGCGGGCGTCATCCCGGCGACCAAGGTCGACACCGCGGCCGTCAAGCTGCCGCAGCTGTACGTCGACCTGCTCAACGAGATGAACAAAGCGACGAGCATCACGCTTTTCGCCGACGTGCAGTTGAAGCCGGGCGCCGCCGAGACGCATCTGAATCAGATTCAGGCGCTGTTCGGCAAAGCTGTCACGCCGGAAGCGTTCGCGGCCGCCCACGATAAGGTGATTCAGGCGGGGCAGTGAGGGCCGGGGCGCGGAAGGCAATATCCGCGCCGGCCCTCGGCCCGTCGATCAAGTACGCGCCGCCGTCATCCCGTCCCATCGACATCGCCGCAATGCCTCACCGCCATCTAACCGCCCCGCCACCGCAATCCCGCGCTATCGGCGCAATGCTGTACCATCGACGCAATACTGCACCGCCGAGCAATCTCGCATTATCGACGCAAACCCGCCTCATCGCCGCAATGCCTCCCATAAGCTAAATACCGTACCATCGACGCAATACTGCACTATCGCCACAATGCCTCACCATCAGCTCAACACCGTACCATCGACGCAATACGGCACTATCGCCACAATGCCTCACCATCAGCTCAACACCTAACCATCGACGCAAACCCGCACTATCGACGCAATACTGCGTTATCGACTAATCCCGCACAATCGACGCAATACGGCAACAACAACGCAATTCCACCCATCGTCGTAATTTTTCACTAACTTCGTAATGCCCAACCCGTGGCCTCGCCCCACTTGACCACCGCCCACGATAAATACCTGCAAATATACATCAATTTACCGCCGATCCAGCCATTTGGATGCAGATACCTGCAAATATGCATCTATTTCTCTCAAATCCGCCCCGTGGCATCGCTAGAAACGGAAATACCTGCATATTTGCAGTTATAGCGAGCGACTTTCTGTACTTCGAGAAATTACCTGCATAAATGCAGTTATTTCGCCGCCGCGACTCCCTGCAGCCCCTCGCGCCCCCTCAGATTTGCGAAAACGGCGATGCAACGGATGCAGCGGGAGCGACGGCGAGGGAGTGGGGGCGGAGCGTCAACGACAAAATCGCCCTCCCGGCCCATACATGGCCGCCGGAGGGCGATTTTTTGCCTAGAGGCATCGCGGGCTTGCGGCCCGTCACTTGATCCCGAACCGCACGAACGAATCGACGATCTGGCGGCGAAGCAGCAGGTAGATGATGAGGATCGGCAGGCAGGACACCGTCGTGGCCGCCATCAGCGAGCCCCACATGTTGGAGTCGGAGTTGACGAATAGTTTGAGTCCGATCTGCAGCGGCGCGTTTTCCATCTTCTTGGTGATGAGCATCGGCCACAGATATTCGTTCCACCCGTTGATGAACAGGATGATGCCGAGCGAGGCGACCGAGGACTTGATGTTCGGCAGGATAAGCCGCGTCAGGATGCCGAAGTCGCCTTGTCCGTCGATGCAAGCCGCCTCGATGAGCACCTTGGGGAACGCCTGGAAGCTCTGGTACAGCGACAGGATCGCGAAGGTGGACACGGCGAACGGCAGCACGATGCCCATGAGCGTCTCGTTCATGCCCATGTTGTTCACGAGCACGTAGTTGGGGATCATGACCGATTGGAAAGGGATGAGCCACGTCAGGCTCAGCAGCGTGAAGATGAGCGTCTGCCCGCGGAAGCGCCAGCGTACAAGCGCATATGCCGCGAGCAGGCCGGTGAACAGCTGAAGCGCGGTCATCAGGATCGAGACGCCGAACGAGTTGAACATCATGCGGAAAATCGGCATTTGCTCGAACGCGTAGCTGTAGTTGCTCAGGATCGGGCTGGGCGGCAAGAAGTCGGACTTGAAAATGTCCGATTCGTTTTTGAACGACGAATTCAGCATCCAGTACAGTGGGAACAGCGCGATCACGCACATGAGCGACAGCAGGCCGTGCTGCAGGATCGAGACCGCCGGCGGTTTTCTTTTCATGGTCGGCTCCTCCCGTCTTAGTTATCGTAAAAGGAAAATCGGCGCGACAGCGAATTGAGCGCGAGCGAGATGACGCCGAAGACGACGAAGAACAGGAGCGACGCCGCCGCGCTGAAGCCCGCGTTAAGGTTGGAGAAGGCGAACTTGTACATCTCGTAATAGACGTTGGTCGACGTGCCGTACGGACCGCCGGTCGTGAGGATGTCGATGTACGCGAACGTCCATTGGCTGGAAAACAGGATGCTCATCGTCAGCATGAAAATGATCATCGGCGACATGAGCGGAACGGTGATGCGCCAGAACTGGCGCATGCTGCCCGCGCCGTCCTGCGAGGCGGCTTCGTAGTACTCGCTGTTGATCCCGGTCAGCGCGGCGGAGAACATGATCGTGCTGAAGCCGATCATCTTCCAACCCGTGATGAGCAGGATGATCCACTTGGCGAACGACGGATCCGAGAAGTAGGCGATCGGCGCGTCGATGAATCCGAGCTTCATCAGTACGACGTTGACAAGCCCGCCGGACGGGTGGAACAGCCAGCGCCAGATCGCGCTCACCGAGACCGGCGCCAGGATCATCGGGATGAAGAACAGCGCGCGGTATACGTTTTTCATGCGGCCTTCCATGTGATGAGTGACCGCGGCCAGCGCGAGCGGGATGACGATGGAGAAGGGCAGCAGCAGTACCGTATAAAACACGGTGTTGCCGATCGAGTCGGCGAAGCTCTTGTTCTGAAGCAGCCGCGAGAAGTTGTCCAATCCGACGTACAGCGGCTCGGTGCCGGGGACCATGCTCCATTTGTGAAAAGCCAGATAAAACGTGTAAAGCAGCGGTCTGTACATCCAAATGCCGAGCAGGACCAGCGCAGGCAGCAGGTACAGCCAGGGCTTCAGCATGCGAAGCGCCTTGGACCGGGTGCGAGGCCGGTCCAAGGCTACGGGCGGCTTCCCCGCAAGGGGGGGCGCGTAGGCGTTTTCGATCGCTTGGCTCATGACGGCTCCTTTCGATTCGTTACTGGATCATCTGGTTGATGTCGTCCTGCGCCTTCTGCAGCGTCGCCTGGACGTCGCCGTCCTTGGTCATGACGGATTTGACGATGGCGTCCGTGAACGCCGTGGCCGCTTCGGTGGCGTATTCGCCCGGCCAGATGGCGACCGGCTGGATACGGGACAGCTGCTCGAGGTTGATCCGGTAGAGCGGGTTCTGCTCGACGAAATCCTTCAGGCCGTTCGGATCGTCGGCGAGCGCGGTACGCAGCGGGAGATAGCCGATCTGCGAGGTGATGATCGTATAGCCGCGGTCGCCGGTCACGAAGCGGATGAACGCCCAGATGGCGGCGCTCTTCTCGGGGCTGTCCGAGCGGACGGCGAGCACGCTGCCCGAGTTAACCGGGACGGCCGGCTTGTCGCCGAACTGCGGCATGCCTGCGCCGTATACCTGCCAGCCGCCGGCTTCGGACGCCTTCTTGATGCCGCTGTACAGCGAGGTCGAAGAGGCGTACATGCCGAGGTTGCCGGCCATGAACTGTTCGACCAGCTCCGTCTCCGTACCTGGCGCGGATGCGCCGTTCTGGTACAGATCCTTCCACGTCTCGATCGCCTCGACGCTCTCGGGGCTCGCGAATTCCGCCGACTTGCGGTCCTTCGACAGCACGCTGCCGCCGTTGCTCAGAATCAGGCCTTCGGTGATCCAGCCGTTGGTCGGCGTGAGGCCGAAGCCGTCCTTGCCCGTCGCGGCCTTGATCTTGAGGGAGGCTTCCTTGATCTCGGCCCACGTTTTCGGCGGCTTCGTCGGATCGAGGCCGGCCTGTTCGAACAGCTTGCCGTTGATGAAGACGATCGGCGTGCTGAACGTGAAGGCGAGGCCGTACATCTTGCCGTCGATCTTGCCGAGCTCCAGCGCGTTGGGCGAGATGCCCTGCAGATGCGCGTCCAGCTCTTCCTTCGGGAAGATATCCTCGTAAGCCTTGAAGCCGAGGCTCAGGCGGGAAGCGTCGAGCGTGCCGAACGGATGCTGCACGACGTCGACTTCTTTGCCCGCGGAGATGTCCGCCTTGTACTGCTGCATCGTCGTGTCCGCGACGCCTTCGACGACGACGCCCTTTTCCTTGCCGACCGTATCGTTGAATTCCTTGATCAGCTGCTCCATGCCGGGCTTCATCGTCGGGTAGGCCAGGCTGTACGAGTAGAACGTCACCTTGGTCGGATTCGCGGGATCGAGCTTGGCGAGCTCCGTCTGGCTCGGCGCCGAGGTTGCGGCAGCGGCGTCGGCTTCGCCTTCCGCGGCGGAGCCGCAAGCGGACAGGCTGGCTGCGGATGCGATGGCGAGTACTAGGGCGGTGCCTTTCATGAACGGTTTCATAAAATCATGCGTCCCCCTTTTCAATAATGGATGCTGTTCGTCTATGCCACTAAGCTTCTAGGCAATAGGCTTGTATACGTGCCCGATCTTCGGCGTCGATGCCGAATTCGGCGAGCAGATATTGCTCGAACGTGCCGTGCGCGGCCAAAATGGCGTTCATCGAAGCGTCGAGATAACGCTCCTGCAGCGCCATCGTGCGGCGCATCGTCTCGAGCGACTCTTCGTCGAGGTATTGAGCGGCCATGTCGAACATTTGCGCATGGAACTTCTCGAGCGTCACGTTGGACAACAAGTAGTCCTCCATGATCGTCTCGTACGGCACGCCCAGCGTGAGCAGGATGAGCAGGGCGCCGACGCCCGTGCGATCCCGTCCGCCTGCGCAGTGATGGACGAGCGGCAAGCTCGTTTCCGGCGTGCGCAGCAGCGACATGAGCTGCTTGTAGGAGCCGTTATTGATCGGCAGGCTCGCGTACAGCCTGTCCAGCATGTTGTCCGAGAAAGCCTTGTGCATGCCGCTCTTGAAAAGCTGCTCCATCGTCACGTGCGGCGCGCTCTCGGCGGCTTCGTTGGCGGGCACGCGGATATAGCGCGCTTCGCCGATGGCCGGATCCGGCTTTTCTTCGGCCTCGGCGCGGTTGCGGTAGTCGAAAACGTGCTTCAGGCCGATGGCGCGCAGCGCCTCGTGGTCGGCTTCCGTCAGGCCGGTCAGCTCGGCGGCGCGGAACAACAGGCCCTTCTTGACCGTCCGTCCGTCTTCGGTGCGCAGTCCGCCCATGTCGCGGAAGTTGAACGCGCCCTCCAGCGGGAGCAGGCAGGCCGGCATTTGAATCGTCGTCATGATGCGTCTCTCCTCGGTTATCGATGTCGGTAGAGCCGGATGCCGGCGTCCGGCGTTCTATGGAATCGCGCTTGCGCCGGCAGCCTGGCGCCTGCAGGAATCAGTGCTGAGCGACGAGCATGGCGATCGGGAAGCGGAAGTACTCTTCGCCGGAAGTCGGCAGCACGGTCGTCTGGATCGAGATGCCTTCCTCGGTCACGTCGACGATGTTGAAGCCGCAGAAGTCGACCATCTTGTAGTTCTCCGCATCCGCCAGTTCGCCGGTGAACGCCGTGCCTGCGGCTGCGACGTTGACGATGCCGCGGTAGGTGCCGACGTTGTTGGAGTGGACGTGTCCGGCCATGACGCCGATGACGTCGGTGCCTTCGATCACGTCGCCGAGCTGCGCGCGGTTCGCCAGCAGGTGGTCGCCGGGCATGCCGCGAACGCTCATCATCGGATGGTGGATCCCGACGATCGTGCCGAGCGGCGCGGGGGTGGCGAGCTCGTCCTTGAGCCAAGCGAGCTGCGCGGCGTCAAGCTCGCCGTCGTGACGGCCAGGCACCTGAGTGTTCAGGCCGATCAGGCGCAAGCCCTTAATGTCGAGCGAGTAGTAGTAGGCTTCTTCGGACGGCGCTTCGCCGAGGTAGCCTTGGCGGAACGCGGAGCGATGATCGTGATTGCCGAGCACGACGTGCACGGGCGCGCCGATCAGCGCCGCGCATTCGTCGAGCACGGTGCGGATGTAGGCATAGTCGGCTGCGTCGCCTTCATGCGACAGGTCGCCCGTGATGAGCACGAAGTCGGGCGCGACGTTCGCGTCGCGGAGGTGGCGGAACGTCTGCTTGACCTTATCGGCAAGGTTGAACTTGGCGAAAGGGCCCTCGGAGCTCGGCGCGTTCATGTGCGTGTCGGTCAGGTGTACGAATTTCATGCTTGTCATCTTCAATCAGCCTCCTTGGTTTTTGAAAAGTTATCTTGTATACAAGAATTATTGATCTTGTATGTAAGGTAGGTATAAACGAGCGATCGGAGTTGTGTAAAAAGTGCGGACACGCAAAAAAAGCCCCGAAACGAGAGGTTTCGGGGCGGGTTCACTGATGCGGCGGCGCCGGAAAACGGCGACGCTATACGTTTTTATACCTTGTAGCCGTTGCGGAGGAGCTCCTCGCGCGAGTTGCGTTTGGACGCCTGGATGGCGGCTTTGGCTTCCACGTAATTGCCTTCCGTTAAGTGACGGTAAATTTCGGCGTATAGCTTCTTGCCTGTATATGGACGATTCGAGCCCTCGGTGGACCGGTAGGCGACGACGACGTACAGGACCTTGTCTTTGTAGCGGTCGAACGTCTCCATAATGCTGCGGTTGCCGATCGTGGAGAGCAGCGTGCTCATAAACATAAGGCCCGACTCATAGTATTCGCGGTGCATCTTGCGCTCGCTGGCCTCGATCAGTTGGTCCAGGTAGTAGCGCATGCGCTCGAAGTCGGGCTCGTATTGATCCTGCTCCATCCGTTCCAGGACGAACAGATAAAGCGCGTTCAACAGATCGAACATGTCATACAGTTCCTTGACGTCGATTCCTTTGACGAGGATCCCGCGCTTGACCAGCGTCTCCAGGAATCCTTCCTTTTCCAGCTGCATGACGGCGGCCCGGACGGGCGTCCTGCTCATGCCGAGCCCGCTCGCGAGCTCGCTCTCCGAGAGCAGTTGGCCGGGCAGGTACTTACCGCTGAGCAGCCGCTGCCGGAGTTCCTGATAGGCGACTTCCGCGAGAGGCAGGTCGGGCATTGAGGCAATCTCCTTTGAATCGTTACCGATCATGATATCCATTTAGTATATCTTGTCGATCGGCGGCGGGCAATGCAGCTCTTTGTTAACGCCTGGCGTTCAGAATAGGCCGAAGCGTTTTTTGCATACGTTTTTACGGTCTGCTCGCAGCAGCTCGTTGACACCGGCTGCTTCCAGCTTTTCGAACAACGCTTCGGGGCCTTGCTTCAGCTTGAAGTCCATCTCCTCCTTGTACAGCGGGAGCAGGCTGAAGAAATGAACGTCCTTGCCGGGAGCTGCCGCGAGCGTAAAGAATTCCTTGGCCGATTGGACCGTAGAGGGAACCGACAAGATCATGCCGGATAGCTTCGTATTGTCCGCATATGGCTCGGCCGGATCGCCGTTCGGAATCGTGTGGGCCAGGTACAGCCAGGTATTGTATTGGTGAGGAAGCCGGGCAAGCGATTTTAACATACGGACGGGCCAGTAATGGTCTTCGTCCCTAAAGGCGGCTTCGGACAAGGGCCAGTCGGAAGGAAGGCACAGCAGGAGTTCGGCATGGCGGTACGCTTCCGCTCCTTTTGGGACCGTCATCGGCCGCAGGCCCATACCGCAGGTGACGAGCGTGTAGAAGTTCCGGCTGGGCGTCGGTGCGACGATGAGGATGTCGAGGTGGACGTGTTCGGAGACGATCTCATGAAAGACGTTCTGCACCGGGCCGATGTAGGTCTCCACATGCTGCGTGACAAGCGCAAGATAATCGGCATCCTCCTTGGCGGGGACGGGCGGGCGGTCTTGGGATTCATGCCGATAGACGATACTGCCGGCGGCGGATACTTCTTCTTTGCGCATAGAAACCTCCAAATTTATAATGGATAAATAATGTAAATATATCGGATTTTTGAATGCATTGCATAATAGAAAAGCAGGAAGTGATTCCAAAGATGCTTGATCGATCTATTCCATACTTTGACGTTATTATGAAGCGGCTGCCGGGAATGCCGATTCCGGAATGCCCGCTGCCAGCGGGATATGCGATAACACCATTTACTGTAGGGGGCGAGCTGCGCTGGGCGGAGATCGAAGCTTCAGCAGGCGAATTCTTAAGCGAAGAAGAGGCGGTCGAATACTTTCGAAGGACGTATCTTCCCTTGGTCGATGAGCTGGAAAAGCGATTATTGTTCGTGGAGAATGCGCGGGGCGAGGCGGTCGGTACCATCATGTGCTGGTGGGACTACACGGGAGGAAGACGAGATCCGTCCATTCACTGGTTCGCGGTCAAGCGCGAGTGTCAGGGGATAGGTCTGGGGAAAGCGCTGGTGGCAGCTTGTTTGAGAGAAATGATTGGCCTGGAGGGCGATCGCAGCATCTACTTGCATACCCAAACCTGGAGCTATAAAGCCGTGCGGCTCTATAGCCGGTTCGGATTCGAGATCGTACGCGGCGAGACCTTCGCTTCTTACCGGAACGACTATGACCAGGCGATGCCGATTTTGGACGCGCTGCTGAGGCCGGAGGGGGAGTAGCTATCCGTGACGGGCCCCGCGTCGCATGATGTGCTTTCGTACGGCAGCACTTGGCCCGCGAAGGGCGCCGCATCGCATGAAGTGCTTTCGTACGGCAGCACTTGGCCGGTGAAGGGCGCCGCGTCGCATGATGTGCTTTCGAGCGAAAGCACATGGCCAGCGAAGGGCGCCGCATCACCTGATGTGCTTTCGTACGGCAGCACTTAGGGCGCTCGTGTCTGCCCGAGTAAAATCAAAGCCTCGAGCCCCCGCTCGCATCGATGAGCTGGCCCGTTACCCAGCGACTGTCCGAGGAAGCGAGGAACGCGGCGATATCGGCGACGTCCTCGGGCTGGCCCCAGCGGCCGAACACCGAGAGCCCGGCGGCAAACGCCCGCCCTCCGGGGTCTTGCAGCGTCTCCGCGTTCATGTCGGTATCGATGATGCCGGGCTGGATAGCGTTGACCCGGATACCGCGTCCTCCCAGCTCCTGCGCCAAGTTAAGCGTGAGCGTGTTGATCGCGCCTTTGGACACGCTGTATCCGAGCAGGTTCGACAGCGGGATCCGCGTTACGGCGGAGGAAAGATTGATGATGCTGCCGCCGTCGTTCATGCGCTTCAGCGCCTCCCGAATGACGAGAATCGGTGCCTTGACATTGATCTCCAGTACTTCGTCAAGCGATGCCGCCGTCGTTTCCTCGATGCCCAGCTGTTGGCCGATCCCCGCGTTATTGACCAAAATATCGATTCGTGTGCCGAATGCCGGCCCGTCCAGTCTCCCGTCCAACGCTTCAAACAAAGCTTCGATCCCGCCCGCGCAGACAAGATCGGCGCCGATCGCGAAGGCCGAGCCGCCGCCGGACCGAATCTCGCGGACGACCGCCTCCGCGCGCTCCCGGTTGCTTCCGTAATGCACGGCGACGGTCGCGCCTTCCGCGGCGAGGCGCAGCGCGATGCCCCGGCCGATTCCTCTGCTCGCCCCCGTTACCAATGCGACCTTTCCGTTCAGTCTCGTCAAATGGATCAGCTCCTTCTCTTTTTTACAAGACCAGTTATAGCACGAGGTTTCCTTTGCGATGTTGCGCTTCTATTCGGAGGGCCGGATAGGCCTGCGGCAAAATGGCTGATGACGGTTAAGGCTGATAGAATGGGATAAAGGGACAGCCACCTCGAAGGAGGAGAGACGAATGAGTGAACGGTCGCAAGCGGAAATCGTACCGTGGTCCGCGGGCCACCTCGAACTGCTGCATCAAATGAACGCGCCGGAAATGACCGAGCATCTGGGCGGACAGGAGACCGAGGCGCAGGTCGCGGAGCGTCATGAGCGGTATTTGCGGATTGTCGGAAAAGGAACGGGCCGGATGTTCGCCGTCGTCCTGCTCCCGGCCCGCGCGCCGGTCGGAAGCGTCGGTTATTGGGACCGGACGTGGGCGGGAGAACAGGTCTACGAGATGGGCTGGGGCATACTGCCTGCCTATCAGGGGAGAGGTCTCGCGACGGCGGCCGTCGCGCAGACCATTGAAAATGTCCGCATCGAGGGCCTTCGCCGCACGATTCATGCGTTTCCGGGCGCCGACAATCCTGCGTCCAACGCCGTCTGCCGCAAGCTGGGTTTCACGCTGCTCGGCGAGACCGAATTCGAATATCCGCCGGGCAGCTGGATGCGATGCAACGATTGGCGGCTGAGAGTCTGACGTAACAGAAAAGGAGGCGAATCGATTTGGCGCTGAAAATCGCATGTCTGCATGCGCATGAATCGAATATCGCATATATCCAGGGAATGCGCGTTCCCGTTGGCATGTCCTGGACGCATTACGTCGATCCGGGGCTGATCGCGCGAATAGGCGCGGACGCTTCGTTCACGGAACAACGCGCGCGCGAGCATGTCGCCAATCAGTTAGACTGGATGGCGCGAGCGGACGCGGACGCCATCCTGATTACCTGCACGAACTACATCGCGCTGCTCGACGAGTCGCAGAAGACGGTTAACTTGCCGATCCTCAAGATCGACGCGCCGTTTTTTGAGGAGATCTGCCGACGCGCCGGCCCCCAAGCGCTCCTGTTCACGAACCCGGCGACGGTGGAAGGTACGATGAGGCGACTGTACGATTATACGGAACGCAGGAAGCTCAGCCGGCCGGAGATCGAGACCGTTGTGCTGCCCGGGGCGTTTGACCTCATTATGCGCGGGGAAAAAGAGGCGTATCTACAAGTCGTGCAGGCGGAGCTGAGTCGACTTCTGGATGCCGAACCGGCAAGGTCCGTTTCCGTCGCGCAGCTGTCGATGGTCGACGCCGCGGCACAGGCGGAAGCCGCATACGGCGTAACCATCGGCCATCCGCTTCGTCCGCTTGCCGGCGCCGTAGCGGCGCTGGCAAGCGAGCTCGGCGGCCGCCGCTAAACGAGGCTCCGTGCGCCTGCGGCCAGCGCCGCTGACGCGCGCGAACGCCCCTATGTAGCTCTAGCCGGAGCTGCGATCCGCCGGAAGGATGACATATGGCTCCGCGCTTCGCGAGGCATGTTAAACTAGGGAAGAAGACCAGACTCTTTTAAAACGAGGAGAGATCGTCGGTGGCTTCCCTAAATCTCAGTCAAGTGCCGGTGGCGACAGCGGAGATGCTCGTGCGCAGGCCGGTAGAAGAAGTATTCGAAGCATTCGTCGACCCGTCGGTGACGACGCGGTTCTGGTTCACCAAGAGCAGCGGCCGGTTGACGGCGGGGGCGCGCGTCCTGTGGGAGTGGGAGATGTACGGCGCAGCGGCGCAGGTCGACGTCCTCGCGATCGAGCCGAACCGGCGAATTCAGATTCGCTGGGGCGACGAGACGAGCGGCTTCACCCAGGTGGAGTGGACGCTCAAGAGCCGCGGCGAAAACGAGACCCTCGTCAGCGTCGTCAACTCGGGCTTCCAGGGCGACGGCGACGCGGTCGTGGCCCAGGCGCTCGATTCGACCGGCGGCTTCAACATGGTGCTCTGCGCGCTGAAGGCGCTGCTGGAGCACGGCATCGAGCTGAACGTCGTCGCCGACAAAGCGCCGGACGCGAACGTGCGGCCTATCGAGTAAGCCATATGCGTAAGATCGGACCGCCAGGACATCCAATCCCGGCGGTCCTTTTTTATTTCGGCAGACGCTTCCGCTACCAATCAACCATTTCCAAAACTATATTGACAGTCGATATATCGTGATATATTATACCGTTATACGATATATCGGTATCCGATATAGATGCGATGCGGAGGAACGAATAGTGAAGCAAATGCAGATGCTGCCGTTGACGGAGGCGTTTTACTACATTCTGGTGACGCTCTGCGCGGAGCCGTCGCACGGTTACGGCATGATGCAGGAGGTCGAGCGGATGAGCGGCGGCCGGCTGAAGCTGGGTGCGGGCACGCTGTACACGGCGTTGAACACGCTGCAGGGTAAGGGACTCATCGAGCCCCATCCGGGTGCGGAGGGTGCGGACGCCCGGCGCAAGATGTATGCGATCACGGCGGACGGGCGGACGGTGCTGGCGGCGGAGGTCAGCAGGCTGGAAGAGCTGCTCGTTGTCGGCAGGCAAGCGCTGAGCGGGGGGGATTAACGATGGCAAGGACGGAGAAAAAAAGGCACGCCTGGATGAGCTGGGACTACGAGAAGGAAGAGCGTTGGCTGAACGAGCTGTCTGCCCAAGGACTGCACCTCACGAAGGGAGGCGCGTTCAGCAGCGAATTCGAGCGCGACGAGACGGCCCGGTACACCTACGGTCTCGACTATCAGGGCGGCCTCACGAAGAAAAACGGCAAGCTGGACGAATACATTGAGCTGTACCGGGATGTCGGATGGGAGTACGTGAGCACGACCAGCGGCATCTGGCATTATTTCCGAAGGCCGTGGGAGCCGGGAGAAACGCCGAAGCTGTATACGGACCGCGAGTCTCTCGTCGAGCACTACAAGAAGATACAGCGCGTGATGGCGGTGGTGCTGCTCGCGAATCTCGCGATTGTGTTCGCCAACTTCACGAATATCTTCTCCAGGCTCCATGGCGCGATGCGATGGGGAGTCGGCGTGCCGGTGATCTTCATCTATGCAAGCCTATTCGCCCTGCTCGGCTATGGGATCGCCAAGATGAACAAGAAAATCAAGGAGACCGGCGGGGAAAAGATATAGCTCCGCTTCGATCTGACGTTCCGTTCGACGTCCTGCTATACTGGTGAGGAAGCGATCCTAGCAGAGGGGCGGAGCGAATATGAAGTTTAAAGCGACGGTCGAGCTTCACGGCAAGACGGCGACCGGCATCGAAGTGCCGGCAGAAGCGGTCGAAGCGCTGGGCGGGGGCAAAAAGCCGGCGGTGTACGCGACGATCGGCAGCTATACGTACCGCAGCACGGTGGCGGTCATGGGCGGACGCTACATGCTGCCGGTCAGCGCGGAGCATCGCGGAGCCGCCGGCGTCGCAGCCGGGGACGTGGTCGAAGTGGAGCTCAAGCTGGACACGGACCCGCGCGAGGTGAAGGTGCCGGACGATCTGGCAGCCGCGCTTGCGGGAGCGCCTGCGGCGCGCGCCTTTTTCGACGGACTCTCGAACAGCAACAAGAGCCGCGTCGTCCTCTCCGTCGAAGGCGCCAAGACCGAGGAGACGCGGCTGCGCCGCATCGACAAGGCCGTGCAAGCGCTGAGCGAAGGCAAAACCGTATAAGGGGGCTATGATATGAGCGGCATTATCGCAATCACGGGCGCTTCGTCGGGAATCGGACTGGCGACGGCGCTTAAGCTGGCGCAAGAGGGTTGGATCGTATATGCGGGAACCCGCCAGGTCGAGCGGGACCGGGAGCTTTATGCCGGACAGGATAACCTGCACTGGGTCGAAATGGAGGTCACCGACGTCTCCTCGCTGGAGGCTGCGTTTGGGCGGATCGAACGCGAGCAGGGAGCGCTTGACGTGCTCTTTTGCAATGCGGGCTTCGGATTCCTCCGCGCATTGGGACAAGCCGATCCGGCGGATATCCAGCGGGTGTTCGACACCAACGTCTACGGCGTGATGCACACGATCCGGGCGGCGCTGCCGCTGCTCCGCCAAGCGGCGAACGGCGGCTATATCATCGCGACCTCCAGCGTTGGCGGGCTGGTCGGGCAGCCGCTCAACGAGATCTATTGCGCCAGCAAGTTCGCGGTGGAAGGATTGCTGGAAAGTCTGGCGACGTATTACAAGCCGACGTTCAACATCGACGTCACGCTGCTGGAGCCGGGCGCGATCGCGACGCAATTCGTAGGCACGGTGATGGAGCAGGTGAACGCGACCGGCGGCATTCTCGAAGACGAGTACAAGCCTGTCGTCCAGCGTTATCTGGACGGCTTCGCGAGCCGCAACTCCGTGCCGCAGACGGCGGAGTCGGTCGCGGACGTCGTGGGCGGGCTGCTGCGCCTGGAAACCAAGCCCCTGCGGATCCGGACCTCCGAGGCCGCCGAGACGTTCGCGCGCTTCAAGACCGTCCAGGACTCGACCGGACTGGAAGGCATGCTGAACACGCGGAAAATTCAACTGAATTTATAAGGCGCCCTGCGCAGCAAGCCGGTTCGCGAGAGCCGGCTTTTTTGCGATGAAAGAAAAGGGCAAAGAGGAAAGTGAAAGTGAAAGTGAAAGTGAAAGTGAAAGTGAAAGTGAAAGTGAAAGTGAAAAGGAAAGTGAAAGGGAAAGGCTTGGGCGGCGGCGGATCGTGGATAGGTATGCACGCGTTTGGCTTGCGGGGGCTTACCGGGTGTTATGCAGGTCGAAAGCCTGCATTTATACATGTATTTTCTGCTGACCCGAGATAGGCGATGAAATACCTGCAAATATGCAGGCAAATTCAAAGTGCAAGCCCGAAATCGGGCTGATGGAGGAAAATAACTGCGCTTTTGCATCTATCCTGTCCAAAAGGACCGATATCAGCGGAAATAGATGTATATTTGCAGGCATTGCAGCGAAAGAGCGACGCGGGCGACGATCTGTCATCCATCGGAAGGACCGTAGGATGTGTTATTCAGAGGCGGGCGGCGCCAATCTGCCTGCTAGCGATTGCCGGTTGGCGAATAAACGGATTGCGTTTAAGATTAGGAAAAAACGAACCAAGCAGGTGAACGGCATGCCGCGGCTCCCTTCTTTGCGCGCACTCGGACGATCGGTCTTCTCGCTGCGGCGGTTGTCCATCAAGCGGCGGCTGCTGGCCGCTTTTCTCATTACTTCTCTGCTCCCCGTCGCCGTCGTGGCGATCTACTCCAATCAGAAGTACGAGGCGTCGATCACGAACAAGCTCAGCGCTTCGTCGACGCAGGTGCTCGACCAGCTCGCCCAGAACACGACGCGCGAGCTCGAGCAGTACGAGACGCTGAGCGAGACGATCATCATCAACAAGCTGATCCAGGGCGGCCTGCCCAAGTTTTCGAAGATGGCCGACATCGAGAAGAGCGAGCTGCGCACGCGGATCAAGGACGAGCTCGGCCAGCAGATCTTCAGCCTCAGCAACCTGTCGAACGTCATCGTATTGACCAACGACGGCCAGTCGATGTTCGATCTCGGCTTCGAGCTGTATCCCGAGGCGCGGGTCCGCGAGCTGACGACTTTGGTGGCGGACAGCAAGAGCAATGCGTACTGGACGGGCATCCGCAACAACCGCGGCTCGAGCAGGATCGCGCTCAGCCGCCGGATTTTCGCCGAGAACAACCTCAACCGGCAGATCGGGTACCTGATCATCGTTATCGACGAGAAGGTGTTCTCCCGCAACACCTACGAGTCCGTGGATCTGGGGGAAGGAAGCTCGATCTACCTGTCGGATGCCGCCGGCGTCGTCGTTTCTTCTCTCTCTCCCGCGATCGGACAAGGCTCTCTTTACCGGGAAAAGGTGTTCGAGGGCGTCCAGGCAAGAAGGCAGACATCACGCGAGGAACGGGCTTTTTATGCGGATGTCGACGGGCAGCGCACGCTCGTGACCAGCTCGTACATTCGATCGGCGGACTGGTACCTGGTCGGGATGATCCCCCGCTCGTTCCTCGTCTCGGAGCTGTCGGTGCTGCGCCACAATGTCGTCCTCATCTGCCTCTTGATCCTGCTGCTCGCCGGCATGCTCGCGATGTGGATCTATATCAGCATCAGCGGTCCCGTGCGCAAGCTGCTGCAGTACGCGAACCAGGTGCGGATGGGCCAGCTGCAGCAGAAAATGGGGCCCTCGTACCCCGACGAGATGGGCATCCTCGCGGAGACGATCGACCGGATGGTCGGACGGCTCAAGGAGCTGATCTACCAGGTCGAATCGGAGCAGCAGGCCAAGCGGGACGCGGAGCTCGCGATGCTGCAGGCGCAGATCAATCCGCATTTTTTGTTCAATACGCTGAATTCGCTCAAATGGAGCGCCATGCTGGGCGGCAACGACGCCGTCTCGCAAGGTATCGCATCGCTGTCCGAGCTGCTGCGCAACACGATCCTGGTCAAGGAGGAGCTCATCCCGCTCGACCGCGAGCTGGACAATCTGATGCACTACGCGACGATCCAGCGCATCCGCTACGGGGACTCGTTCGAGCTGGAGTTTGCGATCGAGGACGAGCTCCGCGACTGTCTTGTGCCGAAATTCATCCTGCAGCCGATCGTGGAAAATTCGATTTTGCACGGGGGCGGCGACGAGGGGCGAAGCGTGCGGATCAAGGTGACCGGCGAGCGCGAAGGAGCGCGGGTGCGGATCCGGATTCGAGACGACGGAAAGGGATTTGACGCCGCCGACGCGGGTGCGCGCGGCATGTCGCATGCCAAGCTGTCGGGCATCGGCATCGGCAACGTGGACGAGCGGATCCGCCTGCACTTCGGCGCGCCGTACGGGCTGACGACGGCGAGCGTCGTGCAGGAAGGGACGGAGACGACGATCGTGCTGCCGATCGTGCTGAAAGGAGAGATGGGCGATGTACAAGATACTGATCGCGGATGACGAGATGATCGTGAGGCATGCGGTCAAGTCGATGATCCGTTGGGACGACGGCCGCTTCGCATACGTCGGCGCCGCAGCGAACGGCCGCGCCGCGCTGGAGCTGGCGCGGGACGGCCGGGCGGATATCGTCATCACGGACATCAAGATGCCGGAGCTTGACGGCATCGGTCTGATTAAAGCGCTCGCCTCGGGCGGCTTCGAAGGTGAAGTGCTCGTGCTGAGCAACTACAACGATTTCGACCTCGTCCGGGAGGCGCTGAAGTGCGGCGCGCACGATTACATGCTCAAGCTGACGCTGAAAAGCGAGAGCTTCATGGAGGCGCTCGGAGAGATCGCGGCCAAGCTGGATGCGCGCAGAGGGGCGGCTGGCGGGGCGGCGGGCGGCGCGCATGGCGCTGAGGCGGGGGCGCAAGCAGGCGCAGACACGGATCGGGCGCAGGCGGACCGGGAACGGGCGGGGACGGAGCGGGAGCGCGCGACCCGGATAAAGGCCTGGCTCGCCGCGATGGATGCCGAGGCGCGGGCGCGGGGCGATGCGGGCGGCGAAGGCCGGCCGGGAAGAGCGGACGCGGCCGTGTCGCGCGAGATCTGGCAGGACAAGGGCGAGCGCGTGCTGGCCTTTCTCGTCCGGTTGCGGGATGAGGAGCCCGCAAGGCCGGAGGGCGAACGCTTTGCGGACAAGCTGGGCGATCTCGCGGACAGCCTGTTTCCCGGCCGCAGGTGGGCGCATGCCGTCAAGGCGGACGACGGCTGCTTCGTGCTGGCGGCCGGTTATTCGGCCGCCCATGCCGTACCGGAGGCGGGCGACGCGGCGCGGCGGATCCAAAGTTTGTGCGCGATGTATTACAACGCGCAGTCGCAGGTCGTCTTCGCCGAGCCGGCATCCGATGCCGGGGCGCTGCTGGAGCAGCTGCGGGGGAATCGGCGGGCGGCGCAGCTGCTGTTCTACGCGCAGCTTAGCGCGGCGGGGCTGTCGAACAGGACGGTGCCGGTCGAGGAGGACGACGAGTACCGCCGGGCCGAAGCGAGCTTGCGCGAGTCGGTGCGGGGCAAGCCGCAGGCCGGCTCGACCGATCTGTGGGTCGAGGGGGCGCTGCGCCTGATCGAGACCGCCGCCGAGCGGCGCATCGCCGCGCGCGTGCTGAAGCGGTCGCTCGGCGGGAGCGTCCTCGGCCTCGCCAACGCGCAGGGCTTCGGCATTCGCCGGGACTGGGACGAAGCGCCATGGCTGGCGCGCATGTCCGCAGCCGCGACGGATACGCAGCTCAAGGAGACGGTGCGCGAGCTGGCCGAGGATGCGGCCGAGCAGGCGGATGCGAAGCGGGACGCATATCCGGCCGCGCGGGAAGAAGTGCGGCTCGCGCTAAGATACCTGGAAGACCGCTATGCGGAGCGGCTCGCCATCGCGGACGTCGCCGCGCATGTCGGACTATCCGAGCCCTATCTATGCCACGTCTTCAAGGCGGAGACGGGCCGCAGCCTGTTGACGCACCTGAACGAGATTCGAATGCTGAAGGCGTACGCGCTGCTCGAGACCGGCCGCTATCTCGTGAAGCAGGCTGCGGCCGAGGTCGGCATTCACGACCCGTTCTACTTCAACCGGCTGTTCAAGAAGCGCTTCGGCATCGCGCCGAAGAGCGTGAAGCCTGCGGACTGAGCTCGCTGGCGGGCTGTGATCGGCATCTGGCCGAGAGCGCGCCTAGAGAAGCTGGCTATCGCTCTACCGTGCACCATAATTGTGCACGAGGGAGCGCGAGCGGGGGGTAGAGGTAACTGATATCCCCACCGTGCACCATAATTGTGCACGGTGGGGGCGTGGCGGTTAGCTAAGGTATCGTACACCGCTGTCGTGCACCATAATCGTGCACGACGGAGCGCTAGCCAAGGTGGGAAGTGGCGGTTTCATTCATTGGCCGCGTTCGGAGGACCTAAAGCGGGGCAAGCTCGTGTAAGCTTTAAGCGTTTGCAAACCTGGACGATTTTAAGATTGCGCTTTCACGAAATTATCCATGTCATCCAACGCTACATGCGAACTCCATAATATTCTCCATGCTTCTCATTCGAATCGTTCATATGGCGCCAGACCCCGTGCACGTATAATGAAGCCATCTCATCCGAGGGGGTCCAGAAATGAGTACAAAGAAATGGCTGACCGCCGTAGGCGCGTCGGCGCTGGCGGTGTCCATGCTGGCGGGCTGCGGCTCTAACGGCAACGGCAACAATGCAGGCAACGCAGGCGGTGCAGCGTCGCCAAGCGGCAGCGCATCGCCAAATGCAAGCGCATCCGCTAGCGCTAGCGCATCCGCGTCGCCGAGCGCGGCAGACGCCAAGACGTTTGAAAATACGGAGCTGAACATCGCCGTATTCCAGGGCGGCTACGGCCGCGAATACTGGGACCGGATCGCCGAAGACTTCATGAAGGACTACCCCGGCACCAAGATCAACATCACCGCGAGTCCGAAGATCGCCGAGCTCGTCCGCCCGAAGGCGGTCGCCGGCAATCCGCCAGACTTCCTGTACATGGCGGGCGGCGACAACGTGCCGTTCCTCAACGGCCTGATCAAGGACAACGCGCTCCTCGATCTGACCGATCTCTTCAACGCACCGGCCGCGGACGGCGGGGCGCCGCTGAAGGACAAGATTCTGCCGGGCGTGCTCGAATCCCGCGCCATGTCGCCGTACGGCGACGGCAAGGTGTACCTCGCGCCGTACAACTTCGGCGTGCTGGGCTTCTGGTACAACAAGGACCTCGTCGACAAGAAGGGCATCGAGCTGCCGAAGACGTGGGACGACTTTTTCGCCGCGAACGCCACGGCCAAGGAAAACGGCCGCGCGCTGTTCACCTACCAGGGCCTGTATCCGGGCTACCTGGAGCAGATCATCGTCCCGTCCATCTACAGCTACGGCGGGCAAGAAGCGCTGGACCAATTTTTCAACTACGACCCGCAGTTCTGGAAGAGCGAGACGTTCAAGAAAGTATGGGGCATCCTCGAGCGCATCGCGACGGACGACAACGCCCTGATGAAGGGCACGGTCGCGCTCAACCATACGCAGGCGCAGACGTCGTTCCTGCAAGGCAAAGCGATGTTCATCCCGAACGGCACGTGGTTCGAGGACGAGATGAAGGACGCGCCGCGCGAGGACGGCTTCCAGTTCGGCTTCCTCGGCGTGCCGTCGGGCCAAGCCGGCCAGCCGCCGCTCGCGATGACGAACGTCGAGCAGATCGCGATCCCGGCCAAGGCGAAGAACCCCGAGCTGGCCAAGGAATTCCTGCGTTACCTGTACTCCGACAAGAGCGTTCAGCTGAACGCGGAGACGTCCAAGGGCGTGCTCGCCGTCAAAGGCGCGCCGGACCTCGGCAAGGCGTTCCTTTCCGAGACGACCTACAACGTCTATAAAGCCGTCGACGGCGGCATGGTCGCCGTGAACGGCACGTTCAAGGCCGTCGCCAAGGGCAGCAAGTACAACCCGTCCGACGAAGTTTACAAGCCGATCTCTTCCATCATGAACAAGCAGATGACCATCGAGCAGTACGGCGACAAGCTGTTCAAGATCTACGAGAACATTCAGAAGGAACTCAAGGCCAGCGGCGGCGAATGACCTCGCCCGGCACAACGGACTCCTGAAGCAGCAGGAAGCCTGCCGCGTTCGACCGGCGGGCTTTCCCCGTTCTTGGGGGCAGAGAGGAAGGGATTCCAACATGACGATGAAAACAAGACGGGGCTGGTTCATCGCCGCCTGCCTTCTCCCGGGGCTCGCGATGTACCTCCTGTTCAAAGTATATCCGGCCGTGCAGGTGTTCCAGAAGTCGCTGTACCTCTGGACCGGCGTGGCCGACAAGCCGAAGTTTATCGGGCTGCAGAACTTCCGGGATATGTTCCATGACGACGCGTTCCTGCTGTCGGTCCGCAACACGGGGCTGCTCATGCTGGTCGTCCCGGTCGTCACCCTGCTCATCGCGCTCGTCAACGCTTCGATCCTCACGCAGAGCAAGCTGCGCGAGCGAGGCTTCTACCGCACGGTCTTTTTCTTTCCCAGCATCCTCTCGTTCGTCGTCATCGCGATTCTATGGTCGTTCATCTACCACCCGACGATGGGCTTCGTCAATTCGGGCCTCGAAATGCTGGGCCTCGGCGACTGGGCGCTGCCGTGGCTCGGCGATCAGCGCACGGTGCTGTGGGCGCTGGCGGTCACGCTCGTCTGGCAGGCGGCCGGCTACTACATGGTCATGTACATGGCGGGCATCGACAGCATCTCGCCCGACCTGTACGAGGCGGCGTCGATCGACGGCGCGACGGCGTTCCAGAAATTTTTCCACATCACCGTCCCGATGCTCTGGGAGATTATCCGCGTGACGATCATCTTCAGCATCAACGGCGTGCTCACGATCAGCTTCGTCCTCGTCGCCGTCATGACGGCGGGCGGTCCGGACCGGCATTCGGAGGTCGTCATGACCTACCTGTACGGGCAGGCCTTCACCAACTCCAACTTCGGCTATGCGATGGCGATCGGCGTATTCATCTTCGTCGTCTCGATCCTGCTGGCCTTCATCAGCAATCGCCTGACGCAAAGGGGGTCCCACTAAATGGCCGGCTACTCTGTTACCCCTGCATCTCCTACTTCCTTGGCGCAGCCGCGCAAGCCGGGATTCTCCTTCGGACGGCTCCTGCTGCGCATCTTCCTGATCGTACAGGCGCTCGCCGTCGTGTACCCGATCCTGTGGAACGTGCTCGCCTCCTTCAAAACGAACGAGGAAGTCATGGAGAGCCCCTGGAGCCTGCCGACCTCGCTGCAATGGGATAACTATTCCCGGGCCTTCAAGGCCGCGCGCATCGGCGACTACATGTTCAACTCGGCGTTCGTCGTGATCCTGTCGATCGCGATCCTGCTGCTGGCCGCCATGCCGACCGCCTACGTGCTAGGCCGCATGCGGTTCCGGGGACGCGCGTTTCTGACCAACTTCTACATGGCCGGACTCTTCATCGGCAGCGTGTACATCATCGTGCCCCTGTTCATCCTGATGAATCAGATGCACATGCTCGACAGCCGCTTCTGGCTCAGCGCCGTCTATGCGACGGGCACGCTGCCCTTCGCCGTCTACCTGATGACCGGCTTCATGAAGGCGATCCCGCACGACTTCGAGGAGGCGGCGATGATCGACGGCTGCGGCTACTTCGGCACCCTGTTCAAGGTCATCCTGCCGATGACGCGCCCGGCCATCATCACGCTGTTCGTGTTCAGCTTTTTCGATTTCTGGAACGAATACGTGCTCGCCATGACGCTCATCACCGACGACGCCAAGAAGACGGTGCCGATCGGCCTGTCCAACCTGATGCAGATTCAGCAGTTCGCGACGGACTGGGGCTCCTTGTTCGCCGCACTCGTCATCGTGCTGATCCCGACGGTCGTCGTCTACGGTCTGCTGCAGAAAAAGCTGACGGAAGGTATGATGATGGGAGGCGTCAAGGGCTGATTCGCGGCGGCGAAGATCGTGATTATGGGAAATGAAAGAGGTGTACGATGGCGACATTTACAGTATCGGGCGATCAGTTCGCGTACGAGGGCCGTCCGGTCAGACTGCTGTCCGGCGCGATCCATTACTTCCGGGTCGTGCCCGAATATTGGCGGGACCGGCTTCTGAAGCTTAAGGCGTGCGGGCTCAATACGGTCGAGACGTACGTCGCCTGGAATGTCCACGAGCCCGAGGAAGGCCGCTTCGTCTTCGATGGCATCGCGGACCTGGAGGCGTTCGTCAGGCTCGCCGGCGAGCTGGGGCTGCACGTCATCGTGCGGCCTAGCCCTTATATTTGCGCAGAGTGGGAGTTCGGCGGGCTGCCGGCCTGGCTGCTAGCGGACGACAACATGCGGCTGCGCTGCTACGACAAGGCGTACCTGGCCAAGGTGGACGCCTACTTCGACGAGCTGCTGCCGCGGCTGCGCCCGCTGCTCTGCACGAACGGCGGTCCGATCATCGCGCTGCAGATCGAGAACGAATACGGCAGCTACGGCAACGACAAGGCGTATCTCGGATACGTGCGGGACGGCATGCTCGCGCGCGGCATGGACGTGCTGCTGTTCACGTCGGACGGCCCGGAGGATCACATGCTGCAGGGCGGCATGATCGACGGCGTGCTCGCGACCGTCAACTTCGGCTCGCGGGCGGCGGAGGCGTTCGCCAAGCTGCGCGAGTATCAGCCGGAAGGACCGCTCATGTGCATGGAGTTCTGGAACGGCTGGTTCGACCACTGGATGGAGCCGCACCAGTCCCGACCGGCGTCCGAAGTGGCGGATACGCTGGAGGAGATGCTCGGGGAAGGCGCCTCGGTCAACTTCTACATGTTCCACGGCGGGACGAACTTCGGCTTCCTGAACGGCGCCAATCATATCGCGAGGTACGAGCCGACTGTCAACAGCTACGACTACGACACGCTGCTGAGCGAATCCGGCGAGCCGACGGCGAAGTTTTTCGAGGTGCGTGAGGTGCTGGAGCGGTACTACGAGCTGCCGCCGCTCGAGCTGCCGGCATCGCTGCCGAAGCGGGCCTACGGCGAAGTGGCGATGACGGAGACGGCGCCGCTGTTCGCGCAGCTGGACGCGCTCTCGACGCCGATGCGGCGGCCATGTCCGGAGCCGATGGAGAAGCTTGGGCAGGCGTACGGGTTTATCTTGTACACGGTGCAGGTAACGGGGCCGCGCAGCGGCATGGAGCTCATCCTGCAGGAGGTGCGCGACCGCGCGCTCGTGTTCGCGGACGGCGTCTATGTGGGGACCGTGGAGCGCTGGGCGCCGGCGGGCATCCCGCTGGAAGTGCCTGCTGCGGGCGTGCGGATCGACATCCTCGTCGAGAACATGGGGCGCGTCAACTACGGCCCGCTGCTGCGCGATCCGAAGGGCATCACCTGCGGCGTGCGGCTGGGCAATCAGTTTCTGTATGACTGGGAGATTCGCTGTCTGCCGCTATCGGAGATGGGCGGGCTGACGTTCGGCGATATCGGCGTCGACGCTTCGGACGGCTCGGTTGAGCCCGTTCGCCCGTCGCAGTTGCAATTGCAGCCGCAGCCGGCATTTTACCGCGGCATCTTCCGTGTTGAAGCGCGTGCGGACACGTTTCTGCGCCTCGACGGCTGGACCAAGGGTCAGGCGTTCCTGAACGGCTTCAACCTCGGCCGCTACTGGGAGGCGGGGCCGACGCGCACGCTGTACGTACCCGCGCCGCTCCTGCGCGAGGGGGACAACGAGCTCGTCGTGTTCGAGCTGCACGGCACGGCCGCTCCCGTCGCGACGCTGACGGAACGGGCGGACCTGGGCTAGCGCGGAGCGCGGGCTGCCGAGGCGCCGAGAGCCGAGACAGCAGCGGCGAAGGCGCCGAAACCTGCCTTCTGATGCAGCACACGGCGAATAGCGCAAAATTGCGCTATGCTGAGGCCAATCGCCCGCCAGCCGCGTAGCCTATGCCTGCCGTCCGCGGCAGCACACGGCGCATAGCGCAAAATTGCGCTATGCTGAGGCTAATCGCCCGCTGACCTCGTAGTCGATGCCTGCCGTCCGCGGCAGCACACGGCGCATAGCGCAAAATTGCGCTATGCTGAGGCCAATCGCCCGCTGACCTCGTAGTCGATGCCTGCCGCCCGCGGCATCACACGGCGAATAGCGCAAAATTGCGCTATGCTGAGGCGAATCGCCCGCCGACCGCGTCGCTGAAGGCTGTCATCCGCGGCAGTACACGGCGCATAGCGCAAAATTGCGCTATTTTCGTAGCTAAACTCAACCAGAAACATTACCATAGCCCGACGCTGCGGCTCTCCGCAGAGAAGTCTCAACTATCAAACAAACCGCGCACGTTCACGGATCATCCGCCATCCGAGACAACCATGAGAGGAGCAGCATCAGATGCCCGTATCCGCTGTCCAGGCCGCGCAAGTTCGACCTTCGACTAGGCAACTCGCATGGCAAGAATTGGAGTTTTATGCCTTCATACACTTCTCCATGAACACGTTCACGGACAGGGAGTGGGGAGACGGCACCGAGGCCCCGTCGCTGTTCGACCCCTCCGCGCTTGACGCCAGGCAGTGGGCGCGCGCCGTTAAGTCCGCCGGCATGAAGGGTCTCATCCTGACCTGCAAGCACCATGACGGCTTCTGCCTTTGGCCGAGCGCATACACCGACCACACGGTGCGCAACAGCCCGTGGCGCGGCGGATCCGGCGATCTCGTGCGCGAAGTTGCTGACGCCTGCCGCGAGGAGGGGCTCAAGTTCGGCGTTTACCTGTCGCCGTGGGATCGCCATGAAGCTTCGTACGGCGATTCGCCCGCTTACAACGCCTATTTCCTGAACCAGCTGCGCGAGCTCCTCACTGGTTACGGCGAGTTGTTCTGCGTCTGGTTCGACGGCGCGTGCGGCGAGGGGCCTAACGGCAAGCGCCAGGTTTATGACTGGGACGCCTACTATGCTTTGATCCGCGAGCTGCAGCCCGGCGCGGTCATCTCCGTCTGCGGACCGGACGTGCGCTGGTGCGGCAACGAAGCCGGCCACACCCGGCCGTCCGAATGGAGCGTCGTTCCCGCATCGATGCGGGACAACGAGAAGATCCAGGCCAAGTCGCAGCAGGAGGACGACGGCGGCGCGTTCGCGAGCCGCGTCCATACCGAGGACGACGACCTCGGCAGCCGCGCCGTGCTCGCCCAGGCGGACGAGGCGGTCTGGTATCCCGCCGAGGTCAACACCTCGATCCGGCCGGGCTGGTTCTACCACGCCGCCGAAGACGACCGCGTGCTGACGCTGGCGCAGCTCGCGGATCTGTACGAGCGGACGGTCGGCGGCAACGCGTCCTTCCTCCTCAACATCCCGCCCGACCGCCGCGGCCTCGTCCACGAGCAGGACGTGGCGCGCCTCGCCGAGCTTGGCGCATGGCTGGCAGCCGCTTACGGCGACAACCTGGCGGCCGGCGCGATCGCGGAGGCATCCGCCGAAGCCGATCCCGAGCATGGCGCCTCCCGCGCGACGGACGGCAGGACCGATACGCACTGGTGCCCGCCCGAAGGCACCGAGCAAGCCGCGCTTGAGATCGACCTAGGCGCCGAACGCGGCTTCGACCGCATCGTGCTGCGCGAGCAGCTCCGCGAGGGCCAGCGCGTCGAACGATTCCGCCTCGAGGCCTGGCGCGAAGGCGGCTGGCAGCCGCTCGCGGAAGGCACGGTCATCGGCGCCAAGCGGATCTGCCGCGTTCCCCCGACGAGCGCGCGCAAGCTGCGGCTGCTCATCGACGAGTCCCGCTATCAACCGACGATCTCGGCGTTCGAAGTTTATAAAGCCGGCGAAGCCGCCCTGTCCTCCGTGTGAGGATAGGGATTTTTCGCATCCATCCCATCGATTCACTTTCCTAAAGAGAGGAGCTTCTTTCATGAACCAACCCAACCTGCTGCTGATCACCGTGGACCAGATGCGCTTCGACTGTCTGAGCGCGCTCGGACACCCCGTCGTCGAGACGCCGAACCTGGATGCGATGGCCCGCAAAGGCGTTCTTTTCCCCCATGCCTATTCGGCCGTCCCTTCCTGCATCCCCGCCAGGGCGGCCATCATGACCGGCATGAGCCAGCGATCGCACGGGAGAGTCGGCTACCAGGACCAAGTACCGTGGCGCTATCCGCATTTGCTGGCGGGAGAGCTCGCGCAAGCGGGCTACCATACGCAGTGCGTCGGGAAAATGCACGTCTATCCCGCTCGCAACCTGTGCGGTTTCCATAACATCGTCCTGCACGACGGGTATCTTCATCATAATCGGGACAAACGCGACACCCCGTTCGCAGAGCACTTCGATCAGTTAGACGATTATATGCGGTGGCTTCGGCGGGAAGCGGGGACGGAGGCGGACCTGACGGACCTGGGCCTGGATTGCAACGCTTCGACCGTCGGTCGACCTTTGGCATCTGCCCGAGGCCTTGCATCCGACGAACTGGTGCGTAACGGAGTCGATCGACTTCCTCCGGCGACGCGACCCGTCGAAGCCCTTTTTCCTGTGGTCGTCGTTCGTGCGTCCGCATTCGCCGCTCGATCCGCCGCAGGCGTACTTCGACATGTACAAGGACCTCGAAATGCCGGAGCCGCCGATCGGCAAGTGGATGAACGACGAAGCCGCCGCATCAGCGGACTGCACCGATCCCACGACGACCTTCGGCCGTCTGCCGAAGCGCAGGCTCGACCGGGCACGCGCCGCCTACTACGGCCTCATCACGCATCTGGACGATCAGATCGGTCGGCTGCTGCAGGCGCTCGGCGAGCACGGCGTGCTAAACGATACGCTCATCCTGTTCACTTCCGACCATGGCGAGCTAATGGGAGACCATCATCTTTTCCGCAAGTCGCTTCCCTATGAGGGCAGCGCCAAGATCCCGCTCATCCTCTGGGATCCGAGCGGCCGGTTCGGTCTGGCTGCAGGCAGCCGTCCGGAAGCAGTCGCCGAGCTGCGCGACATCATGCCGACGCTGCTCGAAGCGGCGGGCGCGCCGATTCCGGGTGCCGTCGAAGGCGCGAGCCTGCTCGGTCCGGCGAGAGGAGAAACTGGCGAATGGCGTACCTATCTGCATGGCGAGCACGCCTACGGGGAGCGATCCAACCACTTCGTGACGGACGGCCAGGAGAAGTATATCTGGTTTTCGCAGAGCGGCGAGGAGCAGCTCTTCGACCTGACGGTTGATCCGACGGAGCTCATCGACGCGGCGCGCGATCCCGCGCGGGCGGACCGCGTGGCGCTGTGGCGGGCGCGTCTTGTCCGCGAGCTGGAAGGCAGGGAGGAAGGCTATGTCATGGAAGGGAGACTGGTGCCGGGGAGGGCGCCGCGCGTCTGTCTGTCTCACATTCTATAGCCCAATAGAATCGGGGTATGCCATAATAAGCGTATGAATGAATGGCATCGCGCTAGGTGCCGATTCTCGCCGGTGAAAGGGTGAACGTCATGCGCGTCATTCCCGCTTCTCGAAGCAAGCAGTGGCTATCCTGGGGCGCGACGTCCTGGTTTGTCACGACATTGCTGTTTTGGCTCGTGCGATTCGTTATATTGGGGCAGCCCTGGACAATCGTGCATGCTGTCCGATTCCTGCTGGTCGCGCTCGCCGTCAGTGTGTTCGCGGCTATTTGCGGCTGGTTAGGCGCGAAGTGGCTGGCCTCGTCGATCCTATGTGGAAACCTGCTCGGGTTGCTGTTTATGGCATTCGTTTCGCGCGGCAATACGGGATGGGAGGATCTCTCGAGCCTGCTTGTTTATTTGGAGATGCTCGGGCTTGGATTGGCGGTCGGCGTTGTGCTGGAGTCGGTGCTGTCGCTAGCTGGCAGAACGGGACGTCGGCGAAGTGGATGATGGCCGCGAACGGAGCGCTCATGCCAGCTTGATCAATGAATCGATGAACCGCCAGGGGGACCCTGGCGGTTTTTGCTGCGTCTTAACGCAATTTTATTCAACCTCAGGTCGTCAAACCGCAAGCGATTAGTCGGCGCAAGGGTAGTCAATACTTGACGGTGAAGGTAAGCTGGAGAAAAACGCGTCTTCACCGATCGGAGGAACCCGCATGTTCAGCCGACTGGCGAATATTCCTTGGCGCTCGATCCGGGTCAAGCTGGTGCTTGGCCTTTTGGCCGTTACGCTGCCGCTGATCGCGCTGCTGATCTATAACAACCAATACAGCGTGGGCGTCGTCCACAACCAAGTGGCGATGTCGAACGAGAATTTGATCCGCATCTACATGAAGCAGATCGACGGGCAACTGACCGAGGCGGAGCGACATATGGTCGCCTTGCAGACGACGGACCCGAACGTGCAGGCGATGGGAGAGTCCGCGTCGGAAGACGCCTACATGCTGGCCAAGAGCGCCGTCTCGCGCAAGCTGTCCTCCGACTTGACCGTCTATCCGTATATCGACGGCTTCTTCGTCTACTCGGTAACCCGGCGCGATATCGTGGACGCGTTCCGGGGCTCGTTCACTTATTCGGAGTTGGTCGCCCTGCGTCAGGCCATGGAGGAAAAGGTAAGGGCGCTGGTCGAGCATCCGGAATATACGAACGCCGCATGGAAGGCGGAGCGCATTGGCGAGCCGTACCATCTGGTCCGCGTCTTCGGCGACGGCAATCTCTATATCGGCGCGTGGGTACGCGTAGCCTCGCTGGTGGAGCCGCTGCGCAGCACGCGGACGGGCGACGAGACCGCCGTTCTGATGGTAAACGCGGCGGGCGAGCAGCTGTACAGCACGCGTCCGCTGGAGGAAGCGGGACTGGACTTCTCGCGCGTGTTCGGCGACGGGTATTATTTGTCGGAACGCGGCCATTCGCATCTGATCGTGGGCGAAGCGTCCGGCAAAGGGGATTTTGGCCTGGCAGCGGCGATCCCGGACCGTTCGATTCTGGAAAACCTGCCGTACCTCAAGCGGGCGACGGCGATCGTCATCGCGCTCGCCGTGCTGATGCTGCCGCTCGGCTTCTGGTTCCTTCGCCAGCTGCTGCTGCTGCCGCTCCGCAAGATGGTCGCAGCCATGCGGCTGATCGGGCAGGGCAACTTCAGCACGCGCATGGAGGAGCGGCAAGCGCCGGACGAATTTCAGCTGGTCAACCGGACCTTCAATTTGATGAGCTCCCAGATCGAGGCGCTCAAAATCAACGTATACGAGGAGCAGATCAGCAAGCAGCGCGCCGAGCTGAAGCAGCTGCAGCTTCAGATCAACCCGCACTTTTTCATGAATTCGCTCAATATCCTATACAACTTGGCGCAGGTCAAGCAGTACGGCCTCATCCAGGAGATGACGATGTCCCTGGTCCAGTACTTCCGTTATATGTTCCAGAGCGGACGGTCGCTCGTGCTGCTTCAAGACGAGCTGGACCATATCGGCAACTATCTGCGGATTCAGCGGATGCGCTTCGCCGGGCAGCTGTCGTGCGCGATACAAGTGCCCGACTATCTCGGCGAGACGCGCATCCCGCCGCTCCTGCTGCAGACGATCGTGGAAAATACGATCAAGCATGCGGTCCGGGCGGATGGACGGACGACGCTGACGATCGAAGCCGCGTTGGACGATCTGGCCGAGCAGCCGATGGTATGCCTGACCGTCCGGGACGACGGGCCGGGTTACTCTGAGGCGGCGCTGGCGGACTTCCGGTCCGGCCGCGTGCCGACCGACGGCGAGGGCGACCATATCGGCCTGTGGAACGCCCGCGAGCGCCTGCGCCTCCAGTACGGAGATCAAGCCTGGATGGCATGCTACAACGACGACCCGCACGGCGCGGTGACGGAGATCGCGGTGCCGCTGAACGCGGACGGGAAGGGGAGGAAGGGCGATGCATACGCTCTTGATCGTAGATGACGAACCGCTCGCGGTAGAGGGCATTCGCTCGGGCGTGGATTGGGACGCGATCGGTATCGGCCGCGTGCTGACCGCATATGGCGCGGAGCAGGCCAAAGCCGTGTTCGGCGAGGAGCCGGTGGACGTCTTGCTGTGCGACATCGAGATGCCTCAGAGCTCGGGCCTGCAGCTGCTGGAATGGGTGCGTGCGCGCTACCCGAGGACGCAGACGATATTCCTGACCTGCCACGCGGATTTTCAATACGCCAAGCAGGCGATTCAGCTGGGCAGCCTGGATTATTTGCTCAAGCCGATTCCTTACGCGGACTTAGAGGCGTCGGTGCGAAAAGCGCTCGTCAAGTTCGACGAAGAGAGCGAGCTGAGCGAATTCAGCCAGTACGGCAAGTATTGGGTGCAGCATCAGCCGCTGCTCGTCGAGCGGTTCTGGCTGGACATCCTGAACCACGACATTCCGTCGCAGCCTGAGGCCGTGGCCAAAGCCGCCGAAGCGCGCAATATCCCGTACTCGGGCGAACTGGTTTGCGTCCCGGTCCTGATCCGGATTCGGAGATGGTACAAGGAGTTCTCCCTGCGCGATAAAAAAATCTTGTCCTACGCGCTGCGGAAGTCCGCCGAAGAGCTCGTGACGGAGCAGCACGACAGCGGGCTGCTGCTGTCGCCGGCGGAAGAGACGATGCTGGCGGTGCTGGGCGGAGACGGCCGGGAGACGGTCGATCTCCTGCGGCTGAAATCGTCCTGTGAAGCGTATATAGCGGCGTGTCCGCGGTATTTTTATTGCGACGTGGCCTGCTATATCGGCGAGCCGGCGCACGTCCACGAGATGGGCGAGGGCTACAGGCGGCTGCTCGATCGGGATGCGAACAACGTATCGTACGACAGCCGCGTGTTCCTTCCGGGCGAGCAGCCGGCCGACGCGCGGGCGCATTCGCTCCCGGATATGGGCGTCTGGGCGGTTCTGCTGAAGGAAGGCGCCCGGGACAAGGTGCTGAAGGCCTCCGAAGCCTACATCGGCGAACAGCTGCGGTCCGGCGGACTGACGCCTTCGCTGCTGGGCGCGTTCGTACAGGATTTTCAGCAGACCGTCCATTACGTCTTGCAGGTCAAGGGCATCCAGGCGCATCGGCTGCTCGGCGATCGCGATTCGTCCGAGCTGTACGCCCGCGCGACCCGGTCCGCGCAGGACGCGCTGGCCTGGATCCGCCATGCGGTCGGCAAGGCGATGGACTATGCGGCGGCGCTCGAGCATTCGCCCAGCGTGGTGGAGCAGGCCAAAGCGTACATCCGGGAGCATCTGGACGCCGACATCTCCAGAGAGGACATCGCGGCGCACGTCTTCCTCAACCCCGACTATCTGACGCGCGTGTTCAAGCGGGATACGGGTCAGTCCATCTCGGACTACCTGCTGCAGCAGCGCCTCGACATCGCCGCTCAGTTGCTCGAGAACACGGACATGCCGGTCAGCGCCGTCGCGAGCAAGATCGGCTACGCCAACTTCTCGCACTTTTCGCGCATGTTCAAGAAGTACATGAACGCGGGTCCGGCGGAATATCGGCAGCGGCACGTCGGAGGCCAGCGAAGCGAGGCACAAAGTCGGCAAAGTGACAGCCCGAGGTCGTGAGCGGAGCAGTACCCGAGACAGCGCTTGCTTACAATAAAGACAGTTACCATTCAAGCAAAGCGGGGGAAACGAACATGAGCAAAAAAAACACGGCCGCGGCTTCGCTGCTGCTCGCGACGGCGGTAGCGCTGTCGGCTTGCGGCGGCAACAACGACGGCAACAACGCGGCACCAAGCGGCAGTTCGGCACCGTCCGGCAGCGGCTCGGCCGCGCCGAGCGGCAAGATGGAAGAGATCACCGTCACTTTTCCGATGATCAGCACCGTCATTCCGCAGATGCCGGCCATCGAAGCGGCGATCAACAAAATCACGCAGGCCAAGATCAACACGACCGTCAAGCTGAAGGCGATCAGCTCGGGCGAATGGGTGCAGCAGACGAATCTGATGTTCACCAGCAACGAGACGATGGACCTGATGTACGTGAGCGGCGGTCTGTACAGCAGCATGGTCGCCAAGAACCAGCTGGTCGCGCTCGACGAGCTGCTCGGTCAATACGGCGAGGGCGTCAAGACGGCGGTCGGCGACGATTATATCAACGTCCCGAAAATTAAAGGGGCGATCTACGCGGTGCCGTCCGTGCGTGACCTGGCAAGCAGCTATGGCGTCATCATGCGCAAAGACCTCATCGACAAGTACGGCATCGACGTGGACGCGATCAAAACGCTGGACGACTTCGGAGCCGCATTGAAGACGGTCAAGGCGGGCGAGCCGAACTTCGCGCCGCTCGTCCCGCCGGGCGTCAACATGTCTTTCCTGGACGGCTATATGACGTATGACAATCTGGGCGATTCGCTGGGCGTGCTGCCGAACTACGACAACGGCCTGAAGGTCGTCGACCTGTACGAGTCGCCGGAATACAAGGCGCTCGTGACGAAATTCCGCGAGTGGTACGAGGACGGCTATATCCTGAAGGACGCGTCGACGAACAAGACGTCTACGTTCGAGCTGCTCCGCTCCGGCAAGGGCTTCGCCTACTTCGCGGCGCTTAAGCCGGGCATGGCCGAGCAGGAAGGAAAGGCCGCCGGCACCGAAGTCGTCGCCAAGGAGCTGACGCCCGTCATCGCGCGGACCGGCACCGTCACCGGCGCCATGTGGGGCATCCCCGTCAATTCCAAGCATCGCGAATCGGCGATGAAGTTCCTGAACCTGATGTATTCGGACAAAGATATCGTCAATTTGCTCGACTGGGGCATCGAAGGCGAGCACTACGCGAAGGTAGACGGCCAGGACGGCGTCATCAAGTATCCGGACGGGGTCGACGCCACCAGCACGACCTACAACATGCCGCTCGGCTGGATGTTCGGCAACCAGTTCCTGTCCTACACGATGGAAGGCGGCGACGCCGACATCTGGAACAAGATGGACGCGTTCAACAAAAGTGCGCAGCACTCCAAGGCGATGGGCTTCGCCTTCGACGCGACGCCGGTCAAGACCGAGTTCGCGGCGGTGTCCAACGTCGTCACCCAATACAAGCTGCCGCTGGAGACGGGCAGCGTCGATCCGGAAAAGGTACTGCCCGAGTTCATCGCCAAGCTGAAGTCGGCGGGCATCGACAAGATCGTCGCCGAGAAGCAGAAGCAGCTGGACGAGTGGGCAAAGGCCAATCCGGCTCCATAATTAAACGCGCACGCGTGTATCTTTGCCCGGCCAATCCTGCATTGGCCGGGTTGTTTGCCGTTCTGCAAGCAGTGGCGAAAAGACGGTCCGGCAGGTGGTCGGCAAAGCGCAAACCGGAAGTCGCCGCAGCGGTAGTAGGGGCGTTCGCCCCTCCGATACAATCGAATCATAGCGCCGGCGGCACGATACGCCGTCGACAAGAAAGGGGAGAATACGGTGGCCACGATCGCGCACCGCAAAAAACGCCGCAGCCTCCGCCGGTTCGTCCCGCTGTACCTCATGCTGGTGCCGGGACTCGCGTACCTGATCCTCAACAATTATTTGCCGCTGTTCGGGCTGTCCATCGCCTTCAAGAACATCGATTACAGCAAGGGCATCTGGGGCAGCGACTGGATCGGCTTCGACAACTTCGAGTACCTGTTCAAGACGAGCGACGCGCTCCTCATCACCCGCAACACGCTGCTGTACAACGCGGTCTTCATCGTGCTCGGGCTCGGCCTCGCCATCGCGGTCGCCATCCTGCTGAACGAGATCAAGAACCGGTTCGCCTCGCGCTTGTACCAGAGCGTCATTATCCTGCCGTTCCTCATCTCGATTATCCTCGTCAGCTACCTCGTGTACGCGATGCTGAGCACCGATACCGGCTTTCTCAACAAGACGCTGCTGCCCGCACTCGGGATCGAGCCGATCGCCTGGTATACGGAGCCCAAGTACTGGCCGTACATTCTGACGTTCGTGCATCTGTGGAAAGGCGTGGGCTACAACTGCATCGTCTTCCTCGCCGCCATCATCGGCATCGACGGCGAGTATTACGAAGCAGCGCGCCTCGACGGCGCGTCCAAGTGGCTTCAGATCCGCAAGATCACGATTCCGATGATCACGCCGGTCATCATCATGCTCATGCTGCTCGCGATCGGCCGGATCTTCTACGCGGACTTCGGGCTGTTCTACCAGGTGCCGTTGAACTCGGGCGCGTTGTTCGAGACGACGAACGTCATCGACACCTACGTCTTCCGCGGCCTGATGCAGCTCGGCGACATCGGCATGTCCTCCGCGGCGGGCTTTTACCAATCGGTCGTCGGCTTCGTGCTCGTGCTGATCTCCAATTATATCGTTCGCAAAATCAACAAAGAAAACGCGTTGTTCTAAGGAGGGGACCGACATGGACGTTGAAAACCGGAAGTGGCAATGGGCCGCGCATGCGGTCCTGATCCTGCTGTCGCTCGCCTGCGTGCTGCCGTTTATCCTGCTGTTTATGGCTTCGATCACCGACGAGAAAACGATCGTCGCGAACGGGTACTCGTTTTTCCCGTCCCGCATCAGCTTCAGCGCCTACGAATACTTGTGGAACCAGTCGAACCAGATTTTCCACGCGTACGGGATCACCGTAATCGTGACCGTGATCGGCACGTTCGCCAGCCTCGTGATCACGTCGCTGCTCGCCTATCCGCTGTCGCGCAGGGATCTGCCCGGCGGGCAATTTATCGCTTTCGTCGTCTTCTTCACGCTGCTGTTCAACGGCGGCCTCGTGCCGACCTACATGGTGTACACGCAGGTGCTCGACGTGAAAAACACCCTATTGGCGCTGCTCCTCCCCTGGCTGCTTATGAACGGCTTCAACGTGCTGCTCATGCGCACCTTTTTCCAGACGACCGTGCCGCTGGCCGTACTCGAATCCGCGAGCATCGACGGCGCAGGCGAGTTCAAGACCTACTATCGAATCGTCCTGCCGTTGTCGCTGCCGATTCTGGCGACGGTCGGCATGTTCCAAGGGCTCGCCTATTGGAACGACTGGAACAACGGGCTCGTGTTCGTCACCGAGCCGAACCTGTTCAGCCTGCAGAACGTGCTGAACCGCATCATGAACGACATCCAGTTCCTCACGACGAGCGGCGGCGCGGGCAGCAGCCAGGCGCTGGCGGCCTTGCCGAGCGAGACGTTCCGCATGGCGATCGCGGTCATCGGCGTCGTGCCGATTTTGATCGCCTATCCGTTTTTCCAGAAGTACTTCGTCAGAGGCATGACGATCGGCGCCGTTAAGGGTTGACGATCGGGATCGACAGGTAGAGGAGGCAAGGTTCATTATGCTCGGGTTGTGGCATGCATTTATCGAGACGCCTCGGATGAGGCTCAAGCTCCAGTTCAAGGTGGCAAAAAAGGCCGAATACGCGCTGGACATGGCGATGGAGCCGTTCCCGCTGCCGGTGCGGTTCGATCGCGTAACGGCCGAAGGCGGCACGCTGCGCGCGACCGGCAGCGCGTATTGGAAGCCGGACGAGGAAGCGAGCGTAGCGCTGCAATTCACGGGGGATGTGTTCGAGGGCAGCCTGCGGCTGCCGTCGTTCGGCACGTTCGCACTGGCGGGCGTCCGCGGACGCGGTCCCTCGTTGAACGCATCGCTGGCGGACGAGATCGCCGACTACCGCAAGGCGGACGTGCCGCCTCGCGGCGAAGCGGAGATCCGCGCGGCGGTCGAGACGCTGCTCGGCAAGCTGTCGCTCGGCGACAAGGTCGGCCAGATGTGCCAGTGCATGGCTTCAAACTTCTCGTTCGGCGGCACGGTCGCGTCCGACCCGCCGGAGAAGCTCGTAGCCGAAGGCCGCGCGGGCTCCGTGCTCGGCGCCTTCGACTTGAGCCGCGTTTTCGAGCTGCAGCGAATTGCGGTCGAGCATTCGCCGCACGGCATTCCGCTGCTTTTTAACAACGACATCATCCACGGGGCTCAGACGATCTTCCCGGTGCCGCTCGCCTGGGCCTGCAGCTGGGACCTGGACGCGATTCGGGAGGCGTGCGCGATCGCGGCGCGGGAAGCCGCCGCCTCGGGTATCGTCTATAACCACGGTCCGATGGTCGATATCTCGCGCGATCCGCGCTGGGGTCGCGTCGTCGAGGGCGCAGGCGAGGATCCGTATCTCGGCGCACTGATCGCGAAGGCGCAGGTCGAAGGCTTCCAAGGCGGCGCGGACGGGCAGGGCTCGCTGCGCGATCCCGATACGATCGTGGCCTGCCTGAAGCACTTCGTCGGTTACGGCGCGGCCGAAGGCGGACGCGATTACAATACCGTGGACATGTCCGAGGCGACGCTGCGCAATGTATATCTGCCGCCTTTTCAAGCGGGCATCGACGCGCGCGCGGGGTCGGTCATGAACGCTTTCAACATCTATCAAGGCGTGCCCGTAGCGGCAAGCGTCCCGCTGTTGAAGGCGCTGCTCCGCGGCGAGCTCGGCTTCGACGGCGTGCTCATCTCCGACTACGGCGCGGTGGGCGAGATCGTACAGCACGGCCATGCGCGGGACGCCAAGGAGGCCGCGAAAAAAGCGGTCGACGCGACGATGGACATCGAAATGGTGACGCGGGCTTACGACCACCTTCCGCAGCTAATCGCGGAGGGCAAGCTGTCCGAGAGCCAGATCGACGACGCGGTTCGCCGCATCCTGACGCTCAAGTTCAGGCTGGGCCTTATGGACGATCCTTACCGTTATATTCGGCCGGAGCGGGAAGCGGAGCTGCACTTCAGCGAGCCGCATCTGGCGGCGAGCCGGGCGCTCGCGGCGAAGTCGATCGTGCTGCTGAAGAACGACGGCGCGCTACCGTTCGGCGACGCGGCTGGCGCGCAAGACTGCGGCCCTGCCGGACGCGGCAAGCTCGCGTTGATCGGTCCGTTCGCCGACAGCAAGGACCTGCTCGGACCGTGGCAGTTCTCGCGCTTCGGGCACGAGACGGTCACGCTGTACGAAGGTCTTGCGGCTGCGGGCTACGGCGAGGACCGGCGGCTGTTCGCGCAGGGCTGCGGCGTCGGCGCGCCGATCGAAGGCGGCATCGAAGCCGCCGTGGCGCAGGCCGCTCGAGCCGACGTCGTCCTGCTCGCGCTGGGAGAGGACAGCGGCATGTCGGGCGAAGCCGCCTCGCGCATGCGCATCGCGCTGCCCGACGCGCAGCTGCGGCTCGCCGAGGCCGTCGCGGCGACGGGCAAGCCCGTCGTCCTCGTGCTGACGAACGGCCGCCCGCTCGATCTGACCTGGTTCGACGCGCATATGAACGCCATCGTCGAGACCTGGTTCCTCGGCTCTCAGGCGGGCCATGCGATCGCGGACGCGCTGACCGGCGCCTGCAATCCGTCGGGCCGGCTGACGATGAGCTTTCCGCTGCACGAAGGGCAGGTGCCGGTGTACTACAACCACTTCCGTACCGGGCGGCCGTTGACGGAGGCCAACGCGGGCGAGAAGTTTATCTCCAAGTACCTCGACGGACCGAACGAGCCCCTGTATCCGTTCGGCTACGGACTCGGCTACGCCCGGTTCAAATACGGCGAGCTGCGGCTCGACAGGGATACGCTGACGCCGGGCGGAAAGCTTGAGGCGCGCGTGACCGTGACGAACGCTGATGGACCTTCTGGCGTCGAGACGGTGCAGCTTTATATTCAGGACGTGTGCGGGAGCATCGTTCGTCCGGTGAAGGAGCTGAAAGGCTTCGCGCGGGTGGCGCTTGCGCCCGGCGAGAGCCGGGAGATCGTCTTTGCGATCGGCGAGTCCGACCTCGTCTTCTGGTCACCGGCAGCCGGCTATGAGGCCGAACCAGGCGAATTCTGTGTCATGGTCGGCCCGAATAGCCGCGACGTGCAGACTGCCTCGTTCGAATTGCTCGAAGCGTAAACGCATAGCCATATAAAATCGATTTGGAGGGATTTCGGTATGATCGAGACACGCGACATCGGAACACTGATCGCGCAGATGACGCTGGAGGAAAAAGCGAGTCTCTGCTCGGGCGCGGATACGTGGCGCACGCGGGGCATCGAGCGGCTCGGCATTCCGTCCGTCATGGTGACGGACGGCCCGCACGGGTTGCGCAAGCAGCAGGCGTCGGCGGACATTCTCGGCATGTTCAACAGCGTGCCCGCGACCTGCTTCCCGTCGGCGGCAGGCGTCGCGAGCTCGTGGAATCGCGGGTTGATCCGGCGCATGGGCGAGGCGCTCGGCCGGGAGTGTCAGGCGGAAGAGGTCGCGGTCCTGCTCGGACCGGGCGCCAACATCAAGCGTTCGCCGCTGTGCGGACGCAACTTCGAGTACTTTTCCGAGGATCCGTACCTGTCCTCCGAGATGGCGGCGCACCATATCATTGGCGTGCAGAGCCAGGGCGTAGGGACCTCGCTCAAGCACTTCGCGGCCAACAACCAGGAGCACCGCCGGATGACGAGCGACTCGGTCGTCGACGAGCGCACGCTGCGCGAGATCTATCTGGCCAGCTTCGAGGGCGCGGTCAAGCAGGCGCAGCCGTGGACGGTCATGTGCGCGTACAACAAAGTCAACGGCGAGTATGCTTCGGAAAACGAACGGCTGCTGACCGGCATTTTGAAGGAAGAGTGGGGCCACGAGGGATTCGTCGTCTCGGATTGGGGCGCGGTCGACGAGCGGGCCCGGGGACTGGCCGCCGGACTCGAGCTGGAGATGCCGGGGAGCAACGGCGAGGGAGAAGGAAAGATCGTGAACGCGGTAAGGGACGGCACGCTGTCCGAGGAGAAGCTCGATGCGGCCGTAGCGCGTCTGCTGCGGGTCGTGTTCAAAGCCGTGGACGCGCGCAAGTCTGGCGCGACCTACGACGTCGACGCGCATCATCGTCTGGCGCGCGAGGTCGCCCGCGAGAGCATGGTGCTGCTCAAGAACGAAGGCGGTATTCTACCGCTAACCAAGAGTGGCCGGATCGCGGTCATCGGCGCGATGGCCCGCGAACCCCGCTACCAAGGCGCTGGCAGCTCGCAAATTAATCCGACGCGGCTCGACGACATTTACGAGGAGCTGAAAAAGTCGGCGGGCGAAGGGGCTGCGCTCCTCTACGCGCAAGGCTACGCGTTGGACGCGGAGACCCCCGACGAGGCGCTGGCGGCGGAGGCCGTACGCGCAGCCGCGGGATCCGAAGTCGCGGTGCTGTTCGCCGGGCTGCCGAAGCGCTACGAGTCGGAGGGCTTCGACCGCGCGCATCTGCGGATGCCCGCCAATCAGGTCGCGCTTATCGAGGCGGTCGCCGCGGCGCAGCCGAATCTGGTCGTCGTGCTCGGCAACGGCGCGCCGGTCGAGATGCCATGGCTCGGATCGGCCCGGGGCGTGCTGGAGGCGTACTTGGGCGGACAAGCGCTCGGCGGCGCGATCGCGGATCTGCTGTTCGGCGACGCCAATCCGTCGGGCCGCCTCGCGGAGACCTTCCCGGCAAGGCTGGAGGACAATCCGTCGTATTTGTTTTTCCCGGGCGAAGGCGACCGCGTCGAATACCGCGAAGGCATCTTCGTCGGCTACCGCTACTACGACAAGAAGCGGATCGAGCCGCTATTCCCGTTCGGTCACGGTTTAAGCTATACGACCTTCGCCTATGCGAACCTAGCGTTTGACCGCCAAGAGATGCGGGACACGGACACGCTCACGGTGACGGTCGACGTGACCAACACCGGCGCGTGTGCCGGTCAGGAGGTCGTCCAGCTGTACGTACGTGACGCCCATAGCGCCGTCATCCGGCCCGACAAGGAGCTGAGGGGCTTCGAGAAAATCTCGCTGGCCCCGGGGGAATCGAAAACCGTCGCCTTCAAGCTGGACAAACGCAGCTTCGCTTACTATGACGCGGAAGCGGGGGACTGGACGGTCGAGTCCGGAAGATTCGAGATTTTGATCGGCCGCTCGTCGCGCGACATCGCGCTCTCGGGCGCCGTCGAGGTGCAATCGACGGCGAAGCGTCCCGCGGCCTATCACCGGAATTCGACCCTTTCCGAGCTGGAGAAGACGGAGGCCGGCGCGTCTTTCGTCAAGCAGTTGACCGCGGCGCTGCCGTTCGCCTCGGCGCTCGAATCCGAGCATGCGGCCATGCTCAAGGCGTTCATGGCGCATATGCCGCTGCGCGGCCTGCTCTCGTTCAGCGGAGGCAAGTTCACCGAAGAGGCGCTCGAGGCGACGCTGCGCAAGCTTAACGGGGAAGGAGAGACGGCAAGATGAATGCACCTGTGTATTTATATCCGCAGCCGCGTCAGTACGTCGAGCGGGGCGGCGCCTCGCCGGCCGCGACGCGCTTCGAGGCGCGGCCGGCAGACGAAGCCGCCTCACGCATGGCGGAGGCGGCGGGCGTCGCCGAGCGCCTGAGCGCTGCAGTCGCTCCCGCACTCCGAGACGATGGCCAGGCCGACGGCCTGGCAGACCCTGCAGCCAGCTCGGCAACGGAGGCGCTGATCGTCTACGACCCGAGTTTGCACCCGCAGGGCTACGAACTGAGCTGGGACGCGGCAGGTCTGCGTCTGGCCGCCGCTACCGCCCAAGGGCTGCACTACGCGCTGCTGACCGCGGCACAGATGATCGAGGGCCAGCGCGAGGCGGGGGAGTGGGCGCACTGCATCGTCCGGGACGAGCCCGACTTCCCCGTGCGCGGCGTTATGCTTGACATCGGACGAGGCAAAATTCCGAAGATGGACACGCTGTACGGGCTGGTCGACCTGCTGTCCGCGCTCAAGTTCAATCACCTGCAGCTTTATATGGAAGGCTTCGCCTTCGACTACCGCAAGTACGCGGATCAATTCCCGGACACGACGCCGGTTACCGCTGCGGAATTCCGGGCGCTCGATGCCTATGCGGCAGCCCGGTTCATCGACCTTGTGCCGAACCAGAATTGTCTCGGCCATATGGGGCCTTGGCTGGCGAAGTCCGCGTTCCGCGAGCTGGCCGAGCATCCGGACGGGATGCCGGCGCCGCCGCCGATCCCGTTCAAGATCCCGCCGCTCACGCTGAACCCGGCAGACCCGGCATCCGTCGCGCTGGCGAAGGATCTGTTCGACGAGCTGCTGCCCAACTTCAGGTCCGAATACGCCAATATCAACCTGGACGAGCCGTTCGGGTTAGGCGCCGGCGCGAGCAAAGCCAGAGCCGACGAGGTCGGCGTTGGACGGCTCTATTTCGACTATGCCCTGCGTATGATCGAGATCGTGCGAAGCCACGGCAAAAAAACGCTCATGTGGGGCGATGTGCTCGCGCATCATCCGGAGCTCGCTTCCGAGCTTCCTGCCGACGTCACCGTCCTGCACTGGAACTACGATGCGCCGGTGCCTTACGAGCCGCACTGCCGCAGGCTGCAGGAGAGCGGCGTGCCGTATTACGTCTGCCCGGGGACGAGCACCTGGTCCGCCATCACGGGACGGACGGACAACATGCTCGCCAATATCGCCGATGCCGCCAGAAACGGCAAAGCTTACGGCGCCGGGGGACTCGTCGTGTGCGATTGGGGCGACGGCGGACACTGGCAGCCGCTTGCAGCCAGCTATCCGGCGTATGCCTATGCGGCCGGCGCGTCCTGGCAGGCGGAAGCCAATCTCGAAGCGACGGCGCCGCTGGAGCGTCACGTCTCGCGCCGCATGCTTCAGGAACGCAGCGGCGCCGGCGCGCGGCTGCTGCTCGAGATGGGCCGCTACTACCTGCTCGAACGAAGCTCGGCCGAAAACATGACGTACACGAATTACTTGCTGGGGCGCGGTTTGCTGACGCGGGAGGAGCTGGAGCGGCAGCTTGCCGTGAATGTCGAGATTCAGCGGCTGATGGGCGGCAGCGGCACGCCGTTCGAGCTCGATTACCGTTACCCGGAGCTGGCGGCTTGGCTGTCGGAGCGCGAGAGGGAGCTTGAAGCGCTGGCGCTTGAGGGTGCCGACGCGGATATCACCCGGGCCGAGCTTGCCAACGCGCTGCGCTTGATCGGACAGGGAGCCGGGCTGCACCGGTACGTTTTCGGGCAGGACTTGTCCGATGCCGAATCGCGGCGAGACTGGCTGGTCCGGCTGAAGGCAGGACTCGAGGAGGCGATACGCGAGTTCGAGCGGCTCTGGCGCGAGCGCAACCGCGAGGGCGGTCTCGCCGACAGCTGCGGCGCGCTGCGCAAGCTGCTCTCGCAATATGAGGAGCGGCTGCGCGAAGCATCGGAATAAGCAAGATGCCAAAAAAACCGTCAGCGACGCAACGCTGACGGGTTTTTGCTCGATTTCCCGAATCCCGCACATTCGTTATTTAAAATAAGACGTCGTCAGCGGAATGAACACCGAGCCGCCGTCGGACGCTTCGGCTCTCACGTAGAGCGCGTCGGAGCCCCCGATGTCGACCTCGACGGTGACGAGTCCGTCGCTCATGCCGATCGGCGTCGTCTTCAGCTCGACATCGGTGTCGCTGTCCTGCACGGCGAACTCTTTGATGTCCTTGCCGATCGCGGCGATCTGAATGTACAGCTTCTGATACTTCTTTTTCGGATAAAGCATGAACGAGGCGCCGCGCGTGCCGCTGCTGTTGTTCAGGTACACTTCCTTGTAGTCCTTGCCGTCGTAGACAGTCTTGGACGGATCCTTCGTACGATAGTCGCCCTCGAAGCCGGTCGCGATCGAGATGCCGTCGACCGTTTCGCCGAGTTGGATGAGGCCTTTATTGTCCACGTGCACGGCGATGCCCAGCGCGTCGGAGACGGAGCGGATCGGCAGATAGGTCGTATTGTTGTAAGTGATCGGCGCCAGCGTGCCGCCGTTGCCGTCGCGCAGTTGGAACGGCTTGCCGTTCACCTTGAAGCTCAGTCCGGAATTCAGATAGGCCTTGATCGGCGTCAGGTTTGAAGCGGCATAGGCGCCTACACCCATGCTGGCGACCATGGACAGCCCGATGACGGCTGCCGTCAGCTTTTTCTTCAATCTGTTCACGCTCCCATGCATTCATTTGCGAATATGCCATTCTAGTATAGAAATAGCTGGAAGGGGTATGCAAATTATTTTCGAAAAAATGATGCCAAAGGCCTTGGTCGTGCAGCGATTCGCATATCTACCGTCCCGATTGGCATACTACTCCCGGCACGCATCCAATCCAAGGAGGACCTTCCAAGTTGAATCTCGGTAACCATGAGGCGCTCGAGTTGAGCGAACTGCTGATGAGCTGCACGAACTCCATTCAGTCGATGGCGCTGTTCCTGAACCAAGCCAAGGATCCCGAACTGAGGGAGATGATCGGGAAGCATTATCCGGTCCACGTTCAGGATTACAATATGAAGATCGAATTCGTGAAAAAAATGACCGGCTCCACGGAAAAGCTGAACGTCCCGAGCCTGTCGATGACTGCGCTGCTGCCCGTAGCCGCGCCGCCGTATCCGTCCGTCGAGCCGCAAGTGAAGCTGGCCGAGCTGGACGACCGGTCGATCGCGACGTCGTATTTGCTGACGCTGAAGCGTGCGGGCCGCGAATACGCATGGGCCGCTTTTGAATGCGGGACGCCGCAGCTGCGGGCTTTTCTCGAGGACGCGTTCCGCATGTGCTCGCATCAGGCGCACGAGGTGTGGTCGTATATGGGCCGCAAAAGCTGGTACCCGATCGTGCCGGCGACGGGCAACCTGATGGAGACGGTCGGCCAGATCTACCGGGAAGTGCCGCATCATCAGCCGATGACCGTATACCAATAAAAACTGGCTTTCCCGTACCGCTTTTTCGCGTCGGGATGCCAAAGCGCAAAAAAAGCGGAACGAGAATGTCCGTTTTTTTTGCATTTTTGGCGGCGATTTGAGGACAGTTAAGCGCGCTTTTCGGCGTGCAGATGCTTTCGGACGATAGGCGGTTCCGAAAAAGCTGCATTTGTACATGTATTTTCTTCAGAACAACGACACGCGATAGAAAAGTTGCAAATGTGCAGGCAAATTCAAATCTCAAGCCGGAAATCGGGCTGGCGAAGATAAATAAATGCGCTTTTGCATCTATCCTGACCCAAACGGCCGGCTTCGGCGAAATTAGATGTATATTTGCAGGCTTTTTGGCGAGAGAACGACGCGAGCGACGACAGGCCAGCCCGTCGGGACGGCTCTTGGATGAGCGATCAACAGGCGGCCTTCCGGTGAGCGGCGCCGAGGCACAGCTCGAACCCCAGGAGCAGCGAGGTTGTCAGGATCCCATTAGTCTCCCGTCGCAAACCCCAGCCTGCGCCCCGCGCTCTCGCTCATCCACTCCCGGCTCCGTCCCTTGGACAGATCGGTTTTAATGCCTGCGATCAACCGCTGCCAATCCGCCGCACCCGTCTGATGCAGCTCCAATGCAGCGGACACATATAGCTCGGCCAATTGCGCAAAGGTAAACCCTTCTGTCAAACGGGCGATCTCGGGAAGAACCGCTTCGTCCGTCAGCCGTCCCGCTCCCTTGTAAGTCAGATAAGCCAGCCGCAGCGGCTCGCTCGGCAGTTTGACCTCGTAGGCGCGGTCGAAGCGCCCGGCCCGGTTCATGAGCGCGGGATCGATCTTCTCCGGGTAGTTCGTCGTCCCGATGAGGAAGATGCCTTCCCGCGAGGTCGCCCCGTCGAGCGTATTGAGGAAGTACGAACGGCACGACTCGGGCATCGAGTCGATATCCTCGACGACGAGCACCATGGGCGAGAGCTTCACCGCGGCATCGAACACCTGCTGAATCGATTCGCTGCCGGTAAACTCGGTGATCTGCCAGTAGGCGACCGGCGCGTTCACCGTGGCCGAGATTGATTTGACGAGCGTCGTCTTGCCGTTGCCCGGCTTGCCGTACAGCAGGATGCCCCGCTTGTAAGGGACGCCGTAGGTCTGGTAGAAGCTGCGGTCGTCTGCGAAAAAGGTATCCACGGAACGGAAGATTTGCTCCTTCAGGGACTCGTCCATAAACACGCCCTCCCGGTCGACCGGGCGCTCCGCGGTCTCGCGGCTGCGCTCCAGTCCGTCGCGGGTATCCGTGAACACGAGCAACTGCCGGTCCGACAGCTGCCGATCGCGCATCTCGCTTAGAAAGCAGCCGAGCTGCGCGTCGCTCTGCGCGAAGATCAAATCCTCATAGCCCAGCCCGAACTGCGTGAGCCGGGGGACGCGGGCGAAGGCGACGCGATGCGCCGCGTATACGAAGACGTTGTTCCGGACGGCCATGCAAATGTCATGCCCGCCGCTGTCGGACGTGCCGCTCGCTGCCGGCTTGCTGTCGCGATCGGCGCGGGGCTCCGGCTCCGGCGCATACTTGAACATGCGCGTTTCGACGAGATCGAACAGGCTGATGGCATGCGCCACTCCGGCATAACCGCTGCGTATGTCGTCTGCGAGCCCGTCCCAGGCATCGTCGCTGTCGTCTTGATAATAAAGGTGGAACTCGCAGCCGTAACGATCGCTGAGCCAATCCGCGATGCGCCGCACGGCCATCGTGTAGTCGAAGTAAGCCTGCATGCCGGCAGGCTCTGCTGCATAGTCGTTCCGTCGGATGAGAAAGGGGTGCAGCGCTTTTTCATTCAGTAGTGTCATTTTGTGCCGTTATACTCCTTTGACGGTCGCGAGCGGCCGGCATTTGGCGACGACAGCCGCCAGGCCTGCGCCCGCAACGCTTTCTATAATTTGATCGACGTCCTTGTAAGCCTGCGGCGACTCGTCGATGATCGCCTCGAGCGCGCGATGGTTGACGACAACCTCGTCCTCCTGGCCAACGCGGAGCGATGCTGCGAATTCGTCCACGGTAACGAGCTGCTTGGTTGCGTTCCGCGAACGGACCCGGCCTGCCCCGTGGCAGATGGAGTGATAGTTGCGCGCCCCGGACGGAACGCCGACCATCAGGTACGAGGACGTTCCCATCGATCCGGGAATGAGTGCCGGGTGCCCGGTCTCCATGTACGGCTCCGGATTGTCCGGATGCCCTGGTGGGAGGGAGCGTGTCGCGCCTTTGCGGTGCACGAACAGCGCTTCTTCTTCGTGACTTTCCTCCAGGGCGTAGTTGTGCATCAGATCATACAGCGTACGCGTCTCTGCCTGCGGGCCCAGCGTCTCGCGCAGCGCGTCGCGTACCGCGTAGGCGAGCAGATGGCGATTCGCGACGGCGAAGTTAAGCGCGGCATACATCAGATTGACGTACGTGGCACCGGCCTCGCTGCCGAGCGGGGCGAAGGCCAGCTTGGGATCCGCCGTGCCGAGGCCGAGCTTGCGCATCGTCTTGACGACCTCGGAGCCGCAGTGCTGATTGACGGCGCCGCCCCACGAGCGCGAGCCCGAGTGGATCATGACGATGACCTGCCCGTCGCGCAGCCCCCAGCGCTCGCCGATGTCGCGATTGGCTTCGTCCAGCGTGACGGCCTGCAGCTCGACGAAGTGATTGCCGCCGCCGAGCGTGCCAAGCTGGCGATGGGCCCGGTGCCACAGATGCTCGGGGATTCGGTTCAACGCGTCTTCGTCGAAGCGGAAACGAGCGTGCTCCACGTGCGTGAGCGAGGTCGCCTGGCGAGGCGTGTAGGCGTCGGGTACGTATTTTCCCGGCAGACCGTGAAGTCCTCTGATGAGCACATGCTCGAGCCGAATGTCGGAGAAATGTCCGCGAGCGTGATTTTCCGTCGGGATCCGCTTCTCGATCGCCTTGACCAGCTTGCGTCGGAGCTTGACGTCCTTCAGGTCGTCCGCGTCGAGGTTCGTCAGGTGCACCCGCATGCCGCAGCCGATGTCGCTGCCGACGATGGAGGGAGAGACGAAGCCTTCGTCCGCCTTCCAGACGGCCGTCGTGCCGATGCAGGTGCCGACCCCGACATGGGCGTCGGGCGTGTAGCTCATGTAGCGGATATTCGGAATTTGCAGATTGTTGTTCGCCATCTCGAGCGGCTTGGCGCCCATGGCGCGGAACAGCGCGTCCCCGGCGTATACATGCAGATCGCCCGCGGGCAGATCGATGCGCCGGTAGTAAGATTCGTTCTGTATCATAAGTTTGATTTGACCTCTTATCTTTCGAATTAGATTTTTAGGAAAACAAAAAGACCGCAAGCCGATTCGCTCGCGGTCCCTGGATACGTCAATACAACACCCTGGATTCGTCGCTTTTCCCTTGCGGGAGAGCGGATTATCCGGGACTGACTCCTGGAGCGGCCCGTAGAGGCCGGCGGACATCGAGCGGCATATTCAGTTGGGTCCATGCGTCGTAGGGGCGGGGGAATTGAATAGCGGTCATGTCGGCCGACCTCCTTTCTGATGAGATATTGGCTATATTAAGGGATATAGGCAAACCTTGTCAACCTTAATGATGTAAAAAGTTAATGGGCTTGATTAAAAAAGGTTATGAAAAGGCAGAACGATAAATCAATTCTTTCATCCATAAAAAATACAATAAATATACATAATTAGAAAGGCGATGTATATTAAAATCATGAAGAAAAGGAGTGAGTGATCGAATGGCAAGCGTAACCGGACTGGAAGGCGTCGTGGCGGCGGAGACCGAGATCGGGCTCGTTGATGGCGAGCGCGGGCATCTCATATACAGAGGCTATTGGGCAAAGGACCTTGCGTTGAGCCGCGGCTTCGAGGAGACGGCGCACTTGCTGTGGTACGGCCGGCTGCCGGGCGAGCGGGAGCTGGCGGCGTTGAAGGGGCGCTTGGCCGCTGCGCGCATCCTGCCGGACGATCTGCGTCGCCTGCTGGACGCGCTGCCCGCGGGACTGCTTATGATGGGCGTCCTGCAGGCGGCCGCCGCCGCGCTGGCCGATGGGGCCGAGCCGGCATGGCCGCCGCGGGCGGATCAGGCGGAGCGAATGACGGCGCTGGTGCCAAGCGTCATCGCGTATCGGCATCGGCGTCTGCAAGGCCTCGAGCCCGTGGAGCCGGACGCGGAGCTGGACCACGCGGCCAATTACCTCTATATGCTGACGGGCCGCCGGCCCGAGCCTGATCATGCAAGGGCGCTGACCGCTTATTTGGTCCTCGGCATGGAGCACGGCATGAACGCGTCCACCTTCGCGGGCCGTGTCGCGCTGTCGACGCAGGCCGGCCTGTACCCCGCCGTCAGCGCGGCAATCGGCACGATGGGCGGGCCGCTGCATGGCGGCGCGCCGAGCGAAGTGATCGCCATGCTGGAGGCGATCGGCACGCTGGATCGCGCCGAGCCCTGGCTGCGCGACGTGCTGGAGCGGGGCGGCCGGCTGATGGGCTTCGGCCACCGCATCTACAAGACCGTCGACCCGCGTGCCGAGGCGCTGCGCGCAGTGACGCGCGGGTTGACCGGCGACGATCCGGCTTTCGCGCTCGCCCTGCACGTGGAAGAGACGGCGACGCGGCTGCTCGCCGAATACAAACCGGGCCGGCGGCTGCACACGAACGTCGAGTTTTTCGCCGCCGCCATCATGAAGGCGATCGCCCTGCCGACGGCGCTGTTCACGCCCACGTTCACGGCCGCGCGTGTCGTCGGCTGGACCGCGCACATGCTGGAGCAGGCCGGCCACAACCGTATCTTCCGGCCGCAGTCCGCCTACGTGGGCGAGATGCCGAGCGAGATAGCCGGAAAAACCGGTTAACGGAGCCGTCGGGACCTGTGAGGCCATTAGCAGCACGAAGTATGAACGTAGATCGATACATGGGCGCATGGCCCACAATAACGGCATGAAGTGTAAACGTAGATCGATACTTGAGATAGCGACCCGCACATATGGCGGTAAGAGTGGATGGTGATCCATACTTGAGGCCGGGAGACGCAATCGAGGCATACTGTGTGAGCGTAGATCGATACTTGAGCCGGTAGCCGCCAATCGGCACACAAACAAATAGACCGCCCCAACCTCTGGCGGCCTATTTGCTATTCCATTTACAACGTCGTGCTGCCGTCGTAAGAGGCGATGACGCGGTACAGCTCGGGCCGGCGGTCGCGGAAGATGCCCCACTCGATGCGCTGGACCTCAAGCTGGTCGAGGTCGAACTCGGCGGTCAGCACCGTTTCCTCGGTACGGCCGGCCTCCTTGATCATGTTGCCCTGCGGGCCGGCGATGAAGGAGGAGCCGTAGAAGTCGATGGACGAATCCTCGTCTTCCTCGCGCCCGATGCGGTTGGAGGCGATGACCGGCATCAGGTTGGAGGCGGCGTGGCCTCTCATGCACATTTGCCAGTGATCCTTGGAGTCGATCGAGCCGTCCTGCGGCTCCGAGCCGATCGCCGTCGGATAGAACAGCAGCTCGGCGCCCATAAGCGCCATGCAGCGCGCTGCCTCGGGGTACCATTGGTCCCAGCAGACGCCGACGCCGATTTTGGCATAACGCGTGTTCCAGACCTTGAAACCGGTGTCGCCGGGGTTGAAGTAGAACTTCTCCTCGTAACCCGGACCGTCCGGAATATGGCTCTTGCGATAGTGGCCGAGGATCGAGCCGTCCGCGTCGATGACTGCGAGCGAGTTGTAGCGGGCGTAATTTTTCTTCTCGTAAAAGCTGATCGGCAGCACGACCTGCAGCTCCTTGGCCACCGCCTTGAAATGGTTGACGGCCTTGTTATGCTCGAGCTCGGTCGCGTAGACGTAATAGTCCGACTTCTCTTTTTGACAGAAGTACGGCGTTTCGAACAGCTCCTGCAGCTGGATGATCTGCGCGCCTTGGGCCGCGGCCTCGCGCACGAGCTTGTCCGCTTTGGCGATGTTCTCGTCGATATCGCTGGAGCAGCTCATCTGGGTAGCCGCAACTTTGACTCTTCTCATCCGGAAATTCCTCCTTTGTATGCGATCTTTCGCAGGTCGGCAGAGATTAGTTGTCATAAGGCAGTTATTTATCGCCACGCGGCGAAAAAATCAAAAATAACGGTTAAAAAGCAGTTAATGGGCGAGAGAGAAGGTGACTTGCGTCCATTTTGGTGAATTAGATGCCTTTTAACACTTATCCCAACTGAAAAGCGGTTGCGAGACGAAATAGATGCTTTTTAACACTTATTGCAGCCGAAAAGGCTGGAACGTGCGAATGGGCAATGTGAGCTGATCAGCCCCGCGCCGGCATCTGCTGCGTCGTGCAGTGAACGTTGCCGCCTTCTTTGATGATCGCCATGCCGTCCACGGTGCGGATGCGGCGTTCAGGGAACGTCTCGGCCAGGATGCGCGCGGCTTCGCGGTCCGTCTCCTCCGCGGCGCCGCCGAATACCGGCAGAATGATGCCGCCGTTGACGAAGTAGAAGTTCAGGTAGCTCAGCGTCAGTCGGCTGTCCTCGAACGAGGCGAGCGGCGGCTGCGGGAGCTCGACGATCTCGAACTTGCGTCCCTTGGCGTCGGTCGCCTCGCGAAGGGTGCGCAGATTCTCCTGCGTGATCTCGTAATTTTCATCCGCAGGGTCGTAGCAGGTCTGGATAATCACCTTGCCCGGTGCCGCGAAGCAGGCGATGTTGTCCACGTGCCCGTCCGTCTCGTCGCCAGCGAGGCCGCGGTTCAGCCAGACGATCTTCTCGATGCCGACGTACTGCGCAAGCAGCTCCGCGATCCGCTCGCGGCCCAGCTCGGGATTACGGTTGACGTTCAGCAGGCACTCTTCGGTCGTGAGCAGCGTGCCTTCGCCGTCGACATGGATCGAACCGCCTTCCATCACGACAGGCGCGTCAAACCGGCGCACGCCCATGCGCTCGAGGATCTGCGGCGCGACCGCGTCGTCCAGATCCCAAGGCGCGTACTTGCCGCCCCAGGCATTGAAACGCCAGTTGACGCCGGCCAGCTCGCCGTCCTCGCCGACGAGGAAGGTCGGGCCGTTGTCCCGCAGCCAGGCATCGCTGTGCGCAATCGGGACAAGCTCGATATTGGGTGCGTCCAGGTGCTGCTTGGCCAGCGCCAGATCCGCTTCGTTGACGAGCACGCTGACGGGCTCGAACTCGGCGATCGCGAGGACGACCTGCGCGTAGCCGGCGCAGACGGATTCGTGGTCGTCCGGGTAGACCATAGAGTCCCGGACGGGCCAGGACATGAAGGTGCGTTCGTGCTGCGCCCATTCGGCGGGCATTTTATATTGGAGGTCTCGTGGGAACAAGAGATTCAGCTCGCTTTGCTAGGAATTGAACGGATACGGCTTAAGTTCTCCATCATCATATACGAATCGGGCCGCGATCTCAACGTGTTACGGCCAAGCCGGCGCCGTCCGGATTTGTTTACGCGCGCGCCGGTTGAGGTAAGTCATTGTTGGAACGGATCAATGCCGGATAACCATGCATCTACATATAATGGAGGCACCCGAATGGAACGCAATCATACGATCATGCAGTTTTTCGAATGGCACGTCAAAGCCGACGGCAAGCACTGGCGTCGCCTTGCCAAGCTCGCGCCGAAGCTGAAGGACCGCGGCATCGACGCCGTCTGGATTCCGCCGCCCACCAAGGCCGTATCGCCGGAGGATACGGGCTATGCGGTGTACGACTTGTACGACCTGGGTGAGTTCGATCAGAAGGGCGACATGCGCACGAAGTACGGCACGAAGGACGAGCTGCTCGAGGCGATTGCGGCCTGCCGGGAAGCGGGCATCGGCGTCTACGCAGATCTCGTCATGAACCATAAGGCGGGCGCCGACGGGACGGAGACGTTTCAGGTGGTCGAGGTGCAGGCGGACAACCGGCTGGAGGAGATTTCGGAGCCGTTCGACATCGAGGGGTGGACGAAGTTCGATTTTCCGGGGCGCGGGGATGTGTATTCATCGTTTAAATGGAATTTCGAGCACTTCAACGGCACCGACTGCGACGCGCGCGAGGACCGTCAGGGCGTTTACCGGATCGTAGGAGACGGCAAGCGCTGGAACGAAAACGTCGACGACGCGTTCGGCAATTACGACTATCTCATGTATGCAAACATCGACTACCACCATGCGGACGTGCGCCGGGAGATGATCGAATGGGGAAAGTGGCTCGCGGATACGCTGGATTGCGCCGGCTACCGGCTCGATGCGATCAAGCATATCGACCATACTTTCGTGCGGGAGTTTACCGAAGCGGTATACGCCGACCGGGGCGATGAATTTTTTATCGTCGGGGAGTTCTGGAACAGCGATCCGGGGGCCTGTCAGCAGTTTCTCGAGGACGTCGGCGGTCGCATCAGCCTGTTTGACGTGCGGCTGCACTACAATTTGCACGAGGCTTCCGAGAAAGGCGCCGATTATGATCTGACCAAGCTGTTCGACGACACGCTCGTTCAGACGAACCCGACCAACGCCGTCACCTTTGTCGACAATCACGATTCGCAGCCTGGCGAAGCGCTGGAGTCGTGGATCGCGGACTGGTTCAAGCAGAGTGCGTACGCGCTCGTGCTGCTGCGGGAAGGCGGCTATCCGTGCGTCTTTTACGGCGATTATTTTCACATCGGGGGAGACGAAGAGGAGATCGAAGGCAAGAAGCTGGCGATCGATCCGCTGCTCTACAGCCGCCATCACAAGGCGTACGGCGAGCAGGAGGACTACTTCGACGACCCGCAGCTGATCGGATGGGTGCGGCGCGGCGTTGCCGAGATCGAGCGCTCCGGCTGCGCGGTCGTCGTCTGCACGGGCGAAGGCGGAGAGAAAAAAATGTATGTCGGCGAGCATCGCGCAGGCGAGGCCTGGGTCGACTTCACGCAGACGCGGGAGGACAAGGTCGTTATCGGAGAGGACGGATTCGGCAGCTTCCCGGTAAACGGCGGCAGCGTGTCGGTATGGGCTTTGCCCGATCCGGTATGAGGCGGGAGCTTCTTGCATCCGTGCGTTAGCACTCGCGCCTTGGCGGCGTTGCGACAGACGCGTCCCCGAGGCGCGTCTTCGAAGCGTTGACAAAGGGTATGCATTGCGTTAACCTCTAGATAGTTAATGGTTTAACTAGTTTGGAGACGATCCCATGGACGACTTGCAGAAGTACGCGTTGGAGCAGCCGCCCGGCGTACATGCGTTTTTTGCCTTGGTGGAGACGACGGCCGATCTGATCGCCGCATCCGAGCGCTATTGGCAGTCGCATGACTTGAACGGCGCCCGTATCCGCATTCTCGTCGAGATCGCCAAGGCCGGCGGCTCGCTGCTCCCCTCCGCGCTGGCCGAGCGCATCGGCGTAACCAAGGCGAACATCAGCGTGCTGCTCGTACCGCTGGCGAGCGAAGACCTCGTGCGGATCGACGACGATCCGAACGACGGGCGCAAGCGCAGGGTGACACTCGCTGCTGCGGGCGAACGGCTGCTGCGGGATAAGCTTCCCGGCAATCGGGAAGTCATCGGGCGGCGGATGGACAGGCTGAGCGAGGCCGAGACCCGCCAACTGCTCGACCTGCTCGCTAAGCTCAGGGAATAAGCGGGAGCTGCCCCGCTCTACGAGGGCAATCCCGCAGTTCGTCTGCGCATTTAGTTAAATGTTTAACTATATGGAAGCTGGGAGCGTGTTGTAAGATGAAAATCGTATTAACCGGAGCGACGGGGCACCTGGGATCGTTAGTGCTGAGCGAGCTGCTAAGGCGCACGCCTGCCGAGCGCATCGCGATCGTGACGCGAAGGCCCGCGGAATTTCAACACAATAGCGGCGTCGAGGTCCGGTACGGGGATTATGACGATGCGTCGTCGCTGCCCGAGGCGTTCAGGGGAGCGGCTCGCCTGCTGTTCGTCTCCTCGCCGCAGCGGGACGAGGAAGCGCGTCTTCGGCAGCATCGGGCGGTGGTTGCCGCGGCCAAGGAAGCGGGCGCGGGGCGAATTGTCTATACGGGCATCGCCTATGCGGAAAAGGGACGTTTGCCGCTGCACCGGCTGCATCTGGATACCGAGCGGTTGATCAGAGAATCGGGACTGCGCTATACGATTCTCCGCAACGCCTTCTACATGGAGCTTGTCGAGATGCTCGGATGGCGGGCGGCGCTTGCCGGCGGCGTGCTGCTCAGCCCGCCCGGGACATGGAGGTTCAACACGGCGGCGCGAGAAGATCTGGCCGCTGCAGCGGCCGTCGTCCTCGCGGAGGACGATCATCGGGACCGGGTTTATGAGTTGACGGCCTCCCGGTCCTGGGACCTGAAGGAGCTCGCCCGCGCGTTGTCCGAGCTGTCGGGCAAACGGATCGAGCACCGGACGGACCCGGCGATGAACGGCGGCGCCTACGCGATGCTTCCTTTTTCCGATACGGCTTCCGTCTCTCCCGATCTGGAAGCGCTGATCGGCGCCAGGCCGCTCGGCGTGAAGGAGTGGCTCGCAGACCGGATGCCTTGAGGCGCGGGCGAAAGACGGGCCAAAACCTTGCGTCCCTTTCTGGCCGGGGGGCGGCGATTCGTGGACAGGCGCGCTTTCGATGGGCGGAGCTTTTCAGATGGACAACGACCGGCCGACCCATCGGAACGGCTGTCGGATGAGCCATCGATAGGCGCTTTGCACGAATCAAGTTTCATACACCCGCCAAATCTAAAAACAACCTTCAGGGAAGATCGCAGATCTCCCTTAAGGTTGTTTTTGCTAAGCATGACCGAATGATGCGGCCGCTAACGCTAGAAGGTGCCGCGGCCGTCGAACGTGCCTTTGTCGAAATCCATCAGGTTGGTCTCCTCTACGCGTCCGTCCGCACCCGTGCTATAGTACTCGACTGTGTGCGTATCCGCAGCGTAAATTTCGAACGGCCCCGCATATTCAGTCCAGGCGCCTCCGTTGATCCGGTATCGCGTCGTCAGCGTCTCTCCTTCGTTGCCGGCAGCACGCAGCGTGACCTTGAAGCCTTTGACATAAGGATTACCCTTGGCTGTCACCGCGTTAATCGGGTCAAAATGGTACCGGGTCATTACGTCCGCGCTGTCCGGGTCAGGGTCCGGATTGGTGGGGCCGCCCGACTGTTCGGGCACGTACTTGGACAGCACCGTACGGGCCGATAGCGTGACCGTCTCTAGCTGCGCATCGCGCGAACCCCCGACAGTATAACGGGTCACCCGAATATCGGATAAGTGCACGATCAAGTAAGTGCGGCTCTGTCCAGCGCTTTCCGTTTGAAAATACGCATACCCGTCCGCGATATGCTTGCCGCCGGTCAACGTCTGCAGCAACGGCAGCGACGCCGCATCCAGCGGCTTGGTGATTACGATATCCCGGTAGACGGGCTTGCCCGGCAAGTTGTTACCGCTTGCCGTCAGCGGCGCGTCCATGCCGAATCTGAAGCTTGCCGGGACGATGGCGTCTTGAATATTCAGCGCCGTGCTGGCGTATTCGCCCTTGATGCCGTCTAGCTTGAGCAGAATGCGAGGCGCTGCGCCCGCCGCATCGGCAGCGTTTGCGGCAGGCGGGAAAGCGGAGAGCAGCAGGATGCCTGCGATCAAAGCGGTCAGCAGGCCTTTTTTGAGCAATCTGGCGAACACATCGATCTACTCCTTTGTCGGGCGAGGCCCGAGGCTGGCCGGCGTCCGTCGCCGGTCGCCGGTTCAGCTGTCCAGCAGCAAGCTCCGCTGGTAGAAGTCGTCCTTCGGTGCAAACGACCATACGCCGCCGTCGTCCATCGTGTCGCTGATGGGCAGCACTTCAAGCGCAGGCGTACGCCAGGGGAGCTTCGATTCGGGGTTCCGCACGGGATTCATGACAATTCAGCTCCTTCGTTCGGGTTAGCCGGCTTTGTTTTTGGACAGATCGTATTCGAACGTTTGCGCCGGCAGCGATTCGCCCTTGGAGCCGACTGCCTGGTATGTAAATGTCAGTTTTTTAGCTGCGAGCGTGAAGGATTCCGATAATTTGGCGCTTCCTTCATTGGTGGCGTATGTGTCGGACGTGACGAAGATGTTTTCCAACTTGATCGTCAGGTAAGGCTTTTTGCTTTCGGTGTTGGCGTTATAGAAGGAGATCGTGCCGCTTTTAATCGTTTTGCCGGAAGCCAGGCTCGCCAGCAGCGACAGGGAGGCTGAATCCTGGAGCTTTGTAAACGAGAATTCTTGGAAGGCAGGCTTGCCGGACCCCGATCCGCTGCCGGCGGATGCGGATCCTGGATTGATAGCGCCAAACGCAATGCTGGTGATGTCGATGGCGCCCTTTCCGACTTCTAGCGTGCTCTCGCCTTTGATGCCGTCCAGCGTCAGCAGGATGTAGCTGCCGCCGGTTGCGGCCGAAGCGGATAAGGGAGCGAAGATAGCGAAGATCAGACTGGCAATAAGCAGGATGGCGGATCTGGGCAACAAACGTGCGAACAAATCAATCAACTCCTCAGTTATGATACAAACTGTATCGATAGTATCATAGAAAAGATTCGCTGCCTAGAGGGGCCGTAAAATAATAGGCGCGCGGCGCCGTAGCGGCCGCCGCGCGTCTTAGCGTCCGGCTTCCGAAGCCCGGGCGTAGGCATCGGGCGTCTGACCGACGACCGACTTGAAGTCTCTTATGAAGTGCGCTTGATCATAGTAACCCAGATCCGCTGCGAGCGCCGACCAGTCCGCAGCGCCGCCCTGTCGGATCCGCTCAGCCGCCTCCTGAAGCCGGAAGCGCTGAAGAATCCACTTGGGCGATACGCCGATATAGCGGTCGAGCAGACGTTGGAGCGAACGCACGCTCAGTCCGTAGCGATTCGCCATATCCTCGACGTAAACCATGCTGCGGTCGCCCGCCGCATCCGCCACGATCTGCGCGGCCAGCTCGGCGGTCTCGTCCCGCTCCGGGCAAAGCTCGAGCAGGAAGCGCTCCATGATCCCGAGCCGTTCCTCGGGCTCGCACGCTTCCGGCAGCTGCCGCGCCAGCGCTTCGCCGGCCGGTCCGAAGAGCTCGCCGACGCCGACGGTGCGCCCGGTCAGGCGTGAAGCGGGCTGCCGCCAGAAAGGGTAGAAGCCGCCGGGCTTGAACTTGACGCTGAAGCATTCGCCGCATCCGGTCAGCGTGCGGGTAAAGGTGCTGCGCGGCACGCCGTATACGCCGGCGGACCAGGTGCCGTCCTCGCATTCCAGCGTCAGGTTGACGCTTGGATAAGAGAGGACGGTCTGGCTGAACGGCGCCTCCCCGGCGAGATCGTAGGAGAGCGTCCAGAACTTCTCGATCCACTGCGACAGCGCCGCCGAGGGCTCGTACTGCTTCAGATCGAATTTGCGGACGGCTTCTAGCGGCTTGAGTATCGCTTTATCCAAGGGACGCTCGATCGGCTGCACGGCTTATGACCTCCAGGTGCTGTCGCGTTTGTCCAATACAAACGGCAGGCATTCTTTTACAATCGATACTAGCAGTCTGCGATAAACATCGCAATTCAACGCTACGACAATCCATAGAAGCGAGGGAACGATGATGGAAGATTTGAAGTATACGATTTATATTGGCGGCAAACCGGAGCAGGTATGGGAGGCGCTTGTCTCGCCCGAAGGGACGCGCGCGATCTTTTTCGGCAGCGTGCTGCAGTCGACCTTCGAGGTCGGCGCGCCCTACGCATACGTTGGACCGGGCAACGATGGCGACGAGACCGTTCACGTGTACGGGACGGTGCTGGCGTACGAGCCGCACAGCCTCATGAGTTATACGGAGCACCCGGGGCCGTCTTACCGGGACAATCACGCCGAGCTCGAGACGCGCGTCACCATGACGCTGGAGCCGGTCGGCGGCAGCACGAAGGTGACGTTCGTTAACGACCGCTGGCCCGAGGGGCATCCCTCCTACGAGAGCACGCAGCAGAGCTGGCCGATCATCCTGAGCAACATCAAGTCTTATGTGGAGACGGGCAAGACGCTGGATCTGGGCTGGTAAAAGGAAGGGCGATGCGGCGGGGGCAGGCTGTAGAGTAGATTCGAGATAGGATGACATAAGCACGCCGACGTGCGCGCTGGCCGCCCACCAAGGGTCCGTCCGGGGAATTTTCCCGGCGGGCTTTTTTATTTTGAGAAGCAAACGCCCGGCGCTCACATCCGGCACAGTCCGCATGGATCCTCCACGATACGGACAAGGGGGCCGTTGAACGAATAGCCGGCGGTAGTGCCCTTTTGCGCTTATCGGCGCAGTCTGGCGTGTAGGGGCGTTTGCGATAATGCCTTTTTGCGCTTATCGGCACCTTTCGGAGCGCCCCGGTGGCGGCGATAATGCCTTTTTGCGCTTATCGGCACATTTCAGAGCGCCGCGGTTGCGGCGTTAGTGTCCTTTTGCGCTTATCGGCACCTCTCAGAGCGTCCAGGTGGCGACGTTAGTGCCATTTTGTTCTTATCTGCATGGAGATGCGCGGTTTTACCGTGTAACTCTGCACCCGGATGGTTTTTAGGCGAAAATAACGGATGCTGTGTCCGAAACTTGGCTAGATGATCAATGAAGGGGAAAATAGCGGAACTCCGGTCCGTGCAGGATCGTGCGAGCATCCATTATAGTCAAGAACTATTTACATTATAAACTATATATATTTAAACAATAACAAAACTCGGCTTATGATTAAGGAACCAAATGAAGCGCCCGGCCCGCCGGGCAAGGAGCCGAGAAGCCATGCCATATTTCCATACATTCGCGAACGTCAGCATCCCCATCCTGATCGCTTGCTGCCTGGGCTACTTGTATCAAAAGTACAAAGCCCCCGACTCTCGCCTGCTGGCCGATCTCAGTCTGTTCGCCCTCTCGCCTTGCCTCATCGTGTCGGCTCTTGCGAGCAGCGATCTGAAGACCGGCACGCTGGGCACGGTGGCGATCTATACGCTCTTGCAGACGGCGCTCTGCTGGGCCGCGGCCGCCGCGGCCGGGAGGCTGCTGCGGATGAGCGAGCCCTCGAAGCGCGCGCTGGAGCTGACGACGATTTTTTCCAACTCTAACAACTACGGCCTGCCGCTGCTGCTGCTCGCCTTCGGCACGCAAGGCTTCGCGATCGGGGTGACCAACGTCGTGACGCATGTCATCCTGGTGAATACGCTGGGCTTCTACCTGGCGGCGCGCGCATCCTTTAAGCCGAAGCAGGCGTTCCGCCAGATCGTGAAAACGCCGCTCGTCTATGCGGCCGCCGTCGGCATCGCGCTATTTCTGTTCAAGGTGCGCCTGCCGGAGAGTCTTTCGTCGGGCCTTGAGCTGGTAGGCGGCGCATATCCGGCCGTTGTGCTGCTCCTCCTCGGCATGCAGCTTCGCAAGACGGATTGGCGCCGCAGCCTGCGCCCGGAGATCTGGATCTCGCTCGGCATGCGCATCCTAATCGTGCCGCTGCTGTCGTACGCCGCGATCGCGATGCTTGGCCTGCACGGCCTGACTGCCGCAGTGCTGTTCGTTCAATCCTCGATGCCGGCGGCGATCAATTCGCTCGTTCTCATGGAGCGGTACGGCGGGGACAAAGAGCTCGTCGCGATGAACGTCGCCTTTTCGACCGCCGCGAGCTTCCTGTATTTGCCGCTGCTGGTCCACTTGGCCGCTTCTTTGTAGCGCGGCTTGCGCACAGACTGAAGACCGGGCCTCTTCCAACGCTCGGTCTGCGCCGGCGGTATTCGGCTCCGCGGCCTCTCTTCCGTCACTCAGTCTGCGCTGGCGGCACGCGGCTCCGCGGTCTCTTCCGCCGTTCAGCCAGCGTCTGCGGCATTCGATGCCGACGCCTCTGCGCCGCCGGGCTTGCGCCAGCGCATCGCCCATTTCTCCATCTCGGCGAGCGTCGCCTGGAAGTCCATGCCCTTGTCCGTCAGGCTGTACTCGACCGTTACGGGCACCGTCGGATAGACCTCCCGCCGTACGATGCCGGCTTGCTCCAGATGACGGAGCGTATCCGTGAGCGACTGCGTGCCTACGATGGCGACGTCGCGCTGCAGGCGATTGAATCGTTTGGGGCCTTTGCAGAGCTCCGCGATGACGACAAAGGACCACTTGGCCCCCAGCACCTGTAGCGCCTCGCAGATCGGCTTATCCTCGTCCTTCTCGCGTTCGGACATCATGCTCGCCTCCTGTTTCGCAAAACGCTTTATTTTTAATAGTAGGTCCGTTTAGAGAGATTACCTCCAAACGATTTGCGTTCTTACTTAAATATAGTAGCCCGCTTATACTGTCGCTACAAGGGCCGCGCGGCTCAGCGACAATGATAAGAGGTGGTTAAAATGAATCGCACGATTGTTTATATGCTCACGCTGGGCACATTCTTGACGGGCTTCGCCGAACTGGCCGTCGTCGGCATCCTGCCGATCATCTCCCGGGATGCCGGGATCAGCATCGCCCAGGCGGGCCAGCTCGTCACCGCCTTTTCCATGGGGTTCGCCGTCGGTACGCCGCTCTTCGTCTCGCTGACGCAGCGGTTCTCGCGCCGCAGGCTTCTTGCTGCCGCGCTCCTCGTGTTCGCTGCGGGCAGCCTGCTCTCCTACTTCAGCGAAGGCTACGCGGCAATGCTCGCGCTGCGCGCCCTGATCGGCGCGGCCGCAGGCGTCTATCTGACGACGGCGCTCGGCACGCTTCCCAAGCTCGTGCCGGCCGGCCAGCTCGGACGCGCCATGAGCACCGTCATGATGGCGTTCAGCGCCGCGTCTGTGCTTGGCGCGCCAATCGGCATCGCCCTGGCTAACGGATGGTCCTGGCGAAGCATGTACTTGCTGCTCGGCGCAGGCGCGCTGCTCGCGATGACAGGGATCCTGCGCAAGCTGCCCGAGATAGAAGGCGACGTCCCCGTCGGCTTCGGCCGCCAGTTCGCCGTGCTGCGCCGGCCCGCGCTTGCGGCGGGGCTGCTGATGTCTCTGCTGTTCTCGTCGGGCATCGCCTTGCTGAACACGTACTTCGTACCTTTTCTGCAGGACGTCCTTGGGTTGAACTTGTCGTACACGGGGATGACGATGCTGCTGCTCGGCTTGGCCGGTACGCTTGCCACGCGCTTCGGCGGCGGGGCGGCCGACAGACGCGGTCCTCCGGCGGTTATCGTGCGGAGTCTGGCCGCAATGGCGTTGGCCTTGGCTTTGATGCCCTTCGCGACATATATCTTCGCCTCCGCCGCAGGCGGCCTCGCGGCGGGCCTTGCCGTCTCTGCGGCTTGGATGCTGGCCTATTCCGTGGCGATTCCGGCGATCCAGACCTACTTCGTCCGGATCGCGCCCGAATCGACGAATATCGTGCTCGGGCTCAACACGTCGCTCCTGCACCTTGGCGTCGCGATCGGATCCTTGGCCGGCGGCCTGCTCGCCGACGTGTCGTCCACGGTCCGCTATCATCCCTGGGCGGCACTTGCGTTCGGCCTGCTCTCGCTGTCGGCGGGGTTGGCGTCCTTCGCCAAGGGCGGCAGAGCCGATTCACCGAAGAACGGAAGCGGCCGGTTCGCGTCCGAGTAACGATAAAATAGGCGGAACCGCGGCCGTGCCGCAGTCCCGCCTTCTTATGTTAAGCCCGCAGCGTCTTAAGCCCGCAGCGTCTTAAGCCCGCAGCGTTTTAAGCCCGCAGCGTCTTGAGCGCACCGCTCCAAGCAACGACCTGGCTCAGCATGTTGTTCACGGAAGCCTCCTGCTTGGGGCCGGGCTTCAGAACGCTGAAGTTTTCGAAGTCGTGGAAGAGAGACAAAGAAACCTGCGCCTGAACGTCCGCCATCTTCAGCTCGCCTGCGATCTGGCGAAGATGCTCGACCGCCCGGGAGCCGCCGGCGCTGCCGTAGCCGACGAAGCCTGCGGCCTTGTCGTTCCACTCGTGGTATAGGTAATCGATCGCGTTCTTCAGCGCGCTCGACGTCGAGTGATTGTATTCGGGCGTGACGAACACGAAGCCGTCGAAGCCCTTGATCCGCTCGGACCAGGCGAGCGTGTGCGCGTGCTTGTAGTTGCCCATGACGGGAGGGATCGGCTCGTCGTACAGGGGCAGGGCGTAGTCGGCGATGTCCACGAGCTCGAACGACGCGTCGTCCCGATTCGCGGCGATCTCGTATACCCACTTGGCGACGTCCTCGGCTTTGCGCCCGGGGCGCGTGCTTCCGATGATGATGGCGATCTTGGTCATGTATGATTCCTCCAGCCGAGATATGTAGGAGCCGGCTTCCGCGTTCTGGATGCGTTGCTGCTATGGGGATGCGGCGGACCGGACGTGCCTCGAATGTATCGTAGCCCAGAAGGGGCGTTCGGGCAAGCGTCCGGGCGACGGCGGCCTAAGGCTTGCAGGCAATCAGTTTTCCGCGAAAACGATTTCGACTTGGTCGCGCTGCGCATGCAGCTTCCAGTACGACTCCGCGATCCGGTCCGGATCGTAGAACGTGCCCTTGGACACATAGCCGGCGATGGTGACGGTGCCTACGTAAATGCCCTGCGGCGCAAGTTCTTCTGCCAATGCGAACGCGAGCGAGCGGACGCCCGCCTTGCCGATGGACAGCGAGGCGTAGGCCGGATTCGGAGAGAGCGCGAGGCCGCCGCCCGTGATGAGGATCGTCCCGTGCTTGCGCGCGACGAACGACGGCACGACTTGCTTGACGCTCGTCAGCGCGCCCACGACGTTAACCTTGAAGTCGTCGATCAACTGCTGTTCGTCCAGGTTCGACACCGCCGACCTTGTGATCGCGGCCGCGTTGTAGAGCAGCGCGCTCGGCTCCCCGAAGCTCGCGCGGATCCGGCCGAACGCTTCCTCGACGGAAGCGGGGACGGACGCATCCGCCTCGACAGGGAACGTGTCAATGCCTTGCCCGGTCAATTCTTCCGCCAACGCTTCAAGAGAGGCCTTTCGACGCGCGATCAGCGCAACCTTGAAGCCTTCCGAACCGAACTTCCTGGCGACGGAGGCGCTAACGCCTGCCCCCGCCCCGACGACGACCAACAACGGCTTGCTCATGACATCCGCTCCTTCGTTTTTTATATACACTATCATTCCGACTGGAATTATACAATATAAAAAATGGAATTTTGTGTATGTCCGCCTATTTCCGCAAAAGACAAAAAGGCCCACGCTCACGCGCCGGGCCGTTGATAAAACGGTTATATGCCGGGTCTCGAATAGATCTTCCGTTTGTGAAACGAGATTGAACGGTATTTGCCTGCGAGCTTGCGCAGCCGCGCCGGAGACAACGAAGAAAACGAAGTATGCAGGCTTTTGTTCAGCGCTGACTTCATGACGATGCCGCGAGGATTGCGGCCGTGCAGGAAGTTGCCGTACGTCTCGAACTCGGAAAAACCGAATTGCCTGGTCTTATCGATGCTGCCGATGATCGCTTTGTACCAGCGTTTGCCGAGGCGCTTCTCGATTTTCCCCTTGAGCTGCCTGACCTTCGCCTTATCGAACAGCATGTAGTGCGTGACGAAGGAGCGCGGGGCGGAAGCTTTGACACCCAGGAGCTTGCGGTACGTGCGGAAGTAATCGCCCTGGCTCCAGCTCCGGCAGTAGAAGACCGGCCGGCCGCCGGTCACGAACCGGTGAGGCCGGATCAGCACGGTGTCCGCATCCGCCACGAGATAGTGGCCCGCCGCGCCCAGCTTGCTGCCCGCGAGCTTAAGCAGCTGCTGATAGAGCCAGCCCGCGCGATTCCAGCGCTTCGTGCCGTAGCGAATATCCTTTTTGCCGATCGGCAGCACCGTCCGCTCGTCGACGAACTTGCAGCCTTTTCTCCGGCAGAGCGCCCGGATTCGCTTGCTGTTCGGCGAGACGATCATAAAGCTGGCGATGGGATGCTTGACCTGCTTGCGGATGCCGTCGATCACGTGGGGCAGGGTGCCCAGATCCTTTTCGATCGCGGGGATCAGCACGTCGATGCGGGGACCCGTCTTTCCTGCGCCTGATTTGGCTGAAGCCATGTCGCTCGCCGCTCCTTTCCGCTCACGGAGGCCGTTTGCCGGCATTTTTGGTCCATGTGATACAGCGTATGAAGCTAATCGTCATTGGCTTGGGCCGGCGACTGGAAAATCACTTTGCAAGCATTGATAATAAGATAAGGAGAGGTTGACGGGAAAGGGTGCGCGCCTGTGGACGACTTGCGGATCAAGACAAGCTCGGGATGGTTGGAAGGGCAGGCGGAGAACGGCGCGAGATCGTGGAAGGGAATTCCGTACGCGAGGCCGCCGGCCGGAGAGCGGCGATTCGCGGCGCCCGAACGGGCGGCGGCCTGGGAAGGCGTCCGGCCGGCCAAAGCGTTCGGTCCGCCGTGTCTTCAGCCTGGCGGGCCCGCGGAGAAGTACGGTCTTTCTGCGGACACGCCGCCGGCTAGCGAGGATTGTCTTTACTTAAATATATGGGCGCCCGCCAAACGAACCAAAAAGCCGCTGCCCGTCATGTTCTGGATTCACGGCGGCGCGTTCGTTACCGGCACCGGCGCTGATTCGGCCTGCGACGGCGCGAGCCTCGCCCGCCAAGGCGTGATCGCCGTTACGGTCAATTACCGGCTCGGTCCCTTTGGATTTCTGCATCTCGCGCCGCTCGGAGAAGGCTTCGTCTCTAATGCCGGGCTGCTTGACCAGATCGCCGCGCTGTCCTGGATCCGCTCCGAGATTGCCGCGTTCGGCGGGGACCCGGCACAGGTAACCGTATTCGGCGAGTCTGCGGGCGCGATGAGCATCGCCGCGATGCTTGCGATGCCGGACGCGAAGGGATTGTTCGCGCGGGCGATCCTGCAGAGCGGCGCGGCGCAGACGCTGCCGGCGGAGCAGGCCGAGCAGGTGACGGCGGGCATCCTGCTGCTGCTCGGCATCGAACGGTCCGACGCGCATCTGCTGAAGGAGCTTCCCGCGTCGACCATTATGCAGGCTGCCGAGGAGATGGGACGGATGCTGGGCGGCGGTCCGGCGATGCTCTTCCAGCCGGTCGTCGAGGCGGCCACGCTGCCGGTCGAGCCGCTCGAGGCGATCCGATCGGGCGCGGCGGGCGGCGTGGCGCTGCTCGTCGGCACGAACAGGGACGAAGGCGAATACTTCATCCGCCCCGGGTCTGCGCCCGTGCCCCTGGAGGGCGCGATTCGCGGCGTCGAGCTCATGACGGACATTGCCGACGCCGCATCGCTCGTGCGTTCGTATCCGCATACGGCACAAGGGCAGGCGGATATTATGACGGATCTTTTTTTCTGGCGCGCTGCGCTGCGTCTCGCGCACGCACAGACGGGGCATGCGCCTGTATGGATGTACCGGTTCGATTGGACTTCGGCTGTTCATCCCTCGCTGGCGCGGGCTGTGCATATGCGGGAGATCGTTTTTGTCTTCGGCAATCTGCAGGTACTGGAGCGGCAGTTGGGCGCGACGCTGGGTCCGGACGCGCGCCGGCTGACCTTGGAGATGCAGGCTGCATGGCTTGCATTTGCGAAGACGGGTTCGCCGGACACGGCGAAGTTGGCATGGCCTCCTTATGGGGAGCCGGAGCGGATGACAATGATCTTCGGCGCGGCCGAGGTGCCGGAGGCCGTATCGGATCCGGCTGCGGGCAAGCGCGCGATGCTTGGTTTGTAGCGAGGATGAGCTTAGGTGGGGATCGTCTTAGTCTAGCGGGAATTGAACTTAATTAAGAGGGAGGAGATCGGAATAATGAAGAAAAATCGTTTGGGCGGTTCAGAACTGTACGTGAGCGAGATCGGCCTCGGCTGCATGTCGCTGGGCACGGAGGAGACGAAGGCGACGGCCTTGCTCGGCGAGGCGCTCGACCGGGGCGTCACGCTGCTGGATACGGCGGACCTTTATGACGGCGGACGCAACGAGGAGCTGGTGGGCAAGGCGATCCGGGGCCGGCGGGAGCAGGTCGTGGTGGCGACCAAGGTCGGCAACCGGCGCATTCCCGGGCAGGACGGCTGGACATGGGACGCCTCCAGGGCATATATTCTGTCGGCGGTCCGGGACAGCCTGAAGCGGCTCGGCACCGATTATATCGACCTGTACCAGCTGCACGGCGGCACGCTGGACGATCCGATCGACGAGACGATCGAGGCGTTCGAGCAGTTGAAGCGCGAAGGCGTCATCCGGGCGTACGGCATCTCCTCGATCCGTCCCAACGTAATACGCGAGTATGTCGCGCGCTCGGGAATCGCGAGCGTCATGAACCAGTACAGCATCGTCGACCGCCGGGCCGAAGAGACGGTGCTGCCGCTCCTGGCGGAAAAGGGGATCAGCGTCATCGCGCGAGGACCCGTAGCGAGCGGGGCGCTGGCGGACGGACGCGAGCCGGCGAAGGGCGTGCTCGAATACGAGCTGGACGAGCTGGTCGCGCTGCGCGGCGAGCTGCAGCAGTTGACGTCCCCGGCTCGCAGCCTCTCGCAGCTCGCGATCCGCTACTCGCTCGGGCACCCGACGGTCGCCGCGGCGATCCCGGGAGCAAGCAGCCGCGAGCAGCTGCTGCAGAATCTTGCGGCCGCAGAGGTGCCGCCGCTCTCCGACGCGGAGCTTGAGGCGATCCGCGGCGCGAGCAAGGCGAGCCGCTATGCGCTGCATCGCTGACCCCGGCGTGAAGCTGCGGACTGCCGCTTGCGGTATAGCCGTGCCGCTCGGCCGATTTGCGGCGGCAAGTCGCCGCCGCGCTCCAAAGAAACGCCTCCGATGCGGATAGCATGGTTTTAAAGCGTAATGCAGATCTTCCCGAAGTACGATTCCGTTTTCAAGCGCCGAAGCGCGTCGACCGCCTCGGCGAACGGGAATACGCGATCGATGGCCGGACGGAGCCCGTTATGGGCGATCGCACGGTTCATCGATTCGAACATCGCGCGGCTCCCGACGTTTATCGCTTGCAGCCTCGCCTTTTTTAAAATGGCGGGGACGATCGCGAAATCTTCGACGGCCGCGCCGGACAGCAAGCCGACGATGCTGATCCTGCCTCCGACCCTCAGCGCCGCTACCGAACGGTTCAGCGTTGCCGCGCCGCCCACGTCGACGATATGGTCCGCGCCGCGTCCTTGCGTATAGGCCAGCACCGCGTTTTCCCAATCCGCTTTTTCCGTATAATGAATGCCGTGATCGGCGCCCATCGCCAGCGCGCGTTCAAGCTTTTCGCCGCTGCCGGAGGTGACGATGACCTGCGCGCCCTTAAGCTTGGCGAATTGCAGCGCGAACATGGAGACGCCTCCCGTGCCCTGCACGACGACCGTGTCGCCGGCGCGTACCTGTCCTTCCTCGACGACGGCATGCCAGGCGGTGACGGCCGCGCACGGCAATGTCGCGGCTTCCGCGTCGCTCAGATGATCGGGGACGCGGACGAGCCCTTCCTGCGGCAGCACCGCATACTCGGCCAGAAGGCCGTCCAGCGGACTGCCCAGCGTCGACGTCCAGTTCGCCCGCGTCGGCTCGCCGTCGATCCAGCTCTGCGTGAAGATGCCGCAGACGCGGTCGCCAAGCTTGAACCGGGCCGCCCCTTCGCCCAAGGCGACGATCTCGCCGACGCCGTCGGATACGGGAATCAGGCCTTCGGTGCGTTCGGGATTGTAGAAGCCCTCGATGACGCCGATATCGCGGGAATTCAAGGACAAGGCCTTGAGCCGGACGAGCGCCTGGCCCGGACCCGGCTCGGGAATCGGACGGTCGACCTGAACGACATGATCGAGGCCGAAGCCGCCTCGGACGACATATGCTTTCATAAATGCCACACTCCTTGAGATGGGAATAGACATACCATAATTGATTTACTAAAATTAAGTAAGAAGGCACTTTGACGTGGCATGCGAACCTCAAGGTGCGTAAAGGAGGCAGCGGCGTGAGAGAACCCGATATCTCGATCGTGGAATGCAGCTACAGGCGGGTGCTGGAGATCGTCTCGAACAAATGGACGGCGCTCGTCATCTACGCCCTGGAAGACGGAACGATCCGGTATGGCTCGATCAAGAGCCGGATCGCGGACATTTCGCAGAAAATGTTGACCCAGACGCTGAAGCAGCTGGAGCGCGACGGCCTTGTGGTTCGAAAAGTAACGCCTGTCGTCCCGCCCGTCGTGGAATACGCGCTGACGCCGCTCGGTATGACGCTTCTTCCCTTTTTGCGGATGTTGAAGGAATGGTCTTCGGCACATTATGCGTCTGTAAGCGAGGCGCGGGAAGCGTACGATGCCGTGCACCAAGACGCCTCGCACGGCTGACGAACAGGCTGCGTCTGCGTAAAAAAGGCCGGAATGCCTCGTCGGGCTTCCGGCCTATGTGCGTTGCAGCATGGGCATCCATCGGGCTGCGATCCTTGCGGTCCGCCTAAGCCTTCCCGAACAGCCGCCGGTACTCCGTCGGCGTAACGCCCTCATGCTCGCTAAATCGCTTGTTAAAGTAACTCGCGCTCGGATACCCGGCATCCTCCGCGATACGCCCGACGGGCAGCGTCGGGTGCTCGAGCAGCCACTGCTTGGCCGCCTGCAGCCGGCAGCGGGTGACGAAGTCCATGGGCGAGAAGCCCATCGCCTGCCGGAACAGCTTGCAAAAATAATGACGGCTCACGCCCGCGCGCGCCGCCCAATCTTCGAGAATGAAAGGCGCGCAAGACTCCCGCTGCATGTCGGGCAGCAGATCCAGAATGCGGCGATCGGATCCCGCCGATTTGACGTCGGAGACGGGGACGGCCTGCTGAACGAACTCCGAAAAGAGGGCGTAGGTCAGCATGGACAGGCGCACCGGACGCAGCAGCTGATGCGCCTCCGCTTCCCCGAGGAGCGCCAAGTGCGCGGCTTCCCAGGCTTCCCGCTGCCGGAGGGACCAGACCGCGGACTGATGAAAGCCGAGTCGCACCAGATAATCGCGCAGCTCCTCCCCGTAAAAGTGAACCCACCGCACATCCCATGGCTCGTCCTCGCTGCTGTAGTAGCGCTGTCGCTGCAGCGGAAAATACAGCACGGCATCGCCGGCCCGCAGTTCGTGCACGCCCGTCTCGGTCTCCGCGTAGCCTTTGCCTGCCGCGACATAATGGATGTTGAAATTGTTGAGCACGCCGGCTTCCCGCAGCACGGAATGGTCGGGAAAATCGCGGTAGGCGCCCACCGATTCAGGCATGACGAGATACGGGCTTCCGGCTAGCGTCAGCAGATGCGCTTGTCTTCTCACAGTCTTTCTCCCTCTGTGACAATATTGTTTTAATGATGGTCAATAAGCTGTCATTTTCATTTTATTTAGTTGTTATTATACTGACAATATCTTATCAATCAAGCATGAGCAAGGAGGCTGCGGTCAAATGGAACGCAAGTTGAGATGGGGCATTCTCGGGTGCGCGGGCATCGCGGTTCGCGCGGTTATTCCCGGTCTGCAGCAGTCGGAGCGGAACGTCGTGGCGGCCATCGCGAGCCGGGATGCGGACAAGGCGAAGGAGACGGCGGAGCGACTCGGGATCGAGCGCGCTTACGGCAGCTACGAGGCGCTGCTCGCGGATGATACGATCGACGCGGTCTACGTGCCTCTGCCGAATCATCTGCATCTGCCTTGGACGATTCGGGCCGCCGAAGCGGGCAAGCATGTGCTGTGCGAAAAGCCGATCGCGCTTGATGCCGCGGAGGCAGCGCGCATGGTCGAATTTTGCCGGGAAAAGGGCGTACATCTAGCGGAGGCGTTCATGTACCGCCATCACCCGCGCTATCGGTTGATCCGGCAAATGGTCGAATCCGGCGAGATCGGCGAAGTAAGGGGGATTCACGGCACGTTTACCTTCAACAACGCGGCGAACCATACGAACATCCGCTACCGGCGCGACTGGGGCGGCGGGTCGGTGTACGATGTCGGCTGCTATCCGATCAGCGCGGCGCGGCTCATTCTCGGGCAGGAGCCGGAGGCGGCTACGGCGCACGCTTTCTTTTCGCCCGAGCACGACGGCGTCGATATGATGGCATCCGGGCTGGTCGAGTTCGCGGGCGGCGTGGCGCTGACCTTCGACTGCGGCATGTGGGCGTCCTCGCGCAATACGCTCGAGGTGCTGGGCACCAAGGCGAGCATTGAGGTGCCGTCGGCTTTCGTCGCTGGACCGGACGGCGGCTACAACTTCTTCGTCGTTTCGAAAGACGGCAGAAGAGAGGTCGAGGTGCCGCGCGGCAACCAATATGCGCTGCAAGGCGACGAATTTGCAAGAACGGTACTCGACGGCGAGGCGTCGGCGTTCGGACCGGAGGATGCAGTAAGCAACATGAAGGTCATCGACGCGGTGCTGCGGTCGGCATCCGAGCGCGCGCGCATCGTCATTTAATCGAAGGAGGCTGCACGCATGGAATACATCGACATTCCGGGATCGCGCTTGCCCGTATCCCGCCTGATCAAAGGGACCGATTACTTTTACCATCACTCGTACGAACTGGCGGCGACCAATATGGACGCCTATCTGGCGCTCGGCGGCAACGCCGTCGACAGCGCGCATATCTACTGCGGCGGGCAGAGCGAAGAAGTGCTCGGCCGGTATATGGAGGAGAGCGGCAACCGGGACAAGATCGTAATCCTGACCAAGGGCGCGCACCATAACAAGGACGGCCCGCGCGTGAACAAGCAGGCGATCGCCGACGATCTGAGCGTGAGTCTCGAGCGGCTGCGGACGGATCACATCGAGCTGTACGCGCTGCATCGCGACGATCCCGATGTACATGTCGGCGTCATCGTCGAAGCGTTGAACGCCCATATCGAATCCGGCGCGATCGGGGCGATCGGCGGATCCAACTGGACGTGGCAGCGGCTGCAGGAGGCCAACGAGTATGCAGCGGCGCACGGCCTCGTCGGCTTCACGTTCAGCAGCCCGAACCTGAGCCTCGCGAAGGCCAAAGAGCCGTACTGGAAGGACGCGGTCTCGGCTGATCAACCGACCATCGATTGGCACGAGAAGCATCAGCTTCCGCTGCTCTCGTGGTCGTCGCAGGCGCGCGGCTTCTTCACGGGGCGTTTCTCCCCGGATGACCGGAGCGACGCCGACCTGGTGCGCGTGTTCTACAACGACGATAACTGGGAGCGTCTCGCGCGCGCCGAGCGGCTTGCCGCGGACAAAGGCGTGACCGCGATTCAGATCGCCCTCGCTTACGTGCTGAACCAGCCGTTTCCCGCCTGCGCGCTCATCGGCGCCCGCAACGCCGAGGAGCTCCGCTCCTGCGATGAAGCGATGCGTCTCGTATTGACGAGAGAAGAGATGGAGTGGCTCGATCTGAAGCGGGCGACGGTCTGACGCTGGCGAGTGTAAAAGTGTTGGAACAGAGCGATTTACCGAGCATCCGGGCGGATGCTCGGTTTTTCGTGAGAGAATAAGAATGTGCCACATCGCTATTTCGCCAAAAATCCCCGTCCCCCGCCGAATAAGAATGTGCCACATCGCTATTCCGCCAAAAAGCCCCGTCCCCCGCCGAATAAGAAAGTGCCACATCGCTATTCCGCCGCAAAGCCCCGTTCCCCCGCCGAATAAGAAAGTGCCACATCGCTATTCCTCCACGTCTCACGCTCCAACAACTTCAGCCATTCCCGCAATTCAAAGCAACCGCTTACGCCCTTTCGCCGTATGTACTCCTACACACATATGGGAGGGGATTGCGCATGGAAGTCTTTCAAGGCGGCAATACGCAAAGGGCGTACCAGATGCCGAAGCTGCCCAAGCGAACGTGGCGGCTCATCGTTTTAGGCATCGCAGCGGTCATCGTAGTCTGGATCGGCTCGACGACGTTTTACACGGTACAGGAGCAGGAGCAGGCGGCGATCCTGACGTTTGGCAAGTATACGGCGACGCAGGAGAAGTCGGGCTTGCACTTCAAGCTGCCGTCGCCGATCCAGCGGGTCGTGAAGGTGCCGGCGAACTTGACGCAGAAGCTGCACATCGGTTATCGCGAGGACAGCGGCGGCAAGGTGTCGCCGGTCGAGTCCGAGGCGCTCATGATTACGGGCGACGAGAACATCGTGTCCGCGGACGCCGTCATCGAGTGGAAGGTGGCTAATATACGCGACTATTTGTACAACATCGACGATCCGGAACAGTTCCTCAGGAACTCGGCCAGCGCGGCGATCCGGTCGGTCATGGGTGCGACCAAGCTGGATTACGCGATTACGGAAGGCAAGACGGTCATCCAGACCGACGTCAAAAAGAAGCTAGAGGAGATCCAGGAGAAGTACGGCACGGGCATCCAGATCATCGACCTGAAGTTCCAGGACATCGAGCCGCCCGAGGGCCAGGTCCAGACGGCATTCAAGGAAGTCACCAACGCGCGCGAGGAGAAGAACACGAAGATCAACCAGGCGCAAAAGTACGTGAACGACCGGCTGCCCAAGGCACGGGGCGAGGCGCAGGCGCTTATCGAGCAGGCCGAGGCGCAGAAGAAGTCGCGGATCCTGAACGCGCAGGGCGACGTGGCGCAATTTAATGCCGTTTACAATGAATATGCTAAAAATCCGGAAGTCACCGCCGACCGTCTCGTGCTCGAGACGCTCGAGCAGATTCTGCCGAACGCCAAGGTCATCGTGACCGACGGGAGCGGAGACACAGTGAACTACCTGCCGCTGGACAGTTTCCTCAAGAATAGCGGCGCGAAGGCGACTACTCCGAGCGGTACGACGACACAGCCTAATGCAGCCCAGGGAGGTGCCGGACAATGAATACCCGCAAATGGATCCTGACCGGCGCAGGCGCGCTATTGCTCATCATCCTCCTCTCCGGATCCATGTTCGTCGTCGGCGAGGGACAGTACAAGGTCGTGCTCAAATTCGGCGAGGCGACGCGCATCCATCAGTCCCCCGGCATTCATTTTAAAATCCCGTTCATCGAATCCGTGCGCACGCTCCCCAAGTACCAGCGCATCTACGACAGCCAGCCGACGACGATCCTGACCAAGGACAAGAAGCCGATCATCGTCGACAACTATTCGGTCTGGCGCATTGACGACCCGCATCGCTTCCTGCGGTCGCTGCAGACCGTATCGGCTGCGGAGGGACGGATCGGCGACGCCGTCTACAACGCGGTGCGGCGCAAGCTGTCCGAGATCGAATACGGCAGCATCATCAGCGAGACGACGGCGCGGGGCGACATCAACGACGAGATCACCCAGATCGTCCGGGACGTCGCGGAGAACCAGAGCTACGGCATCGAGATCATCGACGTGCGCATCAAGAAGACGGACCTGCCCGACGAGAACAAGCAGAGCGTGTACAACCGCATGATCTCGGATCGCCAGTCGATCGCGGCCGGCTACCTGTCCGAGGGCGACGAGCAGTCGCGCAAGGTGACGTCCAACGCGGACCGTCAGGCGCAGGAGCTGATCGCACAGGCCGAGGCGGACGCCAAGAAGATCGTGGCCGAGGGCGAGAAGGAAGCGGCCCGCATCTACAACGAGGCGTACGGCAAGGATCCGAAATTCTACAAGCTGTACCGCACGCTGCAAAGCTACACGACGACGTTCAAGGGCGAACCGGTCATCATGCTGCCTGCGGATTCGCCGTATACGCGAATTCTGCTGGGAGAGCGGTAGAAGCGAGACTCGAGGTAAGGCCTTCTAGCATCCGGGTAAAGAGACCCCATAGAGGGAGGCGATGCCGGTGAGGCGATACGGTTGGTTGAGCAAGGCGGGGCTGGCGCTGCTGCTGGCGGTCGGGCTGGTTGTGCCGGCGCCCGGAGGCGCTGGTTCTGTGGGGGCGGCAGGGGCCGCTGCCAACGCGATTGTCGACGGCATCCCCGTCGTGTTCGCGGAGGCGGCGCCGGTCATCAAGGTAGGGCGTATGCTCGTGCCCGCCCGTGCGCTGCTCGAAGCGATGGGCGCGCGCATGGCGTGGGATCCCGACGCGCGGGTCGTGACGGCGACGATGCAGGCGGGGCAGGGGGCGACCGTGCTGAAGCTGAAGATCGGCTCGCCGTACGTGCAGCGGACGGTGACCGATCCGTCCGGCAAGACGACCGGCTACGTCGTTAAGCTGGACGTGGCCGCGCAATTGCTGTCGGACAGCACGATGATCCCGCTGCGCGCGAGCGCGGAGCTGACGGGACGCGCGCTGGAATGGCGGCAGGCGTCCAAGACCGCCGTCATCTCTCAGCCCGACGCGGCGGCGGGAGCGCCAGAGATGACGTTTAAGCAGTACGCGCTTAACGGCGAACTGTTCAAGCTGTCGAACGAGGAGATCGAAGCGTTTTTCCGGACCAACGACCTGCGCGCGCGGTACGGCAAGACCAAGCCGTTCGCGCTCAGCGTGCCTTTGTCCCTGGTCGCGCGCTTGAAGTCCGCGGACATGGGGGAGCAGGGTTACTTTAGCCACGAGTCGCCGACCTACGGGGACCCGTTCGAGATGATGCGGGACCAGGGCATCAAGTTCCGGTCGGCGGCGGAGAACATCGCGGCAGGACAGGAGACGCCTGCGTCGGTCGTGACGGCGTGGGAGAACAGCCCGGGCCATCTGAAAAACATGCTGGGCGACTACGAGCAAATCGGCATTGGCTACGCTTATTACTCGAGTTCCGATTATCGCAGCTATTGGACGCAGCAATTTATCAGTTCCTGACACCGTCTTTATAAAGTAGGTACAGCACCTCCAACTTTCGGGGCGGCTGTACCTTTTTTCTTTGCATGTAAGGCCTGCGACCTTTAATGAATCGTCTTAACCAAGCCGCCGTCGATGATATAATCCGCGCCAGTAATCATCGAAGCGCGGTCGGACGCAAGAAATACGACGAGCGCTGCGATCTCCTCCGGCTGCGCGAACCGGCCGAGTGAGATGCCGATCTCTTTTGCCATCCGGCTTTTTTCCTCCTGGTCGGCGGGGATGCGCGTCTCCCACATCGCCGTTTCCGTCGGGCCCGGCGCCACGGTGTTGACGCGTATGCCTTGGGGCGCGTAGGCGAGCGCCAGATTTTTCGACAGGTTCGTTGTCGCGGCTTTGGAGGCGCTGTAAGCGATGATGCGCGCGTTCGGCATGATCGCGTTCATCGAAGAGATATTGACGATGGCGCCTCCCGGCGACATATGCGGGAGGGCGGCGCGGGTCGCCCGCACGACGCTCATCAGATTGATCTCCAACATCTCCGTCCAATCTTCGTCGGATAGCTTCAGGAAGCCTTCCCCCGCGCGGGCGTCCGTGGCGCCGATGTTGTTGACGAGAATGTCCAGCTTGCCGTATCGCGAGACTGCGGCCTCGATCGCCGCTGCGGCTCCTTCGCTCGATGCCGCGTTCGCTTCGACAGGATGCACGTCATACGTCGCTGCGAGCGTCCGCAGCTCGTCCGTCGCGCTGCGGGCTGCCGCCACGACGCCGGCCCCCGCCTCGGCCAGCAGCTTCGCGGACGCCAGTCCGATCCCTCGGCTCGCGCCTGTCACGACGGCGGATTTGCCTTTTAACGAAATGTTCATCCTTTGCGTTCTCTCCTTCGTTTGCCGCTCATCCGGATGGCTCTTTCATTATGGACCGCGCGCCTGCGACTGCACAGTACGCCGTTTTTCCATACATAGTCCGCAAAACCGTACCGACGCGGAGATTGCTCGCGCTAGACGAACCACTACCGCTCTTCCCGGAGCTCTGTTAAAGTGGAAAAAAGGCCTGTTGAAGGGAAGAGTAACGAGGAGGACGCCGACGATGACCGACGACAAGCGGCGCGAAGTCGCCACGGACGGAATATCGGCGACGCTGCGCGCGATCGGGGGCAAGTGGAAGCCTTTGATCTTGTTTTTGCTGCTCGAGGAGGGCACGAAGCGATTCGGGGAGCTGCGCCGACGGCTGCCGGACGTCACGCAAGGCATGCTGACGAACCAGCTGCGGGAGCTCGAGCGCGACGGACTCGTCGACAGGCGGGTCTACGCGGAGATTCCGCCGAAGGTCGAATATGCGCTGTCCGATCACGGCAAGACGCTGGGCAAGGTGCTCGTTGCGATGTGCGGATGGGGATACGCGCATCTGGCGTTTAAGGAGAAGCGCTGACGATTCCTTTTTGGGAAAAGCCAAAAGTATGAATTGGGTGGTCATTCGCGGAGCATGCAGCGCGCCAGTCTCTTGCCGGTGTTTTTGAAAGCTTTGCGGCTTAAAAAACTGCGTTTGTACAGGTATTTTCTTCCGAAGCGCGATGCTTAGCGAAATACTTGCAAATGTGCAGGTAAATGCAAAGCGCAAGCCGGAAAGTAGGCCGGTGGAAGGGAAATACCTGCGTATTTGCAGCTATTTTGTGTAAAAGGGCCGACGTCGACGAAATTAGATGTATATTTGCAGGCATTGCTGCGAAAGAACGACGTCGGCGACGGCACGGTGGCTAATTGGGCATGGTTGTCGGATCAGCTATTGTCTAGACTGGATGCGGAGAAGTAAGGGGCTGTGCAAAAAGTGAACAAAGAAGGCCGGCCCCTTGAAGTGGGGGCCGGCCTTCTGCCATTCTATCGATTAAGACACAATCGTAATCGTCGGAGCCGAGATGGTCGGTTGTGTCGTCAGCGCCGAGTCGCCGCCGAAAGTACCTACTTCAAGCAGGACGGGCGTGCCTTCCAAGAAATCTGCCGCAGCCAGCGCGAGGCTGGCGGTAGTCAATGTGGACAAGCCTCCTTGCTGAAGAATTCCGTTAATGTAGACGTTGTAATAGCCGTTGTCAGCCGGTACGGGCAGCACGGTCACGGGGGCGTCGGCGTCGTCGAGAAAGCTGGCGGCTGGGATGGTCGTCACGCCGCCTACGATCATGGCAGCCGTTATTGCGGCATAGAAGCGGGCCACAGTCGGGCTGACGGTCGTCGTGATGACGCCGCCGGTAGAGACCGGCGCGCTGGCGACGGCGATGATGACAGGTTTAATTACGGGCATCGCAATTCACCTCCCCGGGCCGAGCGGACTGCTTAGGAGCCTCGGCTCTAATCTTAGTACATGCAGACGCACACCATTCCGGTACGGCAGATCGACCGCGTCATCAAGCTCAACTTGGACGGCAATGACGCAAAGTTAGCGGCACTCAAGGCCAACAGCCCAAGGCGAAACGTCCCATACGGCATACTATAGGCATACCGAAAAAGGTACGGCGATCATCTTGCGCAGGCGGAATGCGGTTTCTGGCCGCAATCGACGGGGGGAGGAGGGATTCCGATGGGGATGACAGGCAGCCGGTGCAAGCGCGGCACAGGAATGGTCGGACACGGATCTCGTGGAAGGCGGCGCCGTCGCTCCCGCGGCGCGAGCGGCGGCACGGCGGATAAGCCAAAGCTGCCTTGCCGCAAAAAAGAAAGATATCGCGCAAAATGTCTGCAGCGTGCGGGGCCAGGAAAGCAGGCACAGCCAATGCCGGGCGGAAGCATGCGGAGGTTGACGCGGAGGGAAGGCGACCTGCAAGGCGTTCAGGGTATTCCCGGGGCGGCGGGCGTGCCGGGGCCGATCGGAGGGCGCGGGCTGCAAGGAGATAGGGGGCTGCAAGGCCTTCAGGGCGTCCGGGGGGACGCCGGACCGGCAGGGCCAGCGGGTCCGCGAGGAGAGAACGGTCTTGCCGGCGCGACGGGCTCAGTCGGCGCGACCGGTGCGACGGGAGTCGCAGGCTCGGTCGGCGCAACTGGCGCAACTGGCGCAACCGGCGCTGCGGGCTCAGTCGGCGCAACCGGTGCAACGGGTGCGACGGGAGTAGCAGGCTCGGTCGGCGCCACTGGCGCAACCGGCGCTGCGGGCTCAGTCGGCGCTACCGGTGCAACGGGTGCGACAGGAGTCGCAGGCTCGGTCGGCGCGACCGGTACAACGGGTGCGACCGGACCGGAGGGCCCGCTTCCAGCCGGTATTGCCGTTCTTCCGAACAACGCGCTGTATCTTCATTTCCTCGAAGAAGATACGAGTAGTCCGGTCGCCATCGGCGCCGGCCAATTCATGGTCGACGGCGTGCCGGCGACGGCTTTTGAAGGACTCGGCCCGAACGCCTACTCGATGCTGTATCTGAACGGCGTGCCGCAAGAGCAGGACGTCTACACGCTGACACCGGCATCGGTGACGATCGATCCCGAGGGAGCGACGCTTTTTGCCGGCACGCCAATCATGGTACAGATCGTCAGCTTTTTCGTCGAAATTACGGCATAATCAGGCAGTCTCGATGCCGTCCCAGATCGAATCGTCCAGCTCCAGCAGCACAGGGCAATGGTCGCTGCCCATAATCTGGCAGTCAATCGATGCCTCCCGCACGAAAGGAGCGAGCCTCGCGGATACGAGGAAGTAGTCGATGCGCCATCCGACATTGCGTGCACGGACGCCGGGCATGTAAGACCACCAGGAGTAAGTGTCGGTCCGGTCGGGGTACAGGTGGCGGAACGTATCGATGAAGCCCGCGTCCAGCAGCTCGCTCATTTTCGCGCGCTCCTCGTCCGTAAAGCCCGCGTTGCCGCGGTTCGGCTTCGGATTTTTCAGATCGATCTCCTCGTGCGCGACGTTCAGGTCGCCGCAGACGATGACAGGCTTGACCGCATCGAGCTCCGTCAGATAACGGCGGAACCGGTCCTCCCATGCCAGGCGCAGCTCGAGGCGCGACAAGTCCCGGCGGGCGTTTGGCGTATATACGTTGACCAGGTAAAAGCCTTCGAATTCCAGCGTCAGAATTCGGCCTTCTTCCTCGGCATCCTCTTCGATTCCGTAACGTATCGACAACGGCTTGCGCTTCGTGAAAACGGCGGTTCCGGAATAGCCCTTCTGTTTCGCATAGTTCCAATATTGCCCGTACCGCTCACCATGGTCCAGATTTAGCTGTCCCTCCTGAAGCTTGGTCTCCTGCACGCAGAACAGGTCCGCGTCCAGCGCGTCGAAGTATTCGCCAAACCCTTTGTTCATCGCGGCTCTCAGTCCGTTCACGTTCCATGACGCCAGTTTCATCGCTTAGTCTCCTTCGTCGATCATGCTCTTTCTACAATTCTACCTGCTGCCGCCGATCTGTGTCGAATGGAAGAATCATGCGTGTGAGATTTGTCACATACAGGGTCCGCCGACTAGGTGTATATAAGAAAAAGTACCTAATTTTGCCGGTGTTTGTCGGTTCGGATCACACGGCTGTCGACGCCGCGGGAGGTTCGTCATGAAGTGCGATATCAGGCGAGACGGCAGTACGATCGAGATTGTGCTGTCCGGCAGGATCGGCATAGCCGAAGCGATCGAGCTCAGACACAGGCTATTTCCCGAGTTAACGGCGGGAATCACGGGCGTTGTGCTGCGAATGGGCGAGGTCACGGACCTGGACAGCTCGGGGCTTGGTCTGCTGCTAGCCGTGAGGAATCTATCCGTGGATATCGGAGCGGCGTTTGAGCTTAAAAACGCGGGCTCTAGGCTGGCGCCGAAGCTTGATGCAGTCGGGTTGGTTCCGCGTTAAACGACATTGGGACGGCGGCACCAGGGAGGCATTGACATGAGCGGATATCTGGCATCGGCGGGCGGCATGAAGCATGACGAGACCTTATGGCCCCTCTATGCCCGAATTTACCGCGATTCGCAGGAAGCGATCATGATCACGGACTGTCATGCCCGCATTATACAAGTGAATCCGTCCTTCTCCAGAATTACGGGCTACGACGAGAGCGAGGTTGTCGGACTCACGCCAAGCGTGCTCAAATCCGACTGTCAGTCGCCCGATTTTTACGCGCGCATGTGGGCGGCGATTCATCTTGACGGCAAGTGGAAGGGCGAGATCTGGAACCGGCGCAAAAACGGTGAGGTCTACCCGCAATGGCTGTCGATCTCCGCGGTTAAGGACGAGGCGGGGCAACTGCAAAATTATATGGCGATGTTTCTCGATCTGACCGAGTACAAGAGCGCGGCCTCCAAGCTCAGGCTGCATGCGCAGGTGTTCAGCCACGCGAGCGAGGGCATTATGATTACGGACACGTCGCTCAAAATTTTATCCGTCAACCAGGCGTTCACCGTCGTCACCGGCTATACGGAAGAGGAGGCGTGCGGACATACGCCCGCCTTGCTTCGGTCCGGCAGGCACGGACGCGACTTTTACGATCGCATGTGGGAGAATCTGCGCGACACAGGCAGGTGGCAGGGCGAGATCTGGAACCGGCGGAAAAGCGGGGAGCTCTATCCCGAATTCCTGACGATTACGACGCTGCGCGACGAGCAAGGCGAGGTCACGAACTACATCGGCATGTTCAAGGACATCACTGCGCGCAAGCAGGCCGAGGACAGGCTCAAGTATCTTGCACACTACGACATGCTGACGGGGCTGCCCAACCGCACGCTGCTGCAGGACATGCTTCAGGACGTCATGGAAGGCTGTCGGAGAAAGGGAGAGCGGCTCGGCGTGCTGTTCATCGACCTGGACCGGTTCAAGTCGGTGAACGATTCGCTGGGCCATGATGCGGGGGATAAAGTGCTGCGGCAAATGGGCGAGCGTCTGAAGCGGGCGGTCCGTGCGGAGGACGTCGTGTCGAGGCTGGGCGGCGACGAGTTTATCGTCGTGCTGCGGCACTTGAGAAGCCCCGATGAAGCGCTGGAGACTGCGCAGCGGGTGATAGAGCTCATGTCGCGTCCATTCGACGGGGCGGACAACGAGATTTATATGAATGCCAGCATCGGCATCAGCATGTACCCGGATCACGGCAAAGACCTGGAGTCGCTGATGCAGCACGCCGACCTGGCGATGTACGAGGCCAAGTCGCAGGGCACCGGTCCGCAGCTGTTCAACTCGGGAATCGGAGGAGCTTTCTCGCGCAAGCTTCGGCTGGAGCGGGAGCTCCGTTTCGCGGCCGAACGCGGAGAGCTGCAGCTCGTCTACCAGCCGCAGGTCGGCGTGGAGAGCGGGAGGCTGGAAGGTCTGGAGTCGCTGCTGCGTTGGCGGCATCCCGAGCTGGGGGCGATCTCGCCGGCCGAGTTCATCCCGATCGCCGAGGAGACCGGCCTGATCCGGGAGATCGGCAACTGGGTGCTCGGCGAAGTCTGCAAGCAGCTTGGCGCATGGAGCCGAAAGGCGCGGACCGTTCCCGCGATCGCGGTAAACCTGTCAGGAAGGCAGTTCATGGCGCCCGATCTGGCAGAGACGGTGCGCGGCATCGTGCGGGACGCCGGCTGCGATCCGCGTCAGATCGTGCTTGAGATCACGGAGAGCTTCGGCATCGTCGACATGGAGTCGGTGATCGGCGTGCTGCGCGAGCTCAAGGCGATGGGCTTTCGCGTGGCGATCGACGACTTCGGCAAAGGTTACTCTGCGCTCGGTTATCTGAAGCAGCTGCCGATCGATATCCTGAAGATCGACAAGAGCTTCTTGAGCGAGCTGACTTCGGATCCGAAAAGCGACGCGCTCACGCGGGCGATTATCCAGATGGCGCAGGGGATGGAGCTCCGCGTCATTGCGGAGGGCGTCGAGAAGCATACGCAGATGGCACGTCTGCGAGAGCTGGGATGCGATATTGCGCAGGGCTACTTTATCGATGCGCCGATGCCGGCGGACGAGCTCGAAGCCTGTTACCTGGCGCCGGTGGGGTGAGCGGGCGGGCTGCAGGGTGCATGCTGGCTGCAAGAAATGATAGAGACGAGGTAAGCGACGCTGCAGCGTCGGCGCTCGGCAGCGCGCTGAGCTTCGCGAACCCGTAATGCGTTCGACCGGCAAAAGCCGTTCCAGGCCCATCGCGAGACGGGCGCATGGGACGGCTCTTTTCGTTTTTGCCGCTCCTTTCACGAACCGATTGTATGTCGCGTCCGGATATGTTACGTTCATGCCAAGAGGAAATGTCCAATGCCTTCACGTTGAAAAGGAGGGACTCCCGCCATGGAATGGAACTATTACAACACCTTCATCGCGGTGTCGGACGACTGTCCCGTCGAGCACGGGGCTGTGCCGCCGGACAAGGCGGCAGGCAAGACGAAGCCGGGCATCGAGTACGACATGATCGCCGGCGAGCCGTACGCGTACACGCAGGAAGAGATTCTGTACGAGACCTACGTCCGTCACAAGCAGCTCTCGCCCGATGAGCGGGATGCGAGGGATGCGGAGATGCGGGCGGGTTTCTACGGCAAGCCGAAGGCATGCATGCGGGCTTCGATGCTGCCGAAGAAGTACGGCTGGGGTCTGCATTTTAACGCAGAAGGCAAGGTTGCGCTCGTACCCAAGGAATCGGAGGAATACGGCCGGTTCGTGGACGGAGAGGTCGAGGGCGTGAAGGTGCTCAAGGCCATGCGAAATAAGAAGGCCTGACGGTCCGCTGCGATCGGGCCGCAGCATTCGTCAGTGGCAGGGGCGTAGGGCGCAAGTCAAGCCGTTGATGAACTGGTAAGAAAAAGGGCGAGGAAGAAGCTCTTTCCTTCCTGGCTCGGGCTGCAGCGGTATGTGGACAGGCAGACGCGCTTTTGGCGTGCTGGCGCTTTTCTGATGTTCGGTCGGCGGGTCCGAATAACTGCATTTGTACATGTATTTTCCGCCGATCTGCGACACTTGATTAAATACCTGCAAATGTGCAGGTAAATTCAAAGCAAGAGTTGGAAAACTGGTTGGTGGAGGGAAATACATGCACATATGCATCTTTTTCCCTTAAAACGACGGAGATCGGCGAAATAAGATGTATATTTGCAGGCTTTACGGCGAAGGATCGACGCGGACAACGATAGGTCGCTCCATCGCAACGGCTGTCGGATGAGCCATTGCGGGGCGTTACGGATATCCGGAAGACGAAAAAGAGCCATCGGGGCGATCTTCCCTGATGGCTTATTTGAATCGTAAGCGGACTTGTCGGTCGCACCTCATTTAGCCCGCATCTCACTCAGTCGCATCTCCCGCATCCGCTTCCACGGTGCCGGCGACCGGCGCCTCGACGTTGGTTCCGCTCTCTTGGCTCTGGTTCTGGCGCTCGGGATTTCTCGGCTTAGGCGGCTTGGGGGGCTTCGCCGTCTCCGCCTCGAAATAGGCCTTCAGCTCCGCAGCCTTGCGCGGATCGGCGAGATCGACCTTGCCTGCGAGCATCTGCTCCGCCACCAGCTCCCAGCTCAGCGTGAGCCTTTGCGATTGCGCAAGCCTGATCGCGTTCTTGACTGTGCGCCGTTCCTTCGCGTTGCTGAACGTATCCTTGTACTGTCTCGCGTCGCGCTCCGGATCGAGCACGGCGAATGTCTTGCGGAAGATCTCCGCCGTCATCCGCGCGTCGTCCAGCGCCCTGTGGGCCGAGCCCCCGGACGGAATGCCGAGTTCTTCGAGCGCCGCTTCGACGCTGACATCGTTGGTCAACCCGCGGCCGCGCAAGTATACTTTGAGCAAATCATAATAAACGGCGGACATCCAGTAGGCATCGTCGAGCTTGTGCATGCGCGTATCGAGTACGATTCGCTTGAAGTCTTCGCCGCCCCACGTGACGAATCGGCACGACTCGCTGCGTCCGAGCCACGCCAGAAACGCCCGGATGACCGGTACGAAGCCGCTCGCGCTGTCGATATCCTCCTGGGGAATGCCGGTCTTTTTCTTAATGAAGCTGTTCAGCTTGGCAAAGTACACGGGTTTGATGAGCGCCGAAAACTCGTCTACCGTCTCCAGCGCATCGTTCAGCCTTACCGCGCCGATCTCGATGACTTCCATAGGCAGCTCGCTCGCGAATTTGCGTCCGTTGAATTCGATATCCAATATGATGTAGTCCAAGTTAGCGCCCTCCGAATTGTACAGATAACCTTATTTTATCAAAAATTCGCAGTCAAAGCCCTTCTATCCTTCGTTATGCGAGAGGAGAAGTTTTAGCAAGTGACCATTGACAAGAATTGTAACTCTATGTTATTTATTAATAAATAAATAAACAAGTTTGGAGTTGCGGCGAATGACACCCAGGGACGATGCAAACTCAGCGACGCGCAAGGAACAAATTCTCGACGCGGCTGCCGAACTATTCGCTTTCCAAGGATTTTACAAGACGACGACGGCGCTCGTGGCCAAGGCCGTGGGCGTGACGCAGCCCTACGTGTTCCACTTCTTCAAGACGAAGGAGGAGCTGTTCCTCGCCGTGCTGGACCGCGGTTACCGGCGTCTGGTGCATGCCTTCTCCGTCGTGGAGAGCCCTCCCGAGGAGTTGGTCCATCGGATGGGCGGCGCATTCGAGGAGCTGCTGGTCACGCATCGCAACGAGATTTTGCTGGTTATGCAAGCCTATGCGATTCCGGAGCCGGCGATTCGCGAAGAAGTGAAGTCGAAGTTCGCCGAGATCCATGAGATGGTCGGCCGCCGGTTTGCGCAGGCGGGCATTCCGAATGCCGCCGGGGAGGCGGGTACGTTCATCGGTATGGGGCTCCTCATCGCGCTGTCTCAAATACTGGAGCTGCCTAGACTTCTCCCGTGGTCAGAGAAGGAATAGAGAGCAAGGCGCTGCCTTTTCGGATGGTGATGGCTCGCTTCAAGCGCCTACCTGTTCGTTGCTGCCGTCAAGCCTTTGCGCTTGGCGGTTGTTTAAGGGAGTTAATTTATTTATCGATAAATAAGGAGTGATATTCATGTCGACTTTGCAAAGAAACCGGATGCTGGTCATCATTTGCCTTGCCCTGTTCATGGTCATGCTGGATACGCTGGTGCTCGGCGTAGCGCTGCCTTCGATTCAAAATTCGTTTAACGCGGACCTCGCGGATCTGGAATGGTTCACTAACGGCTATACGCTGACCTTCGCGGTGCTGTTAATTCCTCTCGGCATGCTGGGAGAACGTTTCGGCCGCAAAAAAGTGTTCCTGCTCGGCATCGCCGTATTTACGCTCGGTTCGCTGGCCTCGGCGCTGAGTACACATGCGATCGGCCTCACATTAGCCAGGGCTATCCAGGGCATCGGCGGCGCGGCGATCGCGCCGATCAGTCTCACGCTGGTCAGCGCGGCGTTTCCGCCCAAGTTCAGAGCGGCCGCGATCGGCATCGTATCCGGCGTATCGGGTCTGGGTCTCGCGATGGGACCGCTCGTAGGCGGCTTGATCGTCAACGGGTCTCCCTGGCAGACGATCTTCTGGATCAACGTTCCGATCGGCGTGCTAACCGTGGCATTCGGCTGGCTGTGGCTGCGCGAGTCCAAGGGTGTGGAAAAACGTCTCGATCTGATCGGCCTGCTGCTGATCGCCGTTTCGCTGCTGGGCATCGTGTTCGGTCTCGTGCGCGGCAATGAAGCGGGATGGGGGGCATTCGAAGTATGGGGCCCGCTGGCGGGAGGCTTGGCGCTGCTGCCTGTCTTTATCGCCTGGGAATGGCGCCATCCTTATCCGCTGCTGTCGCTCGGACTGTTCAAGAGCCGCGACTATTCCGCGCTCATCGCCGCGGGATTCTGGTTGAACGCGGGCATTTTCGGCGCCATCTTCCTGCTCACGCTGTTCCTTCAGCAAGGGCAAGGCTACTCCGCACTCGGCGCGGGCATTCGCGAGATGGCCTGGACCGGCGCCACGATGGTCGCCGCTCCGCTGGCAGGGCTTTTCATCGGGCGTCTCGGCACCCGCCGTGTACTGCTGACCGGGCTGCTGCTTCAGGTAGTCGCGCTATGCCTGTTCGCGATCCTCATCGCCGTGAACGGGGCGGTCTTCTCCTTCGCTTACCTGGCGCCCGCCATGGTTCTGGCCGGTCTCGGGATGGGGCTTAGCCTCACGCCGCTGTCCGAGGGCGTACTGTCCGCCGTGCACGAATCTTCCTCCGGCGAAGCGAGCGGCGTCTCCAACGCCACACGGGAGCTCGGCGGCGTGTTCGGCATCGCCATCGGCAGCTTGATCTTCCGTCAGGGCGGACAGATCGCGTCGCCGGACCAGTTTGGGAGCCATTTGATCCCCGTATTGTACGTGTATGCCGGGATGCTCGGCGCCGCGTTCATTACGACGCTGCTGTTCTACAAGCGGTCGCGGAAGACGGCGAGCGAAGCCGGCAAAACCTTGCCGGCAGGCGCGGCCGCGGAGTAGGCGCGGATCGGATCGGGTGTTTGGGAATGGAGACATATTGAGATAACGATCGATACCCCGTCGGGTGGCGGCGAATCGTGTACAGTTAAGCGTGCGTTCGGCGTGCCGGCGCTTATCCGATGTTTTGCTGGTTAAAAGCCTGCATTTGTACATGAAATTTTTGCCGACCCGCGACATTTGAAGAAATACCTGCAAATGTGCAGGTAAATTCAAAACACAAGCCGAAAATCGGACCGATGGAGGAAAATAACTGCACCTGCGCATCTTTTCTTCTCAAAAGAATAGACATCGGCAAAATTAGATGTATATTTGCAGGCATTGCGGCGAAAGAACGAAACTATCAACGACACGGAGGCCTATATCGGAACGGCTGTCCGATGAGCCATCGACAGGCGTTACGCGCAACTCCGGTTTCGGATATCCGCTAAACTTAACAGGACCGTCAGGGCAATCCCTGGCGGTTTTCTTGTCCCGAAAAAACGCGCTAGAACAGGCGTCGCCGGCTGTCGGCTCATAAAATCATCAAATGCTGTCAACAGTATGATTGACAAATTCGCGGTATCCTTTTGTTGATGCCTATAAGTGCGCGCTGTACGATAAACGCATATCGACCGCTGCGGAATCCCGCGAAAAGAAAGCGGTTAATTCTAAGGAGGAACCGAAATGGAGCAAGTACAGCGTTCTGCTTCTAGCGGTGGAATACGAGTAGGCGTCCAGAAATTCGGACGATTCCTGAGCGGCATGGTCATGCCGAACATCGGAGCGTTCATTGCCTGGGGCATCATTACCGCATTATTCATACCGACCGGTTGGGCGCCGAATTCGGAGCTCGCCAAGCTCGTCGACCCGATCATCAAATATCTGCTGCCGGTTCTGATCGGTTACACCGGCGGCACCATGGTGCACAAGACGCGGGGCGGCGTCATCGGCGCGCTCATGACGATGGGCATCATCGTCGGCACAGACATCCCGATGTTCCTCGGCGCGATGATCTGCGGCCCGCTCGCCGCATGGGTGCTCAAGCAGTTCGACAAATCCGTCGAGGGCAAGATCAAAGCGGGCTTCGAGATGCTGGTCAATAACTTCTCACTGGGCATCATCGGCGCGGCGCTGACGCTGCTCGCGTATTCGGGCATCGGCCCGGTCATCGAGCAACTGACGAGCTGGCTGTCGGACGGCGTAGAGTTCCTGGTCAATCACAACCTGATCCCGCTGGCGAACGTCCTCATTGAACCGGCGAAGATCCTGTTCCTGAACAACGCGATCAATCACGGCGTGCTAAGCCCTATCGCGCTCGACGAAGCATCGCGTACGGGCAAGTCGATTCTGTTCATGCTCGAATCGAATCCGGGCCCGGGCATCGGCGTCCTGCTCGCCTACATGTTCGTCGGACGGGGCTCGGCCCGCCAGTCGGCATCGGGCGCCGCGATCATCCACTTCTTCGGCGGCATCCATGAGATCTACTTCCCTTACATCCTGATGAATCCGCGCCTGATTCTGGCCGTCATCGCCGGCGGCGTGACCGGCACCTTCACCTTCTCGCTCTTCGGCGCGGGACTGGTCGCTCCGCCATCTCCAGGCAGCATCTTCGCCTATATCGCGATGGCGCCGAAGGGCGGCTTGCTGCCGGTGCTGAGCGGCGTGCTCACCGCGGGCATCGTATCCTTCGCAGTCTCGGCGCTGCTGCTGAAGACGTCGAAGAAGAACGCGCAGGACGAGGATATCGAGGAAGCGCAAAATCGTATGAAAGCGATGAAAGCAGCGGGCACGACGGCTGCGGCGGCAGGCGCTGCGAGCGCAGCGATTGTAGGCGCATCTCGGTCTTCGATGCCGGACACCGCGTTCGTCGACGCAAGTCTTCAAGCGGCTGCCTCGGCGGTAAAGGATAAAGAAGACGTGCGCAAGATCGTTTTCTCCTGCGACGCCGGCATGGGCTCAAGCGCCATGGGTGCCTCGATTTTGCGGAAAAAGATGAAGGCGGCGGGATCGGACATTACAGTCATTAATACGGCGATCAGCGACATTCCGGACGACGCGGATATCGTCATTACGCATAAGACGCTCACCGACCGCGCCAGACAAAAAGCGCCGAACGCCGAGCATATCTCGATCGACAACTTCCTCAAGAGCCCGGCGTACGACGTACTGGTGAACAGGCTCGCCTGAGCCGAAGCGCTCTCCCGGAACGGAGCGTCCTGACGGCCGCATCCGCTCCGCATATCGAATTGGCTGACGCTGGCGAGCATATCGCCGGCGTTCAGCCCATTTTGGATAGACAGGAATGATCCGTCCATGAGCGTATCCAATCGAACCCGGCTCATCCTCGAGCTGCTGCTGCGCAGCGGGCGGGAGATGACGGCCGCCGAGCTTGCCGCAGGGCTCCAGGTTAGCTCGCGTACCGTGCATCGTGAACTTGCCGCGGTCGAGGAGCTGCTGGCAGGGCAGGCTGTATCGCTGGTGAAAAAATCCGGCTCGGGTATCGCCCTGCAGGGCGACCCGGCTGCGCTTGAGCGTCTCGGCGGCATCGTATCCGTGTCGGAGGAGGCCGAGTTCTCGCCGGACGAGCGCCAGATTTACCTGCTGTGCCTGCTGCTTCGGGAGCGGGAGCCCGTCAAACAATTCGCGCTGGCGCACGAGCTCAAGGTGACGGTACAGACGATCGGCAGCGATCTGGAGGAGCTGGCCGAGTGGGTGGAACGCTTCGGCGTGCGGCTTATCCGCCGCAGAGGCTACGGCGTCGAGGTCGCGGGCGGCGAGGCGGAGCTGCGGGAGGCGATCAGGCAGCTCATCCGGCTACGCCTCGATGACGCGGAACTGATCGCGAGCCGGGGCGAGCCGCCGTCGCATCCGCTTGATCGCATGCTGTTCCGGCTGGCCGGACGTGCCGACATGGCCGATGTCGAGAGCGCGCTGTGGAGCCTGGAGCGGAGATGGGCGGGCAGCCTCAACGAGCAGATTTACACCGACCTGCTCATTCGCATCTCGATCTCGCTGCATCGCGTCCGGCAAGGGAGAACGATGGCGGATGCGCCCGTTCCGTACCACCCGCCGCCGCATGACAGCCAGGTGTCCGAGCGGGCTGCGGCGGAAGCCGCGCAGCTGTCGGAGCAGCTCGCGGTGAGGCCGGGCGTGGAGATCGGCCCGGCCGAGACGGCTTACGCCGCCGAGCTGCTCCAGGATGCGCACGGCAAAGACCTCGCGCTCCTGCCCGGCGACGATCTGGCGCTGGCGGACACGGTCCGCCGGTTGATCCGGTCGGTGCAAGCGTCGACGGGCATCGATTACGAGGAAGACCGGTCGCTTCGGGACGGCTTGTTCGAGCACCTGAAGCAGGCGGTGCAGCGCTTAGGCGAGGGTCAGCGCATCCGCAATCCGCTGCTGGAGCAGATCCGCCGGGAATACGGCATGATGTTCGCGGCCGTCAGGGAAGCTGCTTGCGCGGCGCTCCCCCAACTGGAGGTGCCGGACGAGGAAGTCGGCTTCCTGGTCATGCACTTCGGCGCCTCTCACGAACGGCTCAGGCAGCTCCAGCGCAACGTGCGCGCGATCCTCGTGTGCACGAGCGGCATCGGCTCATCCAAGCTGCTGCAGATGCGCATCCGCAAGGAGCTGCCGCAGATCGAGATCGCGGATCGGGTGTCCTGGTACGAGGCGGCCCGCCTGGACGAGGACACATACGACCTGATCATCTCCACGATCGATCTCCCGATCGATCCGAGGCATTACATGAAGGTAAGCCCGCTGCTCACGCAAGGGGAAGCCGACCGGCTGCGGGCGTTCGTACGCGAGGCGCCGTGGGAGCCCAAGCAAGCCGCCGTCCGGAAGGGAGAGGCGGGCTTAACGGTCTCTGCGGCAGACGCCTTCGCCCGGCTGGAACGCCTGAAGACGACGCTCGACGAAATCGTGTCGCTCGTCGGCGGGTTCCGGGTGATCGAGCTGGGCGAGGAGGCAAGCGATCTGTACGCGGCGCTGGACGAAGCCTGCCGTCAGGAGGAAGCGCTGGGCCTGCTGAACGGCGCGGCAGCAGTACGCGACAGGCTGCTGGGGCGGGAGGAACAGGGCAGCCAGATGATCCCCGGCACGGGTCTTGCGCTCTTTCATACGCGGGCGCCCGAGATCAAGACTTCCACCCTCAAGCTGTACCGGCTTCGTCAGGCGGTTCGTTTGCCGGAGCAAGACGGTTCGCCCGTCCGGTTGGCGCGGTTCCTCCTCATGCTGGCGCCCCGCGCGCTGGCGCGGGAGCGTCTGGAGGTGCTGAGCGAGATCAGTGCGATGCTGCTCGACGAGGAGACGGTCGCGCTGCTCGAGGCCGGCGACGAGACGACGATTCGCGAGCGAATGACGACCCATCTGAGAAGTTTTTTTCTTACTAAAACCGAAAGCGAGTGACCGATATGAGCATTCTTTCCGCAAACAAAGTGAAACTGAACGCATCCGTCAGCGACAAATACGAGGCGATCCGTCTGGCCGGCCAACTGCTGGTTGAGGCGGGCCACGTAGAACCGGCTTACGTCGACAGCATGATCGAACGCGAAAACTCGCTGTCCACCTACATGGGAGGCGGCCTTGCGATCCCGCACGGAACGAGCGAATCAAAGGGCACGATCAAGTCTACGGGCCTGTCGATCGTCCAGTTACCGGCAGGCGTCGATTTCGGCGACGGCGAAAAGGCGCATCTGGTTATCGGCATCGCGGCGGTCGGCGATGATCATCTGGACATTTTGACGAATGTCGCGATGATCTGCTCGGACGACGAGAACATGGAGCGGATTCTCGCGGCCAAGACGCCCGCCGAGATGATTGAGATCTTCGAGAGCGGTGCGGAGGAATGAAAGCTCTGCATTTCGGAGCGGGCAACATCGGGCGGGGCTTCATCGGACTTCTGCTCTCTCGCGCGGGCTATGAGGTGATTTTCTCCGATGTGAACAAAACGTTGGTCGACGCGCTTCGCGAGCGGGGCGAATATACGGTGACATTGGCAGACGACGAACAGGCGCAGCTGCGGGTGACAGGCGTGACGGCGATTGACGGCACCGACCTTGCGGACGTCGCCTCTGCCGTGGCCGAGGCCGATCTGATCACGACCGCAGTCGGCGTGAACATTTTGAAGCATATCGCCCCGGGCATCGCGCGCGGCATCGAGCGCCGCATCGCCGCAGGCGCGGGTCCGCTCCACCTGATCGCCTGCGAGAACGCGATCGGCGGCAGCGCCCAGCTTAAAGAGCATGTGTACGGGCATCTGGACGAGAAGACGCGCGCCAAGGCCGACGCTTCGTGCGCCTTCCCGAATGCGGCGGTGGACCGGATCGTACCGATCCAACACAACGAGGATCCGCTTGCGGTGACGGTAGAGCCGTTTTACGAATGGGCGGTCGACGAGTCGGTCATGTTTCCGGGTTTCCACCGTGTCGAAGGCGTGCATTACGTAAACGACCTGACGCCGTATATTGAGCGCAAGCTGTTCACCGTCAACACCGGTCACGCCTCGGCCGCCTATCTGGGCAACCTGAAGGGCTACGAGACGATCCAGCAGGCGATGGCCGACGAGACGCTGGTGGGGGAAGTTCGCACGGTGCTGGACGAAACGGGCGCCGTCGTCGTCCGCAAGCATGGTTTCGATCCCGCGGCGCATCGGCATTATATCGATACGATTCTCGGCCGCTTCCGCAATCCGCATCTGACTGACGAGATCGCGCGCGTCGGCCGGTCGCCGATCCGCAAGCTGTCTCCGAACGACCGTCTTGTCAGCCCTGCGCTGCAGGCGCTGGAACAGGGCGGCGAGCCCGCGGCGCTCGCCAAGGTCATGGCCGCGGCACTGCGCTTCGACTTCCCGGAAGACCCGGAGTCGGCAGAGCTGCAACGATCGCTGAAGGACGCAGGCGTAGGCGCTACGCTGGCGAAATATACGTCCCTGCCGCTGGAGCATCCGCTGCTCCAGCTGGCGATGAAGCAGTTCGAAACGTTGGCTGCCAGGATTCAGAGCTGACGAAAAGGAGAGATGCACCATGTCCCAACAATTAACCGGCATCGCCGCTTCTCCCGGCATCGCCATTGCCAAGGCGTTTCGATACACGCATACCGCGGCCGAGACGCCGGAGCGCGCCGAAGTCGCCGAAGCGTCCGCAGAGGCGGAGCGCTTCCGCGCGGCCGTCGCCCGCGCGAAGACGGAGATCGATGCGATCCGCGAAACGACGGAGCGCAGGCTCGGCGCCGCGAAGGCGGAGATTTTCGAAGCGCACCTGATGCTGCTCGACGACCCCGACCTCGTGGACGCCGTCCTTGAGCAGATCGAAAATGAATCGTTGAACGCCGAATATGCGCTTCACGAAGTAACGGGCATGATCGTCGAGATGCTCCGCGGCATGGACAACGAGATGCTGCGCGAGCGGGCGACGGACGTGCTGGACGTCTCCGGCCGCGTTATGAGTCATCTTCAGGGCAGGCCGTACGCTGCGCTGTCCGGTATCACGGAGGAGACGATCATCGTGGCGCAGGATCTGACGCCGTCCGATACCGCGCAGCTCGACCTGGACTACGTGCGCGGCTTCGTCACCGAGATCGGCAGCCGCACGTCGCATTCTGCGATCATGGCGCGCTCGCTGGAGCTGCCCGCAATCGTCGGGGCCGGCAAGGCTGCGGCGGACGTTCCGGAAGGGACGACGATCATCCTCGACGCGACGGAGGGGCGGATCGTCGTCGATCCGAGCGACGAGGAGCTTGCGGACTATCGGGCGAGAAAGGAGGCCTACGACGCACGGGTGGCCGAGTTGAAGCGGCTGGCGTCCGAGCCTTCCGTATCGGCTGACGGTGCCCATGTCGAGCTGGCGGCCAACATCGGAGGCGTCGAGGACGTCGCGAAGGCGCTGGAGAACGGCGCCGACGGCGTCGGGCTGTTCCGCACCGAGTTCCTGTACATGGGCCGCAATTCGCTTCCGACCGAAGAGGAACAGTACGAGACCTATCGCCACGTACTGGCCAAAATGGACGGCAAGCGCGTCATCATCCGCACGCTCGACATCGGCGGCGATAAGGAGCTGCCCTATCTGTCGCTTCCCAAGGAGAGCAACCCGTTCCTCGGCCTGCGAGCGGTCCGGTTCTGCCTGAGCCGCGAGGATGTGTTCCGCACGCAGCTGCGCGCGCTGCTCCGAGCGAGTACGGCGGGCAAGCTGAATATTATGTTCCCGATGATCGCCGTTGCCGGCGAGCTGCGGCAGGCCAAGGCGATTCTGGCCGAGGAGCGTGCGAAGCTGGAGAGCGAAGGTGTTCCGATAGCCGCTGACATCGAGGTCGGCATTATGATCGAGATTCCGGCTGCCGCTTTGAACGCGGATTACCTGGCCAAAGAAGTCGACTTTTTCAGCATCGGGACGAACGATCTGATCCAATACACGATGGCGGCGGATCGCATGAACGATGCCGTCTCGTATTTGTACCAGCCGTATCATCCGTCTATTCTTCGCCTCGTCCGCATGGTCATCCGGGCCGCGGAGCGCGAGGGCAAGTGGGCGGGCATGTGCGGCGAAATGGCGGGCGATCTCACGGCGATCCCGCTGCTGCTCGGCCTCGGCCTCGGCGAATTCAGCATGAGCGCGTCGTCCGTGCTGCCGGCCCGCGAGCTGATCGGGCGGCTGTCCAAGGAGGTATGGGCGGGGCTCGCCGATGAGGCGCTGCAGCTCGGCACCCAAGAGGAAGTCAAACAATTCGTAGAACAAAGGAGTCATGCCTAATGCTGTCCGAAACGTTTACCGTCATCCATCCGGCCGGATTCCATGCCCGTCCGACCAAGATTTTCGTTCACGCCGCGACGCAATTCAACTGCAAGGTGAACCTGATTAAGGGGTCCAAGAAAGTCAACGGCAAGAGCTCGCTCGGCCTGCTCTCGCTGGGCTTGGCCAAGGGCGACGAGGTCACGCTTGAGGTCGACGGCGAGCGCGAGGACGAAGCGCTTCGCGAGCTCGGCCCGCTGCTGTCGAAGATTTACGAGGAATAAGAGAACCTTCCGCGGGGCCGCTGCTATGAGCGAAGCGAATGAACCGTCAGGGAACGATTTTCCCTGACGGTTTTTTAGTAAGTTAGAAAGTGTGGATTTGGCGGGGCGAAAAAACTGCATTTGTACATGAATTTTCTACCGATTCGCGACCCTTGATGAAATACATGCAAATGTGCAGGTAAATTCAAAGAACAAGTCCGAAGACAGACTGATTGTGGGAATTAGCTGCGGTTTTGCATCTATCCTGCGTAAATGGTCGAAATCGACGGGAATAGATTTAAATTTGGTTACTACGTAGGAACACCTAGGCGCCCCATCCGTATGACTGGCCGGATTTTTTCCTACTTAGGAATACCGAGGCGTTTCATGCGCAAGGCAAGTCTGCGTGTTCCTGTTTAGGAACACTCAGGCGTTTTATAAACAAGCCAGCCGAAGTTGTACCTAAGTGGGAACTATATTTGCATGTAAAAAAGAGCTGTTCCATTCGGTCGCATTTTGCGCCGAAAGGAGCAGCTCTTCTCCTAAGCTTCCATGATAATGTTCGAATAGTTGTTGTAATCGAAGTTGTTGTCCGTCGCGCCGACGAACGCGAAGATAATGAGCAGCAGGATAATGACGAAGTACAGCACCGTGCCTACGATCGAGCAAATGAGTCCGGCGATCGCCATGCCGGAGCCCTGCTCGCCGCGAACGCGGATTTCCTTGAGCGAGATCGCGGATACGATAATGCCGACGACGCCCAGGAAGAAGCCGATGAACGGGAGGACGATCGACCCGATGCCGAGAATGAGCGCGGCGACCGACTTGCTATTCGAACGTGCCGGCGGCGACTGAGGCGGGCGTGCATAATCGTAGCCCGGCGGGCGGTAATTAGAAGGCTGCGCCGGACCGCCGCCGTATGGATGTTGGCCATGATTCGGATGCTGCGAATAAGCGGAGCCCTGAGGCGGAGGCGGATAATATCCGCCTTGGTGCTGTGCCTGCTGGTAGCCCGCATGCTGGGCAGGCTGTTGACCGTCGCGCGGCGGGTACCCGCCGGACTGGTACCCGCCGGACGGGTGCTCCGGGCGCCAACCCTGCGCAGGCCGCGCCGGTTCATCGGACGATCGATAGCCGCCGCCTGGCGCATGCCGATCGGGCGACCACGCCTGCTCATTTGCCGCACGGTAACCTCCGTCTGCGCCTTGCCGCTCGTGTGCACGCGCCGGGTCATCGGCCGAGCGGTATCCGCCGCCCGTCCCCTGCCCCTCATGCGCACGCGCAGGCTCGCTCGCCGTGCGCTCTCCCGCGACCTCGCCGCCGCGATCGGTCGCCTGGCCCGAAGAGGTGTCCCGCTCCGTGCCCGCATCGGGGCCCGAAGCGGAGTCCGTCGGTCCGTCCCCGCTCCAATTGTTGTTCGATTCGTCGGATGTCATCGTTCAGTCTCCCTTTGCGGAAAGGCTTCGATTATTAGTATTGATAGTTGTTCAGTCCAGGCTGGACTGGCGGTTCCACATAATTGGCTTGATTCAAATCCTCATAGAAGTGTGCGAGGCCGGTGTAGAAATACGGCGTAACCCATAGCAGGCCGATGCCGAACGGGATTGAACCGAGAATGGCCCATCCGAGATAGCTCAGGCAGAAGACGAAGTAGCGTCCCTTGTTGCCCGCCATCATGGCTTTGCTGCGATTGATGGCCTCAAGGCCGCCGATGCCCGGATTGTCGCGCAGGATGAAGAAGGCTTGAGAATAGCGAATGGCGGCGATGATGCCCGGTACGATAAACAGCAGCGTCCAGAGGAACGTAAAGATGCCGACGAGCAGGTTCAGAATAAAGGCTTCGGAGAATCGATTGAAGCCGCTAAACAGACCGCCGATACTTGGGGTGCGCTCGCGAACGAGGTCCTGGAAGTACCCGTATACGCCTAACAACAGCGGTCCGGTCAAAACAAGAGAAGCCACCCATCCGATCAGCGGGATTCGCTCGAGAATGCCGATTACCGTCAAGATGACGAAGTACACCAGTACGAGCAGCACCGGCTCCGTCCATTTGCCTTGCAATGTCGTTCTTGCCCGTGACCGAAGCTCCGAACTTGTCGTCATTTGCTCAATTCCACCTTTGCGTCGTGAGTTGTGGTACAGAAGCCTGTCCCCAATCCATACTGATTTTACAAGCCATGTCACATTTCGACAACCACTTTTTGGATTGGGGGGTCCCAAGCCCCCTATATCCTATGCCTCGCCTCACCGTCGGTATGCTTCAAGATCGAGCCGAAGCCCCGCTTGCATCGAATCGGAAAGACTTGAACGGCGTGGACAGCGCAAACAGTGGATTTACTCCATATTACCGTTTAAAGGCATAAAAAAAACCGCCGAAGGCGGATTTTAGGCAAATTTTAAGTGAGGGGGATCAGTGTTGGCTGATCGAAAAAGAAATATGTTTCCTCGACATCTATAATATTAGAATAGCACGCCGGAAAAGAATAGTCTAGTCTTTTTTTCTGAATTTGTTATCATTTGGAATGCTCTTCCCGGGAGAGCCATTCTAACGCGGAAAAGAGGGTCCAAATGACTGTGCTATGGGTGCTGGCCAGAAGCGCGTACGAGAGCCGTTTGCAGTACACGGCATCGCACGCTGTGCGCACGGTTGCCAGCGTTATTTTCGGCATGATCTATATCTCGATCTGGCAGGGGATCGGCGAGCAGTACGCGCTGAAGGGCTACGGCAGAGAGGGGATGGTCGCTTACATCGCGTTCAATCAAGTGATCCTGTGGCTGACGTTCACCTCGCACGGGCTTGGACTGGAGGATCGGGTCCGGACGGGCCAGATCGCGCTCGACCTGATCCGCCCTGTGCACCTGTTCGTATTTTCAGCCGGACGGGAAGCGGGCTCAATCATCTACAATGTGTTGTTCACCGCGCTGCCCCTTTATGTTCTCTATGCGCTGTTCGTCGGACTGCCGGTTCCGTCGGACCCCGTCCTCTGGCTCCGCACGCTTGCGGCGCTCGTCATGGCGGCTTATACAGGCATCTGCATCTCGTACTGCATCGGAGTGACGGCGCTCTGGACGGTGGAGAGCCGCTGGTTCAGCCTGCTGAATTATTCGCTGAGCTTCGTGCTGTCCGGCTTCCTCATGCCCATCTCGTGGATGCCCGGCTGGCTGCAGACGATCTCGAGACTGTCGCCGTATCCAGTGTTCAACGATATTCCGACCCGTACCTATCTAGGCAATGCCGCCCCTGCGGCGCTGCTCGCCCCGGTCTTCTGGTGTCTGCTGCTCTCGCTGGCCTGCATCGCGGCGACATCCGCCGTAAGGCGCAAAGTGGAGGTGCAGGGCGGATGAACTGGATGCGTATCTCATGGATGCTCTATAAAATCAACGTCCGCGCGAGAATGCAGTACCGGGTCAGCTTCCTGCTGACGACGCTGCTCGCATCGGTCGTCACCGTCGCCGAGTTTCTCGGGCTGGCGGTCGTGCTGCACGCGTTCGGCGCCATCCGGGGCTGGAACGTATGGGAGATCGGTTACCTGTACGGCGTGCTCATGACGGCCAAATATTTGTACCGGGGCTTCGGCTCCGCCGTTAACAATTTTGAGCCGTATCTCGTAAACGGCCAACTGGACCAGCTGCTGCTGCGACCGATGCCGCTTCTGCTGTCGGTGCTGACATCGCGGACTCGGATGGTCGGCGGCGAGCTGCTGCAGAGCTTGACCGTGCTCGGCGTATGCCTCGGCAAGCTGCTCGGCGACGGCCGGATCGGCTGGACGGCCATCCCGGCAACGCTGCTGATCGTCTGCACGGGGACCGTCATCATGTTCGCCGTCGGCCTTGCGACTGCAGCGGTCGGATTTTGGACGACGCGAACCGAGGACCTGTCGGTCTTGACGGACAATGCGTCCACGACCGCTTGTCAGCTGCCGCTCAGCCTTTTTCCGGACTGGCTTCGCACGCTGCTGTTGACCGTCATTCCATTCGGCTTCATCAATTACGTGCCCGCCATGTTCATCGTCCGATCCGAATGGGGATGGTGGACGATTCCGGCGACGGCAGCCGTGGCGGCGATGGCTCTCGGAGCGGCGCTCGTCCTGTGGCGCATCGGGGTGAGGAAGTATCAAAGCACGGGTACCTGAATCTTTTACACGCCGCTCTGTTTTGACAATTTGGAGATAAATCGATCGAGGAGGGATTGATATGATAACGATGCTGGAAGCCAAAGGGCTCGGCAAAACATTTACGACGACGCTGCCCAAGGAGGGCAGGCTCAAGGCTGTCCGCACGCTGTTCTCCCGCGAACGCAAGGTCGTCACGGCCGTGAATGCCCTCGATATGCGGATTGCGGAGGGCGAGTTCGTCGGCTTCATCGGGCCCAACGGCGCGGGCAAGTCGACGACGATCAAAATGCTGTGCGGCATCCTGCACCCCAGCGCGGGAGAGGTCCGGATCGGCGGGCTCAGCCCGCAGCGGGACAGGCGGCGCGTAGCGAGGCGCATCGGCGTCGTATTCGGGCAGCGGTCGCAGCTGTGGTGGGATTTGCCGCTGAAGGACAGCTTCGACATTCTGGCCGCGATGTTCCGGCTCGGCGCCGCGGAGAAGGACTGCCAGCTGGCCAAGCTGGAGGAGGTACTGCAGCTGCGGGATTTCTGGGATACGCCCGTCAGGCGGCTGTCGCTCGGGCAGCGGATGCGGGGCGATCTGGCCGCGGCGCTGCTCCATGATCCGGAGCTGCTGGTGCTGGACGAACCGACGATCGGCATGGACGCCGCGGCGAAGCGGCAGATTCGGGATCATCTGAAGCTGCTCAACGAACAATTCGGCAAAACGGTTCTGCTCACGACGCACGATATGGACGACATCGAGACGCTCTGCAAGCGGGTCATCGTGATCAGCCGCGGCGAGCTGCTCTACGATGGGGCGCTGGATAAGCTCCGGGAGCGAATCGGGCTGCCGACGACCGTTCGCGTGACGTACGGACAGGACACGAAGCTTGCGCCGGACATGCGAATCGGAGGCAGCCGACAGGCCGCCTCCGACGAGGTTCGCGTGGTAGAAGCGCAAGGAAGAGAAGCGGAGGTGAGCTTCAACCGCGAGCGCATCGGCGTGATGGAGGTGCTGCGGCTGCTGTCCGAATGGGGAGACATCGCGGACGTGCACGTGGAGGAGCCCGAGTTCGAGGAGATCGTCAGCCGTATCTATTGACGGGCAAGATGCTCCGCCGTATCAGCACGTCAACACATCAGCATCGGCTTCAGATCGGAGATGACCTGCGCCAGCGCAGCGGAAGTGCGCGTATACATGGCTTTGGCTTCCGCATCCTGGGTAGATACTGCGAACAATTCCAGGTCCGCCTCCAGCTTTTTCAGGTTGGCGAGCAGGAGTGCCTTGCCCTGCGGCGCCGGTACCTGGAGCTTGTCGTCGTACAGGTCGACGTACAACTGCTGGTACGCATCCACCTGACCAAGGAACACATTGTCCACGGTAACGCCGATCTTCTCCAGCTCCGTCGCCAGCCAACCTGGACTGAGACCCGCGGTAGCAAGGGGCTCGTTCATCATTTTACCGTCCATAATGACGATCTGCGGTTCGACTTCGTGTACCTTCGGCATGCCCATATCGCTCGGTGTGAGCGGCTGCTTTTCCTTTTTCATCAGCACGCTGAGCTCTCCGCTCGTCTCCATGACCGCAAACTCGACATCGGCCAGATTAAAGGCGTTTTTGCCGCGCAGCTGCTCCATCAGCTCGTCCGTCGTCAGGTGCTCCTTCTTCAGATTGTCCTCCATCACCTTGCCCTCTTTGATGACGACCCGGCCGCGTCCTTCGAGCAGGTGACGCAGCCGGATGCTCTTCATTGACAGGTATTCCAGCGTGAAGGGCACCGCAAACCAGACGGCAAGCGCGATGAGACCGTGCGAATAGTGGGTCTCGATATCCGTCGAGATGAAGCCTGCGAGTTCCCCGAGCGTGATGCCCAGTATATATTCGAAAAAAGTGAGCTGAGATATCTGCTTCTTGCCGAGCAGCCGGGCCATGATAAACAGAACGATCAGCGCGCCCAGCGATCGGAATATGATTTGACCCCACATCGGCATGACGTCAACCCTCTTTCTGCAAAATGAGATCGGGCGCCTCCAGCGCGACTGCGTGAGCGATGCCCGGAATGGACTCGCTCTGCTGCAGCGCCAGCGGCGACATGAGCGCTCCAGTTGCGACGACAAGAATTCGGCGCAGCTCGCCCGCGCTCAGCTTTTTCAGCAAGTGGCCGTACGTCACGACTGCGGAGCAGCCGCAGCCGCTGCCCCCCGCCTGCACCATCTGTTTGTCATAGTCGTAGATCATCATGCCGCAGTCGCGGAAACGCGTCTTGTGCATCGGGATGCGATGCTTCTCGAACAGGTCGCTGGCGAGTTCGTGGCCGACCTTCGCCAGGTCGCCGGTCACGATCAGGTCGTAGTGATCCGGGCCGACGCCGAGATCGCGGAAGTGCGAGATAATCGTGTCGACGGCTGCCGGCGCCATCGCCGCGCCCATGTTGAACGGATCGGTGATCCCCATGTCGACGACCCGGCCGATTGTGGCGGCCGCGACGCGGGGGCCTTCTCCCTCGCCCGCGACGAGGACGGCACCGGCGCCGGTTACCGTGTATTGCGCGTATGGCGGTTTCTGCGAACCGTATTCTGTCGGATAGCGGAATTGCTTTTCCGCAGTCGAATTGTGGCTGCAGGTGCCGGCCAGCGCATACTTGGCGCCGCCCGTCGAGATGAGATAAGAAGCGACCGCGAGACTCTCCATCGATGTGGAGCAAGCGCCGAACATGCCGATGTAAGGCATAGCCAGCGTACGAGCGGCATAGCTGCTGCTCGTAATCTGGTTCATCAGATCCCCGCCGAGATAAAAGCTGATCTGGTCCTGCGTCTTTCCCGCTTTTTGCAGCGCGATCTTGGCCGCTTCCTCCAGGTACGTGCGCTCCGCCTTCTCCCAGCTGTCCTGGCCGACCAGCGAGTCGTCGTGCACGATGTCGAAGTCATGGCCGAGCGGGCCTCGCCCCTCGAAAGGTCCGACGACGGTGCCGGACGACAAGAGGACGGGCTTGTCGCGGAACAGCCAGCTCTGATGGCCCTTCAGAATCGTCATTCGATCACCCTCCATATCCGAAAATAAATCGCAGCAGCGCGATGATGAACGCTGCTACCGTGCCGAACACGATGACGGATCCCGCGAGCTTGAACATATTCGCGCCGGTGCCGAGCACGAGGCCTTCGCTGCGGTGCTCGATGGCCGCGGACGACATCGCGTTCGCGAACCCCGTCACGGGAACGGCCGAGCCTGCGCCCGCCCATTGCCCGAGTTTGTCGTAGACGCCGGCCGCAGTCAGCACGACCGAGGCCGCGATCAACACCGCGACAGTCGGGGCTGCGGCTTCCTTTTGCGACATATGCGCGAAGTGCATGAACGCTTCTTGAATGCCTTGGCCGAGCAAACAAATGAGGCCCCCCACGATGAAGGCCCGGAGGCAGTTCAAAGCGACGGGGCGAGCTGGCTGACGCTTCAAGGCAAGCTGGCGGTACTCTTGCTGGGTGGGCGTCAGCTTTTTAATCTTATTGTTCGCCAATGACGTTCGCCTCCTACGATTGAGCAAATGTCGGGCAGTATAGGTTGAGGATGCCTCGCCGGGCGGATTTTTACCCGTATAGAGCCGGCATTCGATTGGACTCCAAATTTTTACAGTTGTGAACGAGTGCGCAATCGGGCAAAGTACACAGGTCCCTCTGCGGGGAACATTACCGAAGAGAAAGAGGCGTAGCGTACATGACCGTAGCATCCCAAGTGAAGACCACCGTCGCATCGCTCAAAAGCGCGCAAGCAAGCCTGGAGCAATTCGCCATCAGCACGCAAAATCAACAGGCCAAGCAGCTCTTTACGGACGCAGCCGCTCAAACGCAGCAAATCGTCGACCAGGTCGAGCAGCGCGTTCAGCAGCTGGAGCAGGAAGAGCCGCAGTACAAGGGATTCTAGAATCGCTAATTCTGTTCGAGGTTGGGAGTTCCGGCTCGCCCGGGACTCCTTCTTCGCTAGAAAGGGGCAAGTCTATGCGCCAGGGAAACGTGTCGGCCATCATTCGCCGTTTGGCGGCAAAAACGGTTGCGGCGGCGATTTTGTTCGCGCCGGTCGCGCTGGCGGTACAGCCGATGGAGAAGGCGGACGCTGTCGGATACAAGCCGGCATTCAAAGGCAGATCGTACTACGAGTCCAGAGGAGAGGCCATCTGGGAAGTGCCGCTGGAAGGCAAGTTTATCGCGCTGACGTTCGACGACGGACCGGATCCGGCGGATACGCCGGCGATCCTGGATTTGCTTGCGACGTACGGGGCGCATGCGACTTTTTTTATTACGGGCAAAAAAGCGGAGCAATACCCCGGCATCGTGAAGCGGGAAGCGATGGAAGGCCATGAAGTTGCTAACCATACATACACGCACAAGATGCTCCTGCATTGCACGGACGCGCAAATTCGCGGCGAGATCGCGATGGCCCAGAAGAGCATTACGCTGGCCGCCGGCACGGAGCCGGTTCTTTTCCGGCCGCCCGAAGGCTTTTTTAACGCACGGGTGCTGTCGGTGGGGCGCGAAGAAGGGCTCATGACCGTGCTCTGGTCTTGGCATCATCCGACCGACGATTGGGCGCGCCCGGGCGTGAACCATATCGTCAAAGGAATCCTCGGCGATGTGCGGAGCGGGGATATCGTCCTGCTGCACGACTACGTGAGCGGGAAGACGCAGACGATCGACGCGCTGCGGGTGATCCTGCCCAAGCTGACGGAAGAGGGGTACCGGTTCGTGACGGTATCCGAACTGCTGCACTTAAAAAATTCAAAAACAAATATGGTAAATCGTTGACTTACGAGTTGAGAACCATTATCATTCTTAGTATGAATTGATAATGATAACGATTATCATAGACCTATAAAGGCGAATCCGTTCGCCGGAGGAGTGAACATATGTCGCGGTTAAGCACGAATCAGCTGTCTCTCGCCTATGGCAGCCGGCGTATTGTGGAGAATCTGAATCTGTCCGTACCCGATGGCAAGATCACTTCTCTGGTGGGAGCGAACGGATCCGGCAAGTCCACGATCCTCAAGTCGCTCGCGCGCATCCTGAATCCGCAGAGCGGAGGCGTGTTCTTGGACGGCAAGCAGATTCACCGCCAGCCGACCAAGGAAGTGGCCAAGCAGCTCGCTATTCTGCCGCAGAACCCGACGTCTCCGGAGGGTCTGACGGTAAGGGAGCTGATCTCGTTCGGACGTTACCCGCACCAGCGCGGTTTCGGCACCTTGTCCGCCGAGGACAACCGGATGATCGATTGGGCGCTGCAAGCGACGGGCATGAGCGAATTTCATGACCGCGCCGTCGACCAGCTCTCCGGCGGCCAGCGTCAGCGCGCCTGGATCGCGATGGCGCTTGCGCAGGGCACCGAGGTGCTGCTGCTCGACGAGCCGACGACGTTCCTGGACATGGCGCACCAGATTGAGGTCATGAACCTGCTGGAGAAGCTGAACCGCGAGCAAAAGCGCACCATTATCATGGTCGTCCACGATCTCAACCATGCAGCGCGCTTCTCCCAGCATCTCGTCGCGCTGAAGCGCGGCACAGTACTCTACGAAGGTCATCCGGAAGTCGTCATGACGCCGGATATGCTTCGTGACGTTTTTGGCATCGACGCCGACGTCATCCCGGATCCGCGTACAGGCGCGCCGCTCTGCTTGCCATACGGTTTGGCCGAAGGCATCGGCCAGGCGCCGGCAGCAGGCCAGTCGGCCGCGGTTCGCGAAGAAGGCCGCTTGACGGCTGCGGTCGTATAGCGATTGGCTGTTGAAGGCCGCTTTCCCTTGATAAGGGAGGGCGGCTTTTTTTAAGTTTGGGCGTGCCCGGCGAAGCGTTCATCTTCTAAGTAGAGAAGGGCGTGTGGAAAAAACTGCTTTTGTACATGTATTTTCTACTAACTAGCGACACTTGATAAAATACCTGCAAATGTGCAGGTAATTTCAAATCTCAAGTCGGAAATCGGGCTGATGGAGGTAAATAACTGCGCATTTGCATCTTTTCTTTTCAAATGTATAGACATTGGCGAAATTAGATGTATATTTGCAGGCATTGCGGCAAAGAACGACACTTGCGATGATAAGTTGGCCCTTTGGAAAGCCGCCGCAGCTGCGCTTCCCCGCCCCGGTGACTCCGCCGGCCTGTATCCGACCGTCGTTTGTGATTCCGCTCACGCCTCTGTAATATGAAGATAGAGGCAATTGAAAGCGCTTGAGATAGAGGAGGCTCTTATCCATGGTTCAACTGGAAGACGTAAGGGACAAGACGCGCCGCGTGTTGGATCAGATCGCCGCGATCGTCGTTGGCAAGCCGGATGCGACGGAGTATGCGCTGATTGCGCTGCTTGCTTCCGGGCATATCATTCTGGAGGACGTGCCCGGCACCGGCAAGACGCTGCTCGCCAAGTCGCTTGCCCGGTCGCTCGGCTGCGCGTTCAAACGCATCCAGTTCACGGCGGACCTGTTGCCGTCGGACGTGTCGGGCATCAACTTTTACAATCAGCGGGCAGGCGTCTTCGAACTAAGAAAGGGTCCCGTCTTCACGAACATTCTGCTGGCCGACGAGTTGAACCGGGCGACGCCGCGCACGCAGTCGAGCCTGCTTGAGAGCATGGAGGAGCGCCAGGTGACGATCGACGGCGAAACCTATCCGCTCGAGCGTCCGTTCCTGGTCATCGCCACGCAAAATCCGGTCGAGAGCCATGGTACGTTCCCGCTCCCCGAGGCGCAGCTCGACCGCTTCATGCTGCGGATCCCGATGGGTTATCCCGCCGCAGGGGAAGAGGCCGAGATTCTGCGCCGGTTCATGAGCGGCGATCCGCTGGCGAAGGCCGAGCCGGTCCTCGCGCTGGAAGAGGTCGTGCAGCTGCAGGGCGCGCTGCAAAACGTCCGCTGCCACGATGACGTGCTGCAATACATGCTTGCGATCGTCTCCGCCACGCGGGACAGCGAAGACACCGCCGTCGGCGCGAGCCCGCGCGCGAGCCTTCAGTTCATGCGCGCGGCGCAGGGAAGGGCACTGCTTCGCGGGCGCGACTTCGTGCTCCCCGAGGACGTCAAGGCGCTGTCGGTTCCCGTGCTCGCTCATAGGCTTGTCCTTCACGATCCGCTGGCGGGAGGCGCCCGCGCCGAAGCGATCGTGCGCGAGATCGTGAATCAAATTGCGGTTCCTGCCGAGCAGGACGCGGTCTACGCTTAGGATATGCCGATCATCAAATTGCTCGTGGTGGTCGCCGTCCTCGCGATGGCGCAACGGCTGCTGTTCAGTTGGCTCGGATTGCGCAAGATCCGGTACGAACGAAGGTTCAATTCGACTCGGGCGTTTGCGGGGGACAAGATCTGGATGGAAGAGCGGCTCGTCAACGCCAAATGGCTGCCGCTTCCGTGGCTGCGGGTCGAGACGCAGATGCCTGCCGCGCTGAGATTCGGCAAGGAGACGTCGGATCTCGCGGTAAGCGTCGGGCAGACGCTGCAAAACCATGCAAGCTTGTTTACCCTCGGGCCTTACACGAGGCTCGTGCGGCGCCATGAGGTGACTTGCCAGCAGCGGGGGCGGTATCGGATCCAGACGCTGACGATCACGCATGGGGATCTCTTGGGCATGACAAGCGGGGCGCTGCAAGTCGAGTCGGACTGTGCGGTCACCGTGTACCCGCGGCTGCTCGGCAGCAGGGAGCTGCCTCGCGCGGCCCGCGAATGGATGCAGAGCGCGCTCAGCTCGCCGGACGCCTTCCGCGAGGATCACTACCACACCGCGGGCGTCAGAGCCTATCGCGGCGGCGACGCTATGAAGCAGGTCAATTGGAACGCCACCGCAAAAACCGGCGAATTGCTCGTCAACCGCAGAGAGACGATGGTCGGCGGAGACGTGACCGTGCTGCTCAACGCAGAGCTTGCCGATGCTTCGACGAACAGGCGGCTTGGGCTCGAGCAGTTCGAGGAAGCGATCAGCATCGCCGCGTCCGTCGCCAAGCAGACGCTCGATAGCGGGGGCAGGGCGGGACTAATCTTCAACGGCCGCGTACAGGGAGGGGAAGCTGTTCCCCTGCAAATCGAGCCTGCGCGCGGCCGCAGCCAACTGTACGCGATCCTCGAAGCGATGGCCGGCTTCGAGCCTGCCGTCCGGCTGGAGCTGGGCTACCTGCTCGGCGAGCTCGTCCAGGAGCGGATGCGCGGAGCGAATCTGCTGCTCATCACCGCCTTCCTGACGCCCAAGCAAGAGCTTGCCGTGCGGAAGCTGCGACAGGCGGGCAACCGGGTAGAGCTCTTGCTACTCTACAAGGACAGGCAAACATCACGCCAAGCTGCAGGAGGAACGCCATGAAGCTTATGCTCCGTAGTCTGGCTGACGCGCTGGCCGCTTATCCGCTTCTGTTGGTACTCCACGCGCAATCCGGTCTCGCCCTCCCGACAGTCGGCTGGATCGCGCTCGCTTGGCTTGGCGCCGCGGTCGGGAGGGCGCTCCCCACGCTGCTGCGCGGCAAGCTGCCCGCATCGCTCGTCCACCTCGCGCTCATCGCGGCATTCGTCGCCGCCGCATGCGCAGCCGATCGGCGGCAGTTGTGGCTCGTGCTGCCGCTTGGCCTCTTGTCGTGGATCGCCCGCTTCGACTGGGCGCGCATCGTGCGCTGCTCCGTCGCGGTCGGCCTCCACGCCATCGTTCTCGCGGCAGCGTCGCAGCTCGACATTGCGGACGGCGCGAGGCCGCTGCTGCTCGCGGCGGGCATCGTCTGGCTGGCAGCCGCGCTGTATTTCCTGCAGGCCAAGTCGCTGGGCGAAGCCGGCCTGCACGCCGGCCTCGTGACGAGACGGCTCGCTGCTGCGGGCAAGCGATATCTCGCATTGTGGGGCATCGTCGTCGCGCTCGTCTTTCTCCCGTTCGCGGGACTTCCGATCTGGCCGCAGGTCCGTCGGCTCATCCGCTGGCTGCTCTCGCTCGTCCCCGCCGGCGAATCTGCTCCGGAGCAGACGCCCCAGCCGGAGCCGTCCGCGCAGCCGCCGGCATTCCCGCCGCAGGAGGCCGGCACCGGACGGCTGTGGGTATGGTTAGAGTATGCGCTTTATGTCGTACTCGCGCTGCTGGCGCTTGTCGTCGTATATCGCCTGGCGCGACGATATTTGCTCAACGCTGTCTGGTGGCGACGCATCTCGGATCGCGTGAAGGCGTGGTACGGCAGGCTGCTTGCAGGACGGCGCGCGGCCGAGACGGATCTCGGCTACACCGAAGAGCGAGAGAGCTTGCTTCAGGGGGATAAGTTGCTGAGCCGACTATTCTCGCGAAACAGGTCGAAGTCAAGGCGATCGCTCCGGCGAGAGGACTGGACGGCGATGTCTGCGGAGGACCGGGTCAGAAGCCTGTATGCCGCGCTGCTCGCCGATGCGGTCAAGGAAGGATACGTTCACCGGGAATCGCTGACGCCGTCGGAGACGATCGGGGCAATCGAAAAGTGGCGCGAATTAAACCAAGCGCCGCAGGCCCGCGCATCGGAGGCGGCATCCCGAGGCTGGCTGGCGAAAGTGTCCCGTCCGCTCGGCGAGCTGTACGGCAGAGCTCGCTACGGCGGCCGGGTAAAGCCGGAGGAAGCCGATCGCCTCGGCGCAGAATTTCCCTGGAAAGCATGACGAAAAAAAGAGGGCCTTGGCTTACGGCGCCAAAGCCCGTTTTTTTGCGCAAATTTCTACGTCAGGTCTGTTTCAAAATCTTTACAGCAAGGGTACAACCTAAGTAACCTCTCCATTCACTCCAAGCAGCAGCAAAGACCCGCTTTGGGGGCGGGTCTTTGCCTAAGCATTCCACTTCAACCGAGTTTACACGTGATCGATTGCCACGGACGTGTAGGTGTCGGAGTCCATTACGCGGCGAGCGCCGACGTAGCGCTTCGCATAATACTTTTCATCCAGATCCGAGATCGTAACACCCTTGGAAGCCGAGTGTGCAAATTTGTTGTCACCGACATAGATGCCTACGTGGGACACGCCTTCGCCGCTCGTATTGAAGAATACGAGGTCTCCCGGACGAAGATCTTCGCGAGCAACCTTGTCGCCCATGGCGAATTGGCCTTTGGACGAGTGAGGCAGCTTGACGTCGAACTTCTTGAAAACATAAGCCGTGAATCCGGAGCAATCGAAGCCGCTGGTCGTCGTGCCGCCGTAATCGTAATCGATGCCGATCAGCTTGGAGACGGTCGAGTCGAGCTTGGAAGCTGCGGATGCGCTGCCCAACTGGAAAGCCAGGAGGCAGGTTAAAGCAAGTAGAAGTACTGTAACTTTGCGCAAAACAAGAAGCTCCTTCCAAGTGCCTACGAGGTTAGCTGGAGGGTTCGGTTGAAGGTTCCCTATGGCTTCTGCGCGAGGCAAAGCCAATTCACCCGGTAAAGACTGGTTCCCCCGTTTCCCAGTGCGCGGGAATTCGGCAGTTTTCGCACCTTAGCTTTAGAAATTCGATTTTTAGGCCCCAACTCCTGCTCCTTCAAGATTAGAAATCCTTAATGTCCCAAATTAAAAGGACTATGCTGGCGACATCTCCAAACCCAAGCGCAGCAAGGGATGCGGGGTTTACGCCCGCGAAAGGCCAAGCCTATGAATAAATGAGAAAGATTAAGAGGGCGCAAGTCTTCGACACGGCTGCAGTCGCAAGAGTATGATCGTAGTCTATGCCGCCCTCTCGACCGATATTAATAGCCTGCAAAAAAAGAGACGGCGCTCCGCCCATCTTCCGATGAACGGCGCGTCCGTCTCTTGCTGTTTTTAAGCGTTGTTTCAAGCTTCTTCGCGCTGCCACAAGCGATGCTGGCAGGCCGCCGTCCAGAGCGCGATCGTTGACCGGACGAAGTGGAATGCCTGGTTCAGCGCGATCGCCAGCAGGCCGGTCCAGATCAGCGTGGCGCCGGATACGGCGGCGGAACCGAGCAGGGAGAGCAGGGGCAACAGGATCGTCACGCCAAGCAGAGGGAGCAGGCGGCTTACCGAGCGAAGCGCCCCCTGCCAGGGGCTGCCCCCGGCCGCGGCGCTGAACTGCATGAACAAAAAGGGAAGGTGCACCGCCAGCATCCAGAGCGTCCAGCCCGCGGCGTAAGGAAGCATCTGTCCGAGCCATGACGCGGCATCGGGCATTTCCATATATGCGTTTCGTCCGAACGGAATCAGCCAGATTGCCGGAGCCAAGGCAATCAGCTTCTCGGCGCCGTAGAGCAGCGACACTTTTTTCCAAGCCTGCCGGATGCCCTTGAGCACTTGGGTGCCGCCCTGATCTTCCGCGTTGGCGAAGGAGTAGTAAAGTCCCGCGTTCAGCACCGGCGTGATCAGCATGCGGAGGAGGAGCATGCCGCCCAGCAAGAGCAGCGTATGATCGGCGAGATCCGTCTTGAGCAGACGAAATTGGGCCTCGATCGCAAAAAGCTGCTTGGCTGCCGCGCCGAGCGGATGTTCGTCCGGGTACCGGGTCAGGATCGGCGCCACGACCGAGTCGATAAACCGGTAGAGGAAAAATCCCCACAGCAGGCGGTAAAGGAACAAGGCGACGAGCACGTATTTGTGCCGCTTGGTCGTCTCCCAGCCTTTTCGGATCGCGTCGTTCATGTCGGTTCCCCCTCCTTCACCAGGCCATGCTGCCGACGATCGCGTCGATCAGCTGTCCCAGCGTGACGTCGAGCTTGGTCCGCTTGCGCACGGGCGCTTCAGCCTTCAGATAGTTGTCGTAACGACTGTGATCGAGCACGATATCGAGCATCGGATCGACCGCTACGTACGATAGCGGTGATGCCGACTGCAATCGGATCTGGATGTGGCTCTGAATGCCGTCCCATGTCTTGCGGACGGTTTTGCCGTCCTTGAAGCCAAATTGCACCGTCGCGGCCTGCGGGCTGCCCTGGGTCCTCGTGAGCAGGACGATGGACTGATAGCCGCCCTCGCCGTCCGGTTCCGTGCGGATGGAGGCGACCGCGAAGTCGGCCGATTCTCCCCGGTACACATAGGCCTGGAAGAAGTCCTTCCAGTCATCCCTGGTAACGGCCTCGACGACGCGCTGAAAGCTTTGGCTGTCGGGATGCTTAAAGCGATATTTCTGAAAATAAGTCCGCATGATTTTCGACATCGTTTTCTCCCCGGTCTTGGCCTCGATTGCCTTGAGCACGAGCTTGCCGCGCATATACACGTTTTCCGCATAGGCATCCGAACCGCCGTAATCCCATGCGTCAAGCTTGAGCGGCATCGGGTTTGTCATGTAAAGGGATTCGATCGGCGTGCGGGCCGAGACGCCGTAGATGGCAGCCATCAGCTTATCTTCGGTATAGGAGGTGAAGGCCTCGTCCAGCCAAGCTTCCTCGAATTCATTCGAAGCGACGATGCCGTACCAATATTGATGCGCGATCTCGTGGACAAGCGTGCGCTCGAGCTCATAGCCCGGATTGTCATCTTTCGCCGCCGCGCCGGTGACGAGCGTCGGGTATTCCATGCCGCCGGCGCCCTCCGCGTCGGCAGGGGGGACAACGATGGAGAGCGTCGTGTACGGATAGTCGCCGTACCATTCGCCGAGCTTGGCCAGCGCGGATTTGGCCGCGTGCATGTAGCGTTCCTCCTGCTTCGCGTGCAGCGGGTCCAGGTACAGCTTGATCCGTACGCCGGGCACGCCGGCCGAGGAGAAGGAATCCTCCGCAGTCACGAAGTCGGGAGAAGCGGACCAGGAGAAATCATGCACGTCTTCTGCGTAAAATTGGTACGTTTTCCGTCCGTCCTTGACGACGGGCTGTTTGTATTGGAAGCCGGTCGCCGCCACGGTGCGGTCCTCGGGCACGTCGATCTTGACGCCGTATACGCCGAAGTCCGCGTAAAATTCAGAATTGCCATGGTACTGGTGGAGGTCCCAACCCTCCGCGGTGCGGCCCCGGACGCCCGTCGTCTCGTAAGCGGCGACCTTCGGGAACCATTGACCCGCCATGACGAAGTCCCCCGCCTGTCCCATGCGGGCGAATACCTGGGGCAGCTTGACGGTGAACTTCATGCGGACGGTAACGGTCTGACCCGGCGCGACGGCCTTCGGCAAGCGGAAGGAGGCCAGCGTCCGGTCCTGTGCGTTGCCGTCGTCCGGCTGGACGTAGCGAAGGCGCGGCAGCAACGTCTCGCCGTCCTCGGTCGTCAGCTCGCTCAGCTCCATGGCGCCGTCCTTGCCCGGCGTCATCTTCACGCCGCGCAGCTGGCCGTTCGATTCGTTCAGGAACGTACTGCCGGGCGCGAACGCGTTCGGATACAAATGAAGGTACAGATCCGTCACGGGCTTGCGACCGGGGTTTTTCCAAGTCAGCGTCTCGGAGCCTTCAAGCCGGCCGCCGTCCACAAGCTTGACCGAGATGTCGTAGTCGACGATCCGGTTGCTGAGCGCGACGGACGGCTGCGGTGCCGGAATCGGAGAAGGCGGGAATTGCGGCGCCGCTGCGGCGTTGTGCTGCCCTTCCGAAGCGTTCGAAGCATCCGGGGCGTTCGAAGCGGCGGAGTCGGCAGACGCTCCGGCAGGATCGGCAGCAGCGTCGGCTTCAAGCGCGCCGGCCGAATCGCCGGAGTCCCGGGAGGCGGCCGCAAGCGGGTCCTGTGCGGCATAGGCGGGCAGGGTGAACTGAGACTGCCAGGCGGCATCGAATCCGAAGCTGGCCGAGCTCAGCAGCACGGCGGCGGAGACGGCGAGCGCGGCGATACGATAAATGGGGCGTTGGGGCATGACGGTAACCCTCCCGTTGACAAGCATCTAGCAGATGTATATGTGGGTTGTCCGCAGATTATATCTTTGTCCCAAACAATTGAAATTCGCGCGCCATCGCAAGCAGCAAGCCCGGCATCGGAAGGACAAGCCGGTCTAGCCGGTTGTCCATCTACATAGAATGGGTATAACTATATTAGAAGGAGGGATGGTCATGAACCCCATTCATCGCACGCTCCGCTTGATCGCGGCAGGCACGGCTGCCGCCGCGTTCGCGGGAATCCCATCCATAGCTCTCGCCGGGCCTCCCTTGGCCGGCGGCGTATCCGACGGCGGCACGCTGCCGATCGCGCGCACGGAAACCGTATTTACGAATCACGACCCCGAGTTGGCGAAGACGTTGAACCTTCGGGAAGGAATTGATATTGAGGCCGATCTCGACGAATCGGGACGTCCGATCAGATGGCGGGTACTGGCGGACGGCTCGCTCCGGTTCGCCTTCATGCAGGCGGCCGAGATCGATTACTTAAAGAAGCCTGAGGTCAAGTTCGAGGATTTGACCGGCGACGGCGTACCGGAGCTGCTCATCTACCGCAAAGCGGCGAAAGTCGAGGCGGGAACAGGGCTTAGCGTCTACGACGGAGCGGATAGCTTCAGGTTATTGTTCGACGTGACCGATCCTGCTTTTACGATCGCAGACCTGGCGCAGCGCTACGAGTTGAAGGGAACCGCAGGCGGAGGCGTCAAGCTGACCGATCCGGCAAGCGGGCTGAGCGGCGTCATCCCTGGCGTTCGCGCTAAGGGAGCGGCTGTGGATCCGGTGTCCGCTTATAAAATTTCCTCCGGAAAAATCGTTGCGGTGCAGCGCGTATCGACGGGAGAGTCGGACGGCGAGCGTTCGGCAATCGGATGGCTGACAACCGCTTATACGTACCGGTATGGCGCGTTCGTGCCAGAGCTCGAGACGCTGAGTGACGCGAGCGGCAAGTCGCTCGTGCAGAAGGACTTGCTCGCATCCAAAGGACCGACGACGCCGGACGACGATATTTAAGATATGGAAGCCGCTTGCCGCGGGAAGATGCGGCGAGCGGTTTTTTTGCATATCGGAAAGTATAAATTTGGAGGCGGTCGTGGGCAGGAAGCGCGGTTTGGCGGGTCGAAGAAATTGCATTTGTACATGTATTTCCTGCAGGCCAACGACAAGCGTTCGAAAAGATGCAAATGTGCAGGTAAATTCAAAGCTCAAGCTGGAAATGGGGCTGATGAATGAAAATGACTGCGCTTTTGCATCTATCCTGTTAAAAAGGGCCGAGATCGACGAATATAGATGTATATTTGCAGGCAGTGCGGCAGCTTTGGGTATCGCAAGACCCAAAAAGACCTTAAGGGCGAACTTTATTGCGATTTTTCTTAACGCAAGGAAATGGTTTGTCCCAGCTCCAGCAGCTCTCGCGACTAACGCTCTTCCGCAAGACTGTTCCGGGGGCAGCGGCGCCGCGTGGTGCTTTTTATGCTGCTTTTCGATAAAATAGGATTAGCGAAAAGGATGGAGGATGAGTCGTGGATACGAACGCGAACGATCAGCAGCCGAAGCCGGAGAAAAAGAAGCTGGCGCTGAATGTAGTGAGCAGTAAGGAACATAAAGGCTTCGGTGCGGGAACCATCGATCTGAGCCAGGTATCGCCCGTCATCATCGACGGCGGAGAGGCCTATATCGACGTAGGCGCGATGCATGCGAAGAGCAAGGTGGAGAAGGGCATCAAGTTCTCGCAGGAAAAGGAAAACGTCCCGAACGGACGCCAGGTGTGGATCGTGTGGGTGGCTGTCGACCGCGACGAGCGGGGCAGCTTCTATGGGGGCGCTTCGGCGTGCGAGATGCTGATCGATACCGAAGCGCGGCGCGGCTGGAAGCTGCTGGCCGAGCATGTGAACCGGATGGACCGCGCGATCAAGCGCAAGTTCCTGCTCGAGGATCTGGGCGATGAAGACAAAGCGGCGCTCCGCCGGTTGCTGCAATCGCACAACTACGAGTGGTGGGACCGCTCGCCGGAGGAACTGAAGGATCAACTGGCTTAATCGTTTCGCGGAATAAACAAAGACTGCCTGCTTGCGGGGATATCCCGCACGAGCGTAGGCAGTCTTTTTGGTTAGCTTAAGTGTCTTTGCGGTATTGGGGAAGGGAGCCGAGAAGGCGGGCCATGCTCGAAATAACGATGTGCCAGCGTCTTATTTGCCGGAAAGATCGCCCTGGAGTCCAAATAACGATGCACCAGCGTCTTATTCGCTGGAAAGATCGTCCTGGAGTCAAAATAAGGATGCGCTAGCGTCTTATTCGCCACAATGGTCGTCCCAAGCTCGAAATAGCGATACGCCATCGGCTTATCAGCCGAAATGATCGTCCCAAGCTCGAAATAGCGATGCCACAACGTCTTAGCACACTAGCTCTTCCACCAACCGCGTATCTTGCTCCAGAGCGACTTCGGTCCGCCGCCGTCTTGGTCCGCTGCTTCGGGACCTTGGCCGCAGGTGCCGGTCGGTTCCGTGCCGGCCAGAAACGCGGCGTGCACGCGCGCTGGGCAAGCGACGGACGCGAGCAGCCCCGACGCGGGATCGATATCCGTCGAGACGACGCCTTCCGGTATAGCGAAGGCGTGCGGCTCCACGCCCGCCAGCGCGGCCTCCGTATACTCGGCGAAGATAGGGGCAGCTCGGTGCGCTTCGCTCGAGGTAATCGCCCGTCCTTTATCGTAGCCGACCCAGACGGACGTGACCAGGTCCGGCGTGTAACCGACGAACCAGGCGTCGGAGCTCGTCGTTCCCGACTTGCCGGCAGTCGGGCGGTGCAGCAGATGGGCAACGCGCCGGGCGGTACCGCCGGGCTCGAACACGCTGCCCAGCAGGTCGGTCAGCACATAGGAAAGCGCCGGCGACACGACCTGTTCCGTCTTCGGCCGGGCTTCGTACAACGTGTGCCCGCCGCTGTCCGCGATGCGCAGGATCGCCGTCGGTTCCCGCTTTACGCCGCCTGCAGCGAACACGGCATAGGCCGAGGCCATCTCGTACGGGCTCACCGGGAACGTTCCGAGCGCGAGAGACGGCACCGCGTCCAATTTGCCGTCGATGCCAAGCTTGCGTGCCATCGCGATGACATTTTCGGGCCCGGTTTTCATAAGCGTCTGGACCGCAAAAATATTGTCGGACGTGCCGATCGCCTGCCGCAGTCCGATGTCCGCGCCGAAATAGCGGTTGTTGTAATTGCTCGGCCGGTACACTTTGCGATAGTCGTCGTAGTAGAAGACGGTCGGCTCGCTGCGGAAGGTCGTCGCGGCGGTAACGGCGCGGCTCTCGAGCGCAGCTGCATAGACGACCGCTTTGAACGAAGAGCCGGGCTGGCGCGTAGCCGCGAAGACCCGATTGTACGGATTGTCCACGTAATGTCGGCCGCCCACCATCGCCTTGATGTATCCCGTCGCGGGATCGATCGAGACGAGGGCGGCCTGAAGCTGGCTGTTCTTGGGCATCTGCTTTTCTACGGCCGCTTCCGCCTCGCGCTGCATCCGGCTGTCGAGCGTCGTATAAATCTGCAGTCCGCCTTCGTTGAGCAGCCGTTCCTCGATGCCGAGCTTGCTGGCTGCCAGCTTCCGCACGTAGTCCGCGAAGTACGGCGCGCTCTGCCCGCGGTTGTCCGGCATCGGCCGGACGACGATCTTCTCGGCGAGCGCCTGCCTCCGCTGCTGCGCATCGATCGCGCCGCTGTCCTCCATCGACTGCAGCACGATGCGCTGCCTTTGGAGCGCCTGGGGCAGCCGCGTATACGGCGAATAATAGCGCGGTCCCTTCGGAATGCCGGCGAGCAGGGAACTCTCCGCCAAGGTAAGCGAGGCGGCCGGCTTGCCGAAGTAGAGCTGCGCCGCCGCCTCGGCGCCATAAACGCCGTTGCCGTAATAGATTTGATTCAGATACATCTCGAGAATCTTGTCCTTGCTGTACTTGCGCTCCAGCATGGCCGCGTACCAAGCCTCCTTGGCTTTGCGGGTCCAAGTGCGCTCATGGCTCAAATAAAGGTTGCGGGCGAGCTGCTGCGTCAGCGTGCTTGCCCCCTGCTCGCGGGACAGATGGCGCACGTCGACCCAGGCTGCTCTCGCGAGTCCGCGCAGATCGACGCCTGAATGGGAGTAAAACCGGCGATCCTCTACCGCCAGCGTCGCCTTCGTCAGCCAGGGCGAGATCTCGCGCAGCGTCACCGTCCGCCGGTTGACGCCGCCCTGCAGGGAGGACAGCACCTGGCCGTTCATGTCGAGTATGCGGGTCGACTGCGGCATCTCGGCCATTGGCAGACTGCCGAACCGGAGCGCCAGCTCGGCAGCGGCGACCCCGCCCGCGAGCAGCAGCAGGGCGATGGCGAGCGCCATCCGCCAACCGAGTCTGCGCCTTTTGCCCCCGCCTGCCCGCTCCGGGCGTTCGGGTCGCGGAGGCGTCTCCGCGCGCACGGGAGCGCCGCCGGCCTCCCGACCGGCCGCCCTTCCTTCCGATTGCATATCCAATGCGAACCCTCCTTTGCGCCGTATGCGAATTTTGCGGGCTTTGCGCCGAGCGATTCTTTTCGTCTGACACAGGTCGACGTTAAACGTTACATTCCGAACACACTCACCCCTTATTATGGAAAAGACGGCTTTCTCTTATTCCAGACCCGTCCAAATCTGCATTGCTTTTTGCGCACGATCCCCTATAATACAACTTGTTTAGTCGAATCCGACAGGAAAGAAGGGATCCCATGTCCTCCATGGAATTGTGGTACACCGAAAAGCAAACCGAAAACTTCGGCATCACGGCGAAGATCAAGCAAACATACGTACACGAGCAAACCGATTTTCAAGAACTGGCGATGATCGAGACGGAAGAGTGGGGCAACATGCTGGTGCTGGACGGCATGGTCATGACGACCGTCAAGGACGAGTTCGTTTACCATGAGATGGTCGCGCATCCCGCGCTGTTCACGCATCCGAATCCGGAGCAGGTACTGGTCGTCGGCGGCGGCGACGGCGGCGTCATCCGCGAAGTGCTGAAGCATCCGAAGGTGAAAAAGGCGGTTCTCGTCGACATCGACGGCAAGGTCATCGAATACTCCAAGCAATATCTGCCCTCGATCGCCGGCAAGCTCGAAGATCCGCGGGTAGACGTACAGGTGAACGACGGCTTCAAGCATATTCTCGATCATAAAAACACGTACGACGTCATTCTGGCGGATACGACCGAGCCGGTCGGCCCCGCGGCGCATCTGTTCACGCGCGGTTTTTACCAGGGTATCTACGAGTCGCTGAAGGAAGAGGGCCTGTTCGTCGCGCAGACGGACAATCCTTGGTTCAAAGCGGACCTGATCCAAAGCGTAAACCGCGACGTGAAGGAAGTGTTCCCGATCGTGCGCGTGTTCACGGCGAACATTCCGACGTACCCGAGCGGCCTGTGGACGTTCACGATGGGCAGCAAAAAGCACGATCCGCTCCAAGTGGACGCTTCCCAGCTGCCGGAGCTCGACACGAAGTACTACACGCCTCGCTTGCACCACGCAGCCTTCGCGCTGCCGAAGTTCGTTGAGGATCTGACCAAATAATACGGCGCCAACGATGCAGGATGGGCCCAGCTCCATATGGAGTTGGGCTTTTTGTATGTGCAGAACCATGTATGCGTTACAAAAACTAACATTATTTAATATTTTGAGCGCAAACATTCGGAAATGTGAGGAAATTCATCATTTTAAATGTTATTATTACTTACATAATATACATAAATGGGGTGGCGGCATGTTCGACTGGCTCGGGTTTAAAAAAGGACTCCCGTTATGGTGGTCGTACAGGCTCAACAAGCGGTTGAAGCGAGACATCGAGGAGATCTTCGAAGGCATTGCCGAGACGAGAATGCAGCTCTTGAAGGATTGGACGACGGACTACTGGCGTCACCTGGACCGGCTGCTGGAGCAGCTTCGGTCGCATGATAGCGGCTCGTCGCCAGCCGGCAGCGGGGCCGCCCGCGAAGCGATGGAAAGGCTGATCGGCTCGGCATATACGCGCGCGATCGATTTTACCGAGATCTTTGTGACCGATGCAGCGGGAACGGTCGTTTATTCGACGCATCCGCCCCACGAGGGGCGGTCGTACAAGAGCGGCGCCGGATTCGCGGCAGGCATGGATTATGCGAAAGGCGGCGGCATCGGCGCGCGTCCCTGCCTGTACGGTCCTTACCCCGATCCGATGACGGCGGAGATCGGAGCCCGCTCATCCGCGTTTCACGACAAGATGACCCTGCTCTTCATTCTGCCGTTCGCGGAAAATGGCGAGTGGCAGGGCGCATTGTGCGGAAGAGTGCCGAACGACGTCATCGGGGACCTCATCCAGCGCGAATCCGGCCATGTCTATCCCGATTCGGGGGACAACTACCTGTTCATGGCAAAGCCCTCGCTGAGCACGCACATTGCGCCAGGCACCGCGCTGTCGCGCAGCCGGTTCGAGGACAGGACCTTTACCCATGGCGAAAACCTGAAGGACGGCGTCACCACCGACTGGGGCATCGTGTCCGTCAAGGAGCATACCGAACTCGAGCTTGTGTTCACCGATCCGGCCACCGGACAGCTTCATCCGGGGGTCGCCAGCACGATCCGCAACGGCAGCAATCTGTTCGTCGAATTTCCCGGCTACTCGGATTACCGTCACATTCCCGTCATCGGCAAAGGGGTGACCTTCGAGCTGCCGCATTGTCCGGACCGGTGGGGCATGATGTGCGAGGGAGATCTGGAGGAAGTGTACCGGATTCGCAGCGTGTCGGTGCGGCTTGCGAAGCCGTTGTGGTTCGGAGTCGTCGCATTTTCGGTATTATCGGCGGCGTTTGTCGGCTATCTCTCATCTGAGTTGTCCCCCGTATGGACAGCCTTATGCGAGCTTGCCTTGACGTTGGCCGCCGGTTGGGGTGGCATCACGCTGGTAAATCGCAGGAGCGACCGCCGCGTGTCCGAGCCGCTGCGAAGCCTGAGCAAGTTCATCCGGATCAATGCCGAAGGCAAAGGCGACCTGACGCAGCGGATACGAACGGCAGAATACGACGACGATGAAATTCGCGACTTGGCGAAATGGATTAACAATATGATCGACTCGCTCGAGGGCATCATGCTGCAGGTGCGGCTTGCCGCATCCGATGTATCCAGCAGCCAGCGGCTCATGTACGAGACCGCCGCTTCTACGGCCGGTTCGACGGAGCGGGTCAGCGAGCGCATCCACGATATGATCCGCAGTCTCCGCCGCCAACTGAAGGATATCGACGTCGCCAAGGACGTGGCCGGCGAGATGCGGGAGACGCTGGCCAAGCTCGAACGGAAGGCTGCGGTGCAGATCGAAGTCGCGCAGGGCGAGGTCGAACGGATCGGCGGCAAAATGTCGCAGATCTCGGACCGCGTCGCGCAGACGAACGGCACGATCCGCTTGTTCATCGATACGGCAGGCGAGATCCGCAGCGTGCTCTCGGTCATCGAGGAGATCAATGCACAGACCAATCTGCTCGCGCTTAACGCTTCTATTGAAGCGGCGCGCGTCGGCGAGCACGGGCGCGGCTTCGCCGTCGTCGCAGGCGAGATTCGCAAGCTGGCCGACTCGACGCGGCGGTCGACGGAAGAAGTCAACGCGATCGTGGCCAAAATATACGACCACGCGAAGCTTGCCTCCGCCTCGATGGAAGAGGGCACCCGCGTGGTTGAGGAAGGCACGGAGCTTGTCGCCGTTGCATCCGAGACGCTCGTCGCTGCCAAGTCGGAGGAAGCGATGAAGACGCAGGTCGTGGACGAGGTCGTCGCCTTGATGGAGAAGATCGCCGACGTCAGCAAGGAGAACCGCGCCATCTCTGCCGAGGTCGAGACCAAGGTGCAGGCGCTGCTCGGCGAGATCCTCGGCGTGCGGCATACGTCGCACAGCGTCGAAGGCATCACCGCCTTCCTGCGGCAACTGGTCGGACAGTTCCAGTTGACGGAGACGCGGGTTCGTTAGTCGTGGAGGGCGTTCCGCGGAGATAAGCGCGTTTGCGGCGCAAACGCGCTTGCTTTGCGGGCATTGCAGCTGGAGATAAGTGCGTATAGGCGCTAACACGCCTGCTGTGCGTGCCCTGCGGCTGAAGATAAGTGCGCATGGGCACTAACGCCGCCTTCGCAACATTCGGAAAGATGCCAATAAGCGCAATTAGGCATTAACGCCAACTCCGCAGCACGCCAGACTGGGCAGATAAGCGCATATGGGCGTTAACGTCGGCAATATGGCGCGAGATAATCGGTTTTTCCGGCTAACGTCGGTGCCTGGGGCTCGGCAAGGCGCGAGATAGCCGGATTTTTCGGCTAAAGGCGGCACCTGCGGATCGGCTATCTTCGGACATTTGTCGCCGGGTGAGGCAGCTGGTGAGTCCGTGGCTTGCTTTTGGGCGCTAACGCACCCGCCGAAACGCACTCATCCGTCCTTTTGCCGGCTACATTTACATGCGCTCCGGCGCGGCAATGCCCAGCAGCTTCAAGCCGCGGCCCAGCAAGGAGCCGACCGCCGCCGACAGACGCAAGCGCGCCTGCGTGCCGGGCTCGTCGTTCGGCTGGATTACTTTTCCGTCGTGGTAAAAGCGATTGAAGTCACGCGCCAGCTCCAGCAGATAACGGGCCACGGCCGACGGCTCGTTGTCCCGCACCGCCTCGCTCACTGCAACGCCCCACTGCGTGAGTCGCTTGGCGCAAGCCCAAGCAGCCTCCGCCATGGCGACGCCCTCTACCGAGATGTTCGCGCCTTTTTCCCCGAGCGGCGGTTCGGGCAGGAAGCCGCCCTTGCGCAGCAGGCTGGCGATCCTCGCGTGCGTATACTGCACGTAAGGTCCCGTTTCGCCATCGAAGCTGACGACCTCTTCAAGTTTGAAGTCTATGGACAGTTGCCTGCGGTTTTTCAGATCGCCGAACACGACCGCGCCAATGCCTACGGCCTCGGCGACCTCGTCCGCATCCGGCAGATCCGGGCTCTTGGCCGCGATGATCTCGCGCGCTCTGCGCACCGCTTCGTCCAGCACCTCGTCCAGGAAGACGACCTTTCCCCTGCGGGTGGACATCTTCTTGCCCTCCACGGTCATGAGTCCGAACGGCACATGCTCGCAGTCTCCCGTCCACGGTTCTCCCATTTTCCCGAGTACCCCGAACACCTGCTTGAAATGCAACTGCTGCTCGGCACCGACGACGTACAGCAGACGGTTCGCTTTCATCGCATGCTTGCGGTAAATCGCGGTCGCGAGGTCGCGGACCGGGTAGATCGTGGCGCCGTCTTTCTTGAGAATCAGGCAAGGCGGCAGCCCTTCCTCGTCCAGCCTGACGACGAGCGCCCCGTCGCTCTCTTCGAGCAGCGCCAGCGTACGGAGACGTTCCAATACAGGCTCCAGCTTGTCGTTATAAAAGCTCTCGCCGAGCACCGCGTCGAATCGGACGCCGAGCCGTGCGTAGACGCGCTCGAACTCCTTCATGCTCGCTTGGACGAAAAAGTGCCAGAGCGCGGTCGTCTCCTCATCCCCCTGCTCCAGTCGCAGAAACGCTTCTCTTGCTTCATCCTCGAGTTCCGGATTCGCTGCCGCTTCCTCGTGGAAACGGACGTAAAGCTGCAGGCTCTCGCCGATCGGATCGGCATCGAGCGCTGCCTTGCCGCCCCAGCGGCGGTAGGCGACGATAAGCTTGCCGAACTGGGTGCCCCAATCGCCGAGGTGATTGACGGTCGTTACGGCATGCCCGGTCTCTCTGTAAAGGTTGGCCAGCGCATTGCCGATCATTGTGGAGCGCAGATGGCCGACGCCGAGGGGTTTGGCGATGTTGGGCGAAGACATGTCGATGACGACCTGTTGACCGCGGCCTTCGTCGCTGCGCCCGTAGTCGGGTTTGATCGCCGCGTCGACGATTCGATCCAACCAGACGGCAGGATCAAAAAACAGATTGACGTACCCGCCCGCTGCCTCGGCGCGGACGCCTTTGCCGGCGGCGCACAGCGTATCGGCGAGCTCCGCGGCGATTGCGCCCGGCGCGCGGCGAAGCTGCTTCGCCAGGACGAAACAAGGGAATGCGACGTCGCCGAGCTTTGGCTCCGGAGGCGTTTCGAGCCGGCGGAGCAGCGCCTCCTTTTCTAACGGTACGTGGGGTTGCAGCAGTGCTGCGGCTTGTTCTAACAGCATGTCGATGTCCTCCTTCGCTTTATTCGAGACGCACAATCCGAACGCAAAAAACCCCCGTCTCATCAAGAGACGGAGGTTAGTCCGCGGTACCACTCTTATAGCGCCCGGGCAGATGGTCTGCGCCGGACGCCGCTCGATAGGATAACGGCCGCATGGCCGGATCGCCCTACTGCCGGAGTTGAGGCCATGACGCCTCGCCGGTTCGGGCGACCGACTCCCGGGTCCGCTTCCCGAAGATCCCGCCGTGCCGGGTTCCACCCCTCCGGCTCTCTGGTACGGCTATACGATCCGGTACTCTCCCGTTCATCGTCGATCGGATATTGGCCCATATCATAGCATGCCGAGGGCGGCGGGGGCAAGAGGGGCGAGCGCCCTCCGTCGTTGAATTCAAAGAGCGTTGTGTATATAGTAATAACAGACAATCGGACAGACGGGAGCGGATCGGAATGCCGGACTACAGGCGCGTGACGGTCGTGTTCCGCAGCCGGCACGGCGGCGAATCCGGCGTATGGTCGGAGGAGCGGCTGACGGGGCAGTGGTTCCGGATGGCGACGGGCTGGGTGCTGCGTTGCCCGGATGCGATGACGGTCTCGATCCTAAAAGGCGACGTGCGCGTCGTCCGGCAGGGAGAGGTCGGCGTGGAGCAGACGTTTCGGCTGGGCGCGGCGACGCCGGGCGCGGTGCGCTTGCCCCAGGGCTCGATGGCCGTGGAGGCTTTCACGCACGAGCTGACGGCGGCGTTAACGGATGCCGGCGGTACGCTGTTCTGGCGCTACGATATGCGCAATGAGGATCAGGAGATGGGCCGGTTCGAGATCGGACTGGATATACAGGAGGAATAAGTTCATGAACGTGCTGGAGCAGACATACGAGGTGTTAAAAGAAGCGATCGCGGAAGCCGCGGTCAACGCGGGGGTCGTGGAGCGGGAGCAGGTGCCGGCGATCGTCATCGAAGTGCCGCGCGACAAGGCGCACGGCGACCTGGCCACCAACGCGGCCATGCAGCTGACGCGCATTGCGAAGAAAAATCCGCGCGAGATCGCCACCGCGATCATCGAGCACCTGGACAAGGCGAAGGCGAACGTCACGTCCGCGGAAATCGCGGGTCCGGGCTTCATCAATTTCCGCATGGACAAGCGCTATCTGCTGCCTGTCGTCGCATCCGTGCTGGAGCAGGGCGGCGGTTACGGCCGTACGGACGCAGGCAACGGGCGCAAAGTGCAGGTCGAATTCGTCAGCGCGAATCCGACGGGCAGCCTGCATCTCGGCCACGCGCGCGGCGCCGCGGTCGGCGACGCGTTGTGCAATGTGCTCGCGTTTGCGGGCTACGACGTTTCGCGCGAATACTATATTAACGACGCGGGCAACCAGGTCAACAACCTGGCCCGTTCCATCGAGGCGCGCTACCGCCAGGCGCTCGGCGAGGATGCGGCGATGCCGGAGGACGGCTACTACGGCGAAGATATTATCGGCTTCGCCAAGGAGCTTGCAGAGCGCGAAGGCGCGCGCTTGCTGGAAAAGACGGAGGAAGAGCGCTTCGACTATTTCCGCAGCTACGGCCTCGAGCGCGAGTTGGACAAGATCAAGCGTGACCTCGGCCGGTTCGGCGTGAGCTTCGACAGCTGGTATAGCGAGACTTCGCTTTATCAGACGGGCAAGGTGGAAGCCGCACTTGAAGCGCTGCGCGCGAAAGGTCACGTGTATGAAGAAGAGGGCGCAGTCTGGTTGAATACGACGGCGTTCGGGGACGACAAGAACCGCGTGCTCGTTAAAAACGACGGCAGCTACACGTACCTGACGCCGGACGTTGCTTATCACATGGACAAGTTCGCGCGCGGCTTCGACGAGCTGATCAACATTTGGGGCGCCGACCACCACGGGTACATCCCGCGCGTCAAGGCCGCGATGGCTGCGCTCGGCCACGATCCGAAGCAATTGACCGTGCTGATCGCGCAGATGGTCAGTCTGTTCCAGAACGGCGAGAAGGTTAAAATGTCCAAGCGTACGGGCAAGGCGATCACGATCGAGGACCTGATGGACGAAGTTGGCGTCGACGCGATCCGCTACTTCTTCACGATGCGGAGCATGGACACGCATCTGGACTTCGATATGGATCTGGCCGTCTCGACGTCCAACGAGAATCCGGTATTCTACGTGCAGTACGCCCACGCACGCATCTGCAGTATATTCCGCCAGGCGGAGGAGCAGGGCGTCGCAGTGCTGCCTGTGGCCGAGGCGAACCTGGAGCTGCTCGCTGCCGAGCACGAGTACGATCTGCTGCGTAAAATGGGCGAGTTTCCCGCCGTCGTCGCCGACTCGGCGAAGGACTACGCGCCGCACCATATCGTGCGCTACGTGTACGAGCTGGCGGCGTTGTTCCACAGCTACTACCGCGCCGAGCGGGTCATCACGGAGGATGCTGCGCAGAGCCAGGCGCGTCTGCAACTGCTGGCCGCGCTGCGTCACACGCTTGCTAACGGCCTGCGCCTGATCGGCGTATCCGCGCCGGAGCAGATGTAGTAGGGCTTGGCGGCAGGCGGCCGCTATTGGGCACCGATAGAGCATTGGAATAGTGGGTAATGGAAAAAGTATTTTCCGAGGGCAGCTAAGGCGGTGGGGGAGGAGTCGATAGCGGAATGATTTTCCGCTAACGGCCCCTGGGGCGGTGGAGATGCCGTCGATAGCGGAAGTATTTTCCGCTAACGTTTCCTGAGATGGTGAATTTGCCGCCGATAGCGGAAGTATTTTCCTTTAAAGCTCCTTTAATGGTGAGAGAGTGCCGGTTAGCGGAACTTTTTTCCGCTAAAGGCGACTGAGACGGCGAGCTGCAAACTTTAGCGGCATTTCATGCCGTTAAGGCGGACTGTGGCCAATGTATGTAGGCGTTAGCGGCATTTCATGCCGCTAAAATTACACGGGACGGCGAGCTGCGAGCGTTAGCGGTATTTCATGCCGCTAAGGGCGGCGGAGGCCAAGTGTAGATAAGCGCTAGCGGCATTTGATGCCGCTAAGCTTCAAAGCGCATCGCTTGCGCATAAACGCATAGTTAGCGAAGGTCCGCTCTCGCTACAGTACCTTCGACTTTGCCGAGCGATCCCCCGGCGGCCCCCCGGCTCCGCCGGAAGACTCGCCCGCGATCTCCAGCATGCGCAGCACATCGAGCTCCCCAGCTCCCTGGGGAGCTTTGTCGTATCCGAGCGGCTTGGCAGATCGGCGCAGGATATCCTTGATCCGGCCCGGGGACAGCCCCGGCCGGAGCGCCAGCAGCAGCGCAACCGCGCCGGTCACGTGCGAGGTCGCCATCGACGTGCCGCTCATGACGCGGCGGCGGCCGTTCGGCCAGGCGGATTCCACCTTTGCGCCCGGGGCGTAGATGTCGATGGCGGCGCTGCGGTTCGTGAAGCGCGCGATCCGTCCGCGCCGGTCGAGCGCGCCGACGGCGACGGTGTGCCCGAAGCCGGCCGGATAGTCGATCCGGCCTTTCCTGCCGTCGTTGCCCGACGAGGCGACGATCAGCACGCCGGCCCTGTACGCGCTCTCCACCGCCTTCAGCAGCGCTTCGCTCCGGTTCGGCATGCCGAAGCTCATGTTGACGATGTCCATGCCGTGGTGGACGCACCACTCGATGCCGAGGATGATGTCGGATACGTAAGCGGAACCGTCGGTGTCGAACGCTTTCACGGGGTAAATCTCTGTCCGCGGCGCGACGCCGATCATGCCGCGCGAAGCATTCGCGGCTGAGATCGTCCCCGCGATGTGGGTGCCGTGCCCGTTGTCGTCATGCGGCAGCGAGGCCCGCTGCAGGAGATTGATGCCGCGGCTTAAGGCGTGGCGAAGGTCGGGATGGCTGAAGTCGACGCCGGTGTCGATTACGCCGACCTTTACCCTTTGTCCTGTCGTACGGCTCCAGGCCTGCGGTGCGCGGATGCGCCGCACGCCCCAGGGAATGTCCATCTTGCTGTCCGTCTGAACGAACGGCCTCGGCAGCGCGCGGCTAATCTTGACGCTGCGGTCTTCCTCCAACACACAGCCGTAACTCAGCAGGGGCGTAAGAGCGGCGGCGCGCAGCGGCAGGCTGAAGCCGCCGATGACCCGGATCGGACGAGCGGCGCGCAGCGCCTTACCGCGAGACCGCCTTGCGGCCAGCTTGGCGAGAAACCTGCGGCCGTCCTCGTGGCTCGCGAAACGTACGATCGTTTTGGCGCCATGCTCTCCGCCGCCGGCGAGCAGGCGGCGGAGGAGGCGAAGGAGAGCGCTCGAGTCCATGTGCTGGTCTCCTTCCCGGCTTAGATTCCCCATACTATGTGTACCGGCGGAGCAAAGCTTGGGAGTATGGCCCGGAACCGTTTAAATTGGGCGACAGGCGGTGTCATTTCGAATCCCGGCACATAGTATGAAGTGGGAGTTTCCCCGGAGAGACTCTCGCACCCATGTAGGTTCCTCCTCCCGAGGAGCGCGGAAGGGTACAGTCGGTTAAGCGAAGGCGCGGCTCCGAGGCGCCTTCGCTTAATGGCGTCTGCGTCGCGGAGGACAAGCCCGGATCGCGGAAACTTTCATCTGACGCTTCGTTCCTGCGGAAAACGACGAATAAAAGCATATAAGGGCGATCCGTGCGAAGCCTTCTGCACAGGCCGTTGTACTTGCATTTTAACGGCAAATGCGGTTAACTAAAGGTTGACGCCCGAGGGGTATAAGAACGTTTAACATACAGAGAGGATGGGGACATAGAGCGTGAGCGCTGATTACGTCCTGAAGTTCGACGCCGAGAAGATCCGGGAAATGCCGATGGTCGACCTGGCCTTCCAGGTGCTTAAGGCGGCCAATACGCCGTTCTATTACCGGGATCTCATGATGGAGATCGCCAAGCTGCGGGGATTCTCTCCCGAGCAGATCAATGAATTTATCGCGCAGGTGTATACAGAGATTAATATCGACGGCCGCTTCGCATGCGTCGGCGGGAATGTCTGGGGCCTGAAGCGCTGGTATCCGGTCGACCGCTCCGACGATCCGGTGACGGGCGGCGCGAAGCGTCCGCGCATCATCAACGACGACGACGATCTCGACGACGAGGATCTATACGGCGAGGACGAGGAAGAGACCTTCACGGAGGCGGAAGAAGGCGGCTTTGATCTGTTCGACGAAGACCGCGAGGAGATCTTCGAAGAAGGCGAAGAAGCGGGCGAGTCCGAAGAAGAAGTCGCAATCGACGAGGAGTCCGAGGAAGAGGAAGGCATCGAAGGCGAAGTCGACGAGGAAGACGGCTTCGACGAGGATGAGGACGAGGAAGACGCAGAAGAAGAGGACGACGAAGAAGAACGTTAATTCCTGCCGTGCGGGACGCCGAATCGGCGTCCCTTTCCGCGACCGGCTGCGGCGAGCGCACGGCTTGGTTCGGGTCTTTTTCCAGGCGTTTCGAGGCTCGATCTGCCGTGATCGCGGCGGGCTCCGGAGGCTTGACACCACTGTAGTCAGCGGGTAAACTTATGCTTGGGCTTTTCAAGCAGGCATTTCAATAGCGTTATTTTTAAAAGTGCCCCCATTTAATTGGGTGTCACTTTTTTTGTTTTTTTGGAGACCATTAACATGATGCCAGGGGCACATGCAGGAGGTATGACAGAGGGTGACCAAATATATATTCGTGACGGGCGGCGTCGTTTCCTCGCTCGGCAAGGGAATCACGGCGGCGTCGCTGGGGCGTCTGCTCAAGAATCGCGGCCTGAAGGTAACGATCCAGAAGTTCGACCCGTACATTAACGTTGACCCGGGCACGATGAGCCCGTATCAGCACGGAGAGGTGTTCGTTACCGACGACGGCGCGGAGACAGACCTCGACCTCGGCCACTACGAACGCTTTATCGACATCAATCTTTCTAAAAACAGCAACGTTACGACAGGCAAAATCTACTCCACCGTCATCAGCAAAGAGCGCCGCGGCGAGTATCTGGGCGGTACGGTGCAGGTCATCCCCCATATTACCAACGAGATCAAGGACCGCGTGTTCCGTGCCGGACGCGAGACCGGCTCCGACGTCGTCATCACCGAGATCGGCGGAACGGTCGGCGATATCGAGAGTCTCCCGTTCCTTGAAGCGATCCGCCAGATCAAGAGCGACATCGGCCGCGACAATGTCATGTACATCCACGTGACGCTGATTCCTTATATCAAAGCTGCCGGCGAGGTGAAGACCAAGCCGACCCAACATAGCGTCAAGGAGCTGCGCAGCATCGGCATCCAGCCGAACGTCATCGTCTGCCGTACGGAGCATCCGCTGGCCGAAGACCTCAAGCGCAAGATCGCGCTGTTCTGCGATATCGACGCGAATGCGGTCATCGAGTGCCGCGACGCTTCGACGCTGTACGAGGTGCCGCTCATGCTGCAGGAGCAAGGTCTCGACGACTATGTCGTGAACCATCTCAAGCTTGGCGGAGCGGACAAGCCGGATATGGACGAGTGGATCGAGCTTGTGAACCGTGTTAAGTCGCTGAAGCGTACGACGGAGATCGCGATCGTGGGCAAGTATGTCGCGCTGCACGACGCTTATCTGAGTATCGTCGAATCGCTCGCGCATGCGGGCATCGATGCGGACGCCGAAGTGAACATCCGCTGGGTGAATGCCGAGGAAGTTACGCCTGCCAATGTAGAGCAGCTGCTGGGCGGCGTCGGCGGGATCCTCGTGCCGGGCGGCTTTGGCGATCGGGGCATCGAGGGCAAGATCACGGCGATCCGGTATGCGCGCGAAAATAAGGTGCCTTTCTTCGGCATTTGCCTCGGCATGCAGGTGGCCGTCATCGAGTTTGCACGTAGCATGGCCGGTCTGGACGGCGCGCACAGCTCCGAGTTCCATTCGGCTACGCCGTATCCGGTCATCGACCTGCTGCCGGACCAGAAGGATATCGAAGACATGGGCGGCACGCTGCGTCTCGGTCTCTATCCTTGCAAGATTGTGCCGGGCACGCTCGCGGCCGAATGCTACGGCGAAGAACTTATTTACGAGCGCCATCGTCACCGTTACGAGTTCAACAACGAGTACCGCGATCTCATCGAGTCGACGGGTCTCAAGATCAGCGGCGCGTCTCCGGACGGCAGACTGGTGGAGATGGTCGAGCTGCCGGGTCATCCCTGGTTCCTGGCCGTGCAGTTCCATCCGGAGTTCATCTCGCGTCCGAACCGTCCGCAGCCGCTTTTCCGCGAATTCGTCAAGGCGGCGCTGGTCGGCGCAGAATCTTGATTATTTCAACATAGGTATTCCAGCTTCGGCAAAAGCCGGAGCTTTTTTTTGCAATTGCCAGAAGTTAGGAAGGAATTCCCGGTCGAGGCGCGAATACGGGAAGAAGGAACCAACAGGAAGAGGAGGATCATGAGGTGGCCAAGAAGAGATTGCTAATTGTGGACGATCAGATCGGCATTCGGATCTTGCTGCTAGAGGTATTCAGCGTCGAAGGTTACGAGACTTTCCAGGCGGCGAACGGACGCGCGGCGCTGGAGATCGTACGTACGCATACCCCGGATCTTGTTCTGCTGGACATGAAGATTCCCGGCATGGACGGGCTTGAGATTTTGAAAAAGATCAAGGAAATGAACCGGGACGTCAAGGTCATCATGATGACGGCCTATGGCGAGCTGGACATGATCAAGGAAGCCACCGATCTGGGAGCGTTGATGCATTTTACGAAGCCGTTCGATATCGACGAGCTGCGGGTAGCCGTCAATATGCAGCTTGTGGAGGAAGGCCCGTCGCCGAGGTTCGCCGCAGGTACCTGAGGACGGCTTGGAATATCAGGTTCCGAAACCGCCGGAGACGTCCGGCGGTTTTTGATTTTCGAGCCCCGGAGCGGGCGATTTGGAGGACTTAGGCATTTTACAATCCTTCTTTCATTTGTGATATAATAACGTCGCATGCAAGTCGGGCAATAAGACAGCACACGACTTATTCAGAGCGCAGGAGGAATCACAATGCCACTCGTATCAATGAACGAATTCCTTCCCAAGGCGAAGGCGAACAAGTTCGCGGTAGGCCAATTCAACATGAACAATCTTGAATTCGCCCAAGCGATCACCGAAGCCGCCATGGAAGAAAAATCCCCCTTTATCTTCGGCGTCAGCGAAGGCGCATTGAAGTACATGGGCATCGAGTACACGGTTGCCATCGCGGAGGCGGCAGCGAAGAAATCCGGCCTTCCGATCGCCTTGCACCTCGACCACGGCAGCACCTTCGACATCGCCATGAAGTGTATCCGCGCGGGTTTCTCCTCCGTCATGTTCGACGGCTCGCACCATCCGTATGAAGAGAACATCAAGCTGACCAAGGAGATCGTCAAAGCTGCTCATGCGATGGGCGTTTCCGTCGAAGGCGAGCTGGGCACGATCGGCGGCGTCGAGGACGACCTGAGCGTGGACGAGGCCGACGCTTCGCTGGCCAAGCCTGAAGAAGCGATCCGTTTCTACGAAGAGACCGGCGTCGATGCGCTGGCTATTGCGGTAGGTACGGCTCACGGCATGTACAAGGGCGAAGTCAAGATTCACTATGATATCATTGAAGCAGTCGTCGCCAAGATTCCTGTGCCGATCGTTCTGCACGGCGGCTCCGGCGTACCAGACGACATGATCCGCAAGGCGATCCAAGCGGGCGCCGGCAAGATCAACGTCAACACGGAAAACCAAGTGGCTTGCACCGCAGCGATCCGCGAAGTGCTCGGCAAGGATGCCAACGTCATCGATCCCCGCAAGTATCTGACGCCTGCGCGCAACGCGATGAAGGCCGTCGTTCAAGAGAAGATCCGTCTTTTCGGCAGCAGCAACCAAGCCTAAGCGAAGATCGTCGCCGCAATCCGTCCCCGCCGCACCGCGGCTTGTCCGCAACCGGTGACCCGTACGGACGGCGGCTTCTGTCTTACGTACGGACAAGACGCCTCGCCGGGCGTCTTTCCTTTCCTTCATCGAACGCGGTCGCCAAGCGCCCCCGGAGTAGATGAAGCATCTACTAGGAGGACCATGCATTCATGGAAAAACTGATGATACGCGGGGGACGTCCGCTTCGCGGAACGGTCTCCATCAGCGGTGCCAAGAACAGCGCGATCGCGCTGCTCCCTGCCGCCATTCTCGCCGAATCCGAGGTCAGGCTCGACAACCTGCCTCATATCAGCGACGTCGAGATTTATAAAGAACTGCTACAGGAACTGGGCTGCCGGGTCTCATGGCAAGAGGAAACCTTATCCATTGATCCTACAGGCATTCAATCGATTCCCATGCCTAACGGCCGGGTCAAGCTATTAAGAGCTTCTTATTACTTAATGGGCGCTCTGCTCGGACGCTTCGGCGAAGCCACCATCGGACTGCCGGGCGGCTGCAACTTCGAGCCGAGACCGATCGACCAGCACATCAAGGGCTTCGAAGCCCTGGGCGCAATCGTAACCAACGAACATGGAGCTATCCGCATCAAAGCTAACGAATTACGCGGAGCTAGAATATATATGGACGTCGTCAGCGTAGGCGCCACGATTAATATTATGCTGGCAGCGGCCAGGGCGAAGGGCTCCACGATCATCGAAAATGCCGCGAAGGAACCTGAGATCATCGACGTGGCCACGCTGCTCAATTCTATGGGCGCCAAGATCAAGGGTGCGGGCACCGAGACGATCCGCATCGAAGGCGTAGAACGCATGCACGGCTGCAGACACTCCATCATTCCCGACCGCATCCAGGCCGGCACTTATATGATCATGGCCGCCGCGACGCGCGGCGACGTTCTCATCGATAACATCATTCCCAAGCACATGGAAGCACTCACCGCCAAACTTCAAGAAATGGGCGTTCACGTCTACGAGATGGACGAATCCATCCGGGTCGTCGGCCAGCAAGACTACGAGGCAGTCGACGTCAAGGCGCTCGTCTATCCAGGGTTTGCCACGGATCTCCAGTCGCCGATGACGAGCCTGCTTACCCAGACGACCGGCGTCAGCATTTTGTCCGATTACGTGTACAGCAACCGGTTCAAGCATGTCCCCGAGCTTGCGCGGATGGGCGCTCAGATCCGCGTCGAAGGCCGTTCGGCAATCGTCGAAGGCAGCAAGCTTAACGCCGCTAAGGTTCGGGCATCCGACCTGCGCGCGGGAGCTGCGCTTGTCGTGGCTGCGCTGACCGTCGAAGAAGGGGTGACGGAGATCACCGGTCTGGAATATATCGACCGCGGTTACGAGAGACTCGAAGAGCATTTGCGAGGCCTCGGCGCGGACGTATGGCGCGAAGCTTGAGCGGCGACAGCCGCTCTGGCGTTCCGCACATCCTAATATGAAGTGGGGATTGTATTGACGGATTTTAAAATGTCCGATCTTGAAGGCCTCGGCCTGACCCAGCTCTACAAGCTGGCAAAGGACCTTCAGATCGCTGGCTACAGCCAGATGATTAAAAAGGAGCTCATGATCGCCATCCTGCGCGCGCAGGCCGAACGCGGCGGACACATGTTTCTCGAAGGCGTGCTGGAAGTTTTGCCCGAAGGCTACGGCTTTCTTCGCCCGATCAATTATTTGCCCAGCGCGGAGGACATTTATATCTCCGCTTCCCAGATCCGCAAGTTCGACTTGCGAACCGGCGATCTCGTCTCCGGCAAGTGCCGGACGCCCAAGGAAAACGAGCGTTACTTCGGCTTGCTGCAGGTCAACCTCGTCAACGGCGACACGCCGGAAGTGGCCGCGGAGCGCCTGCATTTTCCTGCACTCACACCTCTGTTCCCGGATCAAAAGCTCGTGCTCGAGTCGTCGCCCCATCGCTTGTCCACCCGCATCATGGATCTCCTGGCCCCGGTCGGACTCGGCCAGCGCGGTCTCATCGTCGCTCCTCCCAAGGCAGGCAAGACGCTCCTCCTCAAGGAAATCGCCAACAGCATCTCGATCAATCGTCCGGATATCTACCTGTTCGTCCTATTGATCGACGAACGTCCGGAAGAAGTGACTGACATGCAGCGTTCGGTCAAAGGAGAAGTCGTCGCCTCGACCTTCGACGAAGTGCCCGAACACCATATTAAGGTAGCGGAGCTCGTGCTCGAGCGCGCGCGACGTCTGGTCGAGCAGAAACGCGACGTCGTTATTTTGCTGGACAGCATCACCCGCCTTGCCCGTGCTTACAATCTTGTCGTGCCGCCTTCCGGCCGTACGCTGTCGGGCGGCGTGGATCCAGCTGCGTTTCACCGTCCGAAGCGGTTTTTCGGCGCGGCGCGCAACATCGAAGAGGGCGGCAGCCTGACCATCCTGGCGACCGCGCTCGTCGAGACGGGGTCCCGAATGGACGACGTTATCTATGAAGAGTTCAAGGGCACGGGCAATATGGAGCTGCATCTTGACCGCAAGCTCGCCGAACGCCGGATTTTCCCGGCGCTCGACATCCGCCGTTCCGGCACGCGCCGCGAGGAGATGCTTCTCTCCAAGGAAGAGCTCGATAAGGTATGGACGCTGCGCAAGAGCATGAACGACTCGATCGAGTTCGTGGACCAATTCCTGCGCAAGCTGGGCGGCACGAAGACCAACGTGGAGTTTCTGGCCGTGCTGGACAGCGCGACGAATGCACCGGGCCGCGGTCCGCTGCGTCCGGGACAGACCGGAGGCACGACAACTTCCGGCGCTTCCGGCAGCGCAGCTTCGAGCGGTTCGCCGGCTAGCGGCAGCTCCGCCTCCGCTAGCTCTTCCTCCGGAAGTGCGGCTTCCGGCGGCGTTTCTGGAACCGGGGCGGGCTACGGCTCGGCTTCGTCCGGATCGACCGGCGGTTCGCGTTATTCCGGGGCCTCAGGCTCCCGGCCGCTGTCGCAGTCCCGTCCGGGCAGCTATAATGCCGGGCCGCGCGGCGGCAGCTATTCAAGCAGCCGTCCGACCTACTCGAACGGTACGTCCTCTTATGGTGGGCGTCCTAACGCCACTTCGCCGTCCGCGGGCGGCGGTTCACCGGCATCGCAGATGCCGTCTTCGGCTGCGGGATCGTCGTCGACGGGCGCAGGGGCCGGGAACCCGCCAAGCGCAGCCTCGGGAACGGGGAACGGTACGCCGATCGCGCCTTCGGCTGCGACGACCCCGAACGTTGGGAACGCGAGCGCAGGCACGTCCTCGACGACGGGCGGCGGCGTGCCACCGGCGGGAGCGGCGCCTCGTACGAGCGCGTCGTCCAGAACGGGCGGCACGACTTCATCTTCGTCGCCGTCGGCATCTTCGGCGGCGAGATCTTCAGCACGCCCGGCCGCTTCTTCACCGGGAGCGGCAGCTCGTACTTCGAGGCCGGCGTCCGGCATCACCTCCGCGGCATCCAGCCGGCCGTCATCAAGCGGCGCCGGCGCCGCATCGGGGGCTGCGCGGTCCAACGCGGCTGCTGCGCCGACGGGATCGACACCGGCCGCGGCAACGCAGGCATCGACGGCTCCGGTTGCTAACGGAGCAACGCCGCCGGCAGCAGTTGCGCCGACGGCCCCGGCCGCCGCGCCAAGCGCAGCGACGTCGGCGGCCTCTGCCCCGGCCGCCGCGCCAAGCGCAGCGACGCCGGCAGCCTCTGCCCCGGCCGCCGCACCAAGCGCAGCGACGCCGGCAGCCTCTGCCCCGGCCGCCGCACCAAGCGCAGCAACGCCGGCGGCCTCTGCCCCGGCTGCTACGCCAAGCGCAGCGGCGCCTGAGGCGCCGGCAACCGGCGGCGACACGCCGGCTCCCGCGAAGCGCACGCGCGCTGCGTCTTCGACGCCGCGCGGCACCACCCGCAGCAGCCGCGCTGCCAAAGCGGGGGCCGAAGACGCGCCTGCCGCGCAGGCGCCAGAGTCGGCCGCCGCTCCGCAGGCGGCAGAGCCGACTGCAGCTACGCCAGCCGCGGCCAAGCCGCGCACGCGCGCTTCCGCCGCGGGCACCAAGACAAGCGCCCGCGCCGCCAAGGCGGCGGACAGCGCCGCGAGCGATACGCCCGCGACGCCTGCTCCAGCCGCGCCTGCTGCGCCCGCAGACGCCGAAGCACCTGCAGCCAAGGCGCCTCGCCAGCGGCGCACGACCAAGAACAACCCGGCGAGCGAATAAGTCCGCCCAAGCGATACAGGACGCGCCCGGCATCGTCCGGGCGCGTCCAAGTCACGAAAGGAGCTATACGCCATGTACCTGGTTTACGCCGACGAGCACGGCAATGTATACGATCACGATAAACTTCATGCCGTTGCGCGGAGCGGCGACAGGCTGGTCGAGCTGCTTGAAGACGAACTGATTCCGCTTCCCGCCGGCGCTACGCTGGTCGGCTTGCCGCACACGCGCGCGGTGGGGATGAATCCTAAGACCGGCGAGATGAAGGCGCTGCCCGCAGGCAGCCAGGCGGTCGGCGCTTTGCTGCCGCAGGGCTTCACCCGATTTTATGTCCCGGGCTACACCAAGACGGACAAGACGCAGATGTTTCCCTTGTTCGGATACACGGCGGTTGTATGGAAGGATGGCGAGTTTTACGTGGCGGCTGCCGCCACGGACGATCCCGAACCTTGGAATCCTGACAATTGCGACCGCAAGGAGCTTCAGGTCGAGGTGGACAGGCTGCTCGCCGCCTACCCGGACAATCGGCTTTACCAGCACTTGTCCCATTGCGCACTCGGTTACGAATGCCTGACGTCGTCCAATACGTTCCTCCAGCGCCTTGAGGGAGCCGTGCCGGTATCGTTCGCCTGCAACGCAGGCTGCTTCGGCTGCATCTCCGAACAGCCCGACGACAGCGGCTTCGTGTCTCCGCAGACGCGTCTTAAGTTCAAGCCGACGACAGACGAAGTGGTCGATATTATGCTCGAGCATCTGAAAAAGCCCGATACGATCATCAGCTTCGGTCAAGGCTGCGAGGGCGAGCCTTCGACGCAGGCCAAGACGATCATCGAAGCGATCAAAAAAGTGCGCGAGCGCACGTCAAACGGCTATATCAACATCAACACGAATGCCGGTCTCAGCGACCATCTGCGCGCGATCACCGATGCGGGACTCGATCTGATGCGCGTCAGCACGATCAGTGCGATCGACGAGCATTACAACGCTTACTACAAGCCCCGGGGCTACACGCTCGCCAACGTAGAAAAGACGATGAAGTATGCGGAAAGCCAAGGCGTCTACACCTCGATCAACTACTTGATATTCCCGGGCGTCACGGACCGCGAAGAAGAGATCGAGGCCATGATCGAGTTCGCGCGCCGGACCAAGCTCAAGCTTATCCAGATGCGCAACCTGAACATCGATCCCGACGCCTACCTGAACCTTATTCCGAAGGCAAAGGGTGAGATTTACGGCATGAAGACGCTGCTCGAGATCTTCCGAGAAGAGCTGCCGGGCGTCGTTATCGGCTCCTATACGCATATCCCGCCATCGCGGAAGAACCGGGTCGCCGCACGCGTCTGACCATCGTATTCGATTCCCATTGCGGGGCGCTCGCATCGGTGATATAATGTGCAGGTATGTCCATTAACTCTGGAGCCGCATGTGTTCCAGGGCAGAAGAGGTGAATTCTAAGATGAAAGAAGCCATCCACCCGAAGTACTCCGTCACGACGGCTACGTGCGCTTGCGGCAACACGTTTGAGACCGGTTCGGTTCGCCCGAACATCAAGGTTGAAATCTGCTCCGCGTGCCATCCGTTCTTCACCGGCAAGCAGAAGTTCCTGGACGCCGGCGGCCGGATCGACAAGTTCAAGAAGAAGTACGGCATCTAATTCAAGCCGTATAACCACGAATAGAGCGCAGTCTCCCTCCGCATCCTAACGGATACGAAGGGAGGTTTTTTTATGATTAAGCCAACGGGGATCCGCCTTAATATGCTGCTGGCTGCCGCGCTCCTCGCGGCCGCGCTTCCGATCGCCGGCTGCGGCGTTTCGGGCGGCTCGAACAGCAGCTCCATCAAACAGCAAAGCTACGCAGACGACGGCTTGCTCGGGAGGACCAGCAGCTACCCGCGCATTCCGGGACGCCACATGGCGCTCAACTACGACAACGACTACAAGATGATGTCGACGACAATCCAAAACCTGAACGGCGTTGCAGGTTCGCAGGTCACCTTCAACGGCGCCGATGCTTACGTGACCGTCAAGCTGAAGCCGGGCCTTGATGCGCAGCAGCGGCAAACGGTGGAGAGCCAGGCGACGACCGTGCTTCGTTTCAATTTTCCGAGATACAACATTCACGTTAGCACGGTCGGCGGCCGCTAATATCGGCATTCGTGGGCCAGGGAACGATTCCCGCGAAATGTTATGCCGGAGTTAGTTGCGCCTGACGACGATATTCGTTATACTAGGTCATGCCGTGCTAGATGGGGAGGTAGCGGTGCCCTGTCACTCGCAATCCGCTATAGCGAGATCGAATTCCTGTTTGAGGTCATGCCACGCAGTTCCGGCTTCGTCCCGGCGCGTTGATCGCAGGGTCCTTCGCGAGGGACGCCCATGAACCCGGTCAGGTCCGGAAGGAAGCAGCCGTAAGTGGTCACGTTCTTGTGCTGAAGGGTAGCCTTTCGGGAGCGTACGAACGAAGTACGGCTGGATGGTATCGATCGAGGGCAGGTGCACGGTTCTTCATTTGATGACGATAATCATATCTCAATATCAACACACCTCAGCGTAGACAGAGCTGCGTCGAGGTGTGTTTTTTTATTTTCTGCGTAAGCGTATTCCAACGCGAGAGGGCGGGCGGCGCGAGCGGTCAAGGTGTCAGAGTGGAGGGGAAGCATGGGGGACAAAGGGCAGCAGGGAGCAGTGAGGGCTGTCGCACAGTGGCGGGGAGATTCCCGCGCGCGCCGGGATCACTTCGTGCGATTGTTCGCGAATCGGATGCTGGCTGACGAATGGACGGGCGTCTTGCTCGTCGATGCCGATTTTCGGATCGTCGAGGCGAATCCGATGGCGGGCGACATATTCGGCGGAGACCGGTCCGCGTGGTCCGGGCAGCCGGCGGACGTTTGGGCCGAAACGCTGGGGTTGCCGCTGCCCTTCGGCCGGTCCCTTCTACAGGGAGAAGCTTTTCGCAACCGCAGGCTGGCATGGACCAAAGAAGGGGCGTCCCGGGAAGTCGTCGTCGACGGGGACGCGCTGGTCTCCGGCGGAGAGGTGATCGGAGCCTATCTGCTTTTTCACGACGTCACGCCCTGGATGATGCTCGAGGAGCAGGTGCGCCGTTCGGACCGGCTCAAGATGATCGGACAAGTCGCGGCGGGGACCGCGCACGAGATTCGCAATCCGCTCACGGCGATCAAGGGCTTCGTCCAATTGATGAAAAAGTCCTTCGACGAGCACCGGATGACCAAGGAGCAGGAGTATGCGCATATCGTGCTGTCCGAGCTGGATCGCGTGCAGGAGCTGGTAGGCGAATTTTTGCTGCTCAGCAAGTCAAAGGAGACCAAGCTTTCGTCGATGCGACTCGGCTATGTGATGCGCGAGATGATGCCGATGCTTCGCAATGAAGCCACCCTCCACGACATCGTCCTTTTGTATGAGACCAAGCCAGATCTGCCGCCTGTGCTCGCGGACAAGGAGATGCTCAAGCAGGTCATTCTCAATTTAGGAAAAAATGCGATCGAGGCCATGGGAAAGGGCGGCCGTCTGCTCATTCGCGAGCGGCACGGCAGTCCCGCGATTCCCGGTTTCGTCGCCATCGAGGTGTGCGATTCGGGGCCTGGCATTCCCAAAGCTGCGTTAGACCGCATATTCGACCCCTTTTATACGACAAAAGAAAGCGGGACGGGACTCGGGTTGTCCATTTGCCAACGGATCGTTCACGATTTGGGCGGGAGGATCGCGGTCTCTTCCTCGGAAGCCGGCACGGTGTTCACCGTTCTGATCCCTTGCGCCGCTTCCGGTACCGGCAACCATGCATCCGGCGGTGGAGCGTTTCCCCGCGATGATGTATAATAAATAGCAATACACCACAGGCAGGAGCGACTTGGAATGGCCCATATGGCATTGTACCGTGCCTGGCGTCCCCAGACGTTCAAGGACATGGTCGGGCAGCAACATATCGTCCAGACGCTGCAGAACGCCATCCGGGAAGACCGGCTGTCTCATGCTTATCTTTTCAGCGGTCCGAGGGGAACCGGCAAGACGACGGCGGCCAAGGTTCTGGCCAAAGCCGTCAACTGCGAGCGCGGCCCCGCGACGGAGCCTTGCAACGAATGCGACGCCTGCCGGCGGATTACGTCCGGCGCAGTGATGGACGTCGTCGAGATCGACGCCGCCTCCAATCGGGGCGTCGAGGAGATTCGCGACATCCGCGACAAAGTAAAGTATGCGCCGACAGAAGTTCGGCGCAAAGTGTATATTATCGACGAAGTGCACATGCTGACGACAGAGGCCTTTAACGCTCTGCTCAAGACGCTCGAGGAGCCGCCGGCGCACGTGATGTTCATTCTGGCGACGACCGAATCGCATCGGCTGCCTGCGACGATCATCTCGCGGTGTCAGCGCTTCGAGTTCCGCCGCGTGCCGCTGTCGGAGCAGGTCGAGCGGTTGCGCGAGATTTGCGGCGAGGAAGGCATTGCGGCCGAACCGGATGCGTTGGGCTATATTGCCAGGCTGTCCGATGGCGGGATGCGCGACGCGGTCAGCCTGCTTGATCAGATCGCTTCGTTCACGGGCGGGGAGGTCACGCTTCAGGGCGCCGTCGACGCGACGGGCGGACTGCCGGCCGATCAGTTCGTGCGCATGGCGACAGCAATCAGGGATCAGGATGCCGCTGCGGAGCTTCGCGAGATCGACGAGATGATGCAGGCCGGCAAGAGCGCGGACAAGTGTCTTGAGCAGCTGATGCATTATTTCCGCGATATGCTGCTGGCGCAGCTGGCTCCGGATGCCGAGGGGGCGACGGGCCGTGCCGGGGATCCGGCGGCGCTTGCGCAGGCGGCATCCGGATTCAGCCGGGAGCGGCTGTTCGCCGTCATCGACCATCTGAACCGCTATCAGACGGAGATGAAGTACGCGGCGCATCCGCAGACGATGTTCGAGATCGCGCTGCTCAAGCTTTGCTCGGACGGCGGCGCGACGGCCGCCGGCGGACAAGCAGGGGCCGGTGCGGCCCCTGTCGCCGCCGCTGGCGCAGACCTGCAGCGCCTTCAGCAGCAGGTTGCCGGCCTCGAGCGCAAGCTCGCGGAGCTGGCGCGCACAGGCGTGCCGGCCGGGGCCGCAGGTACCGGCGGTCCTGGCGACGCCGGCGGCAACCGCGTCGGGGGCGCCGGCTCGGCTCGCGGCTCCGCAGGGGCTGCCGCGGCATCGGGCGGAGCGGCCAAGGCGCCGCTCCGCGCGCGCGTCAAGGTCGACCCGTTCCTTGCGGTCAAGGGTTCGCCGGACGTGCTGCAGGCGCTCGGCAAGTGGCCACAGGCCATGCAGCGGGTCAAGGAAGAGCGCGTGACCGTGCATGCCTGGCTGGTCGACGGAGAACCGGTATCTTATGCGGACGACACGGTGCTCGTCGCTTTCCGCAACTCGATCCACCGCGAGACGACGGAGAAGCCTGCCAACCGGCAGGTGATCGAAGGCGTGCTTAGCGCGGTGCTCGGCAAACCTACCCAACTTGCTACGCTTCTTCAAAAGGAATGGCAGGAAGCGTTAGCCTCCGCGGACGCCTCTGGAGCCGGCAGGGAAGAACCCGAAGTGCTGCAGCTCGTGCCGGACGACGGTGCAGGGCCGCAGAGCGAGCCTTTGATCGACGAGGCGCTTCGGCTTTTCGGAGAAGAATTGGTTGTCATTAGAGAAGACTGAGGAGGAATATAAGATGAACAACATGAACCAAATGATGAAGCAAGTGAAGAAGATGCAGGAGCAAATGCTGAAGGCCCAAGAGGCGCTAGGCGACAAGACGATCGATGGAACGGCCGGCGGCGGTGTCGTGACGGTGTCCATGAATGGCCACAAGAAGCTGCTGAACGTGACGATCAAGCCTGAGGCCGTGGATCCCGAAGACGTCGAGATGCTGCAGGATCTGGTGCTGACCGCCGTTAACGACGCCCTGACCAAGGCGGATGAGTTGGCGAATGCGGACATGGGCAAGTATACGGGCGGAATGAAGATTCCGGGCTTGTTCTAAACGAGGGGCCTGATACTTGTTCTATCCTGAACCGATCGCCAAGCTGATCGAGTCCTTCTCCCGCCTGCCGGGCATCGGTCCCAAGACGGCGGCCCGGCTTGCGTTCCACGTGCTTCGGATGAAGGAAGAGGATACGATCGATTTTGCGAAGGCGCTGGTCAGCGTCAAGCGCAATCTGACTTATTGCTCGATTTGCTGCAACATAACGGATACGGACCCCTGCCGGATTTGCTCCGACAAGACGCGCGATCCTTCCGCGATCTGCGTCGTACAGGAGCCCAAGGACCTCGTTGCCATGGAGCGCACGCGCGAGTTCGGCGGCTATTACCATGTGCTTCACGGCGCGATCTCGCCGATGGATGGCGTAGGTCCCGACGATATTAGAATCAAAGAGCTCGTGCAGCGCCTTAGCGACGAACGCGTACAGGAAATGATTTTGGCGACCAATGCCAATATCGAGGGAGAAGCGACCGCGATGTACCTGTCCAGATTGGTGAAGCCTTTTGGCATCAAGGTTACGCGCATCGCGCACGGGCTTCCGGTTGGGGGAGACCTGGAGTACGCGGACGAAGTGACGCTCTCTAAGGCGCTCGAAGGGCGCCGCGAACTTTTCTGACGTCTCTATTTATCTTAAGATTCTCTATCCATACATCTAGCAGAAGAGCGCCAGAGGGCGCTTTTTCTATGCCGCCTGATTCTGAATGCCGATTCTGTGACATATAAATGGTATCGGGTTGTCCCTTGCGGGCGCTTGACCACACAGGAGAGGGAGCGGTGAGCAATGCTAAAGGGGAGACGGGAGCGGTTGGCGGCGGAGCAGCGCAAGTCCGAACGGGAACGGCTCGTGGACGAGGTTCATCTGGCCGAGGCGGAGTGGAGACAGGCGTGCGTGCGATTTGACGATGCGCTCGGAGCGGACCAAGTCGACTATGCCATCTATCTGCTTGAGGCGGCTGAGCAGAAGCTCGATATGACGCTGCGGCGCGCGCGCATGCACTGGCATGCGGACCCGACCGCGCAGTTGCCTGAGTTTAGCATGGAATCTGTTGTAGTCGGGGGCGAGGGCGCGTGAAGACGGTATGGCTCGCCGTGCTGATCGTCTCAACAGTCTCCCTGCTGCTGCTTCTATTGCGAAGGAGCGCGCCGGGAGGCTGGCTTTTGAGGTTTGGAACCCATCTGGGACTGGCGGCCTTTGCGATCTATGCGCTGAATTTTTCGGGCTGGATCAGCGGATGGCACGTGCCCTTGAATCCGGCGACGATCGGTGCAGTGACGCTGCTCGGACTGCCTGGCGTTGCGCTCGTACTCGGCCTGCAGCACATGCTCGTCATATAAATGTAAAAAAAATCGAGAAACGCATTGACGAGCTGTGCTTGGATATGTTAAATTAATTCTCGCGCCTAAGAGCGGCGGCCAAGCGGCCGTCGGAAAGAAAGCAAAATTCCAGAAATTGTGGGTTGCAACGGATTAGGCGAGTGTGATATATTATTCAAGTCGCCGCTGAGAGGCCGCCGAGAACGAGGCCGAGAGCGAAGACGAGATTGCTCCTTGAAAACTGAACATCGAGCGTTAAAACAAACGGACGCTGAAGCCTTTCGGGGTGGAAGCAAAAGTTATACCAGCATTGAATTGAGCAAGTCGAACTACCCT
>NZ_JBHUJV010000005.1:0-811 GCF_042683485.1 Cohnella sp. GCM10020058
ATCACCTCCTTTCTAAGGAGCCCTTCGGGGCATTACGTAAGTCCGTGGTTTTATCGCTCGAGTTCAGTTTTGAAGGAGAAATCCTTCTAAGCCTCTAACTTTCGGGTTAGTCGATTGCACCTTGAAAACCGGATAGCGAAACGAAAATGCGCAAATTAGAAATTCTCTACATTGCCTTGTTGGCGAGCTTAGAGCGAAGAGATGTCGCATGGAACAGCCTTTCGAGGATCGGTCGAACTGCGCAAGCAGTGAGACGGATAGATCGGAGAACGCTGTGACATCGACAACTCGGAGCGACAGGTTAAGCTATTAAGGGCGCACGGAGGATGCCTAGGCGCCAGGAGCCTAAGAAGGACGCGGCGAACAGCGAAATTGCCTCGGGGAGCCGTAAGCAGGCTTTGATCCGGGGATGTCCGAATGGGGAAACCCGGCTGGGGTCACGCCCAGTCACCTATGAGTGAATACATAGCTCATAAGGAGGCACACCCAGGGAACTGAAACATCTAAGTACCTGGAGGAGAAGAAAACAAGAGTGATTCCGTCAGTAGCGGCGAGCGAAAGCGGATTAGCCCAAACCTGAGAGCTTGCTCTCAGGGGTTGTGGGACGTCTCACATGGAGTTACAAAGGAGCAGGTTAGGCGAAGAGGTCTGGAAAGGCCCGGCATAGAAGGTAAAAGCCCTGTAGCCAAAAATCTGCTCCCTCCGAGACGGATCCCGAGTACCGCGGGACACGAGAAACCCCGTGGGAATCCGGCAGGACCATCTGCCAAGGCTAAATACTCCCTGGCGACCGATAGTGAAGCAGTACCGT
>NZ_JBHUJV010000006.1:0-459948 GCF_042683485.1 Cohnella sp. GCM10020058
TAAACAAGCGCATCCGCGAAGCAAAACCAGCCGCTTAACCTCAAAAAAAAGGACTTCCCCAACATTGGCCTCATGCTTGGCTCCATGACCAAATTAATTATGAAATTGACTTTATATACATGTATTTTCTACCGCCCCGCTACACTTGATGAAATACATGCAAATGTGCAGGCATTTTCGAAGCGCAAGCCTTAAAACCGGCCGATGGAGAAAAATACCTGCATTTTCGCATCTTTTGCGTCCAAAAGGGTCGACGTCGGCAAAAATAGATGTATATTCGCAGGTTTTAAGGCGAAGGAACGTCGAGGGCCATGATCGGTCAACCCCATCGGAACAGCTGTCGGAAGAGCCAGCGCCAGGCGTTCTGCGCGAATCGCGTCGCCAGGCGTTCTGCGCGAATGGCGTTATCCGCCAGACTTAATAGGACCGTCAGGACGATCTTCGATCTTCCCAGACGGTTCTTCTTGCTTCTTGGCTTGTCCATCTGCCCTGGTCGCCGCATGGCGTGTATAATAGACGGCATGCGGTTCAAGGAGGGTGAGTCAGGCATTGAGCAATAAAATATCCGGCGACAAGCCGGGCGGAAAATACCGGGCCATGCTGCGCGGCTATTTGCTGCCCGAATGGCGGGCGCTAATCGGGCTCGGCGCGCTGCTGCTGTCGTCGATCGCCTTGCAGCTCGTCAATCCGCAAATTATCCGATACTTTATCGATACGGCGCAAGGGCAGGGCAGTCTGACGCCGCTCTATTACGCAGGCGCGCTGTTCATCGGGTTCTCCTTGCTGCAGCAAGGGGTGTCCGTCGCGGCGTCCTACTTCAGCGAGAATCTCGGCTGGAAGACGACCAACAAGCTGCGCGTCGATCTGGCGGCGCATTGCCTGTCGCTCGACATGTCGTTTCACAAGAAGCACACGTCGGGCTCGCTGATCGAACGCGTGGACGGAGACGTCAACGCGCTCGCGCAATTTTTCTCCAGCTTCATGATTAACCTGGCAGGCAACGGCCTGCTCACGCTAGGGATCCTCATCCTGCTGTTCCGGGAAAACTTCTGGATCGGCATCGTGATGGCCGTCTTCGTCGGCGGCAGCATCTGGGCGATCCAGCGCATCCGGGCGTTCGCGGTCCCCGTCTGGACGCGGTGGCGGCAGGCCAACGCCGAATATTACGGCTTCATCGGCGAGCAGCTCGAGGGCACCGAGGATACGCGCGCCAACGGCGCCGTAGGATTTGCAATGAGCCGCTTCTACGAGATGACCCGCAGGATGCTGCCGATGCGCGTACGGGCGTTTTTGGGCTACTTTCTTATGTGGAGCACGACGATTCTCGTATTTGCGCTCGGCAACGCAGCGGCCTTCGTCGTCTGCGCGATTCTTTGGAAGCGGGGCGAGCTGACGATCGGATCGGCGTATCTCGTATTCTACTATACGGAGCTGCTGGCGAAGCCGATCGAGAAGATCCGGACCCAGCTCGAGGATCTGCAAAAAGCCGACGCCAGCCTGGTTCGGATCGGCGAGCTGCTCGCGACGCAATCTGCGGTTCAGGACGGACCCGGCGCATCGCTGCCGGGCGGACCGGCTTCGGTCGAGCTGCGGGGCGTGACGTTCGCTTACGAAGAAGACGGCGAGCCTACTCTCCATGATGTAAATCTGAAGCTCGAGCGCGGCCGCACGCTGGGCTTGCTGGGGCGCACGGGCAGCGGCAAGACGACGATTGCGCGCCTGCTGCTCCGGTTCTACGATCCGCAGCAGGGCGCCGTGGCGCTATCCGGCACGGATCTGCGAGATTTCAAGCTCGGCGAGGTTCGCGGCTACGTGGCGATGGTGACGCAAAATATCGAAATACTAGCGGGCACGGTCAGGGATAACCTGACGCTTTTCGACGAGCGCATTCCCGATAGCCGCATTATGGACGTACTGTCCGAGCTGGGATTGGACGGATGGTTCGCGGGCATGCCGGACGGATTGGATACGTATCTCTCGTCGGGGGGCGCGGGCTTGTCTGCCGGCGAAGGGCAACTGCTAGCGTTTGCACGCGTGTTCCTGACCGATCCGCGGCTCGTCATCCTGGATGAGGCTTCGTCGCGGCTGGACCCGCTGACGGAGAGCCGGATCGAAGCGGCGGTAGACCGGCTGCTGCAAGATCGGACCTGCATCATCATCGCGCACCGGCTGGCGACGATCCAGCGGGCCGACGATATCGCGATTCTGGAGCAAGGGCGGGTCGTCGAGCACGGCAGGCGCGCGTCGCTGGCCGGCAATCCGGATTCCCGCTTCAGCCGGATGCTGGCCGTCGGCATGGAGGAGGTGCTCGTATGAAGACAAGCGAATTTTTCTGGCGAATGCTCGGGTATCGGCCCGGCTTGTACCTGCTGAACCTGCTGGCATGGACGCTCATCCACATGGCGCCGCTGCTGCCGGGTCTGCTGACCAAAGCCTTTTTCGATCATCTGGAAGGCACGCATCCGTTTCCCTTCGGCGCCGGCGCGATCGCCGCGCTTCTCGTGGCCGCCGCGCTGGCGCGGATTGCGCTTATTTATTGCGGATTCCTGACGGACGTCGCGTTCCGCTACCGCATCTCCAGCCTGCTGAGGCGCAATCTGCTGGCTCATGTCCTGCGGGCGCCCGGCGCGCGCGCGATTCCCGGATCGCCCGGCGAAGCGATCAGCAACTTCAGGGACGACGTCGAGCAGGCCGAAGAGGCGACGAGCTGGTCGGTCGATACGCTCGGTCTCGTCGGATTCGTGGTCGCGGCCAGCTGGATACTGCTCTCGATCGACGCGCAGCTGACCGTACTCGTCTTCGTGCCTCTCATTCTCGTCGTCACGGCGGCTCAGATCGCCACGACCCGCATCCGCAAGTATCGTGCAGCGAGCCGGGAATCGACGGCCCAGGTGACGGGCGCGATCAGCGAGATGTTCGGCAGCGTGCTGGCTATCCAGGTAGCCGGCGCGGAGAAGCGGGTCGTCGACCGGTTCGCGAAGCTGGGCGAGAGCAGGCGGCAGTCGATGATCAAGGACAAGCTGCTGACCGAGACGCTGTCGTCGGTGTTCAACAACTCCGTGAACCTCGGCACCGGCATCATTTTGCTGCTGGCGGGTATCAAGATGAGGGGCGGCGAATTTACGATCGGCGACTTTTCGCTGTTCGTCTATTATTTGACTTTCGTCACGCAGCTCATCTCTAACGTCGGCAACTTCATGACCTATTACAAGCAGATGGACGTCAGCTTCGGACGGCTCAAGGAGATGCTGCGCGGCGCGTCGCCGGCGCTGCTCGTGCAGAAGGCGTATATCGGTCTTGGCAAAAAGGAAGGGCGAAGAGGCGCGCACGACGAGAAGGGGCGGAAGAAGGACGCGGCGCAGCATGAGGATGATGAGGCGCTCGTGCCGATCGTTCAGGCGGCGCCGCTGCGCGAACTCGCCGCGTCCAGCTTGACCTACCGGTATCCGGAGACGGGAAGGGGGATCGAGGATATCGATCTGACGCTGCCCCGCGGTTCCTTCACGGTAGTTACCGGGATGGTCGGCTCGGGCAAGACGACGCTGCTGCGCGCGCTGCTCGGGCTGCTGCCGGCGGAGCGCGGCACGATCCGGTGGAACGGCGAGCCGGTCGCGCAGCCCGCCGACTTCTTCGTGCCGCCGCAGAGCGCCTATACCGCGCAGATCCCCAGGCTGTATAGCGCCACCTTGCGGGACAACATCCTGCTGGGCGCGCCGTCGACGCCGGAAGAGCTTGCGGGCGCGCTGCATGCCGCCGTGCTCGAGGAGGATATTGCAGGACTGCGGGATGGGCTAGAGACGATGGTGGGACCGCGGGGCGTGAAGCTGTCCGGCGGACAGGCGCAGCGCACGGCTGCGGCGCGCATGCTGGCGAGGGACGCACAGCTGTACGTCTTCGACGACTTGTCCTCCGCGCTTGATGTAGACACCGAGCGGCGGCTGTGGGAGCGCCTGTTCAAGGCGAAGGGCAGCGCGACCTGCCTCGTCGTTTCCCACCGCAAGGCGGCCTTGGCGCGAGCAGACCGAATCGTGCTGCTGAGCGACGGCCGGATCGAGGCGCAGGGCACGGCGAAGGAGCTGCTGGCTTCGAGCGAGAGCTTCCGCAAGCTCTGGCAAGGGGAGAGCGCGGAGGAAATCGGGGGAAAGTAAAATCAGCGAGGAGGCAGAAGAGGTATGGAGAACAAAGAGCGTTTTACCGATCGTGTGGAAACTTATGTGAAGTACAGGCCGAGTTATCCGGAGGCTGCCATCGATTACTTGTACGGGGAGGCCGGCCTCCGGCGCGATTCGCAAGTTGTGGACATCGGCGCGGGCACCGGAATATTCTCGCGGTTGCTGTTGGAGCGAGGGACGGCGGTCACGGCCGTCGAGCCGAACCGGGCGATGCGCGAGGAAGCGGAGCGGGCGCTCGGCGGCTACGCGGGCTTCAAGGCGGTGAACGGCGCGGCGGAGCAGACGGGGCTGCCGGACGCTTCGGCGGACTTTATCGTTTCCGCCCAGGCGTTCCACTGGTTCGATCAGGCTGCGGCGAAGCGGGAGTTCCATCGGCTGCTGCGGCCGGCAGGGAAGGCGGCGCTGATCTGGAACACGCGGCTTACGAGCGGCTCGCCGTTCCTGGAAGCGTACGAGGCGCTATTGCTGCGTCTGGGCACCGACTACGCGACGGTGAACCACCGCAATATTACGCCGGATCAGCTGGCCGCATTCTTCGTACCGGGCACCAAGCGCGAGGCGCGGTTTCCCAACCGCCAGCTGTTCGACTTCGACGGCCTGAGCGGACGGCTGCGTTCTTCTTCGTATACCCCCGTACCCGGTCACCCGAACTATGAGCCGATGATGCGCGACCTGCGCGACATCTTCGATCGTTATCAGCAGGACGGATACGTTTCTTTTGATTATGAGACGGAGATTTACTCGGGCTCCGTATAGCGCGCTGCGGGATAAAACGACTGCGGGACGCGTCGGGGGCATATCCCGGCTCGTCCGGCGGTTCGTCCGGGCAAAGGCGCTTTCGTCTCCTCGTTGTCGAAAAGCATTTTCGCATTTTTAAATTTTCGCTTGCATTATTCCGGAGGACTTGCTAATATTAGAAATTGCTTTTGGAAAAAAGCTAACGAAGACGGCGCAGCTTACTTTGCCCCCCGACTGATCGCCATGCGCGGAAATAGCTCAGTGGTAGAGCATCTCGTTGCCAACGAGAAGGTCGCGGGTTCGAATCCCGTTTTCCGCTCCATCTTATGCGCCCTTAGCTCAGCTGGATAGAGCGTCAGACTACGAATCTGAAGGCCGGGAGTTCGAATCTCTCAGGGCGCGCCACTTTTTTTCATACTGTCGGGACGTAGCTCAGCTTGGTAGAGCACCTGGTTTGGGACCAGGGGGTCGCATGTTCGAATCGTGTCGTCCCGACCACTTGATTGCCCGGATGTCTTTCAATATAAAAACGCCTGAAAGCTTACTTCGGTAAGCTTTTTTAATTTCATTTCATGCCCGACGCCATGCGCGCGAGTGAAGAAACAACGCTGCGGAGCCAAAGAGCCTCGGCAACGTTGTTTTTTATATCGGCCCCTCCTCTAGTTGTCAGGAATTAGAATGTTCCAGACACAGATTTGCGAACTTCTCCACAATAACGTCAGGTGAATCGAGTCCGAGCCAGAACATGCTCATATTTTCCTCCAACGTATTCCATACCCGATCCTCAAACAACTCGTTGATAAAATAATTGTTGTCCATTCTGTCAGGCGACAAGTTCAACAGCCGCAAGTAGGCTTCCGGTTTAGCGTTGCGGTTAATCGGCTCTTTGACCGAAAGAAACAACGTGTTTTCGGTTAATGCACGCTGCGTTTCGTCAGCCAGCGCGGTACGGACGAATGCGCCGGCCAGCTGCGCGTTCTCGCTGGAGGCCGGAATCATGAAGGCATTCGCCAGCAACAATGTGGAAGCATCGTTGTCGAACGGCAATGGAATGACGCGCGGCATGAAGTCGATATCGACATTTTGCCAATTGGCCATTTCCAGCATGGTCGTAAGGACCATGGCGGATTTGCCGTGGATGAAAGGGGTGCGCGGCCAGACCATCTCCGGGAAGGTGGTGGCGATCCGTTTGCGGAAGAACAAATCCCGGATAACGGACAAAGACTGCAGCAGCACCTCTGTTTGCCGGTCGATATTGCCGGGCGCGAACCCGTTCATCAAGGCGAAAGCCAGCCAACGGTTGATCACAGGATGCATGGAAAACCCGTATTGCGTCGTAATCCCGTCCTGAACGACGGTCAGCTTGGCGGCCGCGGAGACAAAGTCGTCGAAGTTCCACTGCTTTTCCGGGATCGGAATGCCGTGACGCTTGAACAGCTCTGGATTGCAAGCGAAAAAGGCGGACGAAAAAGTGAACGGGGCGGCCATGATCCGGTCCCCGGCAGCGAAATGTTTCATGATTTTCGGATAGACGGTGTCGATCTGTCCGGTAAGAAAAGGCGACAAATCGACGAAATCCGCAAGGTTGCTCATCTTCGAGAACTGCATGTCCGGCACCAGGATGAGATCCGCGATCAGCCCCATCTCGCTGCCGGAACGGAACGATTCCCAGAACTTGTCGACCGGCAAGCCGTGCACTTTCACTTCGACATCCGGATATTGACGTTCGAACGCTTCGACGAAGACGGGCAAGCCGTGATCGAGAAAAAAGGCCGGCGAAGGGGTCAGAATTCGCAAGGTTCGCCGTTTGTCTCCGGCAATGACGAGATCCTCCGGCACCAAGGTGCCCAGGCCGGCACGTTTCTCGATCAGCCCATCGGCGAGAAGCAGCGAAAGGGCGTGGCGTACGGACTTGCGGCTGATGCCGTAGCGGCTGCTTAATTCATTCTCGGGAAGCAGAAATTCGCCGGGCTTGATGATGCCGGTGCCGATCTGCTCTTTCAGCGTCTTGTATAGTTTGGTGTACAGAAATTCGCTTTCTCTTTTCATAGGGCCCCTCTTCTCGTCGAATTAAAGACGCGTTATCGTGCGGGCGCCGAAAAAACGCATTGACAGGCTGTCTTTTGCTCTCTAGTATAAAGGGTACAGGTTCGATACATGTTACCTGTTTAGCGCTCCTGTATTATAACACTTTTCGAGGGTCAATGAAAGGAAAAAACCGGAAAACAAAGGAGATGAGGCTGTTTTATTACTTTTTGAGCAAACCTTAGGTATTTATTGATCCAAATTCCAACTTTTATCGGGGAGGGCCTAAAAAAATGCGCAAGTTTTCATTGATTTGGACTGCCGCTCTAACCATTGCCCTGACGTTGAGCGCCTGCGGCAACGGAAGCAAGGGCGCAAACGGATCGTCATCTCCCGACAATGCCGCGACAAGCGCCGCTAGCGGTAATCAAAGCGCCGCCAAAGTGCCGATCAAACTCTGGGTTTATCCGATGATGAACGGCATTAACGGCGACGGAACCGGCAACCCGGACGACTGGGCCAAGGAATATGCCCGTCAATTCCAAGCGCAGTATCCGAACGCCGACATTTCGGTGGAGCTGCTCGATTGGGCGGGCGGTACGGAAAAAATCGACGTTGCCGTGGCTGCAGGGTCGCCGCCGGATCTCGTCTACACGATCAACAATTTCGGCGGCGTGACGAAGTACGGCAAACTTGGCGTGCTGGAGCCGATCGACGACTATTTGGAGCAAAGCGACTGGGACGATTATTCGGACGCCGTTAAAGGCGCCCTTCAATATAAAAACAAAACATACATGTGGCCTTGGCTGAAGATGGTGTCGGCCGTGGCAGTCAACATGGACCTGTTCAAAGAACGCAACGCGACGGCGCTGCTGCCGCTGGATCGCGAGCTGCGGGACTGGACGTTCGACGAGTTTCTCAAGGCCGCCCAGGCCACGACTTTCAGCCGCAACGGCGGAAGCAATCCTGACGTTTACGGAACGGTCGTGTGGGGGAAGGACGCGCCATTCTACATGTATTTGAACGGATTGACCAATGGCGGCAACATCGTGAATTCGACGTTCGAAAAGGCGACCATTACGGACAAGCCGTTTGAAGAGGGGCTTCAGTTCACGATCGACCTCGCGAACAAGCACAAGGTGGCGCCTCCGGGAGGCGCGGGAATCAGCGCCATGAACGCCAAGGAGATGTTCTTGAACCAGCAGATCGCCATGATGCCCGACGCTCCGTTCCTGCTTGAGGAAGCGAAAAGCGCGCCCAAACCGTTCGAAATTGCGTTTGTGGCTCCGCCTCACGGAGCGAACCAGCCGACCGCGGCCTGGAACAACGTCGGAGGCTTCATCGTTTTTAAGCAGCAAAACGAAGAGAAGAAAAAATTGGTCATGGAATTCGCCCGGTTCATTACGAACAGCGAAAACTCCAAAATCGTCAAGCAGATCGGCACGTTCCCTGCCCGCAATTCTTCGGGCAACCTGTACAGCGACGACCCGGTCATGACGTATTTCGACAAGCTTTCCAATTACGGCAATTCGGTATTTTCGCGCTCGTTCGGTCTGGTCGATGTCGGCGATTGGGAGAAGGAAATCCAGGCCATGCTGATCGGCGGCAAGAAGGTCGGCGATTCGCTGGCGACGCTGGACGGCATTTTGCAGAAAAAAATGCAAGAGTAGACGAATTAAAAGAATAAGCGGAGAAGTTCTCCCGGTTGCCGAATGGAAGAAACCGGGAGAACGGACGCTTAAGACGACCGGTTTGGGGTGAAATGCGATGTACCGACTGCGGAAAGCGCTTCCGGGTTACCTGTTTCTATTGCCGTCTTGCGTGTTGTTCGCCGTGTTTATGTTTACGCCCATTTTCCGGGGACTTCAGCTCAGCTTCCAGCAATGGACGGTCTCCGGCTATGAATGGGTCGGCTTTAGCAATTACAAAACGGTGTTCAGCGACGCATTTTTCTGGAAATCGCTAGGGATTACCGGTATTTTTACGGTCATTACCGTAGCGGCCGGTTTGGTGCTGTCGCTGGCAGCAGCCTTTGCGATCGACCCGTTCAAGGAAAAGACGCAAAATGTGTTCAAGGCGGCATTCTATTTGCCGAGCGTGGCACCGATTGTCATCGTATCGATCATCTGGCTGTGGCTGTATCATCCGTCCTTCGGCTTGCTGAATTATTTGCTGGATTTGGCCGGATTAAAGCCGGTGTTGTGGCTGGGCGATCCGCAAGTGGCGCTGTTCTCGATTATCCTGATGACGGTAGCGGTGTCGCAAGGGCCGAACATTCTGATTTTGGTCACGTCTCTCGGCGGCATTCCGAAAGATTATCAGGAAGCGGCCCGGATGGACGGCGCCAATCTGTGGCAAGAAATCGTTCACATCAAGCTGCCCATGCTGAAGCCGACGATGACTTATCTGGTCGTCGTCAACACCGTCGGGTCGTTTCAAGTATTCGCACCGGTCTATATGCTGACTTCCGGAGGGCCCAATCGGGCCACGACGACGATCGGCTTTCTGATTTACGAGAACGCGTTTAAAAAATTCGACTTTGGCATCGCTTCGGCCCAAGCCATCGTGCTGCTCGCCATCGTGATGATTGTCGCCATTTTTCAATTCCGCACGATGGCAGGCGATTTGGAGTATTAGGGACCGATTCGAAAACGCGGACGAGAAGGGGAGGGGATGGGATGGCCATCCGGCGAATCGACGGATTGCGATTGATCGGTTTCATCGTGTTAAGCTTGGCCGCGGTTGCGCTGCTGTTTCCGTTCTATTGGATGGCGCTGCAGTCTTTCAAGCCTCCGACGTCGGCGATTCAAACGCCGCCCGATCTGTCGTGGGGCGGGCTTACGATCGCCAACTTCAAGAAGCTGACGGCGGACAACTTCATCTGGATCTGGACCTCCAACAGCCTGATTGTGGCCGCCGGCGGTATGTTTGGCAATGTCATCCTGTGCTCGATGGCCGGCTATTCGTTTGCCAAGAAGGACTTTCCCGGCAAGCGGATTTTGTTCTGGGCGATTGTCAGCATTATGATGACCTCCACGCAAGTCATCATGGTGCCGCTGTTTATGCAGATGCGCGATATGCATCTGCTCAATACGTACTGGGCGCTGCTGCTTCCGATTTTGGTTTCCCCGTTCGCGGTGTTTCTGACCAAGCAGTTCATGCATACGATTCCCGGCGAACTGATCGCCGCGGCGAAGATTGACGGCTGCTCGGAGTGGCGCATTTTTTGGAACATCATCGTTCCGATTTCCATGCCGGTATTGGCCATGGTAGGGATCTTTGGGTTCATCACGCAGTGGAATGACTTTCTCTGGCCGTTGCTGGCGACGGAATCCCGGAATATGCGGACGCTGCAGGTCGGATTGGCGTCTATGCAACTGCAGAACGTCGATTACGGTCTCGTTCTGGCGGGCGCAACCTGGACGATGGCTCCGATCGCCGCGCTGTTCATCGCCTTTCAGCGGTTTTTCGTCAAGGGAATTACGATTGGAGCCGTCAAAGGTTAAGCTTCGAGAACGGCCCGGAGGTGCGGAATTGTGACGATTACGAAAGTAAAAACAGGTTACTACAAGCAATTCGACGCGGATTTTGAACGCCCGGTTCCCGGCGAAGGCTACGGGGGCTGGTGCAAGGAAGAGCTGGAGCTGGATCTCTCCCGTACGGCAGTCGTCGTTCTGCATGCCTGGGACTTCGGCACGCGCGAACAATTTCCCGGCTGGCATCGGGCGGTCGAATACATTCCGCGGGCCGAGGCGATCTGCCGCAAGGAACTGCCTTTGCTGCTCGACGCTTGTCGACGGAACGGCATGACCGTGTTCCATGTGGTTGAGCCGATCGGGGATTATTACAAAACGTATCCGGGCTACCGGCACGCGGTCCGCTTGGCCGGCGAGACGTCTCCCGAGCGGGAGCAGATTTCGGGGAACGAGACCTATAACCGTCTGCAAACGTTCCGCCGGGCGAACGCTTTTCCCGGCAGCCATAATTTTTCCGACATCGACGCCGGCTTTGCCAGATTGGATATTCCGGAGCCGGTCCGGCCGGTCGGCGAGGAGGGGGTGGCGGCGACATCGGAGCAGTTGTTCGCGCTGTGCCGCGAACACGGCATTCATCACCTGGTCTACACGGGGTTTGCGCTCAACGCCTGCATCTTGCTCAATCCGGGCGGGATGGCGGATATGCGGCGGCACGGATTAATCTGCTCCGTCATTCCGGAAGCGACGACCGCCGTCGAGAACAAGGAGACGGCCGGTCGGGAGGAGGCCAAAGCTTTGACTTTATGGCAAGTCGCTCTCTTCTTCGGGTTCGTATTCGGACTGGACGACTGGCTGGCTGCGCTCTCGGGTCAAGACCGGGGCGCGGCGGGTCAAATCGATGATTGACGCGCACATTCACCTGCACGGCTCCGACATTCATCCCGACATGCTGGAGGAAGGGGATCGGCTCGGGATCAAGCTGTTCGTCGGCAGCTCTTTGCTGAATCTGAATCCTTTTCCGACCGAAGACGAGGTGGTTAAAGCCAACGACGACATGGTTGCGGCGATGCAGAAGCACCCCGGCCGCTTGGCAGGCTACTGTTACGCAAACCCTCGCCACGGGGCGGCCGCTCTTCGCGATTACCGCAAGCGGGTGGAAGAGCAGGGCATGATCGGACTCAAGCTGTGGATTTCTGTCCTGTGCAACGATCCGCTTGTTTATCCCTTGATCGAGCAATCGATCGAATACCGGGCGCCGGTGCTGATCCATGCCTGGCGCAAATCGTCGGGACAATTGCCGTACGAATCTACGGCCGCGCATGTGGCCGAGCTGGCCCGCCGCTATCCGGAGGCACGCCTCATTATGGCGCATTTGGGCGGGCAGGCCGAATCGGCTGTCAACGCGGTCGCGCCTTACGGTAACGTGTACACGGATACTTCCGGAACGCCGATCGGAGCCGGCGAAGTCGCGCTGGCGGTGGAGCGGCTCGGGGCGGAGCGCGTCCTGTTCGGCTCGGATTTGCCTTACGCTTGTCTGGCGAGCAACCTCGGTAAAGTGCTCGGTGCGCACTTGCCGGAGCGGGAGTTCCAATTGGTGATGGAAGGGAATATGGCCAGACTGCTGGAGGAGGTGCGAAAATGAACGGTTTCCTGGATCGGTTCAGTCGTGCGGGCGCGGTCGATTTGCTGGCGTTCTTGGGGCAATGGCCCGATCGCCCCGCGCTGTCCGCCGACACGGCGCAATTGTCGGCCATGGCGGACCGGCACGGGCTGCGCGCGGTATGCGTCAGTCATCTGGCATCGGTGACCGGTCACGATACGCGGAGCGGAAATGAGCTGTTGTTCCATGCGATACGAGGCGACGAACGGCTGTGGCCGTTCCCGGTGCTCAATCCGACCGAGCCCGCTTGGGAGAAAGAACTCGAATGGGCCGTGGCGGTCGGGGCGCGGGGCATTCGCCTCGTCCCGGGATATCACGGCTACGGCTTGCGGGACGCCGGAGTCGGGGAATTGGCAGCGGCGGTGCGAGAGCGGAAGCTTCCGCTGCAGGTCGTCGCGCGTATGCAGGATGAGCGGCTGCAGCATCGGCTGCTGGACGTACCCGCCGTCGAGCCGCACGAACTGGCGGAGCTGATGCTGGCGCTCGACGGGCATCCCCTGCTGATCAGCGGACTGCGGGACGGCGAGCGGGAAACGGCGATGCGGCTGGCCGGCCGCGGGGGAATTCTTCCTCATGTGCTGTTCGATCTATGGTTCTGCAACGGACCGTTGGCTGTGATCGCCTCTCTGTGCCGGGCCGGACTGGCCGGCGTGTACGGCTACAGTTCCTGCACACCTTTGCAAACGGCTGAGGCGACCGCGCTTCAACTGGCCGCCGGTGCGATCGGCGACGACGAGTTGCACGACTTGTGCGCCGGCAACGCTCTGCGATTGCTCGGCCCTGCGGCTATTCGGTCGAATTAACCTGGAAGATCGGAAAAACAAATGATGAAACGGGGCGACGGATGATGACATTCAAAAGATATGTTTCGCTGGCGACGCTGTTTTTTGTTTTTTCTTGTGCGCTGAGCCCGATGCTGTCTAGAGCGGCCGCATTGGACTTTGCGACGAAGGCGGCATTCGACGCGCTCGACAACGGCTATAACGGCGGCAACGGCTTAATCGAACCGAACGATATCGGAGCGACGAGCCTGGCCTGGGTGGAAGGTCCGACGCTGGCGTCCTACGTTTCCATGTACAAGCAATATACGGATACGGCGTACCTGGACAAGTTCATCGCGCAGGCCGATCAAGTGCTGAATCTGCGGGACAGCGTGCGGGGGAAAACGGACTACCGCGGGCTGTCTGAGCCGACCTGGGCGGCGGCGACCCGGTTTACGGCGGGGACGGCCACGCTGCGGGATGCGAACGGCGTTCCGACGCTGGAAGTACGGAGCGCCCTGCTGTTCGATTCGTCCGAGAACGAGCTGAAAATTTCCCCGGGCACGACGCCGAACACGTTTAAGCTGGAGGCGTATACGCGGGCCGAATCGATCGCCGCGGGCGGACTTCATACGGTCGCGGTCAACTCGACCGGCCGCGTGTGGAACGCCGGCAACAATTATTACGGCCAACTGGCGTTCGGGACTGCTAACCAGAGCATTCCTTTTCCCGCGGATGGCGTAATCGACTACTACAACGTACTGAGCGTGGCAACCGCGGTTTCCGCCGGTGAATTCCACACGCTGGCGCTGGCCTCTAACGGAACCGTATTGGGCTGGGGCTATAACGCCTACGGTCAATTGGGCGACGGCTCCGGCACGAATCGGTCTGCGGCCGTAAAGGCTACGGGGTTGAGCGGCGTCGTGCAGATCGCGGCGGGATACTACCACAGTCTCGCCCTGAAGGCCGATGGAACGGTATGGAGCTGGGGGTATAACAACAGCGGTCAATTGGGCGACGGATCCACATCCAACCGTTCGGTTCCTGTTCAGGTGTCGGGGCTGAGCAACGTCGTCGCGCTGGCTGCGGGCGGATACCACAGCCTGGCGCTGAAGGACGACGGCACCGTCTGGGCTTGGGGCTCGAACCAGTTCGGCCAATTGGGCGACGGCACGACCGTCAATCGACTCTCGCCCGTTCAGGTCAGCGGACTCTCCGGGGTAACGGATATTGCCGGGGGGCTCGGACACAGTCTGGCGGCGAAAAGCGACGGTTCGGCCTGGAGCTGGGGGTTGAACGCGAATGGACAACTGGGCGACGGTACGACGGCATCGTCCGCTTCGCCCGTTCAGGCCGCTTCGCTCGGCGGCGTCGTGAAAGTTGCGGCGGGCGGCTATCATAGCCTTGCGCTTAAATCGGACAGCACGGTTCGCTCGTGGGGGGCCAACGATGCCGGCCAGCTCGGAGACGGCACCACGACCCAACGGCTTACCAACGTTCAGGTGACGGGCTTGTCCGCCACCGCGATCGCCGCGGGCAAACAGCACAATATCGCTATTACAACGGATCACCGGACGGCGTCCTGGGGACAGAATAATTATGGACAGCTCGGCAACGGGAGCACCGCCAATGCAGGAACCCCTGTCGTCTTCCGCAATATGGAGCGGGCGGACACCTACGACAACTTGACGATGGATCCTTCCAGTCCGAATTACGCGCCGAAAAAAGTCAGGGCGGAAGCCCACTGCGCCTTCGACGGAATAACCAATGGCATCACGGTCAAGGATCTGACTTCCTCGTCTCCGCTTCCGGCCCGGAACCCGGTCGCCGGATCGGCGGTATTCGTGCCGCTGCGAATGAGCTTTCCCGTGCATACCGGCTTGCTAACCTACCCGATGGCTTCCTTCGCGCGGGTGGTCTACGAGACGCCGGCCTTGAACGCAAACCCGGTCTACAAGAGCGCGGCAGACCGTTACTTCCAAGCGGCGTTGGCCGCGGCCGCGAGCCACGATTACCAGTGGGTGGAGAACGCAAGCAACGAAGGCTGGTACGTCTATCCGAAAGGCGCGCCGATGTTCGTGGACGGTTCGGAAAATCAGTTCAATCATTATTTGAGCCTGGGCAAAACCTATGTAGAGCTGGCTCAAATTCCAGGCGCGCATCAGGCAGCTGCATTGAATAAAGCGACGAGAATGGCCAACCGGATGAAAAACGATATGACATGGGACGATGTCAAGAACGCATACGTTTGGTCGTATTATCCGTCCCAAAGCGCCACTTACGCGGGCTGGGACGAACGTACGGCCGCGACCGTGAACCACGAGTACAGCGCTTGCTGGACGGCCGACCATGACGTCAACAAAATCCCGTACGCCGCTATCGAGGTCGACTTTGCGGTGGCCGCTTACGATGCCGGCATCGTCTTCGACGAGCGGGATATGCAGCGATTTGCCAACACATTTACGCGAAACGTGCTGACCTACAACGGAAGCGGTTCCCCGAAGCTGTTCTTCGCCGTCGACGGCTCGGCCGGCATCGCTCCGGAGCTGCAGGAAGTGTTCGCCACGCAGTGGATCAAGACGGCGATATGGGACGACCGGATTTACCATATGTCGCGCAAGCTTTTTGCCTCGCAGTCGTTCGATCCGTCGTTGTCGCCGTACTACACGCGCGCGGTCCATTTCAACGAGTTCGCGAAGCTGGCGGAGAAGAACGGAAAAGTATATACGTGGGGCAACAACATCTACGGCCAGCTCGGCGACGGAACGACGGCTGCCCGTTCGACGCCGTCCGCGCTGAGTTTGCAAGGCGCAATGCAGATTTCATCCGGAGAATATCACAGTCTGGCACTGAAATCGGACGGCACGGTTGTGGCGTGGGGGTACAACGCCTACGGCCAAATCGGAGACGGCTCCACGGCCAACCGCTCCGCGCCTACCGCTGTCGGTTCCTTGGCCGGCGCGATTTCCGTCAAGACCGGACACTATCACAGCTTGGCGCTGAAGGCAGACGGCACCGTCTGGGCTTGGGGCTTCAATAACAACGGACAGCTCGGAGACGGTACGTTAACGAATCGCAGTTCTCCCGTGCAAGTTGCAGGCCTGAGCAACGTGGTGGCGATCGCCGCGGGAGCCTACCACAGTCTGGCGCTGAAGGCCGACGGCACGGTGTGGGCCTGGGGTTCGAATACCGTCGGTCAATTGGGAGACAACAGCACCGTAAATCGTGCGACACCCGTGCTAGTGTCGGGGTTGACCGGCGTAGAAGCGCTCGACGGAGGCATCGGACACAGCGTGGCTTTGAAAAAGGACGGCACGGTATGGAGCTGGGGGTACAACAGCGACGGACAGTTGGGAATCGGTACGACGGTCAATCGCAGCGCTCCCGTGCAAATAGCCGGACTGGCTAAAATCACGGCAGTCGTTGCCGGAGGCTATCACAGCGTCGCCTTAAAGTCCGACGGTTCCGTGTTCGCTTGGGGAGCCAACGGAGAAGGCCAGCTAGGAATCGGGACGACCGCCGGCCGTACCTCGCCCGTTCAGGTGCCGGGACTTGCCGACGTCAAATCGATCGGCGCGGGACTGCAGCATAGCTTGGCCGCCAAATACGGAGACGGAACGGTATGGGCATGGGGCGACAATGGCTACGGCCAGTTGGGAGACGGAACGACGACGGATCGGTTGTCTCCGGTGCAGGCGGCCGGGATCGGTTCAATCATGCGGGTCGAAGGCGGGGCTTACTCTACGACGGCTTTGCTGTTCGCAAGATGACGTTCAGGCGCTAAAGAGATGATGGAACGGAGAGATTCAGGCAAATGAGGCGTATTGCAGCTAAAGACGGAATGCCGGTACTGGAAGCTTTCGATCCGGCGGATGCGGGAGATCAGGAAGTGAGGATCCGGATGGCCTATTCCGCCGTCAGTCCGGGCACGGAGCTGATGCATCTTCGAAACAAAACGCCTCGAGCATTGTTGGGATACAGCGGGGCGGGCATCGTCGAATCCGTCGGAAGCGGCGTTCGGCATCTTCGCCCCGGACAGAGAGCGGCGGTTTACGGCGTACCGACCCACAGCGATGTAATCGTCGCGCCCAAGCATCTGACCGTTCCGGTTCCGGACAACGTCGATCTGCGGGAGGCCGCATTCGCCGGAATCGGTGCGATCGCGATTCATGCGCTGCGGCAGGCCGACCTGCGATTCGGCGAAAGCATGGTTGTCGTCGGACTGGGCATGCTGGGACAATTGACGGCGCAAATCGGTCACGCGGCCGCTTATGTCGTTCTTGCCATCGACAACAACGAATCGCGGTGCCGGATCGCGGCCCGCCGGCTGCCCGGAACGGCGATCGGTTCGACGGAAGCGTGGCTTGAATCCCGACTCCAACGGGATACCGAGGGCGGCCTCGGAGCCGATTGCGTGATGCTCTGCGCAGGCGGCGGCGGGGACTCCCTGCTGGAGCAGAGCGTCGGCTGGCTGCGGGACCGCGGACGAATCGTCATCGTAGGCGTTCCCAATCCGGCGTTCGACCGCAACGCCTTGTTCGCCAAAGAAGCGGATATCCGCATCTCCCGGGCGGGGGGACCGGGCCGTTACGATCCGTCGTACGAAGCGGGCGGCGTCGATTATCCGCTCGGCTACGTCCGCTGGACGGAAGGGCGTAATTTGTCGGCTTTCCTCCGGCTGCTGGAGGAGCGGCGGATCGACCTCAAACCGCTCATAACCAGCGAGTGGCCGCTAGGCGACGCGGCAGAGGCTTATCGCCGCTGCGCGGAAGCGCCGGCCGAAGAAGTCGGACTTTTGTTCAGAGCGGATTAATTCAACCGGCTTTTATTCAAGGGGGAATAGAAACCGGTTCCGGCGTTTGCCGAGGACCGGTTTTAAGGTTGAAGCGGAGGCGGCACGTATTTCGTGCCCCTCAATATCGGCAAATGGGCACGATCCGCTGCGCTGCAGTGAAGGGGGCGAATGCCGTGACTTGACATCCCTATAACCGGTCTGGCCGTTGAGATCAAGATGGCGGCCATTTGCGATTGCCTGGAATCCAACGGCTGGGACGCTAACGGCTTTTCGGCCTTCTGCCGCATGCAAAAGGGGCATTTAAAGAAAATCAAAAAAATAACTTGCAATTTGGTTTGGAAGTTGCTATTATAAAAAAGTCGCCTTTGAGGAAAAACGGTCGCAGGCAACTGGGACAAAGCGTTGCAAATGTCGACGATATGCGGAAATAGCTCAGTGGTAGAGCATCTCGTTGCCAACGAGAAGGTCGCGGGTTCGAATCCCGTTTTCCGCTCCATCATATGCGCCCTTAGCTCAGCTGGATAGAGCGTCAGACTACGAATCTGAAGGCCGGGAGTTCGAATCTCTCAGGGCGCGCCACTTTTCTTCATACTGTCGGGACGTAGCTCAGCTTGGTAGAGCACCTGGTTTGGGACCAGGGGGTCGCATGTTCGAATCGTGTCGTCCCGACCACTTGTTTTGCGGGTGTAGTTCAATGGTAGAACCTCAGCCTTCCAAGCTGATGGCGTGGGTTCGATTCCCATCACCCGCTCCAACAACCACTTGCAAGCACCGGCCTTGCCATCAAGGCTTTTTATTTTGACTACATATGCGGAAATAGCTCAGTGGTAGAGCATCTCGTTGCCAACGAGAAGGTCGCGGGTTCGAATCCCGTTTTCCGCTCCATAACGAACCTTCATCCGCCTAGATGGCGGATTTTTTGTTTTGATGATTGATCCCAATCCAGATGCGGCGCCTAGAGCCAGACCTAACGCCGTGGTCCCGCCTGCTGCAGGAAATCTCAACCGGAAACAAAAAAGCCCCGTCGCAACCTCGCTTACCGCAAGAAGTCTCAATCGGAAACAAAATGACCGCCTTGCTGCTTGCTTAGCCGCAAGAGACGAAGCGCAAAAATCCGCGCACCGCCTCTATATGGTTAAGCGGTACTCTCAATAAATCCGCTCGATCGTGAAGTTGGGGAAGTCCCCGCGGAAAATGCCGTAGTTGTATTCGAGCGGCGTGTTGTCTGTCAGATAGGTGATCGTCTGCACCTCGAAGCAGGGCGAACCTTCGGGAATGTTGAGGAGCTTGGCGGCTTGCTTGTCTGCGAGCACGGGCTTCAGCTTTTCGACGGAACGGTGGATCTGCAGGTGGTAGCGGCTTTGAATGAGCGAGAATAAAGAGCCTTCATCATGATTGAGCGCAAGGCCCGGTGCCAGACTCCAAGGAATATAAGAGGTCTCGTAGATCAAAGGCTCGTTGTCGGCGTAGCGAAGACGCACGAGCTTCGTCACCGGCGATTCGAGGGGAATGCCGAGCACGCCGGCGAGCGGCGAGTCCGCAGGCACGACGACGGCTTCGAGCACCTTGTTGCTGGGCTTTTTGCCCTGGGCGCTGATGTCCTCGGAAAAGCTGCGCGTCGCGAGCAACTGCAGCTCCTTGCGCTTGACGAACGTCCCGCTCCCTTGGATCCGCTCGAGAATGCCTTCCCTCTCCAGCTCCTGGAGCGCGTATCGTACGGTCGTGCGGCTCACTTGATACTGATCGCACAGCTCCGACTCTGTTGGCAATCGATCCCCCACCTTGTACTCCTCGGATTGAATTTGAAGCAGCAGCTTCTCCTTCAGCATCGCGTAAAGGGGATTATGTTGTTTCTTTGTCATTACAAGTTACCTCCACTAAGTGCAACTGCCAACATTCATCATTATAAATGTATTCGTCATATTTGTGAATCGAATCCTGTTATCCGTGTATTTTCGCTATGTTTTATTGATTTCATTGTAAAGACAACGCTTGCTTTCTTTCCGAACTGTCCAATACACACAAAAATATTTTAGATGATTGACAAAGGTAATAACAAATAATAACATGTACTTAATTCATTATTACCATTGAGGGATGAGGGGATAACGAAGGTACGAATTGACTGGCGGAGCAAAGGTTGGAAGAACATCCGATGTTTGCTTGCGCAGCGCTTGGCGGAAGCCGCGGCTGCACGATCAGGAAGGGCGCTCCCGCGAAAAGTACAGCTATGGACAAAAGAAAGCGTTTACCAGAATCAGGCATGTAAACGGTATCATCCAAAATGATTTTCAGATAGGGAGGTCGTACGTTTTGCTAAACAAACATTCCTGGCCCAAGTGGGCCGCACCGATCCTCTTATCCGCAGCGATGCTGTCGGCCTGCGGCGTCACGCCGTCCGCCAAATCGGACGCATCGCCATCAGCCGGTTCGTCGGCATCCGCCGGCGGCGCTACGGCAGAGATGGATTGGTCCAAGCTTGGAGACGGCTCGCAGAAGGGCAAGAAAATCACCGTACTGATGGTCGATACCGACGGACGCGTCGCCGAGATGGCTAAAAAGTTTACCGAAGAGACCGGCATTGAAGTGAACTTCATGGGCGTCGATTACAACTCGCTCTTCGGCAAGATCACGACGGCCTCGCTGTCCAGCTCCTCCGACATCGACATCATCGAGATGGATACAATCTGGGGCGGCCAGTTTTACGAAGGCAAGATCGCGACGGACCTGACGAACGTCATGCCCAAGGAGACCCTCGCGAACTACACGCAGTCCTCGGTCGATTCGGTCATCTACAACGGCCACGTGCTCGCCATTCCTTATTACTCCAGCAGCAAGCATTTGTACTGGAACAAAAAGCTGCTCGCCGATGCAGGCTACGACGCGCCGCCGAAGACCTGGGACGAATTCCGCGAGATGTCCAAGAAGCTGACCAAAAACGGCGTCTACGGCTCGGCTTGGTCCTGGAAGCAGGCGGAATCGCTCAACATCGACTTCGACACGATCGTCGCAGCGTTCGGCGGTCAATTGCTGGACGATCAAGGCAAGCTGCACGTCAATTCCGATGAAGCCGTAAAGGCGCTCACGTATATGACGGACCTGCTGCACGTCGACAAGACGGTCGATCCTTCCAGCCTCCAGTGGACGGAGGACGACGTGAAGAACGCCTTCTCCGCCGGCAAGATCGCCATGATGATCAACTGGGAGGGCATGTATCCGGACCTGAACAACGCGGATATGTCGCAGGTGGTCGGACAGACCGACGTCGGCCTGATCCCGGGCGAAGGAAGCGTCGTGTCCACGGCTGTATCCGGCTCCGAAGGCATCGGCATCATGCAGAGCAGCAAGAATAAGCAGGCCGCGCTGGAGTTCGTCAAGTGGATCGGGGAAAAGGGCTTCCAGCTCGACAACTTCAAGGAGATGGGCATCTATCCGTCGCTGAAAAGCCTGTACGAAGATCCCGACATGATCGCAGCCGATTCGACGAATACGCTGAATCAGATCGTCGAGCAGTTCCAATACGGCTCCAATCGCCCGAACGCGCCGGGCTACGTCGAGTGGGCCGACATTCAATCCAACGAGATTTACAGCGCGCTCGTGAAAAACAAAACGCCGCAGCAGGCGCTGGACGACGCGGCTACCAAGATCGACCAAGCGATACAGCGCGCGGCCAAATAGCAAGGAGGAGCAGGAGTGGCTGAGCCGAACGCGGCACCCAAGAGAAAACGAGCGAAATACACGCCCGCCATGCGACAAGATGCGCTGCTGGCCTATGTGCTGCTGGTGCCGACCCTTTACATTCTGTTCCGCATCTTTATCGTGCCGATCTTCCAATCCTCGGTATGGAGTCTCTACAAGTACAACCTGATGGACGGTTCGGATCCGAAGCCCGTGGGTCTGGGCAACTATGCCGACATCTTCAAGCTGCAAGACTTCTGGACGTCGATGGGGAACACCGTGTACTTCACGGTTTTCTCCGTCGCAGCCGAGCTTGCGATCGGTTTCTTCGCCGCGCTGCTGCTGAACCACGCGTTCAAAGGCCGGCTGATGTTCAGAGGCATGATCATGATCCCGTGGGCGATGCTGACGCTCGTCAGCGGCTTGCTGTGGAATTGGATCTACCAGCCGGGCTACGGCGCGCTGACGGTCGTGCTGCATAACCTGCATCTGCTGCCGGAATCGTCCAACCCGCTCTGGCTGTCCAGCTCGACGAAGGTCGTCACGTTCTCGGCGATCGCGGACATTTGGAAGATGACGCCGTTCATGACGCTGCTGCTGCTGGCGGGGCTGCAGAGCATCCCGCATTCGCTGTACGAGGCGGCCGTCATCGACGGGGCGGGCTTCTGGAAAAAGCTTCGGCATATCACCGTACCGCAGCTGCTGCCTACGGCGATCGTCGCGGTTATCCTGCGCATTATCGGCGCGTACCGGGTGTACGACATCCTCACGGTATTCACGGGCGACGCCAAAACCTCGACCTCGTATCTGACTTACAACTATGCCTTCCGTTACTTCTATCTTGGCAAGGCGTCGGCGATGGCATGGGTATCCACGCTGCTGATTCTGATCCTCGTCATCGTCTACATGGTGCTGCTGAGGCGCAACCAAGATTCCCACCTTTAAGGAGCCGAGCAACGTATGGAATCGACTAACAACGGCGCCGGCCTCCGGCGCTGGTTCACCAGGCCGCGCGACGGCGATCTGATGCCGCCGTTCTATCTGTGGCTCGGCATCGTATTGCTGACGCTGTTCACGATGGGCCCCTTCGTCTATCTGCTGACCAGCTCGCTCAGCCTGACCCGCGATCTGCTGTCGGGACATCTGCTGCCGCACGCGCCAACCTGGATCAACTACCGGCATCTGCTGGCAGGCTCGGTCGGCAGCGACTTTTTCCACGCGCTCCGCAACAGCTTCACCGTGAGCGCGCTCACGACGGTGCTGACGATCGTCGTCGGCACGCTGGGCGGCTACGCGCTGGCCAGACTCAAGTTTCCGCTGCGCGTCACGCTGCTGTTCATTATCCTGGCGATGCAGCTGCTTCCCTCGATCAGCATCATCGTCCCGCTGTACGTCATGATGCGTGACGGCATCGACTTCAGCATCCCGTTCACCGGCATCGGCTGGCATACGGCGCCGCTGCTCGATACGAACGCGGCGCTTATCGCCGCCAACCTGTCCTTCTCCCTGCCGTATGCGGCCTGGCTGCTGTCGGGCTACCTGCAGGGCGTGTCCAGGGAGCTCGAGGAGGCTGCGTACATCGACGGCTGCGGCAAGCTCGGCACGATGGCGCGCATTCTCGTGCCGCTCGCGATGCCCGGCATCGCGGCGACCGCGATCTTCACGTTCCTCAACTGCTGGGACGAATTTATCTACGCCAACGCATTCACCCAGACCGTCGCTTCGAAGACGCTGCCGATCGTCGTGCGGGAATTCATCGGCAAGCACAGCATCGACTGGGGCCTTATGACGGCAGGCGGCATCGTCGCCTCGCTGCCGCCGGTGATCATCTCGCTCGTGCTCTACCGTTATATCGTGAGCGGCCTGTCGGCCGGCGGCGTCAAGGAATAAGGCCGGTGGCCGGCAAGCGGTCGCGGGAAGCAAGTCAGCAACATGAAGGAGCGTAATTGTATGACCAGACAACATCTGAAGGTAGCCGTCATCGGAGGCGGGTCCTCCTATACACCAGAATTGATCGACGGCATTTTGCGGTATCACGACGAATTTCCGGTTCGGGAGCTCGTGCTGGCGGATATCGAAGCGGGCGCGGAAAAGCTGGCGATCGTAGCGGATCTGGCTCGCCGCATGATCGAGCGCAGCGGCAAGGAGATCGCGCTGCACACGACGCTTGATCGCCGGGAAGCGATCGCGGGAGCGGATTTTGTCACGACGCAGCTCCGAGTCGGCATGCTCGAGGCGAGATCGCTCGACGAGAAAATTCCGCTGTCGCACGGCCTGATCGGCCAGGAGACGACGGGGGCGGGCGGCTTCGCCAAGGCGCTGCGGACCGTGCCGGTCATCCTGGGCATCTGCCGGGATATGGAGGAGCTGGCGCCGGACGCCTTCCTCGTCAACTTTACCAATCCGGCGGGACTCGTCACGGAGGCGGTGCTGAAGCATTCTCGCATCAAGACCGTCGGGCTGTGCAATCTCCCGATCGACACCAAGATGCAGATCGCGGCGTTGTACGGCGTGGAGCCGGAGCGGGTGTTCATCGAGATGGCGGGCATTAACCATCTGCACTGGACGACGCGCGTGCTGCTGGACGGCGAGGATGTTACGGATGCTTTCCTGAAAACGCTCGGCTCGGGCAAAGGGCTGACGGTGAAGAACGTCCCCGATCTGGAGTGGGACGCGGCGTTCATCTCCTCGCTCGGCGCGCTGCCGTGCTCTTACCATCGCTACTATTATATGAAGAACGAGATGCTGGCCGAGCTGGCCTCCGACTTCGAACGCACGGGCAGGACCCGTGCCGACGAGGTCAAGTCGGTCGAAGCCGAGCTGTTCGACATCTATCGCCGTCCCGAAGTGACGGAGAAGCCCAAGCAGCTGGAGAAAAGAGGCGGCGCCTACTACTCCGAGGCTGCGGTGCGGCTCATGAAGTCGATCTACACGGATAAGGGCGATATTCAGGTCGTCAACGTGAGAAACGGCGGCATCATCTCCTGCCTGCCCGACGACGCCTCGATCGAGGTCAACTGCGTGATCAAGGCGGACGGCGCGCATCCGCTGCAGCTGGCGGCGCCGCTGTCTCCGCAAATTCGCGGATTGCTGCAGCTCGTCAAGTCGTACGAGGAATTGACGATCGAGGCAGCCGTGCACGGCGACCGCCATGCCGCGCTGCAAGCGCTCACGGTTCACCCGCTCGTCGGGGACGCCGCGCTGGCGAAGGCGGTGCTCGCCGATATTCTGGAGGCGAACGCGGCTTACCTGCCGCAGTTCGCGGCCCTGGTGCCGTGAGGCCGGCCATGAACGCGGCTGGCGCGACTGATGTGACGGATGCGGAAACCGGAAGGCTCGTGCAGGGCGTGCAGGTCGTGGTATTGCCGAGCGCAGCCGAAGCGGAGCGGCATGTAGCGGGACTGTTCGCGGAGCAGCTGCGGCGCAAGCCGGACAGCGTGCTCGGACTGGCGACCGGGGGGACGCCTGTCGGCGTCTACCGGGCGCTGGTCGCGGCGCATCGATTGGGCGAAGCGGATCTCGGCCGGGCGCGGACCTTTAACCTGGACGAATATGCCGGGGTGGCGCCGACGCATCCGCAGAGCTATGCGGCATACATGAGAACGCATCTGTTCGACCTGGTCAACCTGTCGCCGGACCGGACGCACTTGCCGGAAGGCGACGCGGACAATGCCGAAGACGCGTGCAGGCTGTACGATGCACTCTACCGCTATTACGGTCCCGCGGATCTTCAACTGCTCGGCATCGGGCTGAACGGCCATATCGGCTTCAACGAGCCGGGGTTCGCTTCCGCGCCGGGCGGCACGCACGTCGTCCGGCTGGACGAATCGACCCGTCAGGCCAATGCGCGGTTTTTCGGCGAAGGCGAGCAGGTGCCCGAATACGCGCTGACGATGAGCGCGGGTCGGATCCTGCAAGCCAGATCCATCGTGCTGCTCGCCACGGGCGCGGCCAAGGCGGCGATCGTCGCCCGGGCGCTCGAAGGGCCGATCGGCACCGATTGTCCGGCTTCGCTGCTGCAGCTGCATCCGGACGCGACGGTCGTGCTTGATCTCGAGGCTGCCGGCGCGCTGGCGCCAGAGAGGGGCTGATCGGCCGGCGGCGCGGCGTCGGAGCGAGCGGGGAGGCACGGGGCAATGGGGCAAGGCAACAGGGCCATGCAACAGGGCCATGCAACAGAACAATGCAACAGAGCAATGCAACAGAGCAATGCAACGAGGCAATGCCAGGGGTTGTAAGCATTACACTAGTCCAAACGATCAACCGAGGAGGCTCTCAAATGGGCAAAAGGTGGAAGCAAGGAGCAGTGTCGCTGCTGTCGGCGTCGGCGCTGATGGCGCTCGGGCAAGGCGCGTATGCCGCATCGTCCGCGGAGACGATTCCGGCCTGGGCATCGGCCGAGATTCAGACATGGCAGGAGCTCGGGCTGCTGAAAGGCGACCAGAACGGGCTCGTCCGTCCGAACGGAGCCGTCACGCGGGCAGAGCTGGCCGCGATGCTGAACCGCATATACGGATACGAAGCGGGAGGCGCGGCGTCCTTCGCGGACGTGCCGGCGCAGGCCTGGTATGCGGCCGACATCGCGAAGGTTGCGGCTGCGGGCATCATGCAGGGCGATGCGGCAGGCAACGCGGCGCCGCTGGCCAACGTGACCCGCGAACAAGCGGCCGTCATGCTGGGGCGGGCGCTGCACCTGAGCGCGGCAACGTCCGCCGGCGCATTCGCCGACGAAGGCCAAATCGCCGCCTGGGCGAAGGAAGCGGTGCATGCCTTGCAGGAAGCGGGCTACATAACGGGAACGCCTGCGGGCGATTTTCAGCCCAAGAAAAGCCTGACGCGCGCCGAAGCGGTCAAGATGCTGAACGGGGCGATGGGGACGCTGATCGCCGACGGCGCCGCGCATGATGGCGTATCCGGCGGCAATCTGACCGTCAACAAAGCGGGTTCGACGCTGACGGGCTTGAACCTGACGGGCAGCCTATATATCGCGCCGGGCGTCGGCGACGGCGAAGTGACGATCGAGGGCTCGAACGTCGGCGGCACGGTCTACGTGCTCGGCGGCGGCGCGCATACGGTCGTGCTGAAGAATACGAAGGCGGCACGCCTCGTCGTGGACAAGACATCGGGGGAGGTCCGGGTTAAGCTCGAGGGCGACACGAGCATCGCGAACGTCGAGTTCGCGTCGGGCGGCGAGCTGGATAACGGGTCCACGAAGCCGATCGGCACCGTCGTGATTAAAGCGAAGCCTACGGACACGGTCCATTGGAAGGGCGATGCGACGGAGCTGACGTTTACGACGGGCTTGTCGTTCGAAGGCTCTGCCGGACATATCTCGAAGTTTACGGCAGGCTCCGGCTTGAAGAATGCGAAGATCGCGCTGGCATCCGATTTTGAGCTCGATACGCTCACGGCCGACGGCCCCGTACAAGTAACGGGCGAAGGCAAGATCGCGACGGCGGTCATCAACGCGGAAGGCGTCGAGCTGTCGAAGGCGCCGGGCGTGCTGACGCTGAATGCGAAGAGCGCTACGGTCGCCGGCGAGACGAAAACGAGCGGCGGCACGGGCACGAGCGGCAACAACGGCAGCGGCGGCGTAATCGACCTGAGCACGAAGCTGTACAGCTACGCGGAAGCGTCCTCGCAATTGGGCGGCACGACGGCCGAGCTGCAGGTCAAGCAGTATATCGCGTTCCTGCAGGACCCGAGCTACAAGCCAAGCGTAGCCAACTCGGCGACCAAGGTGCCGGATCTGACGAATGCGACGACTTACGTCAATTCTTCCTTTGACGTTAAGCCTTCGATCTTCGCCTCGCTCCGGGGCGTCAACACTTCGGTGCTGGACGCGTCGCGCACGTGGCTGTGGCTCGGAACGAACGACGGCGTAACGCGCGTCCGCCTCGCGGACAACGAGATGAAGTCCTACACAACGGCAAGCGGCGATCTGAAGGACGACAAGGTGCTGCTTCTGATCTCGGACGGCAGAACAGGTGTCTACGCAATTACCGCGACCGGCGTATCCCACATCCAACAATAAGGAAGGTGCCCCATGGCGAACAAAAAACTTAGCAAATGGATGACCGGCGCGCTGACCGCGACGCTGGCCGCCGCGATCGCCGTTCCGTCCGTCAGCGCGAACGTCGCGCTTCCCGGCGCGAGGTTCGCGCCGGTCCAGCTCCATGCCGCAGCGACCAAAAACGTCGCTTATTACAAAGCGGGCGACGCTTCGATCCCCGCGAATCTCGCCTGGACGACAGCCACCGACATCCCGTTCCTTCCAGGCGCCGTAACCGGCGACGTCACCGCCGCGTTCAAGGACAAGAACAACGTCTACTGGATCGGCACCAAGACCGGCTTGCAACGCGTTGACTTTACGGAATCCGACGCGCGGGACATCGTACAGTACTTCGCGGGTCCCCGTTACCTGTATGGCGGAGACGACAATGTGTTGGCGCTGGCCACCGACGACAACGGCGGCGTTTGGGCCAAGACGGCAAGCGGCGTCACGCACATCACGATGCCCAAGATGACGCTGCTCGAGCGGACTACCGTCTACGAAAAGCTCGTCAAGGCCGTCAACGATCGCCGCGGCATGGCTTCCGGCGCCTCGTTCACCTTCTCGGACGGCGCGAACTCGAGCGTAGACTACAATTCCGCAACCGGAACGTTCACGGGTTCGCCTGCGACGGACGACAACGACGGCTTGTGGACGACGATGTACGCGATCGGGGAGATCTTCCGCTACCGTACGCTGAAGGACGAGGCGGGCTCAAGTCCGACGACCCAGCAAAAAGCGGATATTGCGGCCGCACGGGCGGACGCGCTGCGCGCCTCGAAGGCGGTCCTGCTGCTGGATTACGTGTCCGGCCGCGGCAACGGTTTTCCCGCCCGTTCCTACATGCTGGTCGACGAAGGGCTTGCGCAGACGACGGACGGCACCGACTACGGCTTCCAAAGCCAGAACGGCCTCTGGTTCCATACGTTCGTCGGCGACAACGCCGTCAATCCGAACCCTATTATTCCGAGCATGCAGCAGGCCGGCAAGACGCCGATCGGCTACGGCCTCGTGCGGGTCACCAAGGACGCAGAGTCTAAGAAGGGCGACACGCTGTTCCCGTCGGGTGGCTCGGATGTTTCGAACTACAACGGTTTCGGCTTAAGCCAGGAGGCGATTGACGCGCTGAACGCGACTCGTCCGGCAGGACAGAAGCTCGGCATCGATATCAAGACCTCTGTCGCTAAAGACGTTTATCAGGTTCTGCCTGTTATAACCGCCAAGACGAACAATGCGAGCGCCGCGGAGGACAAAACGACGACGGCTTCCAACAAGCCGCTGTTCCAGCTGACCGTACCGGTTTACGAGAAGATTCCGAAGTTCTTCAACGATCTGTTCCCGGCCAGCGCCATCGGCAGCGATGGTTATATCGATCAGAATCAGATCGTCTACAAAGCCGATACTTCTTCGGATGAAGTCGACGGCCACTACGCGCTCTTTTTCACCGCTTATCAATATTTGTGCGACGATACGTCGGATCCCGAGCTGATCGAGTTCAAGCGTCTGATCGCCGAGACGGCCGACCTTATGACGAATCTGATCCTGAAGGACGATCACTACTACATCGAAGACGCGACGGGCAAGTCGACGCAATGGTCGAGATGGCTGTCCAAGTACTTCAACGACAGCTTGTCCGTCATGGAGAAGCAGGCGCTGTGGACGCAGCATATCGGCGTGGACGAAAATGGAGACGACGCACTGTCTTACGGTTACGAGGACGCGCCGCTCAATACGCTAGAGATCATGTCCATGCTCAAGACGGCAATCACGGTGACCGCAGAAGCGTATCCGCAGGATCAGGCCAAGTTCAAGGCGGCCTACGATCTGGTATACGACGGCGATTACAGCAAGGAAGAGGCGTTCGTGAACGGCAAGGGATACGTCAACATGGCGCTGGAATATCAAGAGCGCAGGCTCGTACGTCAGGCGACGAACGCTTACGGCAACAACGACAACACTCCCGTAACTTATAAAGAGCCGGGCTATAAGGGAAAGATCGACAAAGACTCCAACATCAACGGGACGCTGCACGGCGATTGGACCCAGTTCATCAACTACTCGGACGAGGAGCTCGGTTGGTTCCCAATCTACGAATTGATTTTGCAAGAGACCGATCCGGTTCGTAGAGCGCAGATCGTAGCGGCTTACGACCAGTGGTACGCGAACGAGAAGCGGGAGGAAAATCCGTTCTATACGTTCCTGTACCAGATGGCGCATCCGGAAGATACGAGCGTCGACCTGGCGTCGGCCGTTCGCTTCCTGTACCGCATGCCGCTGTACCGGATTGGGTTTGCTGCCCAGTACGACCGCCAGGACGTTCTCTACATCGAACCTGGCTATCGCGACAAGTTTAAGCAGACGAACTACGCGCTCGCGCCGGACGAACGCAAGATCATCAAGAATAACAACAATCCGTTCGCCCAGCTCGACGCAGCGTATACCGTCAATCCGAATTACGACTACTATCACGGCAACATGGACACGTCCGCAGTCTTCACCCTGCCTTACTGGATGGGCCGTTATTTCGGCATTATCAAGGAAGCACAGTAATACGTTTGGCTAGGCTACAGCATGCCTGAAAAGGAGCTGTCCCGGAAGTCATGAAAATGACTGCGGGGCGGCTCTTTTTCTATGTAGTTTGTCAAACCTGCGAAGTGTGGCGCGTCAAGCGTTTTATTCTCGCATCTCCGTCAGCGGCGGGCGTTCCAGATCAGCCTGTGTGAACGAGACAATGATAGATCATGCAGATTAAGTAACTAATCAAGGTGAAGAAGCTCCACAAAGAGCTACATAGCGAGATCGCGGCACCAATCGAGGTGAAGAAGCTCTACATAGAGTCGCATGATCAGACCGCGCCGCCGAGATGAAATAAAACGTTTGGGTTACTTCCATTTGACGCTTGAACGTCATATTCGGTGATATACTGGAGTCCATTAAAGGGAGGTCTCCATATGTTGGGGCAAATTTTTACGGGCTTGGTGGCGCTGGAGCATGTCTATATTCTGGTCCTGGAAATGTTCCTCTGGACGACGCCGCGCGCGATGAAGTCGTTCGGCACGACGCCCGAGTCTGCGGCGGCGACTAAATCGCTGGCCGCCAATCAGGGGCTGTATAACGGATTTCTGGCGGCCGGCCTATGTTGGGGACTGCTGCATCCGAACGGGCAGGCGGGGCAGCAGATCGAAGTGTTTTTTCTGGCTTGCGTGCTGATCGCGGCTTTATTCGGTGGCTTGACGGCCAAGCGTTCGATTCTGCTCGTGCAGGGGCTGCCGGCATTATTCGCGCTGGGGCTGGTCTTGTGGACGTAGCTTCAAAGAGAGACTGCTAGCCGCGTTATTCGTATACGCGGTGCCAGACACCGGCGAACTCGGGCACAATGGGCGAGCCGCTCGCCGCGACCTTGTCCCCCGTCTCGTCGCCGAAGAAGAAGCGGGCCAGGCCTTCGGCTTCGGCGGCGTCCGCGAACGTGTAGTCGAACGGGAAGCATTCGTGGGCGAAGCCGTGGTCGTGCTCGAGCGCATGATAATAGGAAAGCAAAAAATCGGGCGGGTTCGGCGTTGTAAAGCCGGTGCCCATCGTTTCGAAGATGACGACGGTACCGCCTGGCCGCAGCACGCGGCGAATCTCGTTCAGTACGGCCGCGAGCGCGGAACCGTCAGGGTCTACATCCGAGGCTGCCGAATAGGCGATGCTCCAGCCGGAGACGACGAGGTCGGCGCTGGCGTCTTCGGCCGGGATGCGCAGGTGCGTACCGACGGCCGTGCGCCAGTTGTCCGCACCGGACGCCGTCAGCCTGGATGCGGCCACCTCGAGCATGGCGGGCGACAGATCGACCGCCAGCACGCTGCCGGCCATGGCGGCAAGCGGCACCGTCAGCCGACCGCTGCCGGCGCCGAGGTCGACGACGTCGAGTCCGGATAGCGGCCGAATGGCGTCGATGCGCGTGCCAAGCAAAGGCTGGGCGGCGATTAACCGGTCGTATTGATCCGCCTGGCTGCGGTAGATCTCGTCGTGATTCGGTTCGGACGAGGGCGAGGAAAAGGAAGATGAAGATGAAGATGAAGATGAAGTCATAGCGCTAGCCTCCGGGATTACATAATAGGTATATATTACACGTGGTAGCATCCTTCTGGATAGAGACGGCTATCAATTGTGGAGACAACCGCGAGACCGGCTCTCTTTTGTGGTCCGGTAAATGCAAGGAGCCGCACCTGACGCGGTTTTTTTATTCGGACGCCGGCCTCGCAGCCCGATTCTCGGCCAGCCCGATGCGGGTACATTATTTTCGAGGGCCGGAGCCGAGGGGCAGATTTTATAGATCATTTGTAGTATGATGTTTAGAAGATTGTTTAGCGTCGAAAGTCATGATTTTGAGGTGAATGGGATGACAGAAATGGCCACGGCTAGCCGCTCCTCGACCAACCATTTGCTGCGCCGGGACGTGCGTTTCCTGGGCAACATTTTGGGCGAAGTGCTGGTGCACCAGGGCGGCCGCGAGCTGCTCGACCACGTAGAGAAGATCCGGGAGACGAGCAAGGCGCTGCGCGCCGAATTCGTACCCGAGCTTTACGAGGAATTCGTCAATACGATAACGGGATTGGAGCCTGGCGTTCGCCATCAAGTAATCCGCGCGTTCGCGATTTATTTCCAGCTCGTCAATATCGCCGAACAGAACCACCGCATCCGCCGCAAGCGCGACTACGAGCGCTCCGCGGGCGAGGCGGTGCAGCCGGGCTCCATCGAGAGCGCGATTCTGGAGCTCAAGGACAAGAACCTGCCGCTGAACGAGGTGCAGGAGCTGCTGTCCGGCATCTCGCTCGAGCTGGTCATGACCGCGCACCCGACCGAAGCGATGCGCCGGGCCGTGCTTGACGTGCACAAGCGCATTGCCAACGAGATGATGGAACTGGACAATCCGTCGCTCACCTACCGCGAGCGCGAGCGACTGCGGGAGCAACTGCGCAACGAAGTGCTCACCCTCTGGCAGACCGACGAGCTGCGCGACCGCAAGCCGACGGTCATCGACGAAGTGCGCAACGGCATGTATTTTTTCCACGAGACGCTCTTCAACGTGCTGCCTGACGTCTATGACGAGCTGGAGCGCTGCCTGGCCAAGTACTATCCGGAGCAGAAGTGGCATGTGCCGACATACCTCCGCTTCGGTACCTGGATCGGCGGCGACCGCGACGGCAACCCGTCCGTGACGGCCGACATCACCTGGCGTACGCTGAACATGCAGCGCAATCTGGTCATTCACAAGTACGAGACGCTTCTGAAGGCTCTTATGCGCAAAATGAGCTTCAGCACGACGATCGTGAAGGTGAACCCCGAGCTGCTCGAATCGATCGAGCGGGAGCGCGAGGCAGTCGAACTGCGCACAGTGGAGCGTTGGACCAACGACCACGAGCCTTACCGCATCAAGATTACGTACATGATCCAGAAGCTGCAGAACATGCGCGAGGAGAAATTCAAGGGAACTTCCCAGCGTTACCATCAAGTATCGGAGTTTATCGCGGACCTGCAGCTGATCGACCGCAGCCTGCGCCATCACTATGCAGACTTCGTCGCCGATACCCATCTCAAGAAGCTGATCCGCCAGGTCGAGCTGTTCGGTTTCTATCTGGCTGCGCTCGACGTGCGTCAGCACTCCCAGGAGCATGAGAACGCGATGACCGAGGTGCTGGCGAAGGCAGGCGTCACGGACAAGTACAACGAGCTCGGCGAGGAAGAGAAGATCGAGCTGCTGCACGGTCTGCTGTCGGATTCGCGTCCGCTGCTGCATGCGACGGCTTCGCTCAGCGAAGGCGCCAAGGAGTGCCTGGAAGTGTACCGGACGATCTACCGCGCGCAAGAGGAGTTCGGCGAAGGCTGCATCACGACGTACCTGATCAGCATGACCCGAGGCGCCAGCGACCTGCTTGAAGTCATGGTGTTCGCCAAGGAAGCGGGCCTTGTGCGCCGCACGCCGGAGGGCAAGCTTGTCAGCTCGATCCAGTCGGCTCCGCTCTTCGAGACGATCGACGACCTGCACGCGGCGCCGGCGATCATGAAGACGCTGTTCGACCTGCCCGTGTACCGCGAAGCTGTCGCCGCGCGCGGCGACATGCACGAGATCATGCTCGGCTATTCCGACAGCAACAAGGACGGCGGCATGGTCACGGCCAACTGGGAACTGCGCGTCGCGCTGAACAAGATTACCGAGACGGCGGGCGACTACGGCGTCAAGCTGAAGTTCTTCCACGGACGCGGCGGCGCGCTCGGTCGCGGCGGCATGCCGCTCAACCGCAGCATTCTCGCCCAACCGCCGCACACGATCGGCGCCGGCATCAAGATCACGGAGCAAGGCGAAGTGCTGACGTCCCGTTACTCGATGGAAGGCATCGCGTACCGCAGTCTCGAGCAGGCGACGAGCGCGCTCGTCAAGGCGGCGTACTTGGCTAAGCATCCATCGCTTGACCAGACGGCCGATGCGCACTGGGAGGAGATCCTCCCGTCCATCTCGGAGACGGCGCAGACCAAGTACCAGGACCTGATTTTCCGCGATCCGGGCTTCATGACCTTCTTCAAGGAATCGACGCCGCTGTCCGAGGTCGGCGAGCTCAACATCGGCTCCCGTCCGTCCAAGCGCAAAAACAGCGAGCGCTTCGAGGACCTGCGCGCGATTCCGTGGGTGTTCGCATGGACGCAGAGTCGTTACCTGCTGCCTGCGTGGTATGCGGCAGGCACCGCGTTTGAGAAATACGTCGCCGGCGATCCCGCCAAGCTCGAGACGCTGCGCCGGATGTACCGCGACTACTCGTTCTTCGCGACGCTCGTCGACAACTTGCAGATGGCGCTGGCTAAGGCGGATCTGCTGATTGCGCAGCAATACGCGGATATGATCAAGGACGACGAGATTCGCACGCGGATTTTTACCCTCGTCCAAGAGGAGTACGACCTTACCAAGCGAATCCTGCTTGAGATCACCGGTCAGGAAGAGATTCTGGACAACGTACCGGTCATTCAGGAGTCGATCCGCCTGCGCAATCCGTATGTCGATCCCCTCAGCTATCTGCAGGTTCAGCTGCTGAGCGAGCTCAGACAGCACCGGGAACAGGGAGAGGACGACACGGAGCTGCTTCGCGAGGTGCTGCTCACGATCAACGGCATTGCCGCCGGCCTGCGCAATACGGGCTGATCGGCAGATATAAGAACGGGCCCGGGCTTATGCCCGGGTTCTTTTATTTTGTTTTGGCAGATAAGAAATTTTAAATTGGGCGGCAATTTGCGGAAAGGCAAGCGCGTTTTGGGCGTAACGGGACTTACGGATGCTGGGGCGGGTTCCCAAATAGCCAAATAACTGCAAATGTACATGTATTCTCTGCCGACTCACGCTGCTTGATAAAATGCCTGCAAATTTGCAGGTAAAATACAGAGCGCAAGCCGAAAATCCGGCGATCGAGGAAAATAAATGCACATTTGCATCTATATTGAAAAAAATAGATCTGAATCGGTAAAAAAGATGTACATTTGCAGGCAATGCGGCGAAAAAGGACGCTGGCGGGTATAAGTTGGCCAAGGCCCGGCTTTGTACTAAATTTGAATTTGAGCACGCGAAAGCGAGAGGAATTCCGGACGCCCGCATCTTGCTTTTTTCAGACAGGTGCATTACCATTTTCTTGATCGCATCATGCGAAGGGTCTTCCCGACCCGACCGGGCCTTGGCGTCCCGCTCGCCGGCATCGCGATGCCGAGCGGACGAGACGGGCCGAGCGCCGGGCGACCGGCGAAGAAGGTGAGGGTTAACACGTTGAAGCCAATAGAGACGCGACTTGCGAAGCTGGCCCGCAAGGGAGATCAGCGCGCGTTCGCGGAGATCGTGGATTTATACAAGGACAAGCTGTATCATCTAGCCTACCGGATGATGAACAACCGCCAGGAGGCGGAGGACGTCGTCCAGGAGTGTTTTCTGCGCGTATACCGCAATCTGGACCGGTACGACGAGAACCAGAAGTTCTCGACATGGATCTACCGGATCGCGACCAATCTGTGCATCGACCGGTTGCGCAAGCGCCGTCCGATCTACTCGCTGGACGCCGAGTCTTCGGAGCACGAGGGACTCGACGGTTACGCGATGCTGCCGAGCGACGACCGGACGCCCGAGAGCGAGCTGATCCTGTCGGAGACGCAGCGCATTATTCGGGGCGCGATCGACACGCTGCCTGTCAAGTACAAGTCGGTGATGGTGCTGCGCTATCTGCAGGACATGTCGCTGCAGGAGATCTCGGACGTGCTGGATATGCCGGTGACGACGATCAAGACGCGCGTGCATCGAGGCCGCGAATTCCTGCGCAAGAAGCTGGAGCACAAGCTTTAAGGATGCGGCCCCTATTTTCGCCAAAGATGAAACCGCCTCGAGACGGGGAACGTACAGTATAGAAGCATTCGCAAAGGAGGCTTTATGTTCTCCTGTGCAGAAAGGGATGGCTATCATGAAGTGCAACGATGCCGTGAAGCGGATGCACGACTATCTCGACGGTGATCTGTCCCGCGAGGAGTCTGTGCTGCTGCAGCAACATCTTCGCGAATGTCCGGCCTGCGAGGCGCGCTACGGGGCGCTGGAGCGTACGGAAGCTTTAATATATGCCCAGCCTGTCCCGGCTGCGCCGTCCCACTTGTCGGACGCCATCATGGGCGCGCTGCCCAAGAAGCGTAGTCCGAAGGTGTGGACCTCCTGGGTGCAGCGGCATCCGGCGGCTTCGGCAGCGGCGATCTTCCTGGTCGTCATGCTGTCCAGCTTTGTCGCGATGTGGAATCAGGACGATCAGCTCAGCCTGAGCGGAGACCTGTCGCACGTCGTGATTGAGGGCAACAAGGTCATCGTGCCTGCGGGTCAGAAGGTTGAAGGCGACCTGACGATCAAGAACGGCGAAGCCGAGGTGCTCGGCGAAGTCGAGGGCAATCTGACCGTCATCGACGGCAATGTGACGCTCGCGTCGACAGCGCATATCGCGGGCAAGGTGAAAACCGTGGATCGGGCGCTCGACTGGGCATGGTATAAGGTAACGACCTGGTTCGATACGGTGGCCTACGGGACATGACGGCCGCCGTCCGGCGGCCTTGGCAGGTGGCCTCCCTGGACATCGGGGAGGTTTTTTTGTATTCTAAACAGGATCTGAACAGGATTTAGAAGTTCGTTTATAGAAAACAATATATACATATCCTAAGCGCAATCTGACAAGATTCGGGAAACCCGATCGAGACGCCAGACGGGGGGTGCGTCTTGGATTATTTCGAGAACTTAACGGTGTGGGGCGCCGTCAAGGACGCCGCCGACATCCTCATCGTCAGCTATCTTATATACCGGATGATCCTGCTGGTGCGCGGTACGAAGGCCGTCCAGCTTCTTAAAGGCATCCTGCTGCTCGTGATCACGTGGGCGCTAAGTACGTGGCTCAACCTGTATACGCTCAAATGGGTGATGAACCAGCTGTTCCCGTTCGGGATCATGACGATTCTGATCATTTTCCAGCCTGAGCTTCGCAGAGCGCTGGAGCAGCTCGGACGCGGCACGCTGTTCAGCCGTTCCTCCCAGGAGGAGCACGATATCAGCCATCCGATCAACGAGGTCATTAAGGCCGTTCAATACCTCGCGCGGCGCAAGATCGGCGCGCTGATCGTCTTCGAGCGGCGCACCGGCCTCGGCGACTACATCGAGACCGGCATCAAGATGAAGTCCGCGATCAGCTCGGAGCTGCTCATCAACATCTTTATCCCGAACACGCCGCTGCACGACGGCGCCGTCATCGTGAGCGGCGGCGAGATCATGGCGGCGGGCTGTTATTTGCCGCTGTCGGAAAATCCGTTCATCTCCAAGGAGCTGGGCACCCGGCACCGCGCCGCGATCGGCATCAGCGAGGTGTGCGACGCAATCTCGGTCGTCGTCTCCGAGGAGACGGGACATGTGTCGCTCGCGCTGAACGGGCAGATCGTTCGGGACATTAAGGAAGAATCGCTGATCTCCAAGCTGTTCGACGAGCTCCGTCAGACGAGCGCGAAGAAGGCGCGCCGGAGCTGGAACATTCCTTGGAAGTTCTGGCAGCGGAAAGGCGGTGACGGCCATGGATAAGTGGCTCAGCCATCCGAACGCCGTACGCCTCATCTCGCTGGCTTTGGGTATTCTGCTGTGGGCCGTCGTCCACTTTAATCCCGATTCGACGCCCAACAACGTCGCATCGCTTATCGAGACGCGTACATTTACCGACGTGAAGGTGCAGGTGCGCGGGCTGGACGACCAGAGCTACGTGCTGAAGAGCATGGATCCCGCCAAGGTCAAACTGATCGTCCGCGGGACGCCTAGCGACCTGCTTGCCGCACGATCGGACGGCGGTTATATCGTGGAGGCGGATTTAAGCACAGTCAAGGCGGGTACGCATACGATAACGCTAAGAACGGATCTGCCCAGAAGCATTCAGACGATCCAGGTCGAGCCTTCGACCGTGACGGTCGTGCTGGAGGAGCTGCAGACCAAGGAATTCGAGGTTCAAGTCACGACGACGGGGACGCCCAAGGAGGGCTACAAGGCAGGCGCGCCGGTCCTTCGTCCGACCAACCGGGCGCACGTGACGCTGCCGGCGAGCGAGATGGACCGCGTCGACCATGTCGGCGGCTCGATCTCCATCGACGGGGCGGACAAGACGCTCAAGGACAAGAGCGTCAAGCTTGTCGCCTACGACGGCTCCGGACAGGAGATCCCGGGAGCGGAGGTCGATCCCGCGGTGCTCGAGGTCGAGGTGCCGATCACCAACCCGTTCAAGCAGGTGCCGATCCAGCTCAAGCTGATCGGTCAGCTGCCGGCGGGCCTGAGCGTCGCGAATCTCTCGCCGAGCGCGGAGCAGGCGACGATCTACGGACCGCAGACGGAGCTGGACAAGATCGACTTCATCGAAGCGGATCTGAACTTGTCCGAGGTGACCAAGTCGGGCAAGGTCGATATCAAGCTGAGCAAACCGGATGCGGTGACGGAGGTATCGCCGGCGGCGATCACCGTCGACGTGCAGGTCGTGCTCACGCAGACGCGGACGATTCAAGGCTTGCCGATCACGGTCAAGGGGCTGGGCAACGGCCTCAAGATGCAGATCACGAATCCGGCGAGCGGGCAGGCGGATATTACGTTTAAGGGCGCACCTGCCGTGCTCGACAAGCTGCAGCCGGGCGATGTCAGCGTCGAGGCTGATCTGAGCGGACGAGGTCCGGGCACCTATACGATCCCGCTCAATGTCAATTCGCCGAGATTTGTCGACCAGAGCGGCGGCAATACCTCGGTTGAGGTCGAGATTACGAACATCGGCACAGATCCGACGCCTACGCCGGGCTTGCCTACGACGGACGAAGCCGCTTCCGGCAGCGGCATCGAGCCGGACAGCGGCGAACCGACCGGGACGGAAGCCGAAGGGACAGGCGGCACAGCGAACGGATCGCCGACGGCAAGCCCGACGCTGACGCCGACACCGACCTCGACGGCCACATCGACGCCATCGTCGTCGCCGACATCGTCGGATGGCGCTTAGCGATCATTGCTTGAACGAACAGCGTTCATGGGGAGTATGAATTGGGGACGAAGGGGTCAAGAGGAGCATGGGGAAATATTTCGGAACAGACGGCGTTCGGGGCGTAGCCAACTTGGAGCTCACCGCCGAGCTTGCTTATAAGATCGGCCGCTGCGGCGGTTATGTACTCGCAGGGGGCGCGCAGCGTCCGAAGGTCATCATCGGCCTCGACACGCGCGTATCGGGCGCAATGCTCGAGAATGCATTGGCAGCCGGGCTGCTCTCGATCGGCGCGGACGTTATCCGCCTTGGCGTCGTCAGCACGCCGGCGGTGGCGTATTTGACCCGCACGCTGGGCGCAGACGCCGGCGTCATGATCTCGGCCTCGCACAATCCGGTGCAGGATAACGGCATTAAGTTTTTTGGCGGCGACGGCTTTAAGCTGCTCGACGAGAAGGAAGCGGAGATCGAGCGTCTGCTCGACGCCGAAGAAGATACGCTGCCGCGGCCGGTCGGCAAGGACCTGGGCACGGTAACGACGGACCTGGCGCTCAAGCGGATGTACGTCGATTATTTGAAGCTGACGGTGAAGCATTCGTTCGCCGGCCTGAAGATCGTGCTGGATTGCGCGCACGGCGCTGCCTATGAGCTTGCTCCTACGATCTTCCGGGAGCTGGGCGCAGAAGTGGTGACGATGGGCGCAGAGCCCAATGGCTTGAACATAAACGAGGGCGTCGGATCGACGCATCCGGATAAGCTGGCGGCGAAGGTGCTCGAGTTGGGCGCGGATCTGGGCCTCGCGTTCGACGGCGACGCAGATCGTCTTATCGCCATTGATGAGCGCGGCGAAGAGGTCGACGGCGATTACGTGCTGCTCATCTGCGGCGAAGCGCTGCGTCAGCGGGGCAAGCTCAAGAACGACACGGTCGTCACGACGGTCATGGCGAACATCGGCTTCTTCAAAGCTGCCGACAAGCTTGGCCTGACGACGGCGAAGACGGCTGTCGGCGACCGCTACGTCATGGAAGAGATGGTCCGCGGGGGCTTTAACCTGGGCGGGGAGCAGTCCGGCCACGTTATTTTCCTCGACCACAATACGACGGGAGACGGCATCTTGACCGGGCTGCAGCTCGTCGACACAATCGCCGCTTCCGGCAAGAAGCTCGGTGAGCTCAAGCAGGTCATGCGCAAATATCCGCAGGTGCTCGTCAACGTTCGCGTCGCGGATAAGTCGAAGTATGACGGCAATGCGGCAATCGCAGAGGCTGTCGAGGCGGCGGAGTCGGCGCTCGGGGACAACGGACGCATCCTGGTGCGTCCATCCGGCACGGAATCGCTCATCCGCGTCATGGCCGAAGGGCCGGACAAGACGGAGATCGAAGGCCATGTCGAAGCGATCGCCGACGTGATTCGCGTGGAGCTCGTGTAATTGACAGCATGCTGGCATGCCCGGTGTCGAAGATGCCGGGCGATGTCATTTCCTGGGCAATACGGTCATTTGGCGGAAAGTCGCGGATAAAGGTTGCACCGAATTTTCAAAACGAATATGATGAGTTAGATTATCGGCGCGAGCCGCGGGTAATAAGTAAGGAACGCGAACGTCATTCGAGAAGGAAAGGCAGGGTCGGGTCGTAATAGCTTTATAAGCGCCAGAACTTGCCGCCGGCGCGCGGCGAGTTGACGAGGTGGAGGTGTTCGGATGATCGGCGGGGACCTCCCGGCCCAATCGGGGCCGTCAGCCGGAAGACAAAACGCTCAGGGCAACCGGGCGCACAATACGCCGGCACGATAAGAACAACCAATTAAGATGAACCAATCGGAATCATACTATAGCGGAATGTCCGGCGAACCGGAGCACGGGGACCTCGACATGTCGTGGATATCGGGTAATGCTTATCCTGCGCAAGGCTGCGATCGGCGGGACGCCTGCGAGGCGTTCGGGCCAGACTTGGCTTAGGGGATCTGCATGCATACCCCTGGTTGTCCGCGGTCTGCTATAGGCGTGCGGCAGCCTGACCGGCTCCGGTACGTCCATGGGACGTTGACCGAAGCGGAGGCATATATCAATGTGCGGAATTGTCGGATATATCGGATTTAGAGAGTCTCAGCCCATTCTGATCGAAGGGCTCAAGAAGCTGGAATACCGCGGATACGACTCGGCGGGCATCGCCGTGCATACGGAACGCGGGCTCGAAGTGACCAAGGCGGTAGGGCGTCTGGTTAACCTGGAAAATCGTCTGACCGGCGATCCGCTGTGCGGTACGATCGGTATCGGGCATACGCGCTGGGCGACGCACGGCAAGCCTTCGGATGCCAACTCGCATCCGCATACGGACAACTCGCTTAAGTTCTCGGTCGTTCATAACGGCATCATCGAGAACTATCTGGAGCTCAAGGAAGAGCTGATGCTCGCGGGACATCGCTTCCTGTCCGAGACGGACACGGAGGTCATCTCGCACCTGATCGCCGTCGAATACGAAGGCGATATCGTGAAGGCCGTGCAAAAGGCCGTCCGCAAGATGCGCGGCGCGTTCGCGCTGGGCGTGCTGACCGAGCACGAGCCGGACCGCCTGGTGGCTGTCCGCTACGCGAGCCCGCTTATCATCGGCGTCGGCGAAGGCGAGAAGTTCATCGCGTCGGATATTCCGGCGATCCTCGAGTACACGCGGGATATTTATATCCTTGAGGACGGCGAGATGGCAGTGCTGACGCGCGACGGCGTCGAGCTGCTGACGGTCGAAGGGAACCCGGTCACGAAGGAAGTTTTCCGCGTGAACTGGGATCTGATGACGGCGGAAAAGGGCGGCTACGATCACTTCATGCTGAAGGAGATCTACGAGCAGCCGCGCGCGTACCGCGACACGATGCGCGGACGCATCAGCGAGGACGGACGCTCGGTCGTCCTGCCTGAGCTGTCGATCACGCCAGAGCAGCTGCGCGCCGTGAGCCGCGTGCACATCGTCGCGTGCGGCACGGCGATGCATGCCGGCATGGTCGGCAAGACGGTCATCGAGCGCCTGGCGCGCATTCCCGTCGAGGTCGACGTGGCGTCGGAGTACCGCTACCGTTCGCCGATCATCACCAAGGATACGCTCGTTATCGTCGTGAGCCAATCCGGCGAGACGGCCGACACGCTGGCCGCGCTGCGCGAAGCCAAGCGCTGCGGCGCCCGCGTGCTGGCAATCACCAACGTCGTCGGCAGCTCGGTCGCGCGCGAGGCGGATGACGTCATCATCACGCTGGCGGGCCCGGAGATCGCAGTCGCATCGACCAAGGCGTACTCCACGATGCTTATCGCGTTTTTCCTGCTCGGGCTGTATATGGCCCAGACGCTGGGCACGCAGGAAGAGGCGGAGATCGCGCACGTCCTGGCAGCGATGGACTCGCTGCCGGAACAGGTCGAGCGCATTCTCGCCCAGGCCGATACGGTCAAGGGCATCGCCGAGTCGATCGCGAAGTCGAGCAGCCTGTTCTTCATCGGCCGCGGCATCGACTACGCCGTCGCGCTCGAGGGCTCACTCAAGCTGAAAGAGATCTCGTACATTCACTCCGAAGCGTATGCCGCAGGCGAACTCAAGCACGGCACGCTCGCGCTGATCGAGGACGGCGTGCCCGTGATCGCGCTGCTCACACAGGAGGACCTGTTCGAGAAGACGGTCAGCAACATCAAAGAAGTGAAGGCGCGCGGTGCCGAGGTGCTCGGCCTCGTCAATGAAGGCCACGAAGAGGAGTCGGCGAAGTCCGTCGACCGCCAATTCGCCATTCCGCGCACGCTGCCGCTGCTCACGCCGGCCCTGTCGGTCATCCCGCTGCAGCTGCTGTCGTACTACGCTTCGCTGGCGCTAGGGCATGATGTCGATAAGCCGCGGAATTTGGCGAAGAGCGTCACTGTCGAATAAGCGCGGGGCGAGTGGGTTAAGTTGTGTTCGGTGACATTAAAGTTGGTGTCCATTGCTGTTTGGAGCCAATAAATATCACTTAGAGATGGTCCCGATGATTAAAATCATTCGGGACCATTTTTATAAAGGCGGAGAAATCATGGATACCATCGGTGCAAGGATAAAGTATGTTAGGAAACTGCGAGAACTAAATCAAGTAGCATTTGCCCAAGTGTGCCCTGAAAATAAAGTGTTAGACTGAAAAATAAAGGATTAGACCTTGAAAATAAAGTTATAGACTGGCAACCGGCATTAAGCTCCTAACGGGCAGCATTCCTATAATGCAGGTCAAAGACGGACGGTACGCCGTACCTAGCCTGCCGCAGGGCGTTTACGCGGAACTGCGAGAGGCGACGAAGATTCGCGACCATCTGTCGACCGATCTGTGCGTGGTGCAGGGCGCATGCATAACTGGCTAGACCGCTATTTTCCTGAGTTCCTGACGGTGTTCAAGGATTGGGAATGCAAATCGGCCATACAACTGCTTAAGCTTAAACTTCTGCCGGCTGAGATCGTGCAAATATCAGACGAGAACCTGCTGGAGCATATGAGACAGGTAACCAAGCGCGGCGCCGGTCTGAGCCGGATTTACCGCCTGAAAGAGGCAGCGCGCCGCTCTATAGGCATAGAACAGGGTAAGGAATTGGCCAAGATGGAATTGCATCTGCTGCTTACGCAGTACGAATTTCTTCAGGAGCAATTTACCGAGTTGCATGCAAAAATGGATGAGCTCTTGGAGAAGATTCCGAGCAGCAAGCAGCTTTTAGCCATGAAAGGGATTCGGACGCGATACGGCTGTAGGATTCCTCGCTGAAGTCGGGGACATTCAGCAGTACCGGCATCCCAGGCAATCAGCAAGTTGGCCGGCTTGAACCTGAGAGAGAATACGTCCGGTCAGCATAAAGGTCAGACGAAGATTAAGAAGCGCGGCAGAGAAAAGGGCTACGAGCCTTACTTTTCCGAGTAGTGATGCCGTTAGTGGCGAAGAATCCAGCCTTTAAGGCACTTCATGAATACTACCCAACATGAACGGATAAGCGCCTCTTTATGTTGATAACCGTTCCAAACAGTCTCTCGAGAATGAAGCATTCTTGAGAATAAGCGAGCAATTCGGAGAAAAGCGTTTGCTCATAGAGGGAGTTTAGCGTAATAAAGGTATCATCGAAAGCTGGTAGAATAATGATGCAAGACAAGGTAGAAGGCTTCATTCAGATAGTAATGAAGGGGGAAATCTAAATGTTGTATATCTTTGGTGGGTTGCCAGGTACCGGCAAGTCTACGTTATCAGCTGCTTTGGCCAGGGAAATTCGGTCTACGTATCTTCGGGTCGATGTCGTGGAACAGGCTATGCGAGTTGCCGGTGTCAAGATTGACGGACCTGAAGGTTACATCGTGTGTTACGAGATTGCGAAGCAGAATCTCCGGTTAGGCCTCGATGTGATAGCAGACACGGTCAATTCCATTCAAATAACACGTCAATCTTGGCGCAACGTGGCGGAATCTTTTGAAATTCCGTTTGTCGAAATCGAAGTGGTTTGCTCCGACGAACATGAGCACAAACATAGAGTCGAAACGCGTGTAGCTGATATTCTCGGCTTTGTTCTACCCACCTGGGAGCAGGTCAGGAACCGACAGTACGATGTTTGGGATCGTGATCACATCGTCATCGATACAGCTCATCAAACTGTGGCAGAAAGCTTGTCGGCGTTATGTGAACTGCTGGGACTGCAGAGTAAATCGTTAATGGATTGAACTCCTGACGAGGAACGTTAGTTGAACAAAGACAGCGGCAGTCTAAGACTTTATTTTCAGGTCTTGGTCCGCCGCTGCTTCATTTTTATTGTCAGTCTATATAGAACTTTATTTTTACTGGAAAACAACAAGTTCAATCCTTCTGTAGAAACGCTTATACAACTTATTCGTAAATATAATGTGGATTTAAAATGGATTTTATTAGGAAAGAAGGGGTTTATTGGTAAGGTGTTTAAGGGTCCCGTAAGCGGCCAGCGAGCGGATACAAAAACAAACCAAGGAGACTACAACATGAATTCTACTCAAAACGAGCGAATTACTCAAATCACAGCCACGACCCTAACCGTCGGAGTGGACATCGCTAAATTTAAACACGTGGCTCGAGCCGAGGATTTCAGAGGAGTAGAAGTTGTGTGGTGTCATATATCCTGAGAAAACAAAAGTGAAAATGCTTGATTTATAAAGTGGCGTTTTCACAATTCCTGATGCTGAATGTCGTCGTGTTAGCCATATAACCCCGCGTTGATCATAATTTCTCTACCAGTCGGCGGGCCGGAGAGGAAAGGGAAAGGGAAAGGAGGGGCTAAAGCTTCTAACTGCAACAATTCACAAACGAAAGTGCACAATCCAAACAAAATCCAATAGGTCTTTGATTTGCTCTCTTATATACTAAATCCCGAGAGATCTCTTATCGTTCTATCGCGTGTCGTTGATTTGGAAAGCGCATTCAATGAACAGGAGGAGTTACATGATTTTCTCGGGAAAACGAGTACGCAAAGCTGCGGTGAGCGTTCTGGCTATCGTTGCGCTTAACGCGATGTTGATACCAGGCATCGGCGCTTCAGCCACAGAAGACGCACCTGTGGCACCTCTGAGTTCCAACGTATCTAATTTGGTTACGGCGGAAAGCTTGGATCCATTGTATAACCATCCCGTTATCGACAGCGAAACGGATCTCGCTAAACCGGTGCCTCATCACAAAGTGTCGGGCCACTTCGAAGGGACGGACAAAAAGTTTGCCTTTTACTTCCCGGCAAAGAGCAAATTTGCCGGACGATTTTTCCAAAACGTATATCCGCTGCAGGATGAGCGGGCAACCGACGTGAATGTCAGCTTCGGCGCGGATAGCGGAGCTTATACCGTGCAAACGAACGGCGGGGGCGGTTACCGGGTCGATGCCGCGGCGGCCAAGTTTTCTAAAACAGTAGCGGCCGACTACTATGGCTGGCCGGGCCGGATCTATGGCTATATTTATGGCGGCAGCGGAGGCTCTTATCAGACGATCGGCGCGTTGGAGGGCAGCGAAGGCGTATGGGATGGAGCCGTGCCCTATATCACCGGCGTTCCGACTTCGATCCCCAACAATTTCTTCATACGGGCATTCGCGCGTTTCGTCTTAGAGAAGAAGGCGCCTCAAATCGCGGACGCGGTGAGCCCCGGGGGCAGCGGGAATCCATACGCCGGCCTCAATAGTATGGAGAAAGCCGTTCTGCAGGAGGTCACGAAGCTAGGCGTTCCGCTACGGGCCTGGGAAGATTATAACTACTTGCTCGGGTTGCACGATGCCGAAGGATTGCTTGGATTTTTGACAGTTCTACGCAGCATTGATCCCTCTTTTGTTGAGGATTTTTGGAATAAACCCGGCTATCTGGGTACGGAGCAATCGGCGCTTGGCGAGCTGTTCCGTTCGTCGAAGGTCGACACCGCCTCCACGATCGCGATAGTCGCGCGCGATGCGCAAAACGCCGTAACGAGCTTTAAGCTCGATCAGGTGCCGGCTTTGACGACACCGGCGTATTGGCTCGACTTCACCTTGCTTGCAGCCGACGGGACGACACCGGTCGGGAAGCTGTCAGGTTCAATCGATCCGGCGACGAAGGTGTTCACCATCGGTGCGGGCAATGCCGAGAATGTATTATCCTCCGTCGGCGCCGGGGCCAAGCTGAAAATCGATAATCGCTGGTACCTTGCCGCGCTCTCCTATCATCGGCACCAGGTGCCGAAGGCGCTAAGCTACACGGCGTGGAACGCTTTCAGAGCAGCCGACGGTACGCCAATTTATCCGCAGCGTCCTATGGAAATCGGACCAATGATTACGCAAAGCGTATCCGGCGGCGCTGCATACGACGGTAACATCCACGCTAAGGTGATTATGGTCGTCAACCTGTTCGATATGGATGCGTATCCTTGGAATGCCGACTGGTACAGCGCGAGGGTAAAGGAGTCGCTCGGCAATCGTTATGATGACAACTTCCGGGTATGGTATAACGATAACGCGGATCATATCAGTCCTGCCCGTACCCCAAGACTCGTACAATACGACGGTCTTCTCCAGCAAGCGCTGCGGGACGTCAGCGCATGGGTAGAGAAGGGTGGGGCTCCGGCGCGTTCGACTAAGCATGAGGTCGCAGGAGGCCAGGTTACGGTGCCTGCAAAGGCAACGGAGCGCTATGGCATTCAACCGGTAGTTGATTTAACAGTAGGGGGTGTAGCCAGAATCGATGTCGTTGCCGGCCAGACTGTCACATTGACCGCCAAGATTCAGGCGCCGCCCGGAAGCGGAAAGATCGTACGCACTGAATGGGATTTAACCGGCACCGGCGATTACAAGACATGGGCGTTCGGCGCGCCTCGACCGACGGCAAACCTCTCGATGAAATTCAAGTATGCCAAGCCGGGGACCTACTATCCGGCGGTTCGCGTGACTTCCCAGCGCGAAGGAGATACGAAGACGCCGTTCGCGCTGATCCAAAATCTCGACCGCGTTCGTATCGTCGTCCATTAGAGTGCCGTAGATGGAATAGAAGAATGAAGGGAAAGCCGTTTAGCGGCTTTCCCTTTTAATCATAATATCGCTATGATAATCAAAGTCGCATGAAGCGGTTATGATTATGGAGCAGGGGAAGGTAAAAGATGCGGATCATCAAAAAAATAGGCTCGCTCCCCATACTGCCCAAGATTGCGCTGACCTTTCTGGCGGTTCTGACGCCGCTGTTCTACTTAGGACTTCGGATGAACGACGCCGGCGCCGATATTGTCCGCCACGAGATCGCGGGATCCTTGTCTTCGCGCGTAGAGCTGTATATGGACATCCTGGATGGAGACTTTGACCGAACCATACGGCTGCTGCGGGAGTACGTCAATGACGAGGACCTCATGAAGCTAAGCACGACCTCGGATATTATGCCTGTCACCGAACGAACCCGTTCGGTGCTTCGGCTGAAGCAGCAGATGGACTTGCTGAGCCGATCGAGTACGTTTATCGAGAATGCGCAGGTCTTCATCCCCAGAATGAACCGGACCGTAGCATCCTATTCGAATTCGATCGTCGATTTCGACGAAGAGATGTTCCAGGCGCTGTCGGAGCCGTTAAATCCGCTTGAAGCCCCTTTCCTTATCTGGAATAATCGCGTATTCGTGACGATGCCGTACGGTTACCTGGATCATTCGCCGTTGTTTCTCATTGCCGTAGAGATTTCCGGCGATGAGATCTCCGCCCAGCTTAAACAGTTCGCGCTGGAGGATAGCATTGCCGTTCTAGCGAGCAATCGAATGGTTTGGTCGTCATTAGGCGGGAACGCTCCGGATGTGGACAATGAAACGAAGGACTTGCTGTACAAGGCGGAGGAAGGCGACCGTAGAGTCGTGATCGACAAACGGGATTATTTGCTGTCAGTCAAAAAGTCGGAGATTTTGAATTCGAAGTTGCTGATGGTGGTACCGTCTAAAAAGGTGGAACGTCCGCTCGACAGGTACCGCAGTTGGGTATTCGTCCTATACGGTGTCGCTGTGCTGGTCATCGTCGCTTTCTCGTTCGGCATGTACCGCATCATTCACCGGCCGCTCAGGCTGCTTGTCCGATCGTTCAGGAAAATCGAGCAAGGCCGATTCGACGTGTCCATCGATTACCCGTTCCAAGACGAATTCGGCTATCTCTATCGGCAGCTGAATGCGATGATTCGGGAGCTGAAGCGGTTAATACAAGAAGTTTACGAGCAGCAATACCGGATTCGTCTTGCCGAATTAAAGCATCTTCAGTCTCAAATTAATCCCCATTTTTTATACAATACGTTTTTTATTTTGTACCGTATGGCCAAGCAGGACGGCAACGAGCGGATTATGGGACTGACGAAGCATCTCGGCGATTATTTTCAGTTCATCACGAGGGACGACGTGGAGGAAGTCGCGCTGGTCAGCGAAGCGGCGCACGCCAGGTCGTATACGGAGATTCAAGCCATTCGATTTTCCAACCGCATTGCGGTCCGATTCGCCGACGTGCCGAAGGAAGCGGAGCAGCTTCCCGTGCCGCGGCTCATCTTGCAACCGATTATCGAGAACGCGTTCGTGCATTCGTTGGAAAAAAGGGCAAAGGGCGGCTTGCTCGAAGTCGATTTTCACATTACAGAATCCGAACTGTTGATCCGCGTGGAAGACAGCGGCGGGATCGAGGAAGCGAAGATCGTCCAGCTGCAGGCGCTGCTAAACGGTCAGCAGGACGTAACGGTCACGACGGGCATGATTAACGTGCACAGAAGGCTGCAGATTAAATTTGGCGAATCGGCGGGACTGCGCCTCGGCAAAGGCGCCCTCGGCGGACTCCAAATCATCGTTGCGATCCCCTTGCAAGGAGGTTAACCCCATGTACCGATTACTGATCGTCGACGACGAACCGTTTACCGTCGATGGGTTATACGAGATGCTGTTGGATGAACCGGATATGGAACTGGATATTTACCGGGCTTATTCCGGAGAGGAAGCGATGGACTGGCTGGCCCGTACGAAAATGGACATCGTATTAAGCGACATCCGTATGCCCGAGATGGACGGTCTGGAGCTGCAGCGACGGATACAGTCCCGTTGGCCGCGCTGCAAGGTAATCTTCCTGACGGGCGTGAACGATCTCCAGTTCGCGCAGCAAGCACAGCGCGGAGGGGGCGTAGACTATATCCTGAAAACCGAAGGCGACGAAGCGATCGTCAATAGCATTCGACGCGCTTCGAGCGCGATCCAGGAAGACCTCCGCAACGACGACATCCTTGTCCGGGCAAAGGGCCAAAAGAAGGAATTGCTCCCGATGCTGCGGCGCGAATGGTTTACGGCGCTCGTGGACGAGGGCGGACCCGCGACCGATAACCTGCCTGCACGGCTGCTGGAGCTTGACGCGCCGCTCCTTTCCCAGGAGGCGGTGACGCTTGTATGCGGCCGCGTCGATCGCTGGGATGAAAAGTATCGTTTGTCCGACCGATCGCTGCTCTTATATGCGGTTCAAAATATTGCCGAAGAGTTCATGGACCGGGTTGTCATGCTCCCTGTCATGCTTGACGGCGCCTACTTCGCGTGGATGCTTCAGCCGAAGGAAGCGAGCGATGCGGCGTGGGACGAGTTGCCGACTTACATCCAGGGAACGCTGGAAAGCATACAACAAACGTGCAGGGCTTTGTTGCAAATACCGGTTTCGTTTATTAGTTACGGAAACAGGGCTGCCTGGGAGGATATCGCTAAGATCTTCCACCTGTTGAAGCAAAACCTGATCCTGGGTCTCGGCAACGGTCAAGAAATGATTCTTCTCTATCGTGAGGAAAAAAACGCGACGCCGCCTTCGGAGGTACCCGCGATGGCCATGAACAGGATCGAGAACGCCGTCGAGACAGGGTTTAAGTCGCTATACTTGGAGTCGCTGAACGAGCTGTTCCGGAGACTGCCGAATCAATTCGCCGTTTATGCGCAGACCTATTACGCCGTCGCGGTTATTTTGCTCAATCAATGGAACAGAAGGAATCCGGGCGGTACGGATAGCGAAGCGGATGCCGACGCGACGCTCCGAAGACTGCTTGACATAAACGCGCACAAGACAAAGGAGCAGGCAGTACTATTTTTGAGCGACATGGGCTGCAATCTGATTCGGCACGGGAAGCAAGAGCAGGATGAACGAACGGAACGGATCATCGGCAAACTCAACCGTTACATCGCGGAACATTTAAACAAAGATCTTTCGCTGGCCTTGCTGGCGGACGTCGTTTACTTGAATCCGTCGTATTTGTCCAATCTGTACAAGACCTATACCGGACGCAACATTTCCGACTACATCACGGAACTGAGAGTAGAGCGGGCGAAGGGATTGCTGTCGGAATCTCAAGCGAAGGTACAAGAAATCGCGTTGGCGGTCGGCTTCGATACGGCGGGTTACTTTACACGATTTTTTAAAAAGCATGTCGGCGTCACACCGCAGGAATACCGGAGCCGATTGTAGGCGTGACGTTCGGCGCCATACCGATAACTAACCACACGGTTGTATTTTATTGCGCGGATCGCATATCGTGATTCCCCGTGGAAAGCCTAATTTCGGGCTTTCTTTTTTATTTCGCCCGGCGCGTAAAGTTCCGGGAGAGCGAACTCATAAACGAAAGTACAGGATACAAACAGAGTGCAATATACGCTAAAGAGCCGCTTCACTATACTGAAATCAAGAGATCTCTCGATATTCTCTAAAACTTAACCAGGGGGAACAAAGGATGAAAAAACGCGGAGGAACGTTGGCTGTATCCGGTCTGTTGGCCCTTAGCTTAGCTGTAAGCGCATGCAACAATTCGAATGACGAGTCTGCGAATAACGCCGGCAAAGAGGGGAGTTCCGCTACGGGGACAGCCTCTGCGGCGGAATCCGTTAATCCGGAGGATTTGTATTTAGGGAAGTACGAGGAGCCGATCGACGTATCGACGGTACGCATTCTCAGCCCTTCGGTCAAGTTCGTGGGCGGAGAAACGATCAATAAAAACGTGTGGTACACCGAATACGCGAACAAGCTTGGTATTAACCTCACAAACGAATGGTCCGTGGTGGGAGATGAGCCGGGCGGCCAAGGCGAGCAAAAGATGAATGTCTCGATCGCATCCGGAGACTTGCCGGACATCGTTCCGCTGAATGCCTCGCAGCTACGACAATTAGCGGATGCGGGCAAGCTTGCAGACTTGACGGAAATTTATGATAAATATGCGAGTCCGCGTACGAAAGATGTCCTGACTTCATCAGGTCCTGAAGCACTTCAATCCGCTACGTTTGATGGAAAGTTGCTCGCGATTCCGGCCCCGACGTCCAAAATCGATCAAGCGCCAATGATTTGGGTCCGCGCAGACTGGATGAAGAAACTGGGACTTCAACCGCCCAAGACGATGGATGATGTCTTCAAGATCATGGATGCGTTCGTCAACCAGGATCCTGACGGCAACGGAAAGAAAGATACGTACGGCATGGCGATGGACAAGGATCTGTACGGGTTTTTCGACGGGCTGGAAGGTTTCTTCAATAGCTATCATGCGTACCCGCGCCAACAAGGAAAAGCGAATTGGGTTCAAGCTAAAGACGGCAGCTTACAATTCGGCAGCATCCAGCCGGAAGTCAAGACTGCATTGGGCAAGCTGCAGGAGCTGTATAAGAAAGGATACATCGATCCGGAATTCGGCGTAAAAGATTGGAACAAGGAGAAGGAGCTAATCGTTGCAGGCAAGATCGGACTATGGTTTGGCAACATGCCGGCCCCGCTTGTGTTACAAGATCTTAAGAACGCCGATCCGAATGCGGATCTGATGCCGTACCCGCTCGTATCCGTCGATGAGCAGCCAGCAAAAGCGGAAGTGCCGGGCATTAATCTTAAAACGCCGCAATATCTGGCGGTGAGGAAGGATGCGAAGCATCCGGAAGCGTTGCTCAAGATGATCAACCTGTTCTTTGAAGTCAGCTACGGAAAAACGTATACGCAGGAACAGGTCGACAAATTGGTAACAAGCCCTGTTGATGGCATCGAGCGCTGGACGTATTCCATCTTCACGGCGGAACCGGAAAAGAATCTGAATACGCATCGCTTAATGAAACAAATTTTCACGAGCAAAGAGAAGACTGAAGCGGACGTAACCGTCGAACAGATGGGCGCTTATCGCAGCGTGAAGAAAGCGGTGGACGGACAGAAAATGGAGACGATCGACTGGGCCTTGAACCGTGTATTCGCCCCGGCGGATTCTTCCTTCAATGTCATCGATAATTATGACAAGAATGGCTTACTGCTGCCAAGCGCCTTTCCCCAGGTCATGACGGAAACGATGACGAAGCGTGATTCTACGCTGCTAAAACAAGAACTCCAGACATTTACGAACATTATTTTGGGTGAACCGCTCGACAACTTCGATAAATTCGTAGAAAACTGGAAAAAGCTCGGCGGCGATGAAATGACGAAGGAAGTTAATGAGTTGTTGCGCTCCAAATAACGGAAGCCTCGATCCGAATTCTGTCCTCATTGGGGACAGAATTCGGCCCTATGGGCAAGAAAGGAAGATCGCCGTGTTGAATAAAGTGACTGAAGACCGGTTAGCCATCATGGAATCGGTGGCCAAGCCGGGGAAAAAACGGGCTTGGAAATTTCAATTACCCTTGCATTTCATGATCTTGCCGGGGATGATATTGATTCTCGTCTACAGCTATGGTCCCATGCTCGGTTCCGTTATCGCATTTCAGGATTTTAACCCTGCTCGCGGCATATTGGATTCCAAGTGGAGCGGCCTAGATAATTTTCGCTATGTTCTGGCACTGCCCGGATCGATTCAGATCATCTGGAATACGCTCATTATTGCGGTCATGAAAATTATAGTCGGTTTGATCGTTCCGATCGTGGTTGCTTTGCTCCTTAATGAAATTCGCAAGGAATTTTTTAAGCGAACGATTCAGACATTGGTTTATTTGCCTCACTTTTTATCATGGATCATTCTTGGCGGAGTATTAATCGATATTTTATCCCCATCGAATGGAATCGTAAACCAAACGTTGAAGGGGATCGGTATCGATCCTATCTATTTCTTAGGCAGTAACGAATGGTTCCGTCCTGTTCTGGTCGCATCGGACGTGTGGAAGGAATTCGGATTTAATACCATTGTCTATTTGGCCGCGCTGACCGGCATTAATCCTACCTTGTACGAAGCGGCGGTAATCGACGGCGCGAATCGGTGGAAGCAGACGTTGTACGTTACTTTGCCAGGTATGGCGCCGATCATCATTTTGACAGCAACGCTGGCTTTGGGCCAAGTCCTTAATGCCGGCTTCGATCAAGTATACAATTTGTATAGTCCTCAAGTTTATGAAACAGGCGATATTATCGATACGTTCGTATACCGGATTGGCATCGTTGATGCACAGTATGGGGTAGCGACAGCCGTAGGTCTTTTCAAATCGGCCGTTTCTCTGATTCTGCTTTCGACGTCTTACTTCCTTGCCTACCGTTTCGCCAACTACAGGATATTCTAAGAGGGAGAGAGGTCGAACAATCATGGTGGAACGCTTATCGCCGAGCCGTAAAATGTTTACCGGGTTTAATTACGTTTTCCTAGCTCTGTTGTCCATCCTGTGCATCTTACCGCTCGTTCATGTGCTGGCCGTATCGTTCAGTTCCAGTTCTGCGGCTGCCGCAGGCTCCGTTAAGCTATGGCCGGTCGACTTTACGCTGGAATCTTATAAGTACGTGCTGGGAAAAGAAGAATTTTTTCAGTCAATTCTGGTGACGATCAAACGAGTTGTCGTCGGCTTGTCCATCAATATGGTGCTTACGATCCTAGTCGCTTATCCCCTGTCCAAAGATGTAAGCAAATTCCGGGGACGGACGCTATATGCTTGGGTATTTGTTTTTACGATGCTCTTTAACGGCGGACTTATTCCGTTATATATGATGGTGAAATACACCGGCATTCTCGATTCCGTATGGGCGCTTGTATTGCCGCAAGCGGTTCCGATCTTTAATATGATCCTCTTGCTCAATTTCTTCCGAGGCTTGCCGAAGGAATTGGAGGAAGCAGCCTTCATAGATGGTGCCGGCCATTGGACGACGCTTTGGAAAGTATATGTGCCGTTATCTGCACCGGCTTTAGCCACGATCACGCTGTTCACCATGGTTTTTCATTGGAACTCCTGGTTTGACGGGTTGATTTTTATGAATTCACCGCATCATTATCCTTTGCAGAGTTACCTCCAAACCGTGGTCATCCAGCAGAATTTTACTTCCGCAAGCCTAGAGACGATCGCGGAGCTGTCGAAGATCAGCGATCGCACCTTCAAGTCGGCGCAAATCTTCCTCGGCTCGCTCCCGATTTTGCTCGTATATCCGTTCCTGCAGCGGTTTTTCATGAAAGGGATCGTACTCGGCAGCGTAAAAGAATAGCTATTAACCTTATCGTCGCCGATTTTCCCTAACTACTTTGAAAGAGGAGCGTTTTCCATTGGCATACGATGCGATTAAACCGGGCCAGGTATGGCTGGATACCGAAGGCAAACGAATCCAGGCCCATGGCGGATCTATTATTACGGTAGGCGACACGTTCTATTGGTACGGAGAAAACAAAGAAAAGACGACGGCAGGCAGCGGAATCTGGCACTGGGGAGTCAGATGTTACGCGTCGAAAGACTTGTATAACTGGGAAGATAAAGGCCTTATTATTCCTCCTGACGTAGATCACGCGGATTCCCCGCTTCACCCCGCCCAATATATGGACAGGCCGCATATTATTTTTAACCCGTCTACGCAAAAATTCGTGTGCTGGATGAAAATCATGAGACAAAACGGCCAGAAGTCTACGATTCTGACAGCCGACCGCATCCTGGGTCCCTACACCGTCGTCAAACAAGATATCCGGCCGTTAGATATGGGCGCCGGCGATTTCGATTTGGTCGTCGCGCCGGACGGCAAAGCCTATTATTACTTTGAAAGAGTCCACACCGAACTCATCTGTGCCGACTTGACGGCCGACTATACGGACGTAACCGGCTATTACTCTACGCATTTTCCTAACGTTCAGCCGCCTTACGTGCGGGAAGCGCCTGCGTATTTTTATCGAAAAGGGCTGCACTATTTATTCACTTCCGGAACGACCGGCTATCATCCGAACCCATCGGAGGTCGCTTGCGCGAAAACCTTCCATGGACCGTGGGAGGTCCTGGGCGATCCGCATCCGGACGACCGCTCCCGCACGTCATACAACTCGCAAATTACGTCCGTCTTTAAGCACCCTTTCAAAAAGGACTTGTATATCGCGCTCGCGGATCGGTGGATCCCGAATCTGCCGGAGCTTGCAGGCAATCGTTTTGCCGACGGAACCCAATCCCGGATCGCGGCAGACCTGTATAGATCGATCTTTGACCCGGCAATCGACTATCAGTTGAAGGACGAAGATCAACTGCCCGTATCGCTCGATTTGGATACATGCCGTTCCGATTATGTATGGCTTCCGGTCCGATTCGATGGGAAGATGGCCTATCTGGACTGGAAGGAAGAATGGAGAATCGAAGATTATGAGTAACCTCTATTTGGATTCTTCTCTGCCTGCGCACGAGCGTGCGGCGGATTTATTGCAGCGAATGAGCATAGAAGAGAAAATGGGTCAAATCGTCGGCTATATGCCGGACAAAGGGTCGATCGAAAGGCTGGAGCTGGACTATCCCCAAGGCGCCGGGGAAGTCGTTATGTTATTCGCGGGAGAGCTGGAGAATAAGGAATCCGTCGCGGACAAGGTCACCCGCATCCAGAACAAGATTATGGAATTAAGCGAACATCGCATTCCCGCTATTTTTCATCTTGAAACGTTAGCGGGCGCGCTGCTCCCGGAAGCGACGAGCTTCCCGACTGGAATCGGTCAAGCCTCCACCTGGAATCCCGCGCTTCAGAAGGAGCTGGCCAAGGTCATTAGCAGTCAGGCCCGGGCCGTCGGCGTTTCCCATGCGTTCGCGCCGGTGCTCGACATTGCCCGCGATCCGCGCTTCGGTCGCATGGGAGAGACGTACGGGGAAGACCCTGCGCTGGCTGCGGCTATGGGAACGGCTTACGTGTCGGGCTTGCAAAATGACGGAAACCTCCAAGAAGGGGTATTAGCCTGCGCCAAACATTTTCTTGGCTACCATATGACCCAGGGCGGCATACATGCCGCGGCAACGCCGATTCCTCCGCGCATGCTGCGGGAGGTGTATGCGAAGCCCTTCCAGGCTGCCATGTCCCTTGCGAATATGAAATCGATCATGAATACGTACAGCTCCATCGACGGCGAGCCCGTCGTGAGTTCGAGAAAGTACCTTACCCAGTTTCTGCGTGAAGAAATGGGATTCGGCGGCTTGGTCGTATCCGACTACACCTCCATCTCGGAGCTGCACACGAGGCATGGAGTTGCCGAGACCCGGACGGATGCCGGCGAATTATCCTTAAAGGCAGGAATGGACGTAGAGCTGCCTTCCAAAGACTGCTACAACGACGAATTGACGCAGCGTATTCGAGACGGTCAGGTGGATGTCGAGACGCTTGATCGAGCTGTCCGCCGCGTGTTGATCGCTAAATTCGAATTGGGGTTGTTCGAGAATCCGTATCCGATGCCGAGCGATGCGGCGGAACGGATTTATTCGGACCCCAACCATCAAAAAACGAGTTTGGAAGCGGCGCGTCAATCGATCGTGCTGCTGAAAAATAACGGCGTGCTGCCGTTGCAGAAAACCGCGCGGCACAAAATCGCCGTCATCGGCCACCATGCGGCGTCCGCGCGATCCTTATTCGGCGGCTATTCGTATACGAGCTTATTCGATGCGATGCTGAATGTGGGAAACACGATGGCGGGCGTCGATTTCGAGAAAATTTCAAACCTGGGCGCAAGCGGGTTCGGTTCGGACAACAATCGTTACACTTATCCCGGAAGCATCGTGCAGGTCGAAAGCGCGAAAACGGAGGAGCTCGTCAGAAAGCACTATCCGACGTCCAACAATCTGCTACAGCAGATCATGAAGGCATGCCCGAATGCAGAAGTGACCTACGCTTACGGTTACGCCTATGCAGGAAACGATTCATCCATGCACGAGGAGGCATTGGCGGCGGCAGCGAAAGCCGATGTCGTCGTTCTGACTTTAGGCGGAAAGCATGGCTGGGGCATGTTCTGCACGACGGGCGAAGGCATCGATTCGACGAATATCGGGCTTCCGGAATGCCAGGAGAGCTTCATCCGTAAGTTGGCAGCCTTGAACAAACCTGCCGTTGCGGTCCATTTTGACGGCCGACCGATATCGAGCGACGCGGCCGACCGGCACCTGGACGCCATCATCGAAGCTTGGAACCCGGGGCAGTACGGCGCGGAAGCGGTGACGGATATTCTATTCGGCGATTATAATCCGGCGGGAAGACTGCCTGTTTCGATTGCCTACAATGCGGGACAAGTGCCTCTCTTCTACAATCACGACCACGGTTCGAGCTACCACGTCGGCACGGCCAACGAATACACGAGCTACCTGGATTGCCCTCGCGAACCCCGTTATTACTTCGGTCACGGACTATCGTATACATCGTTCCGATATTCGAACTTGACAGTCAGTAAGGAAACGTACGCGCCCACCGAGCAAGTGAACGTGACAATCGACCTGACGAATACGGGCGAGGTATTCGGCGAAGAAGTGGTTCAACTCTACATCCGGGACAAGTATGCGAGTGTCGTACGTCCCGTTCAAGAGCTGGCCGGATTTCTCAGAGTCCCGCTGCAGCCGAACGAGACGAAAACGGTCCGATTCAGCATGGATCCGAGTCAATTCGCTTTCCTCGATACCGCCATGGCTTGGAAAATCGAGGCGGGCGAATTCGAGGTGATGATAGGCGCTTCCGCTCATGACATCCGGGAGAAAGGCACTTTCCGGATTCGCTCCGATTTGTTCATTGACGGAAAAACGAGAGGCTTTTATGCAGAGGCCAAAATTCAATCCTAAAGCAGAAGCGGAGCAGGATCGATATGAATTTCCAAGTGCCGGAACCGAAACGAGTAAGATTGCTTATGAACACCGACGCCAAGAATGAAGCGGACGACCAATACGCGATCGTACACGCGTTGCTCACGCCGATGTTCGTTCACAAGGGAATCATCGCGGCGCATTTCGGTACCGGGCGGACCGTCGCCTCGATGGAGGAAAGCTACGCCGAAGTCAAACATGTTCTTCGTCTGATGGGGGATGCCGGAGAAGTGCCGGTCTACAAAGGGGCGCCTCACGCGCTAAAGGACGAGCTTACGCCCGTCGTCTCGGAGGGCGCGGAGGCGATTATCCGCGAGGCGCTCTCGGACAATCCTCACCGGCTCTTCGTTGTATTCCTTGGGCCCTTGACCGACTTGGCTTCCGCCTATCTGATGGAGCCTCGCATCGCGGACCGATTGACGGCCATATGGATCGGCGGAGGGCCCTACCCGCACGGAAGGCACGAATTCAACCTGAGCAACGACATTCACGCGGCTAACGTGGTGATGGCATCCCATATCCCGCTTTGGCAGGTACCGCAAAACGTGTATAGCACGATGCGGGTCAGCCTGGCGGAATTGGAAGCCAAGGTGAGACCGCACGGCGAAATCGGGAAGTACCTGTTTGAGCAGCTCATTCAATTCAATGACGACAATGCGCACGGATGGCCAAGAGGTGAGTGTTGGGGATTGGGCGACTCCCCGGTCGTAAGTCTCATTCTCGACGATCTGGAGTACTCGGATGGTTTCGTTCCGATGCCAGCGCCGCGAATTACGCCCGAGATGCATTATGTTCATCATCAAACGGAACGTCTGATCAGGGTCTACCGGAATGTCGACGTCCGGTTTACGCTTGAAGACATGTACGCCAAACTGGCGTTGTTTGCCAAGAAGCAGGCGGCCGCAAAATAAAGGGAAACAGTAAGTAACCCGTCGTAACCGCGGATTGCTTACTATTTTTTTACCGATCTGCGTTCGGTTCACGGGAACAATCTAAATTGCAGGCATCTGAGGAGGAAATGAAATGGAGGAAAATCGAACATGGAATGCCAGATGGATCTGGCATCAAGGCTACCCATGGACGTCGGATCCGGGAGCGCACGAAATGGTTTGGTTCCGCCGCGAGTTTGAGGTCGCTGACCCGCAGCTCGCTCAGCTAGTTGTCGACGTTTCTGCAGACAGTCGGTATCGCTTGTATCTCAACGGGGAATCGGTATCGGTCGGACCCTGCAAGGGCGACCGCTCGACGCATTATTACGAGACGGTAGATTTGAGCGAGCGTCTCATGGCGGGGACGAACGTGCTGGCGGTTCAGGTGCTGCACTTCGCCCCATCCGGACCTCATTTGCTAGGCGTTAGCGGACCGCTTTCGATTCATCGGGCGGTCACCGGCGCGATGATTCTTGAGGGAATATTAATTGAAGGAAACGGACGAACCCAAGCCTTGCATTCGGACGAGAAGTGGCTGTGCAAAAAAATGCCGGGCTTTAAAGTCGTGCCGAGCCCGATCGTCTTCTTTCTCGGCGGGTTTGAGGACACCGACGGCAGCGGCCTGGACCATGGTTGGGAGCTGCCCGGATATGTAGGTCAAGGCTGGGCGAATGCGGTCATTGTCTGCGAGACCGGCGATCGATTCGGCCAGCTGACCCCGTGGCAATTAACGCCGCGCCCCATTCCGCCGATGCGAGAAACGCCTGCCTCGTTCCGAAGCATTACAAAAGCCGACGATCGATCCGCCATCCCTCGCTACGAGGAAATGTTGGAAGGCGAAGGTGCAAGAAACGTAAGCGTGGAAGCTGGCCAATCCATTTGGCTAGAACTCGATGCCGGCGAACTCGTGACCGGCTACGTGACATTGAAGCTGAGGGGCGGCAGAGGGAGCCGTATCAAGCTTCTTTATGCGGAATGCTACGAGGAGCCGACATCGAATCTCCATCATCGAGTCAAAGGGATGCGGGACGATGCGGAAAACGGGATTCTCATCGGAGAAGCGGATTGCTATACCGTGGCCGGCGTGGGTACCGGAGAGAAGGTAGAGCGGTACGAGCCATTCGACTTCCGTACCTTCAGGTATATTAGGCTTGAAGTGGAAGTAAAGGACGAGCCGCTTGAGATCGCGCAGTTATCCTACAGAGACGCGGGGTATCCCTTGGATGTTCAAGCTGCATTCTCCTGTTCGGATCCCGACTACGTTGCGCTTTGGCAACTGTCGTTGAACACACTTCGGCGGTGCATGCATGAAACGTATGAAGATTGCCCGTACTACGAGCAACTGCAATACACGATGGACACGCGTCTGCAAATGATGTTCACGTACGCGGTCAGCACCGACGACAGGCTGGCTCGACGCGCGCTGTTCGATTACCATAGCTCCGCGCTGCCCTCGGGCATGCTGCAGAGCCGTTATCCATCCGAGTATAGACAGGTCATCCCATCCTTCTCGTTATATTGGATTCATATGCTCGACGAGCACTTTTTGCATTTTGGAGATCAAACGCTTATTCGGCGATACGTACCGACGATGACCGGCGTTTTGGATTGGTTTAGAAGAATGCTGACGCCGGACGGGCTTGTCGGTCCGACGCCGCAAGCGTACTGGCCTTATTTCGACTGGTCCAAGGATTGGGAGATCGGCACCCCTCCGGCACATGAAAAAGGTCCGCTCACCCTCCTGAACCAGATGTATGCGGCAGCGCTTCACGCCGCTTCCCGAATATATGGGGCGGTTGGTTGGCAGGATGCCGCGCGCGAAGCGAAGGCGGATGCGAACGCCATAAATGAAGCGCTGATACAGCTGTGTTGGAGACCGGAAATCGGATTGTTCGCGGATGGACCGGAAGCGGGAGACTTTAGCCAACACGCGCAGGTGTGGGGCGTCGTCTGCGGCGCCGTACAAGGAGAAGATGCCGTTCGGTTGCTGGAGCGCACGATCGATCCGCAGGCTGATCGCATGACGCAGCTATCGGTGCCGGCTTCCTATGAGCTGTTCCGTATGCTATCGCGTCACGGGTTGTATGACAAAGCATCCCGCGTCATCGATCGTTGGAAGGCATTTCTCCATTCGCATTTAACGACGCTGCCCGAGGTGACGGACGACAACCATCCGCGCAGCGATTGCCATGCCTGGAGCGCGCTGCCGCTATCGGAGTTTACGGGCGAAATTCTAGGGGTACGTCCCGGCAGGCCAGGGTATGCGGAGATTATTGTCGCGCCTAAGCCATTGCAGCTGACATGGGCGCAAGGCAGCGTTGCAACCCATCGCGGCGCTGTCGAAGTCGAGTGGACGCTGGATGAGGAAACGGTATTCCGAATGACTGGCCATGGTCCGGAAGGGATTCCGCTCACGGTCGTGCTGCCGAATGGAGAGCGGATTGAATTCAAGGACGGAGGAAGGTTCGAAGCGTCAGCCAATCTGAGGGCATAGCTTGAAGAAGACGAATGGAGAGGAACCCCTTGATCTATGATAAATATAACTTTACCGTACCTAACCAGAAAATGATCCGGCTCATCATGGACACGGATGCTAAGAACGAAGCGGACGATCAATACGCGATCGTTCACGCCCTCTTAAGTCCGAAATTCGATAATCGAGGGTTTATTGCCGCGCATTTCGGCGACTGGCTTTCAAAAACAAGCATGGAAGACAGCTATGAGGAAATCGCGAAAATACTGGATTTGATGAAGCTGCCGGACAGCGGCCTGATATTTAAAGGCGCGCCGCGCGCGCTAGCCGACGAATCGACACCGATGCCTTCGGCTGGAGCGGAGCTCATCATCCAAGAGGCGATGTCCGATGATCCGAGGCCATTGTTCGTCGCGTTCTTAGGTCCTCTTACCGATATGGCTACCGCTCTGTTGATGGAACCGCGCATTGCCGACCGATTGACCGTAATCTGGATCGGAGGAGGCGCGTATCCGGCAGGCGAGCCGGAATATAACCTTTGGAACGATATTCACGCGGCAAATGTCGTGTTCAAGTCCAAAGTCCCCGTGTGGCAAGTTCCCAAAAACGTATATCAGCGCGTCATGGTCTCGATGGCGGAGCTGGCATACAGGGTAAAGCCGCATGGAGAGCTTGGGAACTATTTATTCCAGCAACTGGTGGAATTCGGACATACGGAGGCTGCGATCCAGACGGCGATCCGAACCGGCGAATGCTGGTGCTTGGGCGATTCCCCCGTCGTGGGGCTGTTGCTTTGCGACCATGAATATTTGTATGACTGGCTGCCGTCACCCGAATTCGCGCCGGATATGAGATATATTCACGAACGGAATAACCGTCCGATTCGCGTCTACAAAGACGTAAACAGCCGGTTTATCCTGGAGGACTTTTTTATTAAACTCGCTATGTTTACAGAGAACTCGCTATAACCTGAAGGAGCGACATTCGTCAGCTTCGGCAAGAATGCCTTCAACTACAAGGTCAATCTGGCCAATCGCGCAGTCACGGGAGGCATGGGCTTGAGCGATTGAACTGAACGACGAAAAAGTGGTTGCAGTAGCCAACGTCGGCGATACGTCCCAAGGAGAGACATTCGTGCTCGGCAGCAGCTCGTCCTTTGCCGGCTCGTCGGTGCTGGCGGACATTCCCGCGCCGTGGAATACGGTGACCGGCGCCAAGCTGCGCGAGCTGTCGCTCAAATTGCCGCAGAAGCAAATGACGTACACCGCTTCCGCGTCGCAGCCGGTTACGCTTGGCGCCGAGCCGTACGGTACGCTGCCGGCGCAGTCGGCCACCGCGGGCATGTTCCGCTCCCCCTATGCGACGGTCCGGGCCATCGACGGTTTGCGCAACGACGGCGACGCCTGGCAGGGCGGCAAACCGACGGCGGCGGCGCCGCAAACGTTGACCGTCGACTTCGGCGGCGTGTTCCCGGTCGGCGGCATGCAGCTGTTTCCATATACGGACGGCGTCGACAGATGCAATCGGCCACGGCGAATACTGCCGTGGCCGATTTTTGTCGAGCGCCGTTGACCCGGAACCGGGTTGATTGGTTGTTTCGATGCAGCAAATCCCGACGTGGTAGAAAAGATCGTCGATCGCGTTCTACAATGGGAAGAAGAGAAACTCCCGGGTTTGTGAGATTTCCTTGAGCGGCGGATGATAGAATGGGAAGCATTAGTAGGGAGAGGTCTGGAGACATACGATGAGATTACGTCAAAATATAGCGATCGGCATGCTCCTGCTCCTTATCGCGGGCGCATTCCTGGCTATCTATTATCCGACCGTTCCTAGCCGGGAGGCTCCTCGCGCCGTCAGAGGGGAGTTGGATCTGAGCGGCTGGAATTTCGAGAAAAGGGGCTTGGCCGTCCTCGATGGGGAGTGGGGGTTCTACCCTGGCGAACTGGTGACGCCAGAACGCTTCCGTCAAGGCTCAGTTCCTGGCCCCTCCTACTTAAAGGTTCCCGGGACTTGGCGCGGAACCGCCGAGAATGGCCAAGGCATGTCGCGAAGAGGCTACGGCACCTATCGTTTGCGTCTTCGCCTTAGCCCCTCGGATGACATCTACGGAATCAAGGTGACGAGCATCCGTATGGGGCACCGTCTCTATATCGACGGCAAGCTGCTGGGGGAGAGCGGGCAGCCCTCCGAAGCCCGCGCGACGAACAAGCCGGGCAACACGCCTTATACGGCTTATTTTCAACCGAACGGCTCCGAGATCGAGATTGTTCTGCAGGTGTCCAATTACGACTTCGTCACGGGTGGAATCGTCAACTCCCTGCAATTCGGCCTAAGCTCGGACATGACGAAGCTGAATAGCGTCCAAATCGGCACCGATCTCGCGATTAGCCTGGTTCTTGTCATTCTCGGAGCGTATCACATCAGCGTTTACGTACTCGGGAGGAAGGAGAAGGCTTATCTGCTCCTCGGGTCGTACATGCTTATGCTAGGCTTGCAGATGTCGATCTACGGGGAGAAAATCACCCAGCGGATGCTTCCCGATCTGCCGTTCAACCTGGTTTACAAAGCGCTTGAACTGTTCCAATTCCTTGGCGTGGTTCTTATTATCCGGTTATTTTCGATCGTAGAGAACCGGTTGTTCAAGCCGAGAACGAGAAGATGGCTGGAGCTTCCGTTCGCGCTGTATGTTGCGTCCGTCGTGCTTCTTCCCTACCGGGTTCATATCGATTACAAGTATCTCTTCGTCATGTACGAGTCCGTTGCAGTCTTGTACCTGGCGTGCCGATTGATTTATCTCTACGCGCGCAATCCGGCCGAGACGACGGAGAGAACCGAACGCTTCCTGCTGCTGGGCGGCCTATTGACGCTGATGATCTTTTTGTTCGGCATCAGCCTGTACGGGGAGAACATGGTGCCGACCGACCTGGTTGCCAAGTGCGCGCTGCTTGGCTTCATCCTCTTCATGAATCTGCTCCTGGCCGTCCGCGTGTCGAACGCGTACGCCAAGACGGAAGTTCTCTCGAAGCAGCTCGCGCTATCGAATCAATTAAAGGACGAATTTCTGATTCATACGTCGCACGAGCTCAAGACGCCCCTTAACGGGATCTTGAACCTGATCTCCGGCTTGCTGGAAGACGAGGACAGAAGCCTGGGCGCGAGGCAGAAGCAGAGCCTATGGCTTGTGAAGGATACCGCCTCCAAGCTGTCCATGCTGATTCGCGATTTGATCGATGTCACCCATCTGAGGCATGGGGAACTCCGCTTGTATCCGACGGTGGTGGACGTGCGGGTAGCGGTTCAGATCGTTCTTGATATGCTGGCTTTCGAATTGTCGGGCAAGCAGGTTCGCTTCGAGAACGAGGTTCAAGCAGAGACTTGGATGCTCGCGGACGAGAACCGGCTGCGGCAGGTGCTGTATAATCTCGTGCACAACGCGATCAAGCATACCGAGCGCGGATCGGTCATCATCAAGACGTCCATGGACAAGGACAAGGTCATCATATTTGTGGAAGATACGGGGACGGGGATTGAACCGGAGAAGCGTGCGACGCTGTTCCGCGATTACGCCGATACGCAGTCGGCGCTTCTTCCCCGCGACGGTTACGAGAGCATGGGCGTCGGACTCTACATCAGCCGCAAGCTCGTCGAGAGAATGGGCGGAGAGATCGACCTCGATTGGACGGAGCCTGGAATGGGGACGCGTATGAGGTTTTCCCTGCCGGCAGCCAAGAGAATGCCCGATGATCTGGAGGTCGCCGCATCGCGCGAGCGATCGAATCGAATCGAGCCGGAAGCAGGTCCGCTGGATCGGCTCGACGGACATGAGCACACCGTGCTGATCGTGGACGACGAGGCTTCCAACATTCTGACGCTGCGTCAGATGCTCAGACGCCATAAGTTCAACGTAGTGACGGCATTTTCGGCCGAGGATGCAATAAGCAAGCTGCATCAATACCCGAACGTCGACCTGGCGATCGTGGACGTCATGATGCCTCGCATATCGGGAATCGAGCTTTGTCGGCTCATTCGGGAGCGGCGCTCGATTCTCGACTTGCCGATTCTCATCTCCACGGTCAAAGACTCGGCGCGCGACATCGCCCTCGGGTTCCGGTCCGGCGCCAACGATTACGTGACGAAGCCCTTTGACGGAGAAACGCTGATGGCCCGCATCCAAAACCTGATCTCGATGAAGATCTCGATACAAGAGGCGATACTGAGCGAGCAGGCTTTCCACCATGCGCAGATCAAGCCTCATTTTCTATATAACGCACTCAGCAGCATTATCGGATTCTGCTATACGGACGGGGAGAAGGCAGCCTCTCTGCTGTCCGTCCTGAGCCAATATATCCGGCACATCCTGGAGACGGATCGCCGGAAGTCGCTCGTGCCTTTGCAGAGAGAACTGGAGGTTATCGAAGCATACGTGGAGATCGAGAAGGCCCGATTCGGGGAGCGCTTCGACTTTCTCTGCGAGATCGGGGAAGGCTTGATGGAATTCGAGGTGCCGTCCTTATCCATACAGCCGTTTGTCGAGAACGCCATCCGGCACGGTTTGTTCGAGAAGGACGGACCGGGCACGGTCCGGCTCTCGGCTCGTATCGAGGAGAATTATGTCGTCGTGACGATCAAGGATAACGGCGTCGGCATTCCGTACGATCGGATGCAGAAGGTTGCCAAGGGAGAGCCAAGCGAGAGCAGGGGAGGGCACGGTATCGGAATTGCGAACATCCGCAAGCGGTTGGACGGCATTCCCGGGGCGGCGCTAACGTTGCAATCGGAGCGCGGGTCCGGCACGGTCGTGATAATCTACTTGCCCTATCATTCGTAGAAGGCTGGAAGGGAGCGCGTAAGGTGTATCGTGCCATCATCGTAGAAGACGAGAAGCCGGTTCTGGAGCTGATGAAGGTGATCATCGGCCGGAACGGCAATTATGAGATCGTGGGGACATTCGACAGTCCGCTGGAAGCCTTGGAGCAGCTTCCGGGCCTCAGGCCGGACATTGCGTTCATCGACGTCGAGATGCCCAAGATGAACGGACTCGAGCTGGCTCAGCGAATTATGGACACTTGGAAACGGACGGCCATCGTCTTCTCCACGGCATACAAGCAATATGCATTGTCTGCGTTCGACGTGCAGGCGCTCGACTACGTCCTGAAGCCGGTTACGCCGGCCGCGATCGAGCGGGTGACAAGCCGGCTCCGGGAGAAGCAGCCGACGGCCGTGCCTTCCGGCAAGCCTAGCGCTCTGCCCGTAATCCGCTGCCTGGGCGGCTTCGAGATCCGCAATTCGGCCGGAGCGCTGGTTCGCTGCCCGACGCGCAAGGCGGAGGAGCTGCTTGCGTACCTGCTCTGCCACTCCGGCATGGACGTCTCCAAGTGGCAGCTGCTGGAGCTGCTCTGGCCGGAGATGTCCGAGGAGCGGGCGATGCCCAACCTGCATACGGCGATTTACCTGCTCAAGAAGATGGTCAAGGAGAACGGCCTGTCGCTCGACATCCTGAAGACGACCGAAGGCTACACGCTGGAGGCGAACGGAGAGCCGTATGACCAATTGACGTACCGAATGTACGCTTCCTCCAACGCGAACGGAACCTTAAGCCCGGAGCAAGCGGAGCAGCTTCGCGCCGCCTACCGGGGACCTCTGCTCGACGGGAAGCCGTATTTGTGGAAAATAGGGCAGGAGCAGGCGCTCGAGAAGCAGTATACGGGAATCGTTCGGCGTCTTGTGCGGGAGGATCTGGAGCAGGGCAATTGGGAGAGGGCGGTGAGCCGCCTCGAGGCGTATCTCTCGATCTATCCGCTCAGCGAAGAGATGAACGTCAGCTTGGTCGAGCTGTATTCCAGCCTCGGCCGGATGGAGAAGGCGGCGCGGCAATATGCGAACTTCGAGCAGAAGTATTTCGAGGAGTTCGGCTGCCTTCCTTCCGCCAGCTGGAGCAAATAAACGGAATAGGCGAATTATTAGTGGAACCCCTCGGGACTAATGTAACAAAGTGCAATGACCGCAAAAACAGCTTCTGCCGTTCAGACAACACCTTAAAAGGTGAGTCTAACCGACAGAAGCTGCTTTTGGTTTTAGGCGAACAATCTATCCTTCCTTGCCGTACAACACGGGAAAGAAATCATTGTTGAACGGTTGACCGTCATACGGCCTTGGACCGAGCAGGGTGACATTGTCATGACGCCGGCCTTTTCGATAAGCGGTATCGCCGGGCATCAGATGGGCGACAACCGACAGGCGAGGATCATGCGAAAGATTGCTGCCGGAACCGTGGAAGGTGAGCGCATGATGGAAGCTGGCTTGCCCTGCCTTCAGAATACAAGGTTCTTCTACCCAGTCCTTGGTGGCAAAACGGTCGCGCAATTTCTTCATATCCTGCTCGAAGAAGGAATCGCTGCCTTCGATCACGCCCCAGCGATGAGAGCCGGGGATCGTCATCATCCCGCCATTGGAAAGATCGGTGTCCTGCAATGCGATCCATACGGTAACCATATTGGTCGTATTGCTGCAACGCCAGTAGCCGTAATCCTGATGCCAACCGACGTTGCCCAGCGCCGTTTCTTCGCCGCCTGTGCCCGGTTTGAGGATCACCTGATCGTGCCAGAGGCGAATCGAATCGACGTTCAACAGTTCGGCCGCCATTTGTCCAAGATGACGGTCGGTTACCACGTCGCGCACTGCGTCATTGATCCACCAGCCATTGTCCAGCTTGCGCAGCGCTTTCGGATCTTTCGGAGCGGAAATCGGATGCAGCGATATGCCGTCACCGTCAAAGTCCTTGCGCCATATGCGCTCATGCGCTTCGCGGAGACGGGCGATCGTGGCGTCGTCGATCAGCTTCGGGCTGATCCAGTAGCCTTCGCGATTGAATACCTCTTTGTCATGCTCCGTTACTTGATAAGGAATAACAGACATCGTCGACACCTCGGTCACAAATGAATTTAGAGGCTGGCGAAGTGAAACCGCGCAGCTCTGACTACACTTTACATGACGATTAATGTATTTACTTCTCTCCTATTACGAAGTAGAATCAGAAACAAAATCGGCATCGGAGCAGCGTGGAAAAGCGGGTTGGGGGAGCGGGACGCATGAAACCGAAAACGACATCGGCCAGATGGGTGGTCAATAACGACGAGTCGCATGTCATCCATGTGCCGGAGCTTGTTACGCTTGGATATGACCGGTTTTCGGAAGCCATACCGCTTACCGACCATCGTCATGAGCAGGCGTATGAATTTGTATACATGGAAGGCGGGCAGGCGACTTGGGATATCGGCGGCGAAAGCATTACGACCGTTGCCGGTCAGATGCTGATGACCAGGCCAGATGAATGGCACAGAGCGCGCATTCATTATATCGAGCCTTGCAGCATCTGGTGGGTCATCGTCCGCGATCCGGAGCAGTGCCGGCAATGGCTGCTCTTGCGCCATTCGGACAAGGACAAGGTGTCGCGGGCGATGCGCGCGCTTGACCGGGTTACTGCGGTCGAGACGCGTGTCAGGGACAATTTTCGCCAGCTGCGCGATTTGCTGGAGGAGAGGAGGGATGATAAGTATCGCATTCGGCATCTGCTGCTTGATATCGTGCTGGGCGTTATTTATCCATCCGTCGATCGTTCGGCTTCATTGCTGGAGCAGTCCGTCCGAACATTGATGGAAGAGATTGCCGGGGATCCGGCGAAGCGCTGGACGGTTCCCGAACTGGCCGCCAGTCTGAATGTCAGCGAATCGCATCTGTTCCGATTGTTCCGGGAGATTGCCGGCGAAGCCCCCGCGACGTTCGTGGAACGTACGCGGATTGAACATGCGCGCCGGCTTCTGATGGATTCGGACGCGTCCATCACTTCGTTGGCGATGGATCTTGGCTTCAAGACAAGTCAGCACTTTGCGACCGTGTTCAAACGATATACGGGTGTCAGTCCGAGGAGTTGGAGACGGCAAAGGGCGCAAACGGAAAGCTGAGGAGCGCTATTTTTCGTCTGCCATTCATTCAATGACGGCCGTTGACAGCCGATATCTTTAGCATTGCTTAAAAAGACGGTGAAGCTATGGTTAGGAAAAACGCCCTGTTGCTCGGCATGATCAGTTTGTTCGTTATCGTTACGATCGTGAACGTAGTTCAATGGCTTCGTCCCGCGACGCAAGCCGAGAGGGCGAGCGACGGATTGCTGGATGCGACGCATTGGGACTTTACGGAGCGGGGCGTCCTCTCGCTGCGCGGGGAGTGGGAGTTCTACGAAGGAAAATTGCTAGGGCCGGAAGACTTTCGAGCCGGCCGGATCGAAGGCCGTTTCGTTCAAGTGCCCGGAGGCTGGAAGAATAAGCTGGCTTCGTCGGACAAGAAGGGTTATGGCGCCGGTACGTACCGGTTGCTCGTCCGCACGAGCGAAGCCGCATTGTACAGTATGCGGGCCAAAAAAATCCGCATGTCCAGCCGTATCTTCATGAACGGCGTCGATATGGGCGGCAACGGCCGTCCTTCCTTATCGGCGGAGGTCTTCGTGGCCAGCAATGCGCCGTTCTTCGGCACCGTCCAAGCCGACTCGGGTACTGTCGAGATTATCATTCAGGTAGCCAGCTTTGACTACCTGGAAGGCGGGTTGGTGCAGCCGCCGGAATTCGGACTCGCAGACGATATGATGAAGCGGCGCGACGATTCCAAGCTCGCCGATATGATTCAGACGACGATCCTGCTTGCGTTCGGACTGTATTATGCGGGCATGTTCAGACAGTGGCGCCGGGAACCGCATCTGATGCATTTTTGCCTGTTCTGTCTGGCGCTCGGACTGTTCTTCAGCATCGACAATGAGATACTGGCGCTTGATTTTTTGCCCGGATTGACGTTCCCATGGCTTCAGAAGATGCTTTTTCTATTGCCGCTTTTTTCTTTTTACTTCTTCACGTATTACGTGTACCGGTACCTGAAGGAAAGGGATAACGTTGTTTTTACCTGGCTTCGCAGATTGACCTACGCTTATCTTGCGACGATTGTGCTGCTTCCCAATCGATACCTGGTCAGCTTCCTGGACGTGGGAATTGCGATCGGAGCGGCCGCCTTCGGGGTAATGCTCTATGCCGTCTTCCGCAGCCACAGCCGCGGCAACCATAGCAGCCACTATATTATGCTTGGCATTTTCTTTCTGTTTGTCAGTTGGCTCTATGCGCATCTGCGCTACCAGCTCGCGCTGGACAATCCCTACTATATGGTCGTGACGCCGGCGCTGCTCGTCTTGTCGCAGGCGCTACTCATGTCCGATGAGCTTCAGCTGAGCTATCGAAGGAGCGAGCGGTTATCCCAGCGATTGCTGCGCTACGACCGTCAGAAAGACGAGTTTCTGGTGAAAACGTCGCACGAGCTGCGAACGCCGCTGCACGGCATCGTGAATTTGTCGCAGGCGCTGTTGGACAACCGGACGATCCCGCTCCAGGCGGAACACCGGGACAATGTACATATGCTGCATTTGCTGGGCAGACGACTGGCGGGACTCGTGCACGATATTCTCGATCTGAACCGGATTCGTCACGGACAACTCCTGATCCGTACGACCTCGGTCAATTTGGGCCAGTCGGTTCGGTTCGTCATGGAGACGTTGTCCATCTCGCCGGTCAACAAAGAGGTGCGGCTCGTTAATGCGCTGCCGGCCAAGCTGCCGCTGCTCCTTGCGGACGAGAACCGGGTGAAGCAAATTTTGTACAACCTGCTGGAGAACGGGCTGAAATTCACGAAGCAAGGGACGGTGACCCTCTCCGCGGAGCGGCGAGGGGACGAGCTGGCCATCTCGGTGACGGATACGGGAAGAGGGATTCCCGCGCATGAAATCGCCGGCTTGTTCCAGCCATTTGTCCAGTCGGAGGCGTTCGGACAGGCCGGCGAAGGACTAGGTTTGGGGCTGAGCATCGCGAAGCAACTGACGGAGCTGCAGGGCGGCCGGTTGGAGGCGGAATCCACGGTCGGCGTCGGCTCGCGGTTCACGTTCACGCTGCCGATCGATCCGGCCTCGGAGGAAGCGGCTGCCGCGGCCGTCGAAGAGGCGCTGCCTTTGCCGTTAGCCGTGCCGATGCAGGACAGTCAGACGGCCGAATTTCACCTACTAATCGTAGACGACGAACCGTCCAATCTGAAAGTGCTGATCGATGAAGTCTCTTCCATGGGATACGGATATGCGGCGGTGGGAAGCGGGGAAGAGGCGCTCGAAGCGCTGCGGCGCCACAAGATAAAACCGGACCTGCTGCTGCTCGATCTCATGATGCCGGGCATCTCCGGCCTTGACGTATGCAGGGAGATCCGACGGCTGCAGGGACTTGCCGAGCTTCCGATTCTGATGATGACCGCTTCCGGCCAGACGGGCGATATCGTGGCCTCGTTCGCCGCCGGCGCGAACGATATCGTGCAGAAGCCGTTCGAGCTGGCCGAATTGCGGGCGCGGGTGCAATCGCTGCTGGCGATGAAGAGCTCCTCGGAACGCGCGGTGCGACGGGAGATGGATCTGCTGCAAGCCCAGATTACGCCGCATTTCCTGTACAACAGCATGAATGCCCTCGTCGGGCTCAGTTATAAGAACGTAGACAAGCTCAGGGAGACGATTCACCACCTGTCGACATACTTGCGGGCCAAGTTTACTTTTGTATTCTCCGAGGAGCTCGTTCCGTTCGAACGCGAGATGGAGCTGGTCAAGGCGTATCTGGCAATCGAGCAGCTGCGCTTCGGCAGCAGGCTGGCTGTCGAGATCGAGATCGAGGCGGACTTCCGATGCATGCTGCCGCCGCTAACGCTGCAGCCCATTGTAGAGAACGCGGTGCGGCACGGCATCGGGCCAAGAGCGTCTGGCGGATTGCTGCGGATTGCGGCATGCAGGCGTGACGACGGAGCGGAAATAACCGTGGAAGACAATGGCGTCGGCATCGGCGAGGAATCGCTGCGGATGCTGAAAGAAGGGCGAGCCGGAGGGGTCGGCGTCGGCAACGTCAGTCGGCGCCTTCAGCTGGTGTGCGGCGGCAAATTGGACATTCGAAGCGGCGACGGTGCGGGAACGCTGATCAAACTGCAAATACCGGAGGCGAAAAAAAGCAATGGTTAGGGCGATATTGATTGACGACGAGGAAATCGCGCTCGACGTGATGGAAATCTTGCTCCAGGAGGTCGGCGGGGTTACGGTGCTCGGCAAATTCAGCCTCGTGTCCGATGCGCTCGCGCAGGCGGATGCGCTGCTGCCGGAGCTGATCTTCCTCGATATCGAGATGCCGGAGACAAGTGGGCTTGCGGCTGCGGCCAAGCTTCTCGAGCGGTTTCCCGACGCGGATATCGTGTACGTGACTGCTCACAGTCAGTATGCGGTGGACGCATTCGATACGAAGGCGATCGGATATTTGCTCAAGCCCGTAGCCAAGCCCCGGCTCGTCGCAGCCCTGGAGAGGCACGCGGAGCTTCGGGAGAAAGCGGCGCGACGGGCCGGGGCAGGAAGCTTGACGAGCGATCGGGACGGCGTGCAATCCCCCGAGCCCTTAAGACGAACGCTGTCTCTGAAGCTGCTCGAAAGCATGGAGCTTTACGATGCCGACGGTCGGTTGATCACTTGGCGGACGAAGAAGACGAAGGAGATGTTCGTTTATTTGTGGCACCATGGGGGAACCCCCGTGTATCGGGATCGCATTCTCGGGCATTTGTGGCCGGATTTGGATGCCGAACGCGCGCAAGCGCTTTTTCATACGACGATGTATTACGTGCGGAATACGCTGAAGTCCGCGGGCTATCCCGAGATGATCGGTTCCGGAGACGAGCGTTATTGGATGCGAACGGGCGAAGTCGCCTGCGACGTGTCGCGGCTGGAAGCGTTAATCGGGACGGGGAGACGGGCGAGCGATGCGGAGGAGCTACTGTCGCTCTATCGCGGCGATTATTGCGAGACGGAAAATTACGGATGGGCGAATAGCAGAAGATACGAGCTGCGCGCGGTCGTCATCCGCCATCTGGAGCAATGGGCGGAGCATGCGGCCGACGATTCGCTGAAGGAACGCATGCTGCGCAAGCTGATCGAACTGCATCCGTACGAGGAGAAGTATTATGACCGGCTGGCGCTGCATTTGACGTTCTTGGGGGATCCTTCGGCCGCGGACAAGGTGAATCTTCTTAAAGACTCGACGTTCCGTGCCGACTTGGGACTGCATGTCGCCGACAGGAATCGCGAATAATCGATTTTGTTTGGAAAATGTTTAGCGTTCAATTGTTACGCTTCTCCTATGCAGCCTACGATTTTATTGCAGAAGGGGAGAGTTACATTGCAGGCAAGATCGATGTTCCGTTTGTTGTCCAGAATAAAGCTTCAACTGCTGCTGGCCGTTGCGCTGGCGATTCCGCCCATCGCGATGGCCGGTACCGCGAGCGCGGGGCCGGATTCGTCGGGTGCGTACGCCGGCACGTTATTAGCAAGCTGCGAGTACAAAAGCGACATGGAGAATGGGGACACAACCGCTTCTTGTCCGAACGCGATATCGATCGGCGCAAACGAGGACAACGCGTATGCGGGCGTACTCAAGTTTGATCTGAGGGGTCTCAGCGGAACGGTGCTCGAGGCGGATCTAAAATTGTATATAACCGCTAATAATGCCGACGAAGAAGCCGGTCCCGAGCTGACGATCTATCAGCATGGCGGGAACTGGACGGAGCCGACGACCGGAGCCGCGGCTTGGCCCTCCTACGGCAGCGGATTGCACGCGCGGGCGGTTGCAGTAACGGAAAGAGACGGCGCATGGATGACATTTAATATTGCGTCGCTGGTGCGCGACAGTATCAATAAAGGAAAAACCGAACTTGTTCTCGTACTGGTGAACATGAGGTGGGATGCTGGGGGACAGCGGATTTTCCAATTTGCAGCGTCGGGTACGAACAACCCGAAGCTGGATATCTCCTATACGACAACTCCCGTTCAAGTGCCGGCCCCGCATACGCGAATTGCGGCAGGGGACGGATTTACGCTGTCGCTGCAGGATGACGGCACGGTCAAAGCCTACGGTTGGATTAACGGTCGCAAGATTGACGTGCCCGACGACCTGACCGGCGTACAATCGGTGTACGCGTCCAATGCCTGCGGCTATGCCATAAAGACGGACGGTTTCGTTGCGGCCTTGGGCGACGGCTGCACGGTACCCGCCGAAGCTTCGAACGGCAATGTCGTCGGGCTCGTACCCGAAGGTTATGCCTCTACCGTCTTGAAGAATGACGGGACGATAACCAGTTTGGAATCGGGATATTACAAGATGCCGGAAGAATGGAAACCTGTTTATGGACCGTTCAAGTCCGTCTCGGGAGGATTTAACCATGCGGCCGCACTGACGTGGGATGGCAATGTAGTCAGTTGGGGCTCTGAGTCAATGGCGGCGACGTCAGTGCCCGACGACCTGCCGGAAACGGTAGCCATCGCTTCGGGCGTCAATCATACGCTGGCGCTCCTTGCGGACGGCAGTGTCAGACTATGGGGTTACTGGGGCGTCGATCGCCCGCCGGAAGACCTGCCAAAAGCAGTGGCGATCGGCGCGAACGAGAATTACTCCGTGGTGGTTACGGCTGACGGGTCTGTCGTCGTATGGGGGGACGACCGATTGCAACCGCCGGCGGGGCTTAGCGGCGTCGTAGCCGTCGCGGCGGGGAGCTCGCATATCGTCGCCCTGAAGTCGGACGGCACTTTGGTCGGATGGGGGAACAATCAACATGGCGAGACGGTAACGCCGGCGCCATCCGTAAGCGGGTTGTCTTGGTCGGCCGGCAGCGAGATCGGCACGACAAAGGCGAGCATCGCGGACGAAAGTCTGAACGATGAGAACTACGGCGAGCTGACGCTGAAATATCGGATCGGCGCCCCGGGCAGCGTCAGACATCCTTATATCGGCGAAGATCCGGCCGATCTCGGCTACGATACGGAGCTTCACGACGGCGACGAGCTGACGGTCCCTTCGGGACAGCACGTGTACGTCCTGGCGGAGTACGAAGAGAAGGACGAATACGACAGCACTCCGACAGGCATCAGGAAAGTAGCCTATTGGACGGATGCGGACCCTATCGTAGCGGTAGCGCCTCCAGAAGCGCCAAACGTGAGCGCCGACGATGCGTCCAACACGATCGTCGGCCTTACGACGGCGATGGAATTCCAGGTCGATGACGGAGCATACGTGAGATACGACGGCACGAATGCGCCGGATCTCACCGGCACGCATACGGTCAAAGTGAGAGTCGCGGCGGATCCGGCAACGGGAACGCCTGCCGGGGCGGCAGCCACGCTGAGCTTTACGACGAACCCGCCTGCCCCTGAGGCACCAAGCGTGAGCGCCAACGATGCGACCAACACGATCGTCGGCCTCACGACGGCGATGGAGTTCCAGGTCGATGACGGAGCATACATGAGATACGATGGCACGAATGCGCCTGACCTCTCGGGCACGCACACGGTCAAAGTGAGAGTCGCGGCCGATCCGGCAACGGGAACGCCTGCAGGAGCGGCAGTCACGCTAAGTTTCACGACGAATCCGCCTGCCCCTGAGGCACCAAGCGTGAGCGCCAACGATGCCACGAACACGATCGTCGGCCTCACGACGGCGATGGAGTTCCAAGTCGATGACGGAGCTTACGTGAAATACGACGGCTCGAATGCGCCCGATCTCTCGGGCACGCATACGGTCAAAGTCAGAGTCGCGGCCGATCCGGCAACGGGAACGCCGGCCGGTGCGGCAGCCACGCTGAGCTTTACGACGCCATCGACGTACGTACCGCCGACGTCCACGCCATCGGTACCGCAGAATCAGGGCGTGGATGTACTCGTCAACGGTAAGGCGGAAAGTATCGGCGCCGCCACCACGTCAACGAGAAGCAGCCAGACCGTAACGACCGTAATCGTGGACGAGGGTAAACTGGAACAAAAACTTGCAGCAGAAGGCCAAAAGTCCGTTTTAACGATACCGGTTAACAAAGAGTCCGATATCGTAATCGGAGAACTTAGCGGCCGAATGGTCCAGAGCATGGAGCAGAAGCAAGCTACTATTGAAATCAAGACGGAGTATGCTACCTATACGATTCCGGCCCGGCAAATCAATATTGGCGCGATCTCCGAACAACTCGGAAAGTCGATCCAACTGCAGGATATTACCATTCAAATTGAAGTGGCAGCTCCTAATGAAGATACCGTGAAACGAGTGGAGAGCTCGGCTAAGAATGGCGGTTTTTCCATTGTCGTTCCACCCGTTGAATTCACGATCAGAGCCGTTTCCGGAGATCAAAAGATCGAGATTGCCCGTTTCGAAGCCTATGTAGAACGAACGATCGCGATCCCGGACGGCGTTGATCCGAGTAAAATAACGACGGGGATCGTCGTGGAACCGGATGGAACGGTTCGCCATGTGCCTACCCAAATCGTTGTTGTCGGGAACCGATATTTTGCGAAAATAAACAGTCTGACGAATAGTACCTATTCCCTTGTCTACAATCCGATCGCGTTCAATGACGTAGATGGGCACTGGGCGAAAACGGAAGTAAACGACATGGGTTCAAGAATGGTCGTTAACGGCACCGGAGACGGTTTGTTTAATCCCGACCAAGCGATTACGCGGGCCGAGTTTGCCGCGATTATGGTTCGTGGGTTGGGCTTGAAACTAGCTGACGGCGCGACTACATTCAGCGATGTGAAATCGTCGGATTGGTTCAGCGGGGCTGTTCAAACCATGTATCAGTACAAGCTGATCGACGGGTTCGAAGACGGAACCTTCAGACCGGCGGATACGATTACGCGCGAACAGGCCATGAAGATCATCGCGCAAGCGATGTTGCTGACCGGTCTCGAATCCAAGCTCTCGTTCGAAGGAACGGCAGAAGCGCTAAAACCATTCGCAGACGGAAATACGACTGCCGAGTGGGCTAAAGCTGGCGTGGTCGACGTGATTCAGGCAGGAATCATTACGGGCAGAAGCAGCACGACCCTTGCTCCGAAAGCGAATATTTCAAGAGCGGAAGTCGCGGTTATGATTCGGAAACTGCTTCAAGCTTCGGGATTGATCTAGGTATCAAAAAAAGCTCTTCTCCTAGGCGGGAGGAGCTTTTTCTTACCTTGTCTGGCTAAATGCCATTCAAGGTTTTTTTATACCTATAGCGGTAGCTGCCTTAAAGCTTCGACAAATAAAATGTCTATCGTTTCGTCATCGCACACCTCGTTTCTGTGACAAGGAGGAAATAGAAGGAAATGATCTGAAATTGTCGAAATTATAGCTTTTATGTTGATTTTCATTCTTCCATTAAAATGCTCAAAAGGAGTAACCGGAATGTTTTGCTCGAATTGTGGTACGAAGCTTCAGGCGGACAGCAAATTTTGCAACCGCTGCGGTGCCGGCGTCAGCCCCGTAGAGCCCGTGGCGCAGACGGAAATCTTGGGATGGGAGAAGCCGGGGGAATCGCCCGTTACCCTGTCTGCGGAGACGGAGATCGCCGCCGCTTATGAAATCGGTACGCCCATGCCGACTGCTGCCGTTACCGGCGTGCCTGTCGCGAGGCGTCGGATCGGTCTTTTTGTCTGGCTGCTGCCGACGGTTAGCCTGATTCTAGCCGCGGCGCTGATCGGCGCGGTATACCTGTATCAGATGAATATCAACCGTCAAGTGGACCGGCTGCTTCAGGAGGGGGAGAAGCTTGCGCTGGACGGCAAGCTGGCCGAAGGCAAAGCGATCATCGAAGACGCGCTCGAAAAGCGGCCGGATCATCGGATCTTGCTGGCGGACCGCGCGTTGCTCACGGATGCGCTCAGCCTGCAGTCCCGTTTGTCCGATACAGATGGTCAACTGAAGAACAAAAAATATGAGGATGCTCTCAAGGAAGTCGATAAGCTGAAGTCGGAGCTTGCCGCCCGCTCGGGCCCGGTGTATGAGAAGCTTGCCGCCTCTGCCGCCAATAGGGAAGAGCGGATTGTCGTCGCACAGGTCAATGCCGGCGCGGCGGTGAAGAAAACGGTGGAGGAGCTCGTTCCGCTGCTAAATAACGTAAAAGCTTACAAAGGCGAAGAAGCGCAAAAATCGATGAAGCAAATCAAGCAGAAAATCGTCGATATCTCCTATGAGGAAGCCACGGTTGCGCTCAAAGAAAAGCAATTCGCCGAAGCCATGTCCGCCATTGAGGAAGCGTTGAAATATGATGAAGCGAACCCAAAGCTGACGACGCTGAAGACGGAAGTCGAAAAGCAGAAGCAAACGTTCGAAGACGCCGAGAACAGCCGCATTCAGCAAGCTATCGAAGCGGCCGAGCAGGAAGACACTAAAAATCGTACGCAGGCGGTCAAGCTGGTTTCCATTCATGCTTATACCGACGCCGATGGCTATTTCAATGTAGAAGGTACTGTCAAAAATACAGCGACACGTTCGATCAGCGATGTGGTCCTGTATATCGATATTTTGGATGCCGACAAAAACATCGTAGACCAAGCGACTGTCTATGTTACGCCCAATGAATTGGATACAGGGGAAATGGGGACTTTTTACGATTATTACTACAACCTCGGCAGCATGGACACGGTCAGCGTGACCCGCACCGAATGGCATCTAAATTAAGAGAAAGGAGGCATCAGGAACGCCATGAAAAATTGGATTACGGTCATTGTCTCTGTCTTGATTCTCGCTGCGGGAGGCTTCTCTGCTTATGAACTGAACGGACGTTGGGATACTCCCGTAGTAAACGCGGAGTCGAAGCTGGGGGTGCCGGGCAGCACGGTCAAAGCAAGTGCCAAACCGGATCTCAAGGAAATGATTCGCGAGGATCAGAAGCACGTCGTATCCGTTGAAGTTACCTTGGAGGACGGTTCGTCGTTAGGCTCCGGATTTCTGTACAACGACAAGGGCGACGTCATCACCAACGCCCACGTTGTAAGCGGCGCGCTTAAAATACGCGTAAAAACGAACGACATGAGCATCTACTCCGGCAAGCTGATCGGCATGAACGAGGAAAAAGACGTTGCCGTGGTGCGGATAGATGCGCTGGCCGGCAAGGAGCCGATCGTCGTCGATAAAGAAACGAAGGCGGAAATCGGGGACACGGTGCTGGCATTCGGCAGTCCGCTGGGCTTGGATAATACGGTAACGACGGGCATCATCAGCGGCGTTGACCGCGACATGGATATTGACGACATCAAGTATCGGGGCATCTATCAAATTTCCGCGCCTATCACGCACGGCAACAGCGGAGGCCCTCTAGTATTGGAAAGCAGCGGCAAGGTCATCGGCATCAACTCGGCGGGGAACGATCAAGGCAGCATCGGCTTCAGCATTCCTTTTTACCAAATCGCTGCTATGGCTGAGGACTGGAGCGCACATCCGGATGAGCAGCTCGCAAGCGAATCCCTCAGTTTGGACGATGAAGATATGCCATCTTCGTCCGGGTATACCAAGGAATCGCTGTCTGCTGACGCCCAATACTTGGTTCAATACTTCTACGATTGCGTGAGCGGCGGCGATTACGTGTCGGCCTATAGCGTACTGGGCAGCAATTGGCAGACCAAAACCACCTACGAGAAATTCCGGGAAGGCTATCTGAATACGCAAAGCGTATCCGTCTCCAACATTTCCGTCACCTCGGCAACCGAGAAGGAAGCGCAGGTCGCCGTTATTCTGGAAGCTTGGGAAAACAAAAACGGAGAGTCGGTGCTCAGCAAATACAGCAGTACCTATACGGTCAAGTTAGAGAACGATACGCTAAAAATCGTGTCTGGCAAAGGGAAAAAGCTGTAAACGGTGAAGACTCGCTCAACGGTATCGCAGCGATTGTGCGCGGCCAGCAGACTTATGCCTGCTTCAGCATAAACGCTTTTCCATACGCTCCGTGATCGTGCAGAATAATCGCATGGATGTTAAAGAGGCGACCCGGTGTCGGGTCGCCTTTTGTGCACGCAAGTTTATTGTTGGGACATCATGGAAAGACGATTCTTCAGCTCTTTAAGATCCTCCGAATTGTCAGCATTCATCTGGCATCGTTCCATCCCGAGGTTGTAGATCGACACCGCTTTGGCGCGGTCGCTGTCTATGTATAGATCTCCCCAGTGGATGTACGCCCATACGGAATCCGGGCAGTCCGCTATTATTTTTTCGAATTCCAAATCTGATCTAAAAAGATCACCCATTAGCCCGTATGATTCTGCGATTTCTAAACGCAAGGTCAATCGTTGGCTGGGCTCGGTATCCGAAAAAAGCTCCTGCTGCTCGCGGTTGAGCGCGATTCTTTCTTCCAAAAGCGCCATTCTTTGAGCAACTTCCAGACTTACAGCTGCATTGCGAAGCGTCAGCGAATATTCGTCAAGTATCCATGCAAAGTCCGTAAAAGACGGGAATCGCTCATAAAGTTCATCCCACGAACGAATACCCAACTGGAAAATGAACCTCGTTTTTAGTCGGTCCCAGATTGTACGCAGAAGTGCCAGACGTTCTTGCTCCTGTTGAGGAGCGCCGTATGCAATCATAAGATCGGCCAGATCTTCAAGCTTGTCAAAGCTGAATATGTTCGATGCCCAACGCTTGCTGAGCTGTTTTGCCGCGAGCATGGGGAAGATCGAATCCTTACTGAAAACAGGGGCACCATGGCGTTCCTGCCACACCTGAGCTACCCGATCGGAATACATCGTTTCCTGAAGGTCCCGCAGGAAGCCTTCCCGGTCTACGGTTATCCCCATTCGGCTTAAATGGCTCACGATGTCGTCATCCGACATTTGTTCCACGGCATCCGGTTGCCATCGGTTTTTTTGGTTGCCCTTTTGTACCCATACTTTTTCCAAGCTCCGCAAGCTGGGCGGGGTCGCTGCCGGAATAGGCTTATCGTATTTGGGAATACAGCATTTTTTGTACTTTTTTCCGCTGCCGCAAGTGCAGGCATCGTTACGACCGAGCATGCGCCAACTATCCTCATTCTCTTGTTAAATAAATTGCTCTTCTCTCACTTTAACATATTTATTGCGAACGATATGAGATAAAAGCCAATAAAGCATGATTCATCTTTCCGAGAGGGTGCAATGTCGATCCGCAGCTTGGCAGGCTGACAAAGCGAGAACTGATGTCTCCTGATAGGAATCGTTTTTCTGGTCTCAGATCCAAGCGCTAGCGGTAGCGATATGACTTGAGCGGCCGCAGACTTAGGCCTGCTTCAGCATAAACGCTTTTCCATACGCGCCGTGATCGTGCAGAATCGGGTGTTCGATCTGGATCGTCGAATGCTCGATTCCGTATTTGCTTTTCAAAACTTGATTGATCGCCAAAATCGCGCAGAACGGTTCGACGTCTTTCTTGACGAATACATGCGCGGTCAGCGAATAATGCTCGGTCGTTACCGCCCACAGATGGAGCTCGTGTACGTCCGCTACGATGTCCAAGGCGTTGATATCTGCGCGAATGGCATCGAGATCGAACTTCTCGGGGACGGTCTCCATCAGTACGAGATAGGATTCGCGAATGATTTTAAACCCGCCCACGAAAATAATCCCGCCGACGACCATGCTGATTAAGGGGTCAAAGATCAAGAAGCCGGTAAAGTGGATCAGAACAGCGGAAACGATAATGCCAACGGAGCTAAGCAGGTCACCGACAAAGTGCCATAGCGCGCTTTTCACGTTCAGATTTTCTTCTTTCTTGGCGCTGCGGCTGAGTACGATCGTCAGAACGATGTTTACGACCAGGCCGATCGATGCGATCGTTAACATGATGGGCATATCGACAGCTTGCGGCTGAATGATGCGTCGGATCCCTTCCGCAAAAATGCCGACGGCAATGATAGCCAGAGCCAGCCCGTTCAGAAACGAGGCGATAATCTCGAAGCGAAGGAAGCCGAACGTATACTTCCGGTTGGGCTTGCGGGTGGCCATATAAATGGCTGCCATGCTCAATCCCAAAGCCAGCACGTCGGAGATCATATGCGCCGAATCGGAGAGCAGGGCGAGGGAGTTGGATACCAGCCCCCCTACAATTTCTACGATGGTAAAAAACAAGGTTAACGTCAGCGTGATCCAAAGTGTCTTTTTGGATGTCTTTTGCTCTTTGACGTGATCAAGGTGATGAAAATCGTAATTGTTCATGCCGATCTTCCTTTCGTCGTCCTACATTAGAATTATTATTATATAATAATTAATTAAAACTTAGCACGATTCGTTCCTGCGCGCAAATGAACATTTTATGGATCCTATTAAAGATATTCATTATCAGCGGGAGAAGTTAGTTTCGGCGGGGCGGGTGCAATTTTCGGGAAATTAAAGGCCGAATAAAAGCAAAGAGCCGCCCCAGGGGTCATTTTCATGACTTTTGGGGCAGCTCTTTGTTGTAAAGAGGCGCTGTACAGCGCTACATGGCGGGATCGAGCGGTCATCCGGCGCAAAGAGACGCTGTACAGCGCTACATGGCGGGATCGAGGGGTCATCCGGCGCAAAGAGACGCTGTACAGCGCTACATGGCGGGACCGAGCGGCATTCGGGGCAAAGAGGCGCTGTACAGCGCTACATGGCGGGATCGAGCGGACAATCGGCGCAAAGAGGCACTGTACAGCGCTACATGGCGGGACCGGGCAGTCTTTTTACAAAGACCGGCCTTCCAACGCAGGCTCATACAACTTCGCCCAGTTCCGCTCGATATCCGCGATCAGCTCGTCCGGATCCTCGATCCCGATGTACATGCGTACGCTCGCCAGCGTGCTGCCGTCTTCGGGATCTTTGACGGAGGCGCCGATCGTGGCGAGACTCTCGTAGCCGCCCCAGCTGACGCCGATCCGGAAGTAGTCGAGGTCGGTCGCCCATTGCTTCATTTTCTCCACGCTGTGCTGCGTCACGAACGAGAACAGGCCGCCGGTTCCGCTCAGCTGGCGGGCGGCCAGCTCTTTCTGCGGGTAGCTGTCCAGTCCGGGATGGTTGACGCGGACGACGTCCGGCTTGGACGCCAGATGCGCCGCGATCTTGAGCGCGCTGGCCTGGTGGCGCTCGAGGCGCAGGGGCAGCGTGCGCAGACCGCGCGTGATCAGGGCCGCGGTCTGCGGCGCCATCGCGGCACCGAGATTCAGGTAGCTGCGGTGGCCGATCAGGCCGATCAGCTCGCGGCTGCCGATGACGACGCCGCCGAGGCTGTCGCTATGGCCCGAGAAATATTTGGTGAGCGAGTGCATGACCAGATCGATGCCCATGGCGAGCGGCTTCTGGAAATACGGCGTCGCCCAAGAATTGTCGATAGCCGTTAAAATGCCGTGTGCCTTCGCCAGACTGGCGAGCGCAGGGAGATCCTGCATTTCGAACAGGCCCGACGTCGGGCTCTCCAGGTAGAACAGCTTGGTATTCGGACGGATCGCAGCCGCGAAGCCTTCCGTATCCTTGCCGTCGATGAAGGTGACTTCGACGCCGAAGCGCGCCGACAGGTCGGCGAGCAGCTCGCGGGTCGGTCCGTAAGCCTGATCGACGCAGACGATATGTTCGCCCGAACCGACCAGCGCGAAGATGACGGCTGAGATGGCGCCCATCCCCGAGGCGAAGCAGCGCGCGCTTTCTCCGCCCTCGAGTCCCGCAATTTTTTCCTCGAGGTACATGACCGTCGGGTTGTTGCCTCGCGAATAGACGGAGGCGGCCAGCACGTCCTGCATCGCCTCGTCGAACTTCTGGTGCGTCTCGAACGCGAACAGACTGCTTTGGTAGACCGGCATCGTGATCGCGCCTTGGTGGCGGCTGTCTACCGAATCGTGCGATACTTGTGTGTAAAAATGATTTTTGTCTCTTTCGCTAGTTGTCATATATACCTGCTCCTATCCCGAAAAAACTTGCTCAGCCCTTCTCTGCCCCTTGCGTCAAGCCCTCGACGATATAGCGCTGGGCGAAGGCGAACATGATGATCGTAGGGATAACAGAGATGACGGTTCCGGCAGACATGGATCCCCAATCGATATCGAACTTGAGTACGAATGAATTCATGCCGACCGGCAGCGTCTTCAGCGAATTCGTATCGATAAACATGACGGCCTGGAACAATTCGTTCCAGTTCTGAACGAAGGCGAAAATAAACGTTGAAGCGATCCCCGGCAGCATGACCGGGATAATGATGCGGAACAGCGACGTAATCCGCGAGCAGCCGTCGATCATCGCCGCTTCCTCGAGGCTGGCCGGTATGCGCTGGAAGAAGCCTCTGAGCATGATGGTCGAGAAGGCGATGGAGCCCGTCGTATACAGCAGGATGAGCGACATGCGCGTATTCGTCAGCCCCATATTGGACATCATCAGGTACAGCGGCGCCAGCGACACGAAGCCCGGCAGCATCTGCGTGAGGAAAAACGCGAGCATGATCTGCTTGTGGCCCCGGAACGAGAATCGCGCCATGACGTATGCGCACAAGATCGAGATGATGATGACGGCGACGGCGGACACGATCGACACGATCAAGCTGTTCATAATGTAAATATGAAACTTGGAAACCGTAAAAATGCGGTCGAAGTTACTGAGAGAAAAATGAGTCGGCCAATACGAGATCGGCAGCTTGAAGATGTCGCCTTTGGGCTTGAAGGACGTGATGACGATCCAGTACAGCGGGAATACGACCACGGCCAGGTGCAGGGCCAGGTAAATGACTTTTAATCCCTTAAGGGTCGCTTTGACGGCCATCAGAAGTCACCCACTTTCTCGGACTTCGTCACGAATAGATAGAACATCGTGTACAGCATCAGGATCGCGAGCATGATGACGCCGATCGCGGAGGCCATGCCGTAATTGCCGGCGAGCAGCTTCTCCATGAGGAGAGAGGACAGCACGTGCGTGCTTCCGGCCGGACCGCCGTTGGTCATGCCGTAGATGAGCGTCGGGTCGTTGAAAATCCAGATGACCCGCAGCAGCGTCGTGGCGATGATCGTCGGCATAATGTAGGGCAAAGTCACGTTAAAAAACTGGCGGAAGGTGTTGGCGCCGTCGATATCCGCGGCTTCGTACAATTCGCCAGGCACGGATTGGAGGGCGGCGAGCAGCATGATGGCGAAGAAAGCGATGCCGTACCATACATTCGCGACGATGACCGAGAACATGGCCCAATGCGGGTCCGATAAGAACCCGATCCGCTCGTGGATAATGCCGATCTTAAGCAACAGGTCGTTGATGACGCCGTATTGGGAATTGAACAGCCATTTCCAGATCAGGCCGATCAGGAACCCGGACAGCGCCCAGGAGTAGAACACGAAGCCCTGGTAAACGCCGCGTCCGCGGAATTGCTTTTTGAGCATAAGCGCGAGCGCAAGTCCGATAAAAAACTGAAAGACGAGCGAGAAGAATACCCAGTATACGCTGTTCTGGAGCGCGGTGAGGAATTTGCTGTCGCCGAAGGCGGTCTCGAAGTTCTGGAGTCCGACGAAATCGACGTTGTTGAGGTTGAACAATTCGTAATTCTGAAAAGCCATGATCACGCCGCGCAGGAACGGATAGAACGTGAAGACGGCGAGCAGCAGAAATGCGGGAAATAGGCTGAGCCATATAAATGTACGCTGTTTCATCCGGAGTCACCGCCTTATGTTGCAGGGAATACGGCTTGCGGCGCAGGCCGCCCGCCATATTCCCTTTGTGGTTAACAGTCGTTTTGCAGCTTATTTCGCGCCAAGTTCCGCTTTCGCATCGACCCAGAACTTGTCCCACTTGGCCAGCGTTTCTTCTACGGTCGCCTTGCCGAGCAGCATTTGTTGGCCGGTCTCCATGGACACTGTGCCGAACTTGCTGTTCGCCGGGTAGTTGAACGGAGGCTTGTAGTTGACGAACGTCTTGGGATCGGCCGTCATATCCAGCAGCGTCTTGTAAGGACCGTCATTGAAGTATGCGTCTTCGGTCGCGGTGCTGTGAATCGGAATCGTGCCGTAGCTCTTGGACCACTCGACGTTCTGCTCGTTGGAGCTCAGGAATTCGATCAGCTTCCAAGCCGCTTCCTTGTGCTCGGAGAAGGAGGTAATGCCCCAGCCTGCGCCGCCGGCGCTGATCAGCGCGACGCCGCTCGGGCCGGTCGGCATCGGGGCCGTCGCCCAGGTTCCTTCTTCCATGCCTTCCTTCAGCGTATTGATGACGTCGGGATCCTGAAGCAGGAAAGCCGTCACGCCGGAAGTGAACGCTTGGACTTGTTCGGAGAAGCCCCAACCGACGGAGTCGGCAGGCGAGCCTTCCTTGAACAGCTTGACGTACAGGTCGAGCGCTTGCTTGGCTTCGGGGGAAGCATAGATCGACTTGCCGTCGTTCAGGAACATGGCGTCGTTCGTGTTGACGTTAGCGCCGTTGTAGGCCAGAACCATTGTGTCAGGCACGGAGTTGGCGCCTGGGCCGCCGCGGAACGAGAAGCCGTAACGGTTCTTGGACTTGTCGGTCAGCTTGATCGAGGCATCGACCAGCTCTTGGTAGGTTTTCGGCACGGCGATTCCCGCGTCTTTGAGCCAATCGGAACGGTAGAACATTTGACGCTGGTAGAGGCCGTTGGAGATAAAGTACAGCTTGTCGCCGATGCTGCCGACGTCGAGGGCCGTTTTCGTTACCGTGGAGAACTCGCTCCAATTTTTCGTGTATTCGTTAAGTGGTTCCAAATACCCATTGTTGACGAACTCCGCTACGTTCAGGTCGCGGGCTTCGACGATGTCGATGTTTTCTTTGGCGGAGAGCATCGTGCGGATCTTGTTGTCGGCTTGGTCAAAGGGAGGCGAGATCAATTCAACATCGATATTGGAATTCGCTTTCTTGAAGGCGTCGATCATCTTTTGAAGCTCGGCTGTCCGGGTGTCGGAGGTCAAGCTTTCGATCATGCGGAGTTTAACCTTTTCTCCTCCGGCAGAATTGCCCGCAGAAGCGCCGGCGGATGCGCCCGACGAATTGTTGTTGTCGTTGCCGCCGCAGGCGGACAGGACCAGGGCCATGGCTACAGAAGATACTGCCAATTTTGAAATCGTTTTCATTCCACTTTGTGTGAACATTCGATTCCCCTCCTCTATGGATATCATACCGGCAGACTGTCTAACTATCAACCTGTATGATAGGTCTAATCGTAATGTCTACTCGTATTTTTTGTCAACAGTTTTGTTACCTGGGTGTTAATAATTCTTACAACAAAATTACTCATACGGTTAAATGCTTATTTTACAGGCTTAAATTTCATAAGTTTTAATAATTTCTTCCAGGGAATTCATTAACTTGTCGAACTCGGACAGCGCCGCCGGTACATCGTGCGCCGCGATCGCTTCGAACATAGTAAAATGAAAGGGGTATGTCGCATCGAACAATCCCGCATTGCCCAGCGGCTTGTCGAAAAATCGATTGTAAAGCGCGGAAAAAGAGTCTAAAACGCTCTCCAAAATGGGATTCGCAGCCGCCTTGTTAACAAGTCGATGAAAGGTAAAATCGATCCTGGACGTGCTTTGGCCGTTTTCCTTTAGTCTGCGGTATTCGTGGAGACATTGCTCTATTTCTTTGATTTGCTTGGGGGTTATGCGTTTTGCCGCCAATTCGATCGCCTTGCCTTCGAGCGCGCGGCGTACATCGAGGGTGGCGAGGAGCGAGTTGCGTTCGACCTCGATTTTCACCTTGCCCGTGAAGCGGAACGTATCCATGTCTCTCACAAAAACGCCTTTGCCGTTTTCGATCCGGACGACTTCGTTCGCTTCCAGATAGCGCAGCGCTTCGCGAAGCGAGGAGCGGCCTACGCCGAACATTTCCGTCAACCGTTCAACCGAAGGGAGCTTATCGCCTTCTTTCAGTTCTTTCTCCTGAATATAGTTCTGAAGTTCCTCGGATACCTGCTCGTATAGATGAATTTTTTGTATCTTCTTCATGAACCTTTCCTTCTTCCCTGTTCACCTATCAGACAGGACAATCATAGTGAAAATACCCTTTAATGTCAATGGGAATTGGCCGGCGAAACCCGGATGAATTCGATAGATTTGGGGGCGCCGATCCGGCGGACGGTTGTCTTATCCGTCGCTCGAGTCGAGAGTAAGGATGGGACAGGATTGATTTTATTTCTTTAAAAACGCCAACTTTTCCATAAATAAGGAGTAATATACAAGGAGAAGCTTGGCGGGAGGGGGGAAAGCATGCAACGGCGACTGGCTTACGCGGTTTACGTATTCAGAAGAATAATTCTCGTCGGGCTGGCCCTGCTTTTCATTATGATTTATATCCAGCATTGGATCAACGATAAGGGCCGGGGAATCAACGACACGATCAATATGCTTCAGGCTGACGGCCCCGTTACAGAAGTAACAGTCGACAAGAGCTTTCCGATCGACAGAGATACATTCACCGCCGACTCTGTCTATGTGACGCCCAAACAGATTGTGGTAACTTATGCTTTCCATGTCAAACAGAAAAAGAGCGTCTGGTCTTTTCCGACGACGAGTCTGAAGCTCGTAACGCCGGAGGGAGAACAATTGCTCAGCCATTCTTCGGGTTCGCACGGCACCTCTTGGGGGCAAACCGGTTATATTTCTTTCGATTTGCCCCAAAAGCCGACCGATCGCGCGACGCTCGTATACGAATTCTACGACCGGTCTGGCCAAATCGAGATCCCTCTAAAAAAGGCGGGTGAGGGAGCATGAATAGAAAACTGATATTCGCAGGTTTCGAATGGATAGCCATCGTGCTGCTGCTCTGGCTCGTCTGGCGCGAAGGAATCTTTACGCCTGGCAGCCTCACCCCCGAGAAAGCGCATCGGCTGTCGGAGAGCGGCTTTCATTATGGTCCCTCCACGGTCGTCCGCAAGGTTACGGTTCCGTTCGACAAGCATCAGGTGATTTTCCTCGGAACGTATAAAGACTGGTTTTCCGCGGACTCCGTCGTTAAGAAAAGGGGCGGATGGGTGGCGGGAGGCGGCGTCGGCGGCATCAAGATCGACCGCGACAAGGCGCTCTCCTATGGCTGGGAGGGAACGTCCTTATCTCGTTCGCTCATGACGTACAAATTTTACGGATACGTATCCGACGACCGAATAGCGACGGTGGAACTGCTCATGACGGATAAGGAAACGGGCAAGTCTGCGCCGATGCGCGAAGCGATTACGGATGACCGGATGTTCCTTTTTTTATGGGAAAGCAAGCAAGACAGCTACGCTTGGCAAACGATTCGCGGCTTGGACAAGGAAGGCAGCGTGTTGTACGAGCAGAAGCTTAGCTGAACGGTACCCCGGTGACTCTTTTTTTCACAAATAGCGGCTCCTCGGTCCGGCACCTCGGCTTCAGGACACTCCAGGACCGAAAATCTCGGAAATAGCGGCGGCTGAGTCCGTCGCTGTATCGGGCGATAGTTGTTAAAAGGCAGTTATTTCGGCGGTTATTTGCGGTATAGAGTCGATAGTTGTTAAAAGGCAGTTATTTCGGTGGATTTCTTGCGCGCGGCGTCACTTTTCCAGAATTAACTGCCTTTTGACCCTTAAATGGAAAATTCAATCATTTATTAGCGAAATAAATGCCTTTTAACACTTATCTGAAACATTGCCGACTGCGGATACTTGAAAAGCACGACGATCTGCGCGGCTACTTGGATCACCCGGGGTTACATTGGGTCACTCGGGGATACTTGGGTTACTCGGAGTAACGCGGCTTTACTCGGCGTTGCGCGCACAAGATTCCCGCAGGGCAGTTAAGAACTCAGCGGCCACGGCCGGCCGATCGATATCAAAATCATAAAAATGCCCTTGTTTATCCCATAAAATGTACCTTTGACGAAAAGGAATGCGTCTTGTATATTGGCGTGTAAACGCATTCAATATTGTGGTGCTTGAATTCGCAGCATTAAAGGGATGAGCTAAAGATGCAAAGCATCGGATGGATACGCAGCGCTGCCTCCTTAATAAAAAACATGAAGCTTCAGAACAAATTAATGGCGAGCTTCCTGCTCGCTTGCGTCGTGCCGCTGATAATCGTCAGCGTCCTTATTTTTCGCCAGTCGGCTGCGGGGCTTGAAGAATCCTCCGAGGAATTCGCTGCCTTATATACGTCTCAGATCAGGACATCGCTTAACGAGTTCCTCAAGGAATACGACAAGGTGACAAAATCGGTGTTGGTCGACAACGAGCTGATCTACAGCCTCGGCGATAAGCAAAACAAGTCTATCGACGAACAAATCATCCAGAGCGTCGCGGTGCAGCGCCTGTTGATGCGGGTCGCCTTGCTGAAGCCGGAGATCGGCGCCGCGATGCTGATCAGCCGGGACAATGCCGTGTATCAATATACGAACACGACAAGCAAGGTGAACGATAATCTGCTTTTATCCCAAGCGTGGTTTAAAAAGCTGAGCGGCTCGGAGGACACTTTTTTTATTACCGGGCTGCATGACCGCGCTTATTATGAGGATAAAGGAGCCGGCGCCATCGTGACGGTAGGGAGGCTGCTGTACCGTTCCGACGGGGCTTATGCGGGCATCCTGCTCATCGATCTGGATCCCTTTTCGCTGCTGCCGCTCGATAACGACTTCGTGCAAGCCCGAAAAAAGTACGGGATGAGCGTCATTATCAGCAATCGCGAGCAGCAGATCGTCTATCATTCCGATGCGGCCAGCGGCCGGTTGTCCTGGGAGCAGGTGCTGGCGTCCGGCGCGGACGAAGTCGGGGGCAACGGGACCAAGGACCGGATCGTCTTGACGGGAAGCACCGCGCAAGGCGAGCTGTCGATCAAGACCGAGATTCCACGCGACAAGCTGCTGCAGAAGATCAACCGGATCAAGGGGACGACCCTGATCCTCATTCTGGCGAGCTGCCTGATCGTTACCTTGATCTCGCTGGGCTTAAGCTATACGATCACGAAGCCTGTCAAGGCGCTTCGCCGAAGCATGAAGCAAGCCGAGGTGGGTCAGTACCTGCCGATCGAGAAAAAGCAGGCGAACGACGAGATCGGCAGTCTTGTCAACAGCTACAACAAAATGATCGTCACGATCCGCACGCTGATCGAGGACGTATATATGGCGGAGATCAAGCAGAGACAAGCCAAATTTCTCGCGCTGCAAAATCAGATCAACCCGCATATGCTCTACAACACGCTCGAGTCCATTCGCATGAAGGCGCTCATGAAGGACGACGACGAGACCGCCGACATGATCAAGATCCTCGCACGCATGTTCCGAATCGCGCTGGGCAAGGAGGGTCATTCGCATTCGATACGAACCGAGCTCGCGTACACGGTCTATTATTTGCAGTTGCAAAATATCCGGTTCGACGACATGTTCAAGCTCGATACCGACATCCCGGACGACATGCTGGACAGCCGCCTGATCCCGCTTATTTTCCAGCCGATCGTCGAGAACAGCATCAATCACGGCTTCGAGGGCTACAGCCGGACGATCCATATCGAGATTCGGGGCAGCTGGACGGAGGAAGGCGATATCCGGATCCGCATTGCGGACGACGGGATCGGCATGCCGCCGGACAAGCTGGCGGAGCTGCGGGCGCTCGTGGAAGGCGCGGGCGCGGAAAAGCCGAGGTTTGAATCCGGGGACGAGTCGGCGAGCAAAGGGCTGGGACTGAAAAATATCGCGGAGCGGATCAAGCTTCAATACGGTGAGCCGTACGGTTTGAAGCTGGATTCCGATCTCCAGCGCGGGACATCCGTCGAGATTTTAATCCCGAGGAATTAATGGGCGGAGAGGACGGCGAAAACGGAAAGGAGCGATACACGTGAACATCGTGTTGGTGGACGACGAAAAAGGCATCGTAGCGGGACTCCAAAAAATGCTCGGCCGCTATGTTCCGGAGTGTCAAGTGATCGGCGTCGCATACAATGGCGCGGAAGGCTGCGAGCTCATTCGCAAGCTGCATCCGGATATCGCGATTACGGATATTCGCATGCCGCAGTCCGACGGCCTGGATATGATCAAGAAGCTGACCGAAGCGGGCAGTCCGACAAAGTTCATTTTGCTGAGCGGCTATGCCGACTTCGAATATGCGCGTCAGGCGATGCAGCTGGGCGTACGCTTTTATATCAACAAGCCTGTCGAGGAAGAGGAGCTGCGTGACTGTGTGCGCCAGGTCATGGCGTCGATACGCGCGGACCGGGACAAGCTGCGGGAAGTGGACGCGCTCAAGCAGGAGGTGCACCATCGCAATCAGGAAAGCGCAATGAGGGACCTTTTCGAGATCGGCGCCGATCATGCCGACCTCGCGGAGGAACTCCTAAGGCTCGCCGGGCTGCCGGCAGACCCAACCCGGTTCGTCTGCGTCCTCATGGAGTTCGACGAGAGCGTCGAGCGCGTGAAGGAAACCGGCCTGGAGCCCGTTTACCGGCACATCGAACAGGCCTTGGCCCAGTACAAGGGCGTATACCGATTTCGATATTCGGGTGCCCAATTTGCCGTACTGGCGGCTCACGATAAGGAAATCGACTACAGCGATCTGGTCGGGTCCGTCCGGCAGCTGAGGGAAGCGCTCGGTCGCGAATTGCAGCTGCGCTTCGCCGCCGGCATCGGCACGATGCACCGACGCGCGTCGGGCATCAGCGAGTCCTTTGAGGAGGCACGGCATGCGCTGGGCTATAAGGTGATCAAAGGGGCGGACGCCGTCATTCCGTACCCCGATATCCGCATGGACGAAAAGCGTCTGCAGATAGACGCTGAACGAATTGCGGAGCTTTCGGCCGACATCGACAATTTGGACGAAGCGGGATGCGCCGGCATCATCCACGAGATTTTTCGCGAGATGGAGACCGCGCCTGGCATGAGCCCGGCCGATCTTCGGCTGCAGTGCGTCAACCTTCTGCTGTCGAGCGTGCGGACAATGTCGGTCGAGCAGCTCCGGCAATCCGATTTTTTGGGACGCCACATTTTATCGCTGGAGGAAATCTCGAAGTTTAAGACGATCGCATGCTTTGAGGAATGGACGGTCCAGGCGATCAAGGCGCTAATCGCGTTCAAGCGGGAGCATCGGATGCCGCAGAAAAAGGATCTGATCGCCGAGATCAAGGCTTACGTCACGGCGAACTTCGATCAGCCGATCAGCCTTGCCGAACTGTCTTCGCGTTTTTACATCAGCCCGATCTATTTGAGCCAGATCTTCAAGCAGAAAACGGGGGAGACCTACGTGAGTTTTCTGGCGAAGGTCCGGATCGGCAAGGCGAAGGAGCTGCTGGAGCGGACCGATCTGAAGGTGTACGAAATTTGCCAGCGCGTCGGATATTCGGACACCCAATATTTTGCGCGGCTGTTCGAAAAATGGACCGGCCTCAAGCCTACGGAATACCGCAAGCGGCAGCCGGATATGTGATCTTAACTACCACGCCAACCACGCCATTCAGGGTGGTTTTTTTTATCCTTCCAGCCAGCCCACCGTACCCAATAGCTCTATTCGGAGCTTCTTTTCCTATGTTTATTCCTAAAAAATGCCCCTGTTTAACCTTGATTCTGTCCGATTGAGGCCAATCGCCGCCGCGGCTATCATTAGTTTGTAAGCGAATTCAAGTCAGGAGCAAGGAGGGGCAAGGTTGAGAACAGCCGCACTGCAACGGATGAAAGTGTATTGGCCGCTGTACGCCATGGCGATACCCGGAATCGTTTTTCTGATCCTATTCAAATACATTCCGCTGGCCGGCGCTGTAATCGCATTTAAGGATTACTCTGTTTTCAAAGGGTTCGTCGACAGTCCCTGGGTGGGCTTCAAGCATTTCAAAACGTTGATTGATCATCCCGACTTCGCCCGCGTCTTCGGCAACACGCTTATGCTGGGCTTGCTGAAAATTGTGCTGGTGTTCCCTGTGCCGGTCCTGCTGGCGCTGATGATCAACGAGATCCGCAAGTCCGCGCTGAAAAAGGGCGTGCAAACCGCGCTTTACATTCCGCACTTTTTGTCCTGGGTTATCGTATCCGGCATCGTCTTCGACTTCTTCTCGCTGAGCGGATTGTTCAACATCGTCCTCGGCTGGTTCGGGCACGAGCCGGTGCTGGCCATGCAGGAGAGCGGGTACTTCCGGATCATCTACGTCATCACCTCCATCTGGCGGGATGCGGGGTGGGGCACGGTCGTCTACATGGCCGCGATCAGCGCGATCGACCCGCAGCTGTACGAATCGGCGATGATCGACGGCGCCTCCAAGATCAGGCAGATCCGTCACATCACTTTTCCGCTTCTCCTGCCGACCGTCCTGGTGCTGTTCCTCCTCGAGATCGGCAACTTCCTGGACCTGGGCTTCGATCAGGTGTTCAACCTGCTCACGCCGATGACCTACAGCGCCGGCGACATTCTGGACACGTACGTCTTCCGGACCGGCATCCAGCAGGCGCAGTACAGCTTCGCCACCGCCGTCGGCTTGTTCCAGTCGGTGGTCGGATTTATCCTGGTGTTCGTCTTTAACCGGTTATCGAGAAAAGTATCGGATGGGGGGCTCTGGTAGACTTGTCTGAAACGAGAAGCGAAAAAGTATTCGTATCCGCCGTCACCGTGCTGCTCATCCTCTTGTCGGCGCTCGCGCTCATTCCGCTCCTGTCCGTCGTCGCCACCTCGCTGAGCTCCAAAAGCGCCGTCGACATGAACCTGGTCACCCTTTGGCCCAAGCAGCTTACCCTGGACTCCTGGCGCTACATCATCGATCGGCCGGACCTGTGGCGGTCGTTCGCCCTGACGCTCAGCTCGACGCTGATCGGCACCGTACTGGCGCTGCTGATGACGGCACTGCTCGCCTACCCGCTGTCGAAGCCGGAGTTTCGCTGGGGCGGGGTCATTATGATCGGCGTCGTCGTCGCGATGATCTTCAAAGCGCCGATCGTCCCGTATTTTCTCACCCTGCGGGGACTCGGCCTCTACAACAATCCGCTGGTGCTGATCGTGCCGCATGTGCTGAACCCGTTTAACCTCATCATCATGCGAACGTTTTTCAAGCAATTTTCCAAGGAATTGGAGGAGGCGGCTTTCCTGGAGGGCTGCGGGTACTTCCGGATGCTGTTCCAATTCGTGCTCCCGCTGTCCAAAGCCGTATTGGCGACGCTGGCTTTATTCTACGGCGTCGTGCTGTGGAACCAGTTCCAGCATCCGCTCCTGTTCCTGCAAAATCCGGATTGGTTCCCGCTTCAGATCAAGATTAGACAATTCATCACCGACGATAACGTCATCATGTCGGGGGCGGTGTCGGCAGCCAATCTGAACTATAATGAACGGACGCTAAGGGCCGTAACCGTCATCTTCGCGATTATCCCGATCGTTGCGGCGTACCCGTTTTTGCAGAAGTACTTTGTCAAAGGGGCCATGATCGGCTCGGTTAAAGGGTAAAATATGCCTTCAGGTTTAGCGGCTAATCGCCTAAACATATTATTTCCGCATTCATTTTAAGGGGGAGCAACGCATGAAGAAGAAAAAGATGGGGCTGCTGACGGCGGCCGCGCTGCTGGCGGTCGTCACTGCAACCGGTTGCAGCGGAAGTTCCAATTCCGCCGAGGGAACTTCTTCTCCAGCCGCGCAGAGTCAAGCCGGCAGCGACGCGGAGATCGTCGATATCGAAGTATGGGGGACGAACATCGGCTACAAGCCGGTCGACAAAGGCAGCAAGCTGTACGAGCTGTACAAGGAGAAGCTTGGCGTCGGCGTCATTAATCCGTACGTGGAATGGAACGGCGGCACCAACTACCTGAACCAGCTGAACCTGAAGATCGCCGCGAACGAGATGCCGGATCTGTTCACGCCGCAGCAGGGTATCGAGGACAGCCTGGCCAAAAATGGCGCGATTGCCGATTTGACCGACTTGCTGCCGAAGTACGCACCGAACGTCCTTGCCGTCATTCCGGAGGAAATGTGGGATATCGTCAAGGCGAACGATCCGACCGGCCAGGGGCGGATCTACTACATCCCCGGCTCGGTCGATTACGGCAGGTACGCCGGCATGATCCGCCAGGATTGGCTCGACAAGGTGGGTCTCTCGATGCCGACGACCCAGGACGAATACGTGAAGGTGCTCGAGGCGTTCAGGGACAAGGACCCGAACGGCAACGGGCAGAAGGACGAGCTGCCGACGGGCGGCCGTCAGGAAGCGCGGTGGATGGACCATCTGTTCGCGATGTACGGCGTCGCGATGTTCGAAGGCTATCCGGACTGGGATCTGTACGACGGCCAGCTGACGTACGCCGCGGTGACGCCGAACATGAAGGCCGCGCTGGCGTTCATCGCCAAGCTGTACAAGGACGGCCTGATGGATCCGGAAACGCTGCTGAACGACAAAGCCAAGTGGGACGGCAAGATTACGTCGAACAAGGCAGGCAACTACTTCCACTGGGTCGAGCAGTTGAATCTCAACCTGGAAAATCTGCAGAAGAACACGGGCGTGAAGGCGCAATTTTCCGTACTCCCAGTTCCTAAGGTTGAAGGCTACGACGGCTTCTACACGTGGAAGCGCGTCGGTCCGCCGCAATGGGTCGTGAAAAACAACAAGGACGAGAAGAAGCTGATGGCGACCTTGAAGCTGCTGAACAACATGTACGACAAGAAAAACTGGAAGGACCTGTATCTCGGCGTGGAAGGCATGCACTATACGATGAAGGACGGCCAAGCCGTCAAGCTGCCGGACGACAAGAGCACCCAGGAAAATCAAATCCTGAACCCGTACTCCAGCTCGGCTACGCTTGCGTTCACGACCGATCTGTTCAACAGCACCGCGTCCGAAGACAGCAAGTGGATCGCCGATCAGGTAACGGCAAACATGCAGGAAGCGCAAAAATACGCCAAGGTTATCGCCGGCGACGGTATGCCGGCCAGCGTCTACGAGGGCTATGCGGATATCAACAACCGCACGCTGTTCATCGAGTATGCCAGCAAGATCATTCTCGGCAAATATCCGATCGACAAGTTCGACGAGTTCGTGGACAAGTGGAACAAGGCCGGCGGCGAAGAAGTGACGAAGCGCGCGAGAGCGTGGTACGAGAAAGTGAAGAAATAATTCGTTTGCAGGTGATCCTGATCCGCCCGGCTCGAAGACGGGCGGATTTTTTTAATGAAGCGAAGCAGGGGGTTGTGACATGAGCGATCGACTTCGGGAAGTGCTCGAGGGCAAAGGGCAAAATTACATTCTACCGTTTCTGTGGCAGCACGGGGAGGCAGAGCGGGCGATCCGGGAAGAGATGGCCCGCGTCCATGAAGCCGGTATCGGGGCGGTGTGCATCGAGTCTCGTCCGCACCCCGATTTTCTCGGTCCGAAGTGGTGGACGGATATGGATATCGTGATGGACGAAGCCCGCAAGCGCGGCATGAAGGTATGGCTGCTCGACGACGACCACTTTCCGACGGGCCATGCAGTAGGGAAGGTCAAGGAGGCGCCGGAGGCGCTGCGTCGCGTATTTCTCGGCGAACGCCACGTCGATGTCGTCGGCCCCGCCCGCGGCGCGTCATTACTGCTGGATACGCTGCTTCAGAACGGGCTCCGGCCTACGATCTCGACGCCCGGGAGCGCGAACGGCCAAAACAAGCTGGTCTCCGTCGTCGCGGTCCGCCGGGATCCGGCGGGCGGCGCCTTGCTTGAAGAATACGTCGACCTCACCAACCTGGCGCAGGACGGGATCCTGTACTGGGATATTCCCGAGGGCTATTGGCGTGTCTTTATCGTATCGGAAAACAAAGACGGGGGCAGCCAGGCGCAGGCGGATTATTTAAACCCGCTGGACCCGGCTTCCGTGCGGATACTGATCGATACGGTATACGAGGCGGTTTATGCGCGGTACAAGGCGGATTTCGGGAAGACGTTCGCCGGATTTTTCTCGGACGAGCCCGGATTTTACAACGACAAGACGACGTTCGACTTCAACTCGAAGCCCGGCAAGCAAGGAGTCGTGCTTCCTTGGAGCAGCGAGCTGCCGGCGCTGCTGGCGCAGGCGCTGGGCGACGAATACCGCGAGCGGCTGCATCTCCTCTGGCACGATGCGGGAGAACGATCGCATGCTGTACGATACGCCTATATGAACACTGTCAGCAAGCTTTACGGGGAAAACTTCTGCGATCAGCTCGGCGCGTGGTGCAGCGAACGCGGCGTCGAATATATCGGGCATGTGCTGGAGGACAACAACGTGCACGCAAGGTTGGGTTCCGGGGCCGGACACTTTTTCCGCGCGCTCGGGGGACAGCATATGTCGGGCATCGACGTCGTGCTGTGGCAGATCGTTCCGGGCTTCGACGAAGTGCCTTTCCGCTGGCCGGCGGGGGAGACCGACAGCGAGTTTTTCCACTACGGCCTGGCCAAGCTCGGCGTATCGCTCGCGCATATCGATCCGAAAAAACAGGGGCGGACGATGTGCGAAGTGTTCGGCGCCTACGGCTGGGCGGAAGGGCTCAAGCTGATGAAGTGGCTCACGGATCACATGCTCGTGCGCGGCGTGAACTATTTCGTGCCGCATGCCTTTTCCCAAAAGGCGTTCCCGGATCCGGACTGCCCGCCGCATCTGTACGCGGACGGGAAAAATCCGCAGTACCGCTACTACAAAATTTTAAACGACTATACCAACCGCATCAGCCATCTCCTGTCCGGCGGCAGGCATATGGCGACCGCGGCCGTCCTGTACCACGCCGAAGCCGAGTGGTCGGGGCCGGCGATGTATTTTCACAAGCCCGTAAAAGTGCTGATGCAGCGGCAAATCGATTGCGACGTCGTACCGGCCGACGTCCTCCTGGCGGAGGCGAGCGTGCGCGAAGGCAGACTGCGCGTGCATCTGGAGGATTACGCATGCCTGATCGTACCGTATGCGGAGGCGCTGCCGGCGGCCTTGATCCGGCGTGTCGTTCAGCTCGCCGGGCAGGGCGTAGCCGTTCGTTTCGTCGACGGGCTGCCGACCCGGTCGAGCGAGGGCGATGACGTGAGTGCCGAGCTGTCTCTGCTTGCCGGACATCCGAACGTGAAGCGGGTCGCATTGGCCGAACTGGCGTCGGAGCTGATCGCGGACGGACATTACGATATCCGCGTCGACTCGTACGAGCCGTATCTCCGTAGCTATCGTTATGTACATGAAGGCTTGGAAGTCTTCATGTTTTTTAACGAGCATCCGAATCGGACGATTCGCAACAGGGTTGCGCTGCCGGTCGACGGCGACGTTTATGCCTATGATGCGTTCTTGAACCGGTTAACCCGATTAAGCGTCGATGGAATTAATGGAGTTAACGGCGGGAAAGGAGCTTCGGTTGAGATCGTCCTCGAACCGTACGAATCCGTCCTCGTGCTCAACGGCTCCGGTCTTGAGGCGCATTCAGCAATTCCGAGACTTTCCGAAGGTTCGGCAGGTTCGGCAAAAACCGCCATTGAGCTGCGCGGCGAATGGAACGTTTCCGTTGCCGATGCCGAGCGATACCCCCATTTTACGGGGTGGGGTACGCTGACCGAGCTGAAGAATATGAGCGGGCCGGAGGCTTTGCCGCGATTTTCGGGCACGATCCGCTATGAAACGGAATTCGTATGGAGCGAGCCCGGGGCCGACGAGGCGATCCAACTTGATTTGGGCGAGGCGTACGAGACGGCGGAGGCGTGGCTCAACGGCGAACGGGCCGGCGTCCGAATCTGCCCCCCGTACCGGATCGATGCGACAGGTCTGCTCAAAGTCGGCAAAAACCGGCTAGTCATCGAGGTCACGAATACGCTGGCCAAGGAGCAGCGGGACTTCCTGTCCGCCTTTGCGCAGCAGGAGCCGAGCGGGCTGCTCGGGCCGGTTCGATTGATCAGATTGGCGCGTGGTTGAAAGGATGCGTTCTGCCCGGCGCTTAATCGGTGCGGGGCAAATGCAGGCTTCGAAACTGGAGCGGGGTCATGCCTTCCGCGCGCCGGAAGCACGAGCTGAAATAGCTCGCCTGCGAGAAGCCCGTCTCCAGCGCGATCTGTTTGACGGACAACTGCGTGGACGCCAGCAGGCGCTTCGCGTGAATCAGCCTGGATTCGAGCAGGAAGTCGGGAAACGATTTTCCGAAAGTCGCGCTGAACTTGCGGCTGAAATGGTGAGCGCTGTAGCCGGCCAGCGCCGCCGCCTGTTCGATCGTAAAAGGCTCGCGGCTGTGTGCCCGCACATAATTGGCTGCCGTCCGAATCCGGTCGGCGGCGGAGCTGGCGGGCACGTTCAACCGCGATGACGTTTCCTGCAATCTGGCCAGCAGCTCGTAAAGCGTTCCCGCCATGCTGTATTCGTCGTCGATCTGGTAGGACCGCCCCAGCCCCAGCAATCGATCGAGCAGCGCTTCTAAGGGAGGGAGGTCCGACAGGGCGAATAGCCACGGTCCGTCGAGCCCCTTCCCGTCGAGCAGCTCCTCGAGGCGTTCGCCGAAGAAATGCACCCATCTGATATGCCACGGTTCGCCGGCATCGGAGCGGTACACCTGCCTGAGGCCGGGGCCGTACAGGAACCCTTGTCCCCGCGTCAGCTCGTAGCGCTGTCCGTCCGCCTCAAGAAATCCTTTCCCGTCCAGCACGATATGCAAATTGTAGAGGCGGTCCATACGGCTTTCCTTGGTCTGGTATTCGCGGTTCACGGCATGCTCCGGAAAATGGCTGTAGCCGCCGATAAAATCCGGAAAGCAAACATGCCTGGGAAACAAGGGCTTCGGCAGGAAAATATGCTCGCGCATGGGAGAGCCTCCATCCACGGAATTTTAAAGTTCGACGATAAGATTACGGCAAAATCAGTCAGTTGTCGTTGACCCGATAACAACATTTTAATAGAAGTCGCATGTATTTGTCATATGAGCGCGGCCGCGACTCCTCTAAAATGAAGGTATCGATAAGCGAGGGGAGCCGAAGAAAGCGATGGCAAAATCGATCCGAATGGACGAGCTGCGGCTGGGCGTCTGCTATTACCCGGAGCATTGGCCGGAGGAACTGTGGGAAGACGATTTCCGGCGTATGCGGGAGATGAACATTACGGTCGTGCGGCTGGCGGAGTTCGCATGGGCCCTGCTTGAACCGGAAGAAGGGCGCTTCGACTTCTCCTTCTTTGATCGTGTCTTGGACTTGGCGCACGCGAACGGCATCCAGGTTATTCTGGGCACGCCGACCGCGACGCCGCCCGCCTGGCTGACGCACAAGTATCCCGAGGTGTTGAACGCGAGCGTGGACGGCGTTCTATATCGGCACGGCATGCGGCGGCACTACAATTATAGCAGCCCGCTCTACAGGCAATTGTGCGAGCGCGTCGTGCGCAACATGGTGGAGGCGTACAAGGACCATCCTGCGGTCATCGGCTGGCAGATCGACAACGAGTTGAACTGCGAGACCAACGTTTTCTATGCGGAAGCCGATCATACCGCGTTCCGCGAGTGGCTGAAGCGGCGTTACGGCTCGCTGGACGCCTTGAACAAAGCGTGGGGCACCGTCTTTTGGAGTCAGACCTACACGGATTGGGAGCAGGTTCATCTCACGCGGCCAATGGTCAATCCCTCGCCGAATCCGCATCTGGCGCTGGACGAGAAGCGATTCATCTCCGACAATACGATCTCGTTCGCGAAGCTGCAGGCCGATATCGTCCGCGAGCTTGCGCCGCAGCACTGGGTGACGACGAACGGCACGTTCGGCCACCTGGACAATCATGAGCTGACGGAGCGGCTGCTCGATTTCTTTTCGTACGATTCGTACCCGCAATTCTCGACGATCTTCCCGGGGGAAGACGAGAATCCGCTTCGCGACCGCGGTTGGAGCATGAGCCTGTCCAATGTCCGGTCGATCTCGCCCAACTTCTGCGTCATGGAGCAGCAATCCGGGCCGGGCGGGTGGGTGAACCGGATCGGTATGGGCACGCCCCGGCCGGGACAGATCCGGCTGTGGTCTTATCAGTCCGTCCTGCACGGCACCGACCTGCTCGTCTACTTCCGCTGGCGGACGGCTACGTTCGGCACCGAGATGTACTGGCACGGGATTAACGACTATCATAACCAACCTAATCGCAGAGTGCGCGAGGTCGCGCAGGTTGGCGACGAGTTCCGGAAAATCGGCGCCGCCGTCGCAGGTACGATTTATCAGGCGGAAGTGGCGATTTTGCAGGATTACGACAATACATGGGACGGGGAGCTGGACGAGTGGCATGGTCCGCTGCGGTGGCGGAGCATGGGGGCGTGGTACAAGCAGCTGCAGTACCGTCATATTCCGACGGATGTGATCACGCTGCGCCCCGCGACCTCGCTGGCGGAATTGGCCAAATACAAGGTGATCGTGTATCCGCATCCGGCAATTATGAGCGACGAGACGGCGGCGCTGCTTACGCAGTACGCCCGGCAGGGCGGACAGCTCTTTTTCGGCGCTCGCACCGGCTACAAGAACTTGGACGGACACTGCTATATGCGGCCATTCCCGGGTCCTGTGGCCGAGCTGTGCGGGATTAACGTCGAAGACTTCACGTTAATTAAGGGCACGGTACCGGCTGCGCAAGTGCAATGGAAGGACGGCCGCTTGCCTGCGGGTACGAAGGCGGAAGGCTTCAACGAGGTGCTGCGCGTCGAAGATCCGGACACCGAGGTTGTAGCGGCGTACGCCAGCGAATATTACGCAGGGACGCCTGCGCTGACGAAGCGCGCGGCAGGCAAGGGGCATACCTGGTACTACGGGGCGGCTTACAGCGAGCCGGTCGTCGATGCGCTGATCGACACGCTTGGACTGGCGTCTCCGGTGTCCGATCTGCTGGATGCGCCGGCCGAAGTGGAGCTTGGCATTCGGTCTGCGTGCGACAGGAGCTACCTCTTCCTGCTGAACTACGCCGACCGGCCCGCGGCGATTCGCTTCAAGCAGGCCGCAAGCGAGCTGTTGACGGGAGAGCGGATGGATGGCGAGCGGGAGCTGCCGGCGTATGGCGTCATGGTATTGGCGCTTGAGGCTTGATTTTGAGTAAGAGATGGACGTAAAAAGATCGCCGATTCCCCTGCGCTTATGGCATGGGGGGACGGCGGTCTTTTTAGGATGATCATTCTGGAGGATTATTGAGGAAGAACATTGAGGAAGAACATTGAGGAAGATTATTTAGGAAGATCCGAGTATAATATCGGCGGCGATTTGGACAGGCAAGCGCGCGATCGGCGTACCGAAGCTATTCGGATGAAGGACGGGCAGTCAGTCGGCAGGCAGGCGGTAGTGAGGCAGTCAGTCGGCAGTCAGTCGGCAGTCAGTCGGCAGGCAGGCGGTAGTGAGGCAGTCAGTCGGCAGTCAGCAGTCAGCAGTCGGCAGTCAATCAGTTTCAGTCAGTCAGTCCGCACTCAGGCAGACAGGCAGGCGGATCAAAAAGCCTGCATTTGCACATGTATTTTCTGTTGACCAACGGCACCAGATGAAATACCTGCAAATGTGCAGGTAAATGCAACGCACAGGCGGGAAATCCGGCTGATGGAGGAAAATAGATGCACATTTGCATCTTTTCTAACCAAAAGGGTCGAAATCGGCAAAAATAGATGTATATTTGCAGGCATTGCGGCGAAGGAACGGCGCGGGCAATGACAGGCCGATCAATGAGCCTTTTCGGCTAACAATCGGCCTTTTCGACTACCGACGGTCTTTTCGACTCACGATCGGCTTATTCGACTACGTGCCTTTTCGGCTTACGAATGACGGATCCGCCTTCTCGCGAGCAATTGCTTGTACTGAAAGTAAACCGTGCAGCCGATGCAGTAGCCGAGCAGGGCGGCTCCGGCGGCGGCCAGCAGCATGACGGCGAAAGCATACCCGGCGATGGTCCAGCCTAGCGAGAAGCTGAGGACGGCCAAGCTCAGGAAGATGACCGCAAGCGTATTGTTGAAGCGGGCCAGCTCCAGCGCTTGCGTTTCTTTGCCTGCCGTCTTCAGCCAAGGCTTCGCGATTCGTACAAACAGGTTATACTTTCCGCCCGTCGCAAGGCCGACGACCTCGATCAGCCACAGAATGGCCAGCAGCCACAAGGGTGCGAAGAAAAAAGACAAGACGGCAAACAGGACGATGCCGGTCTGATTGGACTTAATATAAGGCATGGGGACTTCCTTCATTCAATCGCCTCCTGCGTAAACTCTTAATTCCAAGTTAGACCATTGGAAAACATAAGTCAATCCGGAACTTTAAGCGAAAGACATCCCGTAATCCTTCGTTCTCCCGCAAAAGTCATTCTCCAGCAGGAAGTCTTTCAGTATATGTTAAGTACTGCTTGTTATCATTAACTAGATATTTCTTTGTGCACAGTTTGACCTTTATTGACATTTAATTGCAAGAGGGGGGATTCTTAGCCTTCATAACCTTAAATAGTAAAAACCAATAGGACGCGGCAGAAGAAAGCAACATTGACAGAGGGGCGCCCCAAAATTTTTATAAATAAGGAAAGAAGGGAAGAAAAACATGTTGCGCAGATTTTCGCTTGGACTGTTATTACTAATGCTTTTTTCTACCATTCAACCGTTTTTCTATAATCACACGGCCCATGCGGCGGGCACACCTATGATGGGGGCGGGAACCGCAACAAATCCCTATATCGTCACGGATGCCGATCAACTCAATAGCATGAGGGATAAGCCTGGTTCTTCTTATAAGCTTGGCAACGATATCGATTTGAGCAGTTATTCGAATTGGGACCCGATCGGCAATTCGTCTGTTAATTTTACAGGCCGTTTGGACGGAGCCGGGCATACGGTTTCAGGCTTGACCATTAATCTTCCGGATGTCACGAATGTGGGATTATTCGGCTTTTTGGGCAGTAACGCTAAGGTCGATAATGTCAAACTGGTTAATGTGAATGTAATAGGGAATGGCACTGTCGGCGGCTTAATAGGCAGAAATTATGGCAGCATCAGCTATATCTCTGTAAGTGGGCAAGTTGGAGGCGTTAACTATATTGGCGGAATCGTAGGAGATAACTATGGGAAAATTCTTAAAAGTTTTTCAAGTGTCACCGTAACGGGCAGTAGCTCCTATGTCGGCGGAATAAGCGGATATGGCAATACAAATGCCACCATCGAAAATAGCTACTCTACCGGAGCAGTAACTGGCGGTGCAAGCGTTGGCGGAATTATCGGAAGGCATTTCCGGGGAATCGTTACGAACAGTTATGCTACGGGCAAGGTGACCGGCACCTCCGTGACCGGGGGGATCATTGGCGATAACTCCTCGGGAACCATCACTTCCAGTTTTTACGACAAGACCACCACTGCACAATCGGATATAGGAAAAGGCGATTCCAAAACGACCGTTGAAATGAAGACAAAAGCTACATTTACCGGTGCGGGATGGGACTTCGATACAGTCTGGGCGATGAACGACGGACAATATCCGACACTTCAACCGCCTGTGACAGATGACGATGCTGTAGCGGGTGCCAAAACGGCGCTGGCTATCGGCTATGCGAGCGGCGACAGCGCAGCGAGCGTTACGCAGAATCTAACGCTTGCGAGTTCGGGAACAAACGACACCACCATTACTTGGTCCTCTAATACCTTGACGACGATCGCCAATAACGGTTCGGTCACTCGTCCGTCGTATACGATCGGAGATCGAATCGTCACGCTTACGGCGACGATCAAGAAAGGCAGTGCGACCGACGCCAAAGCGTTTACCGTTACGGTAAAAGCATTGCCGGAAACGGATGCGGAGGCTGTCGCGAGTGCGAAAACGGCGCTGGCCATCGGCTACGTAAGCGGCGATAGCGCAACAAGCGTCACCCAGGATCTGACGCTTCCGGGTGCAGGAGCAAGCGACACGACGATTACTTGGTCCTCTAATGTTTCGGCCGCGATTGCCAGCGATGGTTCCGTTACGCGTCCATCCTTTACAGTCGGAGACAAGGCCGTCACGCTTACGGCGACGATTATGAAGGGCAGCGCGAGCGATACCAGGCTGTTCACGTTAACGGTAAAGGCATTGCCTGAATCCGACGCGGAGGCTGTAGCGAATGCCAAAACCGCGCTGGAAATCGGCTACGCAAGCGGCGACAGCGCAACGAGCGTCACGCAAGACCTGACGCTTGCGGCTGCAGGAGCAAGCGGCACTACGATTACGTGGTCTTCGGATGTGCTTGCTGTGATCGCCAACGACGGCACCGTCACGCGCCTGTCCTTTACGGCTGGCGACCAGACGGTCACGCTCACGGCGACGATTAAGAAAGGCAGCATTACCGACACCAAACCGTTCACCGTCACGATGAAGGCCCTGCCGGAAAGCGATGCCGAAGCTGTCGCGAGCGCAAAAACTGCGCTGGAAATCGGCTACGCAAGCGGCGACAGCGCAGCGAGCGTCACGCAAAACCTGGCACTTGCAGCGACAGGGGCAAGCAATACGACGATCACTTGGTTCTCGGATGTGCTTGCTTCTATTGCCAATGACGGCACCGTCATCCGCCCATCCTTCACGGCTGGAGACAAGATCGTCACGCTCACGGCAACGATTAAGAAAGGCAGCATTACCGACACCAAACCGTTCACCGTCACGGTGAAGGCATTGCCTGAATCCGACGCGGAGGCCGTCGCGAGCGCCAAAGCCGCGCTGGAAATCGGCTACGCAAGCGGCGACAGCGCAGCGAGCGTCACGCAAAGCCTGACGCTTGCAGTGACAGGAGCAAGCAATACGACGATTACGTGGTCCTCGGACGCCCTGACCACAATCGCCAACGACGGCACGGTCACCCGCCCATCCTACACGGCCGGAGACCAAACCGTCACGCTCACGGCGATAATCACGAAGGGGAGCGCAACCGACAGCATACCGTTCACGGTTACGGTGAAAGCACTCGGTTTCGTAGCGCCGAATAACAGCACCCTGAATCCAACCTCCGCAACTTTTGACAAGAATGCGGAAGATCCGTCTGCGGGTCATTATCAGGATGTCTCTACGACTTTGACGCTGAACGGCAACGTGCTAATCGGGATTACGCTTAACGATACAAGCGTCGCCGATACGGCCTATTCCGTAAGTTCGGACGGAACGGTTACGTTCAAAAAGAAGTACTTGTCCAAGCTCGAAACCGGCGACCATACGTTCACGTTCGATATGAGCGAGGGAACGAGCCCGACCTTTACCATTGCGATTATCGATACGGCGTCGCCGGCGACGGTAGCCGTAACCGGCGTAGCGTTGGATAAGCCGACCTTACATTTGACGGGAGGCGGCGCGGCTGAAGCGCTGAGGGCAACCGTTGCACCGTCGGATGCGACGTACAAGAATGTCATCTGGCATTCGAGTGACACAAGCGTTGCGACGGTGGAAAACGGCATCGTCACGCCGGTCGCCGCTGGCACCGCGACGATTACGGCGACGACGGCAGACGGCGGTTTTACCGCAACTAGCGTTGTAACGGTATCCAATTCTGCTCCGGTCATCACGGTACCGCCGGTAACCCCGTCCGAACCTGCAGCCAACGATATTGAAGTTCTCGTTAACGGCAAGGTAGAGAAGGCTGGAACCTTGTCGACTTCGAGCGTCAACGGCCAATCGGTCACCACCGTGACCGTGGACCCGATCAAGCTGGATCAAAGGCTCGCTGCGGAAGGAAGCAACGCCGTCGTTACCATTCCGGTCAGCGCCGGATCGGACGTGATCATTGCCGAGCTGAACGGCCAAATGGTGAAAAATATGGAGCTGAAGCAGGCGATCGTGACGATTAAGACGCCGCAAGCGACCTATACGCTGCCCGCCAGGCAGATCGACATCGATTCGATCTCCAAGCAGCTGGGGCAGACGGTTGATCTGAAAGACATTAAGATCCATATTCAAATCGCGGCTCCGACAACGGATGCCGCCAAAGTCGTGGCGGACGCGGCTTCGCAGAACGGCTTCAGCCTGATTGTCGCACCGGTTGAGTTTACCGTGCTCGGCACCTATGGCGGCAAGACGATCGAGATCAGCCGGTTCGACGCATACGTGGAACGTACGATCGCGATTCCCGACGGCGTAGATCCCAGCAAGATCAGCACGGCCGTCGTGACCGATCCGGACGGAACCGTTCGCCACGTTCCGACCAAGATTACCATGATCGACGGAAAGTATTACGCCGTTATCAACAGTCTGACCAACAGCTTGTACGCGGTCGTCTGGCATCCGGTGGCGTTCCGGGACGTCGAGAGCCACTGGGCGAAAAATGAGGTTAACGACATGGGCTCGCGGATGATCGTTAACGGCACGGGAGACGGGCTGTTCAGTCCCGACCTGAGCATGACGCGCGCGGAGTTCGCGGCGATTATCGTGCGGGCGCTCGGACTCAAAGTCGAGAGCGGTACATCGGCGTTTGCAGATGTCAGCCCTGCGGCATGGTATGCCGGCGTGGTGCAGACTGCTTACAATTACAAGCTGATTGACGGCTTCGGCGACGGTCTTTTCCACCCGCAGGAAAAGATCACCCGCGAGCAGGCCATGGCGATCATCCGGAAAGCGATGGGCTTGACCGGATTGCAAGCCAAGCTATCGCCGAATGGCTCGGATACGTTGTCGCTCAGCGCTTACGCGGATGCGGCAGCCGTATCCACCTGGGCGAAACAAGCGGTAGCCGACAGTCTGCAGGCCGGCATCGTAACCGGCCGAGCCGGCGGCAAGCTTGACCCGCAAGCGGCTATCACCCGGGCAGAGATTGCCGTCATGATTCAAAGACTGCTTCAAAAATCCGAATTGATCTAAAGTAGAACGGCCTTTGTCCCGGTAGCGAGGGATGAAGGCCGTTTTATCTTACCCGTATGTGAGCAGGGCCGGTTTTAAGAAGGATGCTTGCCCCCCGATGCTATACTAAATTTATCTGTGCGAGAAAGCCGCGCGGCCCCGGATTGTTAAAATGAGTACTTTAAGAAACCGCTTCGTACCGTTCATTATAGAGAGATGATATCCATAAGAGGGGCTCTTGGACACGATGACGAAAAAAACGCCCATGCGCAAAACGTACCTCCGCGTATTTGTCACTTCGGCTATTTTGATAACCGTTATTGTAAGCGCGTTCTCTCTTTATTTGGTACAAAGGTTCTCCCAGTCCGCACGGGAAGAGGTTCTCTCGACCATACAGAATCAGCTCAAGCAGGTACAAAAGAGCACCGAGTTTACGCTGTACAAGCTTCGTTTATACGGCATGCGCATGTTCGCGGACGAGTTGGTCCGTGAATGGTTTTCAAGCCCGAACGATCCGCAGCTTCTTGTGCGCCTGTCGAACAGTATGAAGGAATACGCAGCCTCCGAACCTTTTATACATAACATCTACTTGATGAGTGCGAGGGAGAACAGAGTATGGACGCTGCGCGAGATGATGTTCGACAACAAGGATTTTTTCGATCAGCCGCTGCTTCAGAAGGTGAGGAGCGACAGAAGCCCTTATTTTCGTTTTCATGGACATAGCGACGACAACCGGTCCTATATCTATCTGGCGATTCGCGACAACTCGATGAAAAATTCGGACGGCTATCTGGTCATGATGGTCGATAAAACCGATTTCGATCAAAACGTGCTGCAGTCCGAGATCTACAGCCAGATGCAGCTCATCGTAACGGATGACGCGGGGAACTTCATACTGGGCAACGATAACGAAGCGCTGCTGACGGCCATAAAAGAGAGCGGCGCGACGCCGGGCAGCCGATTCGATTGGAAGGTAGACGGCCGCAAGTGGTTCGTGCATACCGCGCAAATTGAGCCCGAAGGATGGCATGTCTATCAGTTTACGCCGTGGGACGTCTGGCAGTTCAAGCTGAACGAGCTGCGCAACGCCATCTTGTTGGCGGCGGGAGTCATGCTGAGCCTGACGCTCATCTTTCTCTTTTGGGTATCCCGCCGGCATTACATGCCGTTCAGCGAGCTGATCGGCTTGATTCAGCGCAATGGGGCGGAGCCGGACGGGGCCGGACGCCTTCAATCGGAGCATCAAATTCTCCGCAGCGGGATCGGCAAGCTGGTGACGCAGGTCGAGCAGATGAACCAATCGGTCAAATCCAATCAGCAAACGATTCGCGAGGATATGCTGCGGCTGTGGATTCGCAACGGGACGCTGCCGACCGCGTCGCGGCAATCGCTGATCGAGCTGACCAAGGTTGCGAACGCGAAGCAGATGGGGCTTGCGGTCGTCCGAATCGAATATTACGTTTCGTTCGAGGAGCAGTACAATTACTATTCAAGGAAGCTGCTGAAATACGCCATGGGCAACATTGCGCAAGAAACGCTGCGTGTCCGTCATGCGGAATGCGAAGCCGTAGATTTTGACGACGATCATATCGTATTGTTTTGGACAAACTCGATGTCCGGAGACGCCATCCACGGGATGCTGACCGAGATGAAGGAAAATATTAACCGGTGCTTGAACATCGCTACAGTGTGCGCATATCAATTGACTTCCGAGCAGGACTTCAATCTTCAAGTCGTCTATCGGCAGGCATTGGAGTTTTCGATGCTTAAGTTTCTGAACGGCGAAGACAAGATCTACGAAGAGTCGGACTGGAACAGGTTTCAGACGAAAACATTGGAGCCGTTCTCCGACAAGCTGATCCAACGGCTTCTGCAATCCGTAAGCAGAGGCGAGGAGCATGAGGCGTTCCTTGTATTGGAACAATTGTTTGCGCGCTTGCCGCACCTGCCCTTTGAAGAATGCAGGTATCAGTTGATTAGACTGGCTTATGAGATGAAAAAGATTTTTTTGCGAGCGGGTACGCTTCAGGATTTTGAGTCCGTATCGCGCGAGCTCGACCGCTTTGCCAGCCTGAGCGAGGTATATGCCTGGCTGAAGAAAGAAATCGGCGGCTTCAAGGAACGCAACCAAAAGCCGAGCCGCGAGGCGCGCAAAGAGGACGTCGTGGCTTCCGTGGTCGACTACGTCAGCCAGCACTTGCAGGAAGCGGTATTAACCATTGAAGAGATTGCCGAACATATCAGTCTTTCTCCGAATTATGTGCGAACGATATTCAAGGATACGTTGCAAATCTCGCTCTCGGAGTTCATCTTGAGCTTGCGGATCGAGAAGGCTAAAAAGCTGCTGCACTCGACGGAATGGCCGATTACGCAAATCATGGATTCCGCGGGCTTCCAGACGAAGAGCCACTTCTTCACGGTATTCAAGAAGGCGACAGGCAAGACGCCGATGCAATACAGATTCGAAGCGGACGATAACGGATGATGGGGGAAGGCCCAAGGAACAAATCCGGCCGGCCTTCCGCATGGGACGCCTCTGTGCTCCTAAGTAGGAACACAGAGGCCAGCGCATTGCGGCAAAAAAATGACGCGGGCGACGAGAGGCCCCCCAACGGCCGACCGCCCCAACGAACGGTCGGCCTCCCAACGGCCGGTCGACCAACGGCCGGCCCCCGAACGGCGACCCCATGGACGGCTGCCCAACGGACGGCCGCCCATCGAAACGGCTGCCGGAGGAGCCGCCGAACAGGCGTTTCGCGCGAATCCAGCTTCGGATATTCCGCCTTGTATAATCCGTCTTGTATATTCCGCCAAACCTCAAAGGACCGTCAGGGCGATCTTCCCTGCCGGTTCTTTTGCGTTTCGTTATAACGAGAACCGCACAAAACCGCGTGAAACCAACGTTTTGATAGAACGAGAACTATCCAGTACCGCGCCAGTTCCGATACGATGGGGTCACTGAAAGGAGAGGTCACGATTGAATGTTTTGCGGGAACTGCATAAAAACAAAAGCATCTATGCGATGGCGCTGCCCGGTCTGCTTTTTCTGATTGTTTTTGCCTATCTCCCCATGGTGGGGCACGTGATCGCTTTTAAGAAATTTTCCGTTTCGAAAGGGATTTGGGGGAGCGAATGGAACGGCTTCAATAACTTCAAATTTCTTTTCGGCAGCAACGACTGGATCCATGTGACGCTCAATACAATCGGGCTTAACGCGCTGTTTCTCGCCTTCGGTCTCGGTCTTGCCTTCGTTCTTTCCATCTCGCTCAACGAGATTCGTTTCCGGTTTTATAAGAAGCTTGCGCAATCCGTTATTTTTCTTCCTTACTTCGTATCCTGGCTGGTCGTCAGCCTGATGGTGTTCGGCTTGCTCAACTCGACCAACGGGATGATCAATCATGAGCTGCAGTCGCTTCACATCGGCGCGATCGATTGGTACAGCTCACCGGCCTACTGGCCGGTCATCCTGACCGTCATTTCCATCTGGAAGTTTTCCGGGTACAACTCGATTATCTTTCTGGCAGCCATCTCGGGCATCTCGGACGAACTCTATGAGAGCGCGCGAATCGACGGGGCCAATCGGCTCCAACAAATCTTTTATATTACGTTTCCGCTGCTGAGACCTACTTTAATTATATTGACGCTGCTAGCGGTCGGGCGGATCTTCTACGGAGACTTCGGCATGATCTACGGCATTGTCGGAGAAAATTCACTGCTCTATCCGACGACCGACGTCATCGATACCTTCACGTTTCGCGCGCTTCGCGGGTTGGGCGACTTCGGCATGGCTTCCTCGGTGGCACTCTACCAATCCGTCATGGGTCTGATTACGATTCTGTTGTTTAACGGACTTGTGAAAAAATACGATCCCGAATCCAGGCTTTTCTAAAAGGAGAACCCCGCAAATGCAACGACGTTCGAAAAAAAGTGTCAGCGATTGGCTCGTCAACGGTTCCGCTTATGCGATTGCGACGCTTTTCGCGCTGTTTTGCTTCATTCCGTTCTGGATGGTCCTTATCGGCTCCTTTACGGACGAGAGCAGTCTTCGGATGGAAGGCTTTAAACTGATCCCCGGCAAGCTGAGCCTGTACGCGTACGAATTCCTGCTCAAGGGCGGGCAAGTGTACAGAAGCTACCTTGTGACGATTGAAACGACCGTCATCGGCACGCTTTCCGCCGTCCTCATAAGCGCCATGTTTGCCTACGTGCTGGCGCACCGCAAGATTAAATACAAAAATATGCTGTCGTTTTTAACTTACTTTACGATGCTGTTCGGCTCGGGATTGGTCGGCTTTTACATGCTGGTCGTCAACTGGCTGCATTTGAAGGATACGCTGTGGGCGCTGATCCTCCCGTATCTCTTGAACCCGTTCAATACGTTCGTCCTGGTTTCGTTTTTCCGCACGGTGCCCTATGAACTGAATGAAGCCGCCACGGTCGACGGCTCCGGCGAATGGCGGACGTTCTTCCGCATCATACTGCCGATCACGACGCCGGTCCTCGCCACGACGACGCTCCTGTACGCCTTGCAATATTGGAACGACTGGTGGCTCGCCTTGTTGTTCGTCGACGATTATACGCTGCATCCGCTTCAAATCATGATTCGGCAGCTGATCTCCAATATGAATGCCGCGGCTTACATTCAAGGCGCGTCGGCAAGCCAGCTCCAGCAGATACCCGCATACGGGATTCAGCTGGCAACCGTCTGCGTGACGATCGGTCCGATCGTTCTGTTATACCCTTTCTTGCAGCGATACTTCGTCAAAGGGCTGACGATCGGGTCGGTCAAAGGCTAAAACGGGCTATAACCGGTATACGGTTGAGCATATAAAGAAAGATTCCAGGGAGGTAGTTGAATTGAAAAGAAAATGGATGCTGCTGGCGTGCTTGACGACGCTGACCGCTTCAGGCGTATTGGCCGGCTGCAGCAACAACGACAGCAAAGAAGCCGCGGGATCAAGCAGCGCTGCCGGGACGCAAAAAGCGGATCCGGATAAGGCGCTAAGTCCCGCTACCTTAAAGATTTATATTCCCGGAGACCGTCCCAAGGATATGGATGCCGTCATCGCCGAAGCGGAAAAGCGGATGGCCGGCACGCTGAACGTCAAGCTTAATATCACGTTCATTCCATGGTCGGATCTGGACAATAAAACCTCGCTCGCGCTCGCTTCCGGGGAAGCCGTCGACCTGATCTTCGATGCGCCCTGGCTGCACATGAACAAAATGGTCGCATCCGATACGTACGAGGACTTGGAGCCGCTGCTGCAGCAGTACGGTCAGACGATATTGGAAACCCGGCCGCAGGAAATGTGGGACGCGAACAAGTTCAACGGTCACATTTACGGCATACCGCTCGGCGTGTCTCAATACCAGATCAAAGGCTTTTACATTCGCAAAGACCTGAGAGAAAAATACGGCATGCAGCCGCTTAAAACGTTAGACGATCTCTCGCAGTACTTGTACAAGGTGAAAGAAAGCGAGCAGGGCATGAGTCCCTTGACGACGCTGGTGTCGACGGACCGCATTACCAACGCATATCCTTTCTATTTCGATTCGGCCTACGATATCAAGCAAGAAATTCCCGAGATGTATCCGTTCTTCTATAAGAAAAACAATGACGGCAAAATCTACACGATGTTCGAAAATAAGGACGCCGCCATCTGGTCGGGCATTCTGAGCATGCGGAAATGGTATCAGGACGGCATCATCAACAAGGACAATCTGGCGGTGCAGAACGAAAGAGATCTGTTCACGGCAGGCAAAACGGCGGCGATCACTTCCGCGGACGTGGGAATTCCGTCATCGATTCAGGACGCGGTCGGCAAGCTCGGCGGTTCGGCAGAATGGGTCACCTTTATGGATCCGTCCCAAAAGTACCAGACCGATTTCAAGCAATGGAACTTCATCAGCGTGCCGAAGGGCAGCAAAAATAAAGAGCGCGCCATGATGTTCTTGAACTGGGCGAACGAAAAGGAAAACTACGATTTGCTCAGCTACGGCATTGAGGGACAAAACTGGCAGTCGGTCGGCGAAGACGGCTTTAAGGCGCTTAACGGCGACTACCCGAACTTCGGCTTCGACTGGATCTGGAATCCGACTTACGAACGCTATGACGCGTCCTTGTCGCCGGATGAGCTGAAGTGGTGGAACTGGGCGAAGGATGCGGCCAACTTCACGAAATCGAAGGATTCCGGCTTTACCTTTAACCCGGAGCCGGTGCTGCAAGAGATGGCAAGGCTGAAGGCGAACTCGTTCGTATACCCGATTCTGCTCGGCACGCTCGATCCGGACAAAGCCTTTGCCGACTTCGAAGCCAAGTACGGCGCGGATCTGAAAAAGATTCAGGCGGAATATCAAAAGCAACTGGATGCTTATCTGGCGGCGCAGAAGTAAGGGAGACGCGAGGATGGCCATTAGCAGATTTACGAATAACCCAATCGTGGAAACAAGAGACGTAACGCCGCTGCATCCCGGTTTTCAGGTCGTCGGGGTGTTTAACGCGGGGGTTGCGACGATCGGCAGCGAGATTATCCTGTTGCTTCGCGTCGCGGAAATGCCGATTCAATCCGACGAGAACCATGTGCTGGTGCCCGTGCTCAGCGAGACAAGCGGAGCGTTGGAGATCATTCGCATCGCCAGGTCGGACGACCGTTACGATCTGTCCGACTCGCGGGTGATCAAGCAGCGGGGAAAATACGCGTATCTGACGTCCCTCTCTTATTTGCGGATCGCGAGAAGCACGGACGGCGTCCGCTTTAAGGTGGATGCCGGTCCGGCGATGCTGCCGGTCGGCCCGCTGGAGGCTTGGGGCATCGAAGACCCGAGGATTACCCGGATCGGCCGACAGTACTTCATCACGTACAGCGCGATATCGTCGAAGGGCGTCAGCGTGGGCGTCGCCGTGACGGAGGATTTCGTTACCTTTGCGCGGGCCGGCACGATGCTTCCCCCGGAGAACAAGGACGTTGCGATTTTCCCCGAAAAGATCGGCGGAAGCTATTATGCGCTGCATCGTCCGGTGCCGAAGGCGATCGGCTCGCCCGAGATGTGGCTTGCGCAATCTCCCGATCTCGTCCACTGGGGCCGCCATCAGTTTCTGATCGGCCTGCGGGAAGGGCAATGGGACGGCGGGAGAATCGGCGGCGGGGCCGTTCCGATCAAAACGCCCGGAGGCTGGCTGGTCCTGTATCACGGCGCGGACGTAACGGACCGTTACTGCATGGGCGCACTGCTGCTGGATCTGGAGGATCCGGCTAAGGTGCTCGCAAGATCCCGCGTGCCCGTTCTGGAGCCGGAAGCGGCTTACGAGGTGAACGGATTTTTCGGCCGGGTCGTCTTTTCGTGCGGCGCCATCTTGCTGGATCGAAAGATCCGCATGTATTACGGGGCCGCGGACGAAGTCATGGCAGGCGCGGACATCCCGTTGGAGGACATATACAACACGCTTTATTGAAGGCAGGAGGGCAGTGCAAACTGCCTTCTTGCATCCCTAATTTGGAAGGCGCTTTCAATCATGTTTGAATCAGGTTTTGTTTAACAAAGGAGGGCATGCGCATGACTGGCCAAATGCAAAGGTTCGTTAGGAAGTGGATCTGTCTTGTTCTTGTCGGTTCAATGCTATCGTCCATCTGGTTATCCGCGTCCGCATCGGCGAGCGCGCCCGGGCAGACGGATGCCGCACAAGAGATTGCCGATATGAAATTAATGAAGAAGCGGATGGTTGAATTCTACATCTCCAAAGATATCATCAATGACGGAACGAACGGCCGGGTCGAATGGACCTTCAAATCGCAGGCCGCCGCTTACTTATCCAGCCAGAAATCGGACGGCAGCTGGGCGGATGTCGATTACGCGAGCAAGCAATCCGCCGCCAACGGACGAGGCTGGCCGTCCTACCTGGCCTTGGATCGGATGCAGTCGATGGCTGCGGCGTTCGCCGATCCGAAGGATCCGAACTATCATAGCGAGACGCTGTTGAACGGCATTAAAAAGGCGCTGGACCATTGGTTCACGGTCAAGCCGACTTCGACCAACTGGTGGGAGAATACGATCGGCACCCAACTGAGGCTGGAGAAGGTCGCGCTATTATGCGAAGGTTATTTAACGGCAGCGCAGGCCTCCAATATCGTCGGTACGCTGGACAGCAGCCCGAACACCGTCGATGGCGCCAATTCGTCCTGGTACAACCAGAACTATATGTACCGCGGCGTGCTGCTTGAGGATGCTCAGATCGTCCGGAAAGCCGTGAACGCGTTTAACGTGCTGTCGACCGTGACGACGACGGTGACGGGCATCCAGTCGGACATGTCCTTTTTCCAGCATGGCAAAACCAACTATACGACGGGCTACGGAAGAAGCTTCGCCAGAGACATGTCGTTCTGGGCCTACATTACCTCAGGTACCGTCTTCTCCTATAGCGAGGCGGCGATGGACTCGTTGTCGTCCTACTTGCTCGACGGCACGCGGTATCAAGTCAGAGGCGACGTCGCCGACCTGGGCATGGGGATGAACGGGCCGGATTGGCCGGATTACAAGAGCGCGGCCCTGACCTTCTACGAAGATCCGATGGAATGGATGGAGGCCGCCAATCCGAAGCGGGCTGCGGAGTTCGCCAGCTTTTTGGACAATATCCGCAATATCGGCACGAGTACGAGCAACGGACTGGACGACAACAATATGACGCAATGGCAGACGCTTGTCTCGTCTCATATGCGCAAGGATTACGGTATTACGGTCAAGATGTCCTCCAGCACGGTGAAGGGCGGCGAATGGAGAACGATTCATCCGAGCGGGTACAACCTGCTGTACTGGACGCCGCAAGGCGCGACCGCCATTCAGCGGACCGGCGACGAATACAGGCCGGTCTACCCGTTGATGGACTGGGCGCACGTTCCCGGCACGACGGCCCCTTACGTGCTTACGAAGGACGGGAACTTCAACAATCCCAAGACATTCGTAGGCGGCGTGACCGACGAGCGGTACGGCGCCACCGCATTCGACTTTAACAAACTGAGCACAAGCGGCAAAAAAGGCTACTTCTTCTTCGACGGTGAGATGGTGGCGCTTGGCGCAGGCATCGCTTCGACGAATGCCGCCGCGATCCACACGACATTGAACCAAAGCATGGCGGCAGGCGACGTCATCGTGGACGGCCAGGCGATGGCGGAAGGAACGAAGCAGACGAACGGGAAATGGGCCTACAACGACCGGATCGGCTATGTATTTCCGAATCCGACGGATTTCCAAGTCAAGCTGGAGACGAAGACGGGCAAATGGAGCGACGTCGTCACGGGAAGCGCGACGGATCCGGTCACCAAGCCGATTTTCTCGATCTGGCTCGATCATGGCGTGAAGCCGACCAGCGCTTCCTACCAGTACATCGTTCTGCCGAACAAAAGCGCCGAGGAAGTCGGCAGCTACGCGAACGACAATCCGATCCGCATTGTGGCGAATACTGCGTCGGCCCAGGCTGTTCGGCACGATACCCTTGGCATTACGGAAATGCTGTTCTATCAACCCGGAACAGTGACGGCGAGAGACGGCTTGACGGTCGCGGTGGATAAGCCGGCTATGGTTATCGTTGACGAATCCGCGTCGCCGGTCCGCATCTCGGCCGCCAATCCCGAGACGCCGGGAATTACGGTGAACGTAACGCTGGACCGGAACGGAGAAAAATCGACGACAACCTATCGACTCGGCAAGGACATCTTCGCCGGCCGAAGCATGACGGTGAACGAGGGCGCTTCGATTGACGACAGCGGATTCGATCTCGCTTACAGCAAGGGCGCGACCGCTTCGTCCAGCAAGGGCAAGCAATTCGCATCGAACGCGACGGACTTGTACAGAACCTCTTACTGGCAATCGGACGCTTCGAACGACGAATGGCTTGTCGTAGATTTGCAGGATCAATATACGATCAATAAAGTCAGGTTAAAGTGGGAGCAGGCATACGGAAAGAGCTACAAAATCCAGGTTTCGAACGATGCGGTCGCCTGGACCGACGTCTACGCCACATCCATGGGCGACGGCGGAATTGACGACATCACGTTCGGCAAAGCCGGTGCCCGGTACGTCCGGATGCAGGGCGTACAGCAGGGGAACGGAGCGGGTTACTCGCTATCCGAGTTTAACGTCTATGAAGCGGTGGCGCCGAATCTCGCAGAGGGCAAGGCGGCAACGGTTAGTTCGACCAGAGCCGCCGACGTATCGGCCGGGAATGCGGTCGACGGCTCGCTGACGACCCGCTGGGGATCCAACTATTCCGATCAGCAGTGGATTTACGTCGATCTCGGCGCAAGTCAACCGATCGAGAAGGTCGTGCTGCATTGGGAGACCGCGTACGGCAAGGAGTACCAGATTCAGGTGTCCGACAATGCGGCAGACTGGACGACCGTATATAGCACTGCGGCCGGAGACGGCGATATCGACGAGATCGCCTTCGAACCGGTGAATGCCAGATACGTGAAGATGAACGGCTTGAAAAGAGGGAGTGCCTACGGCTACTCGCTCTGGGAATTTAAAGTGTACGGTGCCGAGACCGTAGAGAAGGTGCCCGCCAGCATCGAGCTGCAAGCGACGCCGCCTTCTGTGACGGTCGGCGAAGACGTGTCCGTCTCAGGCGTCGTGTACGACGGCGACCGTCTTCCGATTGCCGGCGTAGCCGTCGAAATATCGGCATCGCCGGGAGGCTTCGACACCGTTAGCGCGGTTACGGATGCGGACGGCCGGTTCAGCAAGGTCTATACGGCGCCGCTGACGGCAGGGGATCTGACGATCTCGGCGATCGTGCCCGCAAGTCCGTCCGTGACGGATACGCTTACCGTGTCCGTGAACCGGGCGGCGCAAGTGCCTGTGCGAATCGCGCTTCAAGCGTCGCCGGCTTCCGTGACGTTCGGAGAAGAAGCGTCCGTGACGGGCGTCGTCTACGACGGCGACGATCTTCCGGTGGCCGGCGTAGCGGTCGAGATTACGGCTGCAGCGGGGAGCGTCAAGGCCGCCACGGCGGTGACGGACGAGAACGGCGGGTTCGGCACGGTCTTTACGGCGCCGTCCGCTGCCGGGGAAGTGACGATTACGGCGGTCACGACCGCAGATCTATCCGTAAGAGGGACGACTGTCGTCTACGTAAATGAGGCCGTACAGGTGCCCGCTCGCATCGAACTGCAGGCGACGCCGGCTTCCGTGACGGCGGGGGGCGAAGCGACCGTTTCAGGCGTCGTCTACGATGGCGACGATGTTCCGGTCCCTGGCGTAGAGGTCAAGCTTGCGGCTTCGTCGGGCAGCATCAAGACCGATAGCGTGATGACGGATGTGAATGGCGGGTTCAGCGCGTTGTTCACGGCGCCGTCCGCAGCCGGAGAAATAACGATTACGGCCGTTCTGACCGCGACGCCGACCGTAACGGGGCAAGTGAAGATCTCCGTGAACGAACGCTCGGGCGGCGACAATGGCAGCAATCCAGGGACGGTGACACCTCCGGTGACGCCGCCGGTAACGCCTGAACCGCCGACCGAAAATCCGGGTACGCCGGAAATGCCGGGAACCGGCCATATCTTTGTTGATGTTGCCGGCCACTGGGCGCAGGCCAATATCCTGGAAGCGGAAAAGCAGGGAATCGTCGCCGGATATCCGGACGGCTCCTTCCGGCCCGACCGCACGGTGACCCGCGCCGAATTCGCGGTGATGCTGGCCAAGGCGCTGAAGCTGCAGAGCGAAGCGTCAGCCTTGTCCTTCAAGGACGCGGACCGGATCGGATCTTGGGCCCGGACGGCCGTTGCCCAAGCCGTAAGCATGGGGCTTATCCAGGGCGATGCCAACGATAACTTCCGTCCGGACGCGCCTATGACGAGAGCGGAAATGGCCGTCATGCTGGCGAGAGCGTTGAAGCTGGCGCCTGCCGAAGGCTCCGCCGGCTTCGCGGACGATCGCGACATCCCGGCCTGGGCCGCAGGGGCAGTAGCCGAGATAAAGAAGCTGGGCATCATGCAGGGAAAAGGCGGCAACGGCTTCTTCCCGAAAGCTGCCGCAACGAGAGCGGAGACGGTCACGGTTCTGCTGCGGATGCTGGCGGCCAAGGCGCAATCGGAGCAAGCAGATGAAGGTATAGGTATAGCACAAAGCGAATAGGTAACGTCCTCGAAAACCCTTCTCCGACGGTTCACTCGGAGAAGGGTTTTTCGGAGCTTTACGGATGTTTGGCGGGCCCAAAAAACTGCATTTGTACATGTATTTACGATCGGCTCGTGCCACTGGAGGAAATGCCTGCAAATGTGCAGGTAAATGCAAAGCGCAAGCAAAAAGTCCGACTGATGAAGGAAAATGCCTGTATATTTGCATCAATTTTGTACATAAGGGTCCGAATTGGCATGAAAAGATATTTGCAGGCATTGCGGCGACAGAACGACGCTGGCGGCGATACGCTGGCCCGTGGGAAGGCTGTCGGACGAGCCGTCGATAGACTTTCGCACGACCCCAGATTCGGATCGGATAGATGCCTACACAAACTTGGACGGCGGCACGCGATAGTGTTTTTTGAACGCCTTGGAAAACGTGAACGGATCGGGATATCCGAGCAAACCCGCGATTTGCTGAACGGAATAATTTTTTCGATAAATATATTCCCTGGCTCTGTTCATTTTCACTTGGAATAAATATTGTCCCGGCGTAATGCCAAGCGATTTTTTAAAATAGGAAATAAAATACTTCTCGGAAATTCCCGCCAATGCAGCCAGCTCGGCCATTTTAATCGGCTGGTGCAGATGGGCGTCGATATATTGGAAAATCGGCTGCAACGTGTCCAGATTTCGTTCGGACCTTCGCGGCGTTTTGCCGTTCAGGAAAGCGCCAGTATAGCGGTCTTGACCGTACAGCTCGATGATTCTGGCGATGACCGCGGTCAGACCGGCCTTCAGATACAATCGGCCGCCGGGCGTTCCTCCCCTTTCCGTCGCTCGTCCGAACGATTCGGCGAACAAGCGTGTTTCTTCGCCAATGAGTTCACGCCGAATAATGCCCGATAACGGAAAGTCTTTTAAAATTCTCTGCTGCCCGCCGATCCCGTACTCGAAATGAATGTACATAAACCTGCAGCCCTCGGCTGGTGCGGAAGCTCGATACGGAATCTGGGGGTAGAAGAACACGACGTCGCCTGCGCTTGCCGTATGTTCGGTTCCATCGATTTGAACTTGGACTTGCCCGGACTGAACGAACCAGAGATCGTAGTCGCTGTGCGTCTTGTGCTCGATCCAATCCCGCCCGTGATCTTCCTCGTTGAAGGAGTTGATTCGAATCGAGATCATCTCCGACAGCTCGTCGAAAATGAACATATCCGCCATGATAATCCCCCTATTAGACATTCTTATCAGAAACCCATTATATCACTGGCTGAATGGACGGATTAACATCTTACTATTTGACATGAACATCGAACCATCGCATATTCTCCATTTTCCCCGGTCTTTTATAATGAAGCCGTAGCCAAATGGAGTTATCACAAAATGGGAGGTCCTAGTGTTGATCGATTCAAACGGACGGCATCCGAAGGTCGTCGTCGTCGGAGCGGGCAGTCTGTTTTTCGGGCGTCAGTCGATATGGCAGATGGTTCACTCTCCTTATTTGAACAGCGGCACGCTGGCCCTGGTGGACACGAACGAAGAGCGGCTGTCCAAGATGGTCCGGCTTGCTAGGATGGTGGCGCAGGAGAACGGCGTGCCCTTGAAGGTGGAGGGATCGACGAATCGCCGGGAGGTGCTGGAGGGGGCGGACTTCGTCGTGCTCAGCTTCGCGGAGGACACGGTCAAGTACCGCGGCATCGACTGCGAGGTGTCGCTGAAGTACGGGATTCGCATGTGCTCGGGGGATACGATCGGACCGGGCGGCATCTTTCGGGCGATGCGGGAGCTGCCAGTCATTGTGGCATGCGCCAAAGACATCGAGGAGCTGTGTCCTGACGCCTGGGTGATTAACTACATTAATCCGTCTACCGTTCACGGCATCGCGCTCAGCCGTTACGCGCCGAAGCTCAAGAGCTTCGCACTGTGCGACAGCCATCATATGCCGCACAAAAAAGCGTATTACGCGGTTCGGGCGGGTATCATCGGGGATCCGGGCGAATTTATCGACGAGATCGACCGGCAGTTCGATTTCCGCGTGGCCGGGGTCAATCACTTCACTTGGCTGCTAAAGGCGGAGCATGAGGGAAGGGACGTCATGGCCCGGATCGCCGAGTCGCTCCGGGCGTCGGCCGGCACGGAAAACGACGGCGGGGACAAGGGCGCCAAAGCGCTTTATAACGATGCTATCACGTACGAGCTGTACGATATTTTCGGCTATATTCCGACCTGCACGGCCCATACCAAGGAATACGTGCGATTCTGGCAAGGTCTTGGCAAGACGAAGGACGCGATCCCGCCGCTGTCGATCTGGGAGACGGAGGACCGGTATTTGCGGCACGAGGAGATGTGGCAGCAGGTGGACGGCTTCCTGTCCGGCCGCTTGCCGATTGCGGACTATATGAAGTCGTTCGGTCCCGACCATGCCACCGATATCATCGAAAATATGGTAGGGAATCTGGGCAAGCGCTTCTTCCTGAATACGTTGAACCGCGGAGCCGTTACCAATATGAACGACGATGCGTTTTTGGAGCTGCTCTGCGAAGTCGGGCGGGACGGGATCAAGCCGTTGCCTGTAGGCGAGATGCCGCGGGGTATCCGCGGCATGCAGGAGCAAGTGCTGGACACGCACGAGCTGACCGCGGAGGCCGTCGTGGAGCGCAGCTACGCGAAATTGCGCAGGGCGATGCTGTCCGATCCGTTGGTCAGCTCGATTCACGACGCGGATCTGATCATCCGCGAGCTGTTGGAGCGGGAGCGGGACATGATTCCGAAGGAATGGTACAAGGAATAGGATATTGAGCGGACGAAGATAAAACAGGAGCTGTCTCATAAGTCACGAGATGACTGACGGGGCGGCTCTTTCGCTATCCCGGATAACGAATTTTCCAAGCCGGCGCTCAGGTAAGTGTAAAAGGGGCAGGCTGGCGGATAGGTGCCGCGAAGCCACGAAGAGGTTCTGTCCAGAGCTACATTGCCCTCGCATGCTGCCGTGTTGTTCATTCGCCGAAATGCCTGCAAATATACATCTATTTCCGTCAATGTCGGCCCCTTTCAACAGGATAACTGCAAATGTGCAGGCATTTTCCTTCATCGGCCGGGTTTTTGGCTTGCGCTCTGCAATTGCCTGCACATTTGCAGGTATTTCCTCCAGTGGCGCGAGCCGACAGAAAATACATGTACAAATGCAGTTTTGGGGCCTGCCAACCTTCCGATAAGCCGTCATGCCGAAAGCGCGCTAACCTGTCACAAATCGCCGCCCAATTTATACTTTCTGAAACGAGCAAAAGCGTGCCGACCTCCTAGGGTCGGCACGCTTTTTGCAGTCTAAGGCTCATCTATGCAATGATGGAGCGCTCGCCCGGCAAGGGGCGCAGCGGCACGGGCACAGGCCTGTCTATCGCCCAGCGGATCCGCTAATCGTTCCCCGGTCAGGAGGATTTGTTCCGGTAGTCTTGCGGCGTCAGGCCGTAATGCTCCTTGAACAGCTTGATGAAGTACTGCGGCTTGTGATAGCCGATCGCCGAAGCGACGTCGCTGACCTTGAGGTCGGGCTGCTCGAGCAGCAGCTCGCGTGCCCGCTGCATACGCGCCCGGTACAGATAGTCGCTTATATTTTCGCTCATCTTGCTCTTGAACAGCGAAGACAGATACGCCGGATGCAGGCCGACGTGGTCCGCCGCCGACTGGAGCGTGGCATCGGCGAGCCGTTCCGCGATGAACTGCTGCACCTTGCGGATGAGTGCGGCCTGCTCGTTGTTCCATTCGCTCTTGGTCATCTCCTGCAACTGATCGAGCGTGTGCGCGACCCAGTCCTGGAGCTGGCGCATCTGACGGAACCGGCCGGCGTCGCCGGGCCTGTCGGGCTCGGACGGAAAGACGTCGTGGAGACTGAGCCCGTTTTTGTGGGCAAAGAAACTGAAGGCGCCCATGGCGTGATAATAGAGTTCGAGCAGCGTCTCCCGCGATTCCATCCCTTTGTCGGCCACCTCCTGGAAGACCGTGTCCCACTTCAAGCGGATCGCCTCCCACTGGCCGATCTCGGACAGCTGAATGAACGTCGGCGACTCGTACAGGCTGTGAATGCGGTAGGGCATCTCGGGCGTGGCGGCGTCCTGCAGGCGGATGAGCAGATCGGTCCCGCCGCCGAGCTGGCGGGCGAATACGGCGAGCGAATCCCGGTACATGCCGCGCAGGCCGCGCGACATGACCTGCCAATCGCTCAGGACGATCGAGACGCTGCTCTTGAGAAACTGCCTGACATGCTGCTGCAGCCGCGAGGCGAGATGCTCGAACGATTGCTGCCGGGCAAGCTCGGGCTGCGGATCCTGCGCCAGCCACGATTCCTCCCGGACCTTAAGGATAAACACCTCGTAATCGTAGGCATCGCGGCCGTGCCAGACGTGGAACAGATCCGAGAACGTCTCCTCCGCGATATTGACGACGGCGGAGGCGAGCAGGGAATGGTCCCGCCAGTTCAGCTCCTCCGCGGACGACTCGATGCGCAGCAGACACATCGCCGTCAGGTCTCCCGGGCGAAACGGCAGCTGGTAATAAGCCAGCTTCTCCTCAAGCAGCTCGGGCGGCAGCTTCCGCCCTTGCAGCAGATCCGTCAGCAGCTTTTCCCTGAACAGCGGCATATGCTCGCGGACCATATCCATGGCCTTCTGCTGCCTGCCGCGCTCGTCCCATTCAAGGCGAAGCGCCTCCGTCAACCGGCGTACCGTGCCGGCCAGCTCCTCGTGATCCACCGGCTTGAGCAGGTAGCCGTCGACCTGCTGCCGGATCGCCTCCTGCGCATAATCCCATTCCCCGTAGCCGGACAGCAAGATGCTTTTGAAGTGCTTGTCGTATTTTTTGAGCTGCTGGATCAGCTCCAGGCCGGAGATGCCGGGCATTCGGATATCGGTGAGGACGATGTCGACGGGGCAGGTCTTGCAAAATTCAAGCGCCTCTTCGCCGGAAAACGCCTTGTGCACCTTGCCGATCCCCAGCTCCTGCCATGGCATGTTGCGTTCGAGGCTGTCCACGAGGTGAGAGTGGTCGTCGACGATTAGCAGCTCATACATGCGTTCTCCCCCCATGGTTCGATTCCTGCGATTTATTGCAATTCGTTGCGAATCGTTATAGTGCATTTCGGTTCATTGTGAAATTACGGTTCATTGCAGATTTACGGATCATTGCAGATTTACGGATCATTGCGAATTTACGGTTCATTGCATACGCCTACTGCTTACGATACCACGGCAGCCGCGATAGCGGCGCCTCGATCTCAAGCGCGGCGGGGCCTTCGACGAGGCTGCCGTCATCTCCGAGCCAGCGGCCTTCAGGGAAATGAACGACTCTGGCCGTCTGTCCCTTGACGACGACCGGCGCGACGAGCAGGTCCGAGCCGAGCAGGAACTGATCTTGCACAAGCTCGTAGCCTTGGTCCGGGTACTCGAACGCCAGGCTGCGCAGGATCGGGAGACCGTCGACTGCCGCCTGGCGGGCGAGCGCCAGCAGTTCCTCTCCGAGCTCGGTGCGCAGCCGCACGGCGTCCAGCGACCAGGCCAGCTCGTCGCCGCTCAGCACGCGCCAGGGCGCCATGGAAAACTGCATGACCGGGAACAGCGCGGCGCACTGGGCATAGCGGACGAACAGCTCGCTGTCGAAGCGGAAGTCGGGGGCGTTGATGTCGCCGTCCATGCCGCCGCCGATCATGTCGGGACAGTTGAACGCATAACCGAGCAGCCCCTGTGCGATGGCGTTCGGGATCAGGCCGCCGAGCCCGCCCGCGTCCCAGGTATGCGTCTTGTCCCGCTGGCGCTGGATGAGCGCCTGACCGCCGAGCTTCCAGCACATGCGCAGCTCGATGAGCGAGTAGCCGACGCCGAGGGACGCGTAGGCCTCGCAATCCTCGAGCTGGCGCAGCGGACGCGACCAGGCGACGGGCTGCGTCACGTCAGGCGCGCCCGGCAGGATCGGCTCGCCGGCGTCGAGCTTGAAGCCGTCCACGCCGTAGTCCGCGATCAGCCGGTCCATCTGCCGCCTGAACCAGGCCGCGCCTTCCGCCTTCGTATAGTCGATGACGGCGCTGTAGCCGTTCCACCATTGACGGAGCACTGGCGCTCCGTCCGCGCCGATCATGAGGAGCCCGCCGCTGCGGAGCGCCTTGAAGATCGTGCTGTCCGGGCTCACATAAGGGCACATCCACAGCATCACCTTGAAGCCCATGCGGTGCAGCTCTTCGACCATGGCAGCCGGATCAGGGAACCGGTGCTTGTCGAAGTCCCACATGCCGTAGTCTTTCATCCAGTTGTCGTCGACGATGAGGATGCCCGGCGGCAGTCCGTTCGCCAGGATCGATTCCGCGTAGCGGATAATCTTGTCCTGCGTGGGCGCGTAGAACATCTCGATCCAGGTGCAGTATTGCGGCGCCGTGAAGGCAAGCGCATCGGGGATCCGGCCGGACGGCGGGAAATGGGCGCCGCTGGCATGCATGTATGCGCCCTTGAGCGAACCATGTCCTTCTTCCAGGATAACCTCGCCGGCGCCTGGCGAGACGGTCAGTCCTTCCTCGTCGGCGCGGAAGGCGAAAGGTTCCTCGCTCCATAGGTATCTTCCTTGGCTGGATATAAGCAGGGGAGAGGCCTGATTGTCGTCCGTCATGCGCAGATCTCTCGCATGGGCCGTGCGTCCGAACGGCATGGCGCTGCCTTCGTTGATCACGCCCCCCCACCAATATTCGCCGGGCAGCCTGGCTATAGATATGTCGTTCATGGCTTGATTCTCCTTGTCTGTAACGGACGGATGCGGGCGGATGCCATCGGTTTTTGCGTCCTCGTTCAGCTGAATTTTTGCTTCAGTTTTAATTATGCAGACAACGCAGACGACAGGAAAGGGGATCTAAAGAATGTGGTTTCAATCTTAAAATCGGGGCATATCAACGCGCAAATCCTGTGCTTTATGATGAGATCGTCAAGAGCTCACGACGATCATCAGCCAAATACGAGGGGGATATCACGATGAACGTAACAAAGAAATCGAAAGCGGCTTCGGCGGCCGGCGTACTGCTCGTCGCTTCGCTGGCGCTGGCTGCCTGCGGCGGCAACTCGAATAACGGAGGCAACGCGGCAAGCAGCGCGCCGGCTTCGGCAGGGGGCGCTTCGAGCCCCGCGGCCAGCAAGCCGGCAGGCGGCGACAGCGGCAAAGCCGTCACGATCTCCTATACGATCTGGGACAAGAACCAGCAGCCGGCCATGGAGGCGATCGCCAAGGCGTTCACCGATCAGAACCCGAACATCAAGGTCAAGGTCGACGTCATCCCTTGGGGCGACTACTGGACCAAGATGTCCGCGGCCGCGCCGGCAGGCACGCTGCCCGACGTCTTCTGGATGCACGGCGGCCAGTTCATCAAGTATGCGACGGGCCAGTTCCTCGAGCCGATCACGGACAAGGTGCAAGCGGGCGAGATCGATCTGAACAACTACGCCTCGAACCTCGGATCGATTTACACGCTCGACGGGCAAAATTACGGCATTCCGAAGGATTTCGATACGATCGGCCTCGCGTATAACAAGGAGCTGTTCGATCAGGCGAGCATTCCATATCCGGACGATACGTGGACCTACGAGAAGCTTGCCGAAGTAGCCAAGAAGCTCAGCCAGCCGGACAAGGGCATCTACGGCTTCGGCGCCAAGCTCGATACGCAAGCCGGTTACTGGAACGACATTCTGGCGAACGGCGGCTACATCCTGAACGACGACATGACGAAGTCCGGCTATGACGAGCCGGCTACCATCGAAGCGCTCAAAGCCCGCTACCAGCTGATCCTCGACAAGGCTTCGCCGACGCATCAGCAGATGACCGACACGGACGCGGTCGAGATGTTCAAGTCCGGCAAGCTCGCGATGATTTTCGACGGCTCGTGGGATAACGGCAACCTGGCAAGCAGCGACGTCATCAAAGGCAAGTACGACTGGGCGAAGCTGCCGAGCGGCAAGGTCAAGCGCGGCAACATCATCAACGGCCTCGGCAACGTGATGTCCGCGAAGGGCAAGCACAAGGACGAGTCCTGGCAGTTCCTGAAGTTCCTCGGCTCGAAGGAAGCGGCTGACATTACGGCGCAAATGGGCGCGGCGATCCCGGCGTTCAACGGCACGCAGGATGCATGGGTGAAGTCCAAGCCGGACTTGAACCTGCAGGTGTTCATCGACCAGACGGCGGACGCGGTCCCTTATCCGAGCGGCTCCAAGTCGTATCCGGTCTGGTTCGCGAAGGAGAGCGAGATCATGTCCCAGGCATGGGGCGGCGCGATCTCGGTCGAAGAAGGCGCCAAGAAGGTCGCCGAAATGATGAATCAGGCGATCGCGGACGCGAAGTAAGCATCGTCTCAAAGAGGTAATATCGTCGAAGGCGATCCCGCTATCGGGACGCCTTCGGCCATGATGGGGTGAAGGAAATGCATTCGAGAAGCAGATACGCATGGGCGTATATCATGATCGCCCCTACCTTGATCGGGACGCTGGTATTCTGGCTGTGGCCGGCGATCTACTCGGTTTATCTGGGCTTCCTGAAGTCCGAAAATTTCGGCATGGACAATCACTGGGTGGGTCTCGCCAACTATGAGCGTTTGTTCAAGGACGACGAGTTCTGGCAAAACCTTCGCAACACGATGCTGTACGTCGTGCTGTTCGTGCCGCTGACGATCGTGCTGTCTACGTTTTTCGCCGTTCTGATGAACGCGAAGATCAAGGGCAGGTCCGTTTACCGGGTCATCTATTTTCTGCCGCAGGTCACGATGGCCGCCGCAGCTGCTATGGTGTGGGTCATTATTTTCGCACAGGACTACGGCCTGCTGAACTCCGTGATCGGCACGCACATCGCCTGGATCTCGGACAAACGGTTCGCCATGTACGCGCTCGTCATGGTAGGCGTATGGGGCGCGATCGGCTTCAACATGCTGCTGATCCTGGCCGGTCTCCAGGGCATCCCGCGTCCGCTGTACGAAGCGGCAGAGCTCGACGGCGCCGTCGGCTTCCGCAAGTTCCGCTATATTACGCTCCCGCTGCTGACGCCGACGCTGTTTTTTACGTCCATTGTGCTCGTCATCGGCGCCACGCAAATTTTCGACAGCATCTACCTGATCATCGGCAAGACGAACGTCGCGCTGCCTTCCGTGCGCTCGCTCGTTTACGCCTATTACCAGAATTCGTTTATCTACTACGATCAGAACTACGGGGCGGCAATCGTCAATATTCTGCTGCTCATCAACCTGATCCTGACCGGCTTCCAGTTCCTGATGCAAAAAAAATGGGTGGTTTACGACTGAGGAGGTACGAATATGAGCGGCGTCGCCTCTGCCAAGCGTAGAAGCAATATCGTCATTCACTTGATTCTCATCGCGGGAGCCGTCATCATGGTGCTTCCGTTCCTCTGGATGGTCCTTACGTCGCTCAAGACGACGACGGAGGCAACCCAGATTCCGATTCGACTGTTCCCTGCCGAGCCCAGCCTTCGCGGCTATAAGGATGCGCTCGCGCAGTCCCCTTTTCTGCACTATTACGCGAATACGCTGATGTCGGCGTTCATGAAGACGGTGTTTCCCGTCATTTTCAGCGCCATGGCGGCGTTCGCGTTCGCGCGCATTCGCTTCCCGGGCAGCGCCCTGTGCTTCTTCCTGATCATCTCGGTCATGATGGTGCCGAACCCGGTGTTTTACACGCCGCAATATATGATGATGAGCAAGCTCGGACTCGTCAACTCGGTGACCGCGCTCTGGATCGCCTCGCTCGTCAGTCCGTTCGCGACCTTCTTGCTGCGTCAATTTTTCCTCGGCATCTCCAAGGAGCTGGAGGAGGCCGCCGTGCTCGACGGCTGCAATCCGTTCCAGATCTTCCGCCACATCATGCTGCCGCTCGTGAAGTCGGCGCTGGTGGCCATCGTCATCATCCAGCTGCTCTGGTCCTGGAACGACCTGCAATGGCCGCTCATTATCAACAGCTCGCCCGAGAAGCTGACGCTGTCGGCAGGACTTGCGACGCTCGTCTCCATGTTCGGCACGGACTATCCGGTGCTCACGGCCGGCGCGTTCATGGCCGTCATTCCGATGCTCGTGCTGTTCTTTATCTTCCAGCGGCGGTTCATCGAAGGCGTTGCGTTTAGCGCGAGCAAGGGCTGAGGCTGATAGGCGCTAAGGAAGGTTGCCGGCAAATCTTGCGGAACGGCTCTGTTTGTGGCGGCCCTTCGGTGCGATAGCGGAAAGAATTTCCGTTATGCCTAAGCATGGGGCGGCCCTGCGCTGCGATAGCGGAAAGAATTTCCGTTATGCCTAAGCATGGGGCGGCCCTGCGCTGCGATAGCGGAAAAAATGTCCGTTATGCCTATGCCCGAGGCGACACTTCATCGCTATAACGAAAAAAATTCCTTTATAGCTTTGATCGAAGTTACGAAACGGAGTCGTAGTGGCAAATTTGCAGCTATGGTTATGCCTTGCAAGGAGCGATCCCGCTGTTGAGATGCACAAGGACCTTTTTACTTGAAATAGAAGGGAGAACGGCGATTCTAATCGTCGGCAGACCCTTCAAGGCTTTTGTGGTAACGCTATCATTGGTAAAAAACAATCAAGGAGGATTCCGATGAATCCATTATCGGCTCGTCAGATCCGAAAATCGTCCTTCAGCGTTTTTCTTGCGATGTGTATGCTCCTAAGTACCGTGCTGGCGAATACGGCGCCAGGCAGCGCCCATGCCGCGGGCCCAGATCCGACGCGCGTGCCGGTCAATCCCTATCCGAGCCCGGTGGCGGACAGCGCGCTGGCCAGGCACGATCTGACCGCAGCGCCCAGTCCGCTGGACAATCCGCTCAAAGGCTTCGCACCCTTTTATCCGTGGGACAACGAGGCCTCGCTTCCCCACAGCCTCGAGTGGTTCTACGTGCCGCTCAGGGCGGTCATGAACGGCCCGAATTCCTTCACGTTCGACGCGGGGATCGAGCCGCAGCTGAATGCCATTGCCGCACGCGGCAATCAGGCGGTGCTTCGCGTCTATCTGGAATATCCCGGCGAAGCCGACGCGATCCCGCAGTTCATGCATGACGACGGCATTGAGATTCGTCACAACGATGCCTTCAATCAGGACGAACCCGACTATGACGATCCGCGCATGGTCACGTATTTGACCAACTTTATTAAAGCGTTTGGCGCCAAATACGACGGCGATCCGCGCATCGGCTTCATCCATATGGGCCTGGTCGGTTTATGGGGCGAGTGGCATACCTGGCCGTACGATACGGATACGAGCAGCGACAGCTATCCGGACCATATGCCGAATGCAGACACGATCAACGCTATTTTTAACGCCTACGACACGGCCTTTAATCACACTAAATTAGAGGTCCGCAATCCCGGCCTGCCCAATGCGGGCGATTACGACATCGGATACCATGACGACTCGTTCGGCTATAAGGAAGGGGATCCGCTGCAGAGCGTGACCCAGCCGGAGAGCATGGGCGGCGCCTATTATTCGTTCATGACGCAGATGCTGGATGCCGGCTCGGAGAACAAGTGGATCACGGAATCGATCGGCGGCGAAGTCCGTCCGGAGATTCAGGAGCGCTTCTTCAGCGGCGGCACCGACGTCGACAATGCGATCGACGATATCGAGCTCACGCATGCAACGTGGATGATCAATCATAAAGGCGTCGGCAGCTACAGCGCGAACGATGCCAAGGTGGCTGCGGGCATCCGCAAGATGGGCTACGATCTGAACGTGAAGAGCGCTTATTACAACAATGTAGCGCAGGGAGCTCCGCTTAAGATCGGCGTAGCTATTCAGAATAACGGCGTGGCGCCGTTCTCCTATCCCTGGAAGGTACAGCTGGGCGTGAAAAACGCATCCGGCAAGCTGGTCAAGCAGTGGGATACGTCCTGGGATATCACGAAGGTCCAGCCTTCGGAGATCCGCACGTATCCGGAATGGAACGTAGCTGGCAATCCGAAGTATGTGCCGTTCGGCGAGCCGTATTATTTTGATACGACCATCAACGATCCGGCCTTAAGCGACGGTTATTATTACCTGGTCATGAAAGTCGTGAATCCGCTCGAGGCGATCAGCGGCAAAGCGAAGCAGGTGGGATTCGCCAACGCGGATCAGGACAAGGAAGGCTGGCTTAATCTCGGCACGGTGCTGATGGGCAACTGCGCGTCGCCATGCACGCAGCCGCCGACAACGCCTCCGCCTCCGCCGACGAAGCTGCTCGTCGATAATTACGACGGAACGCCGGCCTGGTCGGGCAGCACGCAAAACGATCTGAATCAATGGACCGGCTCCAGCAACTTTGCGAATGGCAGCGGCGCAGGCGTCGTTGAAGACGGCGCGCTCATCCTTCAATATCAGAATATGTCGCGGTTAGAGACGAATATCGGCCGCAATCTGGCCGCTACGAGCAAGCTCGTCATTCGGGCGAAAGGCGCCGTCGGCGGCGAAGAAAGCCAGATCAGCCTCACGATCGGCGGCGTCACCAAGACGCTCGGCCAATTCAGCGGCGACACCCTTACGACAAGCTATAAGGATCTCGTCATCGATCTGCCTGCAAAAGGCGTGGATCTGTCGCAGACGATCTGGAGCATCGCCCTCGCGCAAGCGACCTGGAATACGACGGGCACGATCTATATCGATGAAATTTACTTCACGGACAAATACGAATCGGATGCGGAAACAGGCGGCGGTAACGGTAATGGTCCGGACACGCCGACGAATCCGGGCACCGGCACGGCCGGGCTGATCGAAGACTTCGAGTCTTATGCGGACGATACGGCCATCAATCAAGCATGGACGGAAGCCTGGTCCGACAAGCCGGGCTCGGTGACGAGAGCGCTCGGCCAGGCGAGCGGGAGCAAGGGCCTCCGGCTGTCCGTCGCCACCGCGGATTCGGAATGGGCGAATATCATCCATGCGATCCCTGAAGGCAAGCGGGATTGGTCCCGATACGACGGCCTAAGCATCTGGGTCAACAACACGACGAGCGACAGCAAGGACTTCAGCTTGAACGTCGCGCTCGAGACGCCTGTTGCGAACGGAGAGTTCGGGTTAAAGGACGGCGGATCGGCGTACACGCTCGCCGCGGACGGAAGCTGGCGCGCAGCGGCGTTCAATGGCGCTTCGCTGAACGTTCCGGCAGGCTTCAGCGGCGTCGTCAGAATCCCTTGGGATCAATTCGTTCAAGCGGCCTGGCAGTGCGACGGCGATCAGGCGGCATGCGCGGCCGCGCTGGACCCGAGCGAGATCGACGGCCTTCAGTTCGGCTTCCCGCCGAAGGGCTACATCCACAATGTCGTCACGGTCGACGACATCGCGCTCTATCGGGCAGACCGCAGCCTGGACAGCTTCGATACCTATGCGGACGATGCCGCGCTGCAGAACGTCTGGAAGATCGACTGGGAGGACGGCGATCCGTCCGTACTTCGGACGCTCGACAAGGTAAACGTGGCGAACGGCACGCAGGCGATGAAGTTCTCCGTCTCCCCGACGCCCGGCAAGTCTGCGTCCAATTGGATCAATATCAAGCGCGCGGCGTTTACCGGTACGGATACGGAATGGACCGACTACGACGGTCTAACCTTCTGGGTGAACAATGCGTCGCCGAGCGGCAAAAGCATGGATCTCAACGTAGCGCTCGTTACCGATGCGTCGAAAGGCGAGTTTTCCTTAAAAGCCGGAGCCGCCGTCAAGTTCTATAACGCTGCGGACGGCTGGAAGACGATCACGCTTAGCGGAGGCTCGCTGTCGATCGCCGCGGGCTACAAAGGGATGGTCCGCATTCCTTGGGACGCCTTCGCCCAATCGTCCTGGCAGGGCTGCGGCGCTTGCGACGCCGCATTCGACAGAAGCAAGGTGCTGCAAATTCAGTTCGGCTTCGGCCCGGCCGGCCAATCGGACAATGTCCTCACAATCGATGCGCTTGGCTTGTATGCGCTGGCGGGCAGAACGAGCGGCGGCGACGGAGGTCCTTCCGGACCTGAGCCTGTCGACCACCCGAGCGCGCCGGCATGGGCGACGGCAGAGGGAACGCACGCCCTCACGTATAGCCAGGCACCCGTAGATAATCCGCTCAAGGGCTTCCTTCCTTTCTACGATGCATCCGAGGAAGCGTACTTCACGGCAGGCGACGATTGGCGAGACCGTCCGACCCAGCTGCCGTACAGCATGGAGTTTTTCTATCTGCCGCTGAGCAAGCTGATGAACAACCTGAACGACTTCGATTGGACGGAGCTCGACAAACGGCTGGAAGCCGTAGCCGCCAGAGGCAATCAGGCCGTGTTCAGAGTGTATCTGGACTATCCGAACAAACCTTCGGGCATCCCGCAATTCCTGATCGACGAAGGGCTGAAGACGTTTGCCTATGAAGGCTATGACAACGGCAAGGACGCCACGAGCCTGGCGCCCGATTACAACGACGAACGCTTGATGGGCGCTTTGGACAATTTCATCGGCGCGCTTGGGGCGCGTTATGACGGCGATCCCCGGATCGGATTTATCATGATCGGCTTGATCGGCTTCTGGGGCGAGTGGCATACGTACCCGTATGACGGCAATTTAAAATCGCCGAACCTGATGCCGACCGACGCCAATCTCAAGCGCGTGCTGACCGATATGGACGATGCGTTCGACAGCACCAAGCTTGTGCTGCGGTATCCGATGGACAACGCCACGCTCAAGACGACGAATTTCGATGTCGGCTATCACGACGATTCGTTCGCGTTCCAGACGCTCCCGCCGAGCCTCGGCGGTCAAAGCTGGCATTTCTGGGGCCGCATCAAGGATGCGTCGGCCACGGAATTCTGGAAGAAGAACGCCATGGGCGGGGAGATGCGGCCCGAGATTCAGGTGAAAATGTGGAACAACGATCCGCCGCGCTACAATGAGCCGTCGACGCCGATCGAAGGCGCGCAGGGCGAGGATTATTACACCAGCCTGAATCTGACCCACGCCTCCTGGCTGATCGCGCAAGGCATCTTCCAGACGCCGCTGGACGCCGATGCGCTGGCAAGAGCGACGGAAGGCTCGCGCAAAATGGGTTACGAGTACTACGTACCGACTGCCTACTTGGATGCGGCTAACGGCAACCTCAAGGTCGGCGTAGAAGTCGAAAACAAAGGCGTAGCGCCTTTCTATTACAATTGGAAGGTGGAGCTCGCAGCCCAAACGGAAAACGGCATCGTCAGCATCTGGGAACCGGGTTGGGATCTGAAAGATTTGCTGCCGAATACAAACGGGTTCGACGGCAACAAGCTGTTCGAGTCGACGAACAATCCGGCACTTGGCAACGGAAGCTATCAGATTTTGATGCGTTACGTGAATCCGCTCGAGCAGGTCAATGCGGACGCCAAGCCGTTCCAGTTCGCGAATGCCGAGCAACATGACGGCGGGTGGCTGCAGCTGGGCAGCGTCGTCGTGACCGGCAGCGCGGCTGAGGCACCGGTGCGGGTAACGAGCTTAACGGCTACGACGGCAGAACAGCTGCACCTGGCGCCTGGCGCGAGCTCGCAGATCAGCGCTGCTGCTGCGCCTGCTGAAGCAAGCAACGCCAGAGTCGTATGGTCTTCGTCCGACCCTGCCGTGGCTTATGTTTCTGCAGCAGGCTTGGTCAAGGCTGTAGGCGTCGGGCAGACCGTGATCACGGCCAAGACGTCGGACGGCAATATCGCGAAGCAATTCCAGGTCACCGTGTCCTCCGGGTCCGAGCCGGAGACCAACCCGCCTTCCGGCGGTACGACCGTGACGCCCGGGACACCGGCGCTTGAGCAGACGAAGGACGGCGTCAAGCTGAGGCAGGACGCAGTGAAGACGTCGCAAACCCAAAATACGGACGGCGTCACGGAAACGACGGCAACGATCGATGCGAAGCGGCTGAAAGAGGCATTCGACGCGCTCGCGAAGCAAGCGTCGGCGACCTTAAACGCGGTCACAATCGACGTGAAAAACGACGGCGGCAGCGTGAAGTTGAACATCCCGTCTGCTGCGCTTGTCGATGCCGCGAAAAATCTGCCGGGCGCGTCCATCGTCGTGCAGACGGATTATGGCAGCTACAAGGTGCCTGTCTCCGTTCTGGGATTGACTTCAATGGCGGAGAAGCTTGGCGTAAGCGCCGATGCGATAACCATCAGAATCGATATCAACAAAATAGCAGGCGCGGCGGCAGCGCAATTGTCCGCACAGGCAGCCAAGGATGGCCTGACCTTGCTAGCCCCTGTCCTGGAATACGACATTTATGCGGAAGCAAACGGAAAATCCGTCGAGATCGCCGATTTCGGCAGCACCTATGTCGAGCGAACGATCGTCCTATCCGGTACGGTTGATCCGTCAATAACGACAGCACTGCTGTACGATCCGGCTGCAGGCACCTTCCGTTTTGTACCGGCCGTCTTCCAGGCGAGCGGCGACCGCACGGAAGCGGTGATCAAACGGAACGGGAACAGCATCTACGCGGTGGCGTCCGGCAGCAAGACATTCGCCGATCTGAACGGACACTGGGCCAAGGCGGATATCGAATCGCTGGCTTCGAAGCGGATCGTGAGCGGCGTTACGCCAAACGACTTCTCGCCGAACAGCGCGATTACGCGCGCGGAATTCGCGGCGCTGCTCGTTCGTTCGCTCGGCTTAAGCGCCCCGGCTGCGGCGGCTTCGTTCAGCGACGTCGACGAATCGGCTTGGTACAACGATGCGGTCGAACAGGCGGTGAATGCGGGTATCATCGAGGGCTATCAAAATGGTACATTTAAACCGAACGACCGGATCACCCGCGAACAAATGGCGGTCATGCTGTCCAGAGCGCTGAAATATGCAGGCCAATCCGCGGCAGCGGGCGATGCCGAGGAGACGATTCTTGCGAAGTACGCCGACCGGGGCGCGATTGGCGCATGGGCCAAACCGGCTGTAGCGCAGCTGCTCGCCGCCGACATCATTCAAGGCAGATCGGCAACGACGATCGATCCTGCCGCGAATGCGAGCAGAGCCGAAGCGGTTGTTTTGCTCAAGCGGTTTTTACAGCGCGTTCAATTTATGAACTGAATGTTTGGAGCCTCGGCAGGATTCTGCCGGGGCTTTATACAATTGAATGGTATCGATGCTCTTTTTGCGGGGGAGACAGCTTAGGTGAAAACAATCCATCGTATTTTATTATTATGCGCGTTCATCGCGTGGACCGCGGTTGCCTCGGCCTGCAAAGGCGTGCCGGAGCATGGCGAATCCACAGGCGGGGATGTGCCGCAGCCTTACGTCACGCTAAGCATGATCATGCCCGGGGACGAGTCGGCGCGCATGCGGGAGTTCGTCGACAACGAGCTGAACGCGCGCCTGAAGCAGGAGCTCAACATCAAGCTGGAATTGACGTATATCCCCTGGGCGGACTATCAATCCAAGGTGGAGCTGGCGCTGTCCACCGGCGAGAACTACGATTTGTTCTGGTACGGCATGTCGTTCGTGTCGGATTACAAGACGAAGGGCTATCTCCAGCCGCTCGATACGCTGCTTCGGACGTACGGCAAGGATCTGACGGCGAACATCCCGGCGGACAACTTCAAGCAGTACGAGATGGACGGCAGCCTCTGGGCGATTCCATCCCAGGCGTTCACCTCTGCCGGCAAGTTCACGTCGGTGATGGTGCGCCAGGATCTGCTGGAGTCGGTCGGCATGAAGGACATCCGGACGATTGCCGATCTAGAAGCGTTTTATACGAAAATGCATGCGCGCGATCCGCGCTACTACGGATATCTGGAGAACGATCGCGGCCAGGACGTCCTGTGGCGGGAGCTGTCGGATCAGCCGCTCACCTTCCTCGACGAAAATCAGATGTTCGCCGTGAACGAGGATACGGGCGAGCTTGTCGATTATCTGGAATCCGATCTGTACAAGAAGGTCGCGCAAGTACGCAAACGCTGGGTGGACATCGGCGTAATCGACAAACGCCTCGCCGGCAACAAGGCGGCCAACATCGATCAGGAGGATGCGGGCAGGCTGCTGTTCCGGGTGGGCGCCGTCTCCCGGGCGATGGAAAACCTGCAGACGGTGCAAAACGCGGATCCCGACGCCAAGCTGAGAGAATATTATCTGGCCCCGGACAAACCGAAGTACATCGTCGCGCCTTCCAACGAAGCGTATATGATTCCGACCAAGGCGCTGCACCCTGAGCGCGCCATGCAGTTCATGAACTGGATCCTGCAGAGCAAGGAGCACTACAACTTCATCATTTATGGCGTAGAGGGCAAAGACTATCGCATCGAGAACGACAAAATCCAGCTTCTCACGAACGACCAGTTCATGTACGAATGGATGTGGCGCAACAAAAACTATTTCATGCCGACGACCAATGTGGACGATTCCGTCGTGGAGGATATGCTGCATAACGACGACAATGCGCGGATATCGAAAATTTTCGGTTTTCATTTTAACCAGGAGCCGGTCAAAAAAGAGTACGCCAAAGTGCTCGCGGTGTACAACGAGAAGTTTCTGCCGATCAATCTGGGCATCGTCGGCTACGACCAGGCCTTTCCGGGCTCGATGGAGGCCCTGAAGAAAGCCGGCTACGAGAAAGTATGGGAAGAATTCAAGCGTCAGTACGCGGATTTCCGGGCTGCGCAGACCTCCCCCGCGGATCGGGGGGAATCGAAGTGAAATCCAGCATTTTCACGAATATGGTACTCGCCTTGCTGCTGCTGCTGACGCCGATCATCGCGCTGTACGCCTACTCGAATCATACGAGCTCCAGCGTCCTGACGCGGGAAATCGTGAAGGCGAAGCGGACGCAGGTCGAAACGTTCGTCGGGCAGCTCGGTCAAATGTTCGCCCAATACGATTCCTATCAAAAGATGCTGTACGAGAGCACGGAAGTCCGCAATCTGGCCTATCCGGACCTGCTGAACGACGACCTGCTCTACTATCGCACGCTGAAGACCGTATCCGAGGAAATCAGCAGGCTGGCGGGCTACGGGAGGTGGAAGGGCATCATCGCGGTCGTCTATCCAAAGACGGGAGTCGTGATCAAGAGCAATTCCAGCCTGGGCGCCGTGCCCGAGGAGCTGCCGGACAAAGACGGCTTCTGGAGCTACCGGACGAGTTCGAAGGGCAGCGCCTATTTTATCGAGACGATCTCCAATCCGGCCAAGAGCGCCAAGGAGGAAGAGGCGGATCTGACGGTCGTCGCCAAAGTGGACGAAGGCGAGATCAAGAGCGATCTGTCCGAGATGAAGAGCAACGGACTGGAGGATCCCTTTCTATACAAGCCCGGAGACAACCCGATCTATAACTATACGGCGAATCAGGCTTTGATTCAGGAGATGCTGCCCGAGCTAGATCCGGTTGCCACGGAAGAGGGCTTCGATCCGCTGCTTATCCGGACGAGCGGGGGCACGTACCAGGTGCATATGGACATGGTGCAGCCGCTGGGCTGGTATCTGGTAGACTACGTGCCGATCGACACGATCATGGCTCCGATCAAGCGCAGCCAGACGATGTTCTACTCGATCAGCGGCATGATGCTTTTTATGGCCTGCATCTTGAGCTTTTTGCTGTACCGGAGCATCCGCATTCCGTTCCGCAAGCTGATGCAGGGCATGAACTTCATCGAGAAGGGCATCTACACGAGCCGGATGAAGGATCCGCCTAAGGGAGAGTTTCGGTACGTCTATCAAAAGTTCAACTCGATGGCCGCGAGAATCGAAGAGCTGATCGAGGACGTGCTGAAGGAACAGATTCGGACGAAGGAAGCGAACGTCAAGCAGCTGCAGTCGCAGATCAATCCGCATTTCCTCTACAACACGCTGGCGTATATCAAGAGCATGGTGGAGCTCGAGGAAAAGGAAGCGGCCGTCTCGATGACGATGAACCTGAGCCGGTATTACCGCTATACGACCAAGCTCAGCAGCAGCTTCGCGACCATTCAGGAAGAGCTCAATCTGATCGAAAATTACTTGGACATCCACCGTATGCTGACGGACGACTTCGAGTACGAGATCGATATCGATCCGGCGATGCTGAAGATGGAGATCCCCCGCCTGTCGCTGCAGCCCCTGATCGAGAACGTGATCGTGCATGCGTTCCGCAAGCCCGTGAAGTACGGGACCGTCCGCATCCGGGGAACGCTGGAGGAGGCAGGCATCGCGCGGCTCTCGGTCGACGACAACGGCACGGGCATGTCGCCGGCGCAGCTGGAGGCGCTGCAGACGAAGATTCGCACGGCGCCGAGCGATCAGATCGACTCGGGCCTGCAGAACGTGCATCAGCGGCTCATGCTGCTGTTCGGCAAAAGCTCAGGGCTGTTCCTCAGCCAATCCGAGCGGGGCGGACTGTGCGCGGAGCTGATCTGGCAGGTGCAGGCGGAGGAAGCGGAGTGACCGGACGTGGGAGCCGCTATCGGTGGGGGATGCGCTAAATCGGCGAAGTTCGCGCAAATCGTGTCGTTTTACGGGCCACAGTTCCGATCACCTCGCATGTTACCTGGCAAACTTGCCTTGATTAGCTGCGTTAACGAACCCTGTGTATGCAACTTTGGCAATCCGCGGCCGACGAAGGCGGCATCGCCTCTCGTATAGAAGGCGATAGGGCCTTCCGCGGCCCGCGAATCCAGCATCGCCTCCGCAGCAATCGCAAAGTGCTGCCTTACGACAGCCCGCAGTACGGCAATCCAGCGATGCCTCACGCCCGCCCGAAGGGCTGTCTCAAAAGGTCATGAGGTGACCTAAGAGACAGCTCTTGTTTGATTTTCCAAAGCTCCACCGCTGGAGAGCGGATCTAAAAAAGATGGTTGCGATCTTAAAAACGGGGCCTATCAGCAGGCAAAACGCGTGATTTATGATGAGATCGTAAGCGCTTACGAAGGTGCGAACTAGTCCGCGCCAGTCTGCATGCATGCGTGGTTGCCGGGATGCTGCGGTGACGAGGACGCACCGGGGAGGGGGCGAGGGGCAGGGACGGCGGGCAGGCTCGCCGGTCGCTTTAGCAACATATCCCATGCGAACAGGAGTGAACGATGTAATGTCGAACGCACGACTCGCAAGGCCCGCAAAGCCGGTACTCATCATGCTGGTTTTTGTCCTGATTGGCACAATGCTGCTTATGAACCTTCGGCTGCAGCACGCCGCGGCTTCGGGAGAATGGCAGACCCAGACGTACGACCCGAACAAGCCGGGGCTGGAGCAAAATCCATTGAAGGGCTTTTTGCCCTTCTCCAAGCAGCCTTCGGAAAGCGTCGATCCGAACAACAGCTTCCCGCACAGCATGGAATGGTTCTACGTGTCGCTGCGGGATCTCATGACAGGCTCCAACACGTACAACTGGGCGCCGCTGGACGCCTATCTGAACGATATCGCAAGCCGGGGCAACCAGGCTGCGTTCCGTGTCTACGTCGACTATCCGGGACGCACGACCGGCATTCCGCAGTTTCTGATCAACGGCGGTCTGCTGACGCGCGATTACGACCAGAACGGCAACCATGACACGTCGACGCACAGCCTGGCGCCCGACTGGAACGACGCCAACCTGAACACGGCGCTGCGCCAATTCGTCGCCGCGCTCGGCGCCCGCTACGACGGCGATCCGCGGATCGGCTTCGTGACGACGGGACTGTACGGCTTCTGGGGCGAGTGGCATACGTGGCCCTACAATGCCGCCCCGAACGACTGGCAGATGAATCAGACGAATATGGACGGGCTGCTCACAGCATTTAAAGACGCATTTCACACGACGCAGGTCCTGGCCCGTTACCCCTATTCCGCCAGCACGTCGACGCTGAAAAACGCCTTCGGCTATCATGACGATTCGTTCGCCTGGGAGACGCTGACCCAGACGACCTGGGATTTCTGGAGCCTCATTACGCAGAACAACCTGCAAAACATCTGGCAGACGCATCCGATCGGAGGCGAGCTTTATCCGCCGCTCCAGCAGGACGCGAACTTCTGGCAGACCTGGCCCAACCAGAACGGTCAGAACTTCCAGACCTCGGTCGAGACGACGCACGCCTCCTGGCTCATGTACGACAAGGTTTACAAGTCGACCCTCCCGAGCACGACCGCTACGGCCAATGCGCTTCGGGCGCACAAGATGCTCGGCTACACGCTGCACAATTCGGGCGTGCAACTGCCCGATTCGCCGGCATCCTCGCTGACGGTCAACGTCAAGCTGCAGAACAAGGGTGTGGCGCCGTTCTACTATAACTGGCCGGTCGAGTTCGGTGTGCTGAACGCTTCCGACGTCTGGGTCAAGTCGCTCGGCACGGCGAACTGGAATCTGAAAAGCGTGCAGCCGGGCGGCGCGGATTACAGCTTTGCCTTCAGCGCGAGCCACAATCTGGCTGCCGGCGATTACAAGCTGGTCATGCGCGTCGTCAACCCGTTATCGAACGGCAAGACGCTCCGCTTCGCGAACACACGGCAGGATGCGAACCGCAGCGGCTGGCTGACGCTGTCGGGCTTCCATGTAACCGCAAGCGCCACGACGTCCACGACGTTGGCCGATCCACCATTAACCGGCGGAGCGACACCGACGCCAACGCCAACCCCAACCCCAACGCCAACCCCGACGCCAACACCGACACCAACCCCAACGCCAACACCGACACCAACGCCGACAGCAACACCGACCGGCACGACCTCCTATGAAGCGGAAGCTTCGGGCAACACGCTCGTCAGCCCGGCTGCTGTCTCGAGCTGTACGACCTGCTCCGGCGGGAACAAGGTCGGCTATGTGGGCAACGGCAGCGGCACGCTGCGGTTCAACGGCGTCACGGCGCCTGCCGCCGGCGATTATACGCTGACGATCTACTATTTGAACGGAGACGCGAGCCGCTCGGCCTCGCTCAGCGTAAACGGCGGCGCGGGCACGTCGATCAGCTTCCCGAGCTCCGGCGGCTGGACGACGGTAGCGGCGAAGACTGTGACCGTGCATCTGCAATCGGGCGCCAATACGCTGCTGTTTTCCCAGCCGACCGGCTATGCGCCCGATATCGACCGCATCGTCGTGAGCGCCAGCGGCGGAGGGGGCGTGACGCCGCTTATCTTTGACAACTACGATAGCGTTTCCCAGTATAATACGCTGCTGAAAAATGACATGGGGGGCGGTTATTGGGGAGACGGCAGCATCTCGAGCAACGGTTCCGAGCTGACGCTCAGCGGCGTCAGCTGGTGGGACTCCACGTTCAGCGCCGCCGAGACAAACGTCAATCTGTCCGCCTACACTTACCTCGTATACGTCGTGAAGAGCGCCACGAACGGCGCCTCGTTTAACGTGACGATGTGGGATGCAGGCGGGGCCAAAGGGACGAAGACCGTCACCGCCACGACTGCTTATCAGACGATTCGCATCCCGCTGGCCGACTTTACGGGCTTCGACAAAGCTACGGCCATCAAGTTCAAGCATAGTGCGTTTACGGGCAACTTTACGATCGACGAGATCCGGTTCGAATAGGCCTGTTTTCAAAAAAACGGCACCCTGACTCGGCGGCAGCGAATCGTGGACAGGTAAGCGAGCGTTCGGCGGATCGAAAAAACGGCATCTGTACATGTATTTTCAACCGACCCGAGACATCGAATGAAATGCCTGCAAATATGCAGGTAAATTGAAAACGCAAGCCGGAAATCCGGCCGGTGGAGGAAAATAACTGCGTTTTTGCATCTTTTATGTCCAAAAGGGTCGACAGCGGCAGAAATGGATGTATATTTGCAGGTTTTACGGCGAAGGATCGACGCGGGCGACGATACGTGGGCACGGATCAGTTGGCGACGAGATGCGGGCACGGATCCGCGGGTGAAGATCCACGGGCGACGATACGGGGGCACGGATTCGCGGGCTTTCGGAACGGCTGTCGGATGAGCCGTCGCAAGGCATTCGGCGCAAATCGCGTTTCGGATATCTGTCAAATTTAAAAGGACCGTCAGGGCGATCATCGATCCTGCCTGACGGTTTTCTTGCGCATTCGACCTTTTACCGCCGAACCATTGTCCTGGAAGAAAAGAAGGCCGAGCGGCAGCCGGTCGCGGACCCAACGATTTAACCTGCGAAGCATGGAAGGCAAGGCAGCTCACTCCGGGGTCCAGTAGCGTATCGAGCTATGCAGAATGATGGTGCGCCGAAGGGCGGCGCGTATGAGGCGCAGGTGCCACCGACCGGCTACAGACTTCTCCCAAGCAGCGTTCCGACTTGCTGCGCCATGACGCGCGGCGGATGGGGCATGCCGTTTTTAATCCACCATTCAATGATACCGACATAGGCGGTGCCGGCATATTGGAGCATCACATCGTCCGTCAGGTCCGTATTTTTGCCGCTATCCCGGTCGATCTCGCACTTGAAGCCTTCCATGAACGAATTCAGCAGCCGGGTTCTGAACGAAGACGGGACGCCTTTGCTGGCCAGCATCGTCGAGAAGAACAAATAATTTTTTTCAAAGTATTCAAAATAAGGGACGAGCGCGTCCTTCCATTCCAGCTCACATGCCCAATCGTCCATCTCGCTCATTTCGTTCAAGTGCGATTCGATGAGTCGGTCGAGCAGATCGAACTTGTCCTGATAATGAAGATAAATGGTCCCGCGGTTGACGTCCGCCCGGTCCGCGATCTCCTGAATGGTGATGTCGTCGAAATTCTTTTCGGTCATCAGCTCGATGACGGCTTTTTTCAAAGCCTCCTGCGTCTTCGCGATTCTTCGGTCCATTTTCGCTATAATCGTTCACCTAGCTTTCCCCGACATACTTGACACTTTCCGCCGATGTGTTCATCTATGAACAGATCCCGGCGGATTGACCATTGAAACCGGCGAAGTCGATTATATAATAATAGACATGAGTTGACTATTCAAATGGGTTCGACTAAGTTATGAAGGAGATCCCGATTCGGACGGAGGAGAGCAGACATGGAGATCAGAAGAGCGGGGGAGCAGCCTTCCGGCAAAGGACCTTCCGATTATTTTACCGGCACGGTACGCATCGATCCGCTATTCGAAGCGTCCGATCCCGCACGGGGAGCCGGCGCCAGCGTGACCTTCGAGCCGGGCGCGCGGACCGCATGGCATACGCATCCGCTCGGACAGACGCTCATCGTGACGGCAGGCAAAGGACGCGTACAGCGCTGGGGCGGCGAGATCGAGGAGATTCGTCCAGGCGACGTCGTCTGGTTCCCGCCCGGCGAGAAGCACTGGCACGGGGCTTCGCCGACGACGGCGATGACGCATATCGCCATTCAAGAACGGCTGGACGGCAAAGCTGTCGAGTGGCTGGAGCATGTGAGCGACGGGCAGTACGAGGGTTAAAACGTCTCGATACGCCAGCAAAAACGAGGGTCGGCAATCAGCCGTTCCTCGTTTTTTTTACGCGGCGCCTTGCGTTGAGTTATAAATAAGAGGTGATCAAAACTTCCAATGTCGGAGGCGAACTCGTGAGAAAAGTGACCGTGTACCATTATGATGCGTTTAGCCGTATTCCGAACAAAGGAAATCCGGCTGGCGTCGTACTGGACGGGGAGATGCTGACGGCCGAGCAGATGCTGGAGGTGGCACGGAAAGTCGGATTTAACGAAACGGCCTTCCCGCTTCCTTCCGATGCAGCGGATTTGAGAATCCGTTTTTTTACGCCGGGACATGAGATCAATCTCTGCGGACACGCGACGATGGCGACGCTATATGCGTTAAAAACGAGAGGCATGTTGGGCGACAAGCGCGATTTGACGATCGAAACGAAAGCGGGAATTTTGCCTATCCGTTTTGATGCAACGAATGAACTGTATATTACAATGCGGCAAGCGACTCCTCAATTTCAGGCGTTCAAGGGTTCGCTAGAAGAGCTGGCCCTATCGATGGGAATCGACGAGCGTGACATAGAGACAGAATGGCCGACCATCTACGGAAGTACCGGGACCTGGACGCTGTTGGTTCCAATCAAGACCCTGTCCGCATTCAAACGAATGAAGCCCGACAATAAACAGTTCCCGTTCCTCTTAAAGGAAATGCCGAACGCCTCCGTCCATCCCTTTTGCGTTGAAACTCACGATCCCCGCGCCGATATGCATGCCCGCCACTTTTCGTCGCCATTTTCCGGTACGGTGGAGGACCCTGTGACGGGGACGGCCTCGGGCGTCATGGGCGCTTACTATGCGAAATATATTAAGCCGGAGTCCGAACTAAACCTTCTGATCGAACAGGGGCAGGAGCTCGGAAGAGATGGAAGCGTGAGGGTCGCCGTAATGAACGGAGAACAGATCGATATGACGGGCACTGCCGTTTATGTAAATGAATTCAAAATTAATTTTGCTGAGGAGTGAATAAATTTTATCTGGCAGAAGTAACGCCCAGCCAGCCGTTTTGACCCCAACGTCAACTTGAGGCTCCTCATTTAAAAACGAGCAATCGGAAAGAAATGACGAGCTCGGGCTTGTCGTATAATCGGGCTATCACAAAGGAGGGATCGATTAATGAGCCTGATCCAACTGTTAGAGGAAGAACTGCACCGGGAAGCGGCGTCTACCCGCCGTCTCATCGAGATGATTCCCGAAGCAAGCCTGGCTTGGAGGCCGCATGCCAAGTCTATGTCTTTGGGACAGCTGGCCTTGCATTTGGCGGGCATGCCCGAGACTGTGGCCTCGATGCTGGCTTCATCGTCCCATGAAGTGCCGATCGTTCCGCTGCCCGAAGCCGCATCCGTCTCGGAAATCTTGACGCTGTTGGCGCGATCCACCGCGGCAGCGGCCGGCAAGGTCCGCGAGTGGAGCGACGACGAACTCCAGCATCCCTTCAGTTGGACGCTGGGCGGCACGGCGATCGTCTCGACCTCGCGATACGAGCAGGTTCGCTCGACGCTTCTTAACCACTGCTATCATCATCGCGGTCAATTGACGGTCTATCTCCGCCTGCTCGATGTGCCGATCCCCGGCATTTACGGTCCCAGCGCCGACGAGCAATAAAGAAAATCATCTACGGCAGCCCAAGTCGTCCAATCGGACGTCTTGGGCTTTTTGCATATCCGCAGCATGGTCTTTAACGGCATTCATTTTCGCATCATTGCCCAGACGCCGAAGAGTCTGGGCTTCTTCGCCATGGAACTCCGTAATGAACGGCCCGGCGCCGACGCAGGAAAGGCGTTTATCGCGCTCTTGCTCGATGACAAAAAGGCTGCGGCCGATTGAGGCATTCGGGCTGTCGGGCGAAGACGTCAGTCATCCAGCATATCCATAAAGGCCTTGGCTGCGAGCGAAGGCGCCGAATCCTTGTGCAAGGCCATTCCGAAGTGCCTTGCCGGCAGCGGAACTTGTGTGCTCAGCGCCAGTAATGAGCCGCTTGCAACGCGGGAAGCAGTGAAGGCTTTTGGGACGAAGGCTACGCCGTAACCGCGCTCCGCGAATTCCGCGAGCATCTCAAGACTGCTCAGCTCGAAGTCGGCCTCGGCCTGGACTCCATGCGATTGGAACCATCTTTCGATAAACAGCCGGGACGAGCTGCCGGGAGACAGCATCAGAAGAGGGAGCTCCGCAAGCCGCTCCATCGATAGCGTCTCCTCGGCCCAATCGGCATGCACGCTTCCTGCGACAGCGCAATACGGCGAAGTATGGGAGACGCCTACTTGGATCTCTTCGTCCTCTACGGGCAAATGAACGAAGCCGAGGTCTAGCGATCCCTCCTTTAACCTTTCCACAATGCGGTTGGTCCGTTCTTGCGACAGTTGAATGCGGAGAGCGGGATATCGGGCGTGAAAAGCGTCGAGCGAGGGGAGAAGGAAGTCTTTAATAATAGCCCCGTTCGCGCCGATTCGCAGCCGGCCTTCCTCGAATTGCTTCAGCTGCTTCATGTGACGCTCTGCCGAATCGAGTTCGGCGAACGCTTGCCGAACGTAGCGGTAAAGGGCTTGTCCTTCCGATGTTAACCGGACCCCCTTGGACAGCCTGTCAAATAGCCCAACCCCGAGCGTCGCTTCCAGTTGCTTGATCGCATAGCTTACGGATGGCTGCGTCATATTAAGGTTTTGCGCGGCTTTGGTGAGATTGGAGGTCTCTGCGGCCTGCAAGAAAACCCGATACCACTCCATATTCGCGATCATTTTGATATCGTCCCTCTCTATGGCAATCGTCGATTATTCTGATTTCTTTTATTGCAAGTATAGCTCTAAACTCAAAGAGAAGAAATCTTAACGAGTCGGGAGGCGGCGGCATGGCCGGAAGTACGTTCGGGGAACGCTTGAAAATGACGACGTTCGGAGAGTCGCATGGCGTGTCTGTCGGTGTCATTGTGGAAGGCGTTACGCCGGGCGTCGAGCTGGACGAAGCTTACATTCAGGTTCAAATGGACCGAAGGAAGCCGGGGCAGTCCTCGGTCACGACCCCGCGAAAGGAATACGATAAAATTCGCATTTTGTCAGGCGTCTTTGAAGGTCGAACGACGGGGACGCCCTTATGCATCATGCTCGACAATACGGACATGATTCCATCGGCGTACGACGATCTTAAATCCATGTTTCGGCCCGGACACGCGGATTTTACCTACGAAAAGAAGTACGGCATTCGCGACTACCGGGGGAGCGGCAGGGCTTCCGGGAGAGAGACGGCAGCGCGGGTAGCGGCCGGCGCAGTTGCGCGCAAGCTTTTGGAGCGAAGAGGCGTGTCCGTCCTGGCGTATACAACCGAGATCGGCGGCATCCGGTGCGAGACCTTCGATGCGGATGCGATCGATCGCAATATCGTGCGGGCGTGCGACGCTCAAGCGGCGGTACGCATGATCGAACAAGTGGAACGATTAGCCGCGGAAGGGGACAGCTGCGGGGGAATCGTGGAGTGCAGGATCGGCGGCGTCGAGGCGGGGCTCGGGGAGCCTGTGTTTGACAAATTGGACGCGGAGCTTGCGAAAGCGATGCTGTCCGTCGGCGCGATCAAGGGGATTGAATTCGGAGCGGGCTTTCAGGCCGCTTCGATGCGAGGGAGCGAGCACAACGACCAGATGGATGCGGGCGGATTTCTGACAAACCATGCCGGCGGCATCGTCGGCGGCATCAGTACCGGCTCGGACATTGTATTCCGAGTCGCCGTCAAGCCCACGTCGTCCATCTCCGTCGCGCAAAGGACGGTAGATGCGGGAGGCGGGGAGCGGGAGATCTCGACGATCGGCAGGCACGACCCGTGTATTTGCCCTCGGATCGTACCTGTGATTGAAGCCATGGCGTGCATGGTGATTGAGGATCATTACAAGAGACAAACGGCTCTACTTGGTTGATGAAACAAGGCAACGATATAAAACCAATCAAACCAGAGTGGTGCATGCAGGCCGCAAGAAGTCTCAACCAGAAACAAACTTAGCTCGTATGCAGCGCACCTGCCGCAAGAAGTCTCTACCAGAAACAACCGCAGTCTCCACCAGAAACAACCGCAGCCCGAACGTAGCAATCCGGCCGCAAGAAGTCTCAACCAGAAACAAACGACGCCCCTACGCAGCGACGCGGCCGCAGGAAGTCCCAACCAGCAACAAACCGAGTCCCGGACGCACCGTCCGGGACTCGCTCAGTCTTGACCCCAAGTCCGGCCTGCTGGCGCTAGCTCAACCTCACCAATCGCGCCCCGTGCGACGCGACCTCCAGCTCCAACCGCTCTCCGACCGGCTCGAGCGCCGACGCAGCCCACATATCGAAAGCCACAGCCGCCGCGCCATCGTTCCAGCCGAGCGCTTCCAGCACGACGCCGACCCGCAGCGGCGCGTCGCCGACATTAAACAAAGCGACATAACGCACGCCGTCCGGCCCGTTCGACGTCCAGACGATGCGATCGCCGTCCCGCGTTACCAGTCTGGCGTCCGTCCCGTCGTCGCGGGTCAGGCCGTCCCAGCGATACGCGGCGCTGATCTCCCGCTCCCGTCCGACCGCGAATAAGCCGCATAGCGGCAGCTCCGGGGAATCGGCGAAGCGAAAGCCGTAGGTGCCGTATTCGGCGGCGGCTTCGGTCATGTCATCGTCTCCTTTTCGCACCGCTCAAGGTCAATCGTAGTAGATGGCATCGTACGGGAACTCCAGCTTCTTGTTCCGGTACGCCGTCGGCGACATATCCATATATTCCCGGAACACCTTGCCGAAGTAGCTGGGGCTGTCGAAGCCGCACCGCCTGCCCACTTCCTGAACCGGCAGATCCGTCGTTCGGAGCATCGCGATCGCAGCCTCCATCCGCCGGTCCCGCAGATAGGCGAGCGGCGAGGTGTGTTCGGCCTTCTGGAACAGTCTGCAAAAGTGATATTTGTTCACCCCAAGCTGCTGCGCGATCGCATCCAGCGTTAATGGCGAGGCGAAGCTCGCCTTCATCAGCCGCTTGGCTTCATACAGCAGCGAGTGGGACTTCGAGCTGACTTCCCGACCCGACTCCCGGCTCGATTGGAGCAGCGCGAGCATCCACTCGTAAGCGAGGACGGACAAGCGGTACTTATCCGTCAGCTTCTCCTCGGAGATCGCCCGATAGAGCTTCCACAGCTGCGAGATCAAAGGGGAATCCGCATCCCTGCGAATGACCGTCCCTTCCTGCGCCAGGACAAGGTCCCAGATCCGGCCCGCTTCGTCGCCCCGCAGATTGAGCCAGATCACTTCCCAGGGGGCGCCGTTTTCCTCGTAATAATAACGGTGGCTGCCCGGAATCCGGACGAGGAACGCCGTCCCCTTCGGCAAGCGAACGCGCTGCTGCTCGTATTCGATCCAGCCCTCTCCGCCAAGCGTATATTGAAATACGACATGTCCGCAGTCCGGACGGTCGTCGCCCGAGAAGGCATATCCGGCGCTTCGGATGCTCTGCCAGCCGATCGAGTCGACAGTCAACATCGAATGCTCTTCATTGCGAAATCCGTAGACGGAAGGCTCCATCCGCTCGTTCTCTCCAGTTTCAATGAGGTCAATTTTGTTATAGTATAGCGCACAAACTTAAGATTGTCCTCCAAGGGGTCCGGCGGTAAGATCGAGGTATGAAGCAGTTCCTTCAGGAGGCCATATGAATAAAGAATCGATTCGAATTCCGTTGCTGGAAAATGAATATTGGTGGGGCGGGGCGGTCAGCGACGGCGTGCAGATGCCGTTCGGCAGCACCACAGACCACTGGAGAGATTTGTACGGCGATGCCGGCTATAACCAGGCGAGTCCGCTGCTGCTCTCCAGCCAGGGGAGAAGCGTATGGTCGGAAGCGCCTTTCCAATTCGCCTTTAAGGACGGCGCCCTGATCGTTGAGGGACAAGCGGGAACGATCAAGATCGAGCGAGGCGGGGAAAATCTGCAGGGGGCGTTCGGCCATGCGTCGCGCGCGTATTTTCCGCCGTCGGGCACCGCGCCGGATCCGCTGTTCTTTAACGTGCCGCAGTACAATACCTGGATGGAGATGAGCTACGAACCGACGCAGGAGAAGGTGCTGGCTTATGCGGAAGCGATCGTCGCGAACGGATTTCCGCCCGGCATCCTGATGATCGACGACAATTGGCACGAGGATTACGGCACGCTGACGTTCCATGCGGGGCGCTTCCCGGATCCCGGGGCGATGGTCGAAAGGCTGCATGCGCTCGGGTTTCGCGTGATGCTGTGGGTCAGCCCGTTCGTCAGTCCCGACGGGGAAGTGTTCCGGTATCTTCATCGGCAAGGCTATCTGCTGCGCGAAGCGGACGGAGAGCCTGTCATCCGCAAGTGGTGGAACGGCTACAGCGGAATCTTGGACGGCACGAACGAGGACGCTTTGGACTGGTTCAACAGGCAGCTCAATCGTCTTATCGAAATGTACGGGATCGACGGCTTCAAGCTGGATGCCGGGGATCCGCAGTACTACAAGCCGTCGGACGTCGGCGCCCGGCCGGCGACGCCGAACGAGCAGTGCGAGGCGTGGGCGCGGCTGGGACTTCGGTATGCGTTCAACGAATACCGGGCCTGCTGGAAGCTGGCCGGCCAGCCGATTGTCCAGCGCCTGAGCGACAAAAATCACAGCTGGATCGGAGACGGACTCGCCAGCTTGATCCCGAACGGCCTGGCGCAAGGGCTGCTCGGCTATGCGTTCAACTGCCCGGACATGGTCGGCGGCGGGCAGTACGAGGATCTGATTCGTCCCGATTTCGAGGTCGATCAGGAGCTGTTCGTGCGGTACGCGCAATGCTCGGCGCTGTTCCCGATGATCCAATTTTCGACGGCGCCCTGGAGAGTCCTGGACGATCGGCACTTGGCGTGTTGCCTGGAGGCGGCCAAGCTTCACTGCCGGCTCGGACCCGAGATCGAGCAGCTTGTCCGGCAGTCCGCGGAGACAGGCGAGCCGATCATGCGGCATATGGCGTACGCATTCCCGGAAGACGGCTTCGAGACCGTTTCCGACCAGTTCATGCTTGGGAACGACATTTTGGCGGCGCCGGTATTGGAAAAAGGGGCAACCTCGCGAAAAGTCGTTTTTCCGCAAGGAACGTGGGAAGGCGACGACGGCAGTTCGGTGCGCGGACCCTGCGCAATCGAAGTGGAGGCGCCGTTGTCCCGGCTGCCGTGGTATCGTCGCGCATTAGCATAGCTTAGAAGGAAGAGCCCTCGCCGCAGCGGGGCTCTTTTCGTTTTCGCGTTTATAGGCGGATTCGTGCAAAAGGTTCGCGCAATTGTCCGAAGGCGGAGATGATAAAATGAAGTAAATATTTAGATAAATAGAACAGGATAGGCTTGGAGGCATCGGACATGGAGAGACCGACGATTGGCGTACTGCCCTTGTATGACGGAGAAAAAGACAGCTATTGGATGCTTCCAGGGTATATGAAAGGCATCGAGGCGGCCGGGGGCATTCCGTTCATGCTGCCGCTTACCTCGGATGCAGCGCAAATCGCTCGCATCGCGGATCTGTTCGACGGCTTTCTTTTTACGGGCGGACATGACGTTAATCCCGGACTGTACGGGGAAAAAGCGGAAGCGTTCTGCGGAGAACCATGCGACGAGCGGGACGAGATGGAGGCAGCGCTCTTCGACCTTGTCTTACGGCTGGACAAGCCTGCATTCGGCATTTGCCGCGGCCTTCAATTGTTTAACGTCTTGCTCGGCGGGACGCTGTACCAGGATATTCCGACGCAAATGCAGTCCGACTTGAAGGTCGGCCACAAGCAGTCGCCTCCTTACTCGGAGCCGGTCCACCCTGTATACATTGCGAAGGAAACGCCGTTCCACGGCCTGGTCGAAGCGGGAGTTTTACAAGTCAACAGCTACCATCATCAGGGCATCAAGCGGTTGTCCGGGCAGCTCCTGCCTGCCGCCAAGGCCGAAGACGGCTTGGTAGAAGCGGTCGTGATGCCGGGTAAGAAGTTTGTGGCAGCCGTGCAGTGGCATCCGGAGTTTAACTACGAGACGGATGGTTATAACTTTAGACTATTCGAGGTATTCGTGAAGGCGTGCAAAAAATTAAAGATATAGCGCGACTGTAAGGCGGAACCGTACGTAAATAGCTATTGAAATCATTGAGGAGGGAATTTTTAACGTGGAATCCGACAGTCAACGGACAGGCTTTATCGCATTATTGAAAAAAGGCAATACCTCTTCGGCCGCGGCTGCCATAGGCAACACCGGGGTGGCGATCGTCAAGGGCATCGCGGCGGTAACGACGGGCAGCGGGGCGATGTTCGCATCGACCATGCACTCGATCGCCGATGCCGTGAATCAAGCTTTCGTATTCGCCGGCAGCGTGCTGGCCGAGAAAAAGCCGACGCGCCGCTTCCCCACCGGATTTGGCCGGGTCATCAATCTGTTTTGTATGGTGGCTGTCATCGTCGTCACCGTGATGGCTTACGAGACCATCCTGGAAGGCTTCCATCTGCTGGCGCATCCTTCCGCAGAATCGCATGGCTTTTGGTTTAATCTCATTGTGCTGCTCCTGTCTGTCGCGGTCGACGGATTTGTTCTTATAAAAGCGATGAAGGAAATCGTGCATGAATCGCGTACGGAGGCGAAGGGACTGGCGATCGTCCCTCAGGCCTTTAAAAACGTAGGACGCGCCGCGCCGCCGACACGCTTGGTCTTTTACGAGGATCTTGTCGCGACGACCGGTGCGCTCTTGGCGTTGCTGGCCGTCGTCGTGACGTCGCTGACGAGCTTTCATCTGCTCGACGGCGTCTCCACCATCCTCATCGGCTTGCTGATGGTCGGGGTCGCGTTCAAGGTCGGCTACGATAATATGGTCGGGCTCATCGGGGTATCCGCTCCCCGCGATGTCGAGGACAAAGTCGCTCAGATCATTTTCTCCAACAGCTACGTGACCGATATTTATCAAATGCGGATTTTGCAGGAAGGCCGTTATTACCACGTCGAGGGACTTATCGAGCTGCGCCCGGGTCTAACGCTTGCGGACGCGGACGATATCAAGTTTAAGATCAGAGACCGCTTGCTGCTGGACAGCGACATTGCCGATGTGACGATCGGGATTATCGAGGACAACGGCGTGAAGAACTGGAATCCGGAGCCTGTGAATTCTTAAGGACGCTAACCATTGAATGGCATGCAATAGCCTGTCGGCGCAATCCGGCGGGCTATTTTATTGATGACCGGTGCAAGTAACTTTTGCGCAAAATGAATCGTTCTAACTCATAAGGTAGGGAGGGGGGAGCTCGGAGGCATGAGAGTTTTTACGATAATTTTGATGCTTCTTCTGTGCATCGCTGCGACCGGCTGCGCAAACGATGCGGGCGCCAATGGCAAAGTCGTGCTGAACGGAAAAGAAATCGTATCCGTGAAGCTTGAATGCGCGGAATTCTGCAAGCAAGCGGGGGCTCCGTTTGCGGAGAAGACGTTTACGAAGGAAAACGGCGTCGTACTGAAGGTATTTCGCAAGGCGATCGTTAACGCGGAAAAAATGAATGGCGAAGTGGACTATGGCGTGGATTTTTTTATGTATCTCTCCTTCGGGGACGGCACGCGAAAGAAGTACGTACTAAACGTCGCAGACGAAGCGGGGAGAACCGCCTTGCTCGTGGACACGGACGATAGCAGCCAGGGATACACGATATCCAAGGGGCTAACGAACGAACTGAGAAGCGTTATTTATGGATCTAACGATTAAGGCGGAACAGATTGGCGGTTGACAGCGGCAATTCCTGCGTGATATTTTGGCAATAGAATAAAGGCCATGCAACCTTCGGGTTCAACCTCGCTGAAAGAGTGGGGTTGGGCCCTTTTTGCATTCAACTAAGGGGAGGATAAGTATGCGGGGAACAGAAAGGCTGCTGCAGCGGTTGGGCGAGATCGGCCAATCGCTCGAACGGACGGGAGGCGCGCTTTTATTGTTAGGCGTCGGTTCCGTCGGGGTCGAGACGGCGCGGCTGGATGAATATTCGGACCTGGATTTCTTTGTTATCGCGAAGCCGGGGGAGAAGAACAGATTCATCGACCGTCTGGACTGGCTGGAAGATACGCATCCGCTTGTTTATGCCTTTAAAAATTCCGATGCCGGCTGCAAGATTCTGTTCCAAGATGGCATTTTCGGAGAATACGCGATCTTCGAGGAGGGCGAGCTGACGAACGCCGCCTATCCGGAAGGCCGGGTCGTATGGAAGGATCCTGCTTACGAGAACCTGTCCATCGCCAAGTCTTCCGTACCGATCCCCAGCCTCAAAGCAGACTCGCTGGACTTTCCTTTGAACGAAGCCTTAACCAACCTATACGTAGGCCTCGGCCGCTACGCAAGGGGAGAGCGCCTATCCGCCGCAAGGTTCATCCAAGGCTACGCGATAGACCGGATTCTGTCGGTCCTTCACCTCCTGGAGCCCGAGGTCGATTACTATCCCGATCCCTTCGGGAACGAGAGACGGTTGGAGAAGCGATTCCCGCGCTTCGCGGCGATCGTCGGAGACATGATGCAGGGCTACGACCGCGTCCCCGAATCGGCGCTGCGCATTTTGGCGTTCCTGGAAGAGGCGTATCCGGTTAATGCGAGGATGTGCGAGGAGATTCGGAGATTGGCTGAGCGGGTTTGACTGTAGAAGCCGGAGGCTGTACGGGCAGCCAACCGGGGTGAAAATGAGCTGCACAGCGTCACATGGCGTACGCTGCAGCCAGCCGGGGTGAAGAGGCGCTGTACAGCGTTACATTGCGGTGCCGGGCAGCCGACGGAGGCGAAGAGACGCTGTAGAGCGTCACATGGCGGTGCTGGGCAGCCAACGGAGGTAAAGAGACGCTGTACAGCGTCACATGGCGGTACGAGGCAGCCGGCCGGGGTGAAGAGGCGCTGTACAGCGTTACATTGCGGTGCCGGACAGCCGACGGAGGCGAAGAGGCGCTGTACAGCGTTACATAGTCGAATCGAGCCGCCAACTGAGACGAAGAGGCGCTGTACAGCGTTACTTGGCCCGATTGGGCAGCCAACCACGTCAAGAGGCGCTGTACAACGTCACATGGCAGTACAGGCCAGCCAACCGGGGCGAAGAGGCGCTAAGTAGCGCCTCCCGCCATTTCAATTGACGCTTCCGCAAGCTCAAGCAAATGCAACGCAACCGTGCAGCGTTCATTCCATTTAGCCGGAACCTCATCGGTTTCGGGGAGGCGAGAAAGCTGCTCGAACAGGCTGGGAAACATCATTCCGCACCGTGTGCCGGCAGAAGCCATAAACCCGAATTTAGCTAAACGATCATCTCCGTACCACCCGGCTTTACGTAACCCCTCGCAATATCGAATCGCCATTTCATCCGCAAATGCCCGCTTATCGGCTAGGGCGCCAAGATCTGCGTTCAGGCTCAATCCGTAATAACGTCCCAGCTCCTCCCCGACGCCGGCAAGACCGCAATTGGACCAATCGATCATCGTCAGCCCGCGGCCTGCAGAAGGAAACAGGTTCGGCCTCCAGGCATCGTTGTGGGTCAATACTTTCGGAAGCTTCTGAAGGCTTGCCAGCAGCAGCTCCCTGTTTTGACAAAACGACAGATAGCGTTCAAAAGTGCCTTCGGGCAAAAGTTCTTTTACGCGCGATTGAGCCCATGTCTCTTCAAGTCTTGCGATACCGCTGTCGTATTTATCGCACTCGTGCGTCCAGGACTGGAGGAAACCACGGCATAGCCAAGGCTCTGAAGGCAGCGGGAGACCGGCAAGATAGGCGCCGTTAAACTGCCCTAGCATCTCGGCAATCTCCCCGTATCTTGGCAGCTCCCATGGTCCATCCGAGTGTTCGGTGATCTCCTCCAGCCACATCCGCCATGTGCCGTCATCCCCTTGCTCGACGCCATAACACTGCGGCGCCCGCACCGGCTCGGGGAGCGTCTTGAGCAGCCCGGATTGGTAGAGCAGCGGCTCGCGTTTCCAATAGCAGTAGTGGTTGGGATCATCCGTCTCAGGCGCCGGAATGATCACTTTGAGGATAAAGGACCAGTCGAGCGTCATTCCGTCGACAAGCACCATCCCAGTAATTCGATATAAGGCGTCCGTCACCGTATTCGACGCCTTCCAATTCAGCTTGGTCATAGACCACTCGGCCAGCGATAATTCCTCTGCGTTGAATTTGATGCCGAGATAGCGGATGATCTGTGGTTCCGAGATTGCCGCTTGCAAATCGGGCATGGGCGCTCCTCCAATTTTGGCTTTTATGAGGACAGAACCATGGTAACATTGCAGTATAGGAAATGGGAATAATCGGGCGCAAAGGTTTATGGGAGGGAGTCCATTGAAGCTTGTATTTGTGGAAGGTATCCCGGGATCGGGAAAGTCGTCGACTGCCAGATTCATAGCGCTTCAGTTGGAAAGGGAGGGGGCTATATTTTTGGCACCCACAGGCTGAAGCCCAGAGATCAAAATAAATTTTACTTAAGCAATATAAGTTTGTCGTTAGCATTTTTGCCTAATGCCCCTCTTGGCGTGCGTGAGGTTATTGTTTATGAGAAGGATATTGTCGGCAACCGCAACGAGGATGGAACAAAATTTGTGAGGATAGCGGAATTTTAAAGGATTTTAAGGAGGGGTTTGTTTGAGAATACAACATGTACAATTACTGACGAAACACTTAGGGCAACTAAAGGCATTTTATATCAACGAACTCGGACTTCCTCTGGCGAAAGATTCCGATACTACGTTTACTGTGGGCATCGGGCGTTCGGCGCTTACTTTTGTGCAGACCCATGGTGCCGAGGCCCCCTTTTACCATTTTGCATTCGACATCCCTCGGAATAAAATCGATGAATCGATAGTTTGGCTAGAATCGATCGGCATTGCCATCCATGTGTTCCCGGACCATTCGAACAGCGTGTACTCGAAGTCCTGGCATTCAACCTCCGTTTATTTTCACGACGCTGGGGGAAATATCGTTGAGTTCATCGCAAGACACGATCGCGGTCCTGACGTCGAGAAGCCGTTTACAGGCGACAGCCTTATCAGTATTAGCGAGATCGGGCTTGTCGTTAGCGACGTAAACGAGGTTAAAAACGCGATGTACGCCGATTATTTGATGAACGAGTATAAAAAGGGTCATGAATTGTTTGCTGCCGTAGGGGACGAAGACGGATTGTTCATTTTGTCGGCGATCGGTAGAGTATGGCTTGGTTCCGATAAAGAAGCGCAAGTGTTTAAAACGGAAGTTACGGTTGAAGGAGGTCAAGCGGGCGTATATGCGATTGGTGAGTATCCATATAAGCTGTCGGTTGTTCGTGCGTAGTGCCGGATTGAAAAAAGGGCGGTAGAAATCGTGCGCAAGATTGTTATGCCACAATGAATAGCGGAGAACGTTAAATTGTATACGGGAATATTGAATAAAGTACTGAAAACGTAAAGTATAATTTACACTTTTGTAGATAAAAGAATAAATTTAGACATAGGAACCCACAATGTTCTGTTAAAGTTAAAGAGCAGAGAAATCTTGTTGATTACTCTACGAAATTCAAAAACCAACCAGCAGGGCACGCCTTAAAGTAGGGTACCCTGCCGCCGCAAAATGGTTGTTGTTATCGTTGCTGCACACCTTTAAACCATACGGCTTTAATGGACAAACTATCCAAGATGTCAGTTGTCGGATCGCCGACTACCAATACGAGATCGGCACGCGCACCTACGGCTATGCGGCCGCGATCGTGAAGACCGAACCGCCGGGCCGGCTTCGAGGTAGCGGACTGCAGCGCTTCGATCGGCGTGAACCCGGCTTGAACCAGCAGTTGCAATTCGTGATGTACGCTGGCCCCATGAGCAAGTCCGCCTAGATTTGGAACGGGAACGGGGGCGACATCCGTTCCGACCAGAATGTCCACGCCGGCACGGTGAAGGTCCATCACGTTTTTAAAGCTATTTTCCAATTTGCCTTGCGGGAAGGTATTGAAACTGGCGTTCAAAATATCGATCCAGTCCGAGCTCAATTTGGAATGAACGCGAGCATCATTCGCCAATTCCGCTGCCGGGTTCCCAAGAATGGACGAGTTCAACACCAGGCACGGCGTAACAAATGCGCCGGAATCGACGATGGCTTGCACGACCTCCGGCGTGTACGCGGGTCTGTCGATAAACAGATGCCCCAAGCCGTCCACGCCAAGATCGATGGCGGTTTGCGACGAACGAGCCGTTAAGACGTGTGCGATGACGATTTTACCGAACTTATGGGCTTCATTAACGGCTGCTTTTAGAATCTCGTCGCTGAGTACAGGCAGGCCAGGGGCACCCATGACGGTTCCTTCTTCGATCATGATCTTAATATAGTCGGCGCCATTTTCCACCTGGGCGTGCACATGCTTGATCGCTTCTTCCACATTCGTTACTTGCGGTACTTCTTCATGATCGTGCGCATAAGCCGCCAACATTGCTTCCCGGTCTTCCTCCGACAGCTTCTCCAGTTCCTTTAATATGAATTCCGGAATCTCGCCATCATCGGGCAGCAACTCGTCCGGATGTCCGCCGGGCGCGGTGATTGCCGTTCCTGCAGAACGCACATCCGCGACGTCATCCACATTTTTCAACTGGATGGCCCGTCCTCTTTCCGTAAAATCACCGTTCATTTCGAGTTCTGTCGTTACGCCGAAAATTAATGCGTCGCGTAATCCGCCGACGGAAGTGTGCACATGGGCATCGATCAAGCCGGGCAGCAAGGTTGCACCTTCAGCGTCGATTATCGTTGCATTCTCCGGAATGTCGTCGCCCATTGCGATAATGGTTTCCCCTTTGACGACGACGATCCTTGATTCGATCACTTTCTCTCCATCGAAAATACGCGCATTGGTAATCGCCGTCACTTTTTGTCCAGAAGAGCTTTGCATGGCATCGTTCATTTTATTATTCCTCCTTGGCGTTTGCTTGATGACACTTCGAAGTATAATTGTTAGATGTCTAACTGTCAATGAACTAATTATCGTTTGACACACCCCATAGATACCGATATAGTTTAATTACTTACAGTTAGTTTCCTAACAATATGGGAGGACGCTTATGAAGCCTCGCAAGGATACGCCTTATCTGGATTTGTTTCAGCTCATTGGCCTTAAATTAAAGAAAAAAGCGGACGAGAGCATAAAAGAGTTAGGATTAAACGCGCAACAAGGAAAAATAATCGGCTATATTTATGAGAATCAAGAAACGGAGTTAATCCAGCGGGATCTTGCCGATCGGTTTCATCTGCGCGGGGCCAGCATTACGAGCATGCTTCAAGGTCTTGAGCAAAGAGGATATATCGAGCGGAAAATTCCGGCTCATAACGAACGTCAAAAGAACATTTATGTACTGCCAAAAGCCGTTGCATTGATCGAAGACTTCAATGAATCCTTCCAGAAGGTGGAGGACGAAATCGTTCAAGTCCTTTCTGAAGAGGAAAAGCAAACTTTAAAGGCATTGCTCCTCAAAATAAATGAACGCATATAAGAAAAAAACGGCAGTCGATCACAAGATCGTCTGCCATTTTTAATTGGTCGAGTGGGCAAATAGCGAGGCGTTATCGTCCAAGATACTTCCGGTATGCCTCTTCTTGCTCGGCGGTGGCTAGCGGGAGCGTCATGCCCTTTTCCCAGATGGTGATCCGATCGTTGTTGTTGATCCCTTCGTAGTAGATGCCCGTCTTCTCCCGATTCGTGTCCGCCTTCTTGGTCGACGACCAGTTCTCGGGCAAGGTAACGAGGCTTTCTTTCTCCTTGGAAAACAGCTGCCGATGCTCGTAAATCCGGTAGGTTTCCGTATGCTTGTTGCCGTGCGTCGATACGCGGCTGACAAAACCCTTTACATTGGCGGTGACGCGATAGTGGATCGTACCGTCCTGCGTCTGATACACATCGGTAATCTTCGCCTCGCTCGCGGGTACGGGGAAGTCTCGCGTTCCGAACAGGTAATAAGCGCCGATCAAGAGCGCGGCGACGATCGCGACGCTGACGCTTGCGATGAGCCACTGTCTGCGCTTTATTTTTTTCATAAAGTTGATTTGCTTGGGCGGAGCCGCTTTAATGCCGTGGGTATCCCGCGTCATCTGCTCCAACGTTCTCCTGCATTCTCCGCAGCCCGCCAGATGCGCTTGAATGGACTTGTTCGTCGACTCGCTGGTGAGGCCCTCGATATAGTTGGGCAGCAGATCTTGCACGATCTCGCAATTCAATCTCGGTTCCATTCGGATCTTCCTTTCGTCATTTTTTGTTTGCCGCGATAGAAGGTGACCCGCGCCCAGTTCTCGCTCTGGCCCAGAATGTCGCCGATCTCGGCAAAGCTCAGCTCGCCGGAGAGACGAAGGTACATGACTTCTTTGGTCTTTGCGTCCAATTGATGGAGCGCCCGGAACATGGCGAGCTTCTCTTCATTATGCAAAACGTCCTTTTCCAGATCTCGGCCTGCGGGGAGAGGCGCCTCCAGCTCATCCAGGGAGACGGAAGGCTTCCGCTTATTTTTGTTCAGCTCCTTATACCACGCCCGCTTGGCGATCTGGCACAGCCATACGGACAGCTTGCATTCTCCGCGGAATTGATGAATGGTCTTCATCGCTTGATAGAACGTCTCCTGTGTCAGCTCTTCCGACAGATCGGCGTTCTGCGTGATGCTATATAAATATCGATAAACGGTTTGCGCGTAGTTCTCGTATAGCTGCTCCATACTCTCCATCGATTCGCCTCCCACCACATAAGTATCGGTCATAGGGATTTCGTTACGATATTTTTGAAATAAAATATCGCATAGAGGAATTGAACAATCCACAAACTCGCCTCTCTATAGGGCGAGTTTTTTGCTTTCTGCATTTTTCTATGTCCAAACCTTCAGGATTCCTTCAGAAATTTCTCAGGTAGAAACTAAGTTATTTTTCTTAAACTGATTTTGTCGGCAAGATGACGGGGCTGATTACGTGGAGAGGAGAACGGAAATGGACCAAATGATGTCATTGGTAAGCCACTACGGCTATATCGTGCTTTTCTTAGCTTTTTGTTTGGGGCCGTTTGGGATTCCGGTTCCAAGCGAGGTGACGCTTATCGCCGCTGGCATGATGACCGCGCAAGGTCTATTGCATCCCATTTATACATTCGCGTCCATGCTGCTCGGCATAACAACCGCTGTGACGATCGGGTATTGGGGCGGCAGGCTGGCCAGAAAATACAGCATTTTAAACAGATTGAGCCGTTACAAGGGTTACCGAAAAGCGGAGCAATTTTATGTTAAACACAACGGAGCTGCCTTATCTGTCGGTTATTGCATTCCAATCGTTCGATACTTCGTTACAGTTCTGGCCGGGGCGAACGGCGTGTCTTTTAAACGAATGATCTTCGTTTCCTATCCAAGCGCCATCGTATGGATCGGAGCGATCTATGGGGTTGGCTGCATTTGCGGGAATCAAATCATTCGAATCTTCCAATGAGGTGTGAGCGCATGTTTAAGAACCATTCGCTGCTTTTTTTCAAGAAGTTTGTTCATAATCCCAAATATGTCGGCAGTATGATTCCAAGTTCACGTTTTTTGGCGAATCGTATGGTTGCAGCGGCGGAGTGGGAGAAGGCTGACCATATTGTTGAAATTGGCGCAGGTACCGGTGCGATTACACGCGTCATTGCAGAGCGAGTGCGACCAGACAGTAAAGTAATTTTATTTGAAAAGGAGAAGGAGATGGGGGAGAGGCTTCAAGAAGATTTTCCCCGGTTCGTCAGAGAAACAAATGCATTGCGGTTAGTTGCCCAACTGAATAAGCACAATATACAAGGCGTCGATTACATTTTTAGCGGTTTACCGTTTTACAACTTTTCTCCGATTATGCGACTCCAACTGCTTCAGCAATGCAAAGAGGCCCTAAAACCAGGAGGGAAGTTGATCGCTTTTCAATACTCTCTGGAGATGAAAAAGCTCCTTTCGGCGCATTTCGAGATTGAAAGCATCTCCTTTGTCCCCTTGAATTTTCCCCCGGCGTTTGTTTATGTTTGTAAGAAGACAGGAAAACATTAATCTCTTCATTTGAAGGTGAAAATAAAATGAGCGTAATCCTAGTCGTTGACGATGATACGGAAATCAGGGACGTTATCCATGTTTACTTGCGCAACGAAGGCCACTCGGTGATTGAGGCTGGCGACGGCGCGGCAGCGCTAGAGGCGCTTGTTCAACATCGTGTAGATCTGATCATATTAGACGTCATGATGCCCCGAATGGACGGCATAAAAGCATGTATGAACATTCGGGAACAATATTCGATACCGATCATTATGCTCTCTGCCAAAGAAGGCGATATGGATAAGATCATGGGACTAACAACGGGGGCCGACGATTATATAACGAAGCCGTTTAATCCGATGGAGCTGATCGCTCGCGTGAAGGCGCAGTTAAGACGACAGAAAATGCACGCCGTAGGCGACGATGCGCGCGGTCAAATGGCCATCAGAGAGCTCGTGATCGACGTTGCCAAACACTTTGTATCGATCCGGGGCCAGCAAGTCATGCTCACACCGCTTGAGTTTTCGATTCTTAACAAGCTGGCTTCCAGCCCGGGTCAAGTATTTAGCGCCGATGCGATCTATGAATCGGTATGGAACGAGCGAGGCGGCTACTCGGACAATACGGTCATGGTTCATATTCGAAATCTGCGGGAGAAGCTTGAGATTAACCCGCGGCAACCGGAGTACATCAAGACGGTATGGGGTGTTGGCTATAAAATGGATCACTAGGCGGTTCAAATTAAGGCGCAGCGTACGATACTCCTTTCTTGGGGCGATGGTTCTGACCGTCGTGCTGTCTTATCTCTTCAGCTTGTACGTTACTGGATGGGTTGGACAATTAATCGATTCGACAACGTCAAAAGGGAAGCTTGGGTATATTCCGTTTTTGGTCGCCGCATCGCTAACCGTTTTTATTATGAGTTTTGTTCTGTTCTTCTATCTTCTAACGCGGCGTATTATTAAATACTTTTCCGTTCTTTCGAAAGGTCTTGAGTTGATCTCGCAAGGCCATCTGGAATACCGGGTTCCTGTCGTTCGCGAAGACGAGCTAGGGGCGCTGGCTAAAAATATGAATAAAATGGCCGAGCAGCTCGCCATGCAAAAAAACAAGGAGAAAGAGACGGAAGCGTCTAAAATGAACCTGATTACGGGCGTTTCCCATGATCTTCGTACGCCGCTAACGAGCATGATCGGCTATTTGGATTTGCTGCAAAAAAGATCTTATTTGGACGAGAACGAATATAATCGCTTTGTAAACAACGCATTCAGCAAAGCTCAGCAGTTGAAAAGGCTAATCGACGATCTTTTTGTATATACCCGGTTAACTTCCGGTGATATTCTATTTTCAGAGCAGAAAGCCGATATGGTTGAGCTACTGCAACAGGTTTTGTTTGAGTTTGTGCCGATTGCCGAAGAAAATGATGCTGTCGTTCATACACATATCAAGATTGAAAAGGCAACTGTCCATATCGACCCTGAGCATGTCGCTCGGATTCTGGACAATCTCCTTATGAATTCGCTCAAGTACGCTGCCGCGCCCAAAATAATCGATATTCACCTGACCTCCAACCAGACATGCGTTTACTTGACTATAGAAAATGAGGGGGAGCCGATTACCCGCGAGCAACAAGCTAAGCTTTTCGATCGTTTCTATAAGGCTGACAATATGGCGCATGAATCCCATCTTCAAGTCGGCGCCGGCTTAGGTCTTGCCATTGCAAGACAGCTTGCCGAACGCCAGGGCGGCCGTCTTACGCTTTCGTATAATGAGGGGTATTATGCATTTACTTTAGAGCTGCCTTTGGATTTCAATTGATGCGCTGCGTTGCGTTTGCGGCTCCATCGATATTTTTTTTATAAGGAGACTTGGAGTGGTAAAAGTACTGAACGGATTGGCCGTATTTTTTATCGTTGCAGGCATGATATCGGGCATCATTGTTGGAAATGACGGCGCCGACGGATTTCGATGGGGCTCAGCCTTGACGTGGTGGATCAGCGGGATCGTTGCCGGGATTTTATTCTTCGCGATCGCCATTATGCTGGATTATGTCGAAGACACGAATGCCCGGATACGGAATCTGGAATATGAGCTGCTTCTAAAAAATGCGTCTCGACCTGCGCCGACTAAAAGGGGCAACTCGAAAGCCGACCTTGGCAAACTGCAAGGGTTTCAACTTGGAAAAACGGAGGATTAAGCGGCATGATGGAGATCCCTCAACCATTTATCGATCGCATGTCCGAGCTTCACGGCGAGGAAGGCGTGGCTTGGTGTACGACGCTGCCAGGACTGATTGCCGAACATGCTAGTCGCCTTGGGTTTATTCCGGAGACGCCGTTTCCCGACTTAACCTATAACTTCGTTCTGCGAGTAAGGCGCACTGACGGTAAGCCGGCCGTGTTGAAGTGTTCATTTATGAAAGAAGAGCTCGCCAGGGAAGTCAGTGTACTTCGGGACTATGAGGGCCGCGGAGCTATTCGCGTATTGGAAGCGGACGAGGAGACGGGCGTGGTCTTGCTTGAGAGCGCCAACCCTGGTAAGCCTTTGTCCAGTATGGAGGATGACTCGCAAGCGACAGCTATTTTCTGCGAGGTTTTTCGCCGTCTTCAGCTTCCAGCAACGGCCGGCAAGCCGTATCCGTCCATCAAGCAGCATTTCGCTGCCATTGAACGATATCGGGAGCGTTACGACGACGATAAGCGGTCTGCGCCGTTGCCTGAAAGTTGGGTAGAAAATGCCGAGGAATGCCTGCAATATCTGATCGCGACGACAAGCGAAAATGTCCTGTTGCATGGCGACCTGCATCACGGCAACATCCTTCGCCATGGCGAAGATTGGGCTGTCATCGATCCGAAAGGCATCGTCGGGGACATTCACTTTGATACGATCCAGTACCTGCTTAACTACGAAGATCAGGGCGGCCACCGCGATCAAGTGCTCCGGAATCGAATTGCGATCATGGCAGACTGGCTTGGCTTGGATCCTCGACGAATAGCCATGTGGGGCGTCGCGAGGGGCGTGTTAGAAGCCACATGGACGATTGAAGACGGAGGAACGGATTGGGAACGGGGCATCCAGATTACGGAGCGGTTTTCTAAATGTCTGGATTGAGGGGTTTTATGGCATGGATGCGTATTCGCCATCCAATACTAACCGTCTGGAAAATGCGCAGCATAAACCCTATACTAGCTGTAACTGTTTTTTATTGAGGTGAATATCAAATGGATGAAGTCGATGAATCCAAACAAATCGTATTGCAAATCGGCGGCGCCTTGAAAAAGTACAGAAAAGAAAACAACATGAGCTTGGACGGTTTGGCAGAATTAACGGGCGTAAGCAAGCTTACGCTGGGGAATATCGAACGCGGCGAGACCAACCCAACCTTGGGAATCATCTGGAAGATTTCGAAAGGCATCTCCTTGCCGCTCTTTTCTTTGTTTAAAAATGAACCATCCGTAAGTCTGTATCGAGCGGGCGAAGGACTGCGATTTTCGAACGATCAGAAAAATTGGACCATCGAACCATTTTTCAAAAACGCGAGCAGCGATATTGAAATGTGCCGGGCTTACTTGCAGCCCAACAGCTCGTATCACCCTGAGGGTCATCACGTGAATACGACAGAAATTGCGACCGTCATGACCGGCTCCGTTGAGATTCAGGTCGATGGCGAGGCTTATACGTTGAATCAATATGACACGATCAGTTTCCGTGCGGATTGCCCTCATTCTTATACCAATCATACGGATCGCGAAGCAGTGCTCCATATATCCTTAAAATACGGTTTTTGAAGACGAAGAGATCTCATCGTAAAAGCGCACATTCGGTTGCCGGAGCATTTCGGTGGCTTGCGAGACTCACAACCTGCATTTATACATGTATTTTTTGCCGGCCAACGTTACCTGATGAAATACCTGCAAATGTGCAGGCAAATGCAAAGAATAAGCCGGAAATCCCGCTGATGGCGCAAAATAACTGCGCTTTTGCATCTATCTTGTCTAAAAGGGCCGACATCGGCGAAAATAGATGTATATTTGCAGGCATTGGCATTGTGGCGAGCGTACGGCGCGGCCAACGATAGGCCGACCCATCGCAGCGGCTATTGGATGAGCCGTCGACAGGCATTACGCGCGAACGAGCGTCGGCTATCCGCCGAACTAAAATGGACTGTCAGGCGATCTTCCCTGATGGTTTTTTTATTGCGATTTTTTATATTATGAAATACTTATTGTTAAAATAAATATATTATAATATACTTTTCTTGTTCGCGCGGACGAGGCTTATTGTTCTTTCATCGGGAGGGAATACAGATACGCTGATCAGGAAGGAGACATGGAGAATGCCGGACAAACCAAATAAAATAGCGGCCGCCCCCTACTCTGTGGGACTGTTAATGCTCGGCATTATTGTTATTGCGGCTAATTTACGGGCTCCCTTGACCTCGGTCGGTCCTTTGGCAAGTCTCATCAAGAATGAGGTTCATCTTTCAAATACATTGGCAGGCTTTATAACGACGGTGCCTTTGCTTGCCTTTGCGCTGTTATCGCCTCTGGTACCCAAATTAGGGCGGAGGTACGGATTTGAACGCATGATAGGGATTGCCCTGATCTTATTGACTGTAGGCATTGTCATTCGATCGCTCTCCGGCGCTGCCGATCTGTATATCGGTACCGCGATACTTGGATTCGCAATCGCCGTTTGTAATGTATTATTGCCAAGCTTAATCAAACGGGATTTCCCTGGGAAAATGGGCTCCATGACTGGCGTCTATGCGATTTCAATGAATTTATGCGGAGCGATCGCATCGGGGATCAGCATGCCGCTTGCCACGAACGCAGGACTGAAATGGCAGGGCGCATTGGGAGTCTGGGGGATCCTAAGCTTTGTATCCATCCTCTGCTGGCTGCCTCAATTAAGAAGTCAAGCCAAGCACGCGACTTCGGCGAGTCGAGTGACGGTCAGCCATCATGGAAATGTGTGGCGTTCCCCCCTTGCCTGGCAAGTCACCTTGTTTATGGGGATACAGTCAATGGTATTCTATGTGCTGATTGCCTGGTTGCCTGAAATATTAACTCAGCTAGGTATTGAGTCAAGCCAGTCCGGCTGGTACCTTTCCCTCATGCAGTTAGCCGTGCTGCCGTTCACGTTTATCGTCCCCGTTATTGCCGGGCGGATGTCCAGCCAACGTCCGTTGGTACTAATCACAAGCCTTTTACTGTTGACGGGAACGCTTGGATTGCTCTATGGAAGCTCCAACGTCATATTATTGTGGATGATCGTACTTGGCATCGGCGTAGGCTTCGCTTTTAGTTTGTCCATGATGTTCTTTAGTCTGCGTACAAAGCATGCGCATCAAGCGGCGGAACTGTCCGGCATGGCACAAGCAGTCGGATATCTTCTGGCGGCACTCGGGCCCGCTCTCATCGGATATCTGCATGATGCGACAAATAGTTGGAACCCGCCGCTTTTCATACTGCTGGGCGCTTCAGTCTTGCTGCTTATAGTCGGTATGGGGGCGGCAAGGGACCGGTTTGTAGATGCGGTTGTGAAAAAGGAATAGGACAACGGGAGGAGGCGTGTTCGTCGAGCCTCCTTCTTTATCTTGAAGCGCATAAATGCAAAAGAACGCATTCGGAGATCGTAAGGGCGATCGCCGTAAAGCCGGAGGGCCCCTATACCTTCTTCAAAGTGGTTTTGCGCGGAAGAGCGGGCGGGCATTGGGACGCGCAGATGGTTCATAACCCGGCGATCGTGCGACATCGGGATCAATATATTCTGTATAGGGCAGATTCCTTTATGGCGATTAATGAATTATTTTCCGCATGCACCGCCAAAAGGGGATGCTGTAAATCTCTATTGATTGTGACATACAAGTGCGCCAAAAGAAATAAACGGCCGAAAAACCCATGGTATGATAATTGTTAATCTTCCCTACTTAGGGCTTGCTAAACAACGAAAACTTCCTACTCCCAAAAGGATTTGAGGCTCTTTTTGTCGAATTCATTTGCAAGGAAATACTGGGAAAACAGCCAAAACCCTTGCAGATGAAGGAAGCGTACGTGTTTCATCGGAACGAAATGACCCCTGATCTTTTAGAAAACTCTTACCTCCCCTTCGGTGGGAAGCTGAACCCCAACAATTGGTGAGTTCAACTTGCCAAACTCCTCCCATAGGACAAGGCTTTTCGTGCCAGTATGGGAACGGGAATCCTGGTTGAGGTCAACGACTGGATTGCTCAGGAAGGATCGAAGGCTGAACAAGAAGTAGCGGCGAAAGCCAAGGAAGAAGCGCAAGAAGATCAGGATGACGACGATTCCGAGGGCGGGCAGTTGGTCATGGACATCGATCTTGAAGACGATCATTGACACCGTGTACCAGCCACTGGTGGGGACGATGGACAGTCGCGCACGTTTCGGAAACAGGCCCGCAAAGACTTTTTGAACGTATCAAAGCAACGCCAGCTCAAGGGAAAAACGTATCGCAAGGCCATGAAGAAGCAATTGGTCGATGTGGGTCGAGATTTGCGAATCATAGAGCGCCTGATTCAGCATAAGCCTTTGACCTTGCTGAAGAAAAGTCTGCATCGCCATCTGCTGTGTGCATTGAACAGCCCTATGTTCTCCCCATCGTTCGCGGCAAAGCCGGAGCCCCTGTAGAATTTGGAGCGAAGGTGGCAGCCAGGCTGGTCGGCGGTTTTGCGCGAGTCGATTCGATGGAATGGGAATCTTTGAAGGGCTCAGTCTCTGGGTACAAAAAGCGTTTCGGCGTGTATCCAGCCGTGATTCTGACGGATAAAATTCACCGCAACCGGGAGAATCTGTAGTATTTCAAAGAGCTAGGAAACCAACCGAGCACCCGGCGTTGGGCCTATCAACCGCTGCGCACGGATAGGATATACGTATCCGATCTTATACCGAGGGGGGAGCATCATCGTATCGAACATTCTTATTGTCGAGGATGACTTGGAAATTCACGGCTTACTGGTCAACTGCTTACGTACGGAAGGCTATCATACAACCTCTGCTTATACAGGGGAGGAAGCCATGGGCTTTATCAAGCAAATGTCTTTCCAACTTCTGATATTGGATCTGATGTTGCCTGAGATTGACGGTTACGAGGTGCTCCGCCGCGTCCGTGAAACCCATAACATTCCCGTGCTGATCTTGTCCGCCAAAGGGCAAGAGGTGGATAAAATCATCGGTCTCGGACTCGGGGCGGACGATTATTTGACGAAGCCATTCGGGCTTGGGGAATTGTCTGCCAGAGTCAAGGCGATGCTTCGGCGCTACTTTTACTTCAATAACCATTCGAACGACCATTCTCCAACCGTGCTGACCCATGGCGAACTGGCGATCGACCTGCATACCTATGAAGTCACTTCCCTGGCCGGCAAAATGACGCTGACAGCCAAAGAGTTTGATATTTTAAAGCTGTTTCTGAGCTATCCCACCCGGGTATTCACGAAGTCGCAAATTTTCCAGGCTGTCTGGAAAGAAGAGACGATCTCCGACGAGAATACCGTCATGGTTCACATCCGACGGCTGCGCACCAAAATCGAGCTGGATCCGTCAAACCCGATCTACATTCAAACAGTGTGGGGAATCGGGTACAAGCTGGGGGAGTCCACAGGTTGATGCCGGCGTACATCTCGATTTCTGTCATCCTGCTGGCCGTAAGCAGCTTGCTTGGTTATCGCCAATGGAACATGAAGCGGCAATTGGCACTGATGACCGCGCGGATTGAAGAGATACGTGCGGGAGCCATCAACCAAAGAGTGCGCCTCCCAAGCAGCAGTTCCGTTTTGGTCGAACTCGGAGGAAGCATAAACCGGCTCATAGACGATTTGCAGCAAAACATGGAGAAGCTTAATCTGCTGGAATCCGAACGAAAGAAGATGATTACCCACTTATCCCATGATCTGTGCACACCGCTGACAGCGATTATGGGATATGTGGAAGTCATGCAACGTGACCAGACCTTGACGGAAGACATTCGGCAGCAGTACTTCCGGATCATAGCCGCCAAGGGAAACAAGCTGGATGCATTGGTCAGGGACTTTTTCGAGCTGTCCAAATTAGAAGCCGACGAAGACGCGCCGGAGCCCGAAAAATTAAATATCGTCGAGAAAATACAGGAGTCAGCCCTCTCTTTCTATCAACAGTTCCAACTCGCGGGGCTCTCGCCGCAACTTGAATTTCCGGAGCGGCACGTTTATGTATGGGGAAACAGGCAGAGCATCGAAAGAATCATGAACAATTTGCTGAGCAATGCACTTCGTTACGGTGCAAATGGTGAGACAATCGGCATTCGGGTGCGGGAAGCGGAAGCACGGGTGTGGGTCGACGTATGGGATTGCGGCCAAGGGATTTCGGAGACCGACTTGCCCCATATCTTCGAGCGCCTCTACACTGGCAAAGCTTCCCGCAACGCAAGCCAGCAAGGCAATGGACTAGGTCTGACGATTGTCAAGAAACTGGTCGAGAAGCAGCGCGGCGAGATTCAAGCGAGCAGCATTCCGAATGAGCGGACCGTGTTCTCCTTCTACCTGCCTCGGGCAACTTAAGAAACATGTAAGAAATAGTTCAATCCGATGTAAATCCGTTATCTTATAATCAATCCAACCCATGCGAATGGTTACGAAGCTGGCTTCGCAAAAGCCGCTAAGGAGGTTGGAAACGAGTGGAATCTATCTTGAAAACTAGCGGACTTACCAAAAAGTACAAGACGCACACGGCCGTTGACGGAATCAGCCTTTCTCTAAAAAAAGGCGAAATCTACGGATTCCTCGGGCAGAATGGGGCCGGAAAAACGACGACGATCCGCATGATCATGGGCTTGATCAAGCCCACGTCCGGACGGATCGAATTGTTCGGGAAGGACGCGGAATCAAGCCGCAAGTCCGCTTTCGAACGCATCGGTTCGATGATCGAAATCCCCGGTTTTTACACGAATTTGACAGCTGTCGAGAATTTGGACATTCACCGGCGGATGATGGGGATGGGGAACAAGGAGAGCATGGAGGAATCGCTGGAACAAGCCGGTTTGCTGGACGCCCGGAACAAAAGAGTGAAAAATTTTTCGCTGGGCATGAAGCAGCGTCTTGGCATCGCCCGGGCCTTGCTCCACCATCCGGAATTGCTAATTCTCGACGAACCGACAAACGGACTGGACCCGGCCGGAATCAAGGAAGTGCGGCAGTTAATTATTGACTTGGCCTCCAAGCGGAATATTGCCGTGCTCGTATCAAGCCATATCTTAAGCGAGGTCCAGCTGATGGCGACGAAGCTGGGCATCGTGCATCGCGGAAAGCTGGTTGAGGAGATCGAGCAGCAGGATCTGCAGATGAAAAACAGGCATTGCGTCGAATTTAAAGTGAGCAACGAACGCGAGGCGGTCATGCTGTTAGAACAAAAAATGGACATTCGCGATTACTCCGTTCCCGAACCGGGGGTTATACGGGTGTTCGAACAGTTATCGGAGTCGGCCGCCATCAATCGAATGCTGGTTGAGAACCGGATCGAGGTTGCGGAAATCACGATGCTGCGCGAAACCCTGGAAGATTACTTCCTAAGCTTAACGGGGGGCGAACGCAGTGCTTAACGTTTTCTATGCCGAGATATTGAAATTAAAACGCACCCAGCTCCTGTGGCTGACGCTCTTCGGCGGCATGCTGCCGGCCGTATTATCGATATTCGGGCAATCAAAGAACTTGAATTGGAACGAGCTTTTGATCAACAATTCTCTGTTCCTCAATGTCATGATCGCGCCGTTGCTGCTCTCGCTGCTCGCAGGCTTTGTTGTCGTTCGGGAATACGGTGATAATACGATTAACCAGCTTTTCGTATACCCGCATCATCGTGTGAAGATTCTGATCGGCAAGATGATCATCATTCTGTTCTTATCGATGGCAATCTTTGTGTTGAATTATGCTTTGACCTTGGCTGCGGGCAGCATCATGAGCGACCAGCCGCTTTCAGAAGCGTTATTCTGGAAGTTCACCCGCGCTAACGCATGGATGTTGGCGTTCCAAGCGCTGCTTATCCCGGTTACGATGACGGTAGGGATCATAGGCAAAAGCTTCATTCCGCCCATTGTGCTGGGAATCGTCGCCGTTCTCATCAATATGATGGGAATGCAAGGGGTAGAAGACCATATTGCCGGGCGCGTTACCTTTGTCAGCTATATCCCTTTCGGCTCCATGATCGTACACTTACTGGATATTATGAAAGCGAATGTCCCCGATGATATACACCGCATCCATGCACTCTATCCTCAGGCAGCCGTCTTCTTGTTGTTTTTCCTCTTCAATGTATTCTACTATACGAAATCCGAGGTCCATAGCGGTTCTTGAACGTAATGGATCAGGTATCGTAAAAAGGAGCAGCTGCCGCGAGGTGTTCATTGGCGCTGCATTGGAATTGTAATATGACACAAGATGACATATATAAACCTTATAATGGGAGGCACAAGAACGAAAGGAGTGACGTTTGTGAAACGAAAGATCATACTGGATTTGGCCGTTACGCTGGACGGTTTTATTGAAGGGAAAAACGGCGAAGTCGATTGGTGCATCATGGATGCGGAGATGGGATTCGATCGGTTTTTGAATCAAATCGACACGATTTTTTACGGAAGAAAAAGCTATGAATTATGGGGACAATTCGCGCCGGAAAAGGAATCCGGAGAAGTTGAAAAGCAGTTTTGGGAAATGGTCCATCGTAAAGACAAATACGTGTTTTCCAGGACGCAAAAGGGAACCGACCAAAAAGCCGTATTCATCAACGGCAATCTCCTTGAAGAAGTCGATCGGATCAAGAGTAAACCTGGCAAAGACATCTGGCTGTACGGCGGAGCGAGTCTGATTACGACTTTTATCCATTTAGGGCTAGTGGATGAATTTAGATTATCCGTTCACCCTGTCGTGTTGGGAGAAGGAAAGCCGTTGTTCGCAGATGTCCGGCAGCGGTTGAATCTCAAATGGGTGGATACAAGGTCGTTCTCCTCGGGCGTTGTGCAATTGATTTACCGGCTTGACGAAAAATAATCGGATCTAAAGCGTTAAAAGCGGCAGTCACAAGACTTGTTTCCCGGTCTTCGGCAACACAGCCTGCCGGCTTGGTTCGGCGGGCTTTTGGTTAAATTGAAAGGAAGGATAAGTTGGAAGGTTGTGGAATTATAAAGGGTGATTGAAGGCGACGCGCTCAAAGAGAGAGGTCGTTTTGGCGGTACGCCTGGCAAACTCATTTTGAAAGTTGAAATCGTGGATGAGCTTATTTATTAGCGGGAAGTTATGTTGTTGCAAGAGGAAAGAAAAGTAGATCATGTCTGAGAGGCGTAAAGGAGAAACGATGAGATTTGAAATCGTTTGGAATGCTTTCTTCAAAGTTAAAAATGAGGACAAAGCAAGCCGGCTTATTAAACAAATAGAATTGATAAGGTACCCCGTCGTGTCGAAACGATTTGAGCGATTAAAGAGAGATCCTTCATTGCTGGGATCGACGTTCGTAATGAAATTAAATGATGATATGACGATGGAGGCTGCCGTCTTTGAGACACTTTTAATCATTAATAACCTGGGGACCGGCTGGAACGTCTACAGACCTAATTTAACAAATGATCCCTTTCATTCGTCCGAGATTTTGTTTTCGTTTGAAGGCATACACACAAGTCCCTCATTAACAGGACTAACATGGGTTCGCTTTGTTTTGCATACCGACACAAAGCATGAATATGGATGGGAGCACCTTAGCACGTACGGTACCGATTTTGTAAACCAGATCGAGTAAGACAATTTTTTGTCTCCGGAAAAGGCAGGTTACCATCATGCTCGAGAAGATGTACGCCAAAAACTTGATGGACTCCTTGTATGATCTCTTTATTTTCATTCGATCTTTTCCGACGGACCCCGTCCTTTATGACCTTTTACAACAGTATCGATTCTGGCTGAATAAGAACCCCAAAATTAATTATCGCTCTATTCGGCAGTTAATAAAAGAATTGAATAAAATAGAGAATCACTCGGGTAAGGTTAGTGTCATCTCGGAGCTTACAAAAGTAAGGCTTTTTAAAAGAGCCCCTAATATGGAAAGGATCTATCAGAGCCTCGGACCGATTAAATACATATTGGAAAGCCTATCAAGCGTAATGGAGCATGGTGAGGAAGAGAAAACTAGAATTATGGCAAGTTCGGTTCATAATTACCCTTCGTTTATTTTAGGCAACTATCATTGTACATCTCACCAATTCTGGCGCGAACACATCGGCTATTACAACAGCGTTTTTCAGAGCGATTTTATGGAGGATTGGAAGTATTTATTTTTCGAATTTTACCCCAAAAGCGATCGTTGATTGACGTTATATCGTAATTTTCTCCCCGCAATTCCCCAGTTTCGTAGCACCTCCAATTAAACCATCTAAAAAAGTCGGAATTTAGGGCTATTCAAATTCAGTGTCTCATGCTATAGTAATTTTGTAATTTTAATTACATGTAAGCGACGAGGAGAGCCATGCCGAAGAAAAAAAGCACTGCGGTGCTTTCCATCCGATTGGACGATGAAGTTCTCAAGGCTGTGGATTTGCTTGTCGAATCCGGGCTCGAGTCCAATCGTTCGAGGGCGGTCGCCCACTTCGTGAATGTCGGGGTGCGGGCTTCCCACGATCTGCTGGTACGGGCAAGGGAGCAGGCGGATAACCTTCAGCGGCTGAAAAACGAAATGTTCGAGGCCGTGAAGCATCGCGACATCGACAAAGTCGCCGAGCTGATCCATCGGGACGCGAGCCTGGTGAACGTCAGCAACCCGCAAGGGGAGACGCCCGTGCTGATGGCCGTGCTGCTTCGCGCGAACGACATTAAGGAACTGCTGCTGCGAAACGGAGCGGGCAGGCTGAATGTATTCGAGGCTGCGGCGGTCGGTTATAGCGCGAGGGTGAAGGAGCTGCTGGACCAATCTCCGGACCTGGTGAACGCCTACAGCCATGACGGGTTCCCGCTCCTGTCTCTGGCCGTGCAATTCGGCAGCACCGATACGGTGAAGCTGCTGCTGGAACGGGGCGTCGACATTCATGCGCGAAGCCGCGACGGTAGTCTGAACAACAAGGCGATCCACGCGACCGTATTCGGCGACTATGGACATCTCGTAGACCTGCTAATGGAGCATGGGGCCGACATTCATGCCAGATGCGAGGGCGAGCTCAGAAAAGGGTTCAACGTGCTGCATGTGGCGGCTTATTTCGACAAAGCGGAGCTGATCAAGAAGTTTCTCGGCTACGGAGCCGACAAGACGGTAAAAAACGCGAGCGGAGAGACGCCTTACGAATTGGCCATCTCGCTCGGACATATGGCTTCCGCCGAGTTGCTCCTGAATTAGCCGGTTGACGATAACCACATTTATTCGTTTACCAATTACATACGACAACTCGACCGGACAGACGGAGAGTCGCTGATTTCGCAAAGCGGCCTGCGTCTGTCCTTTTTGTCGTAACGGAAGAGGGGAAGAGCTCGATGCAATACCGGAGGTTGGGAAGAACGGGACTTAAAGTGTCCGAGGTCAGTCTGGGAACGATGGCGTTCGGGCGCTGGATTGACGAAAAGGCGTCCGGCGAGGTGCTGGACACGGCGCTGGAAGCGGGGATTAACCTGGTCGACACCGCGGACGTATACGGAAGCGGCATGGATAACGGCGACCGGTCGCGGTTCGGTGAGTCGGAGGAAATTCTGGGAAGGCTCCTTCAGGGCCGCCGCAACGACATTTTACTGGCGACGAAGTTCAGCGCTCATATGGGTCCGGGCGTCAACGACGGAGGACAGAGCCGTTACCACGTCTACCGCGCGCTGGAGAACAGCCTTCGACGGCTGCGGACGGATCATATCGATCTGTACCAGATTCACGTCTTTGATCCCGAGACGCCGATCGAGGAGACGCTGCGTGCGCTGGACGATCTGGTGAAGCAGGGCAAGATCCGCTATCTCGGCTGCTCCAATTATGCCGCTTGGCAGCTGGCGAAGGCGCATGGCGTCAGCGCGCTGCACGGCCTTCACCGATTCGAGAGCGTCCAGCCGGAGTACAGCCTGATCACGAGAGGCATCGAGCGGGAGCTCGCGCCGTTCGTCCAGTCGGAGCAAGTCGGCGTCATCAGCTACAGCCCGCTTGGCAGGGGAATTCTGAGCGGTAAGTATCGCCAGGGCGAAGCGCCTCCGTCTGAATCTCGGCTGGCTCATGGGGAGAAGCGGCTGGAACTGCTGTTGGATACGAATCCGGCGTACGCGCTCGTCGACGGGATCCGCCCGCTGGCCGAAGCAAGAGGCTGGACGCTTGCCCAATATGCGCTCTCCTGGGTACTCAGCCATTCCTTCGTGACTTCAGCGATACTGGGTGCGTCCAAGCCGCAGCAAATTCGCGACTCGCTCGCCCACGCCGGCGAGAGATTGACCGCTGAGGAACTCAAAGAAATAGATGACATCTCCCGCCGAATCGGTCTTTTCACGTTATAAAACCGTGTTATCGCATTGGTAAACTAAAAATTAGGAGGTAACCCACATGACGCAATCCCAACAAGCCAAGCCGTCCAAGCGCCAACTCCATCTGGGGTTGTTCCTGTTCTCGACAGGCTATCACCCTGCCGGCTGGCGGCTGCCGGAAGCGGCGACCGACGGCGCGTTCGATCCGAAATTTCTGCACCGCGTAGCCCAGAGGCTGGAGGAAGCGAAGTTCGACTTCTTCTTCCTCGGCGACGCGCTCGCCACAAGCGCGGACATGCAGCACACGTTCCCGTCGCAGATGGTTCGTCTCGAGCCGTTCACGATGATCGCGAACATCGCGGCGGTCACCGAGAAGATCGGTTTGATCGTGACGGCGAACACGACGTACTCCGAGCCGTATACGGTCGCCAGGCAGACAGCTTCGCTCGATTACCTGAGCGGCGGCCGCCTCGCCTGGAACGTCGTGACCGGCATGGACGTGCGGGCGGCTCAGAACCACAGCCGGGAGAAGCACTGGGATAACGCCAAGCGGTACGACTACGCGGACGAGTTCGTGAAGATCGTGCAGGAGCTGTGGGATTCCTGGGAAAACGAAGCGTTCGTCCGGAACAAGGAGACCGGGCAGTTCGTCGACGGCAACAAGGTGCATCGGATCAATCACGAGGGCGAGCACTTTTCCGTCGCGGGTCCGCTGAACGTGGCGAGGCCGCCGCAAGGACAGATTCCGCTGCTGAACGCCGGCACGTCCGAGCGCAGCCGCGACCTGGGCGCGCAGCAATCCAGCGCCGTTTTCACCGGGCAGATTGTGCTCGAGCTCGCAAAGACGTTCTACGCCGAGATCAAGACGAAAGCCGTACAGTATGGAAGAAGTCCGGATGAAGTGTTCATCCTTCCGGGCCTCGTGCCGCTCGTCGGCCGCACCTCGGAGGAAGCGCGAGCCAAGTATCGGGAGCTGAATTCGCTGCTCGTGACCGACTACGATGTAACGCCGCTGTCCGCGAGGATCGGAATCGATCTCTCCGCATATCCGCTCGACGGTCCGCTTCCGGACCTGTCGCTCTCGTCGCTTCCGGGCAACGAGGCCAAGTGGCTCGTCGGGCTGGCGCAAAAGGCGGAAGGACGCGAAGCCATCACCGTCCGCGAGCTGTTCCACTACTTCGCCGCCACGTCACGGGGCCATCTGCTCATCGTCGGCAATCCGGAGGAGATTGCGGATCAGATGGCGGCGTGGTTCGAGGGAGGCGCGGCCGACGGCTTCAACATCTGCCCGCCGTACATGCCGGGCGGCCTCGATCTGTTCGTCGACCTGGTCGTACCGGTGCTCCAGCGCCGCGGCCTGTTCCGGACGGAGTATGAAGCGAATACGTTCCGCGGTCACTTCGGCCTGTCCGTTCCCGAGAATCGGTTCGCCAAGAAGGCAGCCCTGCAAGGCGCGGGCGAGTAAGGGAGGGAGTTGAGCCACATGGGCCATGACGGCAAGAAGCGCTACCGGTGGCGCATTCTCATCGGGCAAGTCGCGCTGCTGCTCGCTTGCCTGGGCATCATCGAATACCTCGTACGAGCGGAGATCGTCGGCAGCTTGTACCTGTCGAAGCCGACCCAGGTCGTGGAGGAGATTTACAAGCTGTTCGCGGACGGCGAGATTTTCCACGACCTGTTCGTCACGCTTAAGGAATTCGCGGCGGGGTACCTGCTAAGCGCGTTCGCTGGAATCGCGACCGGGATGTTCCTCGTGCTTGTGCCGCACGCGGAAAATTTCTTCCGGCCGTTCCTCTCGGCACTGCTGGCGGTCCCGAAGGTAACGATTATCCCCCTCCTGATGCTCTGGCTCGGAATCGGGTTGTCGCACAAGGTCGCGATCGTGTTCCTGTTCTGCTTTTTTACCATCGCGTTCAATACCATCACGGGCATCAAGCAGACGGCGGAAGCGCATCTCAAGGTGGCCCGAGTGTTCGAGGCGTCCAAGCTGCAGACGATCGTCAAGGTCATCCTGCCGTCGGCTGCGCCTACGATCTTCGTCTCTCTGAGAGTGTCGGCGGCCACGGGGCTCGTCGGCGCGCTGTTCGGGGAGATGGTCGCGTCCAAGGACGGGCTTGGCAACCTGCTGGTGGAGGCGACCTCCCTGTACGACACGGCGAAGGCGTTCGGGATCATCACGGTCGTGACAATCGTATCGGTGCTTATTATCGGCGTCATCGATCTGCTGGAGAAGCGGGTCGTGCTGAAGTGGAAGTCATCTTAAGAAGTTAGCGAGCTTAACCGTTAGCACGCTTAACAGTTAGACAAATAAACAGTGACCTTTGAGGAGAGAGAAACCATGTTGAAGAAAAAATGGATGGGAACCGGAATCGTAACGGCGGCGCTTGCGCTTGTGCTTGCGGGCTGCGGAGGCAACAACAATAATGCGGGAGGTGCGGCTTCTCCGTCAGGTTCTGAAGGCGCATCTCCATCGGCATCGCCGTCGACATCTGCGTCGGCGTCGGCTCCTGCGTCCGCAGAGCTTCAGAAAATCCGGTACGCGCCGTTTAACGGCGTGAGCGGACTGGCCGTGCGCTTCGGCATCGAGAAGGGCTTCTTCAAGGACGAGGGTCTGGACGTCGAACTGATCTCCACCCAGAAACCGATCGAAGCGCTGACGAGCAAGGATGTCGACATCGTGGACGTCGCAACGACCAACGCCATCGTGGCCGCGGGCAAGGGCGCTCCGATCAAGATCGTATCCTCGATGTTCCGCACGAAGGGGCCGTTTTACCTGGTCGCCAGAACGGGCATCGACAGCGTCGAAGACCTCAAGGGCAAGAAGGTCGGCGCCGCCGTGCTCGGCAGCGGATTGGACGTGTACACCCAGACGATCCTGAAGGCGCATGGTCTCAGCAAGGACGATGTTACATATCTCGCCGACGGCGTCAACGATGCGGCTTATGCGAGCCTCACGTCCGGCCAAGTCGATGCGACGATTATCCACGAGCCGTTCGCTTCTCTCGCGGAGATTGAAGGCACCGGCAAGATTCTCGCCAAGGGCTGGGATTACCTGCCGACGTTCCATACCGGCGTCCTCGCCTCCCGCAACGACTTCATCGAGAGCCATCCGGAGCTTATCGAGAAGCTGCTCCGCGCGTACTTCAAGTCACAGGACTACGCGAAGAGCAACCTGGACGAGTACAAGAAGTACTTCCTCGAAAACGTGAAGATCAATCCGGCCGCGGTGGACAAGGCTTTCGAGCGCGAGAACGTGCTGTGGGAGAACAACCCCGACGTAGACCTGAACGCGCTGAAGGATACGCAGCAGGTGCAAGTCGACCTGGGCTTCCAGGATAAAATTTACGACGTCGACAAGATTCTGGATCTGCGGTTCATTCCGAAAAAATAACGCGAGCGGGGGCGATCTTATGGCGGGGTTCGAGGTCCGCGGCGTGTCCAAAGTATACGGTGGAGCGACGCCGACGGAGACGCTCTCGAATATTAATTTGACCATCGAAGACGGCGAGTTTCTGAGCATTCTCGGTCCGAGCGGCTGCGGCAAGAGCACCTTGCTCGAGATCCTGGCCGGGCTGCAGTTGCCCACGTCGGGCGAGGTATGGTTCGGCGGAGCGAAGCTGAAGGGGCCGGGCATCGAGCGGGGCGTCGTTTTCCAAGATCCTTCGCTGTATCCGTGGAGATCGGTGACGAAGAACGTCCAGTTGGGATTGGAAATGCGAGGCGTCGCGAGGAGCGAGCGCCGGGAAGGCGCGCAGCGGTATCTCGACCTGGTTGGGCTGAATGGGTTCGAGCACAAGTATCCCCATCATCTGTCCGGCGGCATGAAGCAGCGCGCGGGTCTGGCCCGGGCGCTCGCGAACGGTCCCGAGGTGCTGCTCATGGACGAGCCGTTCGGCGCGGTCGACCACCTGACCCGGCTGCAGCTGCAGGACGATCTGCTGAGAATCTGGGAGGCTGAGAAAAAGACCGTCGTGTTCGTCACGCATGACGTGTCCGAGGCGGTATTCCTGGGCGATCGGGTCGTGCTGCTGTCCCCAAGGCCGGGACGGATCAACCGTATATTCCAGGTGCCCAAGGAGCGTCCGCGAAAGCGCGACGACGCCGAGCTGCTGCAGATACAGAACGATATTTACGCGGCGATTCACGAGGTGAAGTCGTCGGAGAGTTTGGAGTTTACGATTTGATAGCATGGCGGTTGGCTGGGGGAAGAGGTCTCAAAGTAAGGGCAAGGAAAAGGGCTATGGGCAAAGGTACAGCGAAGCTAAAGGCAACTTAGTCAGTAAAGACAGCAAAGAGTGTGAAGATAGCGAAGACAAGCGGTAATTGCGGAAAAAATGCGAAGGAGCGTGGAAGATATGTCATTATTCAATGTGGCGAGCGTGGCGCAAGTGCAGGAAAGGCTAGCCGGCGGCGAGCGCATCGTGCTGCTCGACGTGCGGTTTAATCCAAAGGATCCGGCTTACGGCAAGGATGCTTATGCGAAGGGGCACCTGCCCGGCGCCTTGTTCATTGATTTCAAGGCCGATCTGACCGATCCGGCTCAGGAGCATGGCGGGCGCAGCCCGCTGCCGTCGCCGGAACGGCTGTCTGCACTGTTCGGGTCTCTCGGTATCGACAGCAAGACCGCCGTCGTCGCCTACGAAGACGGCAACGGCCCAGCCGCTTCGCGACTGTGGTGGCTGCTCCGCTACCTGGGCGCGGATCGCGCGCAAGTGCTGGACGGCGGCTACTCCGCTTGGACGGCCGCCGGCGGAGCCGTGTCCGCGGAGCCGGCATCAGCCGTTGCGCCGCGCGAATTCGTGCCCGCGCCCAGAGCCGACTGGCTCGTCGGCGTGGAAGAAGTTCGCGCCGCATCCTCCGGGGGCGGCGCGGCGTTGGTGGACTCGCGCGACGCAGCGCAGTACGCCGGGCGCGAGGCGCCGTTCGATCCGGTCGCCGGACACATCCCGGGCGCGGCGAACTACTTCTGGAAGGACACGCTCGAAGAGAGCGGGTCCTGGAAGTCACCGGAGCAGCTTCGCGACTGGTTCGGCGATCTGCCGCAAGACGGCGAGATCATCGTGTACTGCGGCTCCGGCATCTCGGCGACGCCGAATGTGCTAGCGCTACGCGAAGCAGGGTACAGCAACGTGAAGCTGTATTCGGGGAGTTGGAGCGATTGGATTAGCTATGAGGGAAGTCCGGTGGCTACAGGAGAAGAGTAAGAGTTGAGAGGTCGCGTCGGACGCGGGGTTGGGGGCTGTGACAGGTTGCCAGAAGGCAGACTGTGTGGCCCTCTTTGGTCCTTCCTTTCAACAACTTGCAAACCATCGTTGGCTGAAAATGATTGTAAGCGGCCCGGAGCCAGCCACAGCGGGATGGTCGCATCAGGTTGCTGTTAAATGCTCGGAGACTTTGTTTCCGGCCATCCACCAACAGGCTCGTCTTAACCTTCTGTGCGGAGCAAGAGCTTAATCGCCCTTGGGAACACTTCGCTTCACTTTCCTTGGCGTGATCGGCATCCCCCTATTCTGGAACGTCGGCATTGGGAACGAAGCGGTTCGGGGGAGTGGACGCAACGGAGCCGGATTCGTCCCGCCGCGTAAATGGTTACGAGCGGGCACTGTGCGGAGTGTCGGGGTGCCGGGTTCAGTGAAAGTGGAGGCTAAGGTTATGATTCATCCACAGACCCGGAGGGGTCAAAAGCGGAGCGCTAGCTTAAAGAAGCATACGCAACCTTACGTTCCCGAAGCTTTCAAGCGTAAGATGAAGCAAACTCCGCAGGGAGCGATTATTGTACAACAACAGAGTTGAATGACCTTACACTTCTTCTTTTTAAGCGTATTCCCGACAATTGCTCCCAATGGCTCCGGCTCACTAGACCTTACGCTCCGAACCTAACTTTGGTGCTCCGGCGGCACAACAGACTCCGGGCTGGGGGATTGCAACGCTCGGATGGCTCCGAACGTAAGGATAGCTATCCCAGCGTCGCGCACTCCGGGCCTCGTTGACCTTACGCTTGGGTTCGGGGAGTGTAAGAACCACAGTGCGGCGAACCTAGCTTGGAATCATACTTACCGGACTTCGCGTCACGCAAGGAACGCGTAAGGACAGCAAAGGGGAGCACCCGGAAGGCCACTCTCACAAAGGGAAAAGGTTGCTCCCAATTGCAGCCTCATTAATTCAAGTTTATAAGCTTTTGTATTGTTGTTCTGCTTCTTGTGACCCAAACCGGTTCACTTGGATATTTAGAATCTATGTCATACTCTGTTACAACTTGTTTGCGTTTGTCTTTATATACTCCGTTCACTTTCTCTGAGTAAGTAACACTCTCGACTTTCCATATTTTCTTTCTAATCTTCTTATCGATCCACAGCTCATTGTACCTTTTTAGGTTCGGTTCAAAGACAAAGTAAAAGCTATTGTCTCTAAAACGGCTATCCCTTGATGAAAATTTCTTTAGCGTCAAAAAAATATATGGTAAGAAATCTAATATGAGATCCCTATAGTACCAGATACGTTTTGTATTCGCGAGTTCGACTAGCTCTTTGAACTCCTCAAACTTTAAGCCAGCACAAAGAAGGTCGCATTTAAGAAAAACTTCGTAAAATCGTTGTGTAAAATCACTTTTGACTTTAAGAGCGTTAGCCTCATCCTCCGCTGAAGGAAGAAGATTCAAATACGGTGTTGAATTAGCTTGAATAGTTGGACAATTTGATCCACGAACGGAATGCCAAAAATGAGTTGTTGTCGAAACAGTACTCTCTGCCCTGACTTCTAACTTATTCCCGCAAACAATGCAGAGTCCAGAGTGGTCTGCGGAAAACAGCTTTAACCACTCATCAATTTTATAAACTAGCCTATCTTTTGGATTAATAGCTCTATCCATTTGGCCCTCCCTGTTCAGACTGATTCATATATGAAATATATATCGGAAACATTTAATGGAATATTTATGTGTTAATAATCAGTTCATATCAGACGTTCAGTAGATTCCAGTTTGATAGTCAACAATTCATCTATCTTCTCAGCCGCCTCCTGCTGGAGCGTTGGGAATAGGTGCGAGTAGCGATCTAACGTTATCATGATACTGGAGTGTCCTAGCCATTCCGAGACGGCTTTCGGATGTCTTCCAGCCTTGAGCAGTAACGAGGCGTGCGTGTGACTAAGATCGTGTGGCCTGATCTTGGGTAGTCCAGATTTCCTGAACAAGTCCTGCCAACGCGCTTCCAAAAGTACGGACTGACCGGTAAGCCGTTTCGCGTCTGCAAAACTGAGCCTTAATCGTGTCTTCCCACCCATGTAAGGAAAACAGATCGTTTGATAAAACAGGCTGATGTTGGGAAACTCTTGCGAACAGACTTCAGCCACTTTCTGTATCCTTATTGTTGTACCTGATCGAGAAACAAGAACAGTGGCGGGATTGGTTCGCCCGCGCAGAGGAAATTGTCGGTCGTACCGACGGAGACCTGCGAGCGTACAACGCAGTGAGCGCGGTTGTGTTCGGCATCCTAATGATGAACGATTTGGCGGAACGCGTTGGCGCAAACCAGATCAGCCCGGAAACGATCAAAAAGATCATCGAAAGTATCTTGGAGCAACGGAGCCTATCCAACACTTGGTTTCGGTCTGTGGACGACTATTGTTTGCGCTAGTCCGGACTTGAAGCTCAAGGGAAGTGCCTTTTCACTGCCGGGAGCCTATTCTTCATCCCGATCCTCCAACGGTCTATTCTCTCTAGTAGCCTTGCTGTGCCGGAAAGACACCATGACTTTGTTCAGTTGGAGCCCGATCAGTTCGGTACGGAGTGACAGTTCCCGGCTGTGCACCTGTCACTGCAGTTCTTCAATCGTGGGAAGGTCGATCTTGCCACCATGCCGGAACAGTTGACCCAGGATACCCGATACGCATGGTGAACTGCTCCCAGTTCTCTTCGATCAGCTCGGCGAGAAGTTCTGCGTAACTATATTTATTACATAGCCATTTGTCGTGTAGCACAAAACTAGCTTGAAGAAAAAGTAGCGCTTAGTGTATTATTGTGGAATAATATGGATTTAGGAGGGTGCTGTTTGAAATTCGATGAGATCACAATTAGAGATTTGTTTGGACATGAGGCAGCTGAAGATGAGAGCATAGATAGCCTGAAGCGTTATTATTTAAAAAACAAAACATATGAACGCTTTGCAGTAGATCTTTCATTGCGAATTCTTGTAGGCCACAAAGGCACTGGGAAATCAGCCTTATTTAAGATAGCAATCCAAGAAGATATTGAACGAGGGTACCTTCCCATAGAACTACAACCCAATGATATTCTTGATTTAAATGTTGACTCTGATAATTTTATAAAACTAATAAAGGAATGGGAAGCAAGACTAACGGAAATTATCGCTAATAAAGTATTTGAGTCTCTAGGAATAGAAAATAAGAATACTTGGGAAACACTAAAAACTAAAAGCGGGAGGTTTTTGAATTATTTAGATAGTACGATAAAAAGTTTCTCTGATTCTATTAAAGTAGATTTAAATCCGACAAAAATGTTGCTTTTGTCAAATTTTTTGAAGAATAAAAAAATTGTTGTTTATATAGATGATTTAGATCGGGGATGGCACGGAAGCAAACAGGATATTACTAGAATCTCTACCTTACTGAATGCAGTTAGGGATATTATAAATGACAATCAGGGTATATACTTTAGAATAGCGCTCCGAAGTGATGTTTATTATTTAGTACGCACTTCAGATGAATCGACAGACAAAATTGGATCCTCGGTTATATGGTACACTTGGGATAACCATGAGATATTGCTAATGTTAGTGAAAAGAATAGAAACGTTTTTCGGAAGAACTATTAAAGATGAGCTTTTAAAAGAAATGACTTCGAAGGACTCAGCAAAATTTTTAGATCAAATTATGAGCGAAAAGTTTTTAGGCACAGGTAAATGGGAAAAGGCTCCGATGTACCGGATCCTGATGTCTCTTATAAGAAAAAGGCCTCGAGATTTAGTTAAACTTTGTACTCAAGCTGCAAGAAAAGCGTACGATGATAATTCACCTAAAATATTGACTAAGCATTTTCAAGATGTATTTGACAACTATTCTCAAGACAGAGTGCAGGATACAATTAATGAATATAGAACTGAACTTCCAGATATTGAACGATTGATTTTGAATATGAAACCCAATAAAACGGAAAGAAGAAATTCCAATGGCTGGATATATACGACTGATAAACTGCAATTGAAGATGACCAACATTTTGCAGAGCGGTAGATTTTTATCTGCTGCTAATAAGGAGTTATCTACAAAGCAATTGTGCAATTTCCTCTACAAAATAAATTTTTTAACTGCTAGGAAAGAATCTGAAAGTGGACAAGTTATAAGGAAATATTTCGAGGAGAATCGTTACATCTCTGGTGAGCATGCCGACTTTGGTTACAGTTTTGAGGTTCATCCAGCATATCGTTGGGCGTTACAGACGGAACAAATCGAAGACATATATAAACAAATAGATTTAAGTGCCGATTAGAAAAGTATTACAAATTGATTTGTGATTATATTGTGCAAACAAACAATCAACAATTTTGATTTTGATCTAAACCGGCCCCACCCTTCGGTACATCACCTTACTTCACTTGGCCTTTCCGTGGTGTTCCGTTCGGCTTACTCAGCCACAGGTTGATGGCTTCCCTAGGCTCAAACGGTATTGTCTCCCGAGCCCCGTCGTCTACGGACTTCTTGCTCCCAAAGTGCTCCAAGCGTCGCCAAAGGGGATCGCTGCACATCGGCGCGCTCGCCTATCCTCGGGCTTTCCCGGAGCCTGGATCGGAACCCCCCACTTGTTGACCTTGGAACCCTCGGAGCATAGGGGGCGTGGGGGGATAAGAAGCTGGAGCGATTGGATTTCGTATAATGATAACCCGCGGTTCGCTGTGTCGATCTTCGTCGTCCCTCCCGAGGGTGGGTGCGGCTTGCCGGGTTATTGAGTCGATGGAGCTTCCTCGGGTTAACGAGCTGCTGCGTGGCGTCTTCTGACTTGGTCTAATGCAGTTGTAAGTCAGCAAAAGAGCACTTACCCGATTGAAACGATTGGATAGGAACTCCGCCGATTGAAGCGATTGGATCATCTACCCCAACAACCGTATCGCCACCGGTGACGAAGAAAACCCGAAGGACGCATAATCGTATCCGTACAACAAACAAGCCGCCAAAGCCCTCGGCTACATGACGGCTTGTTCTGCATTTACGAAGTTAGCACAAAATCCACTTTTTAACTTGCCTACCTAACTATAAAACTCCCAAAACACAAGCTGCCCCACCAGAAAAACTATCATCGCAGCAGGCAGAATGGCCGACCACTTATACAGGGCAGTCGAACCAGAGCTTCTCTTCCTCCAGGATAGCAGCAGCACACCTAACAATATTGCAGCCAGCCCAGTCAGACCGTAGTTGACGATAATCTGCGGATAGACTTCGGTATAGGCCCGCTCACTGTTGCTCAGCATCCGCAAGGCAAGGATCAGATTGTTCGCCACAATGCCGGTACCCGTCAAGGTGAGGCCAGCCACCAGCTTGCGGCTGACGGTACGAGGTGCAGGGCGGCGTTTTCTGGCTCTCAGCGCGTTCATGACTGCCCGTACCAGCAATACGAGCGGAGCGATGATGAAATAAACGATGGCCAGCACCGCTAGAGCGGCGCTCAGGATCAGCACCGGCATGGATTTACTGGCAGGCAGCGGCAAATAATCGGAGGTATAGACCGAGATCGCTTTTACCTCGTCATCCTTGACAGTCGCATACAGCATGGGCCAGGCATCGAGCGCCGAGTCTCCGCTTACTTTCTCATAGAGGTAAGGCTGCACCTGCTTATAGCTTCCGGTCCTGCCCGCTAGCGTCATCTGGAGCTGATCGGCTCCCAGCGGCTTCAGCTTCATCATCGTAAGGTAGGGAAATAGCTTCATGAAGCCATGTTCAGGGCGGCGCGCAGCCACGAACTCGCCTCGAACCTCCGACACCTCCGGCAGATTGACAGCTTCCGCCTGCGTCTGCGTGCCTACAATCGCTTTAGTCAGACCATGGACAATGTTGGTTTCGCCGGCCTGATTGGTCATAATGACAATCGCAAACCGGTCTTCGGGCACAAGCTGCAGATTGGTGGAAAAAGCAATCGTGTTCCCGCCATGTCCGAGCGTCCGGTGCTGTCCGGGATATTCCCAGAATCCATGGGCAATGCCTGGCATTCCTTCAGCAGAGGTATGGCTCTGCGTCAGCATCGTACCCAGCGTCTCCTGTTTCTCGAACAGAGGGGACTGTTGTCCGGCAGGAGGGAGGAATGCCATCGCAAACTTGGCCAGATCCTCCGCAGTGCCGTTATTGCCGCCGTTCGGGTACATGGACATATAATTCCACGATCCCGGGGTGAAGGAACCTTCGCCTTTGAAGAAATAACCTTTGGCTTTATGCTCCAGCAATTCCGGGCGATCCTCTACGACGGAATGCGCAATGGAATGGGTCATGCCCAGGGGATCAAAAATATGCTGCTGAACGTATTCGTGAAAAGGTTGACCGCTGATTCTCTCTACAATATAAGCTGCCAGCGAGTTGCCGTAGTTCGAATAGGCCACAACTTCGCCGGGTTTATAAATCTGTGCGGGTTGGGCAAGCTGCAGTCCTTCCTCCAGCGACCGTACTTCCTCCGACGATTGGTAGGCCATATCGAACATATACTCTTCAAACCCGGCATTGTGGTTCATCAGATGAAGCATCGTTATGGGATCGTCGTATTTCAGCTTAGTCAGGAAATTCTCCGGCAAATAGCTGCGGATATCCTCATTCAGATCGATTTTCCCTTGTTCCGCCAGTTGCATCACGGACGCCCATACGGCAAGCTTGCTGATGGAGCCCCACTCCATGACCGTATCCGACGAGACAGGAATCTGCTGCTCCACGTCCGCATAGCCGTAACCCTTGGACAGCAATACCTGGCCATCCTTCACGATAACAACCGACGCGCCTACGGTTTGTTTCCCTATGTACGTTTTCACATAATCGTCGACAAAAGCTTCCAAACCGGTTAGCGGAATCCCGGAAGGCGTTGCACCATCTGTTCCCACGGTAGTGTCCTCTGCTGCAAATGCTGCGATACTACCGCACAGAAACAGTAGCATGTAGAACACAATCGTACATCCTTTTCTTAACAATAAAACCTCTCCTCTAAGCAGGTAAATTCCGGCAGTCCCCCTATTCTAACAAAAGTTCTCAAAGTTGACCGTAGCATATTGTAAAAGGTACAAGCAGTTACATCATTTAAATCAATAAAAGCGTGTATTATTTACTATAATGGAAGTTCCAACAAGTTCACCAAGACGAAGCGACGGGGGTCAAAGAATAAGTTGATAACATGGAGGGGGAGGCACTTTGAAATATGTCTTAAGCACATTACTATTAATAATTGTGATGGGAATTACGGGATGCAGAATGAATGATGATAACCGGAAAATGACATTAACTGTCGGGGGGGACTCGGTTGATTATGTTTTGTATAACCCTTCCGAATCAGAAAACGGACAAAAATTTCGATATAAATTCGCTTTTCAAGAAGAACCTTTAGCTAATATTAAATATATAAAAATGCAGGATAAAATAACGATTAATTTCGGAAATCCGTCTCCGGACAAAGTTAGTGTAAGGGACAGCTTACTGAACTCGAACGGTGAGTATATCTATCCTGATAAATTGTCCCTTGTAACGCCGCTCCCCATAGAAGATGGAGTTTCAAAATATATTGTTCAAAAAAACCCGGCCTCCGCATTAAGCTCGCAATTCGATAAATCAAAGAAATATTCTAGAGGGATTACCATTACGGTCAGTTGGGGAAAGCAAGAAAAACAATATCATTTTGTAATACGTACAGATGCATAATTGATAATCTTCAACGCAACGGACCGATTATATGAAAAGGATTTTGAAGACGCCTCTAAAGAACTGAGGTTGCTTGTTTCCTGTTGATTCATGTATAGAGAGGAGGGAGGAGAACCTCCCGCCTCCTGTTCGGTCTTCATACCCGGGTTAGCTTATCCGGATTTCGTACAACGAAGATCCTGGCAAATTGCCCGCGTTGGAGCTGTACAAACAGAGTCCCGACGGCTTCGTCCCCCGAACGGAGTATCAAGCTCATCTCGCCGTTCAGCTGGGCAGCCTCGAAGCGGAGATTTTCCTGAACGACGCTTTTGAACCCGTCGAGCAAGAAACGGGCCACGGGAACGCGCATTTGTACCGGGCGAAGGGCCGCAACCGCTTTGCCGCCGCCGTCGGAGACGAACATGACGTCTTCGGTCAGCAGGGACAGCATATGATCGACGTTACCTTGCTCGAGGGAAGAGAGGAACCGGCTCACCCATTCCCGATCGGCCGCTGCGGCCGGGACCTCCTCCTCCTCGGAAATGTCCATCTTGCTCTTGGCCCGGCTCATCAGCTTCCGGCAATTCGCTTCTTGCTTGCCGAGTAGCTCGGAGATTGCGGGGTAATCGAAATCCAGCGCCTCGCGCAGGACAAACACCGCCCGCTCCGTCGGCGTCAGCCGCTCCAGCAGCACGAGCATGCCGTACGACAATAGGTCGCGGCGGACGACCGCCGTCTCAAGCGTATCCGTCTCTTGCGTCCGAATCGGCTCGGGGAGCCAGGGACCGACGTACGTTTCTCGCTTCTTCCGCGCCGACTTCTGCAGATTGAGGCAGTAGTTGGTGACCATTTTGCACAAATACGCCTTCGGCTCTTCCAGGCGTTCGGGATGGACGTCGCCTGCCTTAATAAACACGTCCTGTACCGCATCTTCCGCATCCGCAGCTGATCCCGTCAACTGATAGGCCAGCGTAAACAGAAGCGCCTTGTATCGAACGTACAGTTCATCCATTCGCCGTCTCACCCTTTCCTGGAGCGTCTCCCTATTCGCTTCTTTATTTTCCAAAGAAACCCGCCTTTACGCAAGCGTAAAGGCGGGTGTTCTCATTTTTCTTATTCGGCCAGCTTCTTTAATTGATCGATGATGTCCTCGGGTTCCATCCGCTTCATGAGGTCCGGATTCACGTGCGCGCGGCGGATGATTCCTTCCTTATCCACGATAAACGTCGCCGTAATCGGTAGAATCCAGCGGTCGGTTTGGTTGAACTTGGCGAGATCCATCCCGGAATTCTCATAGAGATTCTGCAGGTAATCGGGCAATTCGTACAGCACCCGGTAGCTGTCCGCGACGTGGCCGTTCGCATCGCTTAACACGCGGAAGGTGAGGTTCTCCTTCTCCTGATGGGACAGCGAGTTGTCGGGGCTTTGCAGCGACACGGCCATCAGTTGTCCGCCAAGCCTCTCGATCTCCGGCAGCAACTGCTGGTAAGCCCGAAGCTGGAGATTGCAGAACGGACACCAGCTGCCGCGGTAAAAGGTCAGAACGACCGGTCCTTTCGCAAGCTCGTCATATAGATTCACGCGCTCTCCGAGCGGGCTGGCCAGCGTAAAATTCGGAGCTGGGTCCCCTTCCTGCAAACCGAAAACGAAACCGGACTCCTGCTGCTCCTTGATGTGCCGAAAAACTTGCGATTGCACTTCTTCGGGCGCGACAGCGATAAAATGGTCCTTTGCTTGATCCAATAATGGTTTAATTGCCATGGTGCAACACTCCCTTTTATCTGGAATCGTTTACCGCCACTCCACAATCTCATCCAGCATTTGTCTTGCTTTCGGACGTTTAGGATCCTCATGACGATATCCGAAAGCGACCATACAGGCTAAACCGAAATCGTCGCCGTTAATAATTCCTTCATTTTGCAGAATAGCGGTCACCTGTTTTCTGTCATAGCCTTCGATCGGACACGAATCAATGCCGATTTGAGCCGCGGCGGTCATCATGTTGCCCAACGCGATATAGGTTTGTTTGCTGGCCCATTCGAAAAGGAGACGATCGTCCGCTTCGAGCTCCGTTTCCACGAAGGTTTGGTAGGAACCCAAGAAATGCGGAATAAGCGCTTCGGGGAAATGATGAACGGCGTTCACCATTTTGGTCACATGAGCGGAATCATGCTTTAAGCCATGTCTGGCCAAGATCACGACAAAGTGGCTCGCGGTAGGCAGAGAACCCTGGGCACCGGCGGTTACGGGTTTTAATTTTTCACGAAGCGCCGCATCTTGGATCACGACAAACTTCCAAGGCTCTAGACCTGCCGAGCTTGGAGACAGTCTTCCTGTCTCCAATATAAAGTGAAAATCTTCATCCGGGATCTTTTTGTTTGAATCGAATGACCTGCAAGCAAACCTGAACCGATAAGCGTTCAAAATTTCTTGTTTTTTGCTCTCCGTCCCTACCATGAGAAAACAACTCCTTTGGCGATTTGCACATATAACAATGCAGGGCGCCGATTTGTGACAACGAAAGCAAAATAAATTTGACTGAGCGGATCCTTTAGCCGACTGCGCTGCCGCGCGCAGCTTTATTTATTGACCGCTCGATGGTATCAGAAAGGAGGGTGCCGCATGTCATCGTACCGTTTGGATGTAGGCAAGCCGTTTGGGTTTCTGTTCGTTCATCCGGCGGGTAATAGAGCCAAAAGGAGGGGCTGCCATGCCGTATGCGAAGTTTTTTCGAATCATTCTCAGCGTTATTTTCGTGCTGCTGGCGATCTTTCTTCTCTTCCTTGATCGCTTCATGTTCGCGCCGATCGTTCGGATGTTCGAGATTCTCATTCTGCCGATTGCGCTGTCCGGCTTTCTTTATTACCTTCTTCGCCCGATCGTCGGCTTTTTACATAACCGGGGGATGAAGCGTTGGCTGGCCGTCACGCTGCTCTATTTGGTGTTTGCGGGTTTAATCGCCCTGTTTGTCTGGCTCGTGTGGCCGACGCTGCGCGATCAGACCAATAACTTTATCAACAACGCGCCCAAAGTCGTGGAGGACCTGAGCGATCAGGTTCAGGACCAGACCGAAGACGGGAGCGTAGTCTCCTCGGTCCTGCCGGAGTCGTTCGATTTGGAAGCCCGGATGTCGGAGTACGCCCAGAAGGCCGCCGGTTGGGCTTCTACGTACCTGACGAACATCATTTCCGTCGTCTCCCGTGCCGTCGTGCTGATCGGGGTCGTGCCGGTCATTCTCTTCTTTATGCTCAAGGACGGGCGCAAGCTGGAAAATTCCCTTTTGTATCTGGTGCCGCGCAAATACAAGGCAGAAGGGCGTGCAGCCCTGTCGGAGATTGACGAAGCGCTCGGTTCGTTCATTGTAAGCCGGGTCGTGCTGAACATCATTCTCGGCGCTCTTATGTACGTCGGCTTCCTGATCATCGGACTTCCATACGCGCTGCTTCTGGTACTTATATCCGTCGTGCTGAACTTTATTCCGTACATCGGCGCTATTCTGGCGGCAATTCCGGTCCTCGTTGTCGCATTTATGGAATCTCCCATGCTGGCGCTCTGGTCGCTGCTCATTATTCTGGCTGCGCAGCAGATCCAGGACCATATTCTGACGCCGATCATCTTCGGACGGACGATGGCGATTCATCCCGTCACCATTATCGTGCTCCTGCTGCTTGGCGGCGATCTCGCCGGCGTGCTGGGCATGCTGCTGAGCATCCCGGTCTATATTGTCGTTAAAATTTTGTTTACGCACATTTACAAGCTATTCTTCCAGGAGAAGGTGGAAGAGATCGTAGAATAACGGCGATGCAAGACGCAGGATGTCATTCGCCTGAACGCCAACAAGCCCTCCGCCTTACCGGCAGAGGGCCAAGTTCCGAGACGAGGCGCGAGGCTGCTAGTTACAGCTTCGCCTTTAATTACAGCTTCGCCTTGATGTCCTTCAAGTACTTGATGACCACGGCGACGGCACCTATATAATAAGCTGTCTTGACGATCCAACCCGTCTCGTCCATCAGAGCGATTCCCGACAGTATGAGGAGCGGCAGCACATGGACGACGATTCCCTTCAGGGGGACGAGAACCGCTTCATTCGCGCTGCCAAGCTTGTTGCCTTGAAGCGATTGAAAGAGTCCGACGAGAAAGTCGACTGCCATCGAGCCAAGCACAACCCACAGCGCAACCTCCATCCAATACGTCAACGAACCAATCATACAGAATCATCCTTTCCTGCGTAGATTAAGATTCCACTAGCAGGATATTCAGCAGGGGACAGGCGCATGCGTGCAGGGTCGAAAAGCAGGCTTTGGAGATCGTTCGGGGCGGACCTGCTTAAATCTGGTTCTGCCCGCCATCGATGAACAATTCGATACCGTGATGAAGCGGGCAAAACTGCGTATCGCGGCTTTGGTGGCTCTGGCCCGGTTCGCCCCAATAAGTTAATTGTCGAAGTTACATCGCCAAGCGGCTCAACGCCCGGGCGATGTGTTTTTTTGAAACGAGACATAGTTCCCATTCGGGAACTATCTTACCAAACCGTGCCTATCGCTCGAAAAAGTGCATTCTATCCGCATCGGAATAGCTGTGATAGGATGATCCCATCAGAAAGGAAGGTGCCGCATGTCATCGTATCGTTTGGATGTAGGGGAGCAGAGAATCGTCTGGGGGACCCGGCTGGAAGCTGCCGCCGGCCAGAATGCCGGACCGGGCGGGGAGACCGTGAAGCCATCCGCCGACAACGGCTTGTGGGAATGGGACATTCCGAATGGCGTGTACACTGCCAGAGAGATCGTTAAGGCGTTAAGCGTGCTGCTCGAGGCCATCGCCGTTCAATTAGGGGAGGCGGCCGATCGCGAAGCGCTGCTGGCGAATATCGAGAAGACGCTCGCAATAGCCGGGCGGGAAACGGCGCTTCCGCTGGCCGCCTTGGAGCTAAGCGACTATGGGAGGCTAGAGCTGTCCGAGCAGGCCAGCCGGATCGGGGAGACGCTGTCGCAGTGGGCCCGCGCGTTCGACGGCGAAGCGCGCGGATTGCGGGAGCTCGGCGATGAGGTGCTTGGGCGTCTCGTATTCCGGAGCCGGTGCGATAATCATCTCTGGACGCACGAGGTGACCGCTATGCTCACGGGGCCGGCAGGCGGCCCATCCGTCATGCAGCTGTTCAACGAGTACCTGCACGAGATCGTTCTCCTCCGTGACGCGCTTCTCCCGTTCGAGAATTGGCAGGAGGTGCCGCTTGCGCTGACGGCGCGGACAACCCGAGGGCTGCGGTATACCGAGCAAGCGCATACCGCGTTCCTCTCGCAGCTGCTGGCCAGGCCGCTGGACCACAAGTCGCTCGTTCGCTATGCGGCAAGCCTGCTGGCACCGGAGCTGGCTGCCGTCGGTTATGGTTTTCAGTATCGGCACGGAACGATTCTGCCGGCTAGCCTGGGGACCGAACTGGCCGAGGCGCCCCGGTATCTTCTTCGGTGGTACCCGGTACGGACGATCGCGTCCGGCAAAGGGGATGCGATTGCTTTTGCGTATGAATATCCCGACTATTACCAGGCAACGCGATCGAAGCTGGGGGTCGGTTCAGAGGAGAGCGGGGGAGGAGCGGCGGAGTTGGGCGGCATCGCCGAAGCGAGCTTGCAGGCAAACCTGATCAGCGACGATCAGGCGGTCATTACGTTCCAACTGCCTGCGGGTACCGATATCTATAACGTCGACTTGGGGCAAATCTTTCGGGGCCATCGCTTCCATTACCGCGCAGGTTCTGCAGACAAGAAGCCGATCGGCCCGTCCCCGACGCAGGAGGAGCCAGTTATCGCCCATCACGCTGCGGGCCCTATTCTATCCCTCTCCGGGTTGGTTACGGACGATGCGGGTACGCATGAGATCGCGACCGGAGGAAATGAACTCGTCACGAGAGCGCTGCTCGGGAAGCTCTACCCGGAAAACGTCATTCTGCTCGAACGCGGCGATGCAGAAGCGCTTGAGGCGGCAAAAAATGCAGGCAAGCGATTCGGCGCCAAGTTTCTCCTCCACCCCGGACAGGATCAGGCTCGCCGGTCCTCCTCCGCCGAAGCTTCGGCCGGGAAGCTGTCGATATAATCGGCCCCGAATTCGCACAGCTGCTGGAGGATGGGCGCCAGCCGCTTGCCGCGGTCGGTCAGATCGTACTCTACCTTGAGCGGGACCACGGGATACACGCTGCGTACGATCAGCCCGTCACGTTCGAGGTCGCGCAGCTGCTCGGTCAGCATCTTGTGGGTCGCGCCTGGCATGCGCTTCTGCAGCTCGCCGAACCGGAAGGTTTGGTCGTGCAGCAGGCTCAGGATAAGAACTTTCCATTTGCCGCTTACGAGCTGCATCGCGACCTCGGAGGCGCAGCGGTACGCTTTGTCCCTGAACTGAATCATGCGGGTCCCTCCATTTTTAAAAACCGAGTAAATCCATTTATTTACCCAATATTTTAGCAAAACGGCAAGACGGCTTCAACCGTTTTCTCCGGCACTCGCAGGTTCGAGGTGACATTCATGGCTTCAGAACGATTAGACCGCATTATGGAGATCATCTCCATGTCGCTGCAGCCCTTGCTGAAGGGGACGGTCCTGTATACGATCCCGATCTCGCTGCTTTCCTTCGCGCTCGGACTCGTATTTGCGCTGGCCATCGCCCTCGCAGGCTTATCGGCCAACCCCTATGCCCGGGTTCCCGCCCGGGTGTATGTGTGGATCATTCGCTGTACGCCGATTCTGGTGCAGCTCTTTCTCATATTCTATGGTCTGCCAAGCCTTGGCATTCTGCTGTCGCCGTTCGCCAGCATCGTGATCAGCCTGACGATCTCGGAAGCGGCCTACTCGTCGGAGATTATGCGGGCGGCCATCTTGTCGATCCCGCGCGGTCAGTGGCGGGCAGGCTATGCGCTCGGCATGTCGCGGAGCCAGAACCTCATCCGCGTGATTTTGCCGCAGGCGTTCAGGATTTGCGTGCCGAGCTTCGGCAATCAATTCATCACGCTGTTTAAAACCTCGTCGTTAGCCGCGCTCGTGACGATCCCCGATTTGTTCGGCGCGGCCAAGCTGATCGCCGCCTCGACCTTCGAGCCGATGCTGCTGTACCTGATCGCAGGCACGTATTATCTCGTTCTCTGCTCCGCGCTGACGATCTGGCAATCCCGGCTGGAGCGGCGGCTTGGCGCCTATCAGACCTAAACCGAAGGAAGGAGGGAGCGGCCCTGCTGCTTACTCTTCAAGGCTTAACGAAGCAATTCGGCGACGTGCCGGTGCTGAAGGCCATCGATCTGGAGCTGTCGCAAGGGACGACGACGGTCGTGATCGGGCCGTCGGGCTCGGGCAAGTCGACGCTGCTGAATTGCATCAATCTACTGGAGCTCCCGACCGGCGGGAGCATCCGCCTCGGCGAGCGGGAGCTTCGCTTCTCGCAGGCAGACAAGCCGAACCCGAAGGCCATCCTGGCCTTCCGTCGGCAGACCGGAACGGTTTTTCAGGGCAACCACCTGTTTCCCCATATGACCGCGCTCGAAAATGTCATGATCGGCCCGATCACCGCACGCCGGTTAACCCATACCGACGCACGGGTGCGCGCCGTCGCGCTGCTGGAGCAAGTCGGCCTTGCGGCCTTCCGGGACCGCTACCCGTACCAGCTGTCGGGCGGACAGCAGCAGCGGGTCGGCATCGCCCGGGCGATGTCGATGGAGCCGCAGATTCTTCTGTTCGACGAACCGACCTCGGCGCTCGACCCGGAGCTGGTCGGCGAGGTGCTGGAGGTCATGCGCGCCTTGAGCCGCTCCGGTATCACGCTTGTCGTCGTGACGCACGAGCTGGAATTCGCCAGCCGGGTCGCAGATCGGGTGCTGTTCATGGACCAGGGCACGATCCTGGAGAACGGAACCCCCGAGGCCGTTTTCGTGCATTCCCGCCAGGAACGGGTTCGGCAATTCGTGAGCCGTCTGGCACCGGGGTTTTCTTCGCTATTCCCTGCGTATTCCATTTAATTGCTTATTATCGGAGGATGGTTGATCGTGTTCAGAAAAATGGCATTTCTTATGGTTGCGGCAGGATTGCTCCTGAGCGCATGCAGCGCCAAGAGCCAGTCCGGCAGCACGCTTGCGCAATTGAAGAAAAAAGGGGAGATCGTCGTCGCCACCACCGGCACGTATCCGCCTTATTCGTTCCACGACGCCAGCGGTTTAACCGGCTTCGATATCGATATTTCCAATGAAGTCGGCAAGCGGATCGGTCTGAAGGTGAAGTTTGCCGAGGTCGAATTCGCCGGCATGTTCTCGGGCCTGGACGGCGGCCGCTTCGACACGATCCCGCAGCTGTCCATTACCGAGGAGCGTCAGAAGAAGTACGACTTTTCGGATCCCTATCAATTTTCCAACCTGACCCTAATCGTGCTCGAGGAGAACAAAGAGATCAACGGCTTCGCGGATTTGAAGGGGAAGAAGACGAACGGGCTTGCGGAATCAGTACAAGGGGCGCTTGCGTTAAAATACGGTGCCACGCTGGTGCCGGAAAATGGCGACTCCGTCGAGCTGCTGCAATCGAAGCGGGTCGATGCGCTCATCTATAACAGCCTGTACTTTCTGGATTTGCGCAAGAAACGGCCCGATCTCAAAATCAAAGTGGTCGACCAGTCCGACGACCTGGAGACCGCGGCATTCCTGTTCCGGAAGGGCAATGCGGATACGGTGGAAGCCTTCGACGAAGCGCTGAAGGCGATGCACGCGGACGGCACCTACGCCAAGATTTCGACGAAATACTTTGGCAAGGACATTTCCGAGGGTGTAAAACTGTAAATCGACCATGCGCGGCCGATCTCCTTTGACCAACAATGCTATAATCACCTTAGAAGTTGCAACCGGAAAGGTGATCGGCATGAGCGTCATACGTTTGGAGAACGTCACGAAGAAGTACGAAGATTCGATGGTTTTTCGCGATATTTATTTTCGGGTGATGCAAGGTGAACGGATCGGTCTCATCGGACGAAATGGCGCCGGCAAGTCGACGGTATTCAAGCTCATTCTTGGACAGGAAGAACCGACGGCCGGCAGAGTAGAGATCGATCCTCAGGTGAAAATCGGATATTTCTCGCAGTTCTCGGAGTTAAGGGGCAGCTTGTCCGTTCAGCAAGAGCTGGAGGCATGCTTCGAGCAGGTCGCGCTTATCGAACGGGAGCTGCAAGAGGTCGGGGATAAGCTGGGTATCGTTACCGACGACAAGGAAATGGACGGGCTGCTCGCCAGGCAGGCGGAGCTATTCGAGCAGATGGAGCATCTCGATGGCTGGAATGTGTCCGTCGAGATTAACACGGTGCTGACGAAGCTGGGGTTCAACGACAGATCGCGCCATCAGCCGATCGATGAGCTGTCCGGCGGGTGGCGCAACCGCGCCGCGCTCGCGAAGATGTTGATCCAGCTGCCCGACGTCGTGCTGCTCGACGAGCCGACCAATTACTTGGATATGGAAGGCATCGCATGGCTGGAGCAGTGGCTGTACCGGTTCAAGGGTGCCATGATTCTGGTGTCCCATGACCGGCAATTCATCGACAAGGTCGTTACGCGCACGATTGAGATCGAAAATTATCATTTTCAGGAATACGAAGGCAATTACACCGACTACGTTCGTAAAAAGAAAATGCGCAAGAAGGAGCTCGACCGTCAGTTCGAGTGGGAGGAAGAGCTGCTGCTCATGGAGTCCGAGGCGATCGACGAACGCGCGAACAGGAAGTCGGGCGCCAAGGACCGGCTCTCGCGCAAGCTGGCGGATAACAAGAAGCGAATCGAGCCGCATCCGGTTAACGTGCTGATTACCGATATTTACGAGCGGCTGCGCTTTCCGGACAAGCTATGCGAAGCCAAGAAGATCGGGCAGACCTACGAGGGGCGGCAGATCTTCGAGAACGTGAGCTTCGATATTCAGAAGGAAGACCGCCTCGTCATCGTGGGGCCCAACGGAAGCGGGAAGTCTACGCTTATCAAGGCGCTCACCGGGCAGGAAAAGCCTGAGTCCGGAGAGGTGGTCTGGGAGAAGGGCGTCAGCTACGCTTACTTCAACCGGATGTGGGAGGAGCTTGATCCCAAGGATACCGTCAGCCATGCGGTGAATACGTATGGATTGGGACTGGACGCTCCCCGCAAAAAGGTGAACAAATTCCTGGCCATGCTGCAATTTTCGGAGGCGGATCTGAGCAAGGTCATCGGCAATCTGTCCGGCGGGCAGAAGGCGCGGGTGGCGCTGGCCAAGTGTCTTCTCTCCGGTGCGGCCGTGATCATCCTGGACGAGCCGACCAACCATCTGGATCTTACGAGCATTCAGGTCATGGAGCAAGCGCTGATCCATTTTCCCGGCGCGGTCATTACGGTAAGCCACGATCGCTTCTTCATCGATAAGATCGGGACGAAGATGCTGACCTTCGATCCGATAGCGGGAGTGACCGAGCAAAGTTTATAGACGCGATTTAGAGGGCCGCGACAGATTGCCGGGAGGCAGTCTGTTGCGGTCCTCATTGCGCTTCTCCGTGCATGATCTTATCTCCAAAACGTAATTTTCTCCGAATCTAATCGAACGGATGCATACCCTTCTTCTTTGGCTTTTCCAATGGAAATGATCATTACGGGAACATAGCGGTCTTCATCCAAATCAAACGCTTTGGCTACCTGATCCGTTTCAAAGCCCGCCATCGGATTCGTATCGTACCCGTGCGCGCGAGCGACCAGCATGAGCTGCATGGCAAAAAGGCTGCTATCGATTTTGGCGACTTCAACCAGCAGTTCTCTAGGCAGCGTCGGGAACATCGACAGGATCGTGTTCAACTGGCTGTCTCTGACCTCGGGCGGCATTTTACCTTGCTCCACCGCTGCATCGTAAATTTCTTTGGCATAGTCGTAGCTTTGGATATCGCCGAAAAGGATGAGCATGGCGGACGAAGTGTCGTTCTGCAGCGTGTTAAACCGCACGAGCGGCCTCAGTTTTTCTTTACCTTCCGGGGTGTCGACCACCACGACGCGCCAAGGCTGCATATTGGCAGAGGACGGCGCCAGGCTGGCTTCCGAAATGATCTCACGCAGCTCATCTTTTGATATTTTAACGTTTTCGTCATAGTTGCGAACGGAACGCCGACCCTTAACAATGCTGGCAAAATCGTTATTTTGAATATGGTTGAACATCAAAACCTCTCCCTTTGATAACCGTGATTTTTTGACTTGGCATTTGCCATCGGTTATCCTACTCGCATTATGGACTATGAACTTAAGTTCATAGCAACAGGTAAAGGAGAGGTCTCCTGATGAGAATAAACGATGTTGCTAAATTGACGGGTCTGCCGATCTCCACCTTGAGATTCTATGAACGCAAAAATATAATCCCGGACACATTCGTCAAACGAGATCCGAATAATTACCGCATTTACTCGGAGGAGGTAGTCGACTATCTCAATGACGTGAAGACCCTTCTATCCGTAGAATTCTCGATCGAAGAGCTGCGTTTGTTGGTCGATCAACAGCATCATTTCTCATCCGAGGCCAAGAAAAAAGTGGTGGAGCAGAAGCTCATCGAAATCGAAAATCTTCAGCGGCAGCTGCAAAAGTCGAAAGCATTTTTGAAGGCCATCTTGGAGGGGGAAGCCAAGTTTCAAACGAAGTGTTGAGGGGGATCAAGCATCATTTTCGATGGTCGGGTCTGTAACAATAGGAAGGGGCAGAGACGATGTCCAGACACTGGATTGAAGACCAAAAGTATTTGCTTGCTGCTATTGATAAATATCGGTCTCAGATCGAAGGGGAAAATTTAATTGAACAAAAGAAAATGACTTTAAGATTTGCTCAAAACCTACACAACGAAACGCCTGAGTTAAATCACAGGACGGTACACTCAATAAATGAACGTTTGCCCTACCTTGATAATTTGCTTGCTGGCGTATTCGAGGTTCATAATTACGCTGCTAAAGATCAACACTTATACTTGACACGACCAAGAATGAATGGAAACAGAGATTTTAACGCTTGTAACACGCGTCATTCGTATAATGGAGCAGTTCAACGATAGGTCACAACCGGAGGCGACACCTTAAACATGCAGCCTGCCGGCTTAATCGGGAGTTTTGCGAAACTTCTTGTCTGCAAAAAAAATTAGGCTTCCTCTTGAACGTTACGTTACGTAATGATTTATAGTGAACTTAGCAACAGGACAAAGTATGGGAAACGTTCAAAAACGAACAAGATAAATTCCAAATTGAAGGAGAGATGGACATGAGAAAGCTCGTATTGTTCATGCATGTATCGCTGGATGGGTATGCGTCGGATTCGGAGGGAGGCCTGGGTTGGATTCCTTACAACGAGGAATTTGAGAAGTACGCCGAGGAGGTCGTAGCCGAAGTCGGCTCTCCGGTATACGGACGTACGACGTATCGGATGATGGAGAGCTACTGGCCGACGGTGCTGGACGATCCGAACGAGTCGACGCACAGTTTAGAGCATGCTAGGTGGGTACAGGATGTGAAAAAGATCGTCATTTCCAGCACGATGGACAAGGCGGAATGGAACAATACGATGTTGATCAAGGACAATATCGCAGAGGAGATCAAGGCGCTTAAGGAGCAGCCGGGCAAAAACCTCGTAATCTTCGGTAGCCCTGGAGCTGCGAAGACGCTGCTTGAGCTTGGCCTGATCGATGAGTTCCTACTGACGATTTGTCCGGTCGTCCTTGGCAGTGGAAAGTCGGCATTCGACGGCGTCGAGAAAATCCGGCTCAAGCTGCTGTCCAGCCGCACATTTGACTCGGGCATTATCGCGACCCGCTATGCGGTGGAGAAATAGTCGAGAACTATAACATGTTCCGCTCGAACTGAAGCGTTACTTTAATTCAACAGCCTGCTGGCGCAATCCGGCAGGCTGTTTGGCTAACAAGCAGGAGCGTTCAATCGTTTCCCAAATGGAGGGGGATGATGAACAAGTATGTAATTTATATAGTTGCCAGCGTGATTTGTATCTTGATACCCGTTATTGGTCTTTTGTATGGTTTGTGGGATATCCATCAACCTAAAACTGGGCCTGTCGGAGACGGAAAACCGAAATATCCCACCATTCCTCAACTCATACCTATTGTTTCTTGTTTTATTCTTGGAGCAGTGAATCTGCCTTTTGCCATAATGCGATACAGACAGCGTTATGCGTCTAGAAAGGAGGACAAGTATGTTGAATCGCTATATTCCAATCATTACGAAATGAGCAAATCGAATCATGTATTCAAAATGAAATTGAAGTTGATATTTGGATACAAGACGACTTGGAGACTTCCGCATATATTATTAGCTACGATGATCTTTCAATCGAGGTTGTTGGTGGTAGATACTTACGGTCATGTGTTGAACTACGATCAAAACAAAAAGTAATTTTGTAATAGTATATTGTCAAATTTGTATCAGCCCGACAGGGCGGAAGGGCGAAGCCCAAGAGCGTCAACGACAATCAGGGGAAGCCGTCCAACCATTTGCAAATTCTTGCAAAGAGATATTAGATCTTTATTAAAGATATTAAAAGATTATTATATACCCTTTTCGAGGCAAAATATCACGCGGCAAGGGTGTTCGAAAATCCCCTGTAACCCTTGCTGCGTAAGGCTTTGTTCTACTTTTGCTGGCATATACCCTTTTCGCGGGAAAATGTCACACCGATCAAAATCTGACGGGTAGGTTTTGGATCAAAATATCAAGGGGGTTCTCAATACCTTTTTGGCCGACTATTCCTTAAAATTAAAGGATTTTCTGCAGATCGACTCTAAACAATGACCGCATTTTAATAGGGCAACCTTTATGCCATGAAACCACGATTCGCAACCTCAGCATCCAGGTCCCGCTCCAGTAGCAGCTGAGAGAGCGTCCCATAAAGGTGTACGCTCGTTGGAGTGGTTGGACAGGGAAATGTTGGTCAGGCAAAATGAGCGGCGTAGAGTAACGCTGGAAGCAGTCAGGTAGCGGGTTTTTCCTCTTATACTCCTCAACGTTCCGATGTTTCAATTACCTTATATAGAACGATCTTACTCCTATTATTTCATCACTATGACTATATATCTCAAATATTGGATAGAAATAAAACGAAGAGTGTCGGACTTAAAGTTTAATAAGAGACCTTGAAAAGAGTTTTTGATTTGCTTATTTGTTAACTAATCGATCAAATTGTAATCCGTATATTAAATATGGAAAAAATGACTTTCACAATTTATCCAGCAAAATATAATAGATGAAGATTATATTTCGCTGGAGGGGCTCCTTATGAAGAAACGGTATGGATTCATGGTAGTATTATTGGCTTTGATCTTTTCTTTGGAAACAGGGGTAAGTGCAAAAGAAGGAACAACGACAAGTAATTATGGTACTGAAAGTAAATTGAATTCGAATAGCAAACAATCAAGCATTTCTAAAAACAGCTCAATAACAAATGCCGATGATGATGTTGAATATAGTTTAAATCAAGAGCTCTCGAATAAAGGGGACTATTTAAAATATTTAAGCCAATTAGCGTATTCACAAGAGAAATATGAACTTAATACAGTAATTTTGCAAACTTATTATGATCTATTAAGCACTAATTATAACTTGCATGAAGCAAATGCCACATCAGAGCAGCTAGAGTCCTTATTGAACGAATATATAAAAAATATTGAGTATTTTAAAAGTCAGGTAGGAAAACTAACGGAAGCAGGCAAGCTGTCTTCAAGTAAAACGTCTAATTCTAACTCTTTCAGTCTTCAGTCCTCTTTCCCTACAGGAAAGTCGATTCAATTAAGTACAACACATATTATTGAATATGCTACAGACACATTGTGGTATTTTACTCCTCCAAAGAATGGGGTTTATCAGCTTACAGTATCCCAAATTGATCTGGAACTTGAAGACATGGATTATGTTGTTTTAATATTTGCAGATAACGTTCCTAATTATCAACATACGATTACTGGAGATATTACAAATAACTGGAGTAAATTAACAAAGACAATTACGGTAAATTTAAGCGGGGGCAGGACCTATCCAATAAGTGTATTTTCAAGTCTTGGGAACGCCAATTTTGTGATTACTAGTTTACCAATCGTGGATTTAAATTCCCCTCTCGATTTATCAATCCCTGAAAATCAGTATGCAATATTACGATTTAGTCCAATTCAAACAGGTGAGTACAAATTCTTCACTAGCCCTTATGGTGGTTTTGAAAGTTGTTCTTCTAACGGAGCATTAATTGAAATGTTTGAGGAAGATTCGTTAGAAAATTTAATTTCAACTGGAGAAGAGACATACGATGAATGCATATATTCGGAATTAAGTGTCTATTTAGAACAAGGTAACACTTATTTCATTAAGCTTGCTCCAGATCATGTATTAAATCATGATTTACAAACTCGGTTTCAAGTTGTATCCAATGTAGATTCATCCTTATTGATGAAAGTACCCACCGATATAAACAAGACAAATACAACAAAATGGGGTTTGGAGTTTCTTACGCCCGCTACGCAAAATTACTTAGTTACAACGGACTTCTATCAGGGCATCCCAGTTGCTGGTGAGCTTCCTCCATATACCGTAGTTGAGGTATACAACGAGAGAATGAATCAATTACTTGCATGGGGAACTGGTGCTACCAATGTGAGTTTACAGGGTGGCTTAATTTATTACGTTAGAATTAATGGATATACAACCAACATGAAGGTCAGGGTAGGCATCGATAGTTCCACAACTCAAATTCCTAGCAAAAGCATTTATAAATATGACTCAAAAGGAAGGCTGCTTTCAATTCAGTTATCTAACGGACAAGTTATTGAATTTTATTACGATTTGAATGGGAACTTGCTTTCTAAAAAGGTTTTCAATCCATGACTTATAAATTCTTGATCAAATCCAAATATATTCATAATTTTAAGTAGCTTTTTGATGCTTTGTTTTTTCCTTCATCAGTTTGTAACTAAATCAAATTTATCAAAGGGGAAAATGCCTTTATGATGAAATGGCTAAAAAGCGGATTATCAATTCTTATAATATTGAGTTTAGTGGCTGGCAATTTTCTTAAGGAAAATCAAGTTGTTTATGCAAATGAAAATTCAGACAATCAGTCAAGTCAGTTTGAAATTTCATCACAATATATTGCACAGCGTTTTGGGACAACAGAAGCATTCATACAGGGGCAATTAAATTCAGGTTATTCTTTAAACCAGATCTATTCTGCTTTTGTCTATTCTGGGCTTAAAAGTGTTTCTTACCAGGATGCAATTTACAAGCTTTTTCCTGAAGAACAGAATTTATCGACTTCTATTACCAGCGATGTCTATGAAGAACCCAATGACTCAATACTAGACTTGCCGATAGTACTAAAAGAGGATGCTCCCTTCGCTAATTTGTCAGTAAGTGGTGTGGCTTACGGGGAGTTGAATGGTGAAGAATCCTCAGTAGAAGATGTCGTCTACCGTAATTCGCAAGAATTTAAACAAGACATTTCTGTCGCTGAAGCCGCATACGCGGTAAAGTCAGAACCGCTTGCTTTAGTCGCTCAGCCTGAAAAACCGATTACCATAAGTGTTCCTCCTGAGTTCAGCAGACAAAGCATAAATCAAGCCCCTTATTCAGTGAATTCCGATGCAGAATCAATTTCTAGCATGACTGGAGATCTTTCGATTCAGCAAACGGATATGGAGTTGCCGGGAAGAAATGGCTTGTCTTTTGCTCTTACACGCAAGTATAACAGCTCCTCTTCACAGTTATATGACATGGATGTGGGGGAGGAGACTTACTCATTTGATGTGCTTCATTACTATGTAGAATATTCAGGAAACCAGCAAAGTGTATCGAAAACTTATTCGGTAAAATATATTGAAGATATGTGGGTAGAGGAAGACTACAATGGAGACGGGCAACCGGACAACAGTACTTATATACTGGAGTCTACAGAGAAGCTGCTGGGTAATTATGCTACAAAAACAGAAGCGGAATCGGCACGTACAGCACTGGCGAGACGTGGGAAAACCTATAATACATCCTACATAAGCGATGTCAGAAGTAGCTCAATTATAAGTTCATCGACCTCAAGTTTTCCGAACTCTGTATCATACAATTCCGACGGATACACAGGCACTTTGTTCAAAAAGGGGTCTCCAACTCTTAATTCCGGCGAATATAAAAACGCAGAGACTAAACCTAAATCCGATATTTGTACAAATGCGATACCTGGCATATACAATTCGAGTGGCAATTGGGTAGCCACCGGCACAGGAAACTCATGTCCCAGTTCCATAGATTATAGCGATGCTGATGGTTTCTCTGGCACATTGAGCCGAGGTGATACGACTAATCCGAAGCCATGCTCAAGTCCAGGAACACCTGGATACATCTGTACTAAAACTTATATTGCCAACTATTCCGGAAATGTGACCCGTCCAGCTAAAGATACACGTAACTGGAAGCAAGATTATGAAGGCACGGTCGGCAAAAATTCCTGGACCAACAGTGGAAGCGATCATTGGCGTTATGTCTACGATGTACGTTCCACTCGGATAAATGAGAATGAAGTGTTAGGGCCATCCGTTCCAGTTACTTTAGAATCTCCTTCTATTTTTGAAAACTATGTTGACGCTATTGTTGAAGTAAATAGAATAAACAGTCTACCAGGGAGATATATAGGTGATGAAGATGGTTATAGATATTATGCTGCAGCCACTCCAAAAGCCGAGGTGCACTGGTTTAGTGTAGGTACTGGTTTTACTACCAATTACTTTGGTAAAACAAAGCCTAAAGTAGATCAACAAACATACCCAATTGGTGCCGGTTGGTCTTGGAACTTGCCGTACATTGAATCAGATGATGATAAGAAATATTTGAATATGGCGGACGGCAGCAAATATGAAATTGAGGGGAATAAAATAAAAGGAAGTAGCTGGGAAGGGACATCAATTAATCCAGATAACTCTGTCACCGTGAACGATCTAGTTTCAGCAAATGTATTAGTCACGGTTGATGGACTAACCAGGCAGTATTTCGATGCTGATGGGCGTTTGCTTCAAATTTCTGATAACTACAACAATACGATAAAGTTCAAATATGAGCAGAGTTTGGAATACAATCGCAAGGTTTTATCTCAAGTTGAGGATGCGATTGGTAATACTATTAATATTTCGTATTCACCAAGCGAAGTAACTTTGACGAAAAGCAATGAAGTCGTCAAATATACCAAGGGCATTGAGCAAGGGGTTGAAGTATTAAGCTCTGTACAAGATGCGGAGGGCAGGCTAACTAGTTACATGTATTTCACCGGGCAAGCTAAATTTAATCTTTTTGCTGATCGACCGGATCGTGCAGTTTCAAATCCATATGCGCTTTTGGAAAAGGTGACTTATCCAACCGGTGCTGTTACAACATACAAATTTGAATCCAGTCCAGTGAGTAGGTATATTGGTGCCAATGCAGTAAATGAAGTGTATCGTTTGTCAGATCGATACGATGAGATTCATTACAACAATGGCTCTACACTTGAATATAATCGCAAATCGATTAACTACAACAGCTCTGATTATGCTTCATCGTACAATCAAGATCTTACTTTTTCTAATACAATGACTGATGGATTGGTGATTACACAATATCAATTCAAGAAAAAATTTGTAAATGATTCCACTCCTGCACAATACTATCTTGAGCAATCGACCGCGATGGCTGAGGGAACGGAGAAGAAAACGGTCTATGCGTATAATAAAATTGTGGGAGCGCGGACATATCCAGTTTCAGAACCTACTTCCATTGTTTCGAGCGACAATCGCACATCTGATGTATTTTCGACATCTATTCAATACGATGACTATGGAAATGTCTTGCAAAAAACGGACCCTACCGGTAAAACTTCAAACTATACCTACGATAACAGTAGGCATCTTATTCAAACAGCCGTTGAACCAGTAGATAACACGCGATTTAAGTATACGTTATATGAAAGAAATGCATTGGGTAAGCTGACACAAGTAATATCCCGAAAAGACAACGCTACAGGGCAAGTGTTACAGCAATTCACATACAGTGGATACGATAGCTATGGTAATTTGCAAGCAATGACGTTGGCCAATGGTGCAAAACCAACGACAATTCAGTATGAGTACAGTAGTGTTTATTCCGGTGCTTTTTTGACAAAAGAGAGCACTCAATTTCACGATGTTAACGGAATTTTAATAGTTAAGGCTCAGTCTGCAAAATATGAGAAATCAACTGGACTTATGAATTCTTATAAGGATGGCCGAGAGCTTGAGACGAGTTATACCTATGATAAACTTGGACGTATCTTAAATATCACTTATCCGAATCATGAATCTTCTTCTATCGCCTATGACGATATGGGGAACATAGTCACATTTACGAACGAAGAGGGCAACCAGTCACAGGTCGGTTGGAACGCTCTTGGCTGGAAGATAAGCGAGAGTATTAAGGATAGTACAGGCTTCCGCGTAGTGCAATCGTACGAGCATGATGCATACGGTAGATTGCGTACTAGCGTAGACGCCCTTGGTAAGAAAATCAGTTATGAATACGATAATTGGGATCGTCTTAAGCTTACAACTTTTCCCGATTCGTCCACGGTTCGAACGCTCTATGACGATGTGACACGCCAAGTCCTCTCAACAGACGCGGAAGATGCAATACAAATGAAAACTTATGACAAGTGGGGGCAGTTGCATGCGGAGTTTGAGAAGTCACCAGTAACACAATTGCTAACACAGCTTTCAAATCAGCAAGTTGATGCCGTAAGTGGACTGTTACAGTCAGTGAAAGATGGAGAACAAAATCTCACTGCTTACACCTATGATTACGATGGGAAATTGAAGACGGTCACGAATGCAAAGAACGAGACTACAAGTTATGACTACGATTTACAAGGAAATATGACGAGAATTACATTCCCTGATAGTTCATTTAAACAATATGTGTATGATGAGCTGGGGCAAATGATCCAGCAAATCAATGAGGAGGGTACCAATGAACTGAACGAATATGATTTAAACGGAAATCCGTTATTTGTTACAGATCGAATGGGTAACAAGACTAGCTTTGTGTTTGACTCACGTAATAGAATGCTTAAGAAAATTAACAATGATGAGACAGTAGAATTTAAATATGATAAAGCTGGAAGAAGAACTTATTTAATAGACGATACAGGGCCAACTAAATATGATTACGATTCAAATACTGGTCAGCTAAAAACTGTCACATATCCAGACGGGCTCCAGCTAAGCAATATTCAATACGAAGCCAACGGTAATCGTTCGCAAGCCACTGGGCCTTTCGGGCAAACCGTATATTGGACCTATGACTCAATGCATCGATTAAAGACCACCGGAACGAATGTTAATCCTGAAATGGCCGAAGCAAAGTATAGTTATTACGACAACAGTATGCTTCATTATGTCGATCAATCTAACGGTGTTCAAACGGAATATGAGTATGACGGCATGAAGTTAACGAAAATGTCTCAAAAGTTGAATCAGCAAAGCGTTGGCGATTCCTGGGATTATGGTTACGACAACAATCACAATATTACAAGTGTTAAGACCAATGGATCAACGACTCATTTTGCTTATGACAAACTAAATCGAATTGAGTCTTCTCCGGAATTGCAAGAAAAATACAACTACGACAATCGTGGCAATCGGATCGTAATGGAATCTTCGCATGGCATGGTGCTTACTGACTCAAAATACACTTATGATAAGCAAAACCGTCTAATTCGCGCCGAACAAGATGGGAAGATAGTCCAATATAAGTATAACGGCGACGGTTTGATGGTAGAAAGGACAGAATCGGGACAAAAGACCCGCTACTATTACGATGGAGATCAGATTATTGCTGAGGCGGAAGTCATTAATGGACACCCACAATTCAAGGCTGCATATTTACGCGGAGCCAGACTTGAAGCTATAGTTTATAATGATTCAAAAGCATTTTTTAGCTTTAATGGTCACGGCGATGTTACTAGTTTAAGAGGCGCTGATGGCGGATTATTAAATAGCTATAAATACGATGTCTGGGGGAATATCCAAAGCAAAACTGAACTTATAAAAAATCCGTTTCTTTACTCCGGAGAATACTGGGACTCTACGACTGAATTACAGTATTTGAGAGCCAGATGGTACGATCCTAGTGTCGGTAGGTTTATTAATGAGGATACGTTCGAAGGACAAATTGATAATCCGCTCACGTTGAATTTGTACACCTATGTGCATAATAATCCACTGCTATATACGGACCCAAGTGGCCATATAATTGTCTTTCCTAATGTAAAAGATTTATGGAATGGTTCGGTAAAGAAGGTGAAAAGTACATTAAAATGGATGGAATCTGAAAATAAAGAAATGAGTGATTTTTCATGGTATTATAAAATGATGTATGGGGATATGATAGATTCTTTTTTCAATCCCACATATGTAGATGCAGCATCAGCAATAGGAGGGCTAAAAGGTCCTGGAAAGAAAAGCGGAATTAAAATTCCTGTTAAAACAAAGACTATTACTGAAGTCAGTAAAGATCTCTCTAAAATCGCAGGTAAATATCGAAACTGTAATCTTACTTGCACAGATGCAGCTAAAGATATGAAAGCTTACATGGTTAAAAATGGAATTAAGGGAATGCAAGTTGAAGTGAAGTATGAGGGAGGAAGAGGGTGGATTTGGAGTGATTCCGCTGGGAAAAGTATCAGCGAAAACGGTTATCATACAGGGATCCTGTATGAAGGTAAAGTTTACGATAATATCCATCCCAATGGGATAGAGTATCAAAAATGGTTAGATGATCTTCATGCCACTGGAACAAGAAAAACAAAAGATATTAAGATCAATTAGGAGCATGGTAAATATGGACAAACTGTATAATCTACTCCAAAAGATAGGGCATCTACCTGAAATCTATCTTGGCACGAAGTCACTACATTTACTTCAGGCTTTCCTGAATGGTTATATTGAATATCATTACGAAATGACTGGTGAATCAAGTTCTTTCTTTCTTCCCGAGTTTCAAAAATATATTGAAAAAAATTTTAATGTTACCACTACGCACAGCTGGGCATCCATAATTATTTTAAACTCCAGTAGCGAAGAAGAAGCTTTTGAGAATTTCTACAAACTACTTATTGAATTTTTCGAACTAGAGAAGTGATATTGAGAGAGGTTTAAATGATGTATTACAAAACCCACCTGTGAGTGTTTTACTCCTGGTGGGTTTTCTTCGATGCTTCAACCGATTGCGTTAGAATTCAGCGACGGTGCAGGACTTGATCTAAAGCCCAAAGCTGTCGTTAATTTGTATTTAGAATATTTTTTAATTTGTTTAATCAGACGTACTTAATGGAGGGCATCCATTTCCATTTGTCATATACGCGGATGAGCAGCCCGTTGGATTTGTTATGTTGGCCTATGGAATAACAGGATACGATGAACCGTCTATTGCAGAAAATAATTATTGCATCATGCGACTGATGATTGACAAGCAATATCAGAACAAGGGTTATGGTCGGGCGGCTATGAAAAAAATTCTGGAATTTATCCGCACATTCCCCGCTGGCCCCGCACATTACTGCTGGATTCCTTATAAATCCGAAAACGTTGCTGCTAAAAAGCTCTATGAAAGCTTCGGCTTCCGTGATAATGGAGAAGTCTTCAACAATGAATCAATAACCGTATTACGACTCTGACTTGCTACCGATATACAAATTGTTTTCCGAATGTTATATTTTCCCTTAAGAGAACGAGCGTCAAGGCTATTCCTTATTTAGCAGCCGTTCCAAGGAGGCCATCCCTGTTGTTGCATTTCATTAAAAATGGCTTGCGCATTGCTGCGACAGCCTTGTTAGCCTTTCCAGTTTTAGCGGCAGGAAGAGAAGGTGCACAAGCCTCTCCTGTATCAGTAGGCAAGGAAATACAAGCGCAAGTGCATTTGAAGGTCAACAATTACTACGTGCTCTTCACTGCTCCCGATGTCTCCTACATTGATGCAAAAAATAGACTTATGCTGCCGCTGCGCGCCGTTGGTGAATTGCTAGGCGCGGATGTGATTTACGACGCCAAACTTCACAGCGCTACGGTGTCCTTGGCAAAACATCAAGTGGAGTTGACGCTAAACGCCAATACCGCTTTGTACGATGGCACGATCGTTAAATTGGACACGATGCCCGTAATGAAACAAGGCCAGTTCTTTATCCCTGCAAAAGTACTATTGAACGGACTCCATATCAAAGCTCAGTATGAAGAATCGTTGCTCTCCATTTCCATCCCCGATGGAAGTGAAAGAAGAAGCATCACGCAACGCCTCAACGATTTCGGGGAATTTCAAACGGTCGGTTATTTTCGGCCGCTTTATTTCAAAATGAACCTGCCGCCCGCAGGCAGTAAAGATAAACGTATTTCGCTTACGTTTGTCGCAAAGAACGTATCCGGCAACGACTTGCCGGCAGGGACAGAAGACTTCCATACCGCTGATGTTACTATTGGCGGATACGGTTTTTCCGATCCCGTTCCCGAGCGCTCGCGTGAGGCCGTTCCTGCAGGGGGCACTTACGAGGTTAACCGAACGCTATACTCCTCGGAAGGCTCTTTGAAGTATATTTTGGTTTCTGAATAAGCTTAATGAAAAATCTCTAGATACGAACGGTAGACGGCTAGAAGTCCGGCTGCCGTTTTTTTACTCCGTATTCGTGTGATGGTTATGTCGAAGAAATAGGGGGCGAGGGATGTAATGATATTTGTAACTGGCGATACGCATGGAGCAATCAGTATTGGAAAGCGATTAAATACAAGAAATTTTCCTAAGCAGCGTGAACTGACTAAAAAGGATTACGTTATCATTGTGGGCGATTTTGGTCTGATATGGAATCTCGATGCTGAAGACCGATATTGGTTAAAGTGGCTTAGTAAACAGAAGACATTTACTACACTTTTTATTGACGGAAACCATGAGAACTTTGATCTATTAGAGAGCTACCCAGTTGAAATTTGGAATGGCGGGAAAATTCATCGGATCAATGACAGCGTAATGCATCTGATGAGAGGACAAGTATTTAATATTGATGGACTTGGTTTTTTTACATTTGGTGGAGCATTCTCGCATGATAAAGAGGATCGCATTGAAGGCAAGTCCTGGTGGAGGAGAGAAATGCCTTCACAAGCAGAATATGAATAGGGAATTAATAATCTCGGTCACGTCAACTGGTCTGTTGACTACGTGCTGACTCACACTTGTTCCCTAAATAAGTTAAGGTGGTTGAATAGTAATCACGGATATTCGTACGACGAAGATGATATGCACCTTTATTTTGAAACCATACAAAATCAGCTGAAGTATAAAAAGTGGTTTTTCGGACACTTTCATCGGGATATTGATTTGATGGACAATCAGCGTCTAATTTATGAGGACATCCTCCATTTGTAGGGTGACGTAAACTGCGAGGAGGGCTTAAGTGCTTTTTCATTTTAGCGAGCAAGCCGATATCGAAATTTTCGTACCGAGAGAAAAACAAAATCGTCCCGATTTTCCTCCAGTCGTTTGGGCCATCGATGAGGAACATGAGTTTACATATTATTTTCCAAGGGAATGTCCTCGAATTGTTTGTAGAAGAGATGAGACGACAACGGAACAACATACGCAGCTTTTCTTTAACAACTCGATGGCCGACACTATCGTTACGGTAGAAAGTGATTGGTATAGTAGAATTTCAAAGCAGATTATTTTCAGATATGGTTTTGAAAATGAGGGTTTCGAGCTTTTTGACAAGACTGCGGGCTATTATATTTCTCGTAACACGGTCACGCCGAAGGCCGTTGATACTTATGGAAATTTGATAGAGAGATTGATCCAAAAAGGGATTGAAATCAGATTTACTACGAATCTTTCTCCGCTTAGAGAAGCAATCCTGGCCTCTGATTTTAAAGGGTTCGGCATACATCGGTTTAATAACGCGAAAAGATGATAATCCTCAGCCGCTCCGCACGCAGTATGCGCAACGATTTTCCAATCATAATCGTCTGTATATCATGGTATCTTCTAAACGAAGGAGGGAACGCGTGAAGATTATACATCGCTTAACCCTATTCGCTGTATTGCTCCTTGTAGTCTTAACGGGGTGTGGGAATTCAAATAAAGAAGATATCAAGGAACAACAAGCGATTGAACACTCAAAAACGATTGGACAAGTATTTATCGACACCAGTCCATTTTCCGGGAGTGAAGCGGAAATAATAAAGTTAGTGAATCAGGCTGCTGAATTCCAGAACAAGGGAGATACGGCTTCGTATTTCTCTCTATTTAATTCACAGCTCGATCCCAATAGAAAAATGCCAACGCATAAAATCAGCAAGATAAAATTAGAATCCGTTCAGGTTATGGATGAACAATCAGCCATTGCAACCGTATTTGTCACTACCGAATCCGATGGCGAGTATGCGAAGATGTATACTTTCACACAAGAAGATCACGCTTGGAAGATTGCAGATATTGACTGAATGAAATCGAGCCTTATAACTTTCGGAGGTGTAAATTGATCTATCTGGAGACGGAAAGACTAAAATTACGCGATTGGGAAGAAGCCGACCTGGAGCCATTCTGTCGAATGAATGCGGATGAGACCGTGATGAGGTATTTTCCTAAAACGTTATCGGCCGAGGAAACAACCGCGTTTTATCACTCGATCGTGGCCGAGTTTAAAGAATGCGGGTTCGGATTTTATGCGGTGGAAGAAACGCAAAGTCAAGCGTTTATCGGGTTTATAGGGTTTCATAGGGCAACATTCGAGGCTGACTTTACGCCTTGTATTGAAATCGGATGGCGGCTGAAAAAAGAAGCTTGGGGAAAAGGATATGCCACCGAGGGGGCGACTGCCTGCTTACGGTATGGCTTTAATGAGTTGGGTTTTAACGACATTTATAGTTTTACGGCTGAAGTGAACAAGCCTTCGGAAAATGTTATGCGCAAAATCGGCATGCGTTTTGTTCGCACATTTAACCATCCGAAAGTCGAAGAAGACAGTCCTATAAGGAAACACGTTCTTTTTCATATCGGGTCGCATTGCCAGGCACCACCCATATCATAGGAGGAAAGGAAGTTTTAAGGATGACGCAGCAGCGCAGACAACGAATGGAATGGCATACAGGCGCATGGCTCAACCCTCCCCAAAGCTTCCGGGAGGAAGGCGGATTTTTGAAGGTGTCGCCCGAAAAAGGGAGAGACTTTTGGAAAAAGACCTTGTACGGATTCGAATATGAAGATGGGCCGGCATTGCTTTCTCACTGGGATCCCAAGAATGCGGTGGAAGTGAGTTTTCAACTCCATTCCTTTACGGAGCTGTACGATCAGGCTGGCCTGCTGTTATACCACGGTCCCGGGCAATGGATTAAAACAGGGATTGAAATAAACGATGGCATTCCTCAACTCGCTACAGTGGTGACGGACGGGTATTCGGACTGGTCGCTTACGGCGGTGCCTGAATGGGCGGGTGAGGAAGTGACCGTACGCGCATCCATCCTCAAAGATGCCGTCATTATCCGGGCGCGAAGCAAAAAGCATGCTTGGCGGACCATTCGCGTCGCAAGGTTCCCATATCCAACGGGTAACCAGGCAGGCCCGTTTGCATGTTCGCCGACCCGGGAGGGTTTTGAAGTTACTTTCACTAGATGGGAACTGACTGCGCCTGATCAAGATCTCCATGTCGACCCTCTGGTTGAAGCGTGACAGGTCCGTTTGATTTACTATTTGCCGTCCGCATGATATAAGGGAAGTATGATGAGCGGCGGGAGGACACGCCATGAACAAGGAAGACCAGGTTCTCGCGAGCTTCAGAGACCTGTACAACAAGCTGGTATGGCTCAACAAATCGAAGATGGAAGTCAGTCTCAAGGGACACAAGCCCTCAGAGGTGCACTGCATCGAATACATTGCCCAACATGCGGATTCCAATGTGACCAAGCTTGCGGAGTCCTTCTATATGACCAGAAGCGCCATCAGCAAGATTGCGAAAAAGCTCATGGAAAAAGGTCTCATCGAAAGCTACCAGAAGCCGGAGAACAAAAAGGAAATTTACTTCAGGCTTACGGCGCAAGGGGAGCAGGTTAACCGGATACATGAGAAGCTGCACAACGAATTTCGCGAGCGGGACAAGGCCGTTTTTGAACATATAACCGATGCGCAATACGACAGCATGTTAAGCTTCGTGGAGCGGTACAGCAGGCATTTGGATGCGGAAATCAAGAAACAGGGCGTCGATATGACGTCGGAATAGAAGCCATAACGATGGAATCCGGGCAGCCGACTCTTTGGAGTATAGGCTGCTTTTTTATACTTTAATTTTTGTTGACGAGGACACAAAAAGACGTTACGATGTGATTGTGTTTCCGAGGAAACAAAAGATCGAGTATCAAGAGGAGAATGCCAGTGTTCCAATCCAGATCCAAATCTGACCGGCACCCAGCGCAAAGCATAGATAGGAAGGCACTGTTATTCGGTCTCATGTCCGTGTTTTTATGCGGAATCGGCTTCAGCATCATCGCGCCTGTCGTCCCGTTCCTGGTGCAGCCGTATATAAGCGACCCGGAGGAGCAAGCGATCGCCGTTACGCTGCTGACCTCCGTTTACGCATTTTGCGTGTTTTTCGCAGCTCCCGTGCTTGGCGCCCTCAGCGACAAATATGGCCGTCGTCCCTTGCTGCTGCTTTGCTTATTGGGTTCCGCGATTGGCTACTTCGTATTCGGATTGGGCGGCGCGCTGTGGATCCTGTTTGCGGGGCGCATCATAGAAGGGATAACCGGCGGCAGCATCGGCACCCTATTCGCCTACTTTGCGGATATCATTCCAGCGGAGCAGAGAACCAAGTATTTCGGTTGGGTCAGCGCGGTCGTCGGCGTAGGTACCGTCATCGGTCCGACACTGGGCGGGGTGCTGGCCAAGCTCGATTTTTCCGCACCACTCTATTTTGGGGCTGTCATCACGTTATTGAACGTCGCATTTGGATACTTCTTTATGCCGGAGAGCCTGGACAAGAACAGGAGGCTGAAGGCGATTCCCCTTGCAAGACTGAATCCGTTCGCCCAGCTTGCAAGCCTGCTTTCCATGAAAAGCTTGAGCAGACTCCTTATCTCCGCATTTCTGCTATGGGTACCGAACGGATCGCTCCAGGCCGTATTTTCTCAATTTACCCTGGACACCTTCAACTGGCAGCCGGCAACGAACGGACTCCTGTTTTCCATCATGGGCGTTCAAGACATCCTTTCCCAAGGATTGATCATGCCCAAACTTCTGAAAAAGCGAAGCGATAAACAGATCGCGATTATCGGGATGAGTGCGGAGCTCATTGGCTACGGCATGTTTGCGGTATCCGCGTTGTTCTCCTTTTATCCGCTCTTTATCGCGGGCATGTTCGTATTCGGCTTTGGCGATTCGATTTTCGGCCCTTCCTTCAATGGGATGTTATCCAAGTCGGTCGATTCGAGCGAACAAGGAAGAATCCAGGGCGGCAGCCAATCGATTCAGGCATTAGCGAGGATGATCGGGCCGATCATTGGAGGGCAGGTTTACGTATCGCTTGGCCACGCCGCACCTGCATTAATGGGCGTGATTCTTATTGCGGCTGCGGTCCCTGTGTTGTGGGGCAGGAGGAGACCCGGCATTGTTAAAATGAGTGAGGGCGGATCATAATGGAAAGTACCGGGGAGGCGTGACTGGCATGAAAATAAGCAAACAAAGTGCCGAGCATTATATTTGGGGGGACAATTGCGACGGCTGGCATTTGGTGAAGAATCAAGCCCTGAGCATCATCCACGAGCGGATGCCGGCGCATACTTCGGAAGTGAAGCATTACCATCAGCAGTCGCGTCAATTTTTCTTTGTATTGTCCGGTTCGGCGACCATTGATATAGACGGGGAGGAAACGGTCCTACACGTCCAGGAGGGCGTCGAAGTCGCCCCGCTCGTGCCGCATCAGATGTTCAATAAATCCGATGAGGAGATTGAATTTCTGGTCATTTCTCAGCCGAACAGCAAGGGAGATCGAGTGCTCGATTCGAAGCCGCCGGGTTTATAGCATAGTAGCGTAATTAAGCAAGAGACCAGCAGTAGTGAAGGACTGAGTCTGTCCGGAGCTGCTGCTTTTTTTACATATGTTGGGCAGGATCGTTCTGGCGAACAACGAATATTAACGTTACAGTGCAGATACTGAGGAGATCCCGAATGAATAATAAAATGCTTTTTATTTCGTTCGTCACGCTCGGTTTTCTTATAACTTCATTGTTGCTACTTGTGTGGCTGCTGCAACAAAATAAGCCTCTTTACGATCAGCTTGGAGAGGCGATATTAAAGGCAGATCCAAACTATAACGAAATCGTTCATTTGCATGCAGATCAAAAACAAACGATCGCTTTTTACAAAACGAATAAGTCCGAGTTGGGCGTTTTATCGCTTAAAAAGAATTTTCGTAGATACGAAGTCGATGATTACCTAGGCAAAACCTCTATTTTTACAGATCAGAAATTAAGCTGGCACGGTACGGAAAAACAAGAATCAAACATCCATCTGCTGTACGGCCTGATTAAAGATCCGGATATCACCCAGATTTTTTTGATAAGCGAGGGCAATAAGACAGCCCAAATGATTAATGATGGCGAGATTATCCTTTGGTATTCTTTGATAGAAAGCAGGTTGAAGCGGCCTATAACGATTCAGGCGACGAATAGAGAAGGAAAAATAATGTATGAATATGGCGATGTTGATTTTTGGAGTAAAGCAAAAATCGAAAATAAGGAGGGAGCAACATTCGTAACGAACAATTAGCGGAGATCATCCTGCACATACGAGGATACATGGGGAATGACACAGAACTGCTCTGGTCCAAGTACGATGACATTAACGACTTGATCGCTGAGCTTGACAATGTCTTAGAACGCCTCCAGCGCAAGGACCTATCGGTTTTGCCCGAGATCGCCGCTATGTTTGCGCCTACTGCGTCGCTCCAAGAAATCTCGCTATCGAATGGATGGGGCGAAGCTTTTTTATATTATTCGGGACGCGTTGACGATCTCTTGCTTGATTAACCTTTCGGGAAACGGAGGAAGCCTGATGCTCTTTATGTTGATCGTCAAAGCCTCGCACAATTCGGAAGCCGGGAAGCTTCCGAGCGCGGAGCTCAGAGAAGCCATGTCGAAGTACAATGATGAATTAACAAACGCGGGCGTACGCGTTATGGCAAAGGGCCTTCATCCCAGCTCAAACGGGCTGCGCATATCGTTTCCGAAGCCGGGGGAGGAGCCCGTCGTCACGGAAGGTCCTTTCGCGGCGTCGCCGGATTTAGTTGCGGGATTCTTCCTTATCGATGTGCAGTCGAAGGAAGAAGCGGTCCATTGGGCCAAGCGGATGCCGGACCCGCAAGGGCACGGGGAAGGACAGATCGAATTGCGGCAAGTGTTTGAGGCGCCGGATATTTCGGAGGAATGAATCGAGCGTGCCACGCCGTCTAAAGCCGCAAACGAGGGAAGTCGCTCTCCAGGGCCCAGGGCGCTGGAGAGCTTTTTGTCATGCGTGCTGCGCCTTGTCGATGAGACTTGTTTATTGATTAACCGCCGATCTTCATGTACGCTGTTGGATAAAAGTAAACGGTTTCACCGAAGGGGAGAGAAGCCATTTATCGCGTTCTGCTCGCAGAAGACGAAATGCTGGTCAGGCTAGGCTTGAAAAACGCGGTCGACTGGCGCCGCTTCGATATGGAGGTCGTGGCCGATGTTCAAAACGGCGCGGATGCCTGGCAGGCCTACGAGAAGTTGGCGCCCGAAGTGGTCATTACGGATTTGAAAATGCCGGTGATGGGCGGCATCGAGTTGCTATCGAAGATCCGCAGCGTGAATTCCAAGACAAGACTGTTGATTCTGACCTGCCTGGAAGAGTTCGAGCTGGCGAAGCAAGCCATGTCGCTTGGCGTTAGCGGTTATATCGTCAAACACAGCATGACCCCCGACGAGATGGAATCGATGCTCTCTAGGATCAAGGACGAGCTTGCTGCCGCATTTCCGGATGCCTCCGTCAGAGCGGTCGTGTCCGGCGCGGATATCGCGGTCATGAAGGAGAATCTGATTAAGGAATTTTTATTCGCAGGCAAGTATGACGACGCGGAATTTGGCCGGAAGGCCGAAGCGTTGGAACTGAACCTCAGTCCGCGCAATCTCACTGTTTGCACGATGGAGATTGCATCGTTCGAGACGCTGCGGGAGAAGTTCGGAGACGATAACCGCCAATTGGTCCGGCTATCGCTCATGAACGTGCTGCACGAAGTCATTAACGTACACGGGCGCTGCGAGGCGTTTCAGGACGCGGACAGTCGTTACGTCTTGTTGTTCAGCCATCCAGAGGCGATCGGAGAAAGAGAAGCCGGGGAGACATTAAGTCGCATGACAGGGCAAATCCGGCGCGCGATGCAGACGTACTTCAACGTGCCCGTCACGTTCGGGATCAGCGGCAGGCAGAACGGATACCGGCATCTCAAGCGCCAATACCGGGAGAGCCTCGAAGCGTTGGAACGAAGCTTCGCGGAAGGAACGGGACGGGATTACTACGCCGGCGCAAGCACGGAGACGGGCCTGCCGACGAACCGGCGGGAGCGGCTGGTCAAGCTTGCCAACGCTTGGGTACAGGCAAGCCCGCAGCTTTGTTCGGACATGGCGGGGAAGATCGGCGCTTTCGTGGAGGGGGGACATTACCGCACGAGAACCGACACGCTGCGGACGTTTATGCAATGGCTGCACGCGCCGGTATTGACGCTGCGTCTGGCGGGCGAGGAGATGACCTCCCTTTGCTCCGCTTATGCGCAACGGCTCGTCGATGCCAGGACGCTTGACGAGATGATTGCCTTGCTTGAAGCCTACGCCCAGGAGGCCGTCGCCGCGCTGAACGCCCAGAGGCGTACGAGCGGGCCGATCACCCGAGCCCTCCGTTATATCGAAGCCCATTACGCCCAGGATCTTTCTTTGCAGCAAGTGGCCGATTCGGTGTCGATGAACGCGAATTATTTCAGCACGCTGTTCAAAAAAGAGATGAACCAAAATTTCGGGGATTACCTGCTGCAATACCGCGTTGAGCGGGCAAGAGAGCTGTTTTTGCATACGAATTTAAAAGCGTACGAGATCGGGGAACGAGTCGGGTTTATTAACACGAGCCATTTTAGCCGCGCCTTTAAAAAGGTGTGCGGTTTGAGCCCCCGCGAGTACCGCAAGCAATGGGACGGAGGCACGGTGGAAGATGATCGGCCTGAAGAGGGATGACGGCATGACGCCAAAGGGAAGGGGCCGCAGCCTGAAATTCGAGCTTCGGCTATCTTTTCTCCTGATCACCTTGAACGCTTTGATCGTCAGTGCCCTGCTGACTTATTTCGGCGTGCTGGGCATTCTCGAGCGGAAGACGAACGAATCGTCGATGCAGTATTTTTTGCAGGCGGGCGATTCGATCAACGAGTTCCGCGAAGAGATCGACAAGATGACGAAGCAGCTGCTGATCGATCCGAAGATTCAGCAGTTTCTGGACAACGAGCTGAAGGAGATCCCGAGCCAGATCGAATTGCACCGCGAGCTCATGGCGGAGATGGACGACTATCTGCAAACTTACGAATACTTGGACTCCATCTATCTGTATGCGGAGGACGGGAGGGCCATCGGCGTCGCGGGACAGAAGACGGCTTTGATTCGCGACGGTGCGAAGCGGGCAAGTTTCTACGCGACCGATCTGTACCGGGAATCGCTAAATGCGGGCCTGCAAAAAACGTACCCGCAGATTGTCTGGTCCGGCGCGAATCGGCAGACGGACTTCGGCGAGTCTTTCGGAGCCGCAGCCGAAAAAGCCGGCGACAGAAGCCTCGTCACGGCGGCACGCTCGGTTAAATCGCTCTATCAATCGCTTCCGACCGCGATCCTGATCATTAACGTCAAGGAAGAGAAGCTGTTCTCTTTGTATAACAACCTGAGATCCAAGCTCAACGGACAAATCTATCTGTGCGACAATGCCGGCATGACGATCTCTCATGCGAGCAAGGCGATGCTCGGTTCGCGCAGCGAGGCTTGCGCCCGCATTCCGGACGGCTCCGACAGCGGCAGCGTAAAAGGGAATAACGAGCAGATCGTGTACTACCGCATTCCGTCCACGGACTGGACGATGGTCAAGGAAGTGCCGATTCACGAACTGATCGGGGACATCCTGAAGCTGAGGTACCAGCTGTTCTGGATCGTGGGCGTGTGCTTCATCGCCGCGCTCGTCGCCTCCGCGCTCTGGATTCGCAAGATCATGCGGCCGATGCGGAACTTGATGGAGGCGATGGGCAAGGTCGAGAAGGGGCAGCTCGACATCGCGCTGGACGACAGCGATACGAACGAATTCGGCCGCTTGAGCGGAGGCTTCAACCGGATGTCGGGCGGGATCAGGCAGCTGATCGAGCAGAACCGGGAAGCGGAGAAGGAAAAAACAAAAGCGGAAATCCAGATGCTGCAGGCGCAGATCAACCCCCACTTTCTTTTCAACACCTTGAACACGATCAAGTGGATGTCCGTTGTCGGCAGGTCGGATAATATCACGAAGAGCATTACGGCCCTGAGCAACCTGCTGCGGCCTATATTTAAAAGCACGGCCCCGCTATGCACGCTCAAGGAGGAGCTCGCCTATGCGGAAAACTTCGTTACGATCTTGAACTACCGTTACGGCGAAGGCATCGTGATCCGTATCGAGGTTGACGAGGCGGCGGCAGACTGCGGCGTTCCGCGGTTCTTTCTGCAGCCGCTGCTTGAGAATGCCGTGCTGCACGGCTTTGAGAAAACGGGCTACACGGGTACGATACGGATCGAAGCGGAGCGGCGGGAAGCCGATCTGCTCGTCCGCGTCGCCGACGACGGACAAGGCATAACCGACGAAAAATTAGAGAACTTGCGACAATGGATGGCGAACGACAGGCCGGAGACAGAAGCCTTCCATGCATCAGAGGCATCCGAAGGCACCGCCGCATCCAAGCTCTACGCGTTCGGCATCGGCCTTAAAAACGTGCATCGCCGTATCCGCCTGAACTTTCCCGAATCGCCGGGTCTTGCGATCTCCCGTCCGGCATCCGGCGGAACGATCGTCGAGATCTGTATCCCGACCGCAGCACCTGAAGACAAGCAAACAAATCCGTAAATAAGAAAACTTTCGCATGGCATGCCAGCCGACGATGCCGCAGCTCCGAAAAACGGACATGATTTTCGGAGCTGCGGTCATTTAGCTGCATGCTTTTTGCTTTTATGCTGGCTATGCAAGACAGACAACGGGTTGCGAGGAGGAGAGTGGACTTGAAGGCAATGGCGGCGGGGCGAACGGGAGCCGGAAGCGTGAAAAGGAAGCAGGGCTGGACCCTTCTGCTGCTGGCGCTTCCGTTCATAGCGGTGGTGTTCGTTTTTTACTACGTCCCGCTCTTCGGCTGGGTGTACGGCTTTTTCGATTACAAGCCGGGCATTCCGCTGAACCGGTCCGAATTCGTCGGGCTGAAATATTTGCGGATCGCTTTTACGGAGCAGGGGATGGACCTGGCTCGGGTACTGAAAAACTCGCTCGTGCTCAGTTTTCTCGGCATTCTGGTGTCGCCTTTGTATGTCGCGTTCGCGATTCTGCTGAACGAGATGAGGGGCAAGCTGCTGCGAAAATGGGTGCAGGTGACGACGACGCTGCCGAACTTCATCAGCTGGGTGCTCGTGTACTCCGTGTTTTACGTTTTTTTCGCGGTCTCGGACGGCGTGGTCAACAACGTGTTGATCAAGCTGGAATGGCTGGCGCGGCCGTTCAACTTCCTGGGCAACAGCGAGATCGCTTGGGGCTTCCAGACGCTGGTCGGCTTGTGGAAAGGGCTCGGCTGGGGCGCGATCATCTATCTGGCTGCCATCGCCGGGATCGATCAAGAGCTCTACGATGCGGCCAAGGTCGACGGCGCAGGCAGATTCCGCACGATTTGGAATATTACGGTGCCGGGCATCATGCCGACCTTCGTCGTGCTGCTGCTGCTGAACGTGAGTAACATGCTGAACAACGGCTTCGAGCAATATTACGTGTTCTACAACGCGCTGGTCGCCGACAAGCTCGACGTCATCGATTATTACGTGTACCGGGTGGGACTCGAGAACAACGATTTTTCCTACTCGACCGTGCTCGGCATGTTCAAGACGATCGTCAGCGTCGTCGTCCTCTTCACCGTGAACGGGATCGCCAAGAGAATACGCGGGGAGAGCATCATTTAACCGCAAAGAAAGGAGCGTGCTTCAGTCGATGTGGCCCGGCCGGTGGCACGATGTTCTGTTTCATACGCTTAATACCGCCTTCTTCGTCTTATTCGCGCTATGCTGCATCTATCCGTTCTACTACATCCTGATCAATTCGGTGAGCGACCCGCTCCAGGTGACGAAGGGCGTCTATCTATGGCCGGAAGGCTTCAATCTGACGGTGTACCGCGAGATGCTGAGCCAGAAGACGATCTCGGTATCGTTCTGGGTGTCCTCGGCGCGCGCCGTGGTCGGCACGATTCTGACCGTGTTCAGCTGCGCGTTTTTTTCTTACCTGCTGACCAAAAAGGAAATGCCTTTTCGCAAGACCGTCTATCGCTTCGTCGTCGTGACGCTGTATTTGAACGCAGGCTTGATCCCCTGGTATCTGACGATGAAGATGCTGGGGCTGAAGAACAGCTTCTGGCTTTACATCCTGCCTACCATAATCGTCGGATTTTTCGTCATTTTGATGAAAACGTTTATCGAGCAAATTCCCGCCGCGCTGGAGGAGGCTGCGGTCGTCGAGGGAGCCGGCTATCTGACCGTGTTCGCCAGGATCATTTTCCCGGTCTCGCTGCCGATCGTCGCGACGATCACCGTATTTAACGCGGTCAATCAGTGGAACGCATGGATGGACAATCTGTTCCTCGTCAACGATCCGAATCTGCAGACGCTGCAGCTGACACTGCTCAATTTTCTCAAGCAATCGGAGGCGCTCGCGCAAGAGACGACCAGACGCATGATGGGCAACCAAACGTCCGGACATCTCATCTCTCCGCAAAATGTCAAGATGGCGATCACGATGATCGTCACGGCGCCGATCCTGCTGATCTATCCGTTCATGCAGCGGTACTTCGTCAAGGGCATTATGCTCGGCGCGGTCAAAGGCTAACGCTTGATATACAGGGCCCTGCGGTCCAGGCCATCGTATATAACCACAAATAAATGGAGGGTCCGATGTATGATTCGAAACAAACGAAGGCGCGTCGCGGGAATGGCGGCCATCCTGACCGTAGCGGTCATGACGGGATGCGCGGGCTCGAACGATCCGAAGCCGTCCGCGGCCTCGTCGTCGGCGGCGTCGAGCGCTGCGGCGACCGCCACGACGGGCGCGAGTCCGACGCGGGCGCCGGAGAAGGAGCCGGTCACGCTCAAGCTGTCGAGCGACAATGCCTTGTTCATGGCGACGCTGGCACCCGGCGCGCAGCACGATCCGGTCATGGAGGAGATTCGCCGGAAGACCGGCGTAACGCTCGAGCTCGACACGCAAACCGACGACAAAAAGTTCAACCTCATGCTGGCCGGCGGCGATCTGCCCGACATCATCGTGCTGCAGAACGCCCCCAAGTACTTGAAGCAGATGATCGAAGGCAATCAGGTCATCCCGCTTGACGGACTGATCGAGAAGCACGGACAGACCATTCTGAAGGAGTCGCCGTCGAAGATCGAGATCAGCAAGCGGTTTTTCAGCAACGGCACCGGCAGCCTGTACGCCATCCCCGGGATCGCGAGCCGGAAGGGGCCGCAGTATAAGTACGGTAACCATGCTTACAACATCCGCTGGGATTATTACAAAGAGCTGGGATTCCCGGCCGTGAACAATTTGGACGATCTGCTCAAGCTGCTCGCGGATATGCAGCAGAAGCATCCGACGAACGCGCAGGGGCAAAAGGTGTACGGCATGGCCCCGTTGTTCGATTGGGGACTCGTTCCGTACGAGATGTTCGACCGCCTGTTCAACCGAATCAATAAAAACAACCTGTTCGTCTACCTCGAACCGGATACGTTCAAGCCGGCGGGAGGTATATTGGATCCGAACGTCGCTTACTGGGAAGGCACGAAGTTCTACCGCAAGGCCAACGAGATGGGCGTGCTCGATCCCGATTCGTTCACCCAAAAGTACGAGAACTTTACCGAAAAGGTGAAGAGCGGGCGCGTCCTCCTGTCGCCCTGGACCTGGGCGGGCGTGACGGAGGCGAACGCGGCCCTGGCCAAGGAAGACCCGCTGAAGGGATGGGAGCCGCTGCCGGTTCCGGCGGGGCAGACCGTGTACCTGGGCGAATTCGGGGAGAACGGCTTCTCCAACCGCCTGGTCATGATCTCCAAGAACAGCAAGCATCCCGAGCGGGCGATGGAGCTCATCGACTACCTGCAGTCGTTCGAAGGCTCGAGGCTGATCCAGAACGGCATCCAGGGCAAGGATTGGGACGTCGTGGACGGCAAGCCGCAATGGAAGCAAGCGACGATCGACGCTCAGAAAAACGATCCCAACTTCTCGCAGAACACCGGCATCGGACTTTACTGGAACCTGGCGGGCTTCGTCGACGGCTACCCGGATCCCGAATACGGGACGCCGATCAACTTTACGAATCAAGCGGATTTCTGGCGGACCCAGATGACGGAGCTGGACCAGGATTATTCGAAGCATTACGGCGTATCGTATCCGGGCGAGCTCGTCGAGAAACGCGTGGAAGCGGGCGAGATCCGGACGATCTACTACGATATGGACAACGAGCTGGGCACGGATACGAGCATGCCGGACGATATCAAGCGCATCGAGACCAAGGTGACGGATTACCTGGTGCGCATGGCGCCGAAGCTGATCTACGCGGCAACGGAGGAAGCGTACGACTCGACGCAGGCGAAGATGATGGACGAACTGAAGGGCATGGGCGCCCAAAAGGCGATCGACTACTGGATGGCGAACATGACCAAAGCGTCGGAAACCTACGCGGGCTTGAAGAAGTAAGCGTCTTACGGAACGGCAGCGGGAGATGCAAGTCTCCCGCTCATACCGGGCTAAGGGAGAGGATCGCGATGAAGTTCAGCGCAAGCAGGCTTGTTGCATTCTTATCGTTACTTGCGGCCATCGGGTTCGGCGCGGGAAGCGCGCACGCCCAGGACCAGGCGATTGCCGACGATCAGTTCACGCTGTCCGGCGGAGCGGCACGCACGGCGGACACGACCGCGGGAGACGGCTACTCGGCGCACATGACGAACGACTCGGCGGCGTGGAAGATCCAGTACCAGAATTGGGACTTCGGTACGCTGAAGGCAGGGAAGCTGTACGACGTCTACGTCAAGGTCAAGGTCAAGCACGCGGTTCCTGCCCCGACCGGCAATGCCTTCGTGGCGGGCATCTACGACGCGACGAACGCAAGCGATGTCGTGCCGGCCCGGACGATCGCGGCGGCGAATACCGCGGACGGCGTCTGGCGGGAGTACAGGCTCGGCACGTTCGCGCCGAATGCCGGGGTCAACTCGCTAAGCTTCTTCGTAGGCGGTGCGTCCAATTCGGCACAGGTGTCCGACATCTACGTGGACGCCTTTATTTTCAAGGAATACAGCAACGTGCAGATCGAGGACGCGTCATTCTATAAATTTAACGGCGCTTCGCTCGTGACGGACGGCATGACGCCGGATCACAGCGCCGCCAGAATGGCGAACGGTCCGGGCTCGGGCTGGAATGTGCAGGCGAAGATCGATGGCGCCCGAATCGAGGCGGGCAAGTCGTACCGGATCACGGCGGACATCAAGCCGGAGCGATCCGACTGGCAGACGTCGTCGGGCGATCTTTTCGGATACTTGGTGTACGACCTGACGACGAGCAGCTACCTGGTCAATCCCACGGTCGTCTCCTCCGCGACGATACCGAAGGTGGCGTACTACCATCAGGTGCAGCTCGGTACGGTGACGGTCGATCCGACGCATGACGTTCGCGTTTGCTTCTATCCCGTCAACAATGCGGCGAACTTCCCGGCTGTCCGGATCGATCGCGTGGCGCTAACCCTGCAGCCCGAAGACGAGAGCGCCGCAAAGGCGATCAACGCCTATCCCTACAAGCTGTCTCCGGCCAATCAGGACGGGCTGAACGATTCGACGCGCGTCGAGTATACGCTTCCCGCGCCGCAGACGGAGAGCGTCATCGTACAGCGGGTATCGGACCAGGCGACCGTTCGCACGCTGACGCCGGCTTCGACTTCCTCGGGAAGCCGCGCGGTCGTCTGGGACGGGAAGAACGACGGCGGACAATACGTGAGCAACGGCTTGTACGTCGTGCGCGTCCGCAACGGTTCGACCGACTTGCGCCGCGTGAACGTGCAGGTGATCGCGGGGGTGTCGCTCGCAGCCAGCGCGAATCCGGTGAAGAACGATGTGCCCAAGGGCATTTTCTACGAAGCGGGGGCGATTCCCTACGATCCCGTCGAAGCTGCCGACTACCTCGACGATACGTTCGCGGACATTCATCAATTGGGCGCCGACACCGTTTTTCTCGCCAATTGGCATGCCAAGCCGGCAGCCGTCTATGCCGAGACGTTGACCCAGGCGGCGAACCATCAGCTGAAGGTCGTCGGGCTCCCGGACGCGGCTTATGCTTTGTTCAACGAAGCGCTGTACAACGACGAGCAGGCGATGTACGCCCGGATCGGCGAGATCGTCGCGCCGTACATGAGCAACAGCGCTTTGTACGCGTACTATCTCTACGACGAACCGGGCAATGACGCGAAGCTCGCCGACAATTTGAAGGATATGAAGCGGATGCTCGAGACGATCGACCCCAGCCGGGCGGTCATCAGCACGTACGTCGGGATCGACCGGGTGCCGCTGCATTACGACGTCCAGAAGCCGCACGTCATGAATATTGATCCGTACGGCGTCACGGAAGGCAGCGCGATCGGGGATTTTCGCAATATTTATCACTATCCCGGCTTCTCCTTCGAGTCGTACACGGACTTCTCGTCCTATCAGGTGCGCAAGGATATCGCGGACGACGCGCCGATGTGGACGATTCTGCAGACGACCGAGGCGGCCGGCTGGCTGCGGAATCCGACCGCGGCGGAGATTCGCGCGATGACGTACGAGGCGATCGGCCACGGATCCAAAGGCTTCACCTATTTCGTCTACCAGACCGAGCTGGACTGGAACGGCATCGTGGACGAACACGGTCTGCCGGGCCCGGACTACGGCAACGTGCAGACGCTGTTCGGCGAGATCGAGGCGCTGAAGCCGATGATCCGCCGGATGGAGCGGGTCGCGAACGTCGCGACCGCCTCGGGCGGCGGCAACGCGGCATACGCGACGGCGGATGTGACGACGCATATCGATCGGCAGACGGGCGACTACTACCTGGTCGTCGTGAATCACGACTGCCTGAGCGCGGCCAACGTTACCGTCACGATCGACCGTTCGGCGCTCGGGATGGATATCTCGGCGGTGACCGATCTGCGAAGTCAGTCAGGCGTCGCGTTCACGGCTACGCCGACCGGCTATACGATAAGCAATCTGAGCTTTGCGCCGGGCGACGGCAAGATTCTGAAGCTGACGAAGGATGCCTCCAAGGTCGTATACGTCGGCGAAGATCCGTCGTTCAACGTCAATAATGGCGCATCGAAGGGGCTGACGGACGTTTCCGCCGGCGACGGCAAGACGGCGAAGCATACTGTTACGTCGGCCAGAACGTGGAACTTCCAATGGTTCTGGGACCGCGCCCAACTGACGCCCGGCGCATCGTACGATCTGTACGCGGTCGTCAAAATCAAATACGCGACCGACGTTTACAAGGACGGAAGCGGCGTCGACCGACTTTTCCAGCCGACCGGGACCGCCTTTTCCTACGGGGTGTACGACGTGACTTCGAATACGTATCCGGTGCCGGAGCAAACGAAGGCGGCCTCGCAAATGGAAAATATGTTCTGGCATACCGTCAAGATCGGGACCTTCACGCCTTCCCAGACGAACAACCAAGTCGTCTATATCATGCCTTGGGATAATCCGGCGAACGTACAGGAGGTCTACGTCGACAAGTTCTACTTCGTGAAGCGTTAAATCAGGAATGAATCCGTCAAGGAGCGTGCAACCATGAACATGAAAATGAAGTCGCTTCAAATCGCGGGGCCGGGACAATACGGAATCGTCGAAACGGAGATGCCGGCACTTCAGGACCATGAAGTGAGAGTGGAGATCGAGGTCGTGGCGACCTGTCCGCGATGGGATATGAACATGCTGGGCGGCCGGGACATGTTCGACTATTCGAAGGCGCCCGCGTATCCGCTGCCGCCGGGTTGGCCGGGCCACGAGGCGGCCGGGACCGTGCGGGAGGTCGGACGCGGCGTGCGGAATTTGCGCGTCGGCGACCGGGTCGCTGCCCTCGAGCATATCGAGGGCAGCGGCGCCTATGCCCAATTTCTGTCCTACAGGGAGCACGAACTGATCAAGCTGCCGGATAGCGTCTCGTTCCTGCAGGCGGTATCGTTCGAGCTGCTCAAGTGCGTCATGATCGGGCTGTCGCAATTCGGCGATCTGCGCGGCAAGTCGATGGTCGTCTCCGGACTCGGCCCGGCGGGTATGCTGGCGATTCAGGTCGCACGCATCTGGGGGGCCTCGGAGGTCGTCGGCATCGACGTAAGCGAGCAGCGAATCCGGTACGTGAGCGAGCTAGGCATCGGGCAGGCGGCGCATGCGGAGGGTCTGGACGGCCGGCGCTTCGACCTGGGCTACGACTGCGTCGGCGCGGCCGCATCGGTCCAGCACCTGCTGCGTATCGTCGACGAGCATGTCGTCATCTTCGGCGTATTAAGAGGGACGCTTCAGTACGAGGACCATTTGTGGGCCAAGGGCATGAAGCTCGAGTCGTACCGGTACCGGCCGTTCGGCGACAGGGACCGCGAGCTGATGCTCGACGCCGTCGTCAACAAAGGCCTCGATACGACCTGCATTCAGACGCATTGCGGTTCGTTCGCAGCATACGGCGAGGCGGTCGATCGGTTAAAATCGCAGGAAGCGATCAAATTCCATTTCTTCCCGGCGAGGGAATTTTCGTAGATAATTGGAGGGAATGCAGTGCAAGGACATGCAGTCGTTTTTACGGATCGGATGACGGCGGTCTACCGTCCGGTGGACTTGCCGGAGCCGGGGCCGGACGACGTCGTCATCGACGTGGACGTATCCTGGATCAGCAACGGCACGGAGTCGTCGTATTTCCGGGGCGAGCGCATCGCCGGCGATACGCCTTATGAAGAGGGGATGCCATGGCCTTTTCCGATCGTAGCCGGCTATCAGAAGACGGGGACCGTCGTCTCGGTCGGAGCACGGGTGACGGGCTTGCGGCCCGGCGACCGCGTATTCGCCACGGTCAGCCGCGTAGCGGGCATGTTTGAGCCGCTCGGCGGACACGTGAACCCCGCGATTACGCCGTCCGACCAAGTGTGGAAGCTTCCCGACGAGTTGCCTGCCGAAGACTACGCCGGACTGGTACTGACACAGGTCGGCTACAACTGCGGGATTCGGGCGCCGGTCGTGCCGGGCGACCGTGCGGTCGTCATCGGCGACGGGCTCGTCGCGAACTGGACCGCGCAGACGCTGCTTCATCGCGGCGCAAAAGTCATGGCCCTCGGCAGACATGATGAACGGCTAGCCGCTTTTCCGGCCGATGCGGTCCGGTGCAATACGCGCGGGCGCGAAGCGGCGGAGGCCGTCCGTGCGTTTGCGCCGGAAGGCGTGTCCGCGGTCGTAGATACGGTCGGCGACATCGACGCCATGTATCGAATGCTGCCGCAGATGAGGCGCGACAGTCACTTGGTCTCGGCAGGATTCTACGGAAGCCGGGGGCTCATCGACATCCAGCGGCTCAGAGATATGGAGATCACGCTGCATGCCCCGTCCGGATGGACGCGCGAACGGATGGATGCGACGCTTCAAGGCGTGAGCGAAGGCTGGCTCCGGACCGGTTCGCTTATTACCCACCGTTTCCCGGCGGCGCGTGCGGCCGACGCGTGGCGCCTTATTTCGGAGAAGAAGGAGCCTTTCCTGGGGATTGTGCTGGATTGGCGATAGAACGATCGGGGAGGACGACGGCACTTGCATTTTTCTCGATTGAACCGCCGGCTACGGGAGAAGGCCGACAATGTCCGGGAACGGGCGGTGACGTATGTGGCCATGGGCGACAGCGTCACGCAAGGCTGCATGCAGATCGGCATATCGGAGTACGAGCGAATCTATCATCAAGTTGCGAAAAGGGACATCGAGCGCCGATACCCGGGGACCGTGCTGAATGTCATCAATTCAGGCGTAAGCGGGGATACGGCGACGGCCTCCAGGATGCGCTGGGAACGCGATATCCTGCTATACAAGCCGGATCTCGTTACGATCTGCTTCGGCCACAACGACGCTCATGGGCGCGAGCAAGGGATGGCGCCGTTCGCGCAGGCCATCGTCGAATTGGTGGAGCGGATCCGGTCCGATACCGAAGCGGAGCTGCTGCTGATGACGCCCTGCATGATGACGGACAGAGACAATGACGCTGTCGCGGCCGAGCACAAGCCGCTGATTCCGGCGTTTGTGCATCTGGCGAAGGATGGCCTATTAGAAGCGTACGCCGATCGCGTTCGCGAGCTGTCCGCCGAGCTCGACATCCCCCTGCTGGACGTTCACGCGATGTGGCAGCGGATGGTCCGCGACGGCGAGAACGTTTGCGATCGTCTGTCGAACGGTATCAATCATCCGGATGCGCGTTTTCATGTGACATGGGGGAAGGCGTTGGCCGGGCTGCTGTTCGGCGAGCGCGATGAAACGGCGCGGCGGTACGCGGCCAACAATCGTTGAATTTTTTTGTGGGGGGCAGCGCCGATGCGGCGGCTGCTCCCCCTTTTGCGTATTCATAATTGGCCTCACGGCTGAAGCAGCCACCGGTGCATCTGCGGAAACAGTCGGCTCCACGTAGATTCGTGATGCGTCCCGCCAGGAACGTAGTCAAATCTGACGCTTCCCTCCGGAACCCCTGCTGCGACTATGGCCTGGCGAGCTTGCATGACATGCTCCTGAGCCAGCTTATTAAACGCGGGATTGTCGGTCTCCAGCTCTCCGATGCTCAGGTAGACGCGCAGCGCTGGGGACAGCGCCGACGCCCGGAGCAGCTGCATGATCGCGCCTTCGTCGTGCCACATGACAAAGGAAATGCCGCCCACGCGGCCAAACCGATCGGGGTAACGAATCGCAGCGAACAGCGAGATGTAGGCGCCGAACGAGCTGCCGCCGATCATCGTATGCGCTGCTTCGGGGAGCGTCCGGTAGCGGCTGTCGATATAAGGCTTCAGCGTCTCCGCCACAAACGCGGCATGCGCCTCCCCTTTTCCCCCGAAGCCATATTCCGAATTAATCGCGAAGTTATATTCATGATTGCGCTGATCGTCCCCGTGATCGACCGCGACCACGATCGCCTCGAGCGCAGGATCCTCCAGCGCCATCCGCTCCAACGCCTCGTCGACGCCCCACTCGCTTCCCCAGGAGGTCGCTTGATCGAATACATTTTGACCATCGTGCAAGTACCAGACCGGATAGCTGCGATTTCCTTCGCTATAGCTCCTTGGCAAATAAATCCAGACTCTGCGCGTCGTCGCGAGCTGCGGAACCGGGAAGGCTTCAATTATGCGAACATCGCCGGAAATCGTGTGAGCGGCCTCGTCTATAAGTACCTCTCTCCAAGGCAAAGGGGCGTTCATCGTCATGCGTGACTCTCCTTGAAAAATAATGGGATTCAAATCCAGAAGGACGGCGTATAGGCGTTATTCGTCAGTGTAGCATGATCCAATTCTTCGGCAAGCATTTGTATGCCTTCTTCTATATCCTGTTCGTCCGTGCGCATAATGCTCATACGCAGCAAGTTCGGCTTGGGGAAAGTGGGGAGGAATTGCTGATCCGCCCGGAGCACATCGACACCCTGTTGGCCGATCCGCTTGACGAGCTCCTCCATATGAATGCCGGGCAAATTCAACGCAGCAAAGAGCCCTCCGCTGGACGGAAACGAATATAAGAACGCTTTGGGCAGCAGCCGGCTTGCAGCTTCCTTTAGCTTGCGCATTCGTTGGGCGTACATGGCTCTCATTTGTTTAGCATGATGCGCGTACATGCCCGATTGGATAAAAATCTCCAATACGCCTTGCGAGAGAACGGATGTGCTAAGATCCGCCGTCCGTTTTTGCTGCTGAAGGGAAGGCACTAAAGCGCCTGGAACGGTTGCCGCGGCTAGTCTGAGTCCTGGCAGCATGACTTTTGAAAAGCTCCGCAGGTAGATGACGTGACTGGATCCGTTATAGGCCCAAATGGGATCGGCCTTGCTGCTTGTCTCAAAATCCGCTAAATAATCGTCTTCAACAATATAGACGTCGTACTTTTGCGCAAGCTCCGCGATTCTTTGCTTTTCTTTCTGCGTGTAGGACGTGCCCAACGGATTATGGAAACGCGGGATCGTGTAGAAAAACTTGATCATGTTGCTCTGAAAATGGCGTTCCAACGCAGCCCAGTCTATCCCATCCGGCGTTCTCTCGATGCCGATCACGGTCTGGTTTTGCGCTTTTAGCGACTCGAGCATTCCCCAGTAGGTGGGTTGCTCCACCAGAATGTTCGTTTTTCCGTTTGGAAAAGGCATTCCGTTCAGCAGATGAAGCGCCTGCTGGGCACCTGAGAATATAAATATCTGCTGCTCCGAGGAAAAGACTTGCTGCTTATGAAAAAGCTTCACGATCTCCTGGCGTAGGGACAATAGCCCCTGCGAGTCTGAATAGGTGAAAATGGAGCCTTCGAACAATTCCATCGCTTTGTTCAAGCATTGTCGGAAGTCCGTCTGGGATAGCGAAGAGGGATCGGGCGCCGCTGACGTAAAATCAATTCGTTTCTTTTGGAGCAAGGGCAACAGGGCTTCCGGCGCGACGACGTAGTAGCCGCTTTTCGGGCGCGAATAGATCAGGTATTCCTTTTCAAGCGCCTGATAGGCGCTGATGATCGTATTCAGGCTGCAAGCAAAGGCTTGGCTCTGCTCCCGAATGGAGGGCAATTTTTGCCCGGGTTTAATAAGACCGTTGACGATATCGGACCGGATACGATCGGTCACCGTTTGTTTTTTGTTCGACATAACTGCCTCCCGTCACTTGTAATCTGTATCCTTACAGATGTGATTTTTACGGATATACACGTATATCTGTCACTATTATAATGCAGATTATCGCACAAAAGTAAACGCGGGGTGGACAGATTGAACCAAACAACGAGCGGATGGATCAACGGGTTTTTAGGCGTGCTTGTCTTCAGCGGATCACTGCCGGCAACGCGTCTGGCCGTCATGGATTTCGATCCGTTGTTTCTAACCGTATGTCGCGCTGCCATTGCGGGAGTATTGGCGGCGGCATTGCTCATTTTCTTCAGGCAGCAACGTCCTGTTCGAAACGAAGTTTTCCCGCTTGCGCTAGTGGCGCTTTGTGTCGTTGTGGGATTTCCGCTGCTGACCGGCTTGGCGCTTCAATATGTCACGACTGCGCATGCGATTATCTATGTTGGCTTACTGCCGCTATCGACAGCCATTTTTGGAGTGCTTCGTGGCGGTGAACGCCCCAAACCGGTTTTTTGGGTATTATCGGCGCTAGGGAGCTGTCTTGTAGCGGGATTTGCATTAGCGAATGGAGCCGCATCTTCACCGCTCGGGGACGGACTCATGCTGGCGTCGATTATCGCGTGCGGATACGGTTATGCCGAAGGCGCGCGTCTCTCGCGGAGACTGGGCGGGTGGCAAGTCATCTCGTGGGCGCTTCTCATTTCGCTGCCGCTCATGTTGGTTATTGCGTTGTGTACGATGCCTCTATCTTGGGGGAACATTCAAGCTTCTTCTTACCTGAGCCTCGGATATGTCTCGCTGTTCAGTATGCTGATCGGCTTCGTATTCTGGTATCGCGGTCTTGCGCAAGGCGGAATAGCGGCGGTCGGACAGCTGCAGCTCCTCCAGCCTTTCTTCGGCCTCTTGCTCTCGGCGCTCGTTCTGCATGAATCCGTCGGCTGGCCGGTCTTTGTCGTGAACCTCGGCGTTGTTCTGTGCGTGGCGTTTGCGAAACGATTTGCTTCTAAATAGAATGGAGGTAACTGGATTCTCAGCACAATCGTGAGGTGAACAGCATGAATTTAGAGGAATATAAAGCGCGGGCTTCAGCGCAGGACGATTGGGCCCCGGGATGGGACGCCATCGATGACGTATTCGAAAAGCTCTATCCCGGTCAGAAGCCGGCACATTATGGGACAGAGATCCATAAGCGCGCCTTGTTCGGCGGAGACGCGTATCTCGACGGATACAGCATTTATCAATCCCCGAATGGCTACAAGCATATCCTGACGTATGGGATGACCGAGCTTTACGTGGAAGAGCAATCTTTTGGCGGCGAGTGGAGCCGTTGGGGCTATGAGATGACGTTCAAGTTAAAGGAAGAATCGGTGGAGCAATGTCTGTGGGCCATCGATATGCTCTCTAATCTGGCCAGGTATACGTACACCCGTGAAGCTATATTCGAACCCTTTCAATATATTTCGGGAAATGGGAGTTCCATTCACGTGGGCGTTGAATCTGCAATCACCGCCTTAATCGTCGTCAGCGATACGGAAGCGGAAGGGACCGATACGGTCCACGGCAAAGTCGACTTCATTCAACTGGTTGGCATCACGCAGCGAGAATTAGAAATAATGAAAGCGGACAGTACTCAAATTCAGCGTTTAGTTGAGAACATGAAGCAGGATAATCCGTTTATGGCGACGGATATGAATCGGACGAGGTCTTATTTATAAAACAAGCAAATTCGGGTCCCCAAAGCCTGCATTTATACATGTATTTTCTGCCGACGCGTGACACGTAATGAAATACCTGCAGATGTGCAGGTAAATGCAAAGCGCAAGCCGGAAATGGGGCAGATGAAGGAAAATAACTGCACTTTTGCAGTATCCTGCTTAAAAGGGCCGACATCGGCGGAAAAAGATGTATATTTGCAGGCATTGCGGCGAAAGCGTAACTCGGGCGAATCGGGCGGCGATATTTCAGCCCTTCCTTCGGGCGACGGATCATCGATGCCGATAGGCGGCTATGACGGTGGCCAATGCGTTCACCCGAGCGGCAGCTTCACCGTGAAGGCGGAGCCTCCACCGGCTCCCTCATCCGCCAGAATGTCCCCTTTATGCATATCCACGATCTGCTTGACGATGGACAGTCCTAGTCCGCTGCCGCCGATGGAGCGTTCGCGGGCTTTGTCCGCTTTGTGGAACGGCTTGAAAATATCCGTCCGCTGATCCTCCGGTATCCCTATGCCGTTATCAATGATGCAGACGACCGCCGACTGGCTGTCGGTATAGGCGCGAATTCGGATAATGCCGCGGACTGGCGTAAATTTAATGCCGTTGTCCAGCAGGTTCGTCCATACTTGGCCGAGACGATCTTTGTCCGCGCGGATCGTCATCGGTTCTAAGTCTAGCTCGACGGCGATTTCTTTACCCGACCATTGGGGTTCAAGGGCGATGACGACGTTACGGAGCTGTTCGTCAAGCCGGAAAGCCACAGATTGACCGGGATGTTGGTCGTACTGCAAGGAAGACAGGCGCAGCAGGTTCTGGCTGAGCCGTGACAATCTGTTGGCTTCCGCTTCGATAATCGTCAGATATCGAATCCGGCTTTCCTCGCTCATCCGTTGCTCCTTTAATGCCTTGGCGAAGCCGGAGATGGACGTCAACGGCGACTGAATCTCATGCGATACGTTCGCCACGAATTCCCGTCTCATGCGATCCAGCTTGGATAGTTCCTGCGCCATCTCGACGAAGCTCTCATTAAGCTGTCCGATCTCATCCTTGCGTTTCGTTAAAAACCGCACGTCGAAATGGCCGTTCGCCATTCGTTTGGCTGCATCCCTTAAGCCGAGCAGCGGTCGTACGATCGATCGGGCGGCGACCAAAACGAGGCAGGCTCCGACCAGGAAGACGGCCAACAGCTCCGTGTTGACTTCTTTGTTCGCCTGGAGCCACAGATCGTTACCCTTCAGCATGACAAACAAGGCATAGGACTTGCCGTCAACCGTTAAGGGGAGCCCAACGATTGGATCTCTTCCTTTATGCGCGATGTCCCTCGCCACGCCGCCGGCCAATACGAGTTGAATTCGTTCGGCGCCTGGAACGACTGCCTCCGATGTGACTGCCAGCAGCGGCGTGCCGGAGGCGTCGAACAGTTGAATGGCGTAGATCGATATGCCGGCAACGTCGTTCATAAAAGGAATGAGTTCCGTTCCGGCGGATGAGCGGTAGGTCTGAATGATTTGCTTGCCGTTGGATATCAAGCTGTTCTCCAGCCTTCGCGTGAAGGGCTTCTGAAATAAGAGAGCAGAAGTGATGGAGCCGATGAGGAGGCTAACGGCGATGACGCCGATGAACAGAAGGACAATGCGCGTATAAAGAGACTTAATCCCGATGCACCTCCAGGCGGTAGCCGAGATTGCGCAGCGTAACAATGCGAAAATCGGACTCGTGATCGGCGAATCGATCCCGAAGCCGCTTGATATGAACGTCTACGGTCCGCTCGTCTCCTTCGAAGTCCATTCCCCATATCTCCCCAATCAGAAAGTCGCGGGTGAACACCTGTCCGGGATAACTTCCGAGCTTGTAGAGCAGTTCGAATTCTTTCATCGGCAAGGTGATCTCCTGACCGTCCTTGTATACCACCTGGTAGCTTTTGCGGTCCAGCAGCAGGTTGCCGAGCCGGACCGTCTGGGAGCAGGCGATCCGGTAACGTCTCAACAGCGCCTTGACGCGGAGCACAAGCTCCGTCGGGTTGAACGGTTTTACAAGATAGTCGTCGGTGCCCAGCTTGAAGCCCTTTATGCGGTCTTCAGGCTCGCCTTTTGCGGTGAGCATGAGCAGCGGCATGTCCCCGAGCTCGCGGAGTTTTTCGCACAAGTCCCAACCGTCCATCCCCGGCATCATAATATCCATTACGATCAGATCCGGCGCATGGTTCTCGGCGTATTCCAGCGCTTCTGCGCCGTTAGCCCTCTGTACGACCGCGATCCCTTCATTTTCGAGATAGAGGCGTACCAGTTCGCGAATGTTCGCATCATCGTCCACAACCAGTACTTTGGGCATCCGCCGTCCACCTCCGTTTACGCATATAGCGTCCGCTACGATGCTATGATTATACAGCAAGCGAGGTCAAAGAGCGGCGACATGTGCACCATTGGCTCGCTTGAATTATTTGTTGCCGACGTCCGTCTTCGCCGTCTTCCCGACGACCTCCTTGATCGCATCAATGACTGCGTCCGGGCGCTCTAATTGCATGACATGGCTGGAGTCCTCTAGAATCCGGTGCGTACTGTTGGAGGACCATCCGGCCTCCTCTTCCTGCATGCTTGCCCATGCGGATTCCGCACGATTGAATTGCTCTTGCGTGAGGCCGCTCGCTTTCTGCTGGTCTTCGCTGAATGCGCGCCATGGCTTGCCTCTGGACAGCACGGCAAGCGGCCTGTTGCCGAGCGTGCGAATGGTACCAGCTTCGTGCAGCGAATCTTCGAATGCCGCCGCCTCGGCGAATGCGGCCGCGAGCGATGTGGGTTGATAGGCCGTAATGGCTTGGGCCGTCCGAAGAGGGAGCTCCGGGACATCGGCGTCGGGAAGCACGAGCCGGGGCAACCCTGTCCAGGCAACCGCCGCAAGGGCGCGGAAAAAGAAAGGAATCGGATTGCTTTCCGGCTGTCCGGCAGCCTGAGCGAGCCGCTCGGTCTGTTCCGGGTGCGAAGCGTCTGCAAAGACCAAGCCCGCGACCTCGTCGCCGTAGTACTTGGTGTATGTCATCACATACGGACCGCCCATAGACGCGCCGACCATCACGTAAGGCGGCCGTTCATGGGCGGCGCTCAGCGCCTTGTGAAGATCCTCGGCAATGGCGACGCTATTGCGCTTCCCTCTGGCCGAATCGCTCCACATGATGCCGGCCCGGTCATAGGAGCATACCCGCGTGAACCGGGCAACTTGCTCCTGTACGGGTTGCCAGAGCGCAGACCCGCTTGTATCGGCGCCCGCCTCGAGCACGACGAGCGGCGTTCCGTTGCCTGCGCAATTCAGATGGATCTTGCGGCCGCCAATATCCACGAGCTTGCCGGGCGGCGGAAAGTCCTTGGCAGACTTGCTTCGGGCCGCTTGTTCATAGAAGGCGCCGAGCGAGACCGTCGCGACTACAAAAATAAGGATAGCGACGGCCGTGCGCTTCATCCATTTTTTCCAGGATCGACGCCTCTTTTGCCCGCCTGCATGAATGTCTTGTTTTGCCATGAGCCGATTCATAAATTTCTCTCCCTTCATCACCTGGGGACAATATAAAAATGTTATTTGAATTGAAAATGAACGGAGCGTTAAAAGACAAGCCGAGCACAGTATTTAATCTGTGCCCTGTTCAATTTGGATAATTTTTGTTATACAGGAAAGGAGGCACAAGCCGGGCGCGAACGGCCAAAAAGGAGATCCTGCGAATGTTCGAGCCTCACCAGAAGGTTCTGGAGCGAATTCTACGGGCGGACAATGCGAGGAGGAGTTAATGTGAATGGTAACCCTGCTAATGAAGGCTTCGTAAGTTTTATAAAAGAAGTGCCTCTAACGTTCAAACTATTCGGAGGCTTTATTTTCATCATTCTAGTTGGCATATTCTTATATGTAATTATTCGTGGTGTCGGGACATGGACGAAAAACAATGCTTCGGAGCTAATTACATCCCCCGTGAAAGTAGTGGATAAAAGAACAGAGGTATGGGGAGGTTCCGGTGACTCCAGTTCAAGCACCAATTACTATGTGACTTTTGAATTGGCAGACCATGCTCGTATTGAATTGCAGGTTAGAGGCGATAGGTATGGTCTTATTGTAGTGGGAGACCATGGACAACTCACCTATCAAGGCACACGTTTTAAAGAATTCCATAGATAGGGAATGCTAATATATAAAGCCGGGTTATTCGATCCACGATCAGGCAAGGAGTTAAAGGAGTTTCCTTATGAAGTCGCTAAATGAGCTTGTGTTTGTAGAAACAAATCCTTGAAGAGGGATATCGTCGAAAAACGCAAAACGGTTGAATCAGAAAGAGTTTTAATTGTTTGCAACTCCCTCTCTCTATAGAACGTAAGGGATAAGGCAGAAAGGATGAGCGCATATTTCTACCCGAGCGGCTTTATTCCAAAAAATCAAAACGCCAAGTTCTATTTTTTTCGTCTCCGTTTTTCTGGTGTCCGTTTTAATTGGCGTCTTGTCGAAGCCCTATTTCACGGATCGCGTCTTCTACCTGTACGAGGATACGTACAAATTCGCCGTTGCGCAAGACCGTCTCGTTACCTATCATAGCAGCACGGCCGCTCCCGTCCAAGTACGCACCGTCGACGAGCTGCACCGTACAGTGACTATCGGCGGGCAGTCGTATGCGATTGCGGACAAAAGTGTCCCTTACTCCACCAAGTTCCGCGTGACCTATCCGAACGGCCATGTCTACAGCGTCGAGGATCATAACGGCTTGCTCTTAAGTTACGATGACAAAGGCAATATGGTCATAGCTGCTCAGATGTACGTCAACGGCGAGAGGATCAAGCGGGATGGGGAAGAAGATTTCCTGCCGGTTGCGCTCGTAAGCGCGGCTTATCCCGATTACCATGTCAAACGAGGCTTGCCAGGTTTTCTGTTTCTAGCTCTCGGCCTGTTGATCTTTGGCTGGTGCAGCTTCCGGTACCAAGCCCTCCAGGATTTCATGTTCCGTCTATCTCCGCAGCGGCTCATGTACGAGAACCCCGAGCCGAGCGACTTCTATTATTTTATGAGCAAGGTCGGCGGCATTGTCGTGATGATCGGTTCGATATTCGTCGCTTTCAAAGCTTACTAACGAGTTATGATTAATTCTGCTGAAGAATTTGTTAGGCTAAGAAGCAGCGAAAAGAAGGATGAATACTTAAAAGCGGCATGGGATGAGGCGCCTGTCGAGGTTTGGTTAGAAGTAATTAATAGGTACCCTGACATGCGCAAATGGGTGGCACATAATAAATCAATTCCTGTTGTAATCATGGAAATTCTCGCTGTCGATGTAGATGAACGGGTTCGATTTACGGTTGCAACAAAAAATCGATTACCTGAAGACGTGCAATTAATACTAGCAAGGGACACTAGTGAATCTGTCAGACAACGGATTGTCTACAATAAAAAAGCGACACTTAAAGTTCTAAGCATCTTACTAAACGATGACAATGAAGAAATTCGATCACTGGCAAAGAACAGAATGGATGGAGGACGGTAAAGAGCTTATCGTATGCAGATTGGAAACAGAAGTCGAAGCAAAAAATGAATTTGATTGGGAACAGTTTTATTTTGTAATTGAAGCTAAGGTATTTATTCTAGAGTTCTATCAGTGGGGTTAGTTTTGACCAAAACTGCAAACTTTCAATTAAAGAGCAGCATAGAAATAGAAACGTTGATCACAACTCATCTATGGGAGCTACGTTTATCGTGAAACAGAGCCCTAAAATAACCATAGCCACCGGCCAACGCCATACCGTTGCTCTTCAGTCGGACGGAACGCTGGTCGCTGCAGGCGATAACAAGTGCGGCCAATGCAAGGTTGGCGATTGGCGCGATATTGCAGCGGTCGCGACCGGTAATGTCGACCACTAGAATATTGCGAAAAGGGGAAGCCGAAATGAAGACGATCAAGCGCATGATGGACCACCTGTACTGGGCGGACGGACGCATCTTGGAAGCGCTAGAGGAGAGCGGGACGAAGAACAGGGACCTTTTGAAGCTGGCTCGACACGTCGCGGTCGCAGAGCAAGTCTGGCTGTCACGGCTGCAGGGCAAGGGCAGCGCGCAATATTCGTTGTGGGAGGAAACGGAAGATCTGGCGGCAATCCGAACGATGTTCGAAGAAAACGCCGAGCAATATCGCGTCTATATCGAAGGCCTCGAGGAAGACAAGTTAGACGAGATGGTCGACTATGCCAACCAGAGCGGGGTTCCTTTCCAAACGTCCGTCCGGGACATCCTGTCGCAGGTCCTCTTGCATGGGCAATATCACCGGGGACAGATCAACCGGGCACTTCGAAGCGAATCGGCAGAGCCTGTCCAGGTCGATTACATTACGTTTGCGAGGCTATAGCGCCCAAGAATACGTTGCCGCTCGACCCGGCGTGAACCGCATACCGAAGCTTTTAACAGATAGCAGGTTAAAAGGAAGAGACCATTGCTCAACGCAATGGTCTCTCTCACCGTCAGCACTTCAACGCCTGTTGCTAAAACGTTTGATTGCTTCTTCCGTGACAGGCGCGAAGAGATTCACCAGATTGCCGTCGGGATCGCGAAACAGCGTGGCTCGGTTTCCCCAGGGCATCGTTGTAGGCTCCTTTACCCACTCGTCAACGAGCGGCTTCAAACGCTCGTATTCGGCATCGACATCGTCGACGCGAAGCTCGATAATGACAGAGCGATTCTCAGCCGCCACTGCGGAACCGACGCCGAACAATGGCACCGTCTGGGAATGGCCGATCGCCAGCGTGCACGATGGCATCACCAGTTCGGCGAAGACAGGTGCGGGGCGTTCTGCCGTAACGCCCGTGATTGTCTCATAGAACGCAACGAGACGATCCACGTCGTCGGTAATGATGCGCACAGAAGCAAAGTTCAACGGACAACATCCTTCCTTCATATACATCGCCTTTATCTTTTCATGCTTTACAACCTACTCCGATCATACATAGACACTACTGACAACAGTATGTCATCAGCTTAGCGTCAATCCATTAGATGGAGTCGGCCTGCAGGAGGATTCTTCCCCGACCGCGTCTGGCTTCGCTTTTCTCCAGCGCTTCTTGCGCCTTGCTTAACGGGAATATGGAATCTATTTCTGCTTTAATGGTACCCTCGGCTATTAATTCCGTTAGGCTTTGCAAATCCTGGCGAGTAGGTAATTGGGTATTGAATTTAGCTGTAACGCCATGCTTCTGAGCGTTCTCCTGTGAGGGGGCTTGCGTCAACGAGACGAAGATGCCGCCTTTTTTCAGAACGGGCCAGGACCTGGTCTCCGTCTCGCCGCCAACCGTATCGACGACCAGATCTACTTCACTAGCGACGTCTTCAAAATTCGTCGTCGTATAGTCGATGATTTGATCCGCGCCCAACGACTTAACAAAGTCCAGGTTGGCGGTTGAAGCCGTGGCGATTACGGCTGCACCCTTCCATTTGGCCAGCTGAACGGCAAACTGTCCGACGCCGCCCGCAGCCGCGTGAATGAGAACGGTTTGACCGGCTTGGAGCTCGCCTTCGGTGAACAACGCCTTCCAGGCGGCTTCGGCGCCTGCCTTAATCGTTGCCGCATCTTCGAAGGTGAGGTTCTCAGGCAACTGGACCAGCTCTTGGACCTTAGCGACGCCATATTCCGCATAAGCGCCTCCAATCATACCGAAAACGCGATCGCCGGGCTTGAACGCCGTTACGCCTGGTCCTGCCTCTTCGATAACGCCCGAAGCGTAAAATCCGGGGATGTAAGGCATCGTTACCGGGAAAACATTTTGAAGCCAACCGTTGCGAATTTTAAAGTCGAGCGGAATGACTGCAGCATATACGATGCGAACAAGCGCTTCGTCTGCCTCCGGTTGGGGACGATCGACCGTGACTACTTTTAAGACATCCGGACCGCCGTATTCATGAACCTGAATCGCTTGCATGGTTTTATTCGACATTTGAAATCTCCTCCGATATTTTTCGTTTTGATTGCTTTCGTTTTAATTTTCCAGAACCGCGGTGATTTTTTTGGCTAAGGCTGCGAACTGCGCTTTTTCTTCATCGTTTAAATTTTCGATCGTGATCTCTTCCATCTTGCTCCAGGCTTGATTGACTCTGGATTCAATTTCGCGCCCTGCCTCGGTGAGCGATACGAGCGTTACTCGTTTATCTTCTTCAGAGCGGCTGCAGGTGACGAGCCCCGCATCGTCCAAGCGCCGTACGGACTTTGCAATGGTCGAATGATCCAGGCGCAGCGATCTCGAGAGACTATTCTGAGATTGGCTGTCCCGCTGCCACAGCTGCATCAGTACGAGTTCCTGCCCCGGATACAAGCCTGCTTCCCGAAGCAGTTGCCCCGCAACGCGATGGTGGGAACGAGCCAGGCTGAAAATCGAGAAGCTTACGGGAAAACGGGTGACCGCGCTGATTTCATTTTCAACCGCTTCATGGTTGTCGCTGTATTTCAATTCCGTCATCACTCCTTATTGTGTGGTCGTCAACATATTTCATATCCCAAAGATAGCATCTAAATATGTGGCCGTCAACATAAATTGAAGCGGCTTCTATCTTAAGCTGTTCATTCAAATACAATCTGCTAAAATATGGTCGTAAGCACCTTGGGATTGGGGGAGTGCGAACTTGAGACTAAACCATCTAAACCTGACTGTCAGCGACGTTAAAGCGACGACCGAATTCCTGGTTCATTACTTTGACCTGCAGATCGGGACCACTCGCGGCAGCGGCTTCGCCGTGCTGTTCGACGACAGCGGATTCGTGCTTACTTTGATGAAAGGCAAGCAGGTCGCTTATCCGGACACGTTTCATATCGGCTTCATTCAAGCGAGCGAGGAGCGGGTGAACGAGATCAATCGGAGGCTCAGGGACGATGGATTTGAAGTGGATTCCCCGCAGCGCTCCCACGCGTGGACGTTCTACGTCAAAGCGCCTGGGGGATTCCTGGTCGAGGTTCTTCATTAATCGCCGATTTTAATCGTTAATCTGCAAAGCCCTTTCCAAAAAAAAGAGACCCGTAAATAAGCTTCACGCATTGCGGACCACTTCTTTTTTTGGTCATGAGGGCTTTTTTTGTGTTGAAAATCAGGAAAAAAGCTTACTTGCGTTAGGTATGAAGACATAAAAGCGGCCTCATTTCAAAAAGACGCTTGAAAACCTCAGATTATATGTTATATTAACTAACATAACTGGTTGAGGTGCATTCAAGCCTGTTAGCTTATCTGCTTCATCCAACTACATACGCATTGTTTTCTAGGGTTCCGCGGCTGCTTGTATCGCCGGTCCGGTCCGAGAGAAGACGCACGGCTCAGCGGCCGTGTCCACGGAGGGATAAAAGCCCGGGAGGATATGTTACATATCTTCCTGCGGCTTTTTATTTTTGTTTTTTGAGACAGGGAAGGGGAGCAAAGGGATGAAACAAGAGGTTACGCTTCGCCAATCGCTTACGCTGGTTCAGGTCGTCGCGCTGGGCTTGGCCTGGATGACGCCGATGATTTACTTCTCCGTTTTCGGCATCGCGTACGACGCGTCAAAAGGGATGATCACTGAGGCTTACTCGTTGTCGGTCGTGGCCATTTTTTTCACGGCATACAGCTACAGCGTCATGGCGAAGGTTTTCCCGGGCTCCGGCTCGTCGTACACGTATGTGAAAAAATCAATGCATCCGATTCCGGGATTTACGGTGGGCTGGGCGATTCTGCTGGACTATCTGTTCTCGCCGATCATCGCCTGCCTCACGTTCGGCATCTACCTGCACGCCCAGTTCCCGGCCGTTCCGGCCTTTGTCTGGATCATCCTGCTCAACATCGTGCTGGCCGTCGTCAACATCGCGGGCATCCAGTTTTCCGCAAGCCTCAGCAAGCTGTTCGTCCTGTTCCAGATTATCTTCATCGCGCTGTTCTGCGCGTACTTGATCAAGGGCTTCCATGGCTTCGAGGGTGTCGCCCAGCCCTTCGCGAACCTTGATGTAGGTTTGCCGACGATTCTCGCGGGGGCCTCGATCATCTGCTTTTCCTTCCTTGGCTTCGATACGGTGTCGACGTTGGCGGAGGAGACGATTCAACCCAAGAAAACGATCCCCAAGGCGATTATGCTCATCATTCTGATCGCAAGCGTGCTTTACGTGGTCACTTCTTACCTCATTCAAATCTCGTATCCGCACCTGACGTTCGTCAACCTGGATTCGGCCGGCTTCGAGCTGATGAAGATGGCGGGCGGTGCGACGCTCGGCGCGATTTTTACCACCGTCCTGATCTTCGCGATCTTCACGCAAGGGCTGACGTCGGTGACGAGCGTCTCCCGGCTGCTGTACGTGCTCGGGCGCGATTCTATCCTTCCCAAAGGTTTTTTCGGCAAGATTCATCCGAAGTACCGGACGCCGGTGAACAATATCGTGCTGGTCAGCATCGTCTCGCTGCTGGCGCTGGTGATCAGCCTCGATATGGCCGTGAAATTCGTCAGCTTCGGCGCGTTGACCTCGTTTGCCTTTGTCAACCTATCTGTCATCGCAGAGTGCTATATCAAACGCAGGCAGCGGTCTTTGAAGCAGACGTTCCAGTACTTGATCTTCCCGCTGGCCGGCGCCTCGTTCATCGTGTGGCTAATCACGCTGCTCGACGCGAATGCGCTGACGCTCGGCTGCATCTGGCTCGCGGCCGGCCTGGCGTATTATCTGTTCCGCACCAGAAAGTCGCGCTCGTTCAGCGCTTCGGCGAACCTGTTCGATGGCGCGCCTGCCGCGATCAAAAGCGAATAAATATTAATTTGTGTTATATATATTGACATCGGATGATTGTCGGACTTATACTAACCGCATGTTAGAAAACATGACAATAGAATCCGGGTTCTTGCAAGCAGCACACCGTCAAGAACGAAAATGCAGTCTAGGGTTCCGTTGATGCTTCTCGCATCAGGCCTGGTCCAAGAGACGGCGTAGGGAAGCGCGGCAACGCAGATCGAACGGATCGGCGCCGCGAACCTAAGACACGGAAGGATAAAAGCCTGGGAGATGACGCTCCCGGGCTTTTTGTCGTTCGGACGACGCATCGCTAACCATCGAATCCATCGAATCCATCGGGAAAGAGAGTTGAACAGGATGTTAAACACCGTTATCGGCGCAGGTGGGAAATGGTCGGGCCGCATCGGGCGCGGCAAGCTGCTTCGCTTCACGGCACTCGAGGCGGGGGCGAATGTATCGCTGATGCTGTTCCACGCGCACGATCTGACCGAGCGCTACAACATGCCGGATACGTTAAAGGCCCAGTATACGGCGCATCTCACGACCGGCCACACGCTGATGAGCGACAACGGCCGGGTGCTCGCCGGCATCGTGCACGACGAGCTCGGCTGGCATGATCCGATCGGCGGCTATACGACGAGGTCGCTCACCGACGACCGATACGGCCGCACGACTTACCAGGACCTTCGCAACGACTGGCTGCGCAGCGGCCAGGAAAACTTCGCGGTCGAGTTGACGCGCCACGGACTGGGCATGCGGGACTTGATGCCGGTCGTCAACCTGTTTTCCAAAGTGTACTGCGACGAGAACGGCGCGATGCACTACGTACAGGAGCACTGCCAGGCGGGATCGTCGGTAACGCTTCGCACGGAGATGGATGTCATCCTGGCGCTGTCGAATACGCCGAACCCGCTTGATCGGCGCGAATCGTACCCCGCCGTCCCCGTCAGGCTTGAAGTGACGCAAGCGGAGCCGGTTCGCGGGGACGACGTCTGCGTCAACCATCGCGACGAGAACCGCCGCGCTTACGAAAACACATGGGCCTATTATTCGCTTATCTAATCGAGCCAACGGGAGGGAAAAAAGATGGGCGCATTTCACCGAGTCGAGAGTCCGCGCAAGCCCGAGCAGGCCGTCTATGATGACATCATTCTGGCCGGAGGCGGATGGATGTACGATCTGGAGCCCGGACAGGTGCTGCGGATCGTCGATCTGGAGGGCAACCAGGCCGCGGACACGCTGTTCTACGATGCGGACCGTCCGGAGGATCATTATGCGGCGGCGGCGACGATCGCGCGGCAGGGCAATATTTATCTGACGGCCGGATCGGTGCTGGTGGCGGAGTCCGGGAAGGAACTGCTCACGATCGTCGCCGACACCTGCGGCAGGCACGATACGTTAGGGGGCTCCTGCTCCGCGCAGAGCAATACGGTCCGCTATGCGCACGAGAAGGAACACATGCATAATTGCCGCGATACTTTTATGCTCCAGCTTGCCAAGCGAGGCGGAGAATATGGCAAGCGGGATCTGGCGCCGAACATCAACTTTTTCATGAACGTGCCCGTCACGCCGCAAGGCGGACTGAAGTTCGACGACGGCGTCTCGTCGCCGGGGGCTTACGTAGAGCTGCAGTCCCACGGCCGGACGACGGTGCTGATCAGCAACTGCCCGCAGCTGAACAATCCGTGCAATGCCTACAATCCGACGCCGATCCGCGTCCTGATCTGGAACGAATAGCGACAAGCGATCATCACGAGCCTTGAGGGGAAAAAGGAGAGGAACGCCATGTTCACCAAAGTACTGATCGCCAACCGGGGCGCGATCGCCGTCCGAATCGAGCGTACGCTGCGCAAGCTGGGAATCGCGTCCGTCGCCGTCTATACGACGGCCGATCAAGACAGCCTGCACGTCGATCTCGCCGACGAAGCGGTGCTGATCGGGGACGGTCCGGCCAAGGAAAGCTACCTGAACGCGGAGCTCATCCTTCGCATCGCGAAGGAGCGCGGCGTGGACGCGATCCATCCGGGCTACGGCTTTCTGAGCGAAAATGCGGACTTCGCCCGGGCCTGCCAGGAGAGCGGCATCGTGTTCATCGGGCCTTCCCCGGCGCAGATGGAAGCGTTCGGGCTGAAGCACTCGGCCCGAGAGCTTGCGACGAAGGCGAAGGTGCCGCTCCTGCCGGGCACGCCGCTCATCACGGAGCCGGACGAAGCGATCGTGCAAGCCGCTGCGATCGGCTATCCGGTCATTCTGAAAAGCACCGCCGGCGGCGGCGGCATCGGCATGCGCGTCTGCGCGGACGAAGAAGCGCTGCGCGACGCGTTCAACAGTGTGCGGCGCCTGGCGGAGACGAACTTCAAGAACGGCGGCGTGTTCCTGGAAAAGTATATCGCCAAGGCGCGCCATGTTGAGGTTCAGATCTTCGGCAACCGATTCGGCGAAGTCGTCGCGCTCGGCGAGCGCGATTGCTCGGTGCAGCGCCGCAACCAGAAGGTCGTCGAGGAGAGCCCTGCGCCCAGCTTCCCGGCAGACGTCAGAGCGGAGATGCTCGCCTGCGCGCGCCGGCTGGCAGCGGAAGCCGGCTACCGTAGCGCCGGCACGGTCGAATTCCTGTACGATCCGGCCAGCCGCGGCTTCTACTTCCTCGAAGTCAATACGCGGCTTCAGGTCGAACACGGCGTTACCGAAGAAGTGCTGGGCATCGATCTCGTCGAGTGGATGATCCGCGAGGCGGCCGACGAGCTCCGCGATCTGGAGACGCTGTTCGCGGAGCCGACGGGACACAGCATTCAAGCGCGGGTCTATGCCGAAGACTGCCTGCAGCAATTTCGACCGAGCGCGGGACAGCTGGATCAAGTGCGCCTGTCCGAACATGCGCGCAATGAGACGTGGGTGCGCGACGGCATCACGGTCACGACGCTGTACGATCCGATGCTCGCCAAGGTCATCGTGCACGGGACGGACCGCGCGGACGCGATCGCGAAGCTGAAGCGGGCGCTGTCGGAGACGCGCTTTTACGGCATCACGACGAACCTGCAGTACGTTGAGGCGCTGCTGGACGAACCGGCGTTCACGGACGGCGACGTGTATACGCAACTGCTCGGCGACTTTGCCCCGAGCGAGGCGGCGATCGAGGTGCTGGACGGCGGCGTGCAGACGACCGTACAGGATTGGCCGGGCCGCGTGGGCTACTGGGATGTCGGCGTACCGCCTTGCGGACCTATGGATCCGCTCGCCTTCCGCACTGGCAACGCGCTCCTCGGCAATTCCGAGGACGCAAGCGGCCTGGAGCTGACGCTGCGCGGCGGCGCTTATAAGTTCCGCGAAGCGATGTGGCTGTGCGTCACCGGCGCGGACATGAAACCGGCGCTGGACGACGCGCCGATCCCGATGTACGAGCTGGTGCGGGCGGAGCGCGGGCAGGTGTTGTCCTTCGGCGAGGCGAGCGAGGGCTTGCGCGCCTACCTGCTCGTCGCCGGCGGCTTCGACATGCCGCTGACGCTGGGCAGCGCGTCGACCTTCACGCTCGGCGGCTTCGGCGGACACGGCGGCCGCGCGCTGCGGGCCGGCGACGTGCTGAACGTGCGCCGGGAAGGCAAGGCGCGGGAGCCGCAAGGCAAGCTGCCCGAAGCGTACCGCCCGGCGATCGCGCGGGAATGGACGATCGGCGTCATCCCCGGCCCGCACTGCACGGAAGAGTTCCTGCAGCCGGAATACTTGGGGCAGCTCGCGGACACGCGCTTCGAGGTCCACTTCAACAGCTCCCGCACGGGCGTCCGTCTCGTCGGACCGGCGCCGCTCTGGGCGCGCGAGGACGGGGGAGAGGCGGGGCTGCATCCGTCCAACATTCACGACAACGCCTATGCGATCGGGACGCTCGACTTGACCGGCGACATGCCGATTCTGCTCGGCCCGGACGGACCGAGCCTCGGCGGCTTCGTCTGCCCGGTGACGACCGCTTCGGCGGAGTTCTGGAAGCTCGGCCAGCTGCATGCCGGCGACGAGGTTCGCTTTCGGCTCGTCACGCTGGAGCAGGCGGAGGAGATGCGGCGCGTTCAGGAAGCGCAGCTGCAGGCGATCGCGGAAGGCGTTCGAGAGGAACTGCCGGTCTTGACGCTGCCGGAGGATGCCGCGGCGTTCACTCCCGAATATCCGATCCTGCACAGCGCGTCCGAAGGCCGCAACTTCAATATCACAATTCGCTGCAGCGGGGACGAGAACCTGCTGGTCGAATACGGCTCGCTCGACCTCGATCTGCTGCTGCGCTTCCAGGTGCATGCGCTGATCGAAGCGATCCGGGCGGAGGACGACTTGCCTGTGCTCGATCTGACGCCGGGCGTCCGCTCCGTGCAGGTGCGCATCGATCCGAAGCGCACGACGGTTAGCCGAGTCGCCCGGCAGCTGCTCGAGCTGGATGCCGGGCTGCCGCCGCTCGCTTCGATCCAGGTGCCGTCCCGCATCGTTCGTCTGCCGCTGTCCTGGGACGATCCTGCGACGCAGCTCGCGATCGATCGCTACCAGCAGAACGTGCGTCCCGACGCGCCTTGGTGCCCGAGCAACCTGGCGTTCATCCGCAGGGTGAACGGGCTGGGCAGCATCGACGACGTGCAGCGCATCGTGTTCGACGCCAGCTATCTCGTTCTCGGTCTCGGCGACGTATACCTGGGCGCGCCGCTCGCCACGCCGCTCGATCCGCGGCACAGGCTGGTGACGACCAAGTACAATCCGGCCCGCACCTGGACGCCGGAAAACGCCGTCGGCATCGGCGGCGCCTACATGTGCGTATACGGCATGGAAGGGCCGGGCGGCTACCAGTTCGTCGGCCGCACGATCCAGATGTGGAACAAGCTGCGTACAACGGCCAGCTTCGTATCCGGCAAGCCGTGGCTGCTCCGGTTTTTCGACCAGATCCAGTTCTACCCGGTCAGCGCCGAGGAGCTGCTCGTCCTGCGGGAGGACTTCCTCCGCGGCCGCTTCGAGGCGGACATTACGGAGACGACGTTCGATCTTGGCGAGTATTTGAAGTTTCTTTCTTCTATAGAAGAGAGCGCCGGGCAGTTCCGCGCGCAGCAGCAGCAGGCGTTCCGCGAAGAACGCGAGGACTGGAAGGCGCGGGGGCTGTCCGAATACGTGTCGGAGCAGGAGCCGAGCAAGGCCGCAAGCGACGACGAGCTGCCGGAGGCGGTGGACGCGGTCCGCTGCTCGATGCCGGGCAGCATGTGGAAGGTGCAGGTCGCGCCGGGAGAGCGGGTGCGCAAGGGCGACGCGCTGTTCATCGTCGAATCGATGAAGATGGAGTTTTCCCAGAACGCGCCGTATGACGGCATCATTCATTCGGTTCACGTGAAGCCGGGGGATACGGTGCATGCGGGGCAACTGGTCGTGGGCATCGCCAAGTCGGAGGAGAAGGAGCTGGCGGCCGTATGAGCGAGACTGCATTCGAATTTGCGGAGCAGCTGACGGTGGAATGGTTAAAAACGGAGTACGCGTGCGGCCGGCTTACGCCGCGCGACGTGGCGGCCGAGATCGTCCGGCGCGCCGAAGCGGACCGGGACATGAACATCTGGATCAGTCCGCCGACGCTGGCTGCGATCGAGCCCTACCTTGCGCGGCTCGGCGAGCTGGATCCGAAGCAGGCGCCGTTATGGGGCATTCCGTTCGCCGTCAAGGACAACATCGACGTGGCGAACGTGCCGACGACGGCCGGCTGCGCGGACTACGCGTATGTGCCGTCCGCGCATGCGACGGTCGTGCGGCGGCTGATCGAGTCGGGCGCGATTCCGGTCGGCAAGACGAACCTCGACCAGTTCGCCACCGGGCTGGTCGGCATGCGCAGCCCTTACGGCGAGGCGCACAACGCGCTGCGTCCGGAGCTGATCAGCGGCGGCTCGAGCTCCGGCTCGGCGGTCGCGGTGGCCCGGGGCCAGGCGGCTTTTGCGCTGGGCACCGATACGGCCGGTTCGGGCCGCGTGCCCGCGGCGCTCAACGGGCTCATCGGCTGGAAGCCAAGCGTCGGCGCCTGGCCGGTCGCGGGGATGGTGCCGGCCTGCGAGAGCCTGGACTGCATCACGGTTTTCGCGCACCAGCTGGCAGACGCCGACCTGGTCGATCGGACCGCTCGCGGCCTGGCGCCGGACGATCCTTGGTCGAAGGACATGCCGCGCCGGCCGGGCTCGGCGCAAAGTCTTCCCGCCAAGGTCTATCTTCCGAGCGAGCCGCCGGCGTTTTACGGTCCGTTCGCAGAAGGCTATCGTCTCGCCTGGGAGCGCGCGAAGGCGCAGCTCGAGCGGCTCGGCATCGCCGTGGCATACGTGAATATGGCGTTGTTCGAAGAAGCCGCGGCGCTTCTGTACGAAGGGCCGTGGGTTGCCGAACGGTGGGCCGCGCTCGGCGAATTCGTCGAGACGCATCCGGGCAGCACGTTCCCCGTAACGGAGCGGATCCTGCGGACGGGCGCCGATCCGGCGCACCATGCCGCCGGCTTGTTCAAGGCGCAGCATCGGCTGCAGAGCTTGAAGCGGCAGGCGCAGCAGCTGCTTGAGGGCGGCGCGCTCGTCATGCCGACGGCAGGCGGGACCTGGACGCGCGAGGAGGCGAAGCAGGATCCGATCGCGACAAACCGCGCGATGGGCCTTTACACGAACCACTGCAATCTGCTCGATCTGTGCGCCGTAGCCGTTCCGGCCGGGCTCGCAGGCGAGAAGCTGCCGTTCGGCATTACGCTGTTCGCCCTGTCCGGACAGGAGGATCTGCTCGTCGGGCTTGCGGAACGCTATGGCCACGCGCAAGGGCAGTCGAAGCCGGAATCCAAACCGGAAATGAAAACGGAAACGAAAACGCCGACGGAGCCGAATCCCAAGGCGAATCCCGAGCCAAAGGCCGAGCCAAAGGCCGAGCCAAAGGCCGAGTCGAATCCCGAGCCCGCGACGCTCGTCGCCGTCTGCGGCCTGCACATGCGAGGCTTCCCGCTGGAAGCGCAGATGAAGGCGCACGGCGCGACGTTTATCCGCGAGTCGCATACGGCCGCCAAGTACAAGCTGGTGCGGCTGCAGACGCAGCCGGCCAAGCCGGGTCTGCTGAAGCAAACCGCTGGCGGAGCCTCCATCGCGCTTGAGCTGTGGGCGATGCCGCTCGCCCGCTTCGGGTCCTTCGCCGCGGCCATACCGGCGCCGCTCGGAATCGGCAAGGTGGAGTTGGCCGACGGAACGGAGGTCCCCGGCTTCATCTGCGAGGGCTTGGCGGAGCGGGAGGCCGAAGATATTACGGCATTTGGCGGCTGGCGGGCGGCGATGGCGACACCCGTGACGGTCGAGTAGCTTCGACGCACCGACAGCAACGCACCGACAGCAACGCACCGACAGCAACGCACCGACAGCAACGCACCGACAGCAACGCACCGACAGCAACGCACCGACAGCAACGCACCGACAGCAACGCACCGACAGCAACGCACCGACAGCGACGCACCGACAGCGACGCACCGACAGCAACGCACCGACACAACGTACCGACACAACGTACCGACAGCAACGTCAATTGCAGCCACAGAAAAACCTCCATAGGAGAGCGGCCGCTTATCCGGCGCTCTTTCCGAAAGAGGTTTTTGGCATTTATTCGTATGGAACGGCATTCTGGCCGTTCGGGCGGGAGCGATAGTTGTCAAAAGGCAGTTATTTCCGCGCGGCACTCGCAAGGTGAGCAAATTAGTTGCTAAAAGGATGTTAATACGCTGAATTATGGGCAGAAACGCCCTTCTCAAAGGAATTAACTGCCTTCTGACACTTATTTACGCTGGCAAGGATTAATGAGGGGAAATAGCTGCTTTTTGACAACTAATCGATTGGCGTCGGCAGATTCAGTACGTGCGGCGTTGCCGGTTCCGCGTCGGCGGCAAATTCACCGTATCTGTGGCGTTGCAGTTTCCGCTTCGGCGGCAGAATCGGGACTTCTTTTTATATAGAAGAAACGATATTGAATCCGAGGCAAACGGCGCGGACGGTATCCCGGTCTCGCCGCTTTTTGCGTTTTTTGCGCGCATCCGTCATAAATTGTTGTCGGAATCCGCGCCCGATTGTGGTAGGATGGACTGGCATTTGATATGAATACCTACACAGATAGAGAGACAGATCAGGATTAGGAGAACGCAACCGAATGTCCACCAAGAACAACTCCAATGTGCTTAGGCAAGCCTTGCTGCTTGGCCTGTTTTCGACGCTCGGGCCTTTTACGATCGATATGTACTTGCCGGCGTTTCCGCAGATCGTCGAAAAGTTCGGCACGACCGCATCGCTGGTGCAGCTTAGTCTGACCGCCTGCCTGCTCGGACTCGGCGTCGGTCAGCTCGTCATGGGCTCGCTTAGCGATGTCCACGGCAGACGCAATCCGCTGCTTATTGCCATGGCCTTTTATGTGCTCGCTTCGTTAGGCTGCGCGTTTTCGCCCCATATCGGGCTATTGATCGCCTGCCGGTTCGTGCAGGGCTTTGCCGCTTCTGCTGGTATCGTCATCTCCCGTGCGATCGCGCGCGACTTGTACGAAGGCCACGAGCTTACGCGATTTTTCTCGCTGCTTCTGCTGGTCGGCAACCTGGGTCCGCTCGTAGCGCCGGTCGCCGGCAGCGGCATTCTGTCCTTCTCTTCCTGGATCGGCGTCTTCGTCGCGCTGTCGCTGCTCGGCATCTACTTGTGGATCATGACCAAGTGGCGCCTGAAGGAGACGCTTCCGGTGGAGCGGCGCACGCCAAGCAACTTCAAGCAGCAGCTGCGAAACTACGGCACGCTTCTGCGCGACCGCCAGTTCGTCGGCTACATGCTGGCCCAGGGCATCATGATCGCGGGCGTGTTCGCCTACGTCTCGGGAACGCCCTTCATTTATCAAAATATATACGGCGCGTCGCCGACGGTGTTCGCACTTTTGTTCGGCTCGAACGGCATCAGCCTGATCATCGGCTCGCAAATCGTCGGACGGGCGTCGCACCGCGTATCCGAACGCACCTTCCTGCTGCTCGGCCTCTGTCTGGCGCTATGCGCCAGCGTCGCCGTCCTGATCGTGGCCCTCGTTCACGGTCCGCTGTTCGCGCTCGTCATTCCGCTCTTCGTGTTCGTCGCGTCCATCGGCATGACCTCCACGGCGGCATTTCCGCTCGCGATGGAGAGCCAGGCCCATATGGCAGGCAGCGCAGCCGCACTGCTGGGCGTCATCCAGTTCCTGATCGGCGCGATCGTCTCGCCGCTCGTCGGCATTGCGGGCGAGGATACGGCGGTACCGCTGGGCGTCATTATCCTGGCGACAAGCGCGGCAGCGATGCTCGCTTACTTGCTGCTGGTGAGAAGAGGTCAAGCATCCGCGCTAAGTTGAGCTTGCGCAGGCAGCCCGCTATACGTATGGCCGAATTAAAATTTGGAGGTAGTCGCATGTCCGTCAGCCCGAAGCTTCAGCAATTGTTAACCGACAATGGCGTCTCGTTTACGGCTCTGGATGTCTTTAACCAGGAATTCGATAAAGGACGCATGATGTCCCGTCGTTATGACGCCGATCAAGTGGACGCGTTTTTGGATAAGGTCGTAAAGGATTACGAGCGGTTGTACAAGCTGCTCGGCGACATGGAGGTGGAAGTCGAGGCGTTCCGCGAGTCGATCACGAACAAGGCGGAGATGTCGGTCGAGCATCTGCACGTCCGGTTGAGAAAGATCGAGCACTATTTGCAGAACAAGCGGTAAAAGAGATTCGTACAAAAATGAAATCCTCCCACAACGTGCCGATCGTTCATAAAACTGCACATTGTTGAGTTGTTTTGCCCGATTGCCGCGCTTACCATGAGGCTACATTCCGATGAGGAAGGAAGTTTGTCATGGAAAACGCAAGCAAACAAGCTGAAGCAGCTTTGGAATGGCAGCACCCCGAGCAATTAAATGAGAGAGAACGCGCCTGGCCCGCCGAGCTGATGGCGAACGCCAATTTTCCGTTCCGCCCGGCGGATGCGCTCGTGACGACGCAGAACCCGCCCGACTTCGATTGGCCCTTCGTTCCCGGCGCCGACCGGTACCGGTTGGAGCTCGCGCGCAATGCCGTCATGGACGGCGGCGCAATCGAAGCCGCAGAGCCGGCGATCAACTTTTACAACTTTGCCCAAGCGTTAGATGAAGGCACCTGGTTTTGGCGCGTGCGGTTTCATACGCCCGAGGCCGGCTGGTCCGCCTGGAGCGAAGTTCGCAGATTCCGCATCGCGGAAGGAAGCGTACCGTTCCCCGTGCCGCCGATCGACGAGTTGCTCGCGCGCATGGAGACCGGCCACCCGCGGGTCTGGACGAACCCGCGCGAGCTCGAGGCTTTTCGCGAGCGGCGGCTGAACGGGGCCGCAAAGACCGTTTTCGAGAACGTCCGCGAGTCGGTGCTCGCGCGTCTTGGCGATCCGCTGCCGCCGGACCCGACCTTTCCGTACATGGACAGATCCATCTCCAGCGTATCGCCGGAATGGGTCAAGGCGCTGCAGGACCTGCGCAAATACGCCGACACCGCGCTCGACCACTTGCTCCAGGCCGCCTTCGTCTATCTGATCGCGGGCGACCGCGAGATCGGCGAACACGCCAAGGCGCATCTGCTGAACTTTGCTTCCTGGGATCCGGAAGCGGCGACGCGGTTCGATATCAACGACCAGGTGCACCGCGCCGTCGCGTACCGTTCCACGATCGCCTACGACTGGTTATACGACCTGCTGTCTTCCGAGGAACGGCAGGCCGTACAAGACATGGTCCGCACGCGCATCGCCGTGCTGATCGCGCATTACCTGGACCGCCAGCCGATCTATCAGTATCCGTTCGATTCCCACGGCTGGACGATCGCGGGCTATATCGGGCTGATGGGCACGATCATGCTGCACGACATGCCGGAAGCGGAGGCGTGGGTCCGCCGCGCCGTGCCCGCGTTTATTAACCTGCTCCCGCCTTGGGGCGGGGAGGACGGCTCCTGGTCGCAGGGCACCGGCTACTGGCAGTGGTCGTCCGGCTCCAACAAGGAGCTGATGGACGTGCTGCTGAGCGCGGGCGCCATCGACGCGTATGCCAAAGCCTTTTCGCGGCACGAGGGTCTGTACCCGATCTACATGTTCCCGCACGGCAGCCCGACAGGCGTATTCGGCAACGACAGCCACTACCTGCCGGATTGGCCCAGCATCAGCCTGCTGAACAGGCTGGCGCAGGTGTACGGCGATCCGCGCATGCAGTGGGCGGCGGAGGCGATCGGCGAGCGGACGGTATCGGGGCTGCAGGATTATTTCTACGGCGACGAAGGCATTGCGCCGAGGCCGCCGGCGGACCTGCCGAAGGCCAAGTGGTTCCCGACAACGGGCCTTGTCGCCATGCACAGCGATCTGGCCGATCCCGAGCGCATCTCGCTCTACTTCAAGTCCAGCCCATACGGCAGCTATAGCCACAGCCAGGCCGACCAGAACGGCTTTATTATCCATGCCTTCGGCGAGGCGCTGGCGCTCAAGAGCGGCTACTACGACTACTACAATAGCGTGCATCACCGCGGGTACACCAAGCGGACGTACTCGGCAAACGCGATCACGTTCGACGGGCGGCAGGGCCAGCCGATCGACGACTTCGACGCCAAGGGCCGAATGCTCGGCTTCGCGACCCACCCCGCCTTCGACGCGGCGACGGGCGACGCGGCCGCAGCCTATCGAGGCGGCGAGCTCGCCCGCGCGCTTCGGCATATCGTCTACATGAAGCCTTCTGTGTTCGTCGTCATAGACGACCTGGCCGCGTCGGATCCGGAGGGCGTTTCCTTCGAGTGGAATCTGCATGCCGACGAGCGCCTGACGCTCGATTCGCACGGAGGCGGTGCCATGATCGAGAAGGGCAGGGCCGGGCTGCAGGTACGTCTGCATGGCGCGGATTCGCTGGGCAGCAAAGCTTCGATCGAGACCCGGTTCCTCGATCCCGAAGGCAATGAGGCGACGCCGGTCGCTTGGGCTGCCGGCAAGTCGCAGGTGCATGCGACGTTCGCCACGCCGAAGAAGGACGCCGCGGTGCTGGTCGCGTCGCTGGCGCCGTACCGGCTGGACGGCGGCGCCCCGGAGACGATCGCGTCGGAAGAGCACGACGGCTATATCCGGCTGTCGTTCGCGGGCGGCGCCGTGCTCTTCGTTCGTACGGCGGGAGAGGGTCCGGTCGACACCGGGGCCGACGGGTATCGCTTCGACGGCGCGGCGCTGGCGGTGCATGGCGATTCGCTCCTGCTTGTGCAGGGCACGCGGGTCGAGCGCGACGGGGACGTCGTCTTCGAGAGCGACGCGCCGGCGACGGCCGCCTGGGGCGACGGCCGTCTGTCGGCGTCCGCCGACCGCGATGCGGCGCTCTCCCTGGCGGTGCCGGGCGAGGTCGCGCTGCGCGACCTCGTCACCGGACGCGAGTTGCCGGCGGACGGCGATCCGGCAGCACGCCTTGGCAGCCAGGGCGTGCACTGGACGGCGACACCGGGGCGTCTGGCGCTCCGGCTGGAGCAGGGACAGCACGCTTTTCGGCTGGACGACGCGCCGCTGCCGGGGCCGCTCGCGCCCGTGACGCTGCCGATCGAGATCGACGGCGCGTCCGGCGAGACGGCGCTCGAGGCCTGGCGCGACGTCGACGGCGACCGCCTCGCGTGGGGCCGGCTCGCGCTCGAGGCCGGCGACTACGAGGTGCTGGGGGCGCCGGCGGGCTTCGCGTTCGTGCGGCATGGCCGTATCCGCAGCGGTGCGCTCGGCGCGAGCGAGCCGGTGCTGCTGCGCGGGGAGCCCGGCTTGCTCCGGCTGCGGCGCGCGGGCGTGTGAACTGAACTGCCGCACCGACGATTTGGGGGCAGGCGGCGGGATCGCCAAGAAGCTTAGGGCAATTATGCCCTAAGCTTCTTTGGCTAGATCAGCAAGTATAATTCGGCGGCGACCGTGACAGGTAAGCGCGCTTTCGGCGTTTCGGCGTCGGTGTGCCCGTGCCGGCACCTAGTCGATATTTTCGGGTGAAAAAACCTGCGTATGTACAGGTATTTTCTGTCGACCCACGACATTTGATGAAAAACCTGCAAATGTGCAGGTAAATTCAAAGCACAAGCCGGAAATGGGGCGGATGAATGAAAATACCTGCACTTCTGCATCTATTCTGTTTAAAAGGGCCGACACCAGCAGAATTAGATGTATATTTGCAGGCATTAAGGCGATAAGCAGTGCGGGCGACGATAGGTGGGCGGGCCCTTCAAAACGGCTGGCGGATGAGCCATCTACAGAAGTAGACGAAAAGGCCGCTGGCGACTGGTTTTAAGACTGCTTTTAGAACAACATAGACAAAAATGGATCATCGCATGTGGAAAATTAGTTGCAATAGCATTATATATCGCGTATGATGCAATTAGTTGCAATAACATTCTATCTATTGGAGGAGATGGCACTGAGCGAGCAAGAGCAGCAGGCAGGCGAAGGCGCCGCCGAATCGCACGGTCAGTATATATCGGCTATTTATCGTCACATGCAGGTCATGATCGCCGCCGAGTTGGCGCCCTACCGCATCGGAAGCGGACAATACATTTTCCTGATGGCGATCGCGTCCGGTCGGTCCGTCACCCAGAAGGCGTTGAGCGAACGGCTGCTCGTCGACAAGACGACAACGGCCAAGGCGATCGCCAAGCTTGAAGCGGAAGGCTATGTGCGAAGAGAGCCGGATCCCGCCGACAACCGGTATCAGCTGCTCGATCTGACGGAAGCGGGGCGGCAGGTCGTGCCCGAGGTGAGGGAAGCGCTGGCCCGCGTGAAGGCGCGGACGCGGAAGGGGCTTTCGGACGAGGCCTACGATGAATTCCTTGGCTCCCTGAAGATCGTGCTCCGCAATTTAACCGAACTGGAGGAGAGGCCCGAATGATCGCGATCCCTTTTATCGTGGTGGATAATTGCAAGGACGAGATTCAATACTATCAGACGGTTTTCGGCGGCGAAATCGAAATTTTGCGCAAGCAAGGGGATGCGGTGTTTAACGCGGACCTGCATGCGGACGGCGCGACTCTGAAGTTTGCCGATTCCCAAGCGGCGAAGCCGGCGCAAAAGGGCGATTACGTTAGGGTATTTGTCAAGATCGAGACGGAGGATGCTTTTCGCGGCATTTACGACAGGTTGGGGGACGAAGGTACGATCAATACCGCGGTTTATGAAGCGCCGTTCAACGGTCTGCTCGCCATCGTGACCGACCGGAACGGCGTGTGCTGGGTGCTGTCTTATTATCGCGAATGAATGTGTTGCAAAGGGACCAGCGATGCGACCGCGAACAGGAGCTGCGCGGGGGTGAGCGGCTTGGCAGTGCTAACCGATAGATAGGTGTCGCTGCGCTGCAGGTATCAGGCCGCGGTGCCTTCGGTCTCGATCCAGTAGGCGGGGCCTTCCTGTAGCTCAACTCTCAACTACGCTGACGACCTTTCCGCCGGACTTCGGCTTTCAGATCGTTCCTGGATTGCCTGACGGAGAAGTGCGGGTAACCGATTTTCAGGACATCTTGTTCCTCGATCGTAATTTGCAGGCCGTAGTCGGTCGCGATCCCTTTGGCGGCTGCGTACGGCTCGGCGAGACCGATGTCCTCAGCAGCATCTTTGATGTCGTTAAGTTCCTGCTTCTGATAGGGAATACGAAGGAACGTATCGGATGTGTATTCCTCCGTCGTATATTGGGCAAATGGCGAGAGGCGATCTGGCGAAAACCAATACAGGCGCACCAGATTCTCGCTTCCGTAAGTCGCCTCGATCGCGAGCTCGGGACTGATGGCGACCGAGGCGGCACCGAGGGCGGTATTCAGGTCGGCTGTCTCGGCATGGTCGCCTTTCCAGCGATAGAGACGAGTCGACATGGGCAAGCCGGCGGTCGCCGCGATTTCCGGTTTCCCGTCAAAGTCCAGATCGACCTCTCGGGTGAGGCCGTCTTCGATCGCCAGCAGCGGCTCGGGAACGCCATTTCTACTCTCCACGTACAGCGTGAACGTCGCGGCTGCGCCTGTGCTTCCGGTCAGCTTCACCAACGCTCCGCCTCCTCCGATCAAAACTGGCACCTTCTCGACCGTTACGTTTTCCTTTTTATCATAGTGGTAACCCGCGATTCGTCCCAGCCCGTATACGGTGCCGTTCATCAAAAAAGCAGCATACAGCGACTCCGTATCGCTGTCTTTGGCGTATACCTCAATCGATTGTCCCTTTTCCCCGGGAACCGGATAAGTCTGGATCGTCCTGGTGCCGGGGGCGGGCCAAATCGCGATGGGCTCCGCCGGCTGGGGCGGAGGCACCTGCTCCCAGCGTAGGGCTATTGGCTCGGAAGCCGAGTCGGGAGCGGGAGCGGGTGAAGGGGGGGAGGCGGCGGGCGTGCCCGGCGCGAGTGAAGCGGATGCTGTCGTTGTAGCCGTCGTTGCCGATGTTGCCGCCGTTGTATCCGTCGTTGCCGCAGGGAGGCTCGAATAGCTTGTCGCCTTGAGTGCTGCGCCGCACCCCGCGATCGCAAGCGCAGCCGCCGCCGTTAACCCCGCTGTCGCCAATTTCCGATAGATCGTCATCTTCCTTCGCCTCCGTTCGGTTGTGTTTGTTAATTGGACGGGTTGCCCGGACAAAAGGTTAACGGCGTTGATATTCGAGACGGACAATTTTTTAAAGACAGCAATTCGTAAGAAACGCGGGAAGCATGGTTATGATAGCTTGAAGGAGGCACTTCAAAATCGAATCGGGACGGTGGCGCGGCATGGGAGCATTGAAGCCGTATATTCAGTCGGAGGACGCCAGAGCGCAGGCCGATTTCTATCTGCAGGCGCTTGACGGCAAGCTGATGTCCGTGAGCACGCACGGCGAGCTGATGGGCGCGGAAAACGAGTTTAAGGACAAAGTCATGCATATGTGCATCGCGGTCGCAGGGGAGAACTACATCTTTCTGGCGGATGCGATCGAGCCGGTCGGTTCCGGCGCAGCAGTCGCGCTGTCGATTAGTTATGCGGCACAGGATGAAGCGCGCGAGGCATTCGGGAAGTTAGCCGAGAGCGGGCATATCAAGCATCCGATCGAGACGCAGCCCTTCGGCCTGTACTACGGCGAGCTGACGGACAAGTTCGGCATCAGGTGGATGATTACCGCAGGCTAGATTTTCACTATATAATCATGGAAGCGTCCGATTAAACGGCGAGGGAGCGGTGGATGAGTTGATCAACCAGGTAGGGCAAATTATGGTGTACGTAGACGATCTGGACAAGGCGCGGAACTTTTGGACGGAAAAAGCGGGATTCCGCGTCGCGAACGAGGAGAACAACGGCGAAGGCATGCGGTGGATCGAGATTGCGCCGGAGGGCGGTGCGGAGACGACGATCGTGCTGCACGACAAGGCTTTCGTGGCCAAAATGTCGCCCGAGATCAACCTCGGCACGCCTTCCCTCATGTTTTTCACGAGCGAGCTGGACAAGCTGTACGCCGACTACAAGAGCAAGGAAGTCAAGGTAGGGGACCTGGTTGAACTGCCCTTCGGCCGCGTATTCAACTTCGCTGACGACGAGGACAACTACTTCGCCGTGATGGAGAAGAAGTAAAAGGAAACGGCAAGCTTTCTTTGAACGCGAACCGCCTGATCGAAGGGGCGTTTTTTTGCATTTTACGCGGGTACGACGGAGATGTTACTCAAGTACCTCGTTAATTGGAAAAGAGGCAGGTCTCCATATAAGCGAAAGCGTGAAGTCATTGCACTCCTCTGCTGCCTGATCGTAGCGATCCGGGGCGGATCCTCGTTTGTCCCGGGCCCCCGTGCGATGTTATGCTGGACACATATCTACTCAATAAAGGAGCGATAATGCGATGTATCAATCGATCGAACAAGTCGTAAACGACTGGAACCAGGAAGCCGCGTTGACGCTTAAAGTGCTTGAGGCGCTGAACGATGCTTCGCTGAAGCAAGCCGTGTCCGAGACTCGTCACAGAACGCTGGGCGATATCGCCTGGCATGTGGCCAGCGCGCCAGTCGGCATCCTCGGCAGCGCCGGTCTTCAGATTGCCGGCCCGGACTTCAAACGCCCCGTTCCCGCGAGCGCTGCGGAGCTTGCCGACGCCTATCGCAGCATGAGCGTCGCCGTGGCCGACGCAATCAAGGCGCAGTGGACGGACGCGCGTCTGGCCGAGAGCCTGGTCCTGTTCGGCGCGATGAACATGACTTACGACAGCGTGCTCACCCTGGTCGTGCGCCATCAGATTCACCACCGCGGACAGATGACGATCCTCATGCGCCAGGCGGACGTGATTCCTCCGGGCGTATACGGTCCGAACGAGGAAGAAGGCGCCGCGATCAAAGCTGCGCGCGGACAGTAATAGACCGCATTCATACGAAACGATGAAATGAAACGAAATAAATGAAATGACGGAGTCCTCGGCGGAGGCTCCGTTTTTTATTTGCCGGACTGCGCGGATGAGGTCCGGTTCCGCCAAGTCGAACTGCGTTTCCCACCTTTTCCAATGCGAGGGAACGGGTCCGATTCAGTTTCCGCGAACACGCGGCCATGGTACAATAGAGAGATGTGAAAGCGTTTGAACTCCGTATCATTCCGAACCGATCGCCGCATTTTGAAAGGGGCGCACCACTTGCAGCAAAGCTGGTTTCGACGACTGCTAATGTCCTACTTCCCCATTTTTCTGATCACCATTACCGTCATCGTTTTTCTCTCTTTTTTGATGGTCAACGAAATTTCCCGCAAAGAAACGGCCAAGGCGGATGCCGTCTCCACTCGCTTCATCATGGAGAACGTGGAGCGGACCGTTAACGATATCGAAATGAGCGTCTTGAAGGAAATCGAGACGAACGGGAGCTATGCGAATTACCTGAACCGTTCGTCCGACGACGACCAGAATTTGATCTACTCGCTTGCGCCCCGCCTGCGCGCGCTGAACGAGAACAATGAGCTGATCGCGTCGGTTTATATGTACCGGGACGCCGATCGGACCGTGCTGACCGAGCGGGGAAAAACCGAACTGTCCGCCTACCCGGACCGTGCGTTCATCGATAAGGCGCTTGAAAATCCGCAGTATCAGGGCTGGTCGGAGGTACGGAATTGGAAGGACGTTGGCAGCACGACGACGCAGCGCGTCATCTCCATGTACAAGCGTCTGCCGCTTCCGTTCGGCAGCCAGGGGCTTTTCGTCATTAACGTCAGCATGTATCCGATCGAGCAGATCGTGAACGCGATGACCAACGACAGCATCTCCTTTTTGATCATCAAGAACGAAGCCGGCGAGCCGATCTTCGAAGCGCACAAGGCGGAAGGCGTCGGCGGCTCCGCATCGGGCGGCAAGGTGCTGACTACGCTGCATTCGGAACGGCTGGGCTGGGCGTTCGAGAGCGGGATCCTTACGGGCCAGCTATACGCATGGGTATCGGTCATTTCTTATGTGTGGATCGCGATCGGCATTCTGACGGTGCTGCTTGCCGTCGTCTATATCGTGTACATCACGCGCAAAAACTATCGTCCGATCCAGCTGGTCATGAACCGGCTGCAATCGATCCAGCTTCGCACCGACGCGCCGCCCTCCAAGAAGGACGAGCTGGCGATGATCGACAACGCTTTGACCAGCCTGATCTCCAGGTCCATGGATTACGAGAAGCAGTACCATGAAAACCTGCTGCTCCAGCGCAGCCAGCTGTTCGTCGATCTCGTCGGCGGCCACAAGCTCGGCGGCGATCTGGCAGACAAGATGCGCAAGCTGAGCCCGCTGCCGCCCGATGCGGCTGCGGGAAGCTACGCGGTCGCGGTCGCGGAGATTGATGAATATGCGCTCTTTAAGAGCCAATACTCGGTCAAGGACCAGAACGTGCTGAAGTTCGCGCTGATGAACGTCTTCCAGGAGCTGGCCCGGAGCGAGAACATGCATGGCTGGGCGGAGTGGATCGCCGGCGACCGCGTCGCCGTCCTGATCGCGCTGCCGGAAGGCGAAGAGGCGAGGAGCACCGAGGATCTCCGGAGCATCTCCGATCAATGCCGCGTCTGGGTCGAGGACAAGCTGCGCATCTCGCTTCGCTTCGGCATCGGCGTGGCCGTCGGGCGACTGGAGGAGGTCGAGCATTCGTTCCGTGCGGCGACCGAGGCGCTCAGGCATAAGCTTTCTCACGGCCAGGGCACCATTTTATTCGGCGCCGAGATGTCGAACGGCGATCTGAGTCCGATGCTGCCGTACCTCGGGAAGATCGCAGAGCTGGTCAAGGACTTCCGGATGAACAACGAGGCTTGGCGGGACGGTCTGCAGGACATGTTCGAACGCTTCCGCAAGGACAGGCTCAAGGACGACGCCATCCGTTCTCTGCTGCAGACGATGCTCCGGATGCTGGGACACGAGCTGGACATCTTCTCCGAGGAGCTTAGATCTCGCTTGTCCGGCGACCAGGGAGAGGACTGGCAGCGGATTCTGGACGAATCGAGGTCGCTCGACGAGCTGCAGGCCGGTATCGGCGAGTTCCTGAGCGAGACCTACCGGTCCTACGTCGTCGTCAGCAAGACGAACACGTATCGCGCGATGATTAACGAGATGAAGAGTTACATCGAGGAGCATTTTTCGGATCCGGACCTATCTCTCAAGCACCTGAGCGACCGCTTCCAGATCTCCGGGAAATACGCGAGCTATTTGTTCAAAACGGAGTTCGATATGAAATTCGTCGACTTTCTCGTTCATCTGCGGATGGAGCGGGCCGAGAAGCTGCTGCTCGAGACCAAGCTGCCGATTCAGGATATCGCCCTGCAGATCGGCTACGCGAACTCGATCACGTTCGGCCGCGTCTTCAAGCGGACCTACGGCGTCGCGCCGGGCGACTATCGCAAGCTGAAGCTGCGTTCGTCGGGCGAATAACCGCGCGAATCGCGGCACGGCAAGGAATTACGCATCGATTTCCGTTAAAGTTTACTTCGGGAATTCGGTTTATTGTTCAAGATTAAGGTTGCGAAATGAGTGCGATCGTCCGGATCGGGGCGCACTCGTTTCGTTTTTTTAATTCGGGATGCATGTTCCGGTACGGTGCGGCCTCCGGAATCCGATGGCGTTCGGAGCGGCGGAACGCGGCTGCAAGCGGAGCTTGCGAGCGGAACGGAATTCGGTTTAGTTCGGGAAAACGGTGCGCCTTGCACGGCGCATCCCCGCGGAAAGCCCGTAAAATAGCGGTCTCGCGCCGCCCGAATTTAGTTTATTGTCCCTGTGCCGGAACCGAGGGCATACTGGGGACATCCCGATCGAAGCGCTTTCAAGGGGCGGAGCGCGCAGCGTTCATAGCGACTCCCCCGAGCGGCGGCGAAATGGGCGAACCTATTCATAAGATAAGGGGTTGTGACAATGGCACCAAAGATGACGAAGGCAGCAAGCCTGTCGCTGGCAGCCGTACTCGCAAGCATGAGCCTGCTGAGCGCATGTTCATCCAATTCGAATGCGGACGCAGGGAACGCCGCAAGCGGCGGAGGATCGGCTTCGGCCGGCACCGCATCCTCGCCTGCCGCTTCCGGCAAGCAAGTCACCCTTAAGGTCGAACTGTTCGACCGCGGCAATACGCCCAGCCCTTACACCATCACGGACAGCTATCTGACGAAATACATTCAAGACAACTTCGGCACGCCGAACAACATTAAGATGGAATTCGTGCCCGTGCCCCGCTCGGAGGAGATCAAGAAGCTGAACGTGCTGATGGCGAGCGGCAGCGACGTGCCGGATATTGTCTTCACCTACGACTCCGCGACCTTCAACCGGTACGCTCAGCAGGGCGGCCTGGCCGATCTGTCGGATCTCCTAAACCAGTACGGTTCGAACTTGAAAACGTTCCTCGGGGACGATGCGCTCGCCTACGGCGTCTATGACGGCAAGCAGCTCGCGATTCCCGGCAAGCGTTCGATCCTCGGCAAGTATTCGTCGTTCATCCGCACGGACTGGCTGGACGCGCTCGGCATGAAGGCGCCGACGACGACGCAGGAGCTTTACGACACGCTGGTCGCGTTCAAGGAGAAGGACCCGGGCAAGACAGGCGGCAAGGTGATCCCTTACGGCATGACGATCGAGCCGGCGCAGTACGATCCGCTCATCTGGTCGTTCATCCAGCCGATGACCGACGAGCAGCGGTTCACGCTGACGCAGAAGCTCGGCTCCAACGAGTATCCGACGCTGCTGCCAGGCTTCAAGGACGCGCTGCAATTCTACAACAAGCTGTACAACGAAGGGCTGATCAGCAAGGACTTCGGTCTCGACAAGGACAAGAAGCAGATGACGCAGGACGTCCAGAACGGCCTGGTCGGATTCCTGACCGAGGATTATCCGAACCTGTACTACGCGGACGGCACGTACGAGAATCTGCTCAAGACGGTGCCGACGGCGAAGCTGGATCCGATCGACGCGTTCACCAATTCCGAAGGCAAGCACGCGAAGCCGGCTTACGCGCCGAACGGCATGTATATCATGATCCCCAAATCGAGCAAGAACGCGGCCGAAGCGGTCAAGTACCTGGACTGGATGGCCCAGACGGACAACATGCTCGCGCTGCAAAACGGCGTAGAAGGCGAGAACTACGAGATGAAGGACGGCATTCCGATCGTGAAGACGGACGCGCCGCAGAACGTGATCGACCGCATTTACAACTATGGCGACATCGTCATCCTCGCGAACGGCAAGTTCACCGGCGACGAAGAGAAAAACAAGCAAGCTTTCGCGGCAGGCTTCCCGCCGGCGTACCAGGAAAATCTCCGCAAGGCGCTCGACATCTCGGTCACCGATACGTTCGCGCCGCTCCTCATCGATCGTCCGATCGAGGCGGAATCCAAGTACGGCACGGCGCTGCAGGATAAATACGAAGAGTTCATCGTGAAGGCCGCGACGGCCAAGCCGGCCAACTTCGAGAGCGCGTACGAATCCGCCTTGAAGGACTACATGCAGAGCGGCGGCCAGGCGATCCTCGACGAGCGCACGAAGCTCTACCAAGAGAAGAAGTAAGCTTAAGTTTCAGGCACGAGACAAACATGGGAGAAGCGGCGGCCCTGCAGGGCCGCCCTTAACTTCCAGCCTCAGGAGAGGAGACCGGCAATCATGAGAGGAACCGTTTACTTTCGCCGTTATTGGCAGCTATACGCTTTGCTAGTCCTGCCTCTCGCCTATTTCGTCATCTTCAAGTACGGCCCCATGTGGGGCGTGCAGATCGCTTTCAAGGACTTTAACTTCTTTCAAGGCATCATGGGCAGCAAATGGATCGGACTGGACGCGTTCCGCGAGGTGTTCCATTCCCACGATTTCTTCAATACGCTCCGCAATACGCTCATGCTGAACGTCCTGGACCTCATCGTATCCTTTCCGGCGCCGCTGATTCTGGCGATCATGCTGTTCGAGGTCAAGTTCCAGTGGTTCAAGCGGCTGTCCCAAACGATATTGTACATTCCCCACTTTATCTCCTGGGTTATCATAGGCGGCATCGTGTATCAGGTGTTCGGCACGCAGTCCGGACTCGTCAACAACTTCCTCGCCGCGCTCGGCTTCGGCCCGGTGCCGTTCCTGTCGGACAAACATTATTGGCTGTTCACGTACCTGGCGACAGGCGTGTGGCAGAGCGCAGGCTGGGGCACGATTCTGTATTTGGCCGCCCTCACCGGCATCAACCGCGACTTGTTCGAAGCGGCCGAAGTGGACGGCGCCGGACGGCTCAAGCGGATCTGGCATATCACGCTGCCCGGCCTGAAGACGACGATCGCCACCCTGCTCATCATCAATCTCGGCAATATGATCGCGATCGGCTTCGACCGCCCGTTCGTCATCGGCAACAAGATGGTCATGGATTATTCCGACGTGCTCAGCACCTACGTGTACCGTACCGGTCTGGAGTCCGGCCAGTATACGCTGGCGACGGTCGTCGGGCTGTTCCAGGCGGTCGTCGGACTGGTATTCGTCCTCGGCGCCAATTATGCGTCCAAGAAGCTGACCGACGAAGGAATTCTGTAAGCTATCTACCGAAAGGAGCGGGCTACCTTGACCGAGCGTACGTCCAACCGCATCTTCGATACCGTCAACGTCATTCTCCTTGCGATTTTTGTCCTTATCTGCCTGGCGCCTTTCTTTCACATCGTCGCGATCTCTCTCAGCTCCACCCGCGCCGTCGTATCCGGCGCCGTCACGCTGCTGCCGATCGATCTGGATCTAAGAGCCTACCGCAGCGTCCTGTCGGACACGTCGATGATCCGTTCGCTTGGCTTTACCGTCTTTCTGACCGTGCTGACGACCGTGCTTTGCATGATCATGACGGTCGCGGCCGCTTACCCCCTGACCCATACCAAGCTGAAGGGCCGCAAGGTGTTCATGTTCATTATCGTCGTCACGATGTTCTTTAGCGGCGGCATCATACCGGAGTACATCCTGGTTCAAAATTTGCATCTGCTTAATACGGTGTGGGCGCTCGTTTTGCCGGGATTGATTAGCCCATTTTATCTGATTATTCTGATTTCTTTTTTTAACGGGATTCCGAACAGCCTGGTCGAGGCTGCCGAGATCGACGGCGCGACCCAGTTTGGCACCCTCTTTAAGATCATTCTCCCGCTCTCGCTGCCGGTTATCGCGACGCTCAGCCTGTTTTATGCGGTCGGGCGGTGGAACGGCTTCCAGGATTCGCTCCTCTATATCACCAAGACCGAGCTCTATCCGCTGCAACTGAAGCTGTACCAGCTGGTGCAGAACAGCATGATCTCGGACGTGACGCGGAACGAAGGGCCCGGCGTCCTCCACTCGACGCCCGAGAGCCTGAAGGCGGCGAGCGTCGTGTTCGCCACCGTGCCGATTCTGCTCGTCTATCCGTGGCTGCAGCGCTACTTCGTCAGCGGCGTCATGCTGGGAGCGGTCAAGGGATGAGCGGCATCGATAAAGCGGGCTACTCGTTCTCCACCTGCTGGAACATCAAACGCCATGCGACCGGCCGGGACATGATCGAGGAGATTCGCAGCCTCGGCTTCCGGCAGGTCGAGCTGAATTACAACGTGACCGAAGAACTCCTGGCCACGATCGAGCCGATGATCGAACGCGGCGAGATCGGCGTGTCGAGCGTGCACAATACGTTCCCGCACGTGGCGGACCCGGATTATGGCACCGACTCGGTGCTGCTTGGCTTCGAGGACGAAGAAAAGCGCCTTAGGGCGGTCGATCTGCTCGTCCGCTCCGCTGAATATGCGCACCGGTACGGTGCGAAGGCCGTCGTCGTGCATCCGGGCGAGGTTCCTTTCCCCTACGATATCAGCCGCAGACTGCAGGAGATCTATCGCGAGCAAGGACGGAACGCCGAGGCTTACCGGACCTTGTGGGACGAGATGCTGGAGCGGCGGCAAGCGCTGGCCGGCGGGTATCTCGCGCGCATCCGCGACAGTCTGGAGCAGGCGTCCGAGACTTTGGCCGCGAAAGGCTACGACCTGATCCTCGGCATCGAGACGCGCTCGCGCTGCAATCAGATCCCGGCGCTCGCCGAGGCCAGATGGATCATCGATCAATTGAAGGGCTCGCCGGTGAAATTGTGGTTCGACATCGGGCACGGGATGATGATGGAGCGGATGGGACTGTACGACAACGCAGCCGAGCTGCCGGGGTTGATAGACGACATCGGCGGGCTTCACATCCACGAGACGATCGGGCTGTCGGATCATTGGTGCCCGTACGTCCACAGCGGCGACGACGACACGTTCGACCTGTACCTCGAGGCGATCGACCGCGTACCGCTCAAGGTATACGAGCTTAAAGCGACTTGCGAGCCGGAGGCGATTCACCGCAGTCATGCGATACTGCAGCAAAAGCTGTCGGCGCGAAAGAAAGCGTCCGGTTCGGAGCCGGCAGCGGATGGAGGGATTGAAGCGTGAACAGCGCGTACCGGAACGTATTCGAGATTAACGACAAATGGGTGCTTGCGGGCATGGACCGCCAGGACCTGGATGAAAACAGCCGAAGCTACGGCGGCATCCTGAGCGCCGAGTACGGCCTGGCCTCGCCGAATCACTCCACAGGGACGCCGACGACAATGGCCATCTGGGCGGCTTCGTTATGCCAGCCCGGCTCGCCCTTTTATCGGGACGGGGAGCTCGCAGGCAGATTCGCCCTCGCCGCCCGCTATATGCTGGGCGCGCAGCACGAGGACGGCACGATCTCGCCGGGCTGGACCAACTTCCATTCGCCGCCGGATACGGCGTTCGTCGTCGTCGGCTACGCGCAGGTGTACCAGCTGCTCGCGCAGGACGACTGGGCGCCCCTCCGCGAGGCGGCTTCCGACGTTCGCCTGTTCCTCGAGCGGACGATCCCGGCGCTCGTCACGGGCGGCGTCCACACGCCGAATCACCGCTGGGTCGTCAGCGCGGCGCTCGGCTTTCTGCATGAGCTGTTCGGCACGCCGGAGACGGTGCGCCGCGCGGAGCAGTGGATCGCGGAGGGCATGGACATGACGCCGGACGGCGAATGGACCGAGCGGAGCAACGGCATCTACAACGCCGTGAGCGACATCATGCTCGTCCACGCCGCCCGTCTGCTCGCAAAGCCCGAGCTGCTCGCGCCCGTCCGCGCCAATCTGCGCATGATGCTTTACCTCGTCCATCCGAACGGCGACGTCGTGACCGATTACTCCGGCCGCCAGGATTTCGGGCATAAGCACGACCTGTCCTCGTATTTTCTGCCCTACGCCATGATGGCGCGTCTCGACGGAGACGCCGAGTTCCAGGCGGCCGCCGACCTCGCCTACGGACAGCTGCGGCATCCGGGCAGCTGCCCGACGAACGCTGCGGTCCGGCTGCTACTGGATCCGTCGCTGCAGGAGCCTGCGGTTCAGCCGGCCGCGCTGCCGGCCGTTTACCGCAAGCTGCTGCATGCGGACTTCCCGCGCCGGCAATACCTGGCGGCGATGGAGGGCGCGGGCCATAACGGCCGCATCTATCACAGCCGCCTGCATCCCGACTTCGGTGCTGCCGTGGCCCGGGTGCGCAACGGGGACGAGAGCGTCACGATCAGCGCGGAGACGCCGTCGTTTTTCGCCTTGCGGCACGGCGCCGCGCGGCTGCTCGGCGTTCAGGTCGCGACCTACTTCGCGCCGGGCTTCGTCCCGATGAACAGCCTGACCGAAGCGGAGGGCGGATACCGGCTTGCCGGCGAGCAGCTGAAAGGCTACTACGGCCCGGTGGCGGCCGGGAGCCTGCCGGCGACGGCGGGCGAAGCGACCAGCCCTTGGTACCTGCTGCCGCACCATTTGCGCGAGGAGACGCACGTGCAGCGGCTTCGCGTCGAAGTCGACGCGCTGGAGACGGCCGACGGTTGGGAGCTCGTCATCCGTTCCGGCGAACCCGAGGACGCGATGGCGCAGATCTCCGTCATTCTGGCCGCGGACGGCGAGCTGTCCGGCAGCGAGCTGGCGCCTGTGGGTGAGGGCAAGCAGTTCTGGAAGTCCGGCACCTTGCGGTACGAGGCGGACGGGGACGTGCTGGAGCTGAGCGGCGGCGCCTTCGAGCATACGGCGGGCTTCGTGCGCGAGGCGAATCTGCCGACCGACTGCCTGACGCTTCTGCTGAACGTCGTCACGCCGTTCGAGACGCGGATCCGCATCCGGACCGTGCCGGGCGCGGAGGGTTGACCGCGACTTGCTTGATTGCGACTTGCTTGATTGCGACTTGCCTTTACCCTTTAGCCATTTTGTCATTTTTAAGCCTGGAGTGATCAACCATGACCGAATATATCGAACGGCGCGAGAGCATCGGCTACTGGCTGGGCGAGGACGCCGCCGGCATCCTCGGCGCGGTGGCCGGGCGCTACCTGGGCGCCAATCCCGAGATTCCCTTCGCGCTTCGCGCATTCTCGGCGGATGGCATTCTCCAGACCGAAGAAGGCTATTACGACTTCGATCTGGCAAGGCGGCTGCCGGAATCGCGGCACGGCGAGGTCGCATATGCCTGCGGACTTGTGTGGAGCGACGACGAGCGCTCGCTGGACGCGGGGATCATGCCCGCGAGCCCGGTCCGTTTTTACTTGAACGAAACGCTGCTGTACCGCTCCGGCGCGGTCGACGAGATGAAGCCGGACGCCAAGGCGGTCGTCCCGCTCCTGCTGCGCAAGGGCTGGAATACGCTCCTGCTCGAAATGCGCAGGACGGAAGCGGGTTTCGGCTGCCGCTTCGGCGCGGAGGAAGGCAAGGTGCGCATCCTGCAGGTGCTGGCGCCGTTCGTCGAACGCCGCGAGACCGCGGGCTGGGCGTATTCCGAAGCGCTTCCGGCCGCCGCATACGGCGAAGGGCTCGGGTTCCCCGACTTCGGCGGCAAAGAAGCGAACACGGGCATCGCCTGGCTGCCGGCGCGCGAGTGGCCGGCGGAAGCGGCGGCCAGGCCGAACTTCGAGCGCATCTTCGGCGTACCGGAAGGCGCGGCTGCGGGCTATGCCTGGAGCAAGCTGCCGCCGGCGGCGCAAGGCGCGAGCAGCGTCTGGCGGGGCCGGGCGTACGGCCCGATGACCGTCTGGCTGGACGGGCAGCCGGTCATCGAGCTGACCGAGGCGGGGGCGTTCAAGCGCGAGCTGCCGCTGGCGATCGCGGACGGCCAAGTGCTGGTCCGCGCGGAGACGGGCGAGCAAGGCTGGGGCTTCGAGCTCGCGGTGTCCGCGGCGGAGTCGGGCGCACCGGTGAGCTTCGAGCTGCCGGCGCCAATTCACGGGGCGGACTCGGCTGGCGGCTGGCTGTACGCGGGACCGCTGCCGGCTGAGTCCGATGAGGCGCCTGCCGCCGTGCAATCGGTCAAGCGTTTGTTCAAGCTGGCCGGAGAAACGGCCGCGACCGGAGCCTTGGCGAGCGCCGGCGGCATGACCGGCTGGGCGCTGGATGGCCCGGGGCTCAGGTTGCGTCCCTATTACGAGAACGCGATGCTGAGCAACCGCTGGACGGCGGGCGCCGCGACCAACTTCGCGCGTTGGGACTACCCGCTCGGCGTGACGATGTACGGGCTGCTGCAGACGGCCCGCGAGCTCGGACGTCCGGAGATCGCGGACTATGCGCGCGCGCATATCGACAGCTGCACCGACTGGTACGGATATTCCTTATGGGATAAGGCCGCATACGGATTCCCTTCCATCAACCATCAGCTCGTGCTGATGAAGATGCTGGACAACTGCGGCTCGTTCGGCTCGGCGATGCTCGAGGCGTATCCGTCCGAAGGCAACGCGGACTACCTGGCAATTGCGAACGTCATCGCCGACTTTATCGCCAACCGGCTGGAGCGGCGAGACGACGGCGCGTATTACCGCCTGTGCGTCGGCGAATACGCCGCCGATACGATGTGGGCGGACGATCTGTACATGAGCGCGCCGTTTCTGAGCCGCTATGCGGGCATTACCGGGGACCAGCGTTATCTGGACGACGCGGCGAGCCAGTTCTTGCATTACCGGCGCTACTTGTATATGGAGGACCGGGGCGTCATGAGCCATGTGTACGACTTCAAATACGGCAAGGCGACGCGCATTCCGTGGGGCAGAGGCAACGGCTGGACGCTGTTCTCGCTGTCTGAACTGCTGGAGCGGCTGCCTTTGACGCATACGGACCGGCCGGCGCTGCTCGCGTTTTTCCGCGAGCTGTGCGCGGGCATCGCGGCGCAGCAGGGCGAGTCCGGCCTGTGGCGGCAGGTGCTGACCGATCCGGACGCGTACGAGGAGGCCTCTTGCACGGCCATGTTCGCCTACGCCTTCGCGCGCGGCGTCCGGTTCGGATGGCTGGACGATTCCGCCCGCTTCGCGGAAGCCGCGCTGCGCGGCTGGCGGGGACTCGCTTCGAAGGCGATCGACCGCAACGGCAACGTGCACGGCGTGTGCAGCGGCTCGCGTTATTCGTTTACCGAGGACTACTACAAATACGATCTGCTCACCGTCGTCAACGACAACCATGGGACCGGCATCATGATGCTGGCGGGCGTGGAGATCTGCCGACTTGAAGCGTTCCTGCGCGAGCGGGATTCGTCCGAGACGCGGAGGGCCGTGCAGGCGCCGGGCGGCGTTTGATCGACAAGCCCCGGACAGACCCCGGCCAAAGACGACGAGAGACCGGCGAGCGGCCGAGAGGAGAGAGCGAATTGACCCTACGATTAACGATGGCCCAGGCGCTGCTGAAGTTTCTGGACAACCAATATATATCGGTAGACGGCGTAGAGACCAAGTTCGTGCAAGGCGTGATGGGCATCTTCGGCCACGGCAACGTGACAGGCATCGGCGAGGCGCTTGAGCGCAGCGCTGGCGAGCTTGTCTATATGCAGGGCAAAAACGAGCAGGGCATGGTTCACGCAGCTGCCGCCTATGCGAAGCAGAAAAATCGCCGGCAGATCTGGGCATGCACGTCGTCCATCGGCCCGGGTGCGCTGAACATGGTGACGGCCGCGGCAACAGCGACCGTCAACCGGATTCCGGTGCTGCTGCTGCCCGGCGACAACTTCGCCGGCCGCCAGCCGGACCCGGTGCTGCAGCAGCTGGAGGTGGCGTCCGACTACAACATCTCCGCGGCGGACGCCTTCAAGCCGGTCAGCCGCTACTGGGACCGGATCGTCCGGCCCGAGCAGCTCATGGCGGCAGCGCTGCAGGCGATGCGCGTGCTGACCGATCCCGCCGAGACGGGCGCGGTGACGCTGGCGCTGCCGCAGGACGTGCAGGCCGAGGCGTACGACTATCCGGACGAATTTTTCGCAAGGCGCGTGCACGTTGTCGACCGCCGTCCGCCGTCGGCTGCCGCGGCAGAGCGTGCGGCGACGCTGATCGCGGCAGCCAAGCGACCGCTCGTCATCGCGGGCGGCGGCGTGCATTACGCCGATGCGACGGCCGAGCTGGCCGCGTTCGCTGCGCGCTTCGGCATTCCCGTGGCGGAGACGCAGGCAGGCAAGAGCTCTCTGCCTTGGGATCATCCGCTCAACCTGGGCGCAATCGGCGTCACCGGCTCGCTCGCGGCGAACCGTGTTGCGGCCGAGGCCGATCTGATCATCGGCATCGGCACGCGGTACTCCGACTTCACGACGGCGTCCAAGCGGGCGTTCAGGGACGACGGCGTGAAGTTCGTGAACCTGAACGTGCAGGCCGCGGATGCGGCGAAGCTGGAAGGGACGGCGCTTGTTGCCGACGCGAAGGCGGGGCTGGCCGCTCTGAAGACTTCGTTGGATCAGGCCGGCTACCGCAGCGGATATGCCGAGGGCGAGCTCGCGGCGCTCAAGGCGGAGTGGGACCGGGAGGTCGATCGACTGTACGCGGCGGAGCATCCGGACGGCTTGTCCCAGACGCGTGCGCTCGGCGTCATCCAGGAGACCATCGATCCGACGTCGGTCGTCGTCTGCGCGGCGGGCAGCCTGCCCGGAGACCTGCATCGGCTGTGGCGTCCGGCGCAGCCCAAGACGTACCACATGGAATACGGATTTTCCTGCATGGGCTACGAAGTAGCGGGCGCGTTCGGCGCCGCGCTGGCTGAGCCCGAGCGCGAGGCGTACGCTTTCGTGGGCGACGGCAGCTACCTGATGATGCATTCGGAGCTGGTAACGAGCCTGCAGGAAGGCCGCAAGATTACGATTCTTCTTTTCGACAACCACGGCTTCCAATGCATTCACAACTTGCAGCGCGCGAACGGCAGCGACGGCTTCGGCAACGAATTCCGCTACCGCAGCGCCGATACGGGCCGCTTGACAGGAGCTCCGCTTCCCATCGACTTCGCCGCGCATGCTCGCAGCCTTGGCGCGGCCGCGTATACCGCGCGTACGCCGGAGGCGCTGCGCGAAGCGCTGACGCGCGCTAAGCGGGAGACGACGACCACGCTGATCGAGATTCCGGTCGTGCCCGGCACGAACACGGACGGCTACGAATCGTGGTGGCGCGTCGAGGTGCCGGAGGTGTCCGTCTCGGCCAAGGTCGGCGCGGCGCAGCGGGAGATGGCGGCGAGGACCGCGGAAGCGAAGCCTTACTAACTAAGCGAATAAGCGAAGCTTCATTAAATATAGAGGAAGAGGTGAGCCGCATGGCCGATCGGCCGTTTAATCTAGGCATCCACCCGATTAACTGGGTGGGCGAAGACGTGGCGGAGCACGGCGCGGACACGACCTTCGAGACCATCGTCGACGATATCGCGTCCCTCGGCCTGAAGGGAACGGAGATGGGGCGCATGTTTCCCAAGGATCCGGCCGTGCTGAAGCGGGAGCTCGATGCCAGGGGCATCCGGCTCGTGTCCCAGTGGAAGTCCGTGCTGTTCTCCGCTCCGGACTATCTCGAGCGGGAGCTCGAAGATTACCGCCGCCATGCGGCGTTTCTGGCCGAGTTCGGCAGCACGGTCATCAGCACGGCCGAAGTCGGAGGCTCCCTGCACTTCGATCCCCGGCGTTCGGCGAGGGAGAAGACGGTGCTGCGGCTGGACGAGGCGGGCTGGGACAGTCTCGCAAAAGGGCTGAATGCGGCCGGCGAGATTGCCAGGAGCTTCGGTATGAAGCTGGCGTACCACCACCACGGCGGCACGGTCGTCGAGCAGCCGGAGGAGATCGACGAGCTGCTCCGCCGGACCGATCCCGCGCTTGTCCATTTGCTGTACGACACGGGCCATGCCTTTTACGGCGGCTCCGATCCACTGGCGCTGCTGCGCAAGCATTACGACAGAGTCGCTTATATCCATCTGAAGGATATACGGCCGATGGTGCTCGCCGAAGCCAGAACGGAAGGCGCAGACTTTGTCTCCTGTATCCGCAAAGGCGTGTTCACCGTCCCCGGCGACGGCTGCATCGACTTCGAGCCGATCGTGCGCGAGTTGCTGGCGCGCGGCTATGGCGGCTGGGCGATGCTGGAGGGCGAGCAGGACCCGGCGCTCCACCAGCCCCGCGAATACGCGCACCGGGCGATCGTTTATCTCGATACGATCCTGGACCGGGTTCAAGGGACTGCCGACACAAGGGAGGCTTAACGATGGGAATCATCGATTTTAACGCGGCGAAAAAGCTCGACTTCGCGGCCATCGGCCGCCTGTGCATCGACCTCAACGCCAACGAGATCAACCGGCCGATGGAAGAGACGCTTACGTTCACCAAATACGTAGGCGGCTCCCCGGCCAATATTTGCATCGGCATGTCCCGTCTCGGCCTCGCCACCGGCTTCATCGGCAAGGTGGCGAACGACCAGATGGGCCGATTTATTACGCAATATCTCGCCAAGGAAGGGATCGACGCGTCGAGCGTGTCGATCGACCGGACGGGCGCGACGACGGGGCTTGCGTTCACCGAGATCAAGAGCCCGACCGACTGCAGTATCCTGATGTACCGCGACAACGCCGCCGATCTGCTGCTGGCGCCGGACGAAGTGAGCGAGGCTCTCGTCGCGGACGCCAAGATGCTGCTGATCTCCGGGACGGCGCTCGCGGCCAGTCCGTCGCGGGAAGCGGTGTTCCTCGCGCTCGACTACGCGAAGCGCCACGGCGCCGTCGTCGCGTTCGATCTCGACTACCGGCCCTATACGTGGCGCTCGGAACAGGAGACGGCCGTCTACTATAACCTCGCCGCAGAGAAATGCGACATCCTCCTCGGCACGCGCGAGGAGTTCGACATGATGGAGCGCTTCGAACGCAATCCGGACCGCGACGACCGCGTCACGGCATCCAAGTGGTTCTCGTACAGCGCGCAGCTCGTCGTCATCAAGCACGGCAAGGAAGGCTCCGTAGCCTATACGAAGGACGGGGCATCGCACACGGCCCGCAGCTTCCCGGCGAAGGTCGTCAAGACGTTCGGCGCCGGCGATTCGTATGCGGCGGGCTTCTTGTACGGACTGCTGCAAGGCTGGGAGGTCGAACGCTGCATGGAATTCGGAAGCGCGGCGGCCTGCATTGTGATCTCCAGCCACAGCTGCTCGGACGCGATGCCGACGACAGGCGCCGTCCACGACTATATCGAGCGCTGCAACCGCGGGGAAATTACCGCCAACAGCTAATTTACTAGAACCTATCAGATGGACATAGGAAAGGGGCAATCACGCCATGACGAATCGGATCGACGCCGCGGTGGAGACGCTGAGCAACCGGATCGGAGGCAAGCAGGTGCCGTCCGCCTCCGGGAAGGTAGAGCCGGTGTACAACCCGGCCACCGAAGAGGTGATCGCTTACGTCCCGCTGTCGAGCAAAGCGGACGTGGACGCGGCCGTTCAAGCGGCCGCGGAAGCCGGACGCGCCTGGGCCAAGACGGCGGTGCCGCGCCGCGCCCGGATCCTGTTCAAGTACCAGCAGCTGCTCGTCGAGCGCTGGGAGGAGCTGGCGAGGCTCATCACGCTCGAAAACGGCAAGAGCTATGCGGAAGCGCACGGCGAGGTGCAGCGCGGCATCGAGTGCGTGGAGTTCGCGGCCGGTGCGCCGACGCTTATGATGGGCAAGCAGCTGCCGGACATTGCGACCAATCTCGAATCGGGCATGTACCGCTACCCGGTCGGCGTTGCGGCGGGCATTACGCCGTTCAATTTCCCGATGATGGTGCCTTGCTGGATGTTCCCGCTCGCGATCGCCTGCGGCAACGCGTTCGTGCTCAAACCGTCCGAGCGCACGCCGCTCCTGGCGCAGCGTCTCGCCGAGCTGTTCGACGAAGCCGGGCTGCCGCCCGGCGTGCTGAACATCGTGCACGGCGCGCATGACGCGGTCAACGGCATCCTCGAGCATCCCGGCATCGCGGCCGTCTCGTTCGTCGGCTCGCAGCCGGTCGCCGAGTACGTGTACAAGACCGCTTCGGCCCACGGCAAACGCGTCCAGGCGCTCGCGGGCGCCAAAAACCACAGCATCGTCATGCCGGACGCCGACCTTGACGCGGCGGTCACGCAGATCGTCGCCGCCGCCTTCGGCTCCGCGGGCGAGCGCTGCATGGCCTGCTCCGTCGTCGTAGCCGTCGGCGACATCGGCGACGCGCTGGTGGAGAAGCTGAAGCAGGCGGCCAACGCGATCTCGATCGGCAACGGCATGGACGAGGGCGTATTCCTCGGCCCGGTTATCCGCGATTCGCACAAGGCGCGGACGCTCGGCTATATCGAAGCCGGCGAGCAGGAAGGCGCGAAGCTCGTGCGCGACGGACGCCGGGACGCCGCTTCGGATGGCAAGGGTTACTTCGTCGGGCCGACGATTTTCGACGACGTCGCCTGCGAGATGAAGATCTGGAAGGACGAGATTTTCGCGCCGGTGCTGGCCGTCATGCGCGCCGCCACGCTGGGCGAGGCGATCGAGATCGCCAACCGCTCCGAATTCGCGAATGGAGCCTGCCTGTTCACGGACAGCGGCAGCGCCGTGCGCCAATTCCGCGAGACGATCGACGCCGGCATGCTCGGCATCAATCTGGGCGTGCCCGCGCCGATGGCGTTCTTCCCGTTCTCGGGCTGGAAGAAGTCGTTCTACGGCGATCTTCATGCCAACGGGACCGACGGCGTCGAGTTCTATACGCGCAAAAAAATGGTGACGGCGCGGTGGTAAGCGGGAGTTTGAGCCAGTGCCAGGCTCGAAGCGCGAAGCTGCGATGGCAGCCTGGAAGACGAACCCGGAACGGCTTGTTCACGGAATCAGCAGGGAGGAACCTACGGTGAACAACACTTTAAAAACGATCGGCATCGGCGTTATCGGCGCCGGCCGCATCGGAAAGATCCATGCGGACAATCTGCTCCGCATGCCCGGGGTCAAGGTCGCGGCGATTGCGGACCCGTTCGCGGGCGACGCGCTCGAGGCTTGGGCCGCGGAGCGCGGCATCGCCCGGGTGACGGCCGATGCGAGCGAGCTTCTGACGGATCCCGCCGTCGAGGCGGTCGTCATCTGCTCGCCCACCGACACCCACGTCCCGCTGATCGTGGAAGCGGCGGCGAACGGCAAGGCGATTTTCTGCGAAAAACCGGTCAGCATGAGCGTCGAAGGCACGCGAGAGGCGCTGCGGGCGGTTGCGGCTGCGGGCGTGAGTCTGCAGATCGGCTTCAACCGTCGGTTCGACCATAACTTCCGGCGCGTGAAGGAGATCGTGGGCGAGGGACGCGTCGGCGAACCTCACCTGATCAAGATCACCTCCCGCGATCCGAGCCCGCCGCCGATCGAGTACGTCAAAGTTTCCGGCGGGCTGTTCATGGACATGGCGATCCACGACTTCGACATCGCCCGCTTCCTATCGGGCAGCGAGGTGGAGGAGGTGTTCGCGCAGGGCGCGGTGCTGGTCGATCCGTCCATCGGCGAAGCCGGCGACATCGACACGGCGATCACGACGCTGAAGTTCGCCAGCGGGGCGCTCGGCGTCATCGACAACAGCCGCAAGGCCGTCTACGGCTACGATCAGCGGGTCGAGGTGTTCGGCTCGGGCGGCAGCGTGTCGATCGGCAACGACTATCCGAATACGGCGGTCGTGAGCGGGATCGATGCGATCACGCGGGACAAGCCGCTGCATTTCTTCCTCGAGCGATACACGGAAGCATACCGGGACGAGATGCGCCAATTCGTCGACAGCGTGCGGTCCGGTCGGCCCGTGCCGGTGAGCGGGCAAGACGGTCTGCAGGCGGAGCTGATTGCCCTGGCGGCGAAGCGTTCGCTCGAGACGGGACGACCGGTCAAGCTGGCCGACCTGGAAACCCGGGCCGCAGATACTGCTGTTCCGGCTGTCGAGGCCTAAGAGAGGAGGAGAACGCATGGGGATGTCCGAGTTGATCGTACCTTCGCGCGCGGTTCCCGACGAGCGGGGCAGCGTGCTGTCTATCACGCCGGAGAGCGCCGGATGGACGTATGTCGGCTTCGAGGTGTTCCGGCTCGCGGCAGGAGACAAGCTCGGCCGGGAGACCGGCGGCCAAGAGGCGGCGCTCGTGCTGCTGTCCGGCCGCGCGGACGTGAGTGCCGGCGGACAGACTTGGCGGGACGTCGGCAAGCGCATGAACGTATTTGAGAAGACACCGCCTTATACCGTCTACGTGCCGTCGGGCAGCCAGTGGGACCTGGAGGCGTTGACCGACGTGGAGCTGGCGGTCTGCCTGGCGCCCGGCCAAGGCCGCCATCAGGCACGGCTAATCGCGCCGGACGACGTCGGCGTGGAGCACCGGGGGAGCGGCAGCATGTCGCGCCTCGTGCACAACATTCTACCGGAGAGCGAGCCGGCGGACAGCCTGCTCGTGGTCGAAGTGTTCACGCCGGCCGGACATTGGTCCAGCTATCCGCCGCACAAGCACGACCAAGACGACCTGCCGAACGAGTCGCTGCTGGAGGAAACCTACTACTTCCGCGTGCAGCCCGAACAGGGCTTCGCCGTGCAGCGCGTCTACACCGACGACCGCTCGCTCGACGAGACGCTCGCCGTCAAGGACCGCGAGGCGGTGCTCGTGCCCCGCGGCTACCACCCCGTATCCGCGCCGCCGGGCTACGACGTTTATTACCTGAACGTCATGGCCGGCCCGACGCGCACCTGGCGCTTCCACAACGACCCCGACCACGCCTGGCTGATGCGCTGACGCACATAAAACAAATAACTGCCAGACTGCAACCGCGCCGACCCGGCGCGGTTTCTTTTTTTGCTGGGGCAGCACCAATATCTCTCCCTCACAAGCATAATCGCAAACTGCGCGGGAGGCCGGCAGGCTGGAGCAAAGCGATAAGTGTTAAAAAGCATCTAATTTCGTTCATTTTCAATATGCGCGTCCATTAAGTGTTAAAAAGCAGTTATTCTCTCTCGTTTCGCTCGGTTGCGGCGTTCTGGGAGCAATTAACTGCTCTTCAACACTTATTTCTGTTTGAACGGGCAAGTCTTGCCGAAATAAATGCTTTTTGACAGCTATCTCGGCGGGGGTGAAGATGTGCAGGGCGTCGGCGGAACAGAGTTGATGTGCCGGGAATCCGCGGAATCGGAGTTGACGCTCCCCGCTTATTCTCCCCCGCCGCTCTGCATCGCCTGCTTGGGAATAACGACCCGCATGCAGGTTCCCCGGTCGACTTCGCTTTCGATCAGCAGTCCGTATTCGGCGCCGAACATGAGCTTGATTCTCTCATCTACGTTTTTCAGACCGTAGCCGGCGGTAGGCTGGGTGAGCAATTCGCTCAGTAGGCGCGGTTCGATCCCGGGCCCGTTGTCGCGAACGCTGAACTCGATCGTGTCCTCGCCGACGCGCAGGCTGATTTCCAGCAAGCCTTTGCCGTCCGTCTTTTTGTTGATGCCGTGCTTGACCGCATTTTCGACGAGCGGCTGCAGAATCAGGTTGATCGTGCCATAGTCGTATCCGGTCTCGTCCAGGTCGCAGACAACGTCGAAACGGTGGCCGCTGGTCATGAGGACGATGTCCACGTAGGACTTCATATTCTCGATCTCGTCGCGCACGGAGATCATGTTATCCCCGCGATTAAGCGCCGTTCGGTAAAATTTGGAGAGGCTCGTGACCATCCGACTGAGCTCGAGATCGTCGCTTTTCACGGCTTTCCAATTAATGAAGCTGAGGGTGTTGTAAAGGAAATGCGGCGTAATCTGCGACTTCAAGGCGCTCAGCTCGGCTTCCTTCTGCTTGATCTTGTTTTTGTAGCCTTCGTTGATCAGCTCGTTGATCCGCTGCAGCATATTGCCGAACCGGCGCGTCAGCTCGCCGATCTCGTCCATCGACGTGCTCTTGACTCTCAGCTCGAGCTCTCCTTCTTCGACGCGCCGCATCCAGTTGTTCAGCTTGTAGATCTGCCGAATCATCGATTTGGCGAACACCGCGATGATCACGATCAGAAAAAGCAAGCAAAGTCCCGCGACGATAAGCGTAGCCCGGACGATGCTGCCCGAATGCTGGGCCAGGTTGCGATAGGGAACGAGGCAATACAGCAGCCAGTCGGTCGCGGCGACGGGCTGCTTGATCAGGATCATATCGGCTCCGCCGATTTTCAGATGACCCTCCGGTCTGTTCACGATGCCGGCGAGCGTGCGCGTCATCTGTTCGTCCATGGTCTGATTGGCGTAGACCGTCGCTCCCGAGGCATCCACGAGGAACACCCACTGGTCCTTCATCGCGTCGGGCAGGCTTGCGAACAAATTGCGATTGTTCACGCGGATGTAGAGGACATTTTCGTCGCGCGCGCTTCCTGCCGCGCCGTTCGCATTGCTGGCCGGGCGCAGCTTCGGGAAGCGGCTCGCGAGGAACAGCTGGTTCGGGTCGTGGAACCACTGCGGCCGGTTGCCGTCCTGAAGCGCGGCATACCACGGCAAGTCTTCGATGCGTTCGATCCGATTGATGTAGTCGCCGTACTCGGGCATGTCGTTATTCGTATAGATGGTGAGCTGAAGCGTGTCCTTGTTGAGATTTAGCAGCATATTCAAATAAGGGTTCAAGAACTCCGTCAAGTCGTCGTACAGGTTGAACAAATCCAGGTAACGCTTGGATAAAATTTTTTGAATGATATCGTTGTACAAAACGAGGCTGGCCATCGTCTCGTACCGATCCATATTGGCGCGGATGCTTTCGGCGAAGATGCCCGCACTGCCGCGGAAATCGCCCATCGCCTGATCGTTCAGGAAATGCTTCGATTGATTGTAGGAATACGTTCCCAGGAACAAAATGGGGATCAAGCTGATAAACAAGTAGGATAACACGAGCTTTTGCCTGAACCTCAGCCGGTTTGCCGCATGCCGGATTCTGGCGATCATACACGGCCTTCCTCCCTGATTTGCGTGGGCGTTTTACCGTAATAGTTTTTGAGCAGCGAGCAAAAATACGGATAGTTGGCATAGCCCACTTCGGCGCCGATATCGATGATTTTGCGGTTGGTTTCTTGCAGCAGCTGTCTGGCCTTTTCCAGCCGGTGCATCGTCAGATACTTGATCAGGCTCAAGCCGGTCTGCTTGGCGAACAAGTGGCTTAGATAGCTCGGCGTCAGATAGACGCGTTCGGCGATGGTGTCGACCGACAAGTCGGTATGATATTCCCGCTCGATGATCTGAATGACCTCGTCCACGACTTTATGGTTCGCTTCCGGCGGGACCGCTTGATCCGAACGGGCGCCGCATTCCCTGAACAGGTCGAGCATCAATTGCCGCAGCTCCTTCAGCGCGGCCGTGCGGAAGATCGCTTCGAGCGTGCGCCGGAAGTAGTCGGAATCTCCTTTACGCATCGTCTGGAGGAGCGGGCGGATGATTTCGGAGCAGATGTATTTGACATAGATCACGGAAAAATGTCCGCCGTTCTTCAAATCGTCGAACAGCTTGACGAAGCGGACCTGCGCGACGTCCCACTCCTTGCGCGCCAAGCACTGGGAAATATCCGCGATCGCCCGCTCCGCAAACGCGGAAGATTGCAGCTGCGGCAGGGGGGCGTCGGTGAACAAGACGAAGCCTTCCTCGTAAAAAAACTTGCTCTCGAGCATGGTCTCCAATTTGCGGTATTCGGCTCTCATCTGCGCGAAGTCATGGAACGACCCGCTGCATACGATGCTCAGCTCCTTGCCGTATTGCTGCTTGAACCAGCGCAGCAAATTCCCGCACATCCGCGACAGCGATCGCTCCGTCTCCGCGGCGTGCGCTTCCACGAGCACGAGCGCCTGATATTCGTTCAGGATCATGACGGAGCCTTCGCCTTCCAGTCGATCGCCTACCAGCGCCTCGAATCCGGCGTCGACCGTATCGAAGAACCGCAGTCGCGCATCCAGCATCAAGAAGCGATACGAGCGATCGTCGGAAACGCCGGGACCGGCGAACAAACGGTGCAATCGCAGCAGCTCGCCGTGGACGTTTTCCTCAGACGCAGCCTCGTTTTCCCCCTCGCTCATGAGATCGGCCAGCAGCGTGATTTTCTCCGACTGAATACCGCGGCGGTACACCTGCTGAAGCCGGGATTGCCGTTCCGACTCCCGCCGTTCCTCCGCGCACAGATTGATCGCTTGATGAAGCACTTTCACGAAGCTCTCGACTTCGACGGGCTTCAGGACGTATTGAACGGCCTTCAGGTCGATCGCCTGCTGCGCATATTCGAATTGTCCGTAGGCGCTCAGAATGACGATTTTGACATTCGGCTGCAGGTCCCGCGCTTGCCGTGCCAGCTGCAGGCCGTCCATCCCGTGCATCCGGATGTCGGTCAGCAGAATATCGACGGCGTGCGCCTTCATATAGGCGAGTGCTTCTTCGCCGTTCTCCGCTTCGGCAATCGAAAGATCCAGACCGAACTTGCGAATGAGAAATACGACGCCGTCACGTTCGAAGTGCTCATCGTCGACGATCAGGATGCGGAACATGGCCAGCCTTCTTTCCGTTGCAGGTTAGCGTAAGCGCTTTAATCGATTATTGCTTACCTGGAGAAAGGGCGTCAAGCGGTATGAGGCAGCGTCTGCCAACAACGAAAAAAACTGAAATGAATCGAAGAAATGAGAACGATACAAAGCCACTCCGGCTTGCTAATATTACTCATGCAAGGCACAAGCAAATGGCGTTCGGCAAGCGCTGGAGAGGAAGCGAGCGATGCAGGCAACCAGAATAGAGTCTGCGATTCAGACCCGGGCGAGCGGTCGGGCAAAGGGACGGTTCAATAAGTTTAAGCAATACCGGGTGTTGTTTTTGATGCTCATACCTGGCTTTATCTTCTTGCTGGTATTTAATTACGTTCCCATGTACGGGCTGGTGCTCGCCTTCAAGGAGTTCCGCATTACCTCGGGCATCCTGGACAGTCCCTGGGTCGGCCTGAAGCACTTTCACAAGGTGTTCGACGATCCGCACTTTTACGTCGTACTCAAAAACACGATTTTGATCAGTGTCTACAAGCTCATCTTCGGCTTCCCGGCGCCGATCGCATTCGCGCTTTTGCTGAACGAATTGAAGCGCCCGCTTGTCCGCAAATGGGTGCAGACGGTGTCGTACTTGCCGCATTTTATTTCCTGGATCGTGCTTGCGGGCATCTTCACGACGCTGTTCTCGCTCGACGGACCCGTCAATGCCCTCGTCAAGGCGTTCGGTCATGCGCCTGTTGTATTTATGGCCGACGAGCGATACTTCAGAAGCATTCTGGTCGGCACCTCGGTTTTCCAAAGCTTCGGCTGGAGCTCGATTATTTTTCTGGCCGCGATTGCAGGCATCGATCCGCAGCTTCACGAGGCGGCGATCATGGACGGGGCCGGCCGCTTCAGGCGCATGATTCAGATTACGCTGCCGATGCTGGCGCCCGTCATCTCCATCATGCTCATTCTCTCGATGGGAACGATTCTGGATGCCGGCTTCGATCAGATCTTTAATATGTACAACTCGCAGGTGTACGGCGTTGCCGACGTGATCGACACCTATGTGTACCGGCTGGGGCTCATTAAAGCGGATTACAGCTATTCCACGGCGGTCGGCATGTTCAAATCGGTGGTGGCGTTGATCTTGCTGCTCGGCGTCAATCGCTTGGTCAAGACCCTGGGGGGCAACGAGCACACGCTCTGGTAGTTGGATCGAACGAGAAGGGGTGAGACGATGGTTTACCGTAAAACGCGGCTCAGTCTTGCTGCGGACATAGGCCTTTACGTTTTAATGACGCTGCTCATGCTGATTACGCTGTATCCTTTTTGGACGCAGCTGGTCACCTCGTTGGAATCGGGCGCTTCCGTGTATTCGACCCGCCTGATGCTTATGCCGGAGCGCATTTCTTTCGAGGCTTACCGATTGGCCTTTCACTTTACGCCGCTGTGGACGGGGTACCTCAATACGACCGTCAGAACCGTGCTCGGCGTGCTGTGCATGCTCGTGGTGACTTCCTTGACCGCTTATCCCTTGTCCAAGAAGGACTTGCCCTTCAATCGCGCCTTGACCGGCTTTCTGCTGCTGACGATGCTTTTTACCGGCGGCCTGATCCCGAATTACTTGTTGATTCGCGAGCTGCATCTGCTGAATTCGGTATGGGCGCTCGTGCTGCCCGGGACGCTCAGCGCTTTTAACGCGTTGGTCATGCGCAATTTCTTCCGTTCCATACCCGACAGCCTGGAGGAATCGGCGCGCGTGGACGGCGCGGGTTATTTGCGAATCTACGTCTCGGTCATCCTGCCGCTGTCCGCGCCCGTGCTGGCGACGCTTGCTTTGTGGGTGGGCGTCGGTCACTGGAACGCGTGGTTCGACAGTCTGATTTATATTACCGACGGGCACAAGCAGGTGCTTCAGGTCGTCCTGCGCAAGATTCTCATCGAAAACGATACGGCGGACATGAACGCGATGATCCAGAAGATGAATACGCACAGCGAATATACGGACAGGCAGCTGCAGGCGGCGGTCGTCATGCTGTCGATCATACCGATGCTGGTCGTCTACCCTTTCGTGCAGAAGTATTTCGTCCAAGGGGTCATGGTAGGCGCTATAAAAGGCTGAGCCTTTTATATACAGATTCGAAAAACGACAATCGAGGGAGCGGTTCAGATGGATAAACAGAAGAAAAAAATCTCGATGCTGCTGGGGGCGGCGCTGCTGGCGACGACGGTGACGGCATGCGGCAACGACAATGAAGGCAATGCCGCGGCATCGTCCGGCGCGTCTAAGGCGTCGGCGTCGGCGTCGGCGTCGGCGTCGGCATCTGGCGAAAAAATGAAGCTGATGGTATGGAACTTCGACGCGGACAAGACGAATCTGGACGGGTATGCGATGAATGCGATCCGCGAGAAGTTCGGCGTCGATATCGGATTTTACAATTCGACGAACGACGCGGCGGCTATCAAGGAGAAGCTGCTGCTGCAGATCGCCTCGGGCGACATTCCGGATTGGTGGAAGGAGGTGCCGTTCGCCGATGCCGACAAGTTCGCCGATCAAGGGGCCGCGGCGGAGATTCCGATCGATATGCTGCAGCAGAACGCGCCGAAGTATATGGCCTGGATGGAGAAAAATCTGGGTGCCGATCCGATGCGGTTCGTCCGTCACGAGGACGGCAAGATCTACAATCTGCCGGTGCTGTGGACGCTCGCTTCCTCATCCGAAATCATCGGCTATCGGCAGGACTGGTTGAAGAAGGTCGGCATCTCGAAGACGCCTGAGACCGTGGAGGAGATGGAAGCGGCGCTCACCAAGTTCCGCAACGACGACCCGGACGGCAACGGGAAGAAGGACACCTACGGCATGACGGCCAGCGCCACGACGATTCAGACCATTTTCTCGTCCGTCTTCGGCGCGTACGGCGTGTATCCGGGCGCAACCGTCGATGCGGACGGCAAGGCGGTGCGGGGAGAGATCGAGCCTGGCGCCAAGGAAGCGCTCACGACGTTGAATAAATGGTTCAAGGCCGATTTGATCGATCCGGAATTTTTCGTCAACAAAGACTCCAACGTGGACGACAAAGTCATTTCCAGCAAAGTCGGCACCGTGCAAAAGTCCTGGTGGGAGTTCATCCAGCCGGAGGCGTTCTACGAAGGGAAATATTACGACCAATTGCGCAAAAACGTACCGGACGCGGATTGGGCGCTGTCCAGCGGTCCGAAAGGTCCGAGCGGCAGCTTCGGCATCACGCAGGGCAATCCGATGCTCGGAACGGGCATTCAGTTCGGCAAGCAGCTCGAGAAGGATCCCGAGAAAATGGCGGCTTATCTGAAAATGTTCGACGCGACTTCCTTCGATCTCGACCTGTACACGAAAATCCACTACGGCGAGAAAGGCAAGACGTTCGAGATCAAGAGCGACGGCACCTATGCCTACATCCCGCCTTACGACACGGACGAGGCGCGCACGAAGTTCGGCATCGGCAACTATTATCACGCGCCGGCCAGCTTCAACGATTACGACTTCCAGGCGCCGTTCATGACCCGGGGCGACCTGATGCCGGTCAAGGAAGCAGCCGCGAGCAAAGGGATCGGCAAGTACGACTTTATGACACCGCTGGCCAAGCCCGCTTACGACGAGTTCCAGGACGCGCTGACGCAGCTTACGATCAACAGCTTCATCGACTTTATCACCGGCCGCAGGCCGATCGGCGAATTCGACAAGTACGTAGCGGACTGGAAAAAGGCCGGGGGCGACAAGGTGTTGGCCGAAGCGCAGGCGACTTTGGACCAGCTCAATAAGAAATAAGAGGAGTGGATGCCCGTGCCGTCCAATCGAGAGAACGTTAACGCAGCGCGCGTCGAAATAACGGGCTTGCCCCGCAAGAAGGGAGCGCTGCAAGCCAAGGTCATTTTGCCGGAGCGGGAATCCGCCCGGTACGAGGATCCATCCTACCGTTGGCTCACTTCGGATGCCAAGGACGGGATTTATACGCCTATAGCCGGCGCTTACTACGATGTTCTGCCGCTCTCCGCGGCCGCCGTCGGCCGCTATGTCCGTTGCGAGGCTGCGCTTGTTGGCGGAGATGAGCGTCTCGTCTTGACCAGCGAAGCGATCGGACCCATTGCTGATGCATCGGGGAATCCGAATACGGATTGGCTGCACGCCGCTCGCTATGGCATCTCTCACCATTTGCTGGCGGAGTTCATGAACCGGGTGGCGCCGAACGACGACGAGAAATGGCGGGACGGGGAGAGCTGGAACGAGGTGATCGACGGCTTCGACGTCGATCGTTATGTGGAGCAGGTCGTAGAGAGCGGGGCGGGCTTCGTCATCCTGACCCTGGGTCAGAACAGCGGGTACTTGCTCTCGCCCAACGCGACCTACGATCGCATCGCCGGCCTGCAGCCCGGCGAACGCGCCTCGATACGCGATCTGCCGCTTGAGATTGCCGATGCCCTGGCGCCTCACAGCATTAAGCTGATCCTGTACGTGCCGGCCAATCCGCCGAGCAATGCGCATCTAGAAGCAGGGGATCACGCGATCAACCGGGCATTCGGTTACCCGGTAGAGGTGGCGCCGTCTCAGGAGACGCAGGCCAAGTGGCAGGCGGTTATCCGCGAATGGTCGGACCGGTACGGGGAAAAGCTGGCGGGCTGGTGGTTCGACGGCATGTGGTTCCAGGAGGCCTACGATGACCTGTCGCTGCCATGCAACTGGTACAGCCTCGCCGGCGCCGCGAAGTCGGGCAACCCGTCGCGCATCGTGGCTTTTAACGGCGGCATTTTCGCCGATCGGCTCGTCAATTCGCCGCTGGAGGATTATACGGCGGGAGAGACCAACGAGATCGGTGCATTGCCGGGGAACGGGCAATGGGCGGACGAACGGGAAGGCGTACAGTGGTTCCATTGGACGTTCCTGGGACGATTCGTCACGGATCTGGCAGGCTGGGGCAATACGGGACTGAACTGGCCGACCGGCGAGTTGACGGATTGGGTCAAGTCCGCCATCGCGATGCAGGGCGTCATTGCACTGGACGTTCACGTCAACCGGTTCGGCCGCTTTGATCCGCAGCAACGGGAGCAGCTGCAAGCCATTAAGCAAGCCATCCGCCAAGGGAGGGTTCAAGCATGACGACGCGTCAAAGACCATTTAGACGTTCTAATCGTACGTATGCGTTGGTTCTGGCTTTACTTGTTGTTCTGGCACTCATCCCGCCTCATCGCGCGCAGGCCCAGACGTACAATGCCAACACGGATTGGTTCATGCAGGGGAAATTCGGGCTGTTCGTTCAGTGGCTGTACGGCGGCGGGGATATTACGGGCGATTGGAACACGCTGGTCGACAACTTTGACGTCGATTATTTTGCGAAGCAAGTGAGCGAGACCGGGGCGAAGTACGTCATTTTTACGCTCGGGCAGAACAGCGGTTACTTCGCTTCGCCCAATGCGACTTATGACAGTCTTGTCGGGCGCACTGCTTCTACATCAAAGATGTCGACGCGGGATTTGCCGGAAGACCTGTACGACGCCCTGAATCCTTACGGCATCAAGCTGATGCTTTACTTGCCCGCCCGCTCGCCTTCGGACGACCCGGACGCGGTCGCGGCGCTCGGCGATCCGACGCCGATCTACGACCATCTGGCGCCGCAAGCCTTCCAGGCCAAGTGGGAGAGCGTCGTTCAGGAATGGTCGGACCGATACGGCGCGAAGGTGGCGGGCTGGTGGTTCGACGGGACTTACAATAACGGCGCCATGTACGGCAAACCGGATATTTCGCAAGCCTATACGGATTACACCGCCGCGCACAACTTTCAGACCTTTGCAGCCGCCGCCAAGCACGGCAATGCCGACGCGATCGTCTCCTTCGATCCGGGTCTGTCGGTAGAAGCGCCGATGACCACGTACGCGGACTATATTACGGGCGAGCAAAACCTGCTCCAATACGTGCCCTCCCAATACAACGCGGCGCCTTACTCCAGATGGATCGGCGGAGTCCAGTGGAGCGAGACGGCTTATCAGGGCTACGATTGGGCGCGCAACGGCTTCAAGTACTCGACGCCGGATTTGACCAACTATTTCTCGACTGTAACCAATCAGAGCGGTGTCATCTCCATTGGCCCGAACGTGAGCAAGGAAGGTCATATCAATTCTCCGCAGTACGCGCAGCTGGTCAACATGCATAATGCGATTGCGGGCGTAGGGCCGGGCGTGACCGTGGTGGAAGACAACGACGCGGGCATCGCCTATTCGGGAACCTGGCTGACCAGCGTCCCGTCGGGGACGGGGTACTCGGGGAACAACGGACATTTTACGACGACTGCGGGCAGCTACTCGGAATATACGTTTAACGGCACCAACGTGGTCTGGTCCGGCGTCAAAGGTCCCGATCACGGCACGGCGGACGTCTATATCGACGGCGCGCTGGACAATTCGGTCGATTTATACGCGGCCCATCGCTTCGTCAACACGGAGATTTACTCCAAGGTCGGTCTGACGAACGGCCCGCATACGATCAAGATCGTCGCCCGGAGCGACAAAAACAGCGCTTCGACGGGCACCTACGTAGAAGTGGATCGCTTCAATATTACGACGGGGACGCCGACGGTCATCGACGATACGGCCAGCGGGTTTACCTACGCCGGCACGTGGCTGACCAGCGTACCTTCGGGAACCGGTTATTGGAACAATACGGGCCATTTCTCGACGACTGGCGGCAGCTATGCGCAATATGCGTTTAACGGCGCAAGCATCGAATGGTACGGCGCCATCGGTCCGGATCACGGCAAAGCCGACGTGTATATCGACGGCACGCTCGATCAGACCGTCGATCTCTACAATGCCAATCGGCATATCGATAATCAAATCTACGTTAAGCGCGGACTCTCGAACGGGGCGCATACGATCAAGATCGTCGCGCGTAGCGACAAGAGCGCGGCTTCGACCGGCTATTACGTGGAGGTCGACCGGCTGAACAGCTCGAAGGGCACGCCGATCGTCACCTGGGACGACGGCAACTCGCAGCTGGCTTATTCCGGCACGTGGAGCACAGGAATCTCGACCGGAACCGGCTATTATCGCGATACCGGCCATCACACGACCTCGACCGGCGCGTATATGCAAGTCAGCTTCACGGGAACGAGCGTCGAATGGCGCGGCAAGACGGACGCCGACCACGGGATGGCCGACGTCTACATCGACGGCGTGCTGGACCAGACGGTCGATCTGTACAGCGAAGAACGCTTCACCGATGTGGCCGTCTACCGCAAGCAAGGCCTGACGAACGGCACGCATACGATCAAGGTGGTGGCCAAGAACAGCAAAAACGTGAGATCGACGAATTATTATGTAGAAGTGGATGCCTTGTCGTTCCAGTAAAACAAGTTACCTTAGCAGCCCTGGGCCGCTCCGAATGGAGCGACCCAGGGCTGCTTGCGCGCGGTTGCTTCCGATAGGGGGGCAGACGGGGGAGGCGCGAGCCGGCGAGGCATTTGGTGCGAGTACCATTGCAGGTGTGCAGATTCGGTACGGGGTCGGTGCAAGCGGCGGTGTCGAGCGGGAAGTTGCAATACCTGCAAACGTGCATCTTTTTTCTTCCAAACGCACCAGTATGAGTCCGATACCTGCGAAAATGCAGGTATTTCAGCCCGCTCGCAGCCAAACGCGCTTATCTTGAGAAAATAACTGCATATTCGCAGGTATTTTCTCAGACCTCGTTCCCTCGTGTTATAAAACTGCATATTTGCATCTATCTCGCGCGGGCCATCCTCGCAACCCTTGCAAGAACGGCCTATAGCGAATATTCTCCTCTGTCCGCTCCGCCGGCACTTTGAAAGCCGTCCGTTCCGCCGCCCGCGCCGCTCGCCCCCACGGCCGCTGCCTCGCGAAGCTCCTGGATGTCCTGCATCGGCGGCCGGCCGTACAAGCGGGCGTATTCCCGGCTGAATTGAGACGGGCTCTCGTAACCTACGCGAAAAGCCGCCTCGGACGCCGGTGCGGCTTCCGTCAACATGAGTCGTTTCGCTTCCTGCAGACGCACCGTCTTCTGATATTGCAGCGGACTCATCGCGGTGACGCGCTTGAAGTGCTTGTGGAACGCCGACACGCTCATGTTAACGGCGCCAGCCAGCTCTTCGACGCGAAGCGGACGCTGGTATTGCCTGTTGATCAACCGGACAGACTGGGCGATAAGGTGCGATTGGCTGCCGACCGTCGCGAACGAGCGAAGGAGCGGACCTTGCTCGCCTTGGAGCAGGCGGTACAACATCTCGCGGATGACGAGGGGAGCGAGCGCCGGGACGTCCTTCGGTGCATCGAGCAGCTCGACCAGCCGACAGGCGGCTTCGAGCAAGGCGGGGGACATGCGGCTCACGGTAATGCCGCGGACCGGCTCCGAAGAGACGAGTTCGGGAGGCCGGATCTCGCCGGCGACGTCCAGAATGACGTCGGCATCGAAGCACAGCTTCAGGCTTAAATAGGGAATCTCGGGCGAAGCCTCGACGATCTTGCCGAAGATCGGCAGCTCGACGGAGGTCACAAGGTACGTCATCGGATCGTAAGTATAGGTTCCGTCTGCCAGGGCGGCCGTTTTGGCGCCCTGCGCCACGATGCAGATGGAGGGCTTATAGACGGACTCCAGCGGTTCGGACGTTCGCACGGCATGCAGCAGCGTCAAATCCGGTATGGCCGTTCGATGCGTGCCGCTTCTCGGAGCATGGCGCTGAATGGCATTCGCCAATCGCCGCCGGGCCTGCTCCATGCGCGAAGTTTCATTCATCGGTCGACGGCTCCTTCCCGCGCGCTTCGCGTTTTTTTTCATCATACCCGGTTCGAAGAGAAATAGGCAAGGATCGAAGACGTCTGTTCTACCCTGTGAGAGCCAAGCTTTCCTATAATGAGGATACGAGGTCGGACGCAGTCAGCGTGGCGGCCGTTTAAACCAAAAGGAGAGATTCGATATGGAATTGCAGGGAAAAGTCGCGATCGTCACAGGGGCATCGAGAGGAATCGGGCGGCAGATCGCCATTCAGCTGGCAGGCTCCGGCGCGAAGGTGATCGTCAATTATGCTTCGAATCCGGGCAAGGCGGAGGAGGTCGTCGAGACCATTAAGCAAGCCGGCGGCGAAGCGATCGCCATCGGCGCCGACGTAAGCAAGGTGAGCGACGTCGAAGCATTGTTCGAGCGGACGCTCGGGCAATACGGCCGCGTCGACATCGTCGTCAACAATGCCGGCATCATGGACAACGCGGCGATCGCGGACGTGACGGAGGCGGCGTTCGACCGTCAATTCGCCATCAACGTAAAAGGAACATACTTCGCTTGCCAGCAAGCGATGAAGCATATGTCGCCGGGCGGATCGATCATCAACTTCTCGACCTCCGTAGCCGGCGCGATGCTGCCGACGTACAGCGTCTATGCGGCGACCAAGGGCGCCGTCGAGCAATTGACCCGCCAACTGGCCAAGGAATTCGGTCCCAAGGACATCACGATCAACTGCATCGCGCCGGGGCAGGTATCGACCGAGCTGTTTCTCACCGGGAAGTCGGAAGAACTGGTTGAATCGTTCCGTCGGATGAACGCCTTCGGACGTCTGGGGGAGCCGGAGGACATCGCGAACGCGGTGGAGCTGCTCGCCGGAGACAGAGGGCGTTGGATTACCGGACAGACGATTCGCGTGAACGGCGGATTCAATTGATTTTCCGGTAAAATTCGTTTACCCGCAGGCAAGCGTGAAGTATGCTTACAGCATATTCGCGTATTTTGTCGAACGTAGAGGCGGGATCGGATGCAAGGAAGATCGGTTGGAAGACTATGGCCGTTGTTGCTGCTGTTGCTGCTGGTCGCGGGTGCGGCATCGCTGCCGCAGCGGGCGTTTGCGGCAGGGGTGGGCGACGTTCGACCGCAGAAGCAGTCGCAGACGCAATCACAGCCGCCTGCGACAGGCGGCACCCTGCAGATCGGCGACGATGCCGAAGCCGGCGGGCAGAAAATCGCGCTTGACGGCGAGTGGGAATTTTACTGGAACAAGCTGCTCGACCCGCAGGACCTGCAATTAAACGATGTCCAGCCTTCCTACCGGACGGTTCCCTCCTCGTGGGACGCGCACGGGTACGGAACCTACCGGCTGCTGCTTCGCGTACCGGCCTCCGACGTCGGCCAGGGCAAGGCGCTCTTTATCCGTTCCGTCGGGAGCGCCTACCGGCTGTGGATCGACGGTACGGAGATGGAAGGTCTGGGCAAAGTGGGCACCGCACTGGGCGAAGAGCGCCCGCAGGCGCATATCAACATGGTGTTTTTCCAGCCTCGCGACCGGACGGTTGAGATCGTGATGCAGGTGTCCAACTACTCGTTCCGCGAAGGCGGGATTAACCGCGACATCGTGTACGGCGATACGGCCGCGCTCATTCCGTTCGTCCTCAAGGAACTCCTGATCGATATTTGCGTCATCGGCGGCTTTCTGATGATCGGCATTTATCATCTGATCCTCTTCGCCATGCGCAGGAGAGACCAGGCGACGCTGTGGGTCGGTCTGCTGGCGTTGGCTGTGTCGCTGCGGACGCTGTTTATCAACGGCTACGTGTCTACGCAGCTGCTCGGCATCGAGAGCTGGGAGCTGCTCGTCAAGCTCGAATATATAAGCGAGATCGGCGGTCTAGTCGCCTGCGTCTTCTTGATGAAGCGGCTGTACCCGCAGGAGACGGGTCGTTGGATAGCGAGAATCTCGCTCACCGTCGCGTTGGCGCTGGCGCTGTTCGTCGCGCTTACGCCCGCCCGTGTCTACACGGAGACGATGCTCCTTCAGACTGTCGTCAAGGCGGCGGTGCTGCTTTATTTTTTGTTTTATGTCGGCGTGCGGGCTTATTTGAGAAAAAGAGAAGGCGCGCTTATCCATCTCATCGCGCTGGGTATCATCGTGGCAGCTTCGATGAACGATATGCTGTATTATCTGAGGCTGGCCGATACGCCGGAGCTGCTCGGATACAGCGTCATTCCTTTTATTATGGCGCAGGCGATCATCGTATCGTACCGCTATACGCAGCTGTCGACGCGCAATAATATGTTGCTGGCGGAGATGAACCGGTTGAACGCGGACTTGGAGCATAAGGTGGCGCTGCGCACGCACAGCCTCCGCGAGGCGAACGACAGCCGAACGAAGATGCTGCTGAACATCGCGCACGACTTGGGAACGCCCCTTGTCGGCATACAGACGTATCTGCAATTGATGCTGCGAGGAAAAGCCGGGGCGGATCGGGAGGCGCTGACGCAGCAGCTGCTTGATCATACCGGGTATATGAAACGCCTCGTCGACGACCTGTTCGAGCTGTCCAAGCTGGAATCGGGCGGACAGGCCTTCCAGTTCGAGCCTATCGTCATGGGAACCTGGCTTGAAGCGGCGTATCGCAAGCTCGAGTCGGATCTGAGTCACGCGGGCATGGCGCTGCGCCGGGGGATATGGCACACGGCTGCGGAGAACGGCGAGGAAGCGGTCGCCTCGATCGACCCGGTCCGCATCGCGCAGGCGATGCAAAATTATATCGACAATGCGGTCAAGTTCAGCAGGGGCGTCAGCGAGGTGCTCGAGCTCGAGGCGTACGTCCGGCCGGATTCGGCGCATCCGCAAGGCGCGCTCGTCATCGCCGTGCGCGATTATGGCGTCGGCATCGCGGAAGAGGAACAGCCCCACGTGTTCCGCCGCTTCTACACGCAGCGGGAAAACAATGAAGGCGGCAGCGGCCTCGGACTGGCGATCGTAAAGGAAATCGTCGAGCGGCACGGAGGCGCGGTCGGCGTCGACAGCAAAGAGGGGGCGGGAAGCACGTTTAGCATCGCGCTGCCGCTGTTGCCGTGCGCCGAGGCGGGGCGTTCGCTTCAGGTACCTGAATCAAAGCCGTGAATATATTCGTTCAACAGCCGGGCGGCATCGTGCCGGCTGTTTGCGTTTAATTTATCGTAAATGACGGTCAGCTTGTTTTTCACCGTGCCTTCGGTGAGCGCGAGTCTGGCCGCGATTTCTTTGTTGGACAGCTTGAGCAGCAGGAGCGAGATCATCTGCCTCTCCTTGTCGGTGAACCGCGTGTCGTTCGCCATGAACCGGTTCATCATTTGCTGCTGCCGCACAGTCTGCGAGTTATTGACGGCGTAGCGGGCGACCTTGGCCGCGACCTCCGCCGGCAGGACGAACGCATCGTTTGCGGCATCGCGGATCGTCCGGATCAGCTTATCGACATCCAGACTTTTAAGCAAATACCCGTTCGCCCCGCTCGCCAGCCCTTCGAATATATATTCCTCTTCATTAAATGTCGTCAAGATGACAATCCGCACCTGATCGTCCTGCTTGCGAATCTCCTTGATGCACGCGATCCCGTCCATCTTGGGCATTTGCACGTCCATGAGGATGATGTCGGGTTGGAGCCGCTCCCAGCAATCAAGCGCATCCAGGCCGTTCGCGGCCGTGCCTACGACGTTCAAGTCATCCTCGCTGTCGATCGCCAGCTGCAGTCCTCCCCGCATTAACGCATTGTCCTCCACGATGAGCACGTTCCATGTTTTTGTCGGCACGATGTAGGTCCTTTCCGCTGCATGGGATGCGCAGGACGAAGTGACTAAAGGTCACTATTATAGTGTCTTTCCGTTACTAGGCTTCGTGTACGGTCTCCATTATACTTCATTTCGTTATGGGGAAATTGTATGAATTTGTCGACATTGGGGACCGGACGGAGTTTTCCGGGAGAGCGATACCATGTTATGGGGAGGAATCCGCTTGACTATCAGAAAGAAGAAATTTTGGAGTGTCTGCGCAGGCACGCTGGCTTTACTGCTTTTGACGGTGTCCATATTGAGCCATTCGTCGGCTTCAGCAGCGTCCTGGGCCTTCATCGACGGCAACGGCGAGAGCGGTATTAACGCGGACGTGAGCCAAAATGCACAAATTCCAGCGATGGTAGAATTCAACGGCTCGCTTTATGCGTCGTGGGCGGAATCTTTCGGGCAGACGACACAAATTCGGATTAAAAAGTACGACGACGAAACCAATAACTGGATGGATGCCAATAACGGCAATCCGCTTAACTATTCGTTAGGCCAAGAAGCGAAAAATCCTTCGTTGGCCATATACAACGGCGAGTTGTATGTCGCATGGGAAGAAGTCGGACCGATGTGGCAGATACGCGTCAAAAAGCTCAGCGGTTCATCTTGGACGTCGGTCGACGGCAACGGTGCGAACGGTCTGAACTTCAATCCGAACATCAATGCCCGGGATGCCAAGCTTGTCGTATACAACAACGCTTTATATTTGCTTTGGGACGAGTCGACAGGAATCAAGACGCTCATATGGATGCGAAAGTATAACAATGATGGAGCCACCTGGAGTCTGACGAACGGGACGCCGCTGAATTATGATGAGAGTCACGCTGCGCAATATCCCGAGGCGGCCATCTGGAACGGCAAGCTGTATGCCACCTGGCATGAGGCGGACGACAATTATAAATACCAGGTTCGCGTCAAAGCGTATGACGGCACGAGCTGGACCTCCGCAGACGGGGGGGGAACAAGCGGTCTTAATGTAAACGTCGGCATGTCCGGGATGAGACCCAGACTGGCCGTGTACGGTGCCGGTTCGGAACCTTCCAATTTGTACGCGACCTGGGTGGAGTCGATCGATAACGGCAGCGAGATTCGCGTAAAAAAGTTTGACGGCACGACCTGGACATCAGCGGACGGCGGAGACCCAGTCAAAGGGATTGCCACCCATAGGCAATACGAAAGAGACTCTTTTGCCAGATTCGCCGTGTACGACGGTAAGTTGTACGCGATTTGGGCGCAGAATTACTTCAGTATCAATACGATACGCGCAAAAAAGTATGACGGGACCAGTTGGACCTCCGCTGAGCCGGCGAGCGGGAATGGCTTGAACAAGGATGCGACGAAGAGTTCAAATTATGGCGATTTAGTCGTTCATTCTCACGGCGGCGACAGTGGCCTGTACGCGATATTCTTGGAGAGCAACGGTACCGCCAATCAAGTAAGAGTGGTGCGGATGGGGCCGGATAATGAAGCGCCGACGGCGAGCAGCGTGAGCTTCACGGGGTCGTTAAAGGTAGGCAACACGTTGACAGGCACGTACGCTTACGCAGATGCGGAGAGCGATGCGGAGTTGGGGACGGCGTTCAAGTGGTATACGGCTAACGACGCGGCAGGCGCCGGTAAGACGGCGATCGCGGGAGCGACCTCGTCCACGTTGGCGCTGACCAGTGCCCAGGCGAACAAGTATATCATCTTTGAAGTGACGCCGGGAGCGGCGACGGGGACGAATATCGGAACGCCAGTCGCTTATACAAGCACGGCGGCGGTCGCGGCGAACGCGGCGCCGACGGCGAGCGCGGTGAGCTTCACGGGCACGTTGAAGGAAGGCAACACGCTGACCGGCACGTATACGTACGCGGATGCGGAGAGCGATGCGGAGTTGGCGACGGCGTTCAAGTGGTATACGGCCACCGACGCGGCAGGTACGGGGAAGACGGTAATCGCGGGAGCGACCTCGTCTACGCTGACGCTGACGAACGCGCAGGTGGGCAAGTTCATTATTTTCGAAGTAACGCCGGGAGCGGCGGCAGGTACGGCTTCCGGAACCGCGACGACCTTCACGGGCAACTCGGCGGTCGCGGCGAACGCCGCGCCGGTCGTGAGCGGCGTCCATATTACCGGAGGCATTAAATTGAGCCAGATTTTGACGGGTTCTTACGCTTACGCGGACCTTGAAGGAGACGCGGAAGGTTTGCCGATCTTCAAGTGGTACGCGGCTGACGACGCTGCGGGCTCGAACAAGACGGCTATCGCCGGCGCGACCGGCATTAAGCTGGAGCTAATGGCGGCTCAGTACCGCAAATACATCACCTTCGAGGTGACCCCGGTCGCGGCGGCGGGTACGCTAACGGGCACGCCTGTCGAGAGCGAGGCGCTCGGACCGGTCGGCGTTCTTAAAGGAGACGCCAACGGCGACGGTATCGTCACGCCTGCCGATGCGCTCATCGTCAACAAGTATGTCGCGGGCAAGATGACGCTGACCGACGAGCAGAAGCTCATGCTTGACATCGACGACGACGGCGACGTCGACGCGAACGACGCGAAGCTCATTCTAAACATTTATAACGGCAAGGGGGCTTGAGGGCGATGAATAAACAATCCGTCACGAATCGGCAATCCGCCTCTCGCCGACTGGTCGCGCTGGCTATGGCCCTATGCTTGCTCTTCGGCCTGATGCCTGCCGCGCAAGCGGGACCGATGCAGCTCTTCAAGGCTGAGGTCGCGGATACTGCAGGTGTCGGAGGCCAGTCGGTCGCAGTCTCGGTCTATCTGGAGCCGGGTCTCGTAGCTGATTATGACGATGCCTACTGGGCATATACGCTGAATTTGACGTACGATACGAATGTGCTGACGCTGTCGGCTCCAGTCGCCGATGAAGCGGCTGCGCAACAGTTCCAAGCGGATACGTCGACGGCGGGCGCTGTCGGTATCGAAGCGGAATCGTTCGGCGATTTCGGCTTCATCTCCGAGCGGCAGAAGGTCGTTACATTGAACTTCACGATCAACAAGGACGCAGCGCCGGGCGATACGGCCGTCACGCTGACGTCCGCATCGTACACGATCGATCAGGATCCGGTGAATATCGTGTCTCTGACGTCCGGCACGGTGAACGTAATGAACGACGCGCCGACGGCGGGGAGCGTCGCCATCGCCGGCACGCCAACGGTCGGACAGACGCTGACAGGCGGTTACGCGTATGCGGACCGGGAAGGCAACGCCGAAGGAACGTCGACTTATCAATGGTACGCGGCGTCCGATGCCGCGGGTACGGATAAGACGGCAATCGAAGGCGCGACGGCGAACACGCTGGAGACGACAGCAACGTTGACGGGCAAGTACGTATTCTTCGAGGTGACGCCAATCGCGACGGGCGGAGCGACTGCGGGCGCTGCGGCGCTTAGTGCGGTCGCAGGACCGGTAGAGGCTGTGAAGGAGACGGCGGCGGTGACGATCGGTCGAGTTTCCGGCCTGCCGGGAGCAACCGTCGATGTGCCGGTGACGCTGGCGGCCGCTTCGGCGCCGATTGGCTCGTACGGCATGAAGATCGGGTTCGACGAGGAGGCGCTTGAGGTGACCGGCATCGCCGGTCCCGGCGGCGAACTGTTCGACGGCGGCTTCGACAACGAGGCGGGCTGGATGAAGGCGGCCTGGGCCGACATCGCCGGCGGCGACGAAGCGCTAGAAGCAGGCGACAAGCTGTTCACCGTGACGTTCAAGATCAAGGCCGACGCGACGTACGGTGCCAAGGCGCTGACCGTTGCCGACGAGGCGGATCTGCGGCAGTTCTCCGTGACGGACGCGGATGCCAATGAAACGACGAAGACGCTGACGGCTGGCAGCGTAGAGGTCTACGCGCCGTCGACGGCGCAGCCGGACAAGGAGATCATCACGGTCGACGTGAAGGATGGCGGGGCGGCAGGCGGCGGCGCGGTCGCGAAGGCGCAGATCGAGCGCACGAAGAAGGCGGACGGCACGAAGAGCGACAAAGTCGTGCTGACGGCTGAACAGGCGAAGCAGACGGTGGCGAGCATCGTGGCCGCAGGGTCGAAGATGGCGAACATCGTCATTCCGGACGCGAAGGACGAAGTGTCCGAAGTAAACGTGACCGTGCCCAAGGATGCGGGACAGCTGATCCGGGACGCGAAGATCGGCCTCGGCATCGTGACGGACAACGTGAAGGTGCAAATCCCTGCAGCGTCGCTGCAAGGCTTCGAGGATGAACTGTACTTCCGCTTCGTGCCGATCAAGAGCGAAGCGGGCAAGCAGGAGGTAAAGACGCGCGCCGAGCAGGACAAGCTCGTGCTGGCGGCGGCAGGCGAGCTGGGCGTTAAGGTTATCGGCCGTCCGATGACGATCGAGACGAACCTGCAAAATCGCGAAGTAACGCTGGTCATGCCGTTGAAGGGCGTGCAGCTGAGCCAGAATGAACTGGCGAACATGGCGATTTACGTGGAGCACAGCGATGGAACCAAAGAACTGCTGTATGGCAAAATCGTCTCGTACAATGAGACGGGCAGCGAGCAGGGCATCGAATTTACGGTGAGCAAGTTCAGTACGTTCACGCTCGTGCAGACGACTGGCGAAACGCATGACGCGTATATCAAGGGCTACGACGACGGCACGTTCCGTCCGGATCGCACGATCACGCGCGCGGAGATCGCGGCGATTCTGTCGCGCACGGTGACGCTGCCGGCGACGGCGGCCGATATCGCATACAACGATGTGGCTGGCGGCTACTGGGCCAAGGATGTTATCTCATCGGTAACGACGATGGGACTGATGAAGGGCTACGCAGACGGCACGTTCGGCGCGGACAAGCCGATCACACGCGCCGAGTTGGCAAGCCTGGCGGCGAAACTGTTGGATGGCGCTGCGACGGGGACGACCGCCGAACCTAACGCTGGAAGGGGCTTCACGGATACCGCCGGCACGTGGGCGGAATCGGCGATCAAGCAAGTGCAAAGCGCCGGCATCATCAAGGGCTACGCGGACGGCAGCTTCCGTCCGGACAAGCCTTTGACGCGCGCCGAGGCAGTCGCGATCGTGAATAAGCTGCTCGATCGCGACGGTTCATCCGCGCAGGCGGCGGGCCATACATGGCGAGATGTTCCCGGCACGCACTGGGCATACGCCGACATCCTCGAAGCGTCGGTAACGCACCGGTACACGACGGATGCCGATGGCCGCGAGCAATGGGACACAAACAATTAATGCAAGCTGCGGAAATCCTCATCCCGAGGGTTTCCGTTTTTTGATGCGCAGGTCACAATCGCAGCAGCGCAGGACACAGAGTTGGCGGAAATGGAATGGAGGGCCGACTAAACTAAAGAAAGGCGTAATGCCTATATATGAATCGAGGAGCGTGTGATGATGAAATTGGCGAAAAAGGCGGGCATAGCGCTGGCGGCGGCCATGCTGCTGGCGTCCGCGACGTCGGCGAGCGCGGCGACCAATATGCGCGTGATGTACAAGGGGCCAGATTTTGTAGCGATGCTATGGGACTATTCGCCGGGAGAGAATGCGAGTACCGTGTACAACGTGTTTAAAAACGGAACGCTGGTCTACTCGGGGCCGGCCTATAGCTATACCGCATACGGGTTAACCTCTTGTACCGATTACACGTTTACGGTCGTGCCGCAATATTATACCTCCGCTCCCACGTCGCTGAGCGTCAAGACGACCTGCTACCCTTGATCGAACCGCAGGACCCGGCCCCGGCCGGGTCTTATTGCGAGCAAGCCCCTCTTTATGGACAGCTGTGCTCCCGAATGTCCTGCCGATTTCGTTTTCATTTGACCCCGTTGATCATTTAGCCTCTCAACGAGCGCTCGGATTGTGACTCGAAATAGCCGAAGACGACCTCGCGAAAATCTAGCGCAGCCTCGGACAGGTATCTGCTCTCGTGCCATAACAAAGCAATCTCCCGCGTCAATCCGGCATCCTCCAGCGAGAGATAACGGACATTGGCCTGCGGGTACCTTGCCGTGCCCGGCATAAAAGCGATGCCGATATCGGCTTCGACAAGGGCGCTCAGCCTTGCGGGCTCATTACCCTCGTACACGTATCGAGGGGCGAATTCGGCAGCATCGCAGACGGCATCCAACCAATCGCGCGTGCCATAGCCCTTCTTTACGCCGACAAACCATTCGTCACGAAGCTCCCCCAACGATACGCTGTTTCGATCCGCCAGCCGATGTCCCTTCGGAACCGCCAGAACGAAAGGGTCGTCGAATACGACCTGACAGCGAATGCCCTCCTCCTCGACAGCCGGCGACGTAATGCAGAAGTCAACCTCTCCGCGACGAAGCAGCGCGATCATCTCCGTCAGATTCGCCATTTGCGCATGGAAATGGACGGAAGGACGCCTTTTCCGAAACGCCTTCAAAATGCCGGGCAGCGTGCTCGCGGTCGTCATCGCCAGCTTAAGCGTACTTTCCTTCTGATCAGTCAGATCGCTTAACTCCTGCTTCCCTTGCTCCAGTTCGAACAGCGCCCGTTCCGCACGGCGCAGAAACCGGCTGCCGAACGCGTTCAACCGCAGCTGCCTGCCCGTTCGGTCGAACAACGGCACGCCGAGGCTCTCCTCCAGGCGCTGGATCGTTTTGCTGAGCGACGACTGCGTCACATGCAGGCTCCGCGCGGCTTCGGTCATATGCTCCAGGCGGGCGACCGCGATAAAGTATTGCAGCTGAAGAAGCTCCATACCGACCCTCCATTCATTCCTTATAATCAATGCAATTATAGCTTTAAATGCGTTGGAGTAAATGGATGGCGTTAAGTAAGATGGCTATAGAACGGTTTTTGGAGGGGGATGCATAAATGGATGTTCGCAGCAGAAAGCTGTTGATCGCGATCGGATTGGGCGTTTTATTGAATCCGTTAAATTCTTCGATGATCGCCGTCGCGATCGCGCGGGTGCAGCAAGTTTACAAGCTCGATTATACGGAAGTCTCCTGGATCATCTTTTCTTTTTATTTGGCGAGCGCGATCGCCCAGCCTGTTATGGGCAAGGTCAGCGATTTATTCGGCCGCAGAAAAATTTTCCTCGCGGGTCTCGTCGTAGCCTTCGTCTCCTCGATGCTGGCCCCGCTGTCTCCGAGCTTCGGATGGCTGATCGCGGCGCGTGTCGTGCAGTCCGTCGGAACGAGCATGCTGGTCGCGGTCGGCATGGCGATCGTAAGAATGCACGTGACGGAAAAGCAGGCGACGGCACTGTCCGTGCTGTCGGTATTTTTGTCGGGAGCGGCGGCGATCGGTCCTTTTGCGGGGGGCGTTTTGCTGGCGCGGTGGGACTGGCATGCGATCTTTATCGTCAATATTCCGTTCGTGGCGGCGAGCTTCCTGCTGGCGAGGCGTGCGATTCCCGCGGACGGTCCGGCGGGAGAGTCTGGCAAGCTATCTCTTCGAAAATGGGCGGCGAGAATCGATGCGATCGGGATTCTGCTTTTTACGGCGGGATTGCTAGGACTGCTCATAGGCTTGCTGTCTATCAAATCGTCCGGGCATGCCTCATATTGGAACGTTGCCGTCGGGGCGATCGGAATTGTGTCGCTGGCAGCATTTGCGAGGCATGAGCTGACGGCAGCCGCGCCGTTTATTCCGCTGCGCGCCTTTGCCAAGTACCCGGCCATGACTTGGGTCAATGTTCAATACCTGCTCGTTAACCTGCTTTTTTATGCACTCTTCTTCGGCGTTCCCTCATATCTGCAGACGGTTCGCCATGTCGGCGAGTTCCATGCGGGGCTTCTGATGCTGACCCTGGGATTGTGCTCGCTTGTCGCTTCTCCGTTCGCGGGCAAATGGATTGACAAGTCGGGACCGAGGCCCGCGCTGCTTGCGGCCGCCATGCTGATGCTGTTCGGCTCATTGTGGCTTGTTACACTGGGCGAGTCCTCGCCGGTAATCGGCGTGGGCCTGCCGTTGGCAGCGTTCGGGACCGGCAACGGACTGAACGCGGTCGGCATGCAGGCCGTCCTGTTTAACAGCACGCCCAAGGATCTGACCGGCGTAGCCGCGGGCCTATTCAATACATCGAGATATCTCGGGACGATTCTATCTTCGCTGCTGACAGGCCTGATCATGGGCGGGACGTTCAGCTTTGCCGGCTTCCGCCAGCTCGGCGTCTTCCTCGCAGTGATCGCGCTGGTCCTGGTCTTGATGAACTTGCGGCGCAGCGCGTCCGCGCTGGCGGCGGTCGTCCGGGATTAGCCGGTTAGTAGGCGGGAAGAAAGGTCGTCGGCGCGGCGACTCCGTAGATGCACAATAAATGTGCACGGTGGCGTAGGCCAGCCAAGAACGGGAGACTAGCGAAGCGGTTATCGTATTCCGGTGTACAACCGGGGAACGGTCGCCGTTTTTCTTGCTTTCTTCTCTATTAAATAAATGTCGAATATTTTACATTTATTTTTAATTTCGACATCCTGCTGACATCCGGATCAGTTAAGATGGTAGATATGAACCATTTTTTGTCGGAGCGTGTCAACATCGAGAGGGGCAAACGTGTGTACCATCATTTGATGCACAAAAGAAATCGTATTTTTGTCAGCTGCTTGCTTGTGCTGGCCATGCTGGCAAACCTTGTTCCGGCGAATCGCGCCTCGGCCGAGAGCGGACAAGCGGCGATCCAGGACCTGCTGAGCACTTTGACCTCATTCAACGATACGAAGGGGCACTGGGCGGAACAGGAGATTACGGACCTCTCGAATCAGGGGATCGTCAGCGGTTTCCAGGACGGCACGTTCCGGCCGAATAGCCTTGTCACGAGAGCGGAGTTCGTGACGTTAGTGAACAAGCTATTTCATTTTAGCGTTCCGGGCGCTGCCGTTTTTTCGGATGTTCAACCGAAAAATTGGTTCGCTACGCAAGTCAGCATCGGATCGCAAGCAGGCTATATTCAAGGGGATGCGCTGGGAGCGTTTCGACCGAACCAGCCATTGAACCGTGCCGAGGCGGCCGTTATTCTGTCGCGGCTCGTCCCTTTCTTGACGAAAACCGGTACGGACCCGTTAACCGCGTTCGGCGACCGCTCTGCGGTTCCCGCTTATAGCGCGGACGCCTTCAGAGGCGCAATCGAAGCCGGTTACATGAAGGGCTTCGAAAATGCGACGATTCGGCCGGGCCAGGCTTTGACCCGCGCGGAAGCAGCCGCGCTGCTGAATCGGATTCTCAAGCAAGGTAGCCTGGATGCGGGGCAGACGGCGACGTTCAAGGCCGCTCCGAAGGCGCTGACGGACGCGGGCGCTTACGGTCCGGCAAGCGGCGAGGCGGCTGTAGCCGGCGACGTGTCGATTCAAGCACCGGGCATCACGCTGCAAAACCTGACGATTCGCGGTAATCTCACAATCGCCGAGTCCGTGGGCGAAGGCGACGTCTATTTGCAGAACGTCAAAGTCTCCGGCAGTACGATCGTAAAAGGCGGCGGACCGAACAGTATCCACATCGATAATTCCACCCTGACGTCGATCGTCGTCGAGAAGGTAGGCGGACGCGTGCGCGTCGTCGTCGGCGGAACGACGGTCGTCGAGCAAATGGACATCCGTTCGGATGCGACTGTCGAGTCCGAAGGCAATGCCGGCATCGAGGGCATCACGATCTCCCAGGCGGGAGAAGTGACCTTGTCCGGCGACTTTAAAAATGTTGAAGTGAAAGCGAACGTGAAATTGTCGGTATCCGCAGGCGTCATCGAGCATCTGTCCGTAGACGCGGCGGTAACCGGATCGACGATTACGCTTGACGGCAGCGTACGCGTGACCGAGATGAATCTGCAGGGCGGCGCTTCGGTCAAAGGCGAAGGCACGATTCAAAAAGCCATCGTGGCTTCCGCGAACGTAACGTTCGAGAAGCAGCCTGCCAACGTTGAAAAGTCCGGAGAAGCGGCGGGGCAGGCGGGCCATTCGAATGCGGGTCAAGGGACAAGCCCGACGACATCGCCGGCGGCAACCCCGACGCCTACGCCGATCGCAACGCCAACTGCAACACCCACAACGTCACCAACAACGTCACCGACGACATCTCCAACAACGTCGCCAACGACATCTCCAACGACATCGCCCACAACATCGCCGACGACTGAACCGACAACGGCACCGGCCACCGTGCCGGGCGCGCCTGCAATCGTAGCCGCCGTCGGTGGAGACCGCCAGGCTATCGTTCACTTCACGCCGCCGGCCGACGACGGCGGCAGCACGATCACGGGCTATAAGGTCGCAACGACCGACGGTTCGTTCACGGCGACGGGCGACAGCAGCCCGATCGCGGTAACGGGCCTCACCAACGGCACGGAATACGCTTTTGTCGTCCAAGCGATTAATGCGGCGGGAACCTCGGCGGCCTCGCAGGCTTCGAGCGTCGTCGTTCCGCGCGTGCCGGATGTCCTGGTCACGCCGACGGTCGGCGCCGTCACATCGTCCGGATTTACCATCCGTCTGAGCCCGGCGATCCAGGATCTGGATGCGCTCAGCTTTGTCCTGAAGGATTCAAGCGCAGCCAACGTTCCCGTGGACATGGTTACGGCGGACACGGACGGGACGTACCGCGTTTGGGCGCAGCTCGGCGAAGGCCAGACCTACAAGCTGGCGTTGGCGGAAGAAGGATACGCCTTCGCAGAGGATGCGGTCGTCGCGGTCCCCGTGACGGACAAGTCCGAGATTCCGGTGAGCGTGACCTGGGCTGCCCATTACGGGTTCCTCCTGACCTTTGGGAGCCAGGTCGATCACCTTTTCGCCAGAGAGATCGTGCTCAAAGACGGCCAAGGCAACCGTGTCGTCATCCCGTCGGTCACCGAGAAGGTTGCAGGCACAAGCTACGTTGTGAGCGTGCCGCTGTCCGGGCAGCAGCCTTATACGTTCCAGATCGCCTGGGCGGATAACAAGGTCGCGGCCGGCGGCTTCGACATGACGGATACGATCGCGGTCACGGCGACGGTCAAGTCGGTCGAGAACGCCGGATTCACGGTGAAGCTGAGCGTCCCGCTGCCGGATCTGACCGCAGCCGACTTCACGCTTGCGGATGATCTGGGCGGGACCATCGCCGTCGCATCGGCGACGACCGCCGATCAAGGCGCGAGCTATCGGATCGAAGCGTCGCTGAGCAGCAGTCGTATATATACGCTTGGCATGACGAGCGCCGGGTACGACTTCGGCACGATTCCGACCTTCCGAATCGCGAACGTCACCATTTCGCCCTGGGGACAGGACGATGTGTTCGCGGGCTTCAACCCCAGCGTCGGCTCGGCCTTGACGCATAGCAACTTCAGCGTGACGGACGCCGCAGGCAACCTTGTGACGTTCACGGTCAGCTGGTACGCGCCTCAGCAGTTTTATCTGCTTCACTTCGCGAGGGAGGCCGCGCAGAGCTATTATGTTCGTGTCATGATCCCGGGCTACGACTTCGGCGACCCCAAGATGATCCGTCCTACTTCCTTTCATTATATTGAAGCGGCATCCCCGTCGGGCTTCAGGCTATTGCTGAATCCCGCCATGAATTATGCAACTTCCGACTTCGTGCTGAAAAACAGCGCCGATCAGACTGTACCCATCGGATCCGTGACGAAGAACGGGAACGGCGCTTCGTATGACTTTACGGCAAGTCTCAGCCCTGGCGCATACACGCTGTCCCTGCAATCGAACCCGAGTACGGAGTTGCCGCTCGTATGGATTCCGCTCGAGACGCGGCTGACGGCAACGGCCGAGTCCAACAACGTCTTTACGGTTCGGCTCGGCATCGCCGTCGACGGCATCGAGACAAACGGATTCAGGCTGAAAGATGCCAATAGCCACTATTTTTATCCCGAATCGGTCTCGACGGAAGACCATGGCCAGTCCTACCGGGTTGTGATGGGCGGCGCAGGCTTGGCGGCGGGCGCGTACACGCTGACGCTTAGCGGATCGCTCCCCTCGGGCACGCCTTATCAATCGGACGCGCAGGCGACGCTCGTCGTGCCGGAGACGGTCGATGCGACGGGCGCCGTCATTACGGACGTCACGACGGGCGGTTTCACCGTCACGTTTAACCATCAGGTGCCGGATCTGGAACCGTCCGACCTCAGCCTCGCCGATTCGTCGGGCGCGTCCGTCCAGAACGTTCTGCTCGCGACGGAGGACGGAGGCCTGAGCTATCGCGTGACGGCGATACTGATTCGCGACAAGACGTATAAGGCCGTTTTCGCAAAAAGCTTCTTCGCATTCGATGCGTCCAATTCGTTCTACGTGAACAAAAGCGCGTCCGTCCGCGTCGGCAATGTCACGCCGAACGGCTTTACGCTGTATTTAACGCCGGCCTTGCCGGATCTGAATGCCGCCAAGGTCGTCATTACAGACGCGCAGCATCAGGAGCTGTACGAAGCGCTGACGACATCCGACGGCGGCGCGAGCTACCGGGCCGACTTCGGCAACCTGAACCTGCTGGGCTGGGGCAAGACGTATGACGTCGCGGTGAACCAGCCGGGCTATACGACCGCGGCCATCCGGATTACGACGCCGGTCATCGTATCCGTGGCGAGCAAGTCGGCCGCGCAGCTCACGCTGAATTTTAACGTGCCGGTGCCCGGTCTGACCAAGGCTAGCTTCAAGCTCGTAGACGATGCGGGAACGGTCGTGCCGATCAGCGCGGCGGAGACCGCGGATGACGGCCTGAGCTATGTCGTCAAGGCATCGATGCCGGAGGGCAAGCTGTACTGGGTCACCTATTTGCCGAACGAGGACGATCAGCTCTACGATCCGCTGCGGGTTACCGTCGTGAAGAACGTGGGCGCCACGGTGTCGCGTCCTTCCCTCTACGGCTTCACGCTGACGTTCAGCGAGCCGGTGCCGGGACTCCGGGCGATGGACCTTACCTTGAAGAACAGTCAAGGCGTGCGCCTGCCGACCGGCCAGTATACGATCTCGACGGCCGATCAGGGCAAGACGTACCGGATCGCCTATCAGTTGGCCTTCGCGGATACGTATACGGTGACGCTGTCCGGCGACGAATACGGCACCTATCAGGACAAGTACGCGCTGGCTTCGCCGGTCAGCTTCGACATCCCGAAGCCGGGCGTCGTTCAGCTCCTTTCCAAGAACAATACGTCCATTCTGCTCAGCATCGACCATGAGCTGGAGCTGACGGCAGCGAACTTCATCCTGAAGGACGGCGACGGAGAACTTGTGCCGTTTACGGTCAACCAGGTATCCGCCGGCGTATTCACGCTGTACGCGGACCTGTCGCAGCCGATGGCCTACACGCTTCAAATCGTGTATCCGGGGTACGACTTCGGGCCAGCCATCACGATTTCGGACGCTATTCTTGTGGAGACCCTTTTGACCAATCAGTCGCAGAAAGGCTTTACGATGAACCTTTCGCCGGCCATTCCGGGTCTCGCGGCGGCGGATATCGCGATTGAAGATGCGGACGGTCATCTTGTCGGCGCGACGGCCGCGTCCACGGCGGACTTCGGCAAGAGCTACCGGATCCTGGCGCCGCTGACCGGCGGGACGACCTATACGGTGACCGTGACCAAGGCGAATTACAATCCGGAAAAGGCCACATTCACGCTTATCGCCAACGGCGCATCGATCGACAGTCTGAGCCTCCAGGGCTTTCGATTGAACCTGCTGAAGAAGCACGTTTTCGGCCAAATCGAAGTCCGGGTACTGGATGCTGCGGGCGAGCGGCAGACGATCAGGAGCCTGTATTCGACGGACCAGGGCTTCAGCTACGAGGTAGGCATCGCGCTGACGCCTGACGAGACTTATACCGTTCAAGTGGAAAACGTGGGTATTAACAACGCGACCCCGGGCAACGACTACGGCGCAGATCTTGCGATCAAAGTCGTCCATGTCGACGCCAGCTACGGCGGCGTGGTGCCGGGCAGCAACGGCAGCAAGGTAAAGGTCGCATTCGATCCGGCCCTGCCGGGCCTTGACGAACGCAGCTTCCATCTCGTCGCGGGCCCCAAGGAGCTCCCGATCCTGGATGCCGTGACCGAGGATGGCGGCTTGACCTATGCGTTGACGGCGCTGTTCGCGCAGGGCAGCGTTTACAGCCTGTCGATCGTTAAGGACGGCTACGATTTCGGGGCGCAGTTGACGGCCGAAGTGCCGGTCGGCGTCATCCAGAGCCTGTCGAATGTCGCGGCGAAGGAGATCCGGATTGCGTTCGGCCCTGCCGTCCCGGATCTAACGACGGACAGCTTCACGATCAAGGACGATCTGGGCAACGATTGGACGGCCGATTCCGCGCTCACTTCGGACGGCGGCGCTACGTATGCCGTATCGGCGGACTTCGCCGGCGGACGAACGTATACCTTGACGGCGGGCAAGTCGGGCTATGATTTCGGCACAGCGGTCTCGGCCTTTATTCCGAGTCAGATTGCGACGACGATCACCGACGCAAGCACGGGCGGCTTAACCTTATCCTTCAGTCCGGCCGTAGCGGGATTGACTGCGCAAGACTTCAGCCTGATCTCGGGCGGCGTATCGACGCCGGTGGCTTCCGCGACAACCGTGGACGGAGGTGCCAGCTATACGCTGTCGGCGGCGCTGACCGGCGGCCAGTCGTACGCGTTGACTACGCAGCGATCCGGTTATGCGTTTACGCCAACCGATTTCCACGTGGACATTCCGGTCCTGGCATCCGTGTCGGGCATGACAAAGTCGGGCTTCACGCTGAAGTTCGATACAGCCGTCGTCGGATTGAACGCCGCGGATCTCCAGCTTCGCGATCGTCAGTACCAGCCCGTAGCGGTGAGCAGCGTGACGACGGAGGACCAAGGTCTGACCTATACCGTCCGCGCGAGTCTGACGGAGAGCGAGAGTTACAGCCTGACGGTGTCGAAAAACGGATACGGGCTCGGCGCAGGCTTGTCGTTCCAGGTGCCGATTCCCGTAGCGGCGAATCTGGATTACGTATCCGAGCAGGGCTTGACGATCCATCTCGGAACGCCTGTCGCGGGACTTGCTGCAAGCGACCTGAACCTGTCGGACAGCGATGGCACGCCTGTCGCGATCGCGGCTGTGACGACCGCGGACGACGGCGCCTCCTACCGGGTAACTGCAGCGCTCAAGCCCGGATTGGATTACAAGCTTGAACTGCTCAAAGCCGGGTACGACTTCGGAGCCGCCTTGACGGCAAGCGTGCGGGAAACGATCACGGTGCGCCTCGGCAGCATCGGGGAGTCGACCTTCCGGTTCGACCTCAGCCGTCCCGTACCGCATCTAAACGGCGCTTACGTCAAGCTGACGGACGCAGACGGCCGTGCGTACACATTCGGCAGCGGCAACGATTTGTACGATCTGAGCGGCGCTATTTTCACCGGCTCGAGCTTCGAGCTGAAGTTCCGCCTCGAGACAGGCGCCAGCTATACGCTTGCGATCGCGGATCCGAACCATCCGTTCGGCGCGCCGATCGAAGTGATCAAGCCTTATGCGGTCGCAGCCGCAGTTAGCCAGCCGGTGCGAGGCGGCTTCAGCCTGACGCTCGGCTCGACCCAGGTCGAGCTCTCCGCGGCGGATATCGGCTTGTACACGCCGGAAGGAGACGCTGTGACCGGGGTCACGCTGACGGCAGGAGACCAAGCCGGCACCTATAAGGTCATCGGAGATATCGTCGAGGGCATGGATTACACCTTGAAGCTTCGCAAAAAGGGCTACGACTTCGGCGCGGACATCGCGTTCCACGTGCCGGTCAAGGTCGAGGCAACGGTATTGAATCCGGATACGAGCGGATTTACCGTCAAGCTCGATCCTGGCGTCAAGGACGCGAAGTTTTCCCTCACGCGAGGCGGACAGACCCTCGCCGTTCAATCCGCGACGACGACGGACGGCGGATATACGTACCGGATCAAGGCGAACGTTGGCGTCAATACGGAATACGTGCTCGTCGTGAGCAAGGACGGCTATGACTTTGGCACGCCGCTCACCGTGAACAACGCAGCCGTCGAACCTGCCTTGCTGAACGCCGTGACCGATGAGATCGGGAACAAAATCGTCCTGAGCTTCGACAGGCCGATCTCCACGGTTCCGACGTCGGCGCAGTTTTCGGTCAAATACAATAACAGCTGGCTGAGCGGGATCGGCAAGAGCCTGGGCTCGGATCCGACCCAGATTATCCTGCAGCTGGATCCGTACACGCTGATCAGTCCCTCGGACAAGGTGTATGTGACTTTCTCCGGCAAGAATACGGTCAAGGCGATCAACGGAACCAACCTGGCCGCATTCAGCGACGCCATCGTGCTGGTCGGCACGACGGCGCTGGGCTACGCGATGACGCAAGCCAGATACGACGCCGCACCGACGGCGCAGAAGCTGAAGGACGGCTTCAAGCTGAGCGCGACGGAGGCAGCCGACATCATGCGCGTCGCCGGCTTCCAGACGAACAATTACGCGCAGGCGATCGCCGGCGTCTACGGCTTGAACGCGAGCCAGATGGCGCAGCTGTTCCGAAATATGCAGGCGGACGGGTTGACCGCGCTTGCCGGCCTGCTGCCGGCCGGATACAGCTTAATCAGCGCAGACATTTTCAAGACGCTCGTGGCTGCAGGCTATGAGGCGCCGATCTTCGTCCCTGCGCTGCGGTCTGCGGGATTCCAGAGCGACCGGATCGCGTCGCTGTTGAAGGAGACCGGTCAGACCGACCGGGAGATCGCCGGCATTCTGTACGCCAACCTGACGGATCCGGCGGCCAAGACGGTCTCGACGCTTCGCAAGCTCGGTACGAGCACGGCCGATATCGTCCGTCTGCTGGGCGAGGTTTACGGATTGGCGCCTTCGGCGGCCTACAAGACGCTGAAGGAAGCCGGCATCGGCATCGCCGACGCCGCCGCGGCGCTGTCGGCCGGTCAGGCCGGCAGCCCGGGCGCTTCAGCGGCCGTCAAGCTGCTGTACGGCGCCGGGTATACGCCGACGGAGATCGGCTCGGTTATCGCGTCGCCATACGGCATCGATAACGCCGCGTCTTTGGTTAACGTTTTGATCGCCGCGGGTCTGAGCGAAGAGCAGGTTTACGCCGCGGCCAGCCGCGCCTTTGCCGGCAAAGATGCGGCAGCGGGCATGCTGCGCGCGGGAATTCCCTTCGGCCAGGTCCTGGCCGCAGTGAAGGCTGCGGGCGCTTCCGACGGCGCTGCGGTCATCGCCTACGCCTTCAAGCAGACGAACTTGGGCGCGATCGAGCTCGCCGCAGCCATGAGGGCGGGCGGCTACGCCGTCGATCAGACGGCATCGGCTGTCCTGGCGGCGGGCTACGGACTCAGCGAGCTTGCAGTCGTCTTCAAGCAGGCTTACGAGCTGGAGATCCCGGCGGCCTACGTCTTGCTTCAGGACCGGTTCAGATACGCGTTCGCGTCTACGAATTCCGGCGCGGGCGCGCAATCTACGATTTTCAAGGCGATGACCGATGCGGGGTACGATTCTGCCCAACTAGCCAAATATTATCTGGATCGGGTGTACAGCCGGAATATACCGAATGTCCTGCGGGAGATGAAGGCGGCCGGCATCGGTACGGACCAGGCGCTGCGCGCGATTCACGACATCGCCAAGGAGGACGGATATCCGCTGACGATCGACGGCGCCTTCCAATCGTTCGGGGGCGGCTACTATACGAGCGACGAAGTGCTGTCGGCCGTCCTGTACGCCTTCGCGGAGGATACCGGCGTGACGCTTGACGTCCAGACGGTCGGCCTGGCCTTTTACAAGATCCGACTGAACGGCTGGTCGACCGGCTTCTACGACAGAGCCATGCAGCTGCGCGGCCGGATGGGCATGACGATGCAGCAGTGGATGGAGCTCGAGAAGTCGGACGGCCGGGTCAGCGGACCGGGCGTGCCGTCGACCTGGGGCATTATCCGGGATACGCTGTTGCTGTACGGCAGCAGTACGGTGACCATTCAGGATGTCGCGAATGCGATGAGCGTCTCCAGCCAGTTCACGCTGAACGAGCTGATCCAGGGGCTAGACGATTATTTCGGCTCGGCGAATGTCAAAGGCATCATCGGCATTCTTAAAAATACCGGCATCCCGATGCAGACGATCCTGGCCGCGATCGAGTCGAATCCAAGGTACGGCAGCGGGTGGATCGACAAGTTCAAGCAATACGGCCTGACCGCCAGCGACGTGAACGCGTATTACAAGAATAAGGGCTTGACCAACGCCGAGATCGTGGGCAAGCTGAGCCCGTACAGCATAAATGAAATCGTGCTTGTGCTGCGCGCAGATATGGGTCTGACGGCGGACCAGGCGTTGTCGCTGCTCACGGCGTCGCACGACGTGCAGGCGGTCAGTCAGGCGATCGGCTACATCTATCGCGAAGCCGAGATCGCCGTAGCGGTGAAGCTGCTTAAGCTTCAAGGCTTCAATGCCTCGGAGGTCGCCACTTACCTGAACAATCACGGCGTGAACGATCCGGGCAACCTGGCTAGCAATCTGGCGGCAGCAGGCTTCTCCAAGAGCGAAGTGACGGCGGTCGTTCTGCAGCGCAACAGCGGCGTCACTCAACTGCCAGCGGCCATCGCGGCGCTCAAGTACGTGTTCGGCCAGCAGGAGCTTGGCCTCGCCGACATACTGGCGGGCGCAGCCGCCAATACGCCGGAAGAAGCATTGTCGTTCATGTCGACGCATCATTACGAGCTGCTCCAAATGGCCGTCGCCCTAAAAACGGTATACGGCAAAACCTCCGGCGAAGCGACCGCCTTGCTCAATGCTTACTTCGTCGGGAACAGCAATTATACGCTCGGCGAAGTGCTTAATAAGGTGACGCTGGCTTACAGTTCCACGGAAGAGAGCACGATCCTCGACGTACTGTCCGCGCAGGGCGTGACGTCGCCCAAGGCGGCGATCGTCAAGCTGCGTCAGCTGGGTTACGACAAGGCGAACGGCGCGGTTAACCTCGCGATTGTCGCGCGCGTGCTGAAAAACGGTTACGGCCAGGATGCCGCGCAAGCTTCGGCTCTTCTGTTCGAGAGCGCCGCTTACAATACGGTGCAGATCAGCTACGGCGTGAACGAGGCCTACCGAGCCGGCGACGAGATCGGAAACGCCGCGAAGCTGCTCGTCGGCGCGGGCATCACGGATGCCCGCTCGGCAGTGCGGTACCTGGCGGATCGAAGTGCGGGCATGGCCTTGACCGCGCGCGTACTGAACGAGATTTACCACGCCGATATGCAGGCGGCACTGACTTACATGAGCGCGATCTCCAACTACCGGCAGCAGGATATCCTCGTGGCGCTGCAGACGGCTTACGGTTCGGATCCGTTATCGAGCTATCTGGCCTTGATGAAGCAGCGGGGCGCCAATGCGTACGAGATTACGAACGAGCTGGAGAAGCAAGGGCGCGTCTTCAGCGCCGAAGGACGCAGCTTCCTCATCGATACGCTGAAGTCCCTGGGCTACGATAAAGAGAGCATCATGTACGAAATTCTTACACGTTACAAGCCTTACAGCACCGAAGCCGACATCGCGCAGAACTTTGTGAGAGCGGGCTTCTCCGATGCCGCGAGCATGGCCGCGATGCTGCTGAAGACGCGCTACAATCCGAACGAAGGCGCTACGCCGGTCCGCGTTCTCACGCTGGCGCTGCCGAACGCGACGCACGGCAGCATCGCGCAGGAGATGAAGAAGGCGGGCTTCACGGCGGAAGCGATCGTGAGCGGCATGCTGGCCTTCGGCTTCGACGATTCCATCGCGGCGCTGCTGAGGAGCTTCGGCTTCTCGGCGACGCGAGCGTCGGAGATTCTGCACAGCGCCCGCTACTCGACGGAAAGCAAAGTCGTCTGGCTGAAAAAACTGGGCTATCCGCTGGAAAATTACTTCGGCACCCTGGGCAACGGAAGCACGGATCTCGTCGTCATTTTGAAAAAACAGGGCTTCTCGGCCGTCCAGATCGCACAGTCGCTCTACCGCGCGAATACGGAGCCATTCTGGATGATCCGTTACCTGGACGAAGGCGGCTTCTCGGATCTGCCGACGCTGGTCGACGCTTATTATCGGTCGGGCGAGCCGATGATGTGGACGATTCACGATATCTACATTTACGGGACGTCGTACGGTGCGGGCACCACCCATCGCTGGCCGCTGATCGACGTCGTGCGGGAGCTGCAGAAGCACGAGTCGATCTCGCTGGTGGCGCTGGCAGGCCTGATCAATTATGCGAACGGTAATAAGTACGGCGAAACGTTCACGATCGTCAAGGCGTTGTCGACTGCGGAGCAAGCGTCGTTGCGCAGCTCCCTGGGGATTGCCGCCGAAGTCGTCGGCGAACATGTGCCCAACATCGCGGGCTTGTCCATCATGCGGGCGATCGGCGTGAGCGCGAACCAGGCGTCCGTCATCCTGAAGAACGAAGGCGGCGTGAGCGACTGGAAATTCGCTACGTTGATCCTCTTCATGTCGGGCTACGGCGTCACGGACGTCATTAATGCGGTATTCGACACCTATCGGACGGAGATCGGCATCCAGGTGCTGATCGCATTGTTCAGCTCCGGCGCGGGTCAGCTCATCAAGGATTGGGACAAGTACAAGTTCGTGATCGAGAAGATCGTTACGATAATCAGCAAAAACGTAAAATAATTGGTCGGCTTGCCGATCGACTGCGTGATGAGAATGGAACAGGATGCTTCGGCGCTGCTTGTACCTTGAACGGGCAGGCGCCGGAGCCTTCTTTTTTGATTGTACCTTGAAGATTATTCCATATCATAATACAATAGGTCCTATGAATCTATAGTCCCAAATCTAGTGCTAACTTACTTGTTTATGAAAGGGGATTGTGAATGAAAAGAAAGATACTCGGCTTATTCGCGGCACTCTTCCTTCTTGTCAGCGTTTCCGGCCTCCAGGGTGCCGCCGCAGCGGCGAAGGTGCAGCTGCTTCCTTCCAACGACTACAAGGAGTTGCCCTATATCAACGACAACGGGAAAAAGGTACAGCTTCGGGGCTACAAAAACTTCGAGGTCGATTGGAGCGTAGCGGAAAAGGATGCCTGGCCGGTCATGCTGAATGTGGATCGGCTGCTGCTTCTGAACGGAGATTACACGAAAGCCATTTCTACCTCGGGCGGACGAAAGCTGTGGGAGCAGCATTATTTTGATTCCGATTTACTCAGTGTGGACGCATGGGGGCAATCTTCAAATGGAACGATCTTCACACTCCGCAAGGATATTGTGGACGATACGTTCGACGCCCGGGTGGATCTGCTCACGCGCGACGGCAAGGTCAAATCCACTTATCATCTTCCTCATGACGATTTCATATTTCCGGATTTTATTTCTGCAAGCGGTCTGGACTCGAATGACAACCTGATCACGACGATAAGCGGGGGGCTCGTTTCCGTTGCTCCGAATGGGGCGGTCAATTGGGTCAACGACGACTTTGTGGACTGGACGATTTCTTCTTCATCGAGCGGAAGCTATGTCTTTACGACGCATAAGACCAATATCGAAGAATTGATCGTCGACGCCCAGAATAACGTACTTGTCTTGACCGATTTAAATCATGTTTACTACGTAAACAGCTCCGGCAAGCTGTTGTGGGACGTGGCGCTTGATTCGACGCCGAAGGATTGGAAGGCATCGGGCTATATCCAAAAAACCGGACAGTGGGTCCGGGCGTTCGGCAATCCGACGGCGCGTATGGAAATTTTGGACTTGAAGAGCGGGAAGCTGACCAAAGTGACCAAGCCGACCGCGGCTCAGCTGGATCTGATCCTGCCCAAGGCGGGAAATGGACGCTATTATGTGGAAGCGAACCGCGGCATCGCCCAGATCGATACGACAGGCAAAACGATATGGGAATATCCGCTGCGATTCAACGGCTATTACACGGTCATGTCCTTGCTGAGCGATTCCAAAGGCAACGTTTATATTCAGGATAACGGGGGCAGCGTATTCTCGCTTGATCCAGCCGGTAAGGAACGGTATGTGCTGGTCGTGAAGAACATGGGATCGATCAGCGAGATTCTGGTCGACGGCAACGGGACGCTATATGTAGTAGATACGGAGATGGGCGTGCTGGCGATCAAGCAAAAGAAAGTGAAATAGGCGACTCAAGATGCGAGGACCCGCCCGATATGGACGGGTCCTTTTTCATGGCGGCCGGAGGCGCGCGAAGCTTTCGAGAAGCCTCGCTTTAACCCGGCAGGCCGCCGCCTGCATGCGGCAGCTTGCGGTACTCTGACGGCGTCATGCCGAAATGCTTTTTGAACGTCTTGCTGAAGTGCGCGTAATCCGAGAATCCGACGCGAAAGGCGATCTCGGACGTCGGCTCGGACGTCTCCCGGATCAGTCGCTGCGCCGTGCTTAGCCGTACGCCGATCAGATGCTGGACGAAGGGAACGCCGATCTCTTCCTTGAAGCTCCGGCTCAGATAGGATACCGACATGCCGAGCGAGGCGGCGACTTCGGGCAGCGATAGATCTTCGCGGGCATAATGCGTCTCGATATAGCGAACGGCCTTGTTGATCGTCTGGCGGGAGCCGAAGTTGCGGGAGCCTTTGACGTCGGCAAGTCTCCGCAGGCAGGCTTCCTTCAGCCATTGCTGACAGTCGGCCTCCCGGACCGGTTGATCTTCCTCGGCCGCATCCGGCCCCGTCCACTCGTACCCTCTGGCGCGGAGCTCCTGATCCACCGACCGCATGACATGGCCGGCCAATTGGCCCGCGCGCGTATCGGCATCGGCGATCTCGCGGTGCGACGCCAGGACCTCTGTCAGCTTCGCCGAAACGCCCTCGGCGTCGGTCGCCCAGATTCGCTCCGCGAGCTCCTTAATCTGCTCCTGTTGCAGCAGGAACAGATCGTTATGTCTCGCGTGGCGCGCTTCGCTGTCCGCCAGCTCCTGCAGCAGCTTGCCGAGCGTCTGCACGAACTGATCGGGATCGATCGGCTTGAGCAGAAAATCGGACACCCCGTGCCGCAGTGCCTCACGGGCGTAGTCGAAGCGTTCGTAGCCTGTCAATATGATAAACCGGATGTGCGGCGAAGCTTCCCGGGCGGCCTTGATGAAAGCCAGTCCGTCCATCTCGGGCATCCGAATATCCGTCACGACGATATCGGGCGCGACTTCCTCCAGCAGCAAGAGCGCTTCGGCTCCGTCCTCCGCTTCTCCCGCGATGCGGACGTCAAAGCCCGAGGTCTCGACGAGCTTCCTCAGACTGCGGTGAATGGCCGGTTCATCCTCTACGATCATCATCCGATACATCGGTCTTCTCCACCTCCCTAAGGGTTAGGCCGGTCTCATAAGGCAGCCGGACGACAAATGCGGTGCCTTCCCCGGGCGACGAGGCGCGGATGCTCACGCCGAACGGCGCTCCGTAATACAAACGCAGGCGCTGATGCACGTTCAGCAGGCCGATGCCGACGGAAGAACGTCCGCCGTCGCGGGCATCTTCCTCGCGCGCGCCCTCTTCGCTAAATCCACCCTCCGCGGGAACCCGCTGCCGCAAGTCGTCGCCAGCCGCAGCCTCATAGGCGGCTCCGGAATCGCCGGTATCCGCGTCCGCGGTCTCCAACAACCGTCTCAGCGACGCCAGCCGGTCAGGCGTCATACCGACGCCCCGATCGGCGATGGTCACGCAGTAGCCGTCGTCCTCGGCAGTCCCCTCGATGCCGATATACAGCGGCTTCTTGTTCTTGTAGCCGTGCACGAACACATTCTCGACGATCGGCTGAAGCGTCAGCCGCAGCGCCTGTACCCGGGCGGCGTCCGCCTCGCCGATTGCGACGTCCACCTGCAGCTTGGGAAACCTGGCCTGCTGAATGCTCAAGTAAGAGCGAATATGGGCCAGCTCCTCCTGCAGCGGCACATGCTGCCGGGGGTTGCCGAGGTTGTAGCGGAACAGATGGGCCAGCGCCGTCGTCATCCGGCTGATCTCCCGGTTGTCGCTGATGATCGCTTCGGAGTTGATGATCTCGAGCGAATTGTACAGGAAATGCGGATTAATGCGCGCCTGCATCGCCTGCAGCGCGGATTCCTTGTGCTTGATCGCGAGCTCCCGCTCCTTCAGCTTGGCGGAGTGGACCTCGAGCACGAGCCGGTTCAGTTCGCCCACCATCCGGTAGAAGCTGCGGAAGACGGAGCCGATCTCGTCGTGTTTGAGCCGCCTGCCGGGCTTGGGGACGGTGAAGTCGCCGGCCTCGACCTTGGCCATGAGCCGTTGAAGCCTGGTGAGCGGCCGGGTGAACGAGAATGAAAAGCCGGCGACGGCGGCTATGGCGACCAAGAGGAGGATAGCGGCGGCGACGAGCGACAGATTGCGCATCCGGATCATATTGCCGATCAGGTCGTGCAGGGAGATATCGGCGACGATAATCCAGTTCGTCGAGCCGGAGAAGGCATAGAGCACGATCTTTTCCTCCCCGGACTGCCGCAGGCGAAAGGCGGTATTGCCGCGTGCGCCCTGGATGCGGTCCATAAATTCCTGCGGCAGGCTCGTATCCGTCAACGCGGAATCGGAATCGTAAATGACGGAGCCGTCCGAGTCGGCGATCCAGACGTTGAAGCTGCCCAGCGACACATTGCGGCTGATATGCTCGATCTGCCGCAGATTCAGGTCGACGATCAGCAGCCCTTCGTATTGGTAAGTCGTATTGCTGTACAGCTTGCGCACGACGGTAAAGACCGGGGTTGTTCCGACCTTGCCGGTGCCGAGCACCTGAAAATCGTCCATCTCGCCGATCCGCGTCATATAGCCGGCGTTGCGAATGCGGATTTCCTTCATGTCGAGCAGCTGGTCGGCCTCGCTGAAGTCGTGCATCTGCCGTCCCGAGCTCGTGATCAGGGAGATGCCGACGATATCGGATCTGCCGTAGACCATCTGGGCGAACAGATCGTCCTCCACCTTTTCTGACAGCTGGAAATAAGCGTAGGGCGTAAGCGACGGAGAAGCGAGCAAGGTCTGGATCAGGGCATTGTTGAGAAAAGGATAGGTCGAGTTGGCCAGATTCGTCACATACAGGTCGAGATAATCGTTCGTCTGCTCAATGATTCGTTTGTTGGCTTCGATCGCCGATTGCTCGATCGTCTCCGTCGAGGAGCGATACCAGGACCATCCGATGACGAGCACCGGAAAACAAATGAAACAGACGATCAGCATGAGCAGCCTCTGATGGATCGTCAACGTGACACGGTGCTTAACCTGCTCCTCCACCGCCGCGGCTCATTCCCCTCTGGCATGCCTTTTATCGAATGAATGTCTCACATTATAGCAAAAAAACACAAGTTGTATATGAAAATACATGTAAGATAAGCAAACAATTTTTTATACTCTGAACAGAAAAAAGAAGAAGGCGCTTTATAATAGCGCTTTACTCTGACATTTATAACGGGGAGGATCAACGGAGGATCGATCGAAGCTATTTGCGTCACTTTACCTAACATATCGATACGCAGAGGAGGACGATCTATGCATCGCAGCGTTCAACGAGTAGGTTTGTGTCTGATGTCGATGATATTGCCCGCAGGTGCGCTCTTGCCTATGCCGAGGGCGGATGCGGCGGCCGTACTGACGATTGACTCGCTTCAGGAGGGGGCCGTAGTGACGTCGGACGTCAAGCGAATCGAAGGGACTTACGCAGGCGCCTATAACGTTCAACTGGTGGTCAACGGCGAGCGGATCTTCGATACGCACATGGTCGACCCGGACGGCGACGAGTCGGGCACGTGGTACTACGACCTCGACACATCGGCCTACCACGGAGAGGTGGAGCTGGCGGTGCGCGCGGCGGATGTCGCCACACGGTACAATGCATGGTCGGACTTCCTGCGGTTCAGAGCCGTTCATCCGCAGGCGAGCACGCCCGAGATCGAGGTGCTTGCTCCGGCGGACGGCGCGGTGGTGAGCGGGACGGTGCAGATTCGTACCGAACCAGATGCGGTCAAGCCGGTGCGGCGCGTACAGGTGCGGATCGACGGCGGACAGTGGCTGGAGGCGGCGAAAAGCGGCAAGCAGTACGTCTACGCCTGGGACGCTTCCGGTCAAGGTGACCGCACGCACAGCATCGAGACTCGCGTGATCGACCGCAACGGGAACATCGGCCGCAGTCTCACAACCTATGTGGACACCGGCGCGGGCTCGCATGAGACGACCGTGCCGGCCGATCAGGACCGGTCGATGTGGATCTGGGAGAACGCCTCTTACAACCTGATTCTGAATCCCGGCTCGCGCACGGTGCTGGACGCCATGGCGTCCGACACGACGACGTTCGGACAGGATGCGGTGACGACGTTATACTTGGGCGTAGGCGCTTATGACGGCATCGATATGCTGGAGGACGAGCGCGACCGCGTTCGCAGCTTTGTTTCCTGGGCGCATGACCGCGGATACCGGGTAGAGGCGTTGATCGCCGGCGGCACGAATCCGCCGTACTTCGGGACGTACACGCGTTACCGGGAACAGGCCTTGCGCGAATTCGAGAAGGTGCTGAACTACAATCTGGCATCGGCTGACGGCGAGCGGTTCGACGGCATTAATCTGGATACCGAGCCCTACAGCCTGCCGGACTTCCATACGAGCTATCCCGAGGTGCAGATTCAGTATCTCCACATGCTGGAGGCGCTCATGCAGCGCAAGCAAGCTTCGGGTCTGGGCCTCGCCGTAGGGGCGGCCATCCCGAGGTGGTACGATTCGTCGGTCTCGGCTGCGAGCATCGATTGGCACGGCGCGGTCAAGTGGATGTCCCAGCACATTCAGGATACGGCCGATTACATCTCCATCATGGACTACCGGGATCAGGCGGAGGGCAGCGTCGGCATCATCCAGCAAGCCCTGGGCGAGCTCGATTACGCGCAGTCGATCGGCAAGCCGAAGTCGGTCGTCGTAGGCGTGGAAACGAAGGATATCGCCGGCGGGGGCGATCCGGAGACAATCAGCTTCAACGAGGAAGGACGAACCTATATGGAGGCCGAGCTCGACGAAGTTTACGCGGCGATCGGCAGCCACCCGGCCTTCGGCGGCATCGCGCTGCATCACTACGACTCGCTTCTGCTGCTGCCGTCGGCATGGGGACCAGGCGCCGTGTACTGGCAGCCGCCCGCCGATACGCAGCCGCCGACCGCGATCGGCGGTACGCCGACGGCGAGGGCCTTCGATTACCAGCGGATCGACCTTGCGTACGGCAGAGCCTATGACGACGGCGAACTGAAGGAATACCGCATCTACCGCGGCGACAGTCCCGACTTTGTACCGTCGCCCGAGCGGCTTGCCGGCACCTCCAGAGGGCTTGGCTTCAAGGATACCGGCCTGCTGCCGGATACGGTCTATTATTACAAGGTCGCCGCCGTCGATCTGGCGGGCCATGAAGGACCGGCATCCGCGACTGTCTCGGCCCGCACGGCCGATACCGAGCTGAAGCCGATGATCGTCAGCGACATCGACATCGTTTACGCCGCCTCGAAGGCGACGGTCACGCTCCGGGTGTCCGACCTCAAGACGGGCGCGGGCATCCCGGCTTCGGTGCACGGCAGGTTCACGGCGATGGCCGGACGGTTCGTAGACGGGACGGCGGGCGCGGGCGGCACGTACGTCGCTTCTTCCGAGACGGTATCGGCCGCCTCCGGCGAGATCGGCTTCGCGCCGACGCGTATCCTGGCCGCCGGCTACTACTGGGCTTCGGCTTACGACACCAAGGAAGCGCCTGCGACGGCCTGGCCGTCCTGACATATAAGGTTTCGCAAATATAGGAACTCGCACGCACCTTACCTATAGGAGATGACTGAACGATGGCGATTACCTGGAAAAAAACGATGCTGGCGGCGTCCTTGACGCTGACGCTGGCTGCAACCGGCTGCGGAAGCAGCAATGCGAACAATGGCGCAAGCAGCGAAGGAGCGAGCGGGAGCGCATCCGCACCGGCTTCCTCATCCGATACCGGCGCATCCGCTTCGGCACCCGCGGCCTCCGGCGAGAAGGTCGACATCTTGCTAGGCTACTACTCCGACGAGAAATCCGACTCGAAGATGAAAGAGCTCATCGGCCAGTTCACGGCGGCGCATCCGAATATCAACGTCAAGACCCAGAGCGCGCCGTACGGCCAGTTCTATCAGAAGCTGGACACGCAGATCGCGGCCGGCACCGCGCCGGACGTCTGGCTCTCCGACGGCGTCTACGTCATGAAGTATGCCGAGCGTGGCGCGGCCAAGGATCTTACCGACTGGATCGCCAAGGACTTGAAGGCCGACGATTATTACGGGCTCGAATACAACAAGGACGCGAACGGCAGATACTGGGGCGTCCCGCAAGGCATCCAGGTCGGCGTACTTTTTTACAACAAGGACATGTTCGACAAAGCCGGAGTCGCGTATCCGACGGACGATTGGACGTGGGAGGATCTGAAGACCAACGCCGCCAAGCTGACGATCGACGCCAAGGGCAAAACGGAGGGCGAGAGCGGCTTCGACAAAAACAACGTGAATCAGTTCGGCCTCACCTTTTTCAGCATCACGGAAGGCTGGTTCTCGGTGCTTAAATCCTACGGCGGCGGCGTGCTGGACGAGACCGGCAAGAAATCGGTGATCGACTCCGCGCAGAACAAGCAGGCGTTTGAATGGATCGTCGACGGCATGAACCGCGGCATCGTTACCGACCCCGTCGACCTGAAGAGCTTCCAGAGCAATACGGCCGTCTTCCCAAGCGGATCGGCGGCGATGCGGATCGGCCTGTACGCCCGCGTGCTGGCGGCGAACGAAGCCGGACTAAACTACGACGTGACCGTGCTGCCCAAGGGCCCGGACGGCAAGCGCGTCGCGCCGGTCATCGCGAACTCCTGGGTCGTCAACGCCAAGTCGAGCGACGCCAAGGCGCAGGCCGCCTGGGAATGGGTCAAATACTGGGCGACGCAGGACGACGTGCAGAAGCAGTGGGCGGAGCTCGGCGAGGCCGTCCCGGTCAAGAAGTCCGTCGCGAACTCCGACGTCTTCCTGAAGGCGGGCGCGCAGCCGGCGAACCGCCAAGCCTTCCTCGACAGCCTCGGCTTCGCCCAGACGCTGGACGTGAACGCCGTATGGGAAGAGTGGGTCGGCAAGTTCAACGATAACGTCCAGAAGGCCTTCCTCGGCGATACGCCGATCAACGATGCGCTGAAGAGCGCCAACACCGACGTGCAGAAGGTGCTCGACGACTTCTATCTCAACAAGTAAAGCTAGCTTAGAGAGGCGGAATTCCGATGGACCAGACGATCAAGCAGGCCGGACGACCGGATACCCGGGCGTTCCCGGCCGCCAGGCGGAAGCGGTTCTCTTCGGAGGGCAGGTGGGGACTGATCATGGTCTCCCCTTACCTGATACACTTTTTCGTATTCGTCGCGGGGCCGCTGGCGGCCTCGCTCTACTTCAGCTTTTCGGACTACGACATGCTGAACCCGCCCAAGTGGGCCGGACTGGACAACTTCGCGCGGATGGCGGACGATCCGCTGTTCTGGCGGTCGCTGTGGAACACCTTGTACTTCGCCGTGCTGTTCGTGCCGCTGCAGACGCTGCTGGCGCTCGTGCTGGCCGTCGTGCTCAACCAGAAGCTCAAGGGCCTCAAGTGGTTCAGAATGGCGCACTTCATCCCGGTCATCTCTTCCTGGACGGTCATTCTCTACGTCGCGGACGCGATCTTCAATCCGCGGTTCGGCATGGCCAATGCGCTGCTGACCCGGCTCGGACTGGACCCGCAGCGCTGGCTGCAGGACGAGGCGCTGGCGATCCCGCTGCTCGTGATCATCGCCGTATGGAAGGGCATCGGCTACATCATGGTCATCTATCTGGCGGGACTGCAAAGCGTGCCTGGCGATCTGTACGAGGCCAGCGAGATCGATGGGGCAGGCGCACTGCGCAAGTTCAGGTCCATCACGCTGCCGATGATCTCGCCGACAACCTTCCTCGTCGTCATCATGAGCACGATCTCGACTTTCCAGGCGTTCGAGCAGATCTACGTGCTGACCGGCAGGGGCGATATGGGCTCGGCCGGCGGGCCGAACAACGCCGCGATGGTGCTCATGCTGGACCTGTACCGCGAAGGGTTCACCTATATGCGGATGGGCTACGCTTCCGCGATCGCCTGGGTGCTGTTCATGATTCTGTTCGCCCTGACCATGCTGCAGCTGTGGGGGCAAAAAAAGTGGGTCCATTACGATTAGGACCCGCGGCGGGAAGGAGACCGGCATATGAAGCATAAGAGATGGTCCAGAGCGGCCGCTTACCTCGCCATCGCGATCAGCTCGCTGATCATGATCGTGCCTTTTGTCACGACGCTGATGAATTCGCTCAAGACCTACAAGGAATATACCTCCGTGCCGCCCAGATGGATTCCGGAGACGCTCCAGTGGTCCAACTACGCCAAGGTGCTGGAGCTCGGCAATTTCGGCCAGTATACGCTGAACAGTCTGTACGTCGCGGCGCTGTCCGTGGCGGGCGCGGTATTCTCCTGCTCGCTGGTAGGCTATGCGTTCGCGAGGCTGCGCTTCCCGATGAAAGGCGCGCTGTTCGTCATGGTGCTCGGCACGATGATGATCCCGCCCGTCGTCATCATCATTCCGCACTTCATTATCTTCAATAATATGCGCCTGCTGGACACGCTGACCCCGCTGTGGGTCATTGAGTGGCTGGCCCAGCCGTTCGGCATCTTCCTGATGCGGCAGGCGTTCATGAACATACCCAAGGAGTACGAGGAGTCGGCCAAGATGGAGGGCTGCAATCCGTTCCATATCTACCTGCGCATCTTCGTCCCGATGGCCAAGCCGACGATCGCCACCCTCGTCATCTTTACTTTTATGAGCAAATGGAACGAGATTCTCGCGCCGGTCATTTATCTGACGACCAACGAGAAATTCACGCTGCCGATCGGCATTCTGTCCCTCGGCGGGCAATGGGTCGGCAACGAGCAGCTCATGGTCGCGGCGGCGCTGATCAGCCTGATTCCGATTCTGGCGCTGTTCCTGTTCGCGGAGAAGTACTTCGTGCAGAACCATGCCAGCTCTGGCATCAAGTGAGCATGGGCGGCATGTCGCAGGCGTGCCGACGCAGGATGAAGGAGGAGCAGCGATGAGATACGCGGCATTCAGCGGCCCGCTCATGGAGTACAGCATACACGAGGCGATGGCGATCGTCGCGGGGCTCGGCTTCGACGGCATCGAGATCGCCGGCAGGGAGCCGCATCTGGGTCCGGATACGTCTCTCAAACGGGTCGACGAAATGCGCCGGGTCGCAGACGGACTGGGCCTCGCGATCCCTGTGCTGGCGGGATACATGGGCGCCTTCTCCGAGTCCTCGGACGCGGAGTGCGAGGCTTCGTGCCAGGCGTTCTCCGCGCTGCTCGAGCGCGCAGGGCGGCTCGGCGCGGATGCGGTACGCCTGTTCCAGGGCGGTCCGAGCGCTTTTCTCGCACAGGATTATCACTATGAAAAGACGGCCTTCTGGCTGCGGCGGTGCGCGGACGAGGCGCGCCGGCAGGACAAGCGGATATTGCTGGAGATTCACAACAACAGCCTCATCGAGACGATTGACGGCGCGCAGCGTCTGCTCGCGCTCGTCGGCGACAGCCGGGTGGGGCTCATCCACGATGCCGGCAATATGTATATTACGGGAGAGGACTTCGGCCGGGAGTCGGTGAGGCGGCTCGGCGACGCGATCCGGCATGTTCACGTCAAGGACGAGAAGCGGATTCCGCTCGCGGATATGCCGGGCTCGTTCCGTAACCGGACGGTGCGCGGCGAGGAGCACTTCCTCCAATGCCGGCTCGGCGAAGGCGAGGTCGACCACCGCGAGCTGTTCGCCGCCTTGCAAGCGGCGGACTACGGCGGGTGGATCGCGCTGGAGTGCTTCGCGCCTTATCCGCCCGAGGAGCAGCTGGGGCACGATCTGGCCGTCGTCCGGTCGTGGTGGCGGGAAGGAGAGCGCATGCATGGTTAAACGAAAGTTCGGCATCGTCGGCTGTCAGCATGCGCATATCGGCATCTTTATTGAAGAGATGCTTCGGCTGGGCCATACGTTCGCAGGCATTTGGGAGCCAGGCGATACGGTGCTGGCGAGGCGGCTTGCGGAGACGCACGGCGGCCAGTTGCTGACGGATCGCGAGGCGCTGCTGGCGGAGGACGTATCCGTCATCGGCTGCGCGGCCGTGAACGCGGACAAGATCGATGTCGTGGAATGGTGCGAGCGGCACGGCAAGCACGTCATGCTCGACAAGCCCGCCGTCGTCGACCGCGCGGGGCTCGAGCGGCTGCGGGAAGCGATCGGCCGCGGCCGGATCGAGGTCGGCATGCTGCTCACGGAGCGGTACCGCGCCTCGACGCGGACGGCCAAGCGCCTTATCGAGGAGGGGGTCATCGGCGACATCGTCCACATCGGCATGCGCAAGCCTCATCGGCTCAACCCGGCGGGGCGTCCGGCCTGGCACTTCGACAAAGCGTTGTCCGGCGGCATCATCGTCGATCTGCTCATTCACGACTTCGATCTGCTGCGCTGGCTGACGGGGCGGGAGCTCCGCTCGGTCGAAGGCTGCATGGGAAAGGAGGCGGGCTCGCCGCATCCGGGCTTCTATGACACGGCGAGCGTGCAGGCGGTGATGGAAGGCGGGATCACGGCGCAGCTGTACGCCGACTGGTTCACGCCCGCGGGCAGCTGGACGTGGGGCGACGGCCGTATGTTCGTCACCGGAACGAGAGGGACGCTGGAGCTTCGGCTGGAAGGGGATCCGCTGCTGGAGACGGACGAGGCGCTGCTGATGACCACGGACGCAGAACCATGGCATCGCGTTCGGGAGCTGGAGCCGGCGGCGCTCGTTACGGCGGATTTCCTGAGTCGTCTGGACGGGGGCGCCTGCATGCTGGCCCATCGGGACTTGCTGGCCGCCTCCGAAGCGGCGATCTCGGCGGACGAGCGCGCCTTGCGGATCGAGCGGAGTAGGGATTAAAGGGATAAAAGATTAACGGGATAGAAGATTGATGTGGTAGAGGACTGGCGTGGCAGAGGAATGCAGGGATAGAGGAGTGTAGGGATAGAGGAATCAGGGATAGAGGATCGATGGGGCGGATTTTGGAGAGACGGGAGAGGACACAAGCGGGATGGAAAAGCGTATCGAACCGGTTAGATTCGGCATCGTCGGCTGCGGCATCATCGCGGAGATTCATGCCAAGTGCCTGTTGGAGATAGAGGAGGCGCGGCTGACGGCTGTGTACGACTGGTCGGCGCAAAAGGCGTCAGACTTCGCGAAGCAATACGGCGGGGACGTCTGCGGCACGCTGGAGGAGCTGCTCGCGCGCGGGGATGTGGACGCCGTGTGCATCTGTACGCCGAGCGGGCTCCATGCGGAGCAGGCGATCGCGGCCGCGCGTGCGGGCAAGCACGTCATGGTCGAGAAGCCGATGGCAATCAAGCTGGCGGATATCGAGGCGATGCTGCGCGCCTGCGAGGAGGCGGGCGTGCGGCTCGCGACGGTCTTCCCGCGGCGCATGTCGCCGCAGGCGCAGTACGCGAGGCAGATCATCCGGGAGGGCAAGCTCGGCCGCTTGAGTCTGTGCTCGGCGTACGTGAAGATCTACCGCGACCAAGCCTATTACGATAGCGCCGGATGGCGGGGGACCTGGGAGATGGACGGCGGCGGCGCCATGATGAATCAGGGCATTCATACGGTCGATTTGCTCCAGTGGCTCGTCGGGCCGGTCGCTTCGCTGAACGGAAAAGCCCGTGCGGTGCTTCGCGATATCCAAGTGGAGGACACCGCCGCGGCGGTGCTGAACTATGAATCAGGCGCGCTGGGCGTGCTCGAGATCACGACGACCGCCTACAAGGGCAAGGGCCAGCGTCTCGAGATTCATGGTGAAAAAGGCACGCTGGTCATCGTGGAGGACGACATCGTCTCGCTCGAGATCGAGGGCGAGGAGGCGGAGCTGCCCGCGTTCGCGCCGTTCCGGGTCATCCCGGACGGACACTTCGCCCAACTGCGCGATCTGGCGCTGGCGATTCGGGACAACAGGCCGCCCGTCGTAGAAGGCGCGGCGGGGCGTCACTCGCTGGCGATCATCCTCGGCGTCTATGAATCTTCGCGGCGGGGATGCGAATTAGAGATGTTGAGCGTGCCCGTCGGGAGCGTGAGTAACTGAACGCTGTCTATCGATACGGCGCTTAAGGGTACAGTCCTTGTGGAGACACACGAGACTGTGCCTTTTTTGTCATAAAGGAGCAGGGGAGGGGGACGATCCGGTTGAACGTGGCCGCGTTGATGATGCATCGTTGCACCTGGGGCGCTTGCTGGACAGAGGATCCGTTAATGGGCCGGATGCACCCCATACTGCCAGGCGGCGGACTATGGATCCGTTATCATCGGATTTATGCGTATATCCCCCCTCGTTTTGCCTTGTTAACGTACCGTGTGTCCGGATGTCGCTCTGAATGATGATTTTTGAGTAAATAGAGGATTGTGTGTCCGATCGTCAGCGCTTGCTCTTGCTAAGAGCCTAGCGTATAAAGGAGCCGCTTGCGGGCGCGGAGAGGCTGGCTGTACCGCGACCAAATGCGGGGGAGAAGTAAAGTTGGTAGAGTTACTTGCGAAGCTTGGCGCGGCTGACGACTGAGAGAAGATACTTGAGTTGCCGGATGCGACTTGCGGCGCGGGAGGGGAGGCGTCCTGCGGGCTGGACGTTTGCATGCAAAGAGAGGGCTGCCTCGGCAGCCCTCTCCTTCATGCGTCTATCAAACCGTGCGAATCTCGCGCGTTAAACAGGCGTGCCCACCGGCGCCACCGACTTGCGCACGATCAGCTTGTTCGGCGTGATGATCTTCCGGCGCTCCTGCTTGGGATTTTCGATAATCGAAGCGAGCAGGCGCGCGGCTTCCTTGCCCATGAGCTCCTCTTCCTGGCTGATGCAGGTCGGAGGGACGCTCGACAGCGCCGACAGCTCGTAGTTGTCGAAGAAGACGATCGACAGCTGCCCGGGCACCTGGATGCCGATCTCGCGGGCGGCCTCGATCACCGTCAAGCCGACCGCGGCATTGATGGCGAAGACGGCGGTCATGTCCGGATTCTGCCGCAGGAAGGCTTGAATCTCCTCCTTGATTCCCGGGTCCGCCTCGCCGTCCTTCAGCACGGCGTTGATCCGTTCGCCGTCGAAGTGATGCAGGCGAAGCCGATGCTCGACGGGGATCTGATGCTCCGCGAGCGCCTTTTCGTAGCCGACCAGACGGTCCTCGATGCTCGTCGTCCCCTGATAAGCCGTCGAGATGAAGCCAATCCGGTTATGGCCGTTCTCGATCAGATGCGCGGTCGCTTTGTGGGCGCCGTCCACGTTGTCCGAGCAGACGCAGTTCGTCTCGATTCCCCGCAGGTAGCGGTCCACCACGACGAGCGGGAATTCGTTCAGCGTGAGCCGCAGAATCTCTTCGCTATAAGACTCTCCGTCGACCGGGAAAACGATAATGCCTTTTACGCCGAGCTGAATGACTTCGCGCAGCACTTCTTTTTCGGTCTCCTGAGAGTCGTCCGTCTTGCAGAAGAGCAGCCTGTAATTCAGCTTGGTCAGCTCGCTCTCGATGCCGCTGAGCAGCTGGGCGGTAAACGTGTTCCCGAGCCTCGGCATCAGATAGGCGACGAGCTGCTTTTCCTCCGCTTGCGGCTGCTCGCCCTCCTGATACAGCTTGGGTTCGCCGGCAAGATCGCGCGAGACGAAGGAGCCTTTACCCTGAATCCGGTAGATCAGGTTATCCTCGATTAATTGCGCGAGCGCGTTTTTAACCGTGATCCGGCTGACGTTGAACTGCTCCGCGAACTCGTTTTCGGAAGGCAGCCTGTCTCCAGGCTTCCACACATTGTCCGATATTTGCTTAAATACGTAGTCTCGTATTTGCGTATATAACGGGACGCGCTGCACGGCCTTATTCATCATTAACACTCCTAACATTTTCTATGACAAATATATAACTTAAACGCAAGGTTGTACAGTTGCATTCCTTAATTTACAGGTTGTCATGAACATGCTAATATTTTATTACAAGCTTGTTATAAAGTATACAAGTTAATTTGAAAAAGACGATGATAAACGGGAGGGGCAGGGAGATGGAGATGGAGAAAGCGACGGTTCACATCATTTCGCATTCTCACTGGGATCGCGAGTGGTACATGCCCTTCGAAAAGTTCCGGATGCGGCTCGTCAAGCTGATCGACGATGTGCTGGACCTGCTGGAGGCGGAAAATAACGGCTTTACTTTTTTTCATCTGGACGGGCACGTACTGCTCGTCGACGATTATCTTGAGATCCGCCCCGAACAGGAGGAGCGCCTTCGCGCGCTTGTAAGGCAAGGCAAGCTGAACATCGGTCCCTGGTATGTGCTGCAGGACGCTTTTCTGACGAGCGGCGAAGCGCAGATTCGCAACATGCAGCTCGGCCTCGCGCGCGCCGCGGAGCTGGGCGGCGCGACCGAGATCGGCTACTTCCCCGATACGTTCGGCAACATCTCCCAATCCGCGCAACTGCTGCAGGGCTTCGGAATCAGGCATGCCGTGTTCGGCCGCGGCATCAACGCCATCGCCGAGAACAACGCCGTCCGCAACGCGGACAGCTCGGGCTACCCGTCGGAGCTGTGGTGGGCGTCGCCCGACGGCTCGCGGGTGCTGTCCGTCTTTCTTGCCAATTGGTACCACAACGGCATGGAGCTGCCGACCGACGCGGTGCGGGCGGGCGAGCGGGGGAGACAGGCGCTGGACAACGTCGAGCGGTTCGCCTCCACGCCGCATCTACTGCTTATGAACGGCTGCGACCATCAGCCGGTGCAGTCCGACGTCGGGCAAGCCATCGCGGCGCTGAACGAGGGTTTGCCCGCTTACCGGTTCATCCACAGCCGGTTCCAAGATTATTTCGACAAGCTGGAATCGTGCGCGTCTCCGTCCGCTGCGGTACTGGGCGAGCTCATCGGCGAGCGGACCGACGGCTGGACCACGCTGGTAAACACGGCGTCCTCGCGCATGTATTTGAAGCAATGGAATACGCGCGTACAGGGCGAACTGGAACGGTGGGCCGAGCCTTTTTCCGCGATCGCGAGCCTGCTGGGGCGGGAATGCCCGGCCGCCTTTTTGAAGCATGCCTGGAAGCTGCTGCTTCAGAATCATCCGCACGACAGCATCTGCGGCTGCAGCGTCGACGCGGTTCACGAGGAGATGGTGACGCGCTTTATGAAGAGCGCGCAGATCGCGGAGTCGCTAAGCTTTGACGCGATGTCCTATATCGCCGGCAGGACCGATACGTCCGGATTCGCCGCGGCGGAGAACTGCGCGACGGAGGACGCGCATCCGTTCGTCGTATTTAACCCGCTCGGTTGGACCCGGAACGAATGGGCGGCGGTCGACATCGACGCCGAATCCGAGCTTGAGCCCGACCGGTACGCGCTGCTGGACCGTGACGGCGCCGCAGTCGCTTACGCTTGGGAAGACCTCGGCTGGATCAGCGGATTTACGCTGCCGGACGACCGGTTCCGGATACCCTGGCGGAAAAGAAGATACCGCCTGACTTTCCTGGCGAACGGAATACCGGGAACGGGGCACGCAGCTTTTGCTTGGGTGCGGCGGGCTGGCGGCAAGCTGGCGCCGATCGGAAGCGGCGCCGAAGCCGCGTGCTTCATGGGAGCTGATTCGGCGATTTTAGAAAACGCTTACTTGCGTATCTTAACGGACGCGGGCGGCACGCTTACTCTGGAGGACAAGGAAACGGGGCAAGTATATCGCGATCTGCTCAGGCTCGAGGACAGCGGCGATATCGGCAACGAATACCTGTACCGGGCCGCCGAGGGCGCAGGCCCGATCGTTACAGGTGCGGTGCCGGTGCTGCTTGAGGATCGTTCCGCCGCCGGCTGCGCGCGTCTTGCCGTCCGGCACCGGCTCGAATTGCCGGCGGAACGCGAAGGGAGCGGGCGGTCGCCGCGCACGATCGGCCAAGAGATCGAAGTCGTCGTCAGCCTCAGATCCGGCGCCAAATACGCAGAAATCGACGTCAGCCTGGACAATGCGGCCAAGGACCACCGGCTGCGCGCGCTGTTCCCGAGCGACGCGAATGCCGGGACCGTCCGCGCCGACGCGCCGTTCGACGTCGTGGAAAGGTCGATCGCGCCATGGGAAGGCTGGCGTAATCCATCGCGCAACGAGCGGATGCAGTCGTTCGTCGACGTGTCGGACGGCCAGCGGGGATTGGCGGTCGTCACGGCGGGATTGCCCGAGTACGAGGCGCTGCGCGACGGCCGCGGCACGATCGCATTGACGCTGCTACGCTGCGTGGGCGAGCTCGGCGACTGGAACTGCTTTCCCACGCCGGGCGCCCAGTGCCTTGGACATTATAGCTGCCGCTTCGCCATCGTGCCTCATGGCGGAGATTACCGCGAGGTGGTCCGTACGGCACAAACGTTCAATACGCCGCTTCGGGCCGTGACGACCGGCATTCATGGCGGCACGCTTCCTCCGGCGATCTCTTGGGCAAGCGTCGATTCGCCTGGCGGCGCCGTCGTGACGACCGCGCTCAAGCGGGCGGAGGATGCGGGAGGCGTCGTGCTCCGGATGGTCAATCTCGGCGACTCGGAAGGGACCGTCATGGCGACGGGACGACTGTTCGAAGGCGACGTCGCCATCAGCGAGCGGATGCTGAACGAACGAGCCGTGACGCCCATGCAGGCCGAGAAGGGGACGATTGCCTTCCCGCTTGCGTCGAAGAAGATGCTGACGCTGGGCTTTGAAGGGATCTCCGCGGAGGTAAATTAACCCTTTACAACATGTTGTTCTAAAAGTATAATCTCAATATACAAGCAACATATAAGTTTATAACAAATATAACAAGTTGAGATGTTAGTTTTGAATGACAGCGGAGGTGGATGAGATGGAGGAAATGGATGAGATGGAGGAGATGAAGCTTCGCGCGTCCTTCAAGCAAACGATTGAAAGCGCTTTATGTAAGCGGTTACGAATATAAACAGCGAGGTGGATCGTATGGACGCAGGCGCAGGCCGGCAGCGCGGCAAAACGAAGGGAATCGCCTTCGAGCTCAACAAAAACGCGTTCTTGTACTTCATGGCCGTGCCAGGCCTGGTCGTATTGTTTTTCTTTAATTACCTGCCGATGGCGGGCGTGCTGATCGCCTTCAAAAACTTCGATTTCGGCAAAGGCATCTTCGGCAGCGAATGGACGAAGCCGATCTTCAACAACTTCAACTTCCTCTTCACCTCGGATACGACCTTCCGGGCGACGCGCAATACGATTCTGCTGAACCTGCTGTTCATCGCGAGCAGTACGGTCGTCGCGGTGGGGCTGGCGCTCCTGCTTAACGAAGTGAGAAAAAAGACGTTCAAGAAGCTCGTTCAATCGTTTACGCTGCTGCCCTTTTTCGTCTCCTGGATCGTCGTCAGCGTCTTCGCCTACAGCATCTTCGCGTTCGACCAGGGCATGCTCAATCAGCTGCTGCAATGGTTCGGCCTTTCGAAGGTCAACTGGTATAACAAGCCGGAGGCGTGGCCGATCATCCTGACGCTGATCACGATCTGGAAAAGCGCCGGCTACAACTCCATCCTGTACATCGCGACATTATCGGGCGTAGACACCAGCTATTACGAAGCCGCGGAGATCGACGGCGCCACGCGGATTCAGCAGATGCGTTACATCAGCCTGCCGATGCTGAAGCCGACCATGATCATTTTGACGCTGCTCGCGATCGGACGCATCATGAACGCGGACTTCGGGATGTTCTACGGCATCATCGGCGACAACCCGAACCTGTACGCGACGACCGACGTGCTGGACACCTTTATTTTCCGCAATCTGCGCGTACTCGGGGATGTCGGCATGGCCTCCGCGGCCAGCTTCTATCAATCGGTCATCGCCTTCATGCTCGTGCTTGCCTGCAATCGCTGGGCCAACAAATATCAGAGCGGCTCCGGCCTGTTCTAGGAGGGAAGCAGATGACAAGCAAATGGGGCGCCATTCGATTTTCCGATCTGGTCATATACGCGGTCGTACTCGCCTTCTCGCTTCTGTGCCTGCTGCCGTTTCTGATGGTCATTGGCGGCTCCTTCACGAATGAACTGGAGATTCAGGCGCACGGCTATCAGTTGATCCCGCGTCATTTCAGCCTAAGCGCTTACCACATTCTGTTCGTCCAGTGGAAGGTGCTGGTGAACGGCTACAAGATCTCGACCATCGTGACCGTCGTCGGGACGGCGGCGAGCGTCCTGATCTGCGCGATGCTGGCCTATCCCATGTCGCTCCGGCGAGTGAAGTACAGAAAGTTCCTGTCCGTCTATTCGATGCTCACGCTGCTGTTCAGCGGCGGCATGGTTCCGTGGTACATCGTCTGCGTCAATTACCTGCACCTCAAGGACAGCGTCGCCGCGCTTATCATTCCGTATCTGTGCAGCGCGTTTAACGTGTTTTTGATCCGCAATTATTTTCAGTCGCTGCCGGAGGAACTGTCCGAGTCGGCCAAGATCGACGGGGCGGGAGAAGCGACGATTTTCTTCAAGATCGTGATGCGGCTGTCGACGCCGGTCATCGCGACCGTATCGCTGTTCATCGCGCTGACGTACTGGAACGACTGGTACCTCGGCGTCATGCTCATCGACAGCAGCGATCTGCAGCCGCTGCAGCTGCTGCTGCGGTCCATCGTTTCCAACATCATGTTCCTGAAGTCGTCGGACGCGGCGGCGCGGATGCTGTCGGGCAGCCTGGTTCCCTCCGAAGGCATCAAGCTCGCGACCTGCGTTTTAACGATCGGTCCGATGGTATTCCTGTATCCGTTCGTGCAGCGTTATTTTGTCAAAGGCATCATGATCGGCGCAGTCAAAGGCTGACTACTCTGGGGGTCAAACCCTTATGTAGAATATAGATGAAGGAGATTACGACGATGAAAAAAAGAACCATTCGTCTGACCGGCGCGGTCCTGTCCGCGCTTATGCTGGGGGGCGCGCTATCGGCGTGCGGCAACAACAATAACGACAACGGCAACGCCGCATCCTCGTCCGCGCCGCCTCAACAATCCAGCGCCTCCGCCTCCGCCTCGGCTTCGGATTCCTCCGCATCCTCGCCTGCCGCGCAGCAGCTCGACCCGGTGACGCTCAAGATTTATTTCGCCGGAGACAAGAGACCCGCCACCGACGAAGTATGGAAAGCCGTCGAAGAAAAAGTGAAGGACACGCTGAACGCCAAATTCGAAATCAACTTCATCCCTTTTAACGACTACGCGACCAAGATCAAGCTGCTCGCCACGTCCGGCGACAACTACGACCTGAACTTCGACGCCGACTGGCTCGCCTATCCGCAGATGGTCAACAACTACCTGGACATCAAGGATCTGCTTCCAAAATTCGCGCCGAACTACTATGAGCAGCTGCAGTCGCGCAACTTGGTCGACTCCATCACGTCCGGCGGCAAAATCACCGCGATGCCCTGGACGCAAATCACGAACGACCACGCCTTCGTCTCGGTCGACTTCAAAAAGTCGGGTCTTGAAGGCAAAGTCGCCCAACCGGAGAACGGCTCCATCAAGACGGTCGAGGAGCTGGACGCCTTCCTGCAGGAAGCCAAAAAGGCTGCGCCCAACAGCCACATTCTCGAATGGGACGGCGGCCTGACATACAGCAAGATCCTCTCGATGCTCGCCCCTAAATACAACTACGCGGATCCCGTCGACGGCTTGTACGGCCTCACTTACAAGCTCGACGATCCGGCGATGAAGCTCATTCCGGTCGAGCAGACCGACTGGTATAAGGAAGCGGTCACCTGGGCCAAGAAGTGGGCCGACCAAGGCATCATTCCGGCCGATCTCATGATCAATCGCGACGCGCATGCCGGCGAATCCAGCAATCTGAAGGTCGTCGGGTTCAACACGAACGAATACATCAACTTCAACGACTTCCTGGGCAAGCCGGAGAATTTCTACTCCGAGATGTATCCGGAAGGCAATTATCAGAGACGGTCGCCGCTGGCCAACATGATGGCGATTAACAAAAACGCCAAAAACCCGGAAAGAGCGCTCATGTTCATGGACCTGATGGCGACGGATCAGAGCCTCTACGACATGGTGCTGTTCGGCATCGAAGGCAAGACGTACGTCAAAAACGGCGATACGTTCGTTTATCCGGAGGGCATGACGGCCGAGACTTCGAACTACATGGATTGGCAGGGGCAATGGGGCTTCTGGCGCGACAACCTGGTGCGGCCGACGCAGTCGAGAACGGCCGACGGCTGGAAGGCGATCGCCGACTTCACCAATCAGCCGAACAGTCTCGTCTCCGGCCTCACGGGTTTCTTCCCGACGACGGACTCGATCAAGAACGAGATCGCCAAGCGCACCGCGCTGACGACCGAAGCAGGCAAGCCGCTCATGTACGGCATCGTCAAGGATGCGGACAAAGCGCTCGCCGACTACATCGAGAAGCAGAAGAAAGCGGGTACGGACAAGATCGTAGCTGAGATTCAGAAGCAAGCGGACGCTTTCCTGGCCGCGAAAAAATAAGACTTGCCGCATTCCCCTGTAAGGGGCTGCCGGAGGCGGGCGCGTCTCTGGCAGCTGCTTGACCTGTGCCATTACCCTAATGTAAAGGTGGTCAATAAAGTGGGAAGAAGTCGAAGCGGGTTGAGGAAGTACGTATGGAGCGCGGCGCTTGCGCTTGGCTTGGGGGCGTTTTGGCTGGCGGCAGGCCCGTCGGGCAGCGCCTACGCGGCCGGGGACGTGACCTATCAGGCCGAGAACGGCGTCATCGGCGGCACGGCGGCCGTCACGGCGGACAGCAACGCGTCGGCAGGCTACAAGGTCGGCAATCTGAACGACGTCGGCTCGTACGTGCAGCTGAATAATGTAAGCGTAGCCAATGCAGGTACGTACACGATTACGATCCGTTACTCCAACGGTTATCCGGATACGCGAACCAAGAGCTTGTACGTGAACGGCGTCGACGTAGCGATGGTGAGCTTCCCGGCTACGGGCAACTGGAACATTTACGCCACCGTCACGGCCAGCGTCTCATTAAACGAGGGCAGCAATACGATCAAGATTCAGCGCGACAGCGGAGACAGCCCGGCAAGCGACATCGACAGCATTCTCGTACCGGGCGCAACCTCTGCCTGGACGTTCGTGAACAACTCGGCCCCTTACTATTACATCAACTACTACGCGCCGGGCGGTACGATTACCCATGACTACGGCGCGACGGGTTATTACAACAACGACGTCTCGTTCTCCCAGACAACGAACGATGCGGCTGAGTTTACGTTCCACGGCACGGGCGTCCGATGGATCGGCGCCAAGAACAACAACCACGGCCTGGCGAACGTGTATATCGACGGCGTCAGCCAGGGAACCGTGGATTCGTACGGACCGGTCTGGGAAAAGCAGCTGGTGCTGTTCGAAAAACGCAATCTCCCGGAGGGCGTGCACACGCTGAAGGTGTCCGTCAGCGGCACCAAGAACGCGGCTTCCACGGGCTACGCGGTCGACTGGGACGCTTTCGAGTACATCCAGTCGGGCACCAAATACGAGGCCGAGAGCGGCACGGTCGGCGGCGGCGCCGCGACCTCGTCGGACACCTACGCGTCCGGCGGCTCCAAGGTCGGCACGCTGAACAGCGACGGCGCGTACGTCCAGTTCGGCAGCGTGAACACCCCGTCCACTACGGGCGCCGGCTACTACGACTTGACGATCCGCTACTCCAACGGCTACCCGGACACGCGTACGAAAAGCTTGTACGTCAACGGGACGAAGGTCATGAGCGTCTCCTTCCCGGCTACGGGCAACTGGAATATTTACAAGGAAGTCAAAGTCGCGGTTCAGCTGAACGCCGGCTCGAACACGCTCAAGGTGCAGAAGGACAGCGCCGACACGGCCGGCACCGACATCGACAGGATCTACGTCGCGACGACGCCGCGCAAGGCGAAGATCGTCACCCCGACCTATGCGACGGAGGACGTCGTCATCTCCGACTTCGACGTCACCGACTACGGCGCGGACAAGACCGGCGCGGTCGACGCGACCGCAGCCGTGCAGAAGGCGCTCGACGATTGCTTCGTCATGGGCGGCGGCACGGTCTGGATGCCGTCCGGCACGTACAAGATCAGCTCCACGCTTAAAGTGTATTCGTTCTGTTCCATCCGCGGCGACTGGCGCGACCCGGACAGCGGCACGGGCAGTTACGGCACGGTCATCTCGGCCAACGTCACAACCGATATCGGACAGCTGATCAGTCTGCAAGGCACGAATGCGGGCGTCGTCGGGCTCACGTTCTACTATCCGAACCAGAACCATTCCAATCCGATCGTTCCGGTCAATCTGGGTTATGTCATCCGCGCCGACCAGGATACGGCATCGGTTCACAACGTGACGTTCCTGAACGCGTATAAAGGCATTTTCGTCAATAATTTCCACGGTTTCGATTCGTTCGACAACATCAAGGGCACGGCATTAAACGTCGGCCTGGAGCTGCGGGAGACGGCGGCGGTCGATACCACCCAGAAGATTACGTTCAGCAACGCTTACTGGGCGAACGCAGGCAGCACGTACAACGCGCCTGCCAAGAGCGTGATCGACGCCTACACGCGAGCGAACGGCACGGCATTCCTGTTCTCCGACAACGATGCCGTCCAGCACTACAAGCTCAAGGCTTCGGACTATAAATACGGGATTCGGGACGTGGACGGGCCGCGGGACGGATCGTGGGGCTCGGGCTTTGCGCTGCTGGATATCCAGAATACGGACTATGCGCTGAAAATGGAGTCGGGCTTCCGCAAAAACGCCATTCTGAGCAGCACGCTCTCCGGCAGCATTAATTCGATCAATTACAGCCGAATCAACACTTACGCGGAGTTGTTCGCATCGAACAACACGCTGACGGGCGCGACGACGGGCACGGGGCTGACCGTCTCCACGCCGTCGCCTGCGCCGACGTCCTATACCGAGGGCACGCCTGCCAAGACGACGAGCACGACGCTTTACGACGTGACCAAGGCGCCATATTATGCGCCGTATGTCAAGGCAACGCGCGGCAGTCTGCCGACCGTGGACGCCACGTCGGCCATCCAGGCCGCGCTAAACGCGGCCGGCACGGCAGGCGGGGGCATCGTGTACCTGCCGCCGGGCTGGTACAAGGTAAGCACGCACCTGACGGTGCCTGCGAACGTCGAGCTTCGCGGCGCCAGCTCCACCGCCATCGAAGCCCGGGCGACCGGCGAAGGCACGGCGCTGTTCGCCTACGAGGGCGAGAACACGACGACGCCGACGACGGACACCGCCTTCATTACGATAAACGGCAACAAGTCCGGTCTTCGCGGACTGCGCGTGTTCTATCCGAACAACCCGATGAATACGGCGTCAAACATCAAGAAGTTCCCGTATACGGTGAGGATCAACAATGCGGACGACGCCTATGTCGTCAACGTCGAGTTCGAGAACGCCTCCTACGGTCTCGACATCACGAACGGCAGCGACCGTCACTTCGTCAAGCGGCTGTTCGGCTTCAGCGCCGATAACTTCATCCGGGTCGGCACCAGCACCGAAGGCTGGATCGAGCAGATGCACGATCTCAACCCGACGTCCATGGACGGCGAGGTGGAGCGGTACGGCATCTCCGGGTTCTTCAACAACTGGAACGGCAGCGATAACTTCTCGGCGATCCGCGAGAGCTACATGTGGCTGCATACGCAGTGGATCATCATCAACGGCGCTTCGAACGAGCACCTCCTGAACATCGGCGGCTGCGGCGTCAAGAACGGCGTCGTCGTCAACTCCGGCACCGCCGAGATCTGGAACCTCGTGACCGACCAGTTGTCCCGGGACGACTACGCGGTCGTTGCCGCCAGCGGCTCGAGCGTTAAAGTCATGAATTCGGCGGCCGTGTTCGGCCAGAATACGACCGGCGCGGGCATCGTGGCGAGCTACAACCCGACGCGGCACCTGGAAGGCCAGCCTTAAGCTTTAAGCCTGCAGCGACCGTCATTCGACCCCAGCGCGTCGCACCCGTCCGGCTTTTCCGGCCGGGTGCGACTCCATTTCATTGAAGAGAGGAATTATGCCCGATGAATGACACCGTCCTGCATAAAGAAAAGCAAACGAACGCCCCCGCCAGTCCGTTTCTCCCCAAGACGAAAAGCACGGCACTCCTCTGGGGCGGCAGTGCGGGTTGGTCCGGCTGGACGTCGGCCGGCGGCTGGCGCCTGGCCGCGCGAGCGGACGGCGACGATGCCGAATCCGGCGCCGAGGTCTGGGAGAAAATCGCCGGCGCTCCGGATAGCCTGCGTTCGCCGAAGTTCACGATCTCGGGCGATCAACTGCGGCTGCGGCTGGCCGGCTACGACGTCCTGAACCACGCGTCTGTGGAGGGCGGCTGCTTCCTGCGGCTGGCGGACGGCGGAGAGGTCGTTCAGGAGGCGGCGCCGCCGCTCAAGGAGGCGTTCGTCGTCCGGGAATGGTTCGTCCGTCATCTGAAGGGCAAGCAGGTATACCTGGAGATCAAGGGCAGCAAGTCCTTCGCAGGCGAAGGCGCGAGCCTCGCGATCTCCCGCGTCGAGGAAGTCCGGCTTCATGGGGCGGAGACGCAGGACGTCTACTATTGCCTGGAAGCGCCGGTAGCGAATTCGGGCATCTGGGGCCTTGCGGATATCGACTATGAAGGAAACCGGACGGCCAGGCACCTGTCCTCTTGTCTCGCAGGCGACGACGGCACCGGCATCATCCAGTCGCCTTCTTTTGCCATCGTGTCCCCGATGCTCCGCCTGAAGCTGCGCGGCTACTATCAGCTTTATCAGCTCAACAAGAACCGGGTCGAGCTGGTAGACGGCGCGACCGGAGACATCTTGCGGACCGTATACCCGCCGAATGCGAATCCGCCGGCCTGGAGCGAGACGGACGTGGAGGACCTGATCGGCCGGGACGCGTTTATCCGGGTCGTGGACTGCGACAACGGTCCGCATACGGCATGGATCGGCGTCGACGAGATCGATGCGGGCGAAGCGTTCCGCGTCGACTTCGGCGGCCAAGACGGAGACGTCCTGGCCGGGTGGCAGGTCATAGCCGAGCCGCCGAGATATACGGAGCTGTACGGCGTGCCGTTCGTGGCGGGCGCGAATACGCTGTTCGCGAGCCGTAAGCCGTATTCGCTGCCCGTCGGCATTGCGGCCAGGCACTTGCTGATCGCCGGCATGAAGGTGAGCGAGCGCAACAGCTACTCGCCGGAAGACAAGCAGGTGACGGTCGGCCAGGGTTTGGGCGCTCTGCGCGTTTGTTATGAGGACGGAGAGGTCGGCGTTTATCCGATCGTCATCGGCGAGAGCGCCTGGTGGGGAGAGAAGTTCGTCAAGTATCCCGAGCCGTTCGTCTCCTTCACCGAGGTTCGACGCGCGCTGCAACAATCGCTGCGCATCTACCCGGCGCAGCCGACGCCGACGCATCAATACGTCGCGTCGATCAATCCCGCGGCCAAGCCGATCGCGCGGGTCGAATATGCGCCGGAGCCCGGATCGGGCCTGACGCCCGTCGTGACCGGCATCACCGTCGTCCCGCTTCAAGATGGAGACCGGCCTGAGGGCGGTATGCCCGCTAGAAGCACCGGCTTGTCGGCGGCGCTGACGGACAGCATTCGCAGCCGCTCCCTGCGCCTGGCGGGCGAAGACGAGGAGGCGGCGCTCGCGCGTATTCGCCAGCTGCAGGACTATATGTACGTGACCGAGGACAACTTCCCGCAGACGTTCCCGCTGGACATCCCGATCGGCTACAAGGGACCGGAGGTTCGTTTCACGGGGGGGCGGGAAGCCGACTTTTTCACCAACGCGTTCTATCATAACGTGCTGGACATGACGGCCAAGGTCGACGGCAAAGGCGTGTACCACACCTCCTCGGGCGGCGCGCTGTCCTACGGCTACGACGGCATCGGCGGCACCTTCTCGATGGACTTCAAGCTGTATCCGGAGCAGGAGCATCCTGGCATGTACTATGACGAAGCCTGGTCGCGGGACATCGGCCGCACGCTGATGGAGATGATCGCCTTCGGCTTCGTGGACCAGGCGGCCGCCTGCGCGGACTGGTGCCTCAAGATGGCCCGCGTATGGGAGGAGGACGAGTCGCTCACGGTGAACGGCTATCGTCTGCCGCGGCACATTCACCGCATTCTGCAGTTCCCGCGCACCGAGATCGGCGCCGGCTGCTTCGAGAACGACGGGCACGGTCTAACGTCGCTTTTCATCTATCGGCTGTGGAAGCGTCTGCCCGAGCGGGAGGCGTGGCTGCGTCCGAGATGGGAGGACGTCAAGGGGCTCGGCGACTGGATCATCTGGCAGTTCGAGCATCCCGAAGTATCCAAGGCGACGGAGGTGCTCTGGTCGGACAGCGAAGGCTCGGGCTACCCGATCTCGGTCGGGCACTCCATCTTCTGCGACCTGCCGTGCATCGAGGCGCTGCATGGCTTGGCAGAGATGGCCGCATCGATCGGCGAATCCGAATCCGCCCGTGTCTGGGAAGAGACGGCAGTACGGCTGAAGCTCGCCAGCGAACGGTTCTACATCGTCGATGACGAGGAAAAGGGACAGGTCTGGACCGACCAATACCGCGGCTTCGGCCGGGGCAGCCTGCTCGGACCGCTGTTGCTGCCGACGGATACGAAGGGGCTGTTCCCGGAAAATACGTATCCGGAGTGGTATGCGCTCAACGAGAAGGAATACGCCATCAACAAGGAGCAGTTCGTCCCGTGGGCGATGGGCTACAACGCGGCCTTCACGACGCAGGCTTCCCTGCTGCTCGATCGCACGGCGGACGCGTCGGAATTCATGAAGCTGAATGCCAAGCTCATCTACGGTCCGGTCTACCGTCAATACATCGTGCCCGAGATCGGCGGCGCCGTGAACAGGGCCAAGAAGATCTATTCGCGCTTCGGCGACCTGGGCAACGCGGTGCAGCAGGCGGAGATTTTGAAGGCGCTCAAGATCATCATCGGCGTGGACGACAGCCAGCAGGCCGAGCTCGGCCTCATCTCGAGATTGCCGCAGGGCTGGGACGGCGTGTGGATCCGCGACTATCCGTTCCTGATCGAGGACGGCGCCCGCCGCCTGACGGCGAAGCTGGAATACGACTTGCGGCTGGCGGTGGACGGCGCGCAGATTCGCGTGCAATCGAGCGACGAGCTGCCTGCGGTGAAGCTGCGCGTCGGACCTTTCGATCTGCGGCATCTGGACGCCGCTCCGACGGTGCTCGCGGACGGCGAGCGGCTGGAAGGCGCGGTCGAGCGCAGCGGCGATGCCGCATGGGTCCGGTTTAACGTGCCGGCCGGCAAGCTCGGCTTCTCGGCGAGCGTTCAATTTTAGTCTGGAGCCATTGACCGGGATCAATCGATCGGATTGCTGCCGGGAAGCGCCGAAGCAGGGGGAACTAGCGCATGAAGCACGATTTGAACGATCTGGCGTGGGAGCTCAAAGGCTTCTACCCTTACGTGCCGCTGCTGGCGAGCAGCGTGGAGACGGGGGAAGCCATGAAAGGCGTGACTGCGTGGATGCCCGCAGCCGTCCCGGGCGGCGTGCAGCACGATCTGTACAGGGCGGGCTACATTCAGCATCCGCACCGGGATTTGAACAGTCTGTCCTGCGAATGGGTGGAGCACAGGTGGTGGATGTACCGGACTTCCTTTCCGCGTCCGGCGCATCTGGGCCGCAAGGTCGAGCTCGTCTGCAAGGGACTGGATTACAAAGCCCATGTCTACTTAAACAATGTGCCGCTCGGCGAGCATGAAGGGATGTTCGTTCCGGCGGTCTTCGATATTACGGACATTGCGCGGATGCACGAGACGCTGGAGCTTCGCATCCTGTTCGAGCACGCGCCCCAGGAGCAGTCGCAGATCGGGCGGACGTCGCTGACGCATACCCAGAAGAGCCGCTTCGGCTACAAATGGGATTTCTCCGCGCGGCTCGTGTCGCTCGGCATCTGGGACGACGTGTACCTGCGCGTCCACGAGGAGCTGTCGCTCGGCGAAGCGCACATTCGCACGGACGTCGCGGAAGACGGAGCGGGCGTCGTTGGCTTGAAGGTGACGGTCGAGGGGGCGGTGCCGGAGGAATATGCCGCGGAGGCGGTGCTGACCGATCCAGAAGGACGCGAGCTCGCGATGCAGCGGATCGCCGTCGGCCCGGACCGGGCGCAGGCCGACTTTTCTTTTCGCGTGGAAAGGCCCCTGCTCTGGTATCCGAACGGGCACGGCGCGCAGCCGCTCTACGGGCTCGAAGTGCGCTTGCTGAAGGGAGACGCGGCGCTGGACGCGCGCGCCTTCAAGCCCGGCATCCGCAAGCTCGGCTACCTGTTTAACGAGGAGAGCCCGGCGTCCGCGCTGCCGTATACGTTCGCGATCAACGGCGAGAAGGTGTACGTCAAAGGGGTAAACTTGACGCCGCTCGATATGCTGTACGGCACCGCGACGCCGGAGCGGTACGAGTGGACGGTGCTCATGATGAAGCGAGCTGGCGTTAATATGGTCCGCGTGTGGGGCGGGGGCGTCATCGAGAAAAGCGTGTTCTACGAGCTGTGCGACCGTCATGGCATTCTCGTCTGGCAGGAGTTCGTCCAGTCCGGCTCGGGGATGGATTCGGTGCCGCCCGAGGACCCGCAGTATCTGGCGCTGCTGGCCGCGACCGCCGAAGCCGCTCTCAAGGACAGGCGCAACTACGTGTCGCTGACGGTCTGGAGCGGCGGCAACGAGCTCAAGGAAGCGCCGAACCGGCCCTGCGGCTGCGACAACGGCAATCTTGCGCTGCTCAAGTCGCTCGTGCAGGCGCACGATCCGGATCGGATGTTCCTCCCGACGTCGGCCTCCGGTCCGCAGGAGATGCTGTCGCTGGACGCGGGGCGGAACCACGACGTTCACGGCGGCTGGAAGTACAGGGGACATCCCGAGCATTACGAATTTTACGGGCAGGCGGACAGCCTTTTCCACAGCGAATTCGGGGTCGACGGCCTGTGCAAGGTGAAAAGCATGCGCAAGTTTCTGAGCCCGGGTCATATTCGGGTGTCCGATATGGACGAGAGTCTTGTCTGGCGCCACCATGGCGATTGGTGGGACACGCGCGAGCGGGACGCCTGGTTTTTCGGCGAGCCGGCGGGCCTTGAAGCGTTCGTCCGCTGCAGCCAGTGGATCCAGGCGGAGGGCCTCCGGTTCATCGTCGAGGCCAACCGGCGCCGGCAGTTCCGCAACAGCGGCAGCATCGTCTGGCAGTTTAACGAGCCTTGGCCCAACGTAGGCTGCACGTCGCTGACGGACTACTACGGCGAAGCCAAAATGGCGTGCTACTGGATCGGTCAGGCGTTTGCCCCGGCGCACGTCTCGCTCGATTATCGCCGGCTTGTTTATCCCGTGGGGGATACGTTTCAGGCAGATTTGTTCGCGGAAAGCGGAGGCGGCGGATCGCCGGACGGCGACGAATTGCAGGTCGAGGCGCTGACGACGGCGGGCCGGCGGATGTGGCATGGAACGTTCCGGACGGCGTCTGGCGCTGCCATGCAGAAGGTAGGCGCGCTCGCGTTCGAGATCGCGTCCGATTTCACGGCGCTGTTTGTCGTACGTCTACGTTTGCGCCGAGAAGGCCGAACGCTGCATGAGAACGCCTACTATTTCTCCACGCAGGCCGAGACATGCTACCGGCCGGCGCTTGGCCTTCGCTCGCGCGGCTTCCGCTTCGAGGCGGAAGGCGAGTGGGAGGAAGCGGGCGAAGAATGGAAGGCCGAGTATCTGGAACCGATCAAGCGGACGTTCCTGCTCGCCAACGATGGCGTTGAAGCGATCCTTCACGTCTGCGCGGAGGAGCTGACGGACCGGTACTGGACGATGGCGGACGCAGGCTTCGTTACCCTTTTCCCCGGCGAGGAACAACGCGTCACGGTTTACTGCGCGAGCAGGCGCCTCGGCGGACTGGGCGCGGAGGCCGACGGAGGCGAAGAAGAGGGGCGATCGCTGCCGGAGATTCGGTTCACTCATTTGAATGCGCAAGATTCGCAGGAAGAAAGGGAGTTTTTTTAGATGACCGACCTGGCTAAAATCCGGGAGACGTACGAGCGGGGCAAAGGCATCTTCAGGCTCGCTCCCGTGTTCGTGCCGCGCCGTTTCGCACAGGCAGGCAAGCGGCTGCGGCTTCATCCCGACGACTATTACGCTTACGGGGCCGCGCGGGGCTCCATTAAGGAACGATGGTTTTCCTCGGTCATTCCCGCGATGAACGGGCCGCTGGCGAGACCGGACGAGGGCATGAGCTGCGTGGCAGTCAATGACGACGCGAGCGACAAGTTTCTGTTCCGCGACGCGGTCGAAGCGCTCGGCCCCCTCGTCATCGGCGAGGCGCTGCACGCCAAGTACGGCACGTGGCCGATGTATTCCAAGTTTTTCGACTATGAGACGCCGCTGTTCCACCATTTGCACCTGGACGAAGCTTCCGCCCAACTGGTCGGCCGGATGGGCAAGCCCGAAGCGTACTATTTTCCGCCGCAGCTTAACAATCATCCGGGCGTCTTCCCAGCCACGTACTTCGGGTACGATCCCGACGTGACGATCGATCAGGTGCGCGAGCGCCTGCTGCAGTTCGAAGCGGGCGACAACCGGATCACCGAGCTGTCCCGGGCCTATCGGCTCGAGCTTGGCACCGGCTGGTATACGCCGCCGGGCGTCGTGCATGCGCCAGGCTCGTATCTGACGTACGAGCCGCAGTGGAACAGCGACGTCAATTCCGTCCACGAGAACGTCGTGTGGGGCGAGGTGTATCCGTACGAATTTCTGACGGAAAACTGCCCCGAGCCGGAGAAGCGCAACATCGACTACATTCTTGGACTGATGGACTGGGAAAAAAACGTGGACCCGCATTACAAGAAAAACTACTTCCGCCCGCCGATCGTGTGCGCGCATTCGGACGAACGCCATACGGAGAAGTGGATTACGTACGGCAACGAATACTTTGGCGCCAAGGAATTGACCGTGCAGCCGGGTCAGATGGTCGTCGTCCAGGATCCCGCTGCTTATGGTACGATACTGCTACAAGGCCACGGCACTTTCGGCGTTTATGACGCCGAGGCGGCCGTCATGCTGCGGTTCGGACAGATGAGCGGAGACGAGTTTTTCGTCTGCGAGGCGGCGGCCCGCGAGGGCGTCGCGATCGTCAATCGGAGCAAGTGGGAGCCTATGGTGTTCCTGAAGCACTTTGGACCGAACCATCCGGAGATGCCCTGATCCGGGCGCCGCGACATAAAGGAGAGCAGAAAACGATGTCCAGACAAGTCTATGAAGTGAAGAACGAGAAGATCCGCGAGGCGTTCGAGGCGCTGAAAAAAAATGATCCGAAGCGGCTCGAGCGGCGGTTGAACCTGTCCTGGAGCAACTGGGGCTTCGGCATGGAGACGCTCGCGGACACGGCCGAACGGCTGCAGCGGGCAGGCATCGGCTACATCGAGCTGCACGGCAACCATTACGGACCGGACCTCGGTTACCGCAAGGAGGAAACGCTGCACATTTTGGGCGCGCACGGCATCAAGGTCGCGGGCATTTGCGGCATTTTTTCCGCTGACAACGACCTGTCCAGCAACCGCGCCTTCCAGCGCCAGGCCGCCATCGACTACCTGAAGCGGGAGATCGAGTTTGTCGCATCGGTCGGCGGCTCCTACATCCTCGTCGTGCCGGGCGCGGTCGGCAGACCGGCGCCTTACGATGCGATGGAGCTCGCGCGCAGCGCCGAGACGCTCCGGCTCGTCGCCGACCTGTTCGTCTCGCACGGCATCAAGGCGGCCATCGAGCCGATCCGTTCCGCCGAGACGAGCTACGTTCATACGATCGCGGACGCCGAAGCTTATATTAAGGATGTGAATCATCCCGGCGTGCAGCATATCAATGCGGACGTGTATCATATGCAATCCGAAGAGTCGCATATCGGCGAGGCGCTGCTGGCGGCCGGCGACCGGCTGCTTAATTTGCACATGGCCGACAGCAACCGCGGCGCGCTCGGAGACGGCTCGCTGGACGTGGACACCGTCATCATGGCACTGTACCTGCTCGGCTTCAACCGCGACGGCTGCTACGTCACCCCGGAGCCGCTCGGTCCGGGCGGCGACCCGTATCCGGCCATGTACGGCAAGCCGGACAAGGCGCTGCTGGACCGCATGGTCCTGCAGACGGCCGCCTATTTCCGCGAGCGGGAGGACGTGCTGCTGGGACGGTAAGGAGGTAGGGCTGGGGAGCGACGTTGTGCGGAAAAACCGTGCAACTCAACTCCGATTTTCCCCAATTGGCACAAGCCAAAGGGAGTCCGCAAGCAAAAAGACCGGAGTCGGCGAGGGACTTATGTCCCTGCAGCCGTTTCCGGTCTCTTTTGGTTTCGCTAGCGATTAGCCCCTCGTCGTGGCGATCCGAATGACGTTCCAGGAAGCGCGGCCAAGCAAGGCTTGCACGCGTCCTTGATCGATCTTGGATTCGCCGCCGGTGCGGGGGACGATCCGGTTCGGGTTGTTCTTGGTGTTGGTGGCTTTCAGATCGTCGCTCTCCAGCACGATGTGCTCCAGCAGACGCGTTTCGCCGAAGCTGCGGACGTCGACGTCGAGCGCCATCGATTCTTCCAGATGGCGGTTCACCGCGAAAATGGTCAGGAGACCCTGCGCTTCGTCGAACACGCTGACGGATTCCAGATAAGGCACGTCGGTGAAGTCCTTGGCGTCATATTTCGGAGAATCGACGACCGATTGCAGCACCGTGCCTCTGCCGTAATTCGAAGCGTGAAGGAACGGGTAGTACGTCGTCTGCAGCCAGAGCGAGCCGCCCGTCTCCGTCATAATCGGCGCGATGGTGTTGATCAGTTGGGCGAGGCAGCCCATTTTCACCCGGTCGGCGTGCTTCAGCATCGTGATCAGGTAGCATCCGACGGCGAGCGCGTCTTCGAAGGTGTACGCGTCCTCGAACTCCGGCGGCGCGATCTGCCAGCGTTCGCTCGCGCGGCTTGCGCCGATCGAGTGCCAGACGTTCCATTCGTCGAGCGACAGCATGATTTTTTTCTTGCTGCGCTTTTTCGCCTGGACGTAATCGGCAATTGAAGCTACGCCCCCGATGAACTGGTCGAGATCGAGCGAGCTGGCCAGGAAGTTGGCCGTATCGCCGGCATTATTGTTGTAATAAGCATGCAGCGACAGGTAGTCGACCTGGTCGTAGGCGAGATCAAGCACGGTTGCTTCCCACTCGGCAAAGGTCGGCATGCCTCTGGAGGAGCTGCCGCAGGCGACCAGCTCGATCGACGGATCGACCCAGCGCATGACTTTGCCCGTCTCGTTGGCAATACGTCCATACTCGACCGCGGTTTTCGCGCCGATCTGCCAGGGTCCGTCCATCTCGTTGCCAAGACACCACGTCTTGAAGCGATGGGGCTCGCGGTAGCCGTGGGAGATGCGCATGTCGCTGTAGTAGGAGCCGGAAGGGTGGTTGCAGTATTCCACGAGGTTTCTAGCGGCGTCGGGACCGCGCGTGCCGAGGTTAACGGCCATCATCACTTCCGTGCCGGCCAGCTTGGCCCAATCCGCGAATTCGTTCGTGCCGACGGCGTTCGTCTCGGTTGTCCACCAAGCCAGCTCCAGCTTTGGCTTGCGCTCCGGCTTGGGTCCCACGCCGTCCTCCCAATTGTAGCCGGACACGAAGTTGCCTCCCGGATAGCGCACGATCGGAACCTGAAGCGCTCGAATCGCATCCAGCGCGTCGCGGCGGAAACCATTCTCGTCCGCAGTCGGGTGACCAGGCTCGTAGATCCCTCCATATACGGCGCGCCCCAAGTGTTCGATAAAGGAACCGTACATCCGAGGATCTACGGCGGATAGCGTGAAGTGCTTGTCGATCAGCATATGAGAGCGGATTGTCATAAAGTTGACCTCCTTAGGATTAATAAAAAACTAAATTCATTAAAATATTGAAATCCTATATTATTCGTAACATAATAGGTTTTAGCAGACAATCATTAATTGCAGGATTAAATTAAAACAAAATCCTATAAGGGTGTTGAGAAAGTGTTGCTTTCAACCGATTCGAACGCGCTCCGCATCTACGAGGCGCTGGCCAGCGAGGTCCGGTTAAAGATCATCGATAAATTGTACGAGAGAGAACGGCATGTGAAGGAGCTGGCGGAAGAGCTGTTCCTGAGCAATGCGGTCGTCAGCGGACACATTCGCAAGCTCGAAGAGGCCGGCATCGTTGGCAGCAAGATGAAGCGGATGGACGGCGGGACGTACAAGCTCTGTTACGTGAAAACGGAGTTCATGCAGATCAAGCTGTCTCCGGATGCCCCCGCCTCTTTGGGCTGTCACGAGCTGTCGCTGCCGATCGGCCAATATACCGATTACGAGGCTTGGCCGACATGCGGCATCGCGACGACGGAGAAGGTCGTCGGCCAGTTCGACAATCCGGTCTGCTTCATGGACCCGGAGCGGGTGAACGCGGGCATCCTGTGGATGGCCAAGGGGTGGATCGAGTACAAGCTGCCGAACTATTTGTACAAAGACCAGCGGCTGCACGAGATCGAGATCTCGCTCGAGATCGGGTCGGAGGCGCCGCGCGTGAACGAGAATTGGCCGTCGGACATCCGCTTCGATCTGGGCGGCAAGACCGTAGGGGTATGGACGAGTCCCGGCGACTTTGGCGATCGAAGGGGGCGGCTGACGCCGGAGTGGTGGCACTCGGACGTCAATCAATACGGTTTGATGAAGGTGCTTCGCATCAAGGAGAAGGGCACTTACATCGACGGTCAGAAAATATCCGGCGTCGGCCTGCGCGATATCGAGACAAGCGCGATGAACTGGACATTGCGGATCGCCGCCGAGGATACCGGGCGGGGCCGGGGCGGCCTGACGCTCTATGGCAAGGGCTTCGGCAACTACGATCAGGACATTGTCGTTCGCAGCTATTATGTGTAAGGAGCGCTTTTATATTTGTATTGCGACCGGGCGGTGATGACGCCTCGGTCTTTTTTTTGTGATTTGGCTGGTTCGGCGCGGGGCAAGTGGAGGTGAATTCGAGGCGTATGAAGTAGTTCGGCGCTCTTAAAAATGAGGAATCAAACTAAAAAATGACGCGCTTATGGCGGCGGCGTACGGCCCTTACAATGAGAAATGTAAGCGGCTAACAAGCTGCAAGACCATGAGGGGGAGTCAAGCATGAAGTCATTGAAATCCCAAGTCGCCGGCGTCGCCGTGGCGTCGCTGTTCACCGTCGCGCTCGCCGCGTGCGGCAGCAATAACAATAACACGGCATCGCCGTCCGCAGCGAGCTCGTCCGCCGCCAGCCCAACGGCGTCGGCGTCCGCATCCGCGTCGGCCAGCCCGTCCGCCAGCGCGCCGAGCGCCGAGCCGGTCACGCTCAGCATGCTCGTCTCCGGCTCCAAGGCCGCCGACGGCGCCGACTTCGAGCTCGACACGCTGCCGAAGCTCGTCAAGGAGAAGTTCCCGAACGTTACGCTCGAGGTGCAGAAGCTGCCCGACGAGCAGTACTACACGACCGTCAAGTCGAAGCTCGCAACGGGCGAAGGCCCGGACATCTTCCTCGTTTTCCCGAACATGGCGAACATGGGCGCGATCGAGGTGGCCAAAGCCGGCTATGCAGCCGACCTTTCCGACCTTAGCTTTTGGAACAACGTAAGCAAGGCAGCCATGAACGACATGAGCTACGAAGGCAAGCCGTACGCCGTCGCCAAGGGCATGGACATTCTCGGGACCTACTACAACAAGGATCTGTTCGCGAAGGCCGGCATCACGGAAGTGCCCAAGGACTGGGACAGCTTCATCGCCGCCTCCGAGAAGCTCAAGGCGTCCGGCGTCACGCCGATCGTCATGGGCGACAAGGACCCTTGGGTCATCCAGTTCGGCATGTACCAGCTCGCCGCCAACTCCGTCTATCCGTCCGACCCGGACTTTGACAAGAAGCTGCAGACCGGCGAGACGCAGCTGACCGACGCCAAGTGGGTCAAGACGGTCAACCAGTACAAGGAGCTGTACGACAAGGGTTATGTGTCCAAAAACTCGCTCGGCATGGCCAGCGCGCAAGCGATGCAGCAGTTCGTCGACGGCAAGGCGGCCATGATCTTCACCGGTACCTGGGATCTGCCGGGCTTGACCGCGCAAGGCGCGGCAAGCTTCGACCGCGGCTTCTTCTCCCTCCCGGGCAACGACGCGGGCCAGCCGGTTTACGCTTCCGCGGCGACGGCGGCCGGCTACGCGCTGAACGCCAAGTCCAAGCATCTGGACGTCGCCAAGCAGATCTTCGAGTATCTGTACGACGGCCAATCCCCGCTGTTCCAGGCGTGGGTCGAGTCGAATCCGTCCATCAGCGTATTTAACGGCGTGACGCTCAAGAACGACATCTTTAAAGACGTGCTGACCGAGATCCAGAGCACGGGCCATGCGTTCTACTTCTCCAACCAAATGTGGCCGGCAGGCGTCAGCGACGTCATGCAGTCCAAGTTTGCGGAGATCATCGGCGGCAAGAAAACGACGGCCGAGGACGTCACCAAGGCGATGCAGGACAAGTACAAAGAGCTTTATAAAGGCTGATCGCCTGCGAGATCAAGGGGGAGCGAGGTTCCCCCTTGATGCAATTCACGCCGAAAGGAAAGAAGCATCATGAACAGTGCCGTGATGAAAAAGACGATGTATTGGTTCGTGCTCCCGGCCCTCCTTTTCTACTGCTTGTTCTGGGTTTTTCCGATCCTCAAGCTGTTCCAGTACAGCATCACCGACTATAACGGCTACGTCCAAAAGTTTAACTATGTCGGATTAGGCAACTTCAAAACGCTGTTTCACGAGGAAATCCTCGGCTTGTCTGTCCGCAACACGCTCGTTTACACGTTCGTCACCGTCATCCTGGGCAACATCGTCGCGCTAGCGATAGCGTTCCTGCTGAATGCGAATATTCGAGCCAAAGGTCTGTATCGTTCGGCATTTTACATCCCGACGCTGTTCAGCGCGATCGTCGTCGGCTTCATCTGGAGCTACGTGTACATGCCGGAAGAGGGACTGATTGCCTCTTTTCTCCATAAGATCGGAATCAACGGAATCGATACGAACTTCCTCGGCAGCTACGACAAGGCGCTCTATTCCATCATTGCGGTCGATATTTGGAAAAACATCGGCACGAGCACGATCATCTTTCTGGCGGGCTTGCAGACGGTACCGATGGACCTGATCGAGGCGGGCCGGATCGACGGCGCGGGACGGTGGAAGCTCGTGCGCTACATCAAGATTCCGCTGCTCGCGACGTCCGTCACGATCAACGTTACGCTTAGCGTCATCAACGGGCTCAAGGCGTTCGACTATCCGTTCGTCATGACCAACGGCGGCCCGGGCACGTCGACCAACACGCTGATCTACGCGATGTACAAGATGGCCTTCACCGACCAGCTGTTCGGCAAGGCGTCGGCGCTCGGCATCCTCTCGTTCGCGCTCATCATCGTCATCACCGCCGCGTTCGTCTTCACGCTGAACAGAAGGGAGATCTCCGCATGACCTCCGCCACGCTGGCCAAACGTTCGTTCACGCATATCGCGCTGCTCGCGCTTGTTTTTCTTAACCTGGTGCCGCTGTTGATCGTGCTGTCCAGCTCGCTGCGTTCGCCCAAGAACATGACCGACCCGCTCAACTGGTTCAACGAATTTACGTTACAGAGCTTCCGCTCCGCCTTCACGCGCATGCACTTCCCGACCGCACTGTGGAACAGCTTCGTGCTGACGGGCGTCTCGGTTATTTTCGTGGTGCTGCTGGCCGCGATGGCCGCCTATCCGATGGCGCGCATCCGCAGCCGGACGAGCAAGTTCCTGTACCTGTTCTTCCTGTCCGGCCTTGTCGTGCCCGGCCAGATGGTGCTCATTCCGATCATTCAGATGATCAAATCCGTCGGCATCCCGATGAACCAGTATACGCCGATCCTCATGTTCATCACGTGCAGCCTGCCTTTTTCCACGTTCCTGTACACCGGCTTCATCCGCAGCGGCGTGCCCGAGGAGCTGGAGGAGGCGGCGCATATCGACGGCGCGGGGATGTTCCGCAGGTACTGGCAGATCGTATTCCCGCTGCTGCTGCCGGTAACCGTCTCGGTCGTCATCACGCAGGGCGTGTGGATCTGGAACGACTATTTCTTCAACATGGTGTTTATTACGAAAACGCTGGCGGCACCGCTTCCGGTCGCCATGCTCGGCTTCCTCGGCGACCAGCAGAACCCGGCGCAGTGGAACGTGCTGTTCGCGGCCTGCATCCTGTGCGCGCTGCCGCTGCTGCTCGCGTTCCTGGCGCTGCAGAAATATTTCGTCGGCGGCATGACCGTCGGCGCGGTCAAGGGCTGAGCGCGGCGGACCCGTGAAGGGAGCGCCTCCTCCGGTTCGCTATGCCTGCGGCCGGATATCGGCTATGATGAGAAGACTCCGGACGGAGTCTTTTTGCCGTCCGTCACTTCCACGGAATGAAGGTAGACCATTGACGAACAGAGCGAATCGATCGAGCAGCCGCGTCCTTCGCGCCGGGCGGATTGCGCTTTTTCCTGTTTTGCTGGCGGCGGCGCTGACCGGCTGCGCGAAGCAGGACCTCAGCGCGGAGGCGATGCCGTCCGGATCCGAGAAGCCGGAGCCGGTGCTCTATATGACCGCGGGCAACGAGAAATCCGGCAGTACCCGCATTATCAGCGAGCTCGCGCAGGAATACGCCAAGACGCATCCGGACTTCCGATTCAGAATCGAAAGCGTGCAAAATAACGATCAGACGCAAAAGATCCAGCTGCTTGCAGCGAGCAACGATCTTCCGCAAATGTTCTCCTTTCAGTCCGGCGAGCCGCTTCTGGACATGATCCGCAGCGGCGCGGTTCTCGAGCTGAAAGGGACGTTCGACCGGCTGGGCATCGCGGACAAGCTCAACCCCGTCGCCGTCGACCTGCTGGAGCGGATGGCGGACGGCGCGGGACTGTACGCGCTGCCGCTCGAGCTGAACATCGAGGGCTTCTGGTACAACAAGCGGCTGTTCGCCCGCTATCATCTGGACGAGCCGCAAACCTGGGACGATATGGTGCGGGCCGCCAGCATATTTAAAAACGGGGGGATTCAGCCCTTCGCCGTTGCCGGCAAGGGCAAATGGCCGATCACGCGGCTGATCAACGCGTACGCCATTCGCAAGCTGGGCGCGGACGCGATGGAGCGCGTCTACAAGGGCGAGCTGAAGCTGACGGATCCGGGCTTCGTCGAAGCGGCGGACGCCGTGCAGCGGATGGCGCAGGCTGGATACTTTGGACAGGATGCGAATAAGGTCGATTTCGGCTGGGCCTTCCGCGCGTTCACGGAGGGTCAAGCCGCGATGATTTACACGGGAAGCTGGTCGGTCAGAGATCTGAACGCGGCCGCCGAAGGACGGATCGCGCCGGAAGACATCGGTTTTTTTAGCATTCCGCTCGTGCGGGGCGGTCAGGGCGCGCTGGATGAATATCCGGTAAACGCAGGCGTGACGACTTCCTTCTCGCGCGAATCGTTCGATGACGGACTTGGAGATTTCATTCAGTACGCGTTTGCGCGCTACGGCGATCGGGCGATGAGCGAGCTCGGCATGATCACGGGCTTCAATTCGGATACGGCAAGGTCGGCCATGCCGCCGCTTACCCGGATGGTGCAAGAGAAGCTGGACGGCATGTCGCGGACCTCGCTCTGGTTCGAGGCACGCTTCGATGCGCGGACTCAGCTGCTGGCATGGAACGGCGCGCAGCTGCTGCTCGCCGACGCGAGCTATACCCCGGCCGACTATATGAGCGAATTGCAAGCGGCGCTGGACGATGCGTCCGGGTAAGCCGGCTTGCGGCCGCGGCAGCACCTGTTCCGTCTCCCTGCAGGGAGACGGAATTTTTTTGTCTTAAAAATGAGGACTAAAACTAAAATTTGGCGCACTTATGACGCGTGAAGCAACCGCTTACAATGAAACATGACATCGGCGATCCTGCGCCGGCACGGAGGAGTGATGGAGAGCGGGCGAGCGGGCCCGGAAGCGGCGGCAGGAGACGATCGATCCATACTTAGGGAAACGGCAGGTGTGCAAATGAACAAGACAATCGTCCGCACGGGCAAAAAGAGCGTATCCGCGCTGCTGGCCGGCGTGCTGTCGGCGGGACTGGCGCTGGGCGCGCATGCACCGGCGGCTTCGGCGGCGGAGCCGGGAGGCGCAATCTCCTTTAAAACGCAGACGGGCGGCACATTCGACGGCATGCCGCTGTTCGACGGAAACCCGAGCCATCTGGACGCCTTCGTGGATACGTATTATGACTACATCGGCCTCGAGGGTGCGGCGCTGTACGCGACGGGCATCCGGGACAACTATACGTTCGTGATGGACGCCGCGGACAACAACGGGCACAAGGGCAAGATCGTCCCCGGCGGGCTCGCGGCGGCCGACAACGTATACGGCGTATCGACGGACTTCCCCGCGCTCGTCGGCCTCGGACAGACCTGGAACAAAGCGCTCGTCTCGCAGGTCGGCAAGGTCATGGGCAGCGAGAAAATCAGCCAGTTGAACGTCAAGCAGGGAACGGCCAACATCCATAACGGCTCCAATACGTCGCGTTCGATCGCCTTCACCGCGCTCTCCGACGTACGCGTCAATCCGCTTAACGGGCGAACGCCCGAAGGCTACGGCGAGGATCCGTACCTGTCGGCGACGCTGATCGACAACATGGCTTCGGGCCTTGCCGGCACTGACCAAGAAGCGAGCCAGAACGGGTTTTGGCAGCGCGCGGTCGTCGGCACCAAGCACTTTTCCTTGTATAACGCGGAGTGGTTCCGCCAGACGTCGAGCACGAACGCCGGCGCGCGGGCCATCTACGAATACCAGATTCCTTCGGCGTTCAAGGGACTGGAGTCGGGCTCGGTGGCCGGCGTCATGACGTCCTTTGGCCGCACGAACGGCGTGCCGAACATCATCTCGCCTTACATGATACTGGGCAGCCAGCTCGCCCGCTACGGCATGTATTCGTCGCCGGACTTCAACGGCGAGAATCACCTGTTCAACACGAGCTTCAGCAACGGGTTCGACACGCAGTATACGCTCGACCGCAAGCATGCGCTCGCACTGATGGTGCTGGCGCACTCCGAGTCGGTGCGCGCTTCGGGCACGGACAAGACGGATGTCGTCACCTTGGCGAACGCCGTCAAGGAAGGGCTGTACGGCATCACGCTCCAGGACGTGGAGGAAGCCGGCCGGCCGATCGTGAACCAGCTCGCGCGCCTGGGCATTTTTAACGAAGTCGACGCAAGCGGCGTTCCGATCAACTATCCGTTCGCAAGTCAGGCGAAGGACGTGGCAACGACGCTTACCGATTTCAGCACGGCCGCCCACCAGGAGGTGGCGCTGCAAGCTGCGAGAGAATCGGTCGTCCTGCTCAAGAACACGGACGAAGCGCTGCCGCTGGCCAAGAGCAAGAAGGCCGCCGTCGTCGGCGCGTACGCCGACATGCGGATGCGTCCGGGCTACGCCGCAGCGACGCCGACGACGCTCGCGAATGCCGGCAAGACGCCGCTGTATTCGATCCTGAATACGATCGGCGCCGGCAACGTGAAGTTCTCGACCGGCAGCGCGGTCGTCGCGCTGAAGTCGGCCGCGAACGGCAAGTATGTCACAGCGGGTACGGGGGCAGGCGCGCAGCTGAACGCGAGCTTCGCAGGCGCCGCGAACGCGCTGACCGATGCGCAGCTGTTCGACTACTACGACTGGGGCCAGAATGCGGTCAGCTTGAAGTCCAAGGCGAACGGCCTCTGGGTGACGGCGCCTACGACGAACAGCGCGAGCGTGGGCAACACGGCCACCGCCAACCTGCTGCTGACCAATCCGGACTGGACGACGCTGGCTTCTACGGGCAACAACAGCACCGTGCCGGCCAAGCTCCGCTTCGAATCGAACGGCGGCAGCTCCGTGTCGATCGTCTCGGGCGGCCTGGCGATTCAGACGGGCTTGTTCAGCGGACGCCTGCTGACGACCGGCGCGGACGGCGCCGTAGCGACAGGGGCTTCGACGATCGGCACGATCGCGAACTTTAACGCGCGGGACAATAGCGCGAAGTTCGACAAGACGGTCGTGCAGGAAGCGGGTATGGGTTCCGATATTGCGGCGATGGCCGACACCCAGGACTATGCGCTCGTATTTGTCGGCGCACATCCGAACAACAGCGGCGGCGAAGGCTCCGACCGCGCCGACCTGTACCTGGGTGCCGACGATTACAAGATCGCGCACAATGTCGCGGCGGCGTTCGCGGCCAAGAACAAGAAGACGATCGTCGTGCTCCTTGCGAGCTCGCCGGTCATCATGGAAGAGATTCAAAAGGACCCGCACGTATCGGCCGTCATCACGCAGCCATACTCCGGCGAGTTCGACGCGCAGGGCCTGACGGACGTCCTGTTCGGCGACTATGCGCCGACCGGCCGCTTGTCCGCGACCTGGTACGCGGATATGTCGGCGCTGCCGGCGATCGACAAGTATTCGATTCCGGAAGGCAATACGGCGATCTCGGGCGTCGACCAGCTCGATCCCCGTTTCGTATCCGACATGTTTAACGCCGATCCGGTCGAAGCCAAGCTTACTTATATGTTCACGAATGCGCCGATTACCTACGAATTCGGCTACGGCCTTTCTTACGGCGACTTCACGTACAAGGAATTCACCGCACCGAGCACGGCGGCGAATCAGAAGTTCAACGTATCCGTCGAGCTCACCAACGAAGGCTCGATCACGACCTCCGAGGTCGTGCAGCTGTACGCGCGGAAAAACGGTTCCGCCTACGGCGTGGAAGTGCCCGCCAAAAAGCTGGTGGCCTATGACAAGGTCGAGCTGACCCAGGGCGAGCACAAGATCGTCACGCTCAGCGTCGATCCGAAGGACCTGGCGATTTGGGACGTGAACAAGGGCGATTATATCGTCGAAGACGGCGCTTATACGTTCATGATCGGCCGTTCCTCCAAGGACATCCGGGCGACCAAGGACGTCACGATCTCCGGCGACTCGCTCGCGGCGCTGGATGCCAAGACGGCATTTAATGTGTTCGACCATGCATACGACGCTCACGAGGTCGTCTACCGTGAAGCCTCGAAGGCGAACACCGTAGAGAGCCTGAAGGGCGACAAGATCGCGGGCGAATACTACACGGTCATGTCCAAGGGCGCGGGCTCCTGGGTCGCGCTGCCGAAGGCGGACTTCACGGGCGCGAAAAAAATCGAAGCGTACGTAGGCACGAACGGAGCGGGCGGCAACATCACGCTGCGGGCGGACTCGCCGACGGCCGAGCCGTTCGCGACGATCGCCGTGCCGGTGACGGGCAAGACGACTTATGTCATGCCGACGGCCGCCGATCAGACGGTTAACGAGCTTGGCTATGTGAAAGTCGAGGCTGCCGTAGCGGCAGCGCCTGCAGGTACGCATACGGTGTACGTCGTATTTGGCGCCGCCGACCTGCGCATCGACTCGCTGCAAGTCACGCAAACGGCCGTGAACATCGCGAAGCCGGTGGACGGCGCGGCGCTGCCGGCCGCGAAGCCGGGCGTGGCGTACGATCAGACGCTGACACTCGAAGCAAGCGGCGGTACCGCTCCTTATACGTGGAGCGTGAAGGGACTGCCCGAGGGACTGAGCTTCGACGCTGCGACAGGCAAGATCACGGGCACCGTAACGGACGGCGCCGTGGATAGCAGCCCGTACACGGTGACGATCTCGGCGACGGATGCCAACGACGAGACGGTATCGGTCACGAACACGCTGGCCATCGGCGACGTGCTGGGCATCGGCGCGCCGGAAGGCGGAGCCGTACCGACGGCCAAGGTTGGCGCGGCATACAGCGTGCAGCTGGCGGCTTATGGCGGCACGGAGCCTTACACCTGGACGGTGACGGGATTGCCGGAAGGGCTGGCGCTGGATGCTGGAGCGCAGAAGATTAACGGCGTACCGGCTGCGGGCACGGATGTCGGCAGCCCGTACGAGATCGTCATTCGCGTGACGGATTCCGCCAATGTTTCCCGGGAAATGACGGCATCTCTGACCGTCTCGCCGTCGGATCCGGTCGATCCGGGTACGGAGGAGCTGGCGATTACGTCGCCTGCTGCCGGCAGCGCGATCGTATCGGGCAATGAAGGCAGCGCGTACGATCAAGCGCTGACACTGACGGCCACGGGCGGCACGGAGCCGTATACGTGGAGCGTGAGCGGATTGCCGACAGGGCTGACATTTGATCCTGCGACACTGCACATTTCCGGTACGCCGACGAGCAGCGGTACATTCCCGCTGACGATTACGGCGACGGATGCGGAAGCGCGCACGGCAACGGTAGCGGCGAGCCTGACCATTGCGCCGATCTATGTACCGCCGTACGTCCCGCCGGTTACGACGCCGAACACGGGAACGAACACGCCATCGGCAGACGGCACGCTTAAGGTGACGGACGCGATGCTGACGGTAGGAGACGCAGGTGCATCCGTGACCCTGCCTGCCGGCACGAAGACGGCGCAGCTGCCGGCGAGCTTGCTCGGCAAGGCGGAAGGCAAGAGCCTGGCGCTGAAGGCGGGCGACCTGTCGCTCACGCTGCCGGCAGCCGTGCTGAAACAGCTGGCGGCCGCGATTCCGGCGGATCGCCTCGGCGATGCGCAGGTGCAGGTATCGTTCAAGGCAGTCGACGCGGCTGAGGCTGCGCAGGCGGTTGGAGGTTCCACCGACGTTACTGCCGTACGCCTTGCAGGCGACGTCATTGAGTTCACGCTGACTGTCGTCGTTGGCGATTCAAGCACGGCCGTGACGACGTTCGACGCGCCGATCACGCTGTCGCTGAAGGCGGATGGCGTCACGAATCCGAAGCTCGGCGGTATCTTCTACCTGACAAGCAACGGACAGCGGCAGTATGTCGACAGCAAGTATGTCGACGGTACGTATGTCGCGCAGATTCACCACTTCAGCAAGTATGCGGTGCTTGAAGTCACCAAGAACTTCGCCGACGTCCCGGCTTCGCACTGGGCGATCGACGTGATCAAGGAACTGGCGGCCAAGCAAATCGTCGGCGGTACGAGCGAGACGACGTTCGAGCCGGGCCGCACGATCACGCGCGCCGAGTTCACGCAGCTGCTGGCAGGCGCGTTGAAGCTGACGGACGAAGGCACGCAATCCTTCGCCGACGTATCGGCAGGCGCTTGGTACGCGAAGCCGATCGCGCTGGCAGCGGAAGCCGGCATCGTGACGGGCCGCGGCGACGGCACGTTCGATCCGGGCGGCGCGATCACCCGCCAGGAAATGGCGACGATGATCGTGAAGGCGTACCGCTACCTGCACGGCACCGCGGCAGGTGCCGGCGCAGGCGCAAGCTTCGCCGACGCGGACCGCATCGCGGTCTGGGCGGCGCCTTACGTGGCCGAAGCCTCGTCGCTCGGCCTGCTGTCCGGCCGGGGCGCAGGACAGTTCGCGCCGCAAGGCGTGACGACGCGCGCCGAAGCCGCGCAGTCGGTGTACAATTTGCTGCAAAAGTAACATCGTGCAAGAACGGTGAAAGAACGCCAGGCCCGCGGGCTTGGCGTTCTTTCTGCACAGAGGCGGGGGGCGAAACGCAACGGTGACGCCACAACGCAGAAAAATGGGACTGCGAGTGGGCGCTGCGGGAGGCGGAAGAGACGATAGTTGTTAAAAGGCAGCTAATTCCGCTCCGGAATCGCAAATTGAGTACATTAGCTGCTGAAAGGCAGTTAATGTCCCGAAGTATGGACGAAAACGCCTCTTTCGCGGGAATTAACTGCCTTTTGACACTTATTTACTCGGATACGGACTTGTGAGGGAAATTAACTGCCTTTTAGCAACTATTTAATCGGCGGCGGAAGGATGGCGAAACAGCGATGGTTGCCCAGGGCGGGCAAGTCTTCGGCCAGCGGCGGAAGGTGGATTGGCGATCGACGGCGGAACAGCGAACGGAAGGAGGAACGACCAACCTGTGGCGGCGAATGGCAGGGCGAACTTGCGGAGGTTTGAGAAGGCAGGCGTAAGGCGGATGGGCGACCGTCCGGCCAGTCCGTCATCTTCCTAAAAAACGCGGACCTTTCCTAAAAAATCCGCACCTTAATATTGCGTGCGCGATTGGTTAGAATGAAAGGAAACGGGTCGTGCCGCCGCAACGTCGTACGCTATTCGCTAAAGGCGCGGCATATCGGGCCGATCAAATGTTTGTTTCCGCTTACAACAAGCCTGTGACGCCCGTAAAGGATGCTTGCCATGATAACGAGACTCCGCCGCTTTTTGCTCAAGCTCAGGCCGCCGCGAATCCGCAGCCGATTTCTGGCTGCCATGATTCTGGTTTCGCTTCCGCCGCTATTCGTGCTGGGCTACGTTTCCCTGAACATTTCCAAGGACATGCTCGTGCAAAACCATATACAGGCCAACGCGGACCACCTCAAGACGTCCAGCGAGGTCGCCGATCTGCTCATGCGCAACATTATCAATATGAACCGCATCATCCTGTCCAACGACCAGCTCCGGCAGGAGCTGTACAGGAGCGGCGAGGCGAAGGCGGACGGGCAGGGCGTCATCGACGTCCGCACGGCCAACCTGCTGCAAAATATCGTCGTATCGAATCTGTTCGACATCCAGAACATCGACTCGATCTGCCTGTTCGACCGCAACTTCCGGTCGGTCTGCTACGGACGCTCGGAGCAGGCGGGGAAGTACGGCTCCGAGGAAACGCGCGGCCTGATCGAGCGTACGGACTGGTACGCGCAGGCCGAGCAGGCCAAGGGCAAGGAAGTGTTTTTCGGCTACAACGTGCTCGAGGAATCGCCTTACGGCAATGCGTTTTCCAGCGTCAAGCTGCTGCGCGATCCGAACCGGCTGAGCGGGGAAAAGATCGGCCTGCTCGTCATTAACATCCGCAAGTCGATTTTCGAGCAGACGGTCAACGAGAGCGACGAGAGCGGGTTTCTTGTGCTCGATACGCGGGAGACGAATCCGGTCGTCGTCTACGACCTGCGTCCCGAGCTCACGGCCGGCATCGGCGTCGGCGACAGCCTGGACGCAACGTTCGCGAACATGCGCAAGGCCGGCTACCTGTACAGCCAATACCGGAACGCGACGAGCGGCTGGATGTTCGTCCACTTCGTCGAGGCCAAGACGCTGCTTCAGCAATCCCAGCGCATCACGCTGACGACGGGACTGCTGGCCGCGCTGATGGCCGGCATCGCGCTCGCGGTATCTTATTTTGTGTCGGGTACGATCACCAAGCCGCTGCTGCAGCTGAAAAAAATGATCGGCGACTGGGCCAAGGGCCATTCGGCCGCCGAGGCGGGCGAGGCGTTTCTCGCGGACGAGGTCGGCGTCATCGGGCAGACGTTCCAGCGGGTAACGACGGATTATCAGGTGCTTAGCGAGCGGCTGCTGCAGGCGCAGCTCAAGGAGCGGGAGGCCGAGCTGCGCTCGCTGCAAGCGCAGATCAAGCCGCATTTTTTATACAATACGCTCGATTCGATCTACTGGATGTCGATGCTCGAGGAGAAGCACGATATCGCCCAGATGGCGCTGTCGCTGTCCGAGAGCTTCAAGCTGAGCCTGAACAAGGGCAAGGAGACGATCCCGGTCTACAAGGAGCTCAAGCATATCGAGCACTACATGATCATCCAGAATCTCCGCTACGACAACCGGTTCAAATACGAGGAAAAGGTCGATCCGGACATCATGAGCTACGAAATTATGAAGCTCATGCTCCAGCCGCTCGTCGAGAACGCCATCTATCATGGACTCGAGCCCAAGGTCGGCGAAGGTACGGTGCGGTTGATCGGGAGAAGGGACGGGGAGTTCCTGTCGTTCACGGTGACCGACGACGGCGTCGGCATGGCGGATATCCGGAAGACGGAGGAAGGGTACGGCATGCGCAACGTGCGGGAACGCCTGGAAATTTACTACGGGCCGACAAGCTCGTTTACGATCCGCAGCCGGCCGGGCGAAGGCACGTCGATCGAGCTGCGCTTTCCGCACAAGTTATACAAGGAGGAGTAGTCATGCTGAAGGCGGTCGTGTTCGATGACGAATTTATCGTGCTGAAAGGGCTGGAGCGGCTCATCGACTGGCGCGAGCACGGCGTCGAGCTGGCGGGGACGGCCAAGGACGGGCTGTCCGCGCTGGAAATGTTCAGGAAGCTGCGGCCCGATATCGTCATGACCGATATCCGCATGCCGGGTATGGACGGGCTTCAGCTGATCGAACACATCCAGGAGGAAGCGCCCGATACGATGTGCATCGTGTTCAGCGGCTACAACGAGTTCGACTACGTCAAGCGCGCGATTAAGCTCGGGGTCGTGGACTATCTGGAGAAACCGATCACGATCTCGAAAATCCGGGAAGGCATCGAGAAGGCGGTTGCGCGCATCGGCGAGCGAAGCGAGATGTCGAGTCTGAAGCGGAGCTGGCAGGAGGGGCTGCTGGAAAAGGCGACGCTCGATCTGCTCCTCTATGGAAGCGATGCCGAAGACGCGTGGAGGGTGCAGTTCGGTCCGGAAGCGGAGGACGTACAGGGCGTCACGGTCGTCGCCAGCGCGGATTCGGCGTTCGAGCTGCCGGAGGGGTCCGGCTGCCGCGTGGTGCCGGTCCGGTACGGCGCCGAATATTTGCACGCGATTTTCCATCTCGGCGCGATCGGGAGCGATTGGATCTGTTCCCTGCAAGCGTGGGGACGGTCGGCTGTCGGCTCCGGGGCGACGCACGCCGAACCCGGCGATGCTGCCGCCAGCTACCGCGAGGCGCTCCGGGCGCTTCGCTACGGCAAATATCTCGAGGGAACCGGCTGGACCCGGTACGAGGATCTGGGCGACGGGCACTCTCCAGCTCCCGAGCTGTCCGATCTGGAGGAGGGCATTCTCTTCGACCTGCGCCTTGGGGATAAGGAAGGCCTGCTGCTGAAGCTGGACGACTATCTGGTGTCGTTCAAGCAGGGAAAGGTCGATCCGGAAGTCGCCGAGCTAGCGCTGCTCAAGCTGCTGCTGCATGCCGTCGAAGCGGCCCGGGAAACGGGAGGCGACGCTTCCGAGCTCGATCGCGCCGGCGAGCCGCCGCAGCTCGCGCTGAGGAATCTCGAGACAAGGTCGGCGCAGGCCGCCTGGCTGCGGGCGGAGATCGAGCGGATCGCGGACTGGATACGCGGCGTGCGGCAGCGGACCAAGCATTCGGCGGTGGAGAAGGCGCTTGCCTACATGGAGCTTCACTATGGCAGGGATCTGACCCAGCAGGAGGTCGCGGCCCATGTCGAGATGAACGCCGCGTATTTCAGCCTGCTTTTCAAGGAGCAGATGGGCCTCTCTTATATCAAATATTTGACCAAGCTGCGCATGGAAAAGGCGAAGACGCTGCTCGAGGAAGGCATCCCGACCCAGGAAATCAGCGAGCGGGTGGGCTACTACCATGCGCGTCACTTCGCTGAAGTGTTCAAAAAGCAGACCGGCATGACGCCCGGACAGTACCGCTCGACCGGGAGAGGGCGATGAGCGTCTTGCGGCAACCGGAACGCGGCCGTTTGTTGCGGCTGCCGGCTCTTCGTCTCGCGCTGCCGGCGTTCTCCCTGCTCCTGCTGGTGTCCTGCGGCGGCGCCCCGGCGCCGGCGCTCGTTCCGGCGTACGATACGACGACGATTTTGTATCTGTCCTCCAACAAAGAAGACGAAGGCAGTTCCAGAATCATCAGCGAGCTCGCCCGGGAATATCAAAGCGAGCATCCGTCGGTCCGGTACAAATTCGAGAACGTGTCGGAGAGCGACCTGAACCAGCGCGTGCAGCTGCTCGCGGCGAGCAACGATCTGCCCGTGCTGTTCAGCTATCAGTCAGGCAAGCCGCTGCTCGATCTCATCGACAGCAACGCCGCGCTCGATCTGGAGCGGACGTTCGCGGAGCTCGGCATGGCGGACAGCCTGAATCCTGCGGCCGTCGAGCTGCTCAAGGCGTACGCGGAAGGGAAAGGCCTGTACGCGCTGCCGCTCGAGATGAACATCGAAGGCTTCTGGTACAACAAGACCCTTTTCGCAAAATACGGCTTGCACGAGCCGAGGACCTGGAACGAGATGCTCGCGGCGGCAGAGACGTTCAAGCGCGAAGGCATCCAGCCGTTCGCCGTGGCCGGCAAGGAGAAGTGGCCGATCACGCGTCTGATCAACGCTTACGCGATCCGCAAGCTCGGCGTCGACGCGATGGAAGAGGTGGATAAGGGAGAACTGTCGCTCGCCGATCCCGGCTTTGTCGAGGCGGCTGATGTCGTACAGCGGATGGGGCTCCAGGGATACTTCGGCTCCCGCGTGAACACGATTGACATGGGCACGTCGGTCAACCTGTTTCTGCAGGGCAAGGCGGCCATGTTCTACATGGGCAGCTGGCAGCTGCGCGCCTTTAACGACCGGACGCAGAACAAGATCGGAGCGGACAACGTGGGCTTTTTCAGCATCCCGCTCGTTCAGGACGGATTGGGCTCGCTTGACGAATATCCGGTGAACGCCGGGCTCACCACTTCCTTCTCCAAATCTTCGTATACGCCCGAGGTCGGCGAATGGATGAAGTTCGTGTTCGAGCGTTACGGGGACCGCGCCATGTCCGAGCTCGGCATGGTGACGGGATTTAACGTGAAGGACGTGCCCGAGGACGCGCCGCCGCTCACGAGAATGGTCCAGAGCAAGATCGGCGAGGTGAAAAAAGGAGCGCTGTGGTTCGAGGCCCGCTTCAGCACCAAAGCGCAACTGCTGGCCTGGGACAACGCACAGCTGCTCGTCACGAGCGCGGGTTATTCGCCCAAGGACTATCTGGGCGAGCTGCAGCGGCAGCTGGAGGCCGATCGCGCGGCGGAAGGACGGTAGGCGGCCGATTGCGAGGCGGAAGGACGGTATGCGGCGGATTGCGAGGCGGAAGGACGGTATGCGGCGGATTGCGAGGCGGAAGGACGGTATGCGGCGGATTGCAAGGGAGTGCGAAGGGATAGCGAATCGATGGACCCGCAGACTGGCAAACTGATGGACCGCGGGTTCAATGGATTCCGGAATCGCCTGATCGCGGAGACCGGCATATCGCGACGGAATCGGATCATTTTACGCGGGATTCGGTTCTATGGCTGGGGTATACGGGCCTGCTAGAGTAAGAGACAGATGCGACAAGGGAGAGGTGCTGGAGGATGGCGGATACGATCAAAATGCAAGCCGCGCAGGTCGCGATCGTGCGCAATGAAACGTTTGTCCGCAAGGCGGGGGGGCTCAAGCCGGTTTTGGTTGAAGAGACGGTCGGCGCGGCGTGTATCGTCGAGGTCGTCGCGGACGCCGAAGCCATGCACGGCTGGCAGGCGCGTGAGGTGTCGCTTGTCGAATCGCTGGCGGAGCGGGGGTTTAAAAAGGGAGATGAAGTCGTTTTGGACTTCGGCGACCATCGGGTCGGCTACGTCTCGCTCGACGTCCGTGCGGTCGGCAGTCCGCCCGATGCGCCGCTGAAGCTGAAGCTGACGTTCGGTGAGATGCCGGTGGAGATGGCGGAGCCGTTCTCCTCGTACAACGGCTGGATTAGCAGCTCCTGGCTGCAGGAAGAAATCCTGCTCGTCGACGTGCTGCCGGCGCGGCTCTCGCTGCCGCGAAGATACAGCTTCCGTTATCTGAAGCTGGAAGTGCTCGACACGTCGCAGAAATATCGCGTTTCGTTCAGCGACGTGACGGTCCGTACCGTCACGTCGGCCGATACGTCCGCGGTGATCGAGCTGGCGCATCCCGATCCCGTGATCCGGGAGATCGACCGTGTGAGCGTCAAGACGCTGCAAGATTGCATGCAGGATGTGTTCGAGGACGGCCCCAAGCGGGACCGCAGGCTGTGGCTGGGCGATCTGAGGCTGCAGGCGCTGGCGAACTACGAGACGTTCCGGAGCGACGATCTGGTCAAGCGCTGTCTTTATCTGTTTGCGGCCGTGCCTGACGAACTGGGGCGGGTAACGGCCAACCTGTTCATTGAGCCGGACTTGATCGCAGACGATACGTATCTGTACGACTACTCGCTGTTTTTTGCGGCGACGCTGTATGATTATGTCTGGGCCACGGGAGACGAGGAGACGCTGCGCGAGCTGTGGCCGCTTGCGCGCCGGCAGGTGGAACTCGGGCTCGAGCGGCTGGACGAGACCGGCGTGCTGCGGGACGAAGAGACGTGGTGGGCGTTCATCGACTGGCACCAATCGCTCAATAAGCAGGCGCCTGCGCAGGGCGTGCTAATCTACACGCTGAAGCGCGCGATCGCCATGGCCGAGCGGCTGGGCTGCGAATCGGCGGCCGAGCTGACGGCGCGGCTCGCCGAGGTCGAAGCCGCGACGCTGGCGCGGCTGTGGGACTCGGAGCTCGGCTTCTTCATAAGCGGCGCGGACCGGCAGGTGTCTTGGGCGTCGCAGGCTTGGCTGGCGCTGGCGGAGGTGCTGCCGCCCGAGGAAAATAAGGCGCTGCTGCTGCGGCTGCTCGCCGCGTCGCCGGACGTCGGCCCGACCACGCCGTACATGTACCATCATGTCGTCGAGGCGCTGCTCCTGACGGGCTGCCGTGACGAGGCAGTCGCGATGCTCAAGCAATACTGGGGCGGCATGCTCGAGGACGGCGCGGACACGTTCTGGGAGCTGTACAATCCGCAGGACAAGAGCTTCTCGCCCTACGGCAGCCACCTCATTAACAGCTACTGTCACGCGTGGAGCTGCACGCCGACCTATCTGATCCGCAAGTTCGGGCTGTAGGGCCGAAGATCGGGCTTAGCGATGAACCGGTAATCGAAAAGAAGAGAAAGCGGGCTTGCTTTCCTTGCTCATTCGGGCAGCGGCAAATCGAGAACCGATAAGCGCACTTTAGGCGTGCCGACGCTTTTCGAATGCTTTAGGTGTGTCGAAAAGCCTGCATATGTACATGTATTTTCTGCCGCCCAACGGCGCGTGATGAAATACCTGCAAATGTGCAGGTAAATTCAATGCGTAAGCCGAAAAGCGGGCTGATGGAGAAAAATACCTGCGTTTTTGCATCTTTTCTTCTCAAAAGGATAAATATCGGTGAAAATAGATGTATATTTGCAGGCTTTAAGGCGAAGGAACGACGCGGGCGGGCGACAGCCGACCAATCGGAAAGGCTGTCGGATGAGCCGTCGCCAGACGTTCCGCGCGAGTCAAATTTCGTATCCCCTCCAATCAGAACCCGTTCAAAGCAGCCTATTTTACGTTTTAATAGTATCCCCTTCGGTCAGGACCGTGCTCGAAGCAGCGGCTGATCGTCCCTCCTGATCGCCCCTCCTGTCGTCCTTCCTGTCGCCCTTCCTGTCTCCCTTCCTGTCGTCCTTCCTGTCGTCCTTCCTGTCGTCCCTCCTAATCGTCCCTCCTGATCGTCCCTCCTGCGGCGAGGCGCGGTTCCGCTAGTCCAAGCCGTGCATGCGAAAAAATGAGAAAAGCGCCGATCCCGCCGGGCATCGACGCTTTCTCTACGTCTGAGACCTTCTATAAGCGCTCGGCGTCATCCCGAACCGCGATTTGAACTTGCGGTAAAAAAAGCCGTGGCTCTCGTAGCCGCACTGCCGCGCGATCTCCGCTGCGTCGAGCGCGGTCGTCCGCAGGAGCTCGGCGGCCCGGTTGAGGCGATAGGTCTGCACAAGCTCGCCGAACGTGCAGCCGGTATGGCGCTTCAGCAGGCGTCCCAGGTAATCGGGCGAGTAGCCGTACCGCGACGCGAGCTCGCCGAGCGTGCAAACGCGGTAATGCATGCTCAGGTAGGAGAGCGCTCCCGCGAGCTCCCCGTCACCCGGCGTTTGCTCGGATTCGCACTGTATGTCTTCGCTGCGCACGCGCATCAGCTCGAGGAACAGCAGCGGCACGTAGTGATGCAGCATGTCCAGTGCGTATTCGTCGCGGTCGTAGTACTCGCGCAGCATGTTTAGAATGAGCGCCCGCAGACGGTCGCGCGCCGCCGTACGAAACACGATGAAGCGTTCATGCGTCCGGTTATCCGACAGCTCGCGCCCTATGAACCGCTCGACGAGGCCGCCGCCGCGCAGGCGCTGGCCGTAGAATGCGGACAGCGCTTCTTTTTGGATCAGAATGTTGATTAAAATATCATCATCGCCAAGCTCGTCGATGCGATGCGTCGCGTCACGGCCGAGCAGGCACAGCTCTCCCTCGCGCAGCGTGAGCGGGCGCCCCGCGACGTGTTGGCGGCAGCTGCCCGCGTACATGAAATTCAGCTCGAGAAATTCGTGCTTGTGCGGCACCATCTCCGCAAACCGATGATGTTTGTAGATCGACACGGAGCCGCCGCCCGGGAAAAAGGGAGCGGAGGCCAGCCGCGGAACGCCGTCCGTCTCTATGCGTAGCTCCGAGCCGTCCAGCTCGCTGAAGTGGCGGCCTGTGCTTTTCTGGATGCGCTCGACTTCGTCGTAGCCGCGCAGCAGCTCGTCCAATTGGCGTTCGTCCATCTTATTCCCCCTTTCCACAATTGCGCCCCTCCGGTTATTCGATACCGCTCGCGCAACTCGCGCCTAAGTCGGAATAACGCCTCCGTTATTCGATACCGCTCGCGCAACTCGCGCCTAGAGTCGGAATATCGCCTCCGTTATTCGATACCGCTCGCGCAACTCGCGCCTAGAGTCGGAATTTCGCCTCTGTTATGCGCTGTCGCCGCGCAACTCGCGCCACTGCTCCCAGCCCAACTCGCGCCTACCCTTCCGCCGACTTCCGGTAGCCCGTGGGCGTAACGCCTGCGACCGTCTTGAAGATACGGCTGAAATAGTAAGGGTCTTCATAGCCGACGAAGGAAGCGACAGACTTGATCGACAGATCCGTCGTTCGTAGCAGTTGCTTCGCCTTCTCGATCCGCTTTTCAATGATATATTCGTTAGGCGTGCGATGCTTGTACTTCTTGAACAGGGAGCACAGGTACGAGTAGTTGAAGCCAAAGCTCGCGGCGATGCCCTGGATCGAGAGCTCCGTATGGAAATGCGCGTCCATATGCGCCTGGATGTCGTCCAAAATCCGCTCACTGCCTTTGTCGAGGACGCGCGCTTCCTCGGCCGGATGCGCGACCTCCCGGCTGAAGGCTGCCAATAAGCGTTCCAATTCCTCGTAGCCGGCCGAGGACGCGATCAGATCCTCCGCCGCGTCCCGCGGCTCGATCTCCAGCCCCGACCGCTGGATCAGGATCTGGCACACCTGGCGCAGCAGCCTCAGGAGCAGCGGCTGCGTCAGACGCCGCTCGCGGCAGGTACGGAGCATCGTCTTGAACAGCAGCCGGACCTCCAGCTCCTTGTCCTTGGCGGCAAGCGTCGTGAGCAGTCGCAGATCCTCCGCGAATGCTTCAGGCAGCACGTCCTGCGCCGCGGGCGCGGCATTCCAGTCGATGCCCGCGACGACGGACTCTCCGAATACGAGCCGCTCGCGTATTTCCAGCTCCAACGCCGCAATACGCGCCGGCAGCGCGCCTGCCTCCGCAGGTGCCGCACCGTAGAATAGCGTTACCGGCACGTTTCTCTCCGCGAACTGCCCAATCTTGGCGCCTAAACTATCGGCCAGCGCGGCAATCGGGAAGGACGGCTCCGCTTCCCAAACCACGATTTTTTCATTCGGACACTTGCCGTTCAAGAGCCAGTAGGGGCGAGTCGCTGACAGCGAGGCGACCCATTTGTCGAGGTCCGCCAGACGGTCCGCGCCGATAACCGGTTCGAGCGGATTGCGCCGGTATGCCCCTGCGCATATGCCAACCATCCAGTACGAACGGCTCGGATCGAACAGTCCGGCAGGCGGCGGCTCGTCCCGCCTGTGCTCGAGATAGTCATGCTGCCGCAGCCGTCGCGCGCTGTCGAGCTTTGACTGCACCTGTGCCAGCACGCTCTCCAGCTGAGCGGGATTGATCGGCTTGATCAAATATTCTTCGACGCCGAGGGTAATCGCCTCCTTGGCGTATTCGAATTCCTTGTAGCCGCTCAGCAAGACGAAGACGGAGCGGCAGCCTTCCGCCTTTAATTGCCGGACGAGACCAAGCCCGTCGACCAGCGGCATCCGAATATCCGTGAAGACGACGTCGGGCTCGGTCTCGCGGATCAGTCTCAGCGCGGATTGGCCGTCGGTCGCTTGTCCGACGACGCGGTAGGCTTCGTTCGTTTGCTCGATGGACTGTCTGATGCTCCTCAGCGTGAGCGGCTCGTCCTCCGCGATAAACGTTCGGATCGTCATGTCTTCACCTCGAGGTTACAGAATAACGCGGATTCGCATCAGCGCGCCTCCGAGCTTGGGATCGTTGCCGACATGGAGCTCGGCGTTTTTGCCGTACGTCGTTTTCAGACGGATGTAGAGGTTGATCAGCGCCATATCGTCCGTGCGGAGACGATCGTAGCCTTCATTCGATTCGAGAATGTCGTCCACCTCGCGCATTTTTCCACGGATTCTGGCAATGGCTTCGGGGCTGAGTCCGCTGCCGTTGTCCTGAATCTCGGCACGCCACTCGCGATCGTCGGCGACGCTTAGAACGCGAAGCTTGAAGGGCGGGACGATGCCGAGAAAGCCGTGCGTGAACGAATTCTCGATGAGCGGCTGGATCAGCAGCCTGGGGATACGCACGCGATCCGTCGCCCCGGACTCCTCTACCTCGTAGGAAAGCAACTCTTCGTAGCGCATCTTCATAAACGCCAGGTATGTGGAGACGATCTGAAGCTCGTCGGCCGCCGTCGTCTCTTCGCCGTCGCCGCTGCTGTAACGGAACAGCTCGCCGAGCTGGTAGCACATCGTCTGCACCTTGAGGCTGCGGGCCTCTTGACCGGCCGAGCTGATCGCCATGAGCGAATTATAGAGGAAATGCGGATTGATCTTCGATTGCAGCTCCGAGATTTTCAGCCGAAGTTGGCTTTCCTTGGATTTGACCAGCAGATTCGCCGATTGCTTGATCTCCTCGATAATCTCGTAGAAGGACGCTTCAAGCTGCTCGATCTCGTCGATCTTGGTCGAAGCGCTCTTGGTCAGTTTGTTCTCCAAGGAAACGTGCTGAACCGACCGGCGCAGGCGAACAAGCGGACGGGTAACGAATCGGGTGATAAAGTACACGATGACGGAGATGATTGCCGTGAACGCGATGCCGGTCGCGATCAGAATGACCAGCATCCGGTTGACGGACGACAGATAGGCGGATTCCGGCTGAACGAGGAACACGCGCCACTTCGCATTGGCAAGCCGGTGCGAAGCGGCGATGAGCGGCTCGTCGTATTCGGCGACCCGAATCTTGCTTAGCGCCCCTTCGTCGGACGTCGACAGCGCGGTCCGCACCTCGGCCGTCAGCGAGCGGTCCGAATCGGTATAAGGATCGGCATAGGGATAGACGATATTATTGTTATCGTCCACGACGAACAGCCGCATGCCGCTTTTGTTCCGGTCCCAGTCGCAGATCTCCCGTATTTTCTCGTAGCTCTGCTGCACCTCGATTGTGGCGACGTTTTCAAAATTGAAGTAGGTCAGCGTGAGCGGCCGGATGAGAGAGACGACCGGCTCGTTCCCGATCAGTACGCCCCAGGGATCGCGGTGCGGCGGCAGCAGCTTGTACTTGGCGTCGCCTACGTCCCAGTACGAAGAAGCCGATTCCCGGCGGATCAACGAGACGGGCGGCAGGCTCATCAGCCCGACAAAGGTCGACGGCGCCGCGAAAACGTTAATATTCTCCACGGTTTCCCGCGGAGAATTGTAGGTCCAGAGCGCGCCTTGAACGAGGCTGCGACCGGCGAGATTTTGCTCGAAGTAATTGCTCGTGCCGTCCGGGTCCGGACCGATATCGAAAAAAGCCTGTTGAATGCTTTTGTTCGCGATGACCTGGGAAGAAACGACATCCATGCCGGAGACCAGCTCGTCCAGCTGCCGGGCCGTATTCTCGACTGTCTCGCTGAAGTAGCGCATGGAGCTGCGGTTGTTCTCTTTGGAGGCATAGTAATAATAAGCGACGGTCGATACGAAAATGACGAAGCAGCTTAAGGAAGCGAAGATGATGAAGAGGCGTTTGGCGAACGATAGATGTCTGAAAAACCGCAAGCTGCCGCCTCCTGTCCAAGATGCGAGCCTGGCGCGTACCTCGAAGCGTTCCTACCCTTTGACCGCACCGGCCGTCATACCTGAAATTATATGCCGCTGCGCCAGAATGTAAAGGAGGAGGAGCGGAAATACCGTCATAAGGATATCGGCGAAGATGAGATTCCAGGATTGCAGGTAGGAGCCGTAAAAGTTGTAAACCGTCAGCGGAAGTCCCCACTTGTCGCCATTTGCGAAAAACAGCGGGATCTGGATATCGTTCCACGAGCCGACGAAGTTAAAGATCAACAGCGTCATCGTGACGGGCTTAAGCAGCGGGAAAATAATCCTGAAAAAGAGCGCGAGCGGACGGCAGCCGTCGATGATGCCCGCCTCGTCGAGCTCGGACGGAATGGTGCGGATAAATCCGGCGTACAGGAAGATGGACATCGGCAGGCCGAAGGTGGCGGATACGAGCACGAGACCGGTATACGTGTTCAGCAAATAGAGCTTGTCGAGCACGAGGTACGTCGGGATGAACGCTACGGGGACGATGAGCCCCACGATAAATATATAGTAGTAGATTTGCAACGAACGCCGGCGCGAGCGGGCGATGGCAAAGGAGGCCAGCGAAGCCAACACCAGAATAAGGACGACCGAGCCTACCGACAGAATCATTCCGTTCGCGAAGGCGCGTCCGACGTTCGCGCTCTCGAAGACGGTCCTGTAGTTATCGAACTTCAGGGAGGAGGGCAGCGAGACGCCGAATAGATTCGCTTCCTTGGCATCCTTGAGCGAATTGACGACGACCATCCACATCGGCACGATGTAAACCAGGCTGAACAGGAACGTTGCCAGGTAATAGAACGTTTTTCTCGACGGTTTTTTCCAATAGACATCCATTAATATTCCACTTCCCTTTTGCGGAGAAACGCGAGAATGCCCAGCGTGAGAATCATGATGATCGCGGTCGTCACGAGACCGACGGCGGAGGAATAGCCCAGGTAGCCCTGGCCGAAGCTCTTGTACAGGAACGTACCGAGCACCTGCGTCGCGTCCGCCGGGCCGCCGTTCGTCGTGCCGTAGACTTGAGCGAACACCTTGAGACCCGAGATGATGCTGAAAATAACGGTGATGTTGATCGACTGCATGAGCAGCGGCAGCGTAATGTGAAGCGTCTGCTTCAGCTTCGAGGCGCCGTCGATGCTCGCGGCCTCGTAGTATTCCTTGGAAATCGACTGCAGGCCGGCGATGAATATGCACATGTTGAAGCCCGTCCACTGCCATACCTCCATCGCGGAGATCGAGGTCATGGCGATTTTCGGATCGAACAGCCAGTCATTGGCCAAGCCGCCGAGGCCGACGGCCCGCAGCCCTTCGTTCAGAATGCCGTTCGACGGATTGTAGATGGCGACGAACACAATGGCGACGACGATCGAGCTGATCGTGATCGGCAGGAAGATGACGGAGCGTAAATAATTATTGTAGCGCGAGGGCTTGTGCACAAGCAGCGCCAGCAGGAAGCCCAGCACGTTTTTGACGATGACGGTGAGGATGGCGAAGTAAAACGTGTTTTTGACGGCCGTGAGGAAGTTGGCCTCCGTGAAGAGTCGCGTGAAGTTGTCGAGCCCGTTGAACCGGATGTCGTCGAAATAAAAAAGCGACCAGTCCGTGAAGCCGAGGACGAAGCTGGCGATGTTCGGCAAAATAAAAAAGACGAGGAAAAGAATAAAGGCCGGCATGACGAACCAGGCGGAATAATAACGGGACATGCTGCGGGATCTCATGGCAATTACCTTCTTCGTTCGTGGATTGTGAGCGTGGGGCGAGAGCGCCAGCCGCAGCCCGCCGCCTGGCGCGAACGCGAAGGCGGCTGCCTGCGGCTGCCCCCCGGCCTGCTCCGGACAGCCGGACGCAACTCCGTCGGTCGGGTCCGGCCGTTCGAGCGGCCTAGCGGCGCCGAAGGATCGGCATCGTCAGACGGGCTTCCTCAGACAGGCACCGTCTGACGGGCTTCCTCAGAATCCGGCCAGCCTGCGCGCCTTGGCGTCGTCGGCATAAGCCTTGTACCAGGCGTCGAGCGTATCCTTGACCGGCTTGCCCGCGAACAAACCTTGAATCTGCTCGTTGAAGCGGCCGTAGAACGGGTCGAGCTTCGGCGCGCCGCCGAAGCGCTGCGCGGTGAAGTCCGCGAGGCGCGGCAGGCTTTCGGCGTACCCGTTCATCTCTTCGTTGAACGGGCTCATTTTAAGATTGTAGCCTAGATCCTTGTATGGCGCGGAGCCCGGAGACAGCTCGTAGTACTTGGTCAGTACCGGCTGCGAGAGGACGGCATTCACGAATTGCTTGGCCAGATCCAGGTTGTCGCTGGCCGCGCTGACCGACATATAGGTTGACGATTGACCGTACAACACGTAGCCGTCTTTTTCGTCGTCCCACAGCGGCGTATAGGTCATGCCGATATCGGCGACCTTGTCCGGATAGTTCTGGGAAAGCGCAGCGTAGGTGGAGCTCATCTGCGCGTAGAAGGCGGCTTTGCCGTTCACGAGCGCCTCCTGCGCCATCGCGTCGGTGGCGGACATGTAGTCGTCGTTGATCAGCTTCTTCTCCTTGAGCGAGAGAACGTTGTCGAACAGCTTGACGAGCTTGGGATTGTCGGATGGCTTGGCCCCATTCGCGATCATCTTGTCGACGAACGACTCGTCGTTGACGAGCGGCGCGGTCATCGTCGTCAGCAGCAGAATCTGGGCGGTCCATACTTCCTTATTGGATATATAGACGGGCGTGACGCCCTTGGCCTTGATTTTCTCGGCGGCGGCGATAAAGTCGTCGTAGTTTTTGATCGGGAGCGTCACGCCTGCGTCCTGAAGCACCTTCTTGTTGTAAAGGAGACCCATGTTGGACTCGCCGCCGAGCGGCGCCTTCAGCACCTCGCCCTTGTCGTTGACGGTGAGCGGCTTGGTCGTGTCGGTAATTTTGTCGACCCAGTCGCCTTGGAGCGGCGCGAGATCTTTGGCCGATACGTCCGTCATACCAAAGTTATGGATGATGATATCGCCGGCGTTGCCCGTAGCGAGCTTCGTATTGACGATGTTCAGCATCTGGTCGTCGGGGAAAATGTCGTACTTGATCTTCACGCCGAGCTGGTCGGCGGCTGCCTGCATCGTCGTCTTCAGCGTATCGGGACCGTAGTCGCCGGAGCTCATCATGATGGTGAGCGTCTTGCCGGCATTGTCCGATGCGGATGCCGGGGATGAGGCTGCACCGGAGGCTGCGGGACTGGCTACATTGCCGCCGTTGCTGGAATTGGAACAGCCGGCGGCGAGCGTGGCGAGCATCGCGGCGGCGACTAGGGGAATGATGCGTTTTTTCTTCATGGACGATCGGATCCTCCCTTTATGTGTAAGCGCTTAATCAGCGTCTCGATGCGGCGTCCCGCAGCTGACAGAACCCATTATAGCCCGCGTTGAAAGCGCTTGAAATGGACGCGATTTCGATAAAAAATAGACTAATTTTGCATCTTGGGCATTCGCGCCGTTCCGCCATTGACTTCGATTCTGGCCGGTGTTACTAATGGATTTGGAAGGTGATGAGACATGGAAAAAACCAAAATCGGCTTCATCGGCTGCGGCGCGATCAGCGCGATCTATTTAAACAATTGTACTAAGATGTTCGGCATCTTAGAGGTAGCGGCTGTTGCGGACTTGGTGCCGGAGCTGGCCCGGCGCCGGGCGGACGAATTCGGCGTTTCCAAGGCGTGCTCGGTCGAAGAGCTGCTCGGTGATCCCTCTATCGAGATTGTCGTCAATCTGACTGCGCCTCATGCGCATACGGCCGTCAACTTGCAGATTCTCGAAGCCGGCAAGCACGTGTACGCGGAAAAGCCGTTCGCCCTGAACCGGGAAGACGCGGATCTGGTACTAAGCACGGCGGAAGCGAAGGGTCTTCGCGTCGGCAGCGCGCCGGATACGTTCCTCGGCGCGGGCCTTCAAACCTGCCGCAAGCTGATCGACGAAGGCTGGATCGGTACCCCGTATGCGGCGAGCGGCCAGATCCTGATGGGCAACGTTTTCGACGGCATGCACCCGAATCTCCCGAATCTACTGAAGCTCGGCTGGGATCCGCTGTTCGACATGGCTCCGTATTATATCACGGCGATGATCAACCTGCTGGGTCCCGTGCGCAAGGTTAGCGGGTCCGTCGGACAAGTAAATCGCAGCTTGACCGTCGCAAACCCGCATTCGCCGCGCTTCGGCGAAACGGTGCCGGTCGAAGCGCCGATGCACGCCTCGGCTACGCTCGACTTCGAGAGCGGCGCGATCGCTACCTTGCAGGCCGGCAAGGAAAGCTTCGGCTATTCGCCACGGCTGGAGATCTACGGCACCGAGGGCATCCTGTATGTTCCGGACCCGAATAACTTCGACGGTCCGATCCGGCTGCTTCAGCCTGACGGCCGGACGAGCGAGCTGCCGTTCACGCACGGCTTCGCGGACAACAGCCGCGGCGTCGGGCTTGCCGACATGGCCTACGCGATACGGTCGGGCAGGCCGCACCGGGCGAGCGGACGCTTGGCTCGGCATGCGCTGGACGTCACGCTCGGCATTTTCGATTCGTCGCGCGAGGAACGCCACGTCGCCGTGGAGGCGAAATGCGAGCGGCCGGAGCCGCTGCCGTTGGGACTGAAGTACGGCGCGCTGGATCGATAGGAAACGTTATCCGTATGCTGCTTTATGACTTTACAATGGTCCAACTTCATCGATAAGGACGTGAATAAAATGCCATTCCCCATTGCTTTGCAACCGTTTACGATTCGCGACGAGCTGGATCGCGATTACCTCGGCGCGTTCGAACGCGTCGCGCAGATCGGCTATGCCGCTGTCGAGATCGGCTCGCCCCCCGCAGGGATCGCGGTCGCCGACATGAAGGCACGATTTGACCGGATAGGCCTGCAGGTCATCAGCGCCCATGCCGGGCTCGAGCAGCTGACAGACGGACTGGATGCGCTTGCGGATTTCCTCAAGCTGTTCGACGCCAAGTATGCCGTGCTGTCGCATCGCTTCGACACGCGCGAGGAGGTGCTCGAGAGCGCCGCGCTGTTCAATCGGATCGGCGAAGCCTGCAGGGCGCGCGGGCTGCAATTTTTGTATCACAACCACGACTGGGAGTTCGTCCGATTCGGCGAAGAGACGGCGCTGGACCTGCTTCTGAGAGAGACCGATCCGGAGCTGGTGAAGATGGAGCTGGACGTCTATTGGGCCCAAAAGGGCGGTGTCGATCCGGCTGCGTATTTGCGCGGCCTTCGCGGGCGCTGCCCGCTGCTTCACGTCAAGGACATGGAGCCGGGAGAGGAGCGATTCTTCGCGGAGGTGGGCGAGGGCATCCTCGACTTCGGCGATATTTTGAAGGCGGCCGAGGAAGCGGGGACCGAGTGGCTCGTCGTCGAGCAGGATCATTGCCGGAGACCTGTTTTTGAATGCATCGAGACGAGCTATCGCAATCTGCAGCGGATGGGCGCGGTCCGCGAGTGAGCCTGGCGATAGAAGATAGCGGGCGGGTCGACGGGAGCGAGCAGAGTAAGGGAAGCGATGAGAGCGAGCGGAGCAAGGGAAGCGTCGAGCGCAGAGAGATCGGCGTCGGCCTGATCGGCTACGGCTTCGCGGGGCGCACCTTTCATGCGCCGGTCATCGCTTCTGTACCGGGGCTTGCGCTTCGATCTGTCGTGGAGCGCAGCGGAGAGCGGTCCAGGGAGCGGTACCCCTGGGTCCGCGTCGTAAAGGAAGCCTCAGATCTGTACGACGATCCGGCGATTGACCTGATTGTCATCGCGACGCCCAGCACGGACCATGTCCGCTTCGCGCGCGAAGCGTTGTCGGCGGGCAAGCATGTCGTTGTGGAAAAGCCGATCACACCCTCGGCGTCCGAGACCGATTCGCTTATGGCGTTGGCGAAGGCGCAAGGGCGGATGCTGAGCGTGTTTCACAACCGCAGATGGGACGGTGACTTCCTCACGGTCCGGTCGCTGCTTCAGCAAGGGCTGTTAGGACGGCCGGTCGCTTGCGAACTGCGCTGGGACGGCTACGATCCGGTCTTCGTCCCCGGCAATTGGCGAGAGGGGGACGGTCCAGGCACTGGCGTGTTCTACGATCTAGGCGTACACTTGCTGGACCAGGCACTCTGCCTGTTCGGCAAGCCGGAAGCAATCCGGGGAGAAATTCGCGTGGTGCGGGAGGGAGCCGTGGCGCCGGATTCTTTCGAGGTCGAGCTGACTTATCCTGACGGTCTGCGCGTGCTGCTTGGCTCCTCGCGGTACGCACGCGAGCCGCGACCTCGTTACGCGATGTACGGGACGGCAGGCTCGTACGTGAAGTACGGAACGGACCCGCAGGAAGCGGCGCTCATCGGCGGCGCCAGCCCCGGTGCTTCCGACTGGGGCAGGGAATCGTCGACTCAATGGGGCAGGTTGAACGCGCATGTCGGAAGTCTCCGCCTCGAAGGCCTTGTGGAGACGCTGCCTGGCGCCTATCAGGACTACTATCTAAACATTTACGAGCACCTGACTGCCGGCGCCGAGCTCGCGGTCAAAGCGGAGCAAGCCCGCGACGCAATCCGGCTAATCGAGCTTGCGCTGCGCAGCAGCGCGGAACGAAGGACGATCCGGATCGCGGACGAGTGAGGGTTAAAAGGGAGGAAGTTCAATTATGTTTCCATTTAAAGCGGCGTTGAACGCATCGACGCTTTTCCCGTTTGAGCTTGAAGTGCCGGAGCAGATTGCCGTTGCGGCGCGGGCGGGTTATGAGGGCATCGAGCTGTGGGTGCCTCAGATCCAATCATATCTGAGTGGCGGCGGAACGATCGCCGCGCTGCGGTCTTGCCTGGAAGGGAGCGGCCTCGCCTTCCCGAACGCGATCGCCTTCTTTAAATGGGCGGACGAGGATGAGGACGAACGAGAAGCGGCCCTTGCGCAGGCGGAGCGGGAGATGCGGCTGCTGGCCGAGCTGGGCTGCGGGGCGGTGGCCGCCCCGCCGTTCGGCGAAGTCGGGCGCGTGTCCGCTGATGAGCTGGCCGCGAGGTTCGCGCGCCTCGTCGAGCTGGGGCGGGGCATCGGCATCGAGCCGTACCTGGAGTTCTGGGGACGGGCGCCGAAGCTGTCTAGGCTGGCCGAAGCCCGCGACATTCTCCGCCGGAGCGGCGTGTCGGGCGGCAAGCTGCTGCTTGATCCGTTCCACATGTACACGGGCGGGAGCGCGATCGCCGAGCTGGACGCGTTGACGGGCGCCGAGATCGGCATCTGCCATGCCAACGACTATCCGGCTTCGCCTGGCGTGGAAACGATCGGCGACGGGGACCGCGTATTCCCGGGCGAGGGCGTCGCGCCGCTGCGGGAGGCCGCGAAAATTTTGCATCGGATCGGGTACGAGGGCTACTTGTCTCTGGAGCTGTTCGTCGCCGATTTCGGCGAACTGGCTGCCGACGAAGCAGCAGCTAAGGGACTGCAAGCGATGAGAGAAGCGTTCGACGTCGAATCCGAAGTGTGAGTGGTAGGGCTAGGGGCGGGGGAGCTGTGTGTTGGCCGAGTTGCCCGGAAAAACCGGCTAACTACGCCAATTACCCGGAAAAACCCGCTATTTCCGCACCAATCCAGCCTGCGCCTCCGCCACCTAAACCAAAAAAATCGGACATCCGCCCCTAAAAAATCCGGATGTCCGATTTTCTATGAATTCGTTTACAATTGAGGGAGAACTCGGCGGCCTGTCCGGCATTCGGCGATGACACGTTAAAAGGCGGTCGATTGGATGTTAGTCCATATGCGGCATGCGCTGCGACGCATGAGGCCGCGCAAGCTCCGTCTGCGGATCCTGCTGGCGATGGTCATGCTGTCCGTGCCGCCCCTCATTTTGCTCGGCTACATTTCCTACAACATCTCCAAAAACACGATCGTTCGCAATCATATGGACAACAACGAACACAACCTCAAGACGGCCAGCGAGGTGGCGGACCTGCTGCTGCGCAACGTCGTGAACATGCACCGCCTCATCCTGGCCAACGACCAGGTACGCGCGGACCTCAAGGCCGTCGGCGAGGACGGCGGGCGGATTCTCGACGTGCGCGCCGCGAACCGGCTGCAAAACGTGGTCGTCTCGAACCTGATCGACACGCGGCACATCGATTCGATCTGCCTGTTCGACCGCGGCTTCCACGCCGTCTGCTACGGCAGCACGGATGCCAACGCGGGCATCTACGCGAGTCCGCAGGGCAGGCTCGGCATCTCGGGCAGCGCTTGGTATCGCGAGGCGCTGGCGGCGAAGGGCCGGGAGCTCTTTTTCGCCTACAACGTTCTCCAGGCCTCTCCCGGCAGCGGTTCTTTTTCCAGCGTCAAAGTGCTCCGCGACCCGTCCGACTACGAGACGATCGGGCTGCTCGTCATTAATCTGAAAAAGTCGATGTTCGCCCAGGCGATGAACGACAATCAGGACAGTGGCTTTCTCGTGCTCGATCCGGCGGGCAGCCCCGTCAGCGTCGTCTATGCGCAGGATCCGGCACTCGTGCAGCGGTTCGGGGATGCAAACGGGGAAGAGGAGGCGTTCCACGTGCTTCATCGGATGGGCTACCTGACGATCGGCTATCGCAACGACACGACCGGCTGGACGTTCCTGCACGTCGTCAAGGCGAGTCGGCTGCTGCAGGATTCCACTCGGATCGGCCTCGCAACCGCCTGGTTCGCGGCTTTTATCGGCCTGATCGCGCTGCTGCTGTCGCTGTTCGTCTCCGGCAGTATCACCCGGCCCTTGCTGCAGCTGAAGAAGATGATGATCGACTGGTCGAAAGGAAACGGAGAACAGGCGCAAAGAACGGCCTTCGACGAGGATGAGGTCGGCGCGATCGGCGAGACGTTCCGGCGAATTTCCTCCGAAAACGTGCAGCTTAGCGAACGTCTCGTCCATTCGAAGCTCAAGGAGCGGGAGGCCGAGCTTCGTTCGCTGCAGGCGCAGATCAAGCCGCACTTTTTGTACAACACCCTCGATTCGATCTACTGGATGGCTGTCATCGCCAAGAACAAGGAGATCGCCAGCATGGCCGTCGCGCTGTCCGAGAGCTTCAAGCTGAGCCTCAACAAGGGCAAGGAGACGATCCCCGTCTTCAAGGAGCTGAGGCACATCGAGCACTACATGACGATTCAGAATCTGCGGTACAAAGGGCGCTTCCGCTACGTGGCGGAGGTCGAGCCGGCGCTCATGAGCCTGGAGATCCTGAAGCTGCTGCTGCAGCCGCTCGTGGAGAATGCCATCTACCACGGCCTCGAGCCCAAGATTGGGGAAGGCGAGGTACGCCTGACGGGCAAGCTGCAGGACGGCATGGCGATCTTCACGGTCGAGGACGACGGTGTCGGGATGGCGTCGCAGGAACAAACGCACGGCGGCTACGGTCTCGGCAACGTCCGGGAGCGGCTCGCGCTTTATTACGGACCGGACAGCGCCCTGACGGTGAGAACTGCGCCGGACGAAGGCACGTCGATCGAGATCCGGTTTCGCCCGCTGGACATCAAGGAGGGATGAGGCATGCTGCGCGTCGTGATCTGCGACGATGAATACATCGTCCTGGAGGGCTTGCGCTCGATGATCGAATGGTCCGACTACGACATGTCGCTTGTCGGTACGGCCGAGGACGGCAAGTCGGGTTGGGCGCTCATCCGCGAGCTGCGGCCCGATATCGTGATGACGGACATTCGGATGCCGGGCCTCGACGGTCTGCGTCTGATCGAGCTTGTGATGGAGGAAGCGCCGGAGACGGTCTGCATCGTGTTCAGCGGGTTTAACGAATACGAGTACGTGCGGACCGCGATGAAGCTCGGGGTCGTCGATTACCTGGAGAAGCCGATTACGCTGGAAAAAGTGGACGAGGCGCTGAGGCGGACACGCGAGCGGATCGGCGGGCGGGAGGAGCTGGCCGCGCTGCGGCGTGCCGCCGACGCGAGCCGGGAGGCGCTGCTCGAGCAGGCGACGCTGGCGCTGCTCCGGCGCGGTCTTGAGGCGCTCCCGCGTTGGCGCGCCTGCTTCGGCGAGGAGGAGGCGGACCGGGTGGCCGCCGTCACCGTCATCGCGGGAGAGGTGCCGGAGGCGGCGTTGGATGAGGCGCTGGAGCCGCTCGGCGCGGGCCGGACGGTGATCGCGGCCGATGGGGACGAGCGCCTTGCGGCCGTCTTTCATTTCGCATGCCCGGACGAAGCAGGCTGGGATGACGTGCGCTGCCGCATGTCGGAGCTGCCGGACGCGGTCGGCGCAGGAGGGATGTACAGCGGCGTCGCCGACGCCGTCCGCAGCCGGACCGAGGCGCTGCGCGCGCTGCGGTTCGCCCGCTTTATGGAGGAACGGGGCTTGACCCGATACGCGGACATCGCGGAGAGCGGCGTCTTTCCCGAAGGGCTGACGGATCGCGAAGAGGCGATATTGTTCGATATCCGGACGGGAGACAAGGAAGGGCTGCTTCGGGATCTGGACGCCTTCAGCAGGTGGATGGAGCAGGAGCGTCTCGATCCGGAGCTTGCGGAGCAGGAGATCTTGAAGCTGGCGTACGTCGGCCGTCGTTCGGGGCGTGAGACGGTGCCGGTCGCGCAGCGGGGCGTTATGACCGCAGCGGCGGTGTCGCATCGGGAGCTGGCCGGCATGCAGACGCGGGACGAGATGTTCCGCTGGCTTCGCGAGCAGCTGGAGACAGCCTTCGCCAAGACCGCCGAGGAGCGGCAGGCGTCCCAGCATACCGCGGTGGCCAAGGCGCTCGACTTCATCGGGCGGCATTTCCGCCGCGATCTGACGCTGCAGGAGGTTGCGGATCACGTCGGCATGAACACCACTTACTTCAGCCTGCTTTTCAAGGAAAAGACGGGTGCCTCCTATATCAAGCACGTCACGCGGCTGCGGCTCGACGAAGCGAAGCTGCTCCTGCGCGAGGGCAAGCGGGTCAACGAGGCGAGCGAGGCGGTCGGTTATTACAACTACAGGCACTTCACGGAGCTGTTCAAAAAGCACGTCGGCATGACGCCCGGCCAGTACCGGGACGATCCGGGCGCGCCGGCGCGGAAGGAGGCGGAGCATGGCTGAGCATGAAGAGGGACGCCGGGAGGGGGATCATGCGCGGCATCGGCCGGGATCGAGCGGATACCGGCTGCTGCGGAAGCCGCCGCTTCTGGGGCGTTCGCGCCGAGCCTGGCCACGATTGAAGCTGCCGCTGTTTTTGCTCGTGCTGCTCCTGCTGCCTGCTTGCGCCGGCGTATCGTCTTACGCCTCGGACCATCCGGTCGTGACCGATCCGACCCGCGTCATCCGTTACGTCTCCTCCAATCTGGAGTCGCAGCAGCCTCGCATCGTCAGCGAGCTGGCCCGGGACTACGAGCGGGAGCATCCTTCGGTCCGGTACGAATTCGAGAACGTCAACACATCCGACCTGCTGCAGCGGGTCCAGCTGCTGGCGGCGAGCAACGACCTCCCGGAGCTGTTCACCTACGAATCCGGCAAGCCGCTGCAGCAGCTTTCCGAGCATGGATTCGTGCTCGATATCGAGCAGGCTTTCGGAGAGCTGGGGCTTAGCGACGAGCTGAATCCGACCGCCGTCAAGCTGCTGAAGTCGATGACGGGCGGCAAAGGCTTGTACGCGCTGCCGCTCGAGATCAACATCGAGGGCTTCTGGTACAACAAGTCGCTGTTCGAAGAAAACGGCATTCAGGTGCCCGAAACCTGGGACGAGCTTCTTCAGGCGGCCGAAGCGTTGCAGCAAGCTGGCGTACAGCCCTTTGCCGTTGCAGGCTCCCAGAAATGGACGCTCACCCGGCTGATCAACGGGTACGTCGTGCGCAAATACGGCTTCGACGTCATGGCTCGCGTGAGCCGGGGCGAGCTCGACGTGACCGATCCGGGATTTGTCGAGGCGGCGGACGTCGTGCAGCGCATGGCGCTGCACGGTTACTTCGGCGACCACGTGAACACGACCGATCTGGACGAAGCGACCGCGACATTCCTGCAGGGCCGTGCAGCAATCTACTACACGGGGAGCTGGAGTCTGCGGGACTTCAACGACCCGAAGCAGAACCGCATCGGCGAAGACCGGATCGGCTTGTTCAATATCCCGCTCGTGCCGGGCGGCGCGGGCGGAGAAGGCGATTGGCTGCTCAACGCGGGGCTAACGACTTCCTTCTCCGCGGCCGGCTACGACGACGAGATGAAGCGGTGGATGAAGTCGGTGTTCTCGGATTACGGCAACAAAGCGATGAGCGAGATGGGCATCATTACCGGATTCAAGACGGATCGTCTCCCGCAGACGCTGCCGCCGCTCACCCAATTGGCGCAGAACAAGATCGACGGCGTCAAAAACGGCACGTTATGGTTCGAGGCGTTTTTTAACGCAGAGACGCAGGCGACCGCCTGGAACAATGCACAGCTGCTGGTGTCCAGCGCGAACTACACGCCGGCCATGTACATGGCTGATTTGCAGGTGGCGCTGGATAAGCAATTGCGGGACGGAAAGTAAGAAGAGGCGACCGGGAGGACCGGTCGCCTTCTTCATGAGCATCATATAATCGAATTCTGGCGGTCACCGCCAACGTCGCTCTTTCGTCCTCAGTTGCTAAACTATCGCCGATTCTAGGCTCAACTTGATTTTTCTATTTTAGTAGCAGTCGTCTGGACGATCCGACTATCCTCGTACATGCCATTCGTCCATACGTTTACGGAGTCTCCAACGTTTAACTGTGCAGTAATTCCCTTAGTAGAAATTTTATATATCTCAGGATCGTACTTGTCGATTAACTCATCAACCGTCTTTCCGGCGACATCCTTCTCCGTTAATCCGATTACAACAACAACGGACGATTTATCCTTCTCCACAATAATACCGTGAAAATCCATCTCTGCACCTGCTTGTGTTTGGATTACTTCCGACCCTGAAGCTCTATTATCAGAAATATCGGCAGTGCGGCTGCAGGCTATAAGAAAGAGGAGAGCACAAATAATCGAGGATGACTTCATATACCTTTTCATTTAACTTCTCCTATAAAAGTTATTATTTTCTTAACAGACGTACCCAGAGAGGAAAGGTTACTGAAAAATATCAAAAAACTTCCCTGGGTGTACCAGGAAAGTTTCGGTATTCATTTAATTATTTAACTAAGTTACAGGTGTTAGACCTAGACGGCTTTGTATATTTGTAAGTTGGCTATATGCCCGATAGGTAATACCGCTGTCTGCACATAAAGCAAAGGTTCCGAACTGAGAAGCCGCATTTATGAAAAAGAGGGGCGTAAAACTAACACAGCGATAAGTAACAAAACCGGTTACCGCAGAAAGAACATGCAATTAAGATAAAAAATAGCCGACTCGAAGACAGTCCGAAGTTCCATAGCCATCCTCGCTTGCTCGCTTCCAGCCAGGTTACTTTTTCAACCCTTAACCGCCCCTGCCGTCATGCCCGCTACAATCTTCTTGTTGAAGAAAATGAACAGGACGAGCGGCGGGATGGAGATCAGGATGATGTCGGCGAAGAGCAGGTTCCATGATGTGTTGTACAGGCTCGTGAAGTTGTAGAGCGTGAGTTGGATCGTCGCGTTGCGCGCGCCGGGGAAGAAGTAGAGCGGGTTCACGAAATCGTTGTAGATACCGACGGCGGAGAGGACGACCACGGTGGAGGTGACCGGCGCGAGGAGCGGGAAGATCATGCGGAAAAACAGCCGCAGGCTGCCGCAGCCGTCCACGATCGCGGCTTCGTCGATCTCGCGCGGGATGGTGGCCATGAAGCCCTTGTACAGGATCGTCGCGAACGAGATGCCGAGCGCGACCTCGATCAGCACGATGCCGCTCATCGTTTTGAACAGATGGATGGCGTCGAGCACCCAGATCGTCGGCACGATGGCGGGCGGGATCATGAGCCCGGCCAGTACCAGGAAACTGATCGTGCCCGACCACCGGTCCGTCCTGCGCTGCATGACATAGCCGGCCATGGCGCAGACGACGACGAGTACGGCGATCGATAGCAGCGTGATTACGGCGCTGTTCAGGAAAGCCCGCGTTACCATGCCGTCTTGGGCGGTGAGCACGGTTTTATAGTTGTTGTAAATCTCGAACGCGCCAGGCCAGCGGATATCGAGCAACGAGGATTCGGTGCGATTTTTAAAAGAGTTGATGATGACGAAGTAGAAGGGGACCCAGAAAACGACGACGGACAGCAGGATGGCCAGCGCTTCGAGCGCGATGCGGCGGGCGGAGCGGCTCATAGGTCCACCTCTCTCTTGTTCAGGAATCGGAACAGCGGGAAGGCCAGCAGCGAGACGCCGATGAACAGGATGACGTTGCCCGCGGTCGCGAGGCCGTAGAAGCCGCCTTGGTACTGCTTGTAGATGATGGAGGCGATCAGGTCGGTGCTGAAGCCGGGGCCGCCCTTGGTCATCGCCCAGACGAGGTCGAACGAGCGCAGTCCGCCGATGAAGGCGAGGATGATGACGGAGTTCATGGCAGGCGCGGTCAACGGGACCGTAATATAGCGGAACTTGGCGAAAGCGGTGCCGCCGTCAATTTGCAGCGCCTCGTAGTACTCCTCGGGAATCGACATGATGCCGGCGATAAAGATGACCGTCGCCATGCCGACGCCTTTCCACACGTCCACCAGCGCGACGGACAGCAGTGCGATGCCGGTGTCGCCCAGCCAATCGGGACCCGCGATGCCGACCGCCGACAGGCTGCGGTTAATCAGCCCCTGCGTCGGATGCATCATGCTGCTGAAGGCGATGCCGACCGCGATCGTCGAGAGCAGGGTGGGGAAGAAGACGACCGACCGCAGATAGCTTTTGACCCGCAGCGAAGAAGTCAGCGCCACGCCGAGCAGCAGGCCGAAGACGACCTTCAGCGCGCAGGTGACGACGGCGTAGATGAGCGTGTTGCGGAAGCCGATATTCAGCGACGATTCGGAAAAGAAGGTCGCGTAGTTGTCGAAGCCGATGAATTCCCAATCGACCAGGTCCCAGCGCGTCATGCTGAAGAAAAAAGACATGAGCGTCGGCAGCAGGAAAAAGATGAAGTAGACGATGCCGGCGGGCAGCAGGAATGCGTAGGAATAAAATCGCCTGGATGCTTTGGTCATTCTCTCTCGCTCCTATCGGATTCATAAATCGGCCCTGCGGCGATATCGCAGGGCCGATCGATGGGGTGCTTGCTAAAGGCTTCTTGCAAGCTTCTTGCGTTTGTTTACCAGCCTGCCAGTCCGAGCTGCTTGGCTTGTTTTTCAACGTCCTTGTCGTACGCCTTCGCGCTGTCTTCGGGCGACTTCATGCCGGAGCCGGCTTCGACCGTGATTTGCGGCAGGTTCGGGCCCTTGAGCGGCGACAGGAATTCAAGCGCAGGCGCGTTGTTGTTGCTGTCGAAGTAAGGCAGCATATCCTTGACGCCGCCGTATGCATCCTCCGGGAGCGCGGCGCCCTTGATGACATAAGGGCCTTCCGGCTTCGCCTTGGCGGCCATGAGCGCCATTGCCTCAGGCGTGTCGAAGAACGCGAGCCACTTTTTGGCGGCTTCCACGTTTTTGCCGTCCTTGTAGATCGAGATGGCGGCCGGCATCCATACGGTCAGGCCGTTGCTGTCCGCGCTGTCGCCGGGCTGGGCGAAGACGCCGATATCGTCGATCTTGTCGGGATACGTGGCAAATATGTTGGAGAGGGCGAACGTCAGCATCGGATACTGGACGCCCGTGCCGTCGACGAGCATCTTGAGCGCCTGGTCGTAGGTGGTGGACAGGTAGTCCTTGTTCAAATAAGGCTTCATCTCGGCCAGCTTCTCGAAGCTGCGCAGCGCGGCCGGCGTCGTGGCGAACTTGGCCGTGCCCGCCGTGAAGTCGTCGGCAAAAGTCGGCGCTGCGGCTTGCACGTTGAACTGGTCGGCCAGCAGGATGAGCTGCGACGTCCAGCTGTCTTTGTAGGAGCCGATGACGGCCGTCTTGCCCGCGGCTTTGATCTTCTCGTTGTTCGCCTTGAGCTCGTCCCAGGTCTTCGGCACGGACAGTCCCAGCTCGGCGTAAACTTTTTTGTTGTACAGCCAGGCGCCCGCTTGGGAGGAGCCGCTCGGACCGGCGTATACGCGGCCGTTTACGCTGACCGTCGGCTTGAAGGAGTCTACCACGTTGTTCATGAACGGCTCATCGGTGAGGTCGAGGAAGTACTTTTCAGGCTGGAGGGACTTGAAGAGCGAGCCTGCATTGTAAAAGTTGAGATCGTCCATCTCGCCGGTCGCGAGCTTCGTTTTGACGAGGTTGTCGCCTTCGCCGCCGCCGGGACGCAGGTCGAATTCGGTCTTGATATTGTAGCGCTTCTCGATCTCGTCGGTGATCGCCTTGATGCCTTCTGTGGAAGTCTGGTTGTCGATGAGCAGCTTGAGCGTCACCGGCTTTTCGTAGCGCTCGCTCTCCGTAGCGCTTGCGGATGGGCTGGCCGCTGCGGACGAGGCCGGTGCGGAGGCGGATGCCGATGCCGTCGCGGACGGCTCGGATGCGGATGGGCTCGCCGAGGCGGCGCCGTTATTGTCGTTGCTGCCGCAAGCGGACAGCATCGCGGCGGTCAGCAGCGTGCCGGACAGCACAGCGAGCGATTTCTTTTGAGACTTGAGCATGTGAAAGGATCCTCCTTTATTTTCTTCGCCCGCCGGCAAGTGGCCGGTCGGGGAAGCCCCCGTGTCTTATGGCGTCGCCGGGACCGTGTCGGCCCGTGCTTCAAAGTGTAAGGGGCTTCACGCCGGCCGGTAAGTGTCCCATTTTTTGGCCAGCCGTCTGATTTTTTTGGGGATGGTGGGATTTGATAAGACTTTGGGGTTTCGTCTGGCTGGGGAAAATAGAAGGTTTGCGATTGCAGTGGACGGGATGTGCCTTGGGAGCGGTGCAGGAGCGAATGTTGCGATTGCAGACCGCGGAGTGTGTGTCGTAGGGCGATGCAGGAGCGACACTACCTAAAAAATCAGCAGGTCCAGCCAAAAAATGGGGCGATTGTCTCGCTTTATGGAAGCGCATACAGTTAGAGTTGCAGGCACAGAACGATCACTGAGGAGGAAGACTCGTGAGAATCGGTTCTAAACATGGCCTTTCGGCTTCATTATGGGCGCTGCTCGTCGCATTGCTGGCTTGGAACGCATGGCCTTCGGGCGCGCTCGCCGCGGATACGCAGGCGCCGACGGCGCCGGCAAGCCTGACCGCTACGGCGGCTTCGGGCGCGCAGATCAATCTTAGCTGGCCCGCCGCCTCGGACAACGTCGGCGTCACCGGCTACGACGTCTATCGCTACGGCACCAAGATCGCAAGCACGACGGGGACCTCGTACAGCAACACAGCGCTTACAGCATCGACCTCTTACAGCTATGCGATCCGCGCAAAGGATGCGGCCGGCAACGTGTCCGCGTTCAGCCCGACGGCCGCGGCCATCACGACGCCCGTCCCAACGAGCGCGACGGTCAAGAAAGGCGTCGGCTCGTCCAAGTACCTGGCGAGCGGCCAGTCGCAGGCCGACTTCGCGAAGCTGACCAACATCGGCGTCGGCTGGACGTACAACTGGTCTATCGACTACCCCGGCACCAACGGCACTTCTATCGAGTACGTGCCGCAGATCTGGGGGCCGGGCGCGGTCACGTCGTCCACGCTGACCACGATTGCCCAGGGCAAGGCCGCAGGCAAGTTCAAGGCGCTGCTCGCCTTCAACGAGCCGGACCTGTACGAGCAGGCCAACATGTCGGTCGAGTCCGCCGTGGCGCTGTGGCCGACGCTGATGAGCACGGGTCTCCGCCTCGGCAGTCCCGCGGTCGCCATGTCCGCCGAGACCTATGCGTACGGGCAGACGTGGCTTGAGAATTTCATGAGCCAGACCGCGGCGAACGGCTATCATGTGGATTTTATCGCGGTGCATTATTATCCGGACTTCATGAATCCGAACGCGGCCGAGAACCTGCGCATTTCGCTCACGAACCTCTACAACCTGTATCACAAGCCGATCTGGATTACCGAGCTCGGCGCGATCGACGCCGGCCAGCTGTCCGCAACCCCGACTGTAGCGGGCGCCCAGAAGTTTATGACCGAGGCTGTCGCGATGCTGGAAAGCCTGCCGTTCGTCGAGCGGTACGCCTGGTTCGACGACAACTGCTCGAACGACGCCGGCTGCGCCTACACGACGCTTTACGATGCGAGCAACAATCTGACCGCGATCGGCACGACCTACAAGGCGCTGCCCAAGACGCCGCTCTTTCGTTTCGGCTGGACGGCGACTGCAAGCCCCGCCGGCATCGAACCGACGTCCAACATGTTCGACAACAATCCGGCGACGCGCTGGACGACGGGACTGGCGCAGGCATCCGGCCAATATTTCACCGTGGATATGACGGGTTCCCGCACCTTTAGCCGGATCGTCCTGGACGCAAACGGCAGCGGCGACTATGCGCGCGGCTACCAGATATTCGTCTCGAGCAACGGCACGAGCTGGGGCAGCGCCATCGCTAGCGGCACGGGGACGGGAGCGACGATTACGATCGACTTTGCCCCGGTGACCGCCAGATATGTCAAGGTCGTACAGACGGGCACCGCCCCGGCGAATTACTGGTCCGTTCACGAGTTCAACGCTTATAGCTAAATAGAATGACGGAAAAAGGGAGAGTCACAATGAATCGTAAACCGAATTGGAGAAAACGGGGCGGCGCTTCCTTAAGCGCCCTCCTGGCGTTAATCCTGACGCTGTCGCTAGCGTTCGTCGCGCCGGGCAATCAAGCCGCAGCCGCAAACCCGTCGGCAAGTTTGCCCACGGGCGCGCTCGATCCCGCAGGCTGGAAGATTACGACCACGCTTGACGACGGCGCGCCAGATCTGAACGCCATCTCGGCGGCTGTGTTCGACGGCGATCCGTCGACGGCCTGGACGAGCGCCAAAAACCAATCCCCCTGGGGGCTCGTCCTGCAAATCGACATGCAGAAGCAGACTGCGTTCGACTCAATCGCCATCGACGCCGGGGATTCCCCGAACTATGGCAGGGAATACACCATTCAGTCGGATGCGAACTGGTCGGCGACGCTGGCGACAGTGCCCGGTCAGTCCGGCGTGACGGTGATCAAGGTACCGCGGACAACGGCCAGGCTGGTCAACGTTTGGCAGACCGGCAGCCATGCTTCGCCATGGACGGTCGCGGAGGTGCGGCTGTACGACAGCGAGAAGGCCTATCCCGGCGAGTCCGGTCTCGCTGTCCAATGTACGGCGCAGTCCTGCGAGCTGAGCTGGTCCGAGGCCGCCGGTGCCAACGCGTACCGCGTCTACCGCGCGGACGGTCCTGGCGCTGCGTTCGAGCGGATCGGAACCGGCGATGCAGCCGGAACGATTTATTCAGATAAGAACGTCGAGTCGGGCCGCACCTACTTTTACAAAATATCCGCCGTAGTCGGAGGCGTCGAATCCGGCTTGTCTGTCGCGGTATCCGGCATCCCCGGAGACAGTCCGTTCGGGCCGTACGTGCATGTCTTCGATCCATCGATGGGCGCGGCCGCGATCAACGCGGCGGCCGACGCGATCTTCGCCGAGCAGGAGCGGAGCGAATTCGGCAGCGGGCGGCATGCCATGCTTTTCAAGCCGGGCGTCTACGAAGGCGTGAGCGTCAAGGTCGGCTTCTACACGCAGGTGTCGGGCCTCGGGCAGGATCCCGACGACGTCGATATCCGCGGCGCCGTGAATGCGAACGCCGACTGGAACGACGGCAACGCCTTGGTCAACTTTTGGCGCTCCGCCGAGAACTTCAGCGTCACGCCGCCTGCCGGCTCGTCCGCGCAGTGGGCGGTCGCGCAAGCCGCCCCGATGCGGCGCGTGCATGTCAAAGGCCAGCTCGAGCTGTTCGACTTCGACCTGTGGTGGAATGCGGGACTCGCGAGCGGCGGCTTTTTGGCCGACTCCAAAATCGACGGCATGATCGTGCCGGCCTCGCAGCAGCAGTGGTTTTCGCGTAACAATGCATACGGCAGCTGGTCCAACGGCGTCTGGAATATGGTATTCGTCGGAGACGAGAAGCCGCCCTCGGGCATCTTCCCGGCGGATCCGTATACGGTCGTCAACAAGACGCCGCTCATGCGGGAAAAGCCGTACCTCTTTCTCGACGAAGAAGGGGCTTACGAGGTGTTTGTCCCGTCGGTATCCAAGGACAGCCAAGGGGTAAGCTGGCAAAACGGATCTACGCCGGGCACCTCGGTTCCGCTAGACCGTTTCTATATCGCGAGCCCGGACGGCTCCGACGCGGACAGCATCAACGCCGCGCTGAGCGAAGGCATGAACGTGCTGTTTACGCCGGGCATCTACCATCTGTCCGATACGATTCGCGTCAGCCATCCGAACACCATCGTCATGGGGCTCGGCTTCGCCACCCTGATTCCGCCCGAAGGCAAAGCCGCGATGACCGTGGCGGACGAAGACGGCATCATCGTCTCCAGCCTGCTGTTCGACGCGGGCGCCGCCGGTTCTCCGGAGCTGCTCCAGGTCGGACCCGATGGCGCAAGCCGGGACCACGCGGCGAATCCGATCTCGCTGCACGATCTGTTCTTCCGCGTCGGCGGCGCGCATGCCGGCAAGACGGACGCGAACCTGGTCATCAACAGCGACGATGTCATCGGCGATCACTTCTGGATCTGGCGCGCGGATCACGGCGCGAGCGCAGGCGGGTGGCGGACGAACGACTCGATGAACGGGCTCGTCGTGAACGGCGAGGACGTCACCGTCTACGGCTTGTTCAATGAGCACCACAATGCCTATCAGACGCTCTGGAACGGCGAACGCGGACAGCTCTACTTTTACCAATCCGAAATTCCGTACGAGGTGCCCGATCAAGCGTCGTGGATGAGCGGCGGCGGAAAGGTGAACGGCTACGCTTCCTATAAGGTGGCGGACGGCGTTAAGGACCACGAAGCGTGGGGCCTCGGCGTTTACTCCTATTTCAGGGATGCCGTCGTGAAGCTGGACAGCGCGATCGAGGTGCCGGACGTGCCGGGCGTGAAAATCCATCATGCGACCTCCGTGCTGCTGGCGGGCAACGGCGAGATCAGCCATGTCGTCAACCGGACGGGCACGGCGGCTACGCAGGGCGGCGTCCGCCAGACCGTCGCCGAGTATGCGGGCGGAGACGGCAGCGTCGTCTGGACGGCGCTGGATCGCGCAGGCTGGATCGCATCGGCATATAAGGATGCAGGCGGAGATTCGACCGCGGCGAATGCGATCGACGGCAACGCCGGCACGCGCTGGGCGAACCGGGAAGCGCAGCTGCCGTCGGGGGACCAGTGGTTTCAAATCGATATGGGGGCGGCCCGCGCCTTCGATCGCGTGAAGATCGAGTCGGGCGGCGATTATGGACGCGGCTACCGTATCCAGGTTTCGGACGACGGGGCAGCCTGGACAGATATCGCTTCGGGGGTAGGCTTGGAGACGATCGATGCGACTGTCGGACGGCAAACCGCCCGTTACATCCGCATCGTTCAGACGGGGACGGCGTCCGCCAACTGGTGGTCGATTAACGAGATTAACGTTTATGTCAGCGGGGCGGCTACGCCTGCGACCGGCATCGCAGTGGAGCCGGCAGCGCTCGATCTGAAGGAACGGCAGGCTGTCATACTGAAGGCTGTCGTCAGTCCGGCGGACGCGAGCGATCGAACGGTAACCTGGCATTCCAGCGATCCGGCCATCGCCATGGTAGATAACGCCGGCAGAGTCACGGCTCTTCGGACGGGGCGCGCCACGATTACAGCGACGACAAACGATGGCGGCTTTTCGGCGGACTCCGTCGTCTCGGTCATTGCCGGCGATCCACAGCCACAGCCGATTGCCGTCAAGAAAGGCGTCGCCGCGATCAAGTATTTGTCGACCGATCCTGCCAAGCTGGCGGATGTCGGCGCGGGCTGGACGTACAATTGGTCGATCGACTATTCAGGCAGCCTGACCGGCATGGACTATGTTCCGATGCTGTGGGGACCGGGCGCGGTGACGGACGATACGATCGCGAAGCTGAAGGAAGGTAAGGCGGCGGGAAGGTACGACAGCGTGCTGGGGTACAACGAGCCCGAGCTGGCGGAGCAGTCCAACACAAGCGTGGCCGACGCGATCAAGCTGTGGCCGCGGTTGATGGATACGGGACTGCGGCTTGGCAGTCCAGCCGTCGCGTATACGTACGACAATTCTTACGCGGCAGGCAAAGGCTGGCTGGACGATTTCATGACGCAGACGGCGGCGGCCGGCTATCCCGTCGACTTTATCGCGCTGCATGTTTATCCGGACTTCACCGATCCGGAAGCGGTTGCCAAGCTGAAAAGCACGCTTACGGCCATTCACGACAAGTACGGCAAACCAATCTGGATCACGGAGATTGGGGCCATTCCGTTCGGTACGACCTATCGGACGCCGACCCAGGCGCTTGCGTCTTCGTTCGTCGCGCAGCTGCTGCCGATGCTGGAATCGCTGCCTTTCGTCGAGCGCTACGCCTGGTTCGGAGACAATTGCGCGCATGATCAAGGTTGCGCTTACACGTCGCTGTACGATCTTTCGGATCGGCTGACCGCGACCGGCGAGGCGTTCAAAGATCCGGCAAGCGTACCGCCTTCAGGGCCGGAGGACGTGCAGCTGGAGCGCGCGGGCTGGCATGCGGCAGCCTCGTCAACGGCCTTCGGCGCGGCGCCTGAGTTCGCCTTCGACGGCGATGCCGGGCGGCAATGGTCTACCGATGCCGGGCAGGTCGGCGGGGAGTGGTACTTGCTCGACATGGGCAAAACGAATCGCACGAACGGCCTCTGGCTGGATGCGGGCGCGAACGCGACGTTCGACTATGCGAGAGGATACCGGGTGGAGCTGTCCGCCGACGGCGAGCGCTGGACGACCGCAGCGACGGGTACCGGCAGCGCCCAACTGCTCAGAGTGAGCTGGACTGCACAGGATGCGCGGTATATCAAAGTGACGCAGACGGGCTACGACGGCTTTTGGAGATGGACGATTAACGAGCTTAACGTCTTCGGCCCGGGCAGCGTACCTGCCGATCCGCTGGCGATCGCGAAGCCTGTTGAAGGCGCGACGCTTCCGGCCGCGCGGCCCGACGTCGCTTACGACTTGGCGCTAGCGCTTGAAGCCACGGGCGGATCCGCTCCTTATTCGTGGTCAGTATCGGGGCTGCCGGAGGGATTGCGCTTCGACGCTGCGAGCGGGAAAATAACGGGTTTCGTAGCGGATGGAGCTGTAGCCGCGAGTCCGTATGCGGTCACGATCTCGGCGAAGGATGCGAACGGCGAGACGGCATCCGTAACGAACACGCTGGCGGTCGGTGAGGCGCTGGGCATCGGGCAGCCGGCAAGCGGAAATGCGATCCCGTCCGCTAAGGTTGGCGCGGCATACAGTATGCAATTGGCGGCTTATGGCGGCACCGAGCCCTACACCTGGGCGGTGACGGGACTGCCGGAAGGGCTTGCGCTGGATGCTGAGACGCAGAAGATTAGCGGCGTACCGGCTGCGGGCACGGATGTCGGCAGCCCGTACGAGATCGTCATTCGCGTGACGGATTCCGCCAATGTTTCCCGGGAAATGACGGCATCTCTCATCGTCGGGCCATCGGATCCGGTCGATCCGACAGATCCAGGCGATCCGGGCACAGTCGAGCTGACAATTGTAGCGCCAACTGCCGGCAGCGCGCTCGTATCGGGCAATGAAGGCAGCGCTTATGATCAAGCGTTGACGCTGACAGCCACGGGCGGCACGGAGCCGTATACGTGGAGCGTGAGCGGATTGCCGACAGGGCTGACATTCGATCCTGCGACACTGCACATTTCCGGTACGCCGACGAGCAGCGGCACGTTCCCGCTGACGATTACGGCGACGGATGCGGAGGAACGCACGGCAACGGTGGCGGCAAGCCTGACGATCGCGCCGATCTATGTACCGCCGTACGTCCCGCCGGTGACGACGCCGAACACGGGAACTGGAACGGGTACGCCATCGGCAGACGGCATGCTTAAGGTGACGGACGCGATGCTGACGGTGGGCGACGCAGGTGCATCCGTGACGCTGCCTGTCGGCACGAAGACGGTGCAATTGCCGATGAGCTTGCTCGGCAAGGCGGAAGGCAAGAGCCTGGCGCTGAAGGCGGGCGACCTGTCGCTCACGCTGCCGGCAGCCGTGCTGAAACAGCTGGCGGCCGCGATTCCGGCGGATCGCCTCGGCGATGCGCAGGTGCAGGTATCGTTCAAGGCAGTCGACGCGGCTGAGGCTGCGCAGGCGGTTGGAGGTTCCACCGACGTTACTGCCGTACGCCTTGCAGGCGACGTCATTGAGTTCACGCTGACTATTGTCGTTGGCGACGCAAGCACGGCCGTGACGACGTTCGACGCGCCGATCACGCTGTCGCTGAAGGCGGATGGCGTCACGAATCCGAAGCTCGGCGGTATCTTCTACCTGACGGGCAACGGACAGCGGCAGTATGTCGACAGCAAGTATGTCGACGGTACGTATGTCGCGCAGATTCACCACTTCAGCAAGTATGCGGTGCTTGAAGTCACCAAGAACTTCGCCGACGTCCCGGCTTCGCACTGGGCGATCGACGTGATCAAGGAGCTGGCGGCCAAGCAAATCGTCGGCGGTACGAGCGAGACGACGTTCGAGCCGGGCCGCACGATCACGCGCGCCGAGTTCACGCAGCTGCTGGCAGGCGCGTTGAAGCTGACGGACGAAGGCACGCAATCCTTCGCCGACGTATCGGCAGGCGCTTGGTACGCGAAGCCGATCGCGCTGGCAGCGGAAGCCGGCATCGTGACGGGCCGCGGCGACGGCACGTTCGATCCGGGCGGCGCGATCACCCGCCAGGAGATGGCGACGATGATCGTGAAGGCGTACCACTACCTGCACGGCACCGCGGCAGGTTCCGGCGCAGGCGCAAGCTTCGCCGACGCGGACCGCATCGCGGCCTGGGCGGCGCCTTACGTGGCCGAAGCCTCGTCGCTCGGCCTGCTGTCCGGCCGGGGCGCAGGACAGTTCGCGCCGCAAGGCGTGACGACGCGCGCCGAAGCCGCGCAGTCGGTGTACAATTTGCTGCAGAAGTAACATCGTACAAGAACGGTACAAGAACGGTACAAGAACGGTACAATAACGGTACAAGAACGGTGCAAGAACGGTACAAGAACGGTACAAGAACGGTGCAAAAACGCTGTAAGAACGCCAAGCCCCCGGGCTTGGCGTTTTTCTGCGCAGCGGCGGGGGGGCGCCGAGGCATCGGGGGAATCAGGGGCGTCGGAAGTGTCGGGGCATAGGCAGCATCGGGATCGTCGGAGGCGATAGTGGTTAAAAGACATCTATTTCCGCGTCGTAATTGCAAAATGAACAAATTAGTTGCTATAAGGCAGTAAATTGCCTCAAGAAGAGGCAGAAACGCCCATCTCGCAGGAATTAAATGCCTTCTGACACTTATATGCTTTGGCGCGGATCGATGAGGGGAAATAACTGCTTTTCAGCAACTAATCGATCGGCGGCGGTAGAAGAAGTCGTCTCTGCCTAAGCAGCAAGGCATGTTCACACTGATCTGCCCAAAGGCAGCCGACACGCGCCGCCGCACCCCGCGTGGGGAGCTGCGCGAAAAGAGAGCCCCATGAGCGCAGTATGGTGTTTGACTCACGCTTGCTGCGGATACGCCTCAGACGCGGGCCAGCTTGAGCAGCCAGCTGGAGGTACGGTCCAGCGTCCGCGTATTCCGCGCGCTATTGCGGACGGAAATGTTGAGAAAAATCCGGACCCCGTCGCCGGTCGTGTTGTTGAATAGCACCTTGTTAGGCGTCAAGTCGCCTGCCCCGCCCCTCGCGGTAAACGTTCCGGTCGAAGGCAAGGCTTCGATTTTGAAGACAAAAGCGTCGTTGGACAACAGGAAATTCAAACTTTTCAGCACCAGCTTTTTGCCTTTTGGCACATCGATCACGATCGTCTGGACATCGATGCCCTTTCCGGCACCTAGCGAGATCGGCGACTTTCCGCCAACGATTCCGTTTAATTGAAGCACGCCGTCACCTCCTGAGGGAATATACAGCAGGTTATTCCAGGCGCAAGGGACAAGTTTGGACGTTTGTCCGAGTCGGGAAGCGGAGCGGACGAACGTCGCAATTAATCGAGTCTCGGCAATGCGATAAGTCGAGCGGCTTGCGAGCGGTTAAAGGAAGCGCCCTGAAGGGCTATCCTGACAGAAGGGGATATCGTTAAAACGACTGAAAGCAAGGTTGGTTACAGAGACCACGACCCGCAATAGTTGACCCCGGCGCGAAGAATCGTTACGGTTATGCTAGGAAAAAGATCGTGCGGCGGGGAGATGATCCGCCGATTCTACAATCGTGACCAAGCGTTTCTGGAAAATCGGCAAAAGGTGTTGGACGAACTGTTCCGCGACGACGAGGACGAGCGATAGGAAGGAGGGGGCGGGCATGTCGTATGAAGTTCACGACCAGCTGCGCATCGCCGTATTGAACGTGACGAAGGTTCAGTACAAGTCCAGAATCATTTTCGATTACGTCCAATCCTGCTATACCGTCTCTTATATCCAAAAGGGCGAGGTCATCACGACATTCGAGGACAAGGAGTTCGTAGCCAAGACGGGAGACGTGATGATTCACCGTCCGCACAAGCCGTTTAACGTCATTTCCCAGACCGACGGCGTGCACTACTTGTTCAACGTCGACATTAAGGTCAAGGGGGAGCAAGATTTTTTCGACGTATTTCCGCTCGGCAAGGTGGTCAAGGTGCGTGACCCCGGTCTGTACGAAAAAAAGTTCGACGAGCTCCGGAGCTTGTGGCTGCAGGAGGAAGACGATTTCCGCACCGTGCAGACCGGCTTCCTGGCCTTCTTCCTGCTGCACGAGATTCTCGAGAGCACGAAGCTGGGGGAGCGGCGGTCCTCGCGGGACCCGATCGTCACGGACCGCTTCAACAACGCGCTGCATTATATCGAGAACGGGCTCGAAGAAGACATTTCCCGCGAGGAGCTCGCCCAGATCTACCATATGAATCCGGTTTACTTCAGCCGGGCGTTCCAGAAGATCTACGGGATCACGCCGATGAAGATGCTCAAGAAGATGCGGCTGCAAAAGGCCAGGCAGATGCTCGAAAATACGGATTATACGATCGATCACATCGCGCAGCATAGCGGGCACTACGATGCGGCGCACTTTAGCCGGGCGTTCCAGAAAGCGTTCGGACAATCGCCGACCGATTATCGCAAAAGTATCAAAATTACAAGAAGAAGCATCGTCCCTACATGGTTCGATTATGAAATATAAACTAACATAAACTTCAAGAAACCTTGCCGGCGGCATTAAAAACGCTGCCGCATCGGGAATCTTGAAGTTTTTTTTGTTCTGCGGATCCAACCAAATCAGAGGGGGATTATCGTTGAGAATGAAATGGAAGCATGCAGGAGCGCTCGTGTCCATGGCACTAATCGTACAAGCGGTAACCGCTTGCTCAGGATCCTCGAATAACGGGTCGGGCAGCGAATCGGCAAGCTCGCCTTCCGCATCCGCCGGCGCGTCCGCCAGCCCTTCTTCCTCGGCTGCGGCTCCGTCTTCGCCATCCGGCGAGCAGGTCACGCTCCGGATCATGGATTGGGCCGACAGCGAGAAGTCCTACCGCGAGCAATTCATCAAAGACTTCGAAGCGAAATACCCGAACATTAAGATCGAATATACGCTGCTGACGGTCGACCAGTTCCAGAATACGATTCTGACCGCCATCAAATCGGGCGACGCGCCCGACCTGTTCCCGATCCCCGCCACGATGAAGCTGAGCACGGCGGTGAAGGAAGGCTGGTACCAGCCGCTCGACGCTTATCTCGACGACGCGTTCAAGAGCAGCTTCGTGGACGGCGCGTTCACCGAAGGCACGACGATGCTGGACGGCAAGATCTATTCGATCCCCGCGCTCACCGGCGTACCCAGCACGCTCGTTTTTTACAACAAGAAGCTCTTCCAGGAAGCCGGCCTCGATTCGAACAATCCGCCCAAGACGTACGGCGAATTACGCGAGGCCGCCAAGCAGATCACGGCCGCCGGGAAAGGCAAGTATTACGGCATTATCGAAGGCGGCAAGCAGATCGGCCGCTGGAAGCTCGCCGCGACCGAATGGTCGGCGCTCGCTGGCAGCGGCTTCGCCTCCGAATCGCCGGTCAGCCTGAAGGACGGACAGGCCGCCTACGACTCCAAGGCCGTGCTGGGCGTATTCGATTTGTTCAAGGGACTGAAGCAGGACGGCAGCTACCATCCGAAAACGATGAGCCTCTCCGCGCCGGAAGCCCGCGCCCTGTTCGCCGAAGGACAGGCGGGATTCATCGTTCAGGGCGAATGGAACGTCGGCACCTGGACGAAGAACAATCCGGATCTGGACTTCGGCGTCATGGCGCCGCCGGTGCCGGACGACGGCCAGAACGGCTATTTGCCTCGTTCGACCTATGCGCCGTGGATCGGGATGTCCGCTTCCACCAAGCATCCGGAAGAAGCCGCCATCTATCTCAAGGAATACTTCAGCAAGGACTACCAGTCCGTCCTCGTCAAGAACGGCGATCGCTTCTCGATCCTGAAGGACGTCAACGAGTCGTCCGCGGACATCCCGCAGTTCAAGCAGTACTACGAGATCGTGCAGCAGTACTCGCGCCTCGTGCCGAGCGTGGCGGTGCGCAATCCCGAAGCGTCGGCCGTCATGGCGAGCTTCAAGGACCCGAAGCCGGGACTCGGCGACATTCTCCAAGGCGTCGTCGCAGGTTCGCTCAAGGATCCCGCGGCCCCGCTGAAGCAGCTGTCGGGCCAGATCGACAAGGCGCTGGATGCGGCGATCGCGCAGGCCAAGACAGGAGGCGCGAAGGTCGAGCGCAGCGATTTCTCCTTCCCGAACTGGAGCCCGGACAAGGATTTTTCCGCCGAAGACTATCAAGCGCTGAAGTGACGGCCGCTCGGCCGACGGGGAGGACAACATGGGACGGACCGCTGAGACCAAAAAGTCGCGCCTGAAGATTCAGGCCTGGTGCTGGTTGTTTTTAACGCCCACGCTGCTGCTTTTCCTGGCGTTTCAAGCCTGGCCGATCGTGGCCGGCGTGTACTACGCCATGCTGGATTGGTCGGGTCTGACGTCGGACGCGACCTTCGTGGGGACGGACAACTTCGTTAACGTGGCGAACGATTATTACTTCTGGAACGCGTTCAAAAACAGCTTTAAATTCATGCTCGGCGTCGTACCCCTGCACCTGTTCGTCCCGCTCGTCCTCGCCGTCGTCCTGAACCGTCCGGGCCTTCGGGGCGCGAGCTTCTATCGCACCTTGATCTTCCTGCCCGTCGTCACGACGACGTCGATCGTCGGGATCATCATGGTGTTCATCTGGGGGAGCGACGGCGCCGTGAACGGCGCGCTGCACGGCATCGGGCTGCTCGATGAGCCGATCGACTGGCTCGGCAATCCGAGCTGGTCGATGTTCACGGTCGTGATCGTATCGGTGTGGAAAAACCTCGGCATCAACATGGTGTATTGGCTGGCCGGGCTGCAGAGCATTCCGAGGGAGCTCTACGAGGCGGCGGAAATGGACGGCGCGCGCGGCTCGAAGTTGTTCTTCCGCATTACCGTGCCGCTGCTTCTGCCCATCGGGGCGGTCATCCTGCTGTTGAACGTCGTCAACTCGCTCAAGGCGTTCGACCTGATCAAGACGATGACCAACGGCGGGCCGTTCTTCGCCACCGACGTCGTCTCGACTTATATTTACCGTTATGCATTCTCCAGCGAGATGGGACTGCCGCAGCTCGGCTACGCCGCCGCCGCGGGCATCTTCTTCGCCGTCACGATCTGCGTGCTGGCCGTGGCGCAGAATGTGATCACCAAGCGGATAAGGGGGCGGTCGCCGCTATGAGAACGCTGAAGAAGCCGTTATTTCACCTCGTTATGCTCGCGTTCTGCTTCGTCTGGATCTACCCGTTTCTGTGGATGCTGTCGGCCGCCTTCAAGACGGACGGCGAGTTTTTCTCGAACGGCCTCAAGCTGATTCCGGCGCAATTTCGGCTGGATAACTTCAAGCGCGCCTGGGAAGGCGCGAACTTCGACACCTACTTCCTGAACAGCGTCGTCATCTCCGCGAGTACAATCGTGTTGGTTCTCTTCGCGACGGCGACCTGCGGTTACATTATGGGCAGACATTCGTTCCGCGGCAAAAAGCTTGTGTTCGCGTTCCTGGTGGCCAGCATGTTCGTGCCGATGGAGTTCGCGATCATCCCGATTTTCGACCTGATTAAAAATCTCGGTCTCATGAACAATTTGCTCGGCGTTATTCTGGCGGAGGCGGGCGGCAACCACATCATTTTTATCCTGCTGTTCGCCACGTTTTTCCGCGAGATTCCAAACGAACTGGAGGAAGCGGCCGTCATGGACGGCAGCGGATTTTTCCGGACGTTCGCGCAGGTCATGCTGCCCCTGGCCAAGCCGGTCGCCGGCAGCGTGACGATCATGCAGTTCATCTGGTCGTGGAATTCGTTCATGCTGCCGCTGATCCTGACGCTCAGCAAGCCCGATCTGCGTCCGCTCGCGGTCGGCCTCTATGCGCTCCAAGGCGAGAACGTCGTCGACTGGACCGGCATCGCGGCGGGCGGCGCGATCGCGATCCTCCCGATCGTCGTCATCTTCCTGCTGCTCCAGCGCTTCTTCGTAGACGGGGTCGCCGGAGCGGTCAAAGGTTAAATACAGCAAAGGCGGGTAACGCATAATGAGAATTTTGTATCTCGATCTGGATTCGCTTCGTCCCGATCATCTGGGCTGCTACGGCTACCACCGCGACACTTCACCGAACATCGACGCGATCGCGGGGGAAGGCGTGCGCTTCACGAATTACTACTGCTCGGACGCGCCTTGCCTGCCGTCGCGCTCGGCCCTCATGTCCGGCCGGTTCGGCATTAAGAGCGGCATCGTCGGGCACGGCGGCACCGCGGCGGACATGCGCCGGGACGGCGAGACGCGCGGCTTCAACGACCGGCTCGCGATGGAGAGCCTGCCTGCCGTCCTGCGTCAAGCGGCGATGAAGACGGCGTCAGTCAGCACGTTTTCGGAGCGGCACTCGGCCTGGACGTTTAACGCAGGCTTCAACGAAGTGTTCAACGTCGGCGGCAAGGGCGGGGAGTCGGCGGAGCAGGTGCTGCCGGTCGCGCTCAAGTGGCTGGAGGACAACGGGGCGCAGGACGATTGGTTCCTGCACCTGAACTTCTGGGATCCGCATACGCCGTACCGCGCGCCGGAGGATTACGGCAGCCCGTTCGCGGACGATCCGCTGCCGGACTGGCTGACCGAGGATGTCTTCGAGCGCCATCTGGCGAAGAAGGGCCAGCACAGCATCGACGACATGAACGCGCTCGCCAAGTCGCATTATTACCGGCACCCGCGACACGGCAAAGCGATCGAGCGGCGGGAAGACCTGCGGGTCATCCTCGACAACTACGACGCCGCGATCCGCTACATGGACGAGCATGTCGGCAGGGTGCTCGCCAAGCTCGGCAGCCTCGGCGTGCTGGCGGATACGGCCATCTTGATCAGCGCGGACCACGGCGAAAATATGGGCGAGCTCGGCATCTATTCCGAGCACGGGACCGCGGACCAGGCGACCTGCCGCATCCCGATGATCGTCCGCTGGCCGGGCGGCGCGCAGGGCGCCGTCGACGAGGGGCTGCATTATCACCTCGATCTGGGGCCGACGCTGGCCGGCCTGCTCGGCATCCCGGCCGCGCCGTCCTGGGACGGGGAGAGCTATGCGGACGCGGTGCTGCAGGGCGGGGCCGCGGGGCGCGATTACCTCGTCGTCTCGCAGTGCGCGCACGTATGCCAACGCAGCGTTCGCTTCGGGGACTGGCTGTACATCCGCACCTATCACGACGGCCATCACGGCTTCCCGGGAGAGATGCTGTTCGATCTCAAAAGCGATCCGTTCGAGCAGCGCGATCTGGCCGGAGAGCGCCGGGATATCTGCAAGGAGGCCGTCTATCTGCTGAACGAATGGCACGACGGGATGATGGCCTCGATGCCGTACGACACGGACCCGCTGTGGACGGTCATGCGCGAGGGCGGGCCTTACCATGCGAAGGATTATGCGAAGAAATAGAGAGCTGGAATCGCCAAGAAGCCGCCCGGATCGCCGGGCGGCTTTTCAAGGCGGATCGGAATCCCCGGGCAGTCGCCGGGCATCTTTATTTTTTACTGTCCATCTTGGATCATTCCACTTTAGTCGCATGCGGCCCGCGATAAATAATAGAGTTTGCAAGGGGTTGCCACGGCAAGCGCCGCGGCAATCCCTCTTCCCCGTCCGTCCGCGCCATCTGTAGCGCTTGGGCATCGTGCGCGATCGATTGTTGGATGCAAGCTTCATTTATATAATAATTGCATACGCTTTCGCCGAGTGAATGTCACACGAGGAGAAGGGACGCGAGCGCCATGATACGCAGGATCGGCCGGACGATCGCCGAGATGTACCGCAAGCACTTTGCCCAGAAGCTGTTCAACAAGATTCTGCTGATCTATGCCGCCGTGGTGATCGTGACGCTGGCCGCCTTGTCCTTCTTTATCTATCACTACTTCACGCAGTACCTGCTGAACAAGGAGATGGCGCGGGAGCGCGAGGCCGTGGCCAATATCGGCGCTTACCTCGATCAGCGCGTCGACGCCGCCAGGCTGATCCGGGAAAGCCTTTATTCGAACAACACGCTCATGCAGGACGTCTCCTCTCTGCTGCAGGAGGGCTACGCCAGTTATTTGGACACCAGCTTCAAGCGGTACTTCAACGACGGCTCGTTCGCTTACGACCCGCTTAAACCGTTGTCCACGTTTTTCAACGGCGGGTTCGACATCGAGTCGCTTGTGTTCGTCGGACGGTCGGGAGAGCGGTACCGCGTCAACGAGCAGCTATCGCTGGAGATCTTGTCCGCGAACGGCCGGCAGCCGGAGGCGCTCTACGCGTCGGGCGAAGGCGCGGGGGCGCAGAGCGGGGCGTATCCCGTCGACGGCGCGGAGGCGGAAGGAACGGAGCTGTACGCCGTCGATGCGGAGCTGAAAAATCCGACGACGCTGGCGCCGATCGGCAAGCTCGTCGTCCGATTCCGAGCGAGCGGGTTGGAGAAGCCGAATCAGCGTCTAAAGCCGGATATGAAAGGCTATCTGCTGGCGCTTACGCGGGATGGAGACGTCCTCTACGACTCCAATGGCTTCTGGACCGGCCGGCGCTATCCGGTCGAGCATCTGCTGAACGGCGATGCGCCGAAGCCGAGAGACGATCAGCGGGCGTACTACACCGTATCGACGTCCAACCAGGCTGGCGTCATCGTCGCGGGGGCGGTGCCCTACGAGGAGATGCGGGCGGGTACGCAGGTGCTCAAGCGCTGGATTCTGATCCTGACGGCGCTATGCATTTCCGGCTCCGTCCTCCTCACGTATATTCTGATCCTGCGATTTTCCAAACGTACCAAAGTGATCGTAAGAGCCATGGAAAAGCTGGACATCGGCCAATGGAACGTCCGGATTCCGTTGACCAAGGGGGACGAGCTGTATCAGATCTCTTCCAACTTCAACCGGATGTGCGAGCGAGTGAATCACTACATCGAGAAAGTGTACGTCTCCGAGATCAAGCAGAAAAACGCCGAGATCGTCGCCATGCAGATGCAGATCAATCCGCATTTCCTGTACAACACGCTGGAGGCGATCCGGATGAATGCCGTAGCGCACGGCGTGCCGGAAGTCGGTCATTCGATTTTCTTGCTGGCGACGCTGTTCCGTACCTCGCTGAAGAGCGCGATGATCGTCGAGCTCTCCGAGGAAATGGAGCGATGCCGGCTGTACCTGGAGCTGTTCCAGATCCGCTTCCCGGAGCGGCTGCAGGTAGAGATAGACATGCCCGAGGAGATCGCGAGGCACGACATCGTGAAGCTGTCCGTGCAGCCGCTGGTCGAGAACTACGTCCTGCACGGCTTCCGTGCGGATCGCATGGACAACCGGCTCCGCGTCGAAGGCTCGGCAGAGGCGGACGCGGTCTTCGTGCGGGTCGGCGACAACGGCAGAGGCATTCCGCTGGCGGAGCTGCTGAAGCTCCGGCGCTCGCTCGGCATGAAGGACGAGCCGGCCGAAAACGGCTCCATCGGCCTTCGCAACGTCCATATGCGATTGCAGATGGTCTACGGCGGGGACTACGGCTTGACGATAGACAGCACGGACGGCGTCGGGACGGAGGTTATCCTGAAGATCCCCGCCGGCCGCAAGGAGTGAGCCATCATGTACAAGGTCATGATCGTCGACGACGAGCCCTTGATTCTGAAGGGCATGCATTCGATTCTCGATTGGGGACGGCACGGGCTTCGGATCGAGGCCCAAGCCGCAAGTGGAGAGGAGGCGGCCGAGCGGTTCCTGGCGCATCCGGTCGATATCGTCATCACCGATATCCGCATGCCGGGCATCAGCGGCCTGAAGCTGATCGAGACGCTCCGCTCCGTCGATCCGAGCGTCAAGTTCATCGTGCTGAGCGGCTATGACGACTTCGGCTACGTGAAGGAGGGGATCAAGTTCGGCATCGAGAACTACCTGCTGAAGCCCATCGACGTCAAAGAATTGAGCGCGACGGTCGAGGGCGCCGTCCGGAAGCTGGAGCAGGAAGGGATCCGCAGGAGCCGGTCCGTGGAGGAGAAGCAAATCCTGCGCAACAACGTGCTGCTTCGCTGGATGAACCGGACGATGCCAAGGTCGGAGCTGAAGCACCGGGCCGAGATTGCGGAGATCCCGCTCAATCATCTCTCTTATGCCGTCGTGACGGGCTGTCTATTCGGAGGCGAGCCGACGGGCGAAGCGTATTCTGCGGACATTCGAGGCGAGCTGATCTCCGGGATACTCGAGGTCGTCAGGTCGCTGTCGGCCGAATGGCTTCCGGACTGCCTGACGATGGAGCTCGTCGACCCCGACGGCGATATCGTGCTGCTCCTGTCCGATCCGGCCGGTCCGCTGGACCGTGCCGTTATCCAGCGCGGGCTGGAGAAGATTCATCGGCGCATCCGGGAGCAATGGCGCGCCGAGCTCCTGTTTTCGATCGGGACGACCGCGAACGGGTACGCCGATGTTCCCGAGAGCTACCGCCGCGCCAAGGAACAGCAGGGCCGTACGCCGCTCGCCGGCAGCCGTTTCGTCGTGGACGGCGAGCAGCTGCCGCCCCGCGCCCAGGGCATCGCGAATTTCCACGATCGTCTCGGCTTCGCGGACCTGTTGAACAAACGGGATCTCTCGCGCTTGAACCTATGGATCGACGACGAATTCGGCAGGTTGAAGGCGCACGCCAACGCCTCCCTGGCCGATGCGCAAGAGGTCGCCCTGGAGCTCTTGATCCAGATCGGGAAGCTGGCGGGGCGCAGCAGCTTCATGGAGCTTTTCGCGCATTTGTTCCGGCTGCGGAGCGTCGACCGGATCCGAATGTACGTCCGGGAGTTCGCATCCGAGACGCTGGCGTCTCTGACGCGCGCCGAGGAAGATCGCAGCCCCGTGATCCGCAAGGTCATGCTGGATATTCACGACCGCTACGCGTCGGAGCTGTCGCTGAAGACGCTCGGCCAGGCGTATAACGTCCATCCGGTCTACCTCGGACAGCTTTTTAAGAAAGAGATCGGCGTCGGCTTCACCGACTATGTCACCGGCTACCGCATTCAAATCGCCAAGGAGATGCTTGTCCATACCGATCTGAAGGCAAGCGAGATCGCGGCGAAGGTCGGCTGCCTGGATCCGAACTACTTTTACAAGCTGTTCGCCAAGTTTACCGGCTCTTCGCCTACGGATTACCGCAACCTGATCAAGGGAACGGCGGAGGGCTGAGCTTGCCGTACCCGCGCCGTATGGCGCGAGGCCGGCAATCGACGGCAGTCCGGGATGGAGGCCCGCGACGGCGGCCCGTACGGGCCGCCGTCTTTTATTCCCCCAAGTATATTGAGTTCCGACGGTTCACCTTGCTTTATTCCTCTTTCTGCAAGCGGGCGGAGCATGGATACTAGAAGTATCCTGAAAACGCTTCACGGCAACAAGCCCAAGCTTAGAATGGAAACGGGGAATCGCGCATGCGTACGAAATGGAAGCGACTGAAAAGAAATAAAATGTTTCTGCTCATGGTACTGCCGGCCACGCTCTGGTTTGTCTTGTTGAAGTATTTGCCCATCGTCGGCAACCTGATCGCGTTCCAACAGTTCGCCTACGACAGCAAGGGACTTTTCCACGGCATCTGGAAGGCGAAGTGGGTCGGATTCGACAATTTCAAATTTTTGTTCCAGACGAGCGATGCCTATCTCATCACGAGAAATACGCTGCTGTACAACTTCGCGTTCATCGCGCTGGGACTGATTCTCCCCGTCGCCCTGGCCGTCATCTTGAGCAGCCTGAACAACAAACGGACCTCGAAGCTCTATCAGACCGGCATGATGCTGCCTCACTTCCTGTCCTGGGTCGTCGTCGGTTATTTCGCCTTTGCCTTCCTCAGCATGGACAAGGGCTTCGCGAACAACGTCCTCTCAAGCTTAGGCCTCGAACCCAAGATGTGGTACACCGAGCCGGCTTACTGGCCTTTCTTCTTAATCCTGGCCCAAGTCTGGAAGTCGATCGGCTACTCCAGCGTCATCTATATCGCGGCCATCTCCGGCATCGACAAAACCTATTACGAAGCGGCCGTCATCGACGGCGCGAGCAAATGGCAGCAGATCCGCAACGTCACTGTCCCGCATCTGAAGCCGCTGATGATCATCCTCACCATCCTGGCGATCGGGCAGATTTTCCGCTCGGACTTCGGCTTGTTCTATCAAGTGCCGCGCGAGTCGGGCGTCCTGTTCCCGGTGACCAACGTCATCGATACGTACGTCTTCAGGAGCATGAGAGAGATGGGCGTGTTCAGCATGAGCGCAGCTGCCGGACTGTATCAGTCGGTCGTCGGTTGCATGCTGGTTCTGTCGGCGAATCTGGTCGTTCGTCGGATCAGCAGAGACGACGCCTTGTTCTAAACGAAGGGAGCATAAGCATGAAGTCAAAGTCCTACGCCAACATCGACGGATTCACCCGGGGCTGGAATATCGCCTGGAACGTCCTTGCCGCGATCGTCGCGGCCGCCTGCATCCTGCCTTTCTTGTTCACGGTCGTCATCTCCTTCACGGACGAACAGTCGCTGGCGCTGCACGGTTACAGCCTCTGGCCCGAGCGTCTGAGCTTGTCCGCTTACAAATATCTGTTCGAAGATTCCGGACAGATGCTGAATGCCTATCTGGTGACGATCGGCGTGACGGCGATCGGCGTGCTCTTAAGTCTCGTCTTCATCCTGCCGTACGCCTACGCGCTCGCAAGACCCGAGTTTGAATACCGTCGCTTCTTTACGCTCCTCGCCTTCCTGACGATGCTGTTCGACGCGGGCCTCGTGCCCTTCTACATGGTCGTGGCGCAGGTGCTGCACCTCAAGGACACAATCTGGGCGCTTATCCTCCCGCTCTGCGTGAACGCCTTCTATATTATCGTGATGCGAACCTTTTACCGGACGACCGTGTCCGAGGGAATGATCGAAGCCGCGAAAATCGACGGCGCCGGAGACTTCTCCATCTTCGTCCGGATGGTGCTGCCGATCTCGCTGCCCGGCATCGCGACGATCGGATTGTTCAGCGCGCTGGCTTACTGGAACGACTGGTTCAACGCGATGCTGTTCATCGACAAGCCGGCGTTGACGCCGCTTCAATATATGCTGTCGAGAATCCAGAACAACCTGCAGTACCTGCTCGAAAATACCGATTCGCTGTCCGCTTCCAATGCGACGCTGCTCGCCGATCTGCCCCAGGAGACGATCCGGATGGCGATGGTCGTCGTCGCGACGCTGCCGATCGTGCTGGCTTATCCGTTTTTCCAGCGCTTCTTTATCCAGGGCCTGACGGTCGGCTCGATCAAAGGCTAGATAGGTATTTAACGGGCCGTCACTGCAGGGCGGCGCGCTTAAATAAATCAACGAACGACAATGAACATACAGGAGGTCAAGCTATGTTTTACGCACGTCAAAAGAAGGGGATCGGGTACACGCTTGCGCTGTCCCTCGTTTTAACGGGGGCGCTAAGCGCCTGCGGCAACGGCAACGGCGACGACAAGACGTCTTCGCCGAGCGGGAGTGCATCCGGCACCGCTGCGGCCAGCCCGTCGCAGACCGCGACGGCAAGCGGCGGCGCGGCGCCTTCAGAGAGCGCGCTGGATCCCTACGAGCTGACGCTGTATTTCTTCGGCGATCCGCAGAAGGATACGGAGCTCATCGAGAAGGAAGTAGATAAGTATATCGGTCCCAAGATCAACGCCACGGTCAAGATCAACTTCATCCCGTGGGCCGAGGCCGAGCAGAAGGTGCCGGTATTGCTGGCTTCGGGTCAGAAAATAGACGTACTGTTCACGCAGGCCAAGCATATGATCCCGCTCGCCTCCAAGGGCGCGCTGACGCCGGTTAACGATCTGCTGGAGAAGTACGGGCAGGATGCGCTCGGCTCCATGTACGGCAAGTTCCTCGATCTGTCCAAGGTCGGCGGCAAAAATTATGCGGTCCAAAATCCGAAGGAGATCGCGTCTGAGTGGGTACTGCGCTTCAACAAGCCGCTCGCGGACAAGAACGGGATCGACTTGTCTGGCGTCAAGTCAATCGCCGACGCAGAGCCGGTCCTTAAGCAACTGAAGGAAAAGGATCCGACCATCTACCCGATCGAACCGAGCCAGCAGGCGTTGTGGTATGTGCCCTTCGACTACGTCATGAACGAGAACATCCCGTTCGGCATGATCTACGATCCTGCCGCCACGGACGGCAAGATCGTGAACATGTGGGAGACCTCGCAGGCCAAGCAGGCGCTTGCGACCGTCCGGGCGTACTACAAGGCCGGCTATGTCCGTCCGGACGCAGCCACCTACAAGCGGCCGGACAACGAAGAGCAGGCGGGCAAGTGGCTGACCGGCATCGCCGGCGGCATCCCGACGGCCGACGTCATCTGGTCGAATCGCGCGGGCTTCGACGTCACCTACGCGCCGATCGAAAAGCCGATCGTCACCACCAGCTCCGTCATGGGTTCGATGCTGACAATCCCGACCACCTCCAAAAACCCGGAGCGGGCCATGATGTTCATCAATTTGCTGCATGCCGACAAGTACCTTCACAATCTGTTCGTCTACGGCATCGAGGGCGTGCACTATGAAAAGGTTTCCGACAACGTCGTCAAGGATCTGCCCGCGCGCAAGGAGCGTTGGAATACCGGCTGGTTCCAATTCGGCAACGGCTTCCTCACCTATCTGACCGAGGCGGATCCGGCGGACAAGTGGGATCAGTTCAAGGCGTTCAACGAGCAGGCGCAGGTATCGCCGCTGGTCGGCTTCGTCTTCGACCCGACGCCGGTGCAAGCCGAGATCGCCAATATCCAGAACGTGACGGCGGCGATCAAGCTGCCGCTGATCACGGGCTCCGTCGATCCCGACAAGTTCCTGCCCAGCGCGATCGAGAAGCTGAAGGACGCCGGCTCCGACAAGGTCATCGCCGAAATGCAAAAGCAGTACGACGCTTGGAAGGCAGCGCAATAATTCGCTTATAAGTTCAAGTCCGCGGCATCCTCCCGTCTGGGGGGGATGCCGTTCTACAGGAGGAGAAGCAGCATGACGGGCACCAAAAAAGACGCAACGAACAACGGGATTCACGACTATACCGCCGAAGGGTACGTGCAGCCGGACAGGCCCGAGGTGCTCGAGTCGCTGGAGCGATTTGGCGACCGCAAGCTCGGCCTGATGATGCACTGGTCGTCCGCCTGCCAGCTCGGCATTTACGAGTCCTGGTGCATGAGCGAAGACAGCGCGGCCTGGTCGAAGCAGGACGTCGACTGGACCGACGACATGGACGAGTTCCGTCGGCAGTACCGCGGCCTGCGGACGACGTTCAATCCGATCCGTTTTCAGCCGGACGCCTGGGCCGATCTCGCCAAGGAATGCGGCTTCGAATATTTGCTGTTCACGACCAAGCATCACGACGGCTTCTGCATGTGGGATACGCAGACGACCGACTACAAGATCACGAGTCCGAACACCCCGTTTCACGCGCACAAGCACGCAGACATCGTCCGGCATCTGTTCGACGCGTTCCGCGAGCGGGGCATCGCCGTGCACGCCTACTTTTCAAAGCCGGATTGGAGCAGTCCGGATTACTGGTCGCCCGCTTTCGCCTGGCCGGACGGCCGCACGGACCGCAACGTCAACTACGACGTGAGCGAACATCCCGAGCGGTGGGAGCGGTTCGTCCGGTTCACGCACGCGCAGATCAGGGAGCTCTTGACGCATTACGGCCGGATCGAGGCGCTCTGGCTGGACGGCGGCTGGGTACGCCCCGACAACAAAGGGCAGGACGTGCGGATCGGCGAGATCGTGGAAGAAATCCGGGCGACGACGCAGCCGCACCTGCTCGCGGTCGACCGCACCGTCGGCGGTGCGTACGAGAACTTTATCACGCCCGAGCAGACGGTGCCGGACGAGCCGATCCTTGTCCCGTGGGAGAGCTGCGTAACGGTGGGCAAGCGCTTCTCGTTTAATTTCGACGATACGTTCAAGTCGCCGAGACAGTTGGTACACCTTTTGGTCGGCATCATCGCCAAAGGCGGCAATCTGGCGCTCAACATCGCGCCGCAGCCGGACGGCAGGCTGCCGGGCGGCGGCATCGAAGCGCTTCGGGGGCTGGGCTCGTTCGTAAGGCGATACGGCGAAGCCATCTACGGCACGCGCGCATGCGCCCCGTATCTAAGCGGCAATATGGCCTTTACGCGTAAGGGCGATACGGTCTACGCCTTCTACCTGTATGCGGACGAAACGGTGGAGCCGCTAAGCGAATTCGAACTGCCCGACACCTTCACGGTCATCAGGTCGGTCAGCCTCCTGGGCGGCGAAGGCGAGGCGGAACTCGTGACGGAGACGGGCCGGCCGCCCTTCATCAAGCTGCGGTCCCGGATGGCCGGTGCAGCGCCTTATGCGCATGTCTTCCGGCTTGAACGGTAAGGATGCCGCTTCGCTTCCCCCTTCCCTGGCCGGCGGGCCGGGGAAGGAGGGAGCGAAGCAGGGGATCGTCCTCAATAATCGTTCATGTAAGCGTATTCCTCAATCGGAGAGGAGGGGATTCAAGGCGTCTAGACGGGCGCGACCGGACGGCAAGCGGCAAGGAATCGAACGAAGGAGGGAATCGGATGTTGAAACGGAACGATGAATGGCGGGATGACGGACGGCCGGATTCCGGTCGCGGGGATAGGGGACAGGGGGGCGGATGCGGAGCGCGCCTCAGGCCAAAAAGCAGTATGCTGGTCGCGCTGCTCGCCGCCGCGCTGGCGATGCCGGCTATCTCGTATCAGGCTTCGACGGCGGAGGCGGCGGCATTCCCGACCGGGCAGGCCGGCGGCTGGAAGTTCGACGAAATCCGCAGCAACGTCACGCCGGACGCGGTGGACGGCGCGCACGGCACGCTGTACGGGACAACCAAGCCGGCGCTCGCGACGGGGCTCATGGGGCAGGCGCTGTCCTTCGCCGGAGACAATACGGCGTACGTCGGCATTCCGTACAAGCTGAACCCGGCGGCCTCCAGCTTTACCTTGTCCGCTTGGGTGAACGCGGCCGCGTCAGGCGGAGGGTCTACGCATCTGATCTTCCAGCAGGAGGGGTCGACGGGGCGCAATTGGATCGGGCTGGACGGCACGGGCAAATTCTACTCGTATCTGGGAGGCGTGACGACGACAGGGACGACCGTCGCTTCGACGGGAATCTGGTATCACGTCGCGGTGACGTACGATTCCGCATCCCAGTCGCTTAAGCTCTTCGTCAACGGCGCGCAGGAATCGGCGCGCACGGTGGTGGCCGAAGCCGCAACAGGCGCTTATCGGGTCGGACTGTCCAAGGATAACACCGCTGCCTGGAACGGCAGAATCGACGATCTCAAGCTGTACGGCCGGGCGCTGTCCGCGACCGAGATCGCGAACATGGCAGCGTCCTTCGATTACCGCGGCAGGGTCAAGATTCCGCAATCCCAGCTCGCGGTCTCGGCGACGAGCCAGCAGACCGGTCACGAGATCGCCAAAGCGTTCGACGGCGACATCGCGACGTCCTGGGTCGCTTCGGGCACGACGCCGCAGACGGTCACGATCGACCTGGGCGCGGCGTATCCCCTCAGCAAGATCGATTATCTCGGCGATCCGGCCAATCTTCAGAACCATGTCGACCAATATAAGGTGTACGCGAGCACGGACGGATCGAACTACGCGCCGGTCGTCATGCAAGGGAATTTCCACTGGACGGGCTACGAGATTCGCACGATCTTAAACGACCCCAAGACGAAGATTTTCGGTTACTTCGAACCGGTGACGGCACGCTACCTCAAGATCGAGATGCTGACCGTGCACAGCGCGACATACCCGAATCCGATCGCCAGCGAGATCAACGTCTACCGCGACACCGAAACGCAGGGGTCTGCCGCCCCGGTCGCGGCTCCGGCAGCCTACGTCAACCCCCGTCTGTCGCTCGCGAGCCAGGTTCTGATCGAGAAGGGGCTCCAGATTCACACATGGATGCCTTCGGATCAATACGGGCGGGCGGTGCCGACGGCTTCCGAATTCACGGGGACGAATATGACCGGCGTGACGTACTACGATCCGCCGCTCTACAATCAGCCGCTGCAGGACCGACTGCCGGGCATCCAGTGGAATCTGGCCAAGGCGCCTTACGCCACCAACGCGGTCGGGCAGAATCCGCCGGGCAGCGGCGACTTCTTGTCGGCGGCCCAGATCGCGGACATCTCGAACGCCGTCAGCTTCTGCTTCGGCGACGAGCAGGGGTATTCCGCGGCGGAGACGGGCTATTTAAAAAACTGGTTCGAGCTGTCGCACAAGCTGTACCCGCGGGTGCTCGTCCATACGAATCAATACCAGGGCCAATGGAGCGGCGCGCAGCTGGACGAATACATGCAGGCTGCGAAGCCCGATCTGCTCACGTTCGACACGTATTATTGGGATCAAGGCGGCTCGATCAAGGATTACGAGTCGACGCTCAAGATCGTGAACGCGATCAATTATCAGCGGCAAAAGGCGCTGCTCGGAATCGATGGCACGGGGACCCGGCCGATTGCCTTCGGCCAATATCTCGGCGCCTTCAAGAACGGCGGCTCACAGGCGGGATCCGGCTGGTACGAGAGCACGGAGTCCGAGAAGTACCTGATCACCAATTTGAGTCTCGCCGGAGGCATGAAGTGGCTCGATCTGTTCCGGTTCGAGTACGATCACCAATACGCGATGTTGTTCGACGAAAATGGCTTCCCGACGCGTCACTACTACGAATACGCCGAGAACTTCCGGCAGGCGCGGAACTGGGGGCCGCATCTGGTACGGTTGAACAACGTGGACCTGCGCGTCAAGCCGGGCCAGCACTCGAGCGGCGGGGCGGCGACGGCCAATACGGCCCCGACGGGCTGGAACACCGGCACCTTCGCGGCTAACGCGGAGTACCATCTGACGGACGTGTCGGCAGTCAATGCGGGCACGCAGAACGACGGCCTGCCGGGCGACGTCGTCGTCGGCTACTTCAAGCCGCTGCCGGGATACGATACGCGCACTTTCTTCACGTCCACGGCGCCCAAATACTTCATGGTCGTTAACGGCCTGGCTGCCGGCAATGGACAGAGACCGGAAAACCAGCACGGTTCGCTCGCGGACACCCGGCAGACCGTGACACTGACCTTCGCGAATCCGACGACGCTGAAGAAGGTCAACCGGTTCACGGGAGCCATCGAAAACGTGGCGCTGACCGCGATCGGAGGCGGGCAATATACGCTCACTCTCAATCTCGGCGGGGGAGAGGGCGAGTTGTTCTATTGGGACGAAAACAAGTCCGCGTCATCGATGAACGCCGATCTGATGACGCTGGGCGTGGAGGGGAGCGCGCTGTCGCCGGCCTTCGCGGCCTCGACGACAAATTACGGCGTATCCGTGAGCGGCAGCTCCGCGAGCGCGAAGGTGACTGCCGTATCGGCCGATCCCGCCGCGACGGTGAAGGTGAACGGCCAGGCGGTCGACGCGCTCGGGGAAGCGACGGTCACTCTGCCTGCCGGCGCATCCGTCATCGCGGTAGAAGTGACCTCCGAGAGCGGGACGACCAAGACGTACCAGCTGAGCGTCGGCCGCGCGGGCGCGAATCTGGCGCTGAACAAGCCGACGACTGCGAGCGGCGCGCACTCCGCGCCTTATGCGGCGGCCAAGGCTACCGACGGAGACGCCGGCTCCCGGTGGGCGACGGCGGACGGTACGGCCAGCGCCTGGCTGGAGGTCGATCTGGGCGCGGTCACGGCGTTCAACAAGACGACGATCAGCCAATTGGGCCAGCGGATCGGCAGCTATAAGATTCAATATTACGACGGCTCCGGCTGGATCGACGCCTATTCGGGAAGCGCGCCCGCACAGGCGCAGACGGACGCGTTCCCCAAGGTCGCGGCGAGCAAGGTGCGGCTCCAGATTGCGAACGTGAACGGGACGCTCGGGCCTTCCGTCTACGAATTCGGGGTCTATCTGGACGCCGCGCTCGATCTGGACGGCAAGACGTACAAGATTCAGGTCAAGAGCAGCGGATTAAATATGGACGTTAGCGGCAACAGCCCGAACGACGGAACGGCGATCATCCAATGGACGGCGACGTCGGGCCTGAACCAGCAGTTCACCCTGACGAGTCTTGCCAACGGCTATTACAAGGTCGTCTCCAAGAGCACCGGCAAGGCACTCGCCGTAGCGGGAGCCTCGACCGCGGACAACGCCGGCATCGTGCAGCAGACGTACACGGCGGACGCGTCCTATGAGGACGAATGGAGCGTAACGGACGCCGGCTCCGGGTACAGCCGATTCATCAACCGTAAAAGCGGAAAGTCGGTCGATATGCCCGGTTCCAGCACGACGGCCGGCACGCAGTTTGTCCAGTACGCGGCAGGCGGCGGCGACAACCAGAAGCTGATGCTCGTTCAAGTCGTTTAAAGCGCGCCGATTGCCGCGAATGGAAGAGAGGCCCATCCGATAGGGATGCGGCCTCCTTTCGTTTTGTGTTCCATTTCCGCGGCAACTTCAAAAAAGGGATGACAATCATAGGAGCGATCGAAGAAAATAAATGAGGAACGACTCCAAGCGTTGGCAGACCGTCGTTAAGATTTTGGTCGCAGAGTGACATACGTGACGCAACGACGAGGACAACTGGAGGTGTTGAAGCGATAAGAACGCTCACCTTTTCGGATGAACGTCATGAACGGCAAACTGCTTGAATGGAGATGAAGGTTTTCATGAGAAAAATCAATTCGTTCGCGGAAGCGGAACGCTTCGCAGGGGAAGGGATCGAGGCGATTCTGCGCGAGTCGCTCGCATCACCGGAAGGAGCCGGCATCGTATCGGCCGGCGACGAGCCGGTGAATGAGGCGCCCATTACCGCCTACGTTCGGGAAGGCCGGGAGACATCGGCGCATTATGTACTCGACTGCCGTTCCGTCACGGGCGCGTCATACATTCTTTGCCTTCATGTGGGAAACGGGCCCTCGGTGCAGCATTTTAACGAGGACGATTGGCTGTCCTTCAGCGAAGCTTGCGAGGAGGAAGAAATCGCGCTGGATGGCAAGCCGGTGCTGGCCTATACGTTTAAAGGTTTAGTGAGGGTGCTATAATGACCGGATTCGCCATTTTGCTCGGGTTTAATTTGCTAGGCTTGCTTGCGGAGCGCGCATTGCATTTGCCGATTCCGGGCAATGTCATCGGCCTTATTCTGTTCACGGCCGCCTTGTTTCTGCGTATCGTCAAGCTGGAGTGGGTGGAACGCTCCGCCGAGCTGCTGACGCGGCATATGATGCTGTTCTTCGTGCCGTATATCGTCGGTACGATCGCCTTCCTGCCGGTGCTGCGGGAGAACGGGCTCGCGATTGTCGTCAGTCTCGTGGGCAGCACGTTGATCGTCATGCTGGTTGCCGGGAGCGTCGCCGCCCGGGTCGGCCGCAAAGCGTCGCTGGCGGCCGGATCCGAGCAGGGAGAGGCGAGCGCCGGCTTATGAACCTGCAAGAGTTTTATGAGCACCCGTTGTTCGGCGTAACGATTACCGTCGGCGCCTATGTCATTGCCCTGAAGGTGCAGGGCAGGTGGAAGTCGATCCATCCATTATTCGTCTGCTCGGGCGCGATCATCGCGCTGCTGCTCACGCTTGATATTCCCTATGACGACTACCGGGCGGGCGGCGATCTGATCACCTTTTTCCTGGGACCGGCGACCGTGGCGCTGGGCGTACCGCTTTACAAGCAGCGGCATTTCCTAAGACGTTACTTCGCCGCCATTCTCTCCGGGGTCACCTTAGGATCGGTGAGCGGCATCGCCGGCGCGGGGCTGCTCGTCTGGCTGATGGGCGGGACGCGGGAGCTCATGGCGACCATGATGCCGAAGTCCGTCTCCAGCGCGATCTCGGTGGAGATCGCCCGCCAGGCCGGCGGCATTCCGGAGCTCGCCGCCGTGCTGACGGTGCTTACCGGGCTACTCGGCAGCATGGTCGGACCTGCGCTGCTGCGCCGGCTGGGCATCTCCGGTGATATGCCGATCGCCGTCGCCATCGGTACTTCCTCGCACGGCATCGGCACCGGACGCGTGATCCGCGATTCCGAGCTGCAGGGCAGCGTCAGCGGCGTGTCCATGGCGCTGGCGGGCATCGTGACGTCGCTGCTGTTTATTCCTTTGTACGTCTGGTTTCATTAGCGAGACCGCAGACGGAAGGAGCTTGCCTTGCGCCAGCGCTGCGGCTCGCTATTCGCCAATCGCTCAAACGGCTTCATCCCCGGACCGCGCATAGTCCTCCTCAGCCCGTCTCCCTGCCAGCGTCAGCACGACCTTCGTCCCGCGCCCCGGCTCGCTCTCCAGCCGAACGCCGCAGGGCTCGCCGTATTTTAGCCACAGCCGGTTGTGCACGTTGCGGACGCCGATATGCCCGCTCGCCTCCGCGTTCCTGCTCGCAAGCGACGCTGTCATGAGCGCCAAGCGATCCGGCTCGATGCCGACGCCGTTGTCCTCGACTGCGATCTCGAGCCGTCCGTCCGCGTTTTCCGCGGCGCAGATGAGCAGGACGCCGCCTCGTCCGCGGGGCTCCAGTCCATGGCCGAGCGCGTTTTCGACGATCGGCTGGACGATCATCCGCGGCACGGGGATGTCCTGCAGCTCCGCCGGGCATAGAAGCTTGAACGTCAGCCTGCCGGGGAACCGGCCCTGGTGGATCTTGACGCAGGCTTCCGCGATTTTCAGCTCGTCCGCGAGACTCACCTCGTCCTTGCCCTTGATGCTGTACCGCAGCATCGAGCTGAGCGCCGTCGTCATCTCGAAGATGTCCCGGTTCCCTTTGACGATGGCGATGCCCTTGATCGAATCCAGCGTGTTGCTCAGAAAATGCGGATTAATCTGGCTCTGCAGATAGGCGTATTCGGCCCGCTGCTTCTCCAGATCGACCCGGTACAGCTTCGACGTCGCGTCCACCAGCTGCCCCGTCAGATCGTTGATGCGCGTCATCATCGTGTTGAATTCGCTCGAGATGACCTCGATCTCCGCGTACCCCTTCAGGTCCACTTTGTCGTGAAGTACCTCCAGATTGCCGCCCTTCAGCCGCTTCATGAACCGCATGAGCCGGGTCAGCGGCCTTAAAATATTCACCATGAGCATTGCGTAAGGGATCGAGACGACCAGCAGCGTGACGGCGAGCAGCCAATAGCTGGTCTTGCGCAGCCGCTCGAGCTCCTTCATCAGATTGTGGATCGGGACGGCCGTCACGATCTTGCCCGAGATCTCCGGCAGCGCGAACGTCTGGACGGCGTAATTTTTGCCGCCGACTTTCCGGACAACTGCTTTTCCTGTTTCCGCCGCTTGGAGCCCATCGCCCGCATCTTCGATGCCCATGGCGTCCAGCGTGCGCTCCCATTCTCCGCCGTTCGCGTAGATGACGCCCTTGTCGTCCATCATGAAAAAGTTCGTGCCGGCGAGCCGAGGATAGCCTTCGAACGCCGAATGAATGGACTGAACGTCGAGGACGACCAGAATGTAGCCGATCTTCTCGCCGTAGAACTGGGTGTCGCCGGAAGCGAAGATATTCATGCCGAACAGCAGCTTGCCTTTGTCGAGCACCTTGTCCGGCGGGCTGTAGCCGCGATAGTGCACGGTGCCGTCATCGCCTGCGGTCGCCATCAGCTCCCGGATGTGCTGGGTTCTGCCCGCCAAGGACGTATACGAGCCGGAACGCCCGACCGCGACGATGTCGAGGATATCCTGGTTCGTATTTCGCACGATGCTCATCAGGCTCTCCACCTTCTGCGACAGATCGTACAGCTTGAGCTTGTCCGTCTCGAGGAGGAACTTCTGAAGGGTCGCGTCGTAGCCGAGATTCATCATAAGCCCCGACACGTTGGCGTAGTTGGCCGATACCCGCTGCTTGAGGATTGAGACGAGCTCCGTGTTGTACTCGGTGTTCTGATCGATGATCGTCGCGCTGGACTGCTGGTAGACGCGGACGATGACGAACGGAATGATGGCGACGATGAGGGCGCCGATCAGAAGCACTTGCGTGCGGATGGACAGCCGGCCGAAGGCCTTCATGACCGCTCCCGGTATTGCGTCGGCGTCATTTTACGGTATCTTTTGAAGATTCGGGTGAAATAGAAGTAGTCTTGGAATCCGCACTTTTCCCCTACTTGATAGATGGATAGATCGGTCTCCTCCAGCAGTTTGCAGGCGTATTCGATGCGTTGCCGCGAGATATGCTCCACAATCGTCTCGCCGACCTCCCGCTTGAATAGCTGGCATAAATAATTCGGGCTTAAATAGAACTGCTCCGCCAGGCTTTGAATGGAGAGCTCCTGATTGAAGCGGTTGCGAATGTAGAGGACGATCTCCTTCACCTTTTTGTGGGAGATCCGGCTTTCCGCCGTTTCGACGCCCTCGGCGAACGAGTCGAGCGTCATTGTCGTCAGGTCGTCCACCATCGCCTCCGCGGTTCCGTACCGATAATAGAGCTGCTCGTAGCCTTCGAAAAAGCGTCCGCTCGGCTTCGAGCCCTCCCGCGGGAACAGATACAGCACCGAGGTATAGAGTACGTACGCTTCCTTGATCGTGAAGGCGCCGTCGCGGAATCCCGCCTTGGCCGACTCCATAGCCGCGATAAAGCCCAGCCGGTCCTTGCGTTCGAGCATCCTGGCGATCTCCCTGAGCCGCTCCTCGATCGGACGTTCGGCGCCGGACGCGGACGCCGGGTAGATGCCGGGTCGCCCCGTGGCGAACATGCCGTAGGCTGCGAGCGAGGCAGCCTCGAGAGCCGCATCCAGCTCCGCGACGTCCGAGAGGGACGGGCCTATGCCGACGCCGAATTCGATCGGCCTTGCCGCGCCGCTTATTCCCTGGAGAAACGCCGCCTTCAGGCGTTCCTCCAATAAAAAGCCGTGCCGCCTGCTGCTCATAGGGAACGACAGGCAGGCGACGCCCGGCACGGCGGGCGGCGTATGCCGACCCTGCACCACGACCGGGACGAGTGGCGTCCCGGCCGATACCGGCATGCCGCTCTTATCCAAGAGCCGGCTGATCCGATCCAGGTCGCCCGAGCAGATGGCTTCGTAGAGCGCGTACGAATGGGAGGTCGGCGCTTTCTTTTCGCTCGATTCGAGATGCTGCGCGATCCGGGCAAGCATGCCGTGAATCTCGTCGATTTCGAAGGGCTTCAGGCAGTAGCCGAAGGTGCCGTAGTTGATCGCCTTTTGCGCGTAAGCGAACTCCGCGTGTCCGCTGAGCACGACGAACAGCGTGTCCGGGGAGACGGCTTTGCCCCGCTGGATCAGCTCCAGGCCGTTCATCGCGGGCATCTTGATGTCGGTGAAGACGAGCGTCGGGCGCAGCGCCTCGATCAGCGTGAGCGCCGCCTGTCCGTCCTCGGCGTCCCCGATCACCTCGAATCCGTACTTGGCCCAGTCCACCGCCGCTTTGATGCCCTCCACGATCCATGGTTCGTCGTCGGCGATTATCGCTGTATGCATGTCAGTCCTCCCGAATCGCTTTTTGCTCCCGTGTAGGTTCATCCTATCGGCTCCCGCCGGGCGCGGGTATGGACGATCTTACGTTCGATATGTCCGATCCTCCGAACCTGCCGCACTCTGTGCCGTTACGTATGTAAAGTCCACATCTTCGGCGTGAATCCTCTATACTCGGCCGCTTTTGCGCTCCTTATAATTTAGCATATAAAACGCTTACTTGGCGCCAAACACAACATGGAAGGCGGGGAGAGGGTTGGCCGATCCGACGACGGCCCGGGCTCCGGGGCGGAGCTTGGGCAAGACGATATTGCAGTACAAGTACTTCTATCTCATGGTGCTGCCGATCCTGGTCTGGTACGCGCTCTTCAGCTACGGACCGATGTACGGCGTGACGCTGGCGTTCAAGACCTTTAACTACGGCAAGGGCATCCTGGGCAGTCCGTGGACGGGCTTGGACAATTTCAAGACGCTGCTGACCGATCCCGAGTTCCGCACAGCCTTTTTAAACACCATCGTCATCAGCGTCATGAAGCTGGTCATTCACTTTCCCATGCCGATCGTCCTGGCGATCGTGCTGTACGAATTTTCCCGCAACAAGGCCCGGCGGTTTTTCCAGACGATCCTCACGTTTCCGCACTTCATCTCCTGGGTCGTGCTCGCTGGCATCGTCATGAACATCCTGAGCAAGGACGGCATTTACAACCAGATCGCGATGCTGTTCGGGGCCGACCCGAGCTCGCCGCTCGTGGACGAGAGGGCGTTCAGGCCGATCCTGTACATCACTCACGTCTGGCGGGAGATCGGATGGGATTCGATCATCTATCTGGCGGCGCTGGCGGGCATCAATCCCGAGCTGTTCGAGGCCGCGGAGGTGGACGGCGCCGGACGATTCCGCAGGCTGCTGAGCATTGCGTGGCCGGGCATCAAGAGCACCGTCTCCGTGCTGCTGATTCTTCACGTCGGGCAGATGCTGACGCAGGGGGCCAGCTTCGAGCAGATTTTTAACCTCTACAGCTCTCCGGTCTATTCAGTGGCGGACACGATCGACACGTACATCTACCGGACGTCCTTCACCGTCGGCGGAGACTTCGGCTATATGACCGCGGTCGGCGTCGTCAAGTCGGTCATCAGCCTCGTGCTGCTGTGGGCGGCCAATACGTTCGCCAAGCGAATGGGAGAGCAGGGGCTCTATTAACGAAGACAGCATAGGAGGATCGCCCATGAGCGCCAGCGCGGCCGCTGCGAAGAAAAAATGGAGTCCGTTCGATATCGGGGCTTTTATCGTCCTGGGGCTCCTAGCCGTCATTACTTTCTTTCCGTTCTACAACGTCCTGATCGTCTCGGTGGCCAAGTTCGAGGCGATCAGCAAGAGCGACTTCTACATTCTCCCGCTCTCGTTCGACCTGACCGCCTACAAGCTGCTGCTCGAGGATACGAAGTTCTGGACGTCGTTCCTGAACTCCGTTATCGTCACCGCCGCGGGCGTCGCGTTCAGCATGGCGATCTCCGTGGCGGGCGCGTATGCCTTGTCCAAGCGGGGCATGCCGGGGCGCAATGCGATGCTGAGCCTGATCCTGTTCACCATGTTTTTCAACGGCGGCCTGATTCCGTTCTACCTGATCGTCAAAGACCTCGGTCTCGTCAACAACCTGCTGGTCATGATCGTCCCGGCAGGACTCAATACGTTTTACCTGATCATCATGAAAAATTACTTCGGCGGCATCCCGGAGAGCCTGGAGGAATCGGCCAAGCTTGACGGGGCGAACGACCTGTACATTCTCTACAAGATCATCCTGCCGATCTCGGCGCCGTTCATGGCGACCTTCGCGCTCTTCTACGCGGTGGAGCGATGGAACGAATGGTGGTACGCGCTCATCTTCATCAGCGATGCCTCAAAGGCCCCGCTGCAGATCTACCTGCGGGAAACGCTGATTACGTCCAATTCCATGCTCAGCCTCATGGCCCAAACGCTGGCGGAGCAGCGGCAGTCCGCCAAGGTGTACGCGCCGGCGCTGCAGATGGCCGCGATCGTCGTCTCCAGCCTGCCGATCATCGCCGTCTACCCGTTTTTGCAGAAGCATTTCGACAAGGGCATCATGGTCGGCTCCATCAAAGGATAGGGACTAACAACGGACAGGGATAAGAAATTTTTTAACCATATAAAAATTTTATCCTATAATCGTCAAAGGGAGGATTCATTCACATGGTTAAAAAACTCACGGCAGTCGCTGCCGGACTGGCGCTGTCCACGGCATTGCTCGCAGGCTGCGGAGGCAACGACAACAACGGCAACAATCAGGCCGCATCCCCCGCAGCATCGGGCTCGACTGCGTCGCAAGGCGCTTCCGCGGCGGCGGACAATCCGTACAAGGATCCGATGGAGATCTCGGTCGCGTTCTGGGACGCGGACGCCGAGATCGCCAAGATCGCCAAGGATCCGATAGCGCAGGAAGTGCTCCGGAAATTCAATATAACGCTGAAGCCCGTCAACACGACGTGGGACGACTACGCGCAAAAAATCCAGATGTGGGCGGCGTCGGACCAGCTCCCGGATATTTTCGCGATCGACGCGATCGGCACCCAGTATCAGCGCAAGTGGGTCGAGCAGGGCGTCGTCAAGGCGCTGCCGGACCTGGCCAAGTACCCGAACCTCGCCGAATACTTCGAGGCGCCGGACATCAAGGGATTGAGCGTGGACGGCAAATATTACACGGTGCCGCGGAGAATGTTCCCGAGCGTCGACTGGAGCGCGCTCGACCGCGTCGTACTCTATCGCTGGGACTTGGCCCAGAAGGCCGGCATTACAAAAGAGCCCGAGACTTGGGACGAGTTCGAGGCGATGCTGGAGGCGATCACGAAGGCGGACCCGGAAGGCAAGCGCATCGGGGGCCTCACGACCACGCAGAACAAGCTGATCGGCGGCCTGTTCTGGCTGTACGGCAATCCCGTCGCCACGAGCGACGGCAGCGGCAGCGACTTCAAGTGGATCGAGGAGGACGGCAAGCTCGTGCCGGCGGTATTCTCCAAAAAGGCGCTGCCCGCACTGCAGAATATGCGGGATATGTACGATAAGGGCCTGATCGATCCGGACATCGCGCTTGCCAAGGGCTCCGATTCGTACGATAAATTCGTGTCCGGCAAGGCGGCGGCCCTGCTCAGCGGCGGCGGCTTCGTCAATTTCAACGGCGAGATCTACGAAAAGCGCTGGAAGACCGCGTATCCGGATACGGACATCACGCAGAGCGTCAAGGTGCTGAAGCCGCTCGTCGGACCCGACGGCGAGCGCGCGCATGCCGTCTTCAAGACGTACTGGTCGGAGAGCTACTTCAGCGGCAAGGTCGACGACAAGAAGATGGACCGCATCATGGCGCTGTACGACTATATCCTGTCGCCCGAAGGCAAGGACTTGCTGATATACGGCAAAGAGGGCGTGGACTACAAGGTCGAAGGCGGCAAAAAGGTCATGATCGAAACGGCCTCGCTGAACGAAAAGTATCCGGCCCGCAACTTCCTGCGGCAGCTGGTCGCCTACGAGACGTCCGACAGCTACGACATGAACAATCCGCTCATCGCGAACGAGTCGATCCGCAAGGAAGCCGTCGATTATATTGACTGGGTGCTGAAAAACACGAAGGTGCCGGACTATGACATTCGTTTGACCTATATGTCTACGCCGACGAAGGATAAGTTCTCCGTGCTCGATCAGGACGACCTGCTCAAGGTCATGCTGTCCAAGGAGCCGGTCGAGAAGGCCTGGAACGACATCCTGAAAAGCTACAAGGCGAAGGGTCTCGACAAGATGATCGAGGAAGTGAACGCAAAAGCGAAGGAAGAAGGCATTCAGTAAACAGTAATTTGGTAATCCGTAACTCCGTCTTGCATTCGCCGGGCCCGGCCGGACCCGGCATCCGTATTGAACAGCTTCCGAGGCACCGCTTGCGAGAGAGTGTCGTCCGGAAGCTGTTCGTCTCTTAGTCGCACCGAATCCAAAGGAGGAATATTCATGAAAGCGCAATATTGGATGTACGGCCTCGTCATTCTTTTTGCTTGTCTCTTCGTGAACGGAACGGCGCATGCGGACAACAAGACTTATTACGTAGATGCGGCGGCGGGCAGCGACGGCAATACGGGTCTGTCGCAGACGGCCGCCTGGAAGTCGCTGATCAAAGTAAACGCGACGACGTTCGGCCCGGGCGACAAGATTCTGTTGAAGGCCGGGGGAACTTGGACCGGAACGCTTCAGCCGCAAGGCTCGGGTGCGGCGGGAAGCCGGATCGTGCTGGACCGGTACGGCACGGGCGCGGATCCGCGGATCGACGGCCAGGGAGCGAACGCGGTCGTCCGGCTCTATAATCAGGAGTACTGGAGCATCGGCCATCTCGAGATTACCAATCAGACCGCGACGCAGGGGACGACGGCACGCAGCGGCGTGCTGGTCATCGGAGAAGACTATCAGGCCGGCACGGTCAGTGATATCGTCAACGTCGCCGTGCTTCACGACATTCACCTGCACGACTTGTATATTCACGACGTCAACGGTCTGCATACGAAGACGGTGTACGGCAGCGCGGGCATCAACGTCGTCGTCCGGGCCAGGTCCGACGGCTCTCCGAACCGCGTCACCAAGTTCGATCAGGTGCTGATCGAGAACAACAAGATCGAGCGCGTCACCCGCACCGGGATCATGGTCAACTCCGAATGGTACGACCGCGACCAGCAGGGCGGCGTCCGCAATGCGAACCGGCCCTGGACGCCTGCGACCGGGGTCGTCATACGGGGCAACGAGGTGCTGCACGTGAGCGGCGACGGCATCGTCCCGCACGTGTCGACGGGCGCGCTCGTCGAGCATAACCGCGTCGACGGCTACAACGAGGCGCAAGTCGACTATAACGCCGGCATGTGGACGTACAACGGCGATTATACGGTCTATCAGTACAACGAGGTGTCCGGCGGCAAGACGATCAAGGACGGCATGTCCTTCGATTTCGACAACGGCACCAAGGGCCTCGTCTTCCAATACAATTACAGCCACGACAACGAGGGCGGCACGGTGCTCATCTGCCAGAACGAGACGGGCGGATCGGTGACGGACGGCGTCTTCCGTTACAACATCAGCCAAAACGACAAGTATCAGATGATCACGGTGTGCAGCGGGGCCAATTACGGCAATATGCAATTTTACAACAACGTCTTCTACGTCGGCTCCGGCCTCGCGAACAATCTGCTGGTGAACCAGGGCGGCAACGGCGCCGCCTCGTTCAAGAACAATATCTTTTACAATCTCGGCACGGGCGGTTATACGAAAAAGTCGACCTGGACGTACGACAGCAACGTGTTCTACGGAAACAACGTGCCGTCTTCGACCGTCATTCCCGACGCGGGGATGCTCACGTCCAATCCGCTGTTCGTCAATCCGGGAAGCGGGACGGGAATCGATGGGCTGGGCGGCTACAAGCTGCAGGCCGCCTCGCCGGCCATCGACCGCGGCGTCGCCGTCGCGTCCAACGGAGGCAAGGACTTCTGGGGCAATGCGCTTTACGTTCAAAAGCCGGATCGCGGCGCCTTCGAGCATCCGGCGGTCGTGAACGCGGCGGCGGGCAAGACGCCGACCTCCGGCAGCTTCGTGAATAATGCCGCTTATGCGACGGACGGCGCGACCGGAGACAAAAACTTGTACGCGGGACTGGATCAGGGATTGCAATACCTGCAGCTCGACCTGGGCGCAAGCTATGCCGTGAACCGCGTGAAGCTGTGGCGCTTCTACGACAACCGGATTTATAAGGACATCATCGTGCAGATGTCGACGACGGCCGACTTCTCGTCGGGCGTGACGACGGTGTTCAACAACGACGCGAACAACAGCGCCGGCAAGGGTGCGGGCACGGACGCCGAATATGCCGAGACGGCGGCGGGCAAAGAGATCGTCTTCAATTCCGTAACGGCGCGGTACGTACGAATCTGGTCGAACGGCAGCAGCGTCAACGCGTGGAATCACTACGTGGAGACGCAAGTATTCGGCATTCTCCTCTAGGCTTGGGAATGAGAAGATCGGGTGCATGCCGCAGCGGTCGAATGAGCGGGTAACGAAACGGAAAGATGCATGATGCAAAAATAAATAAGCGGCAGTCCCGGACGCGTTTTTCTCGTCTAGGGCTGCCGCTTATTTTGTCGTGCGGACTGGATTAGAAATGCCGAGCGCGGACATCCGCTCCGTCTACCAATTCGCCTGCCGCACGGGGAGGGGGTCTTGGTCCCGGATCATGCGCTGCACGAGCAACTCCATCATCCGGCGGCGGAGCTCGCGGCTGTCCGGGTCATCGAACAGATTGCGGTTCTCGCCCGGATCTTCCTGCAGATCGTACAGCTCGCCATACGTCTCTCCGGCGAAGACGACGAGCTTGTAACGCGAAGTGCGCAGGCACTTTGCGCTTATGCCGCGGTCATGGGCGTCATAGGCCGTCATGGCCGAGTCCCGAACGCCGGCCGAGCTTCCGCGGAGCGACGCCATGAGCGATAAGCCCTGCAAGCCGGAGGCGCGTTCGAGACCGACGGCGTCCAGCAGGGTCGGCACGATGTCGACGTGCTCCATCAGCGCGGACACGCGCTGTCCGGGAACGATGCCCGGTCCGCGAACGATCATCGGAACGCGGGTCAGCCCTTCGTAAAACCAGGGCCCTTTGTACAGCAACCCGTGATCGCCGAGGAGCTCGCCGTGGTCGCTGGTGAACAGGACGAGCAGCTCCTCGTCCATGCCCTTCAGGCGCCAAGCCTCGCGGATGCGGCCGATCTGCTCGTCGACGAAGGTGATCATCGCGTAATAGTTGCGGATCAGCCGCCGCATCTGCGCTTCGGCGAGCGCGTGTTCCTCGCCTCCGCCGGGCCAATAGCCGCGCTTGCCTTTGCGCAGCAGGCGCTCTGGACGCAGTCTCAAGTCGTCCGGACCGACGGCGGGCAGCGGCATATCGACGCCCTCATACAGCTCCGCGTAGGCCTTCGGCGGATCGAACGGGTGATGCGGATCTACGAAGCTCGTCCAGAGGAACAGCGGCCGGTCAGCGTCGTGAGAGAGGATCGCCTCGATGCTCCGATCGGCCGTCCAGTACGTCTGGTGCAGCTCCGGCGGGAGCTCGCTCTCCCACACGTCGCCGTCCGCATCGGCGGAGGCATAGCGATCCCGCTCGAATCGTTCGGCGACGGCAGGCGCTTTCGTCCGAAGCCAATCCAGATATTCGCCGGTCGCGTTGTCCTCGGTCACGCGACGCTCGTCGAAGCCGAAGTAGGTGCCGTCCGACGTCCGGCCCCTGTCGCGGAAACGAGGATCCTCCGGCTCGCAGGAAAAGCCCGGCTTGCACTGCGGGCGAAAATGCATCTTTCCGATGCCGACCGTCCGATAGCCTGCCGCCTTCAGAAGGTCGGCCAGCGTGATTTCTTCTTCCTTTAACGACAACCCGATATTCCACGCGCCGTGAACGTGCGGATACCGGCCGGTGAAGATCGACGCGCGCGAGGGCGTGCATACGGGGCTCGCGCAATAGGCGCCCTCGACGACGGCGCCTTCGGCAGCCAGCGCGTCAAGCGACGGCGTGCGCACGGCCGAATTTACGACACCCAGCGCGTCCGCCCGCATCTGATCCGCGGTTATCAGCCAGATATGCGTCTTCTTTGCCATCCGATCTCCCTCCTCAGCGCGACCGCGCGACGCGGAATCCGCAGTTGCCGCCGGAGCTGTCCGGCGTGTTCGAGCTGCGCGCGGCGACGCGGTACCGGTTGCAGTAGGAGCGGTGGCAAAGGTAAGAACCGCCCCGCATGGAGCGCTTGTCCGTCGGCTGGTCGAATATCGGATTCGACGCGGCGGTAACCTTGTGGTAGGCGGGCGTGAACCAGTCCGCGCACCATTCCCACACATTGCCGGCCATATTGTAGAGGCCGTAGCCGTTGGGAGCGTATGCATCGACGGGCGCGGTGCCCGCGTAGCCGTCACTCTCGCTGTTTTTCACCGGAAACTTGCCCTGCCAGATGTTGCAGCGGTGCTCGCCGCCCTCCTTCAGCAAATCCCCCCAAGGATAAGTCTTGCGGGCGAGGCCGCCTCTGGCGGCATACTCCCACTCGGCCTCGGTCGGCAGTCGCCCGCCGGCCCAGCTGCAGTAGGCGGCGGCGTCGTGCCAGGTGACGTGGACGACCGGATGGTTCAATCGGTCCCCGATGCCGGAGTCCGGCCCTTCGGGCTTGTCCCAGCAGGCGCCGTTCACGACGTACCACCAGGGCGTCGATTGCGGCACGTTGCGCACGGTTTGCTTGACGGCTTCGGAGACGAACAGGTGGAACACGTACGACCAGCCGAAGCGCTCCGCCTCGGTGACGTACCCGGTAGATTCGACGAAATCTTTGAATTGGGCGTTGGTAACCGCATGGGCCGACAAATAAAAGTCGTCGATCCGAACGGGGCGCGGCGGGCCTTCGCCGTCCGCGGGAAATCCGTCGGCCGCGTCCGTGCCCATGACGAACTCACCGCCAGGGATCAGGATCATTTGCGCATCAAGCTCGGGTCTCTGGGGCGTCCCGCGTCCAAAACCGGCAGCGGCTTCAAGCGAGGGTGTGGCGTTGTCCACCATGTTTGCTTGAACGGACGATCTGCGTGCAGCGCAGCAAGGGCTGACTTGCTCTTCCAAATTGGTTCGCTCCATTCGACAGGGAATTAAAGAATGCCCGGATAAGCCGCCGCTAACCGTAAAGCGCGATGCCAACCAATCCGGATAACAGGATCACGACAAACGGATGCTTGTGCAAATAAATAAGCGCGAACAAAGAGCCGGCGAATATGGCGAGCTGGCACCAGGTCCGCCAGTCCGGCGCCGCCGACCACATGCCGGCATGCTGCGCGAACGATACGGCTGCGTAGGCGATCAGTCCGACGACGACGGCCCGCAGACCGTAAAATGCCGCTGCCACCCTGCGATGGTCGCGATAGCGGAGAAAAAGCTTGCCTGTCGCCAGAATCAGCGCGAACGAAGGCAGTACGACCGCGATCGCGGCCAGGGCGGCCCCGAGCAGGCCGGCTTTTTGATAGCCGACCGCCACCGCGATGTTGGTAGCGATCGGACCGGGCGACATGCCCGCGACCGCTACGATGTCCGCGAGCTGTCCGGCTCCCATCCAGTGATGGCGGTTCAGGATCTCTTCCTGAATGAGCGGGATCATCGCGTAGCCGCCTCCGAAGGAGACGAGCCCGACGAGGAAGAACATGGCGAACAGTGGGATCAGCATGTCTAAAACCTCATTTGCTCAGATTATATCATGTAGTCGAAGACCGGCTCTTTTTCCTTGAGCTTCGGGCTTTTGCCCTTCAACCCGCGGAATTGTACCCAGAGGATGCCGGCGGTCGCGCCCAGCGCGACGACCCATAGCGGATGAATGCCGGTGAAAAGCAGGAGCGCGGCAGCCGCGGCCAGCGCGCCGGAGGCGAAGTCCACGATCGAAGATCGGGCGATCTTGACCGCCGCGAAGGCGATGAGCGCGGCGACCGTGGCGCGTATGGCGGTGAAGGCGGCTTCGACTTTGGGATTGTCCTTGAATTGAACGTAGAAGATCGACAAGACGATCATGAGCGCGAAGGTCGGCAGGCAAATGCCGAGCAGCGCCGCGATCGCGCCGAATACGCCGCCGATCCTATAGCCGATAAAGGCGGCCGAATTGACCGCGACCGCGCCGGGCACGGTGCCGGATACCGCGAATAAATCGGCGATTTCCTCTTCTTGCAGCCAACGTTTCTTCTCGACGACCTCGCGTTCGATCGCCGGGATCAGCGCGTATCCGCCGCCGAACGTAAAGGGGCTCATTTTCAGAAATACGAGAAAGAGCGAGAGATGGAGCTTTCTTTTATCGGTCATAGCAAAGCCTCCCGTCTCCATCAGTATACCATCTTTATTCCAAAATGGTATTAAGTATTCGGGGGTTGGGTCATAATAACTTTTTATAGAAGATATAAATCCATACTTAAATTCATTTTGGCATTAATCCGAGAGGAAGACAGGGTATAGATCGCTTCAGGGCGTTTCGATATAATAAAAAGAATGATTGCAGCCGAACGAACAAGCGAGCGAGGAAGTGCCTAGTCCATGAACCGCGGGAATCGAGTGCCTACGTCCAAGGAATTGATCTATCACCATATCGCCGAGCAGGGCTTCGCTTCCAAGGCCGAGCTGCTTGATCGTTTCCGGATTCCAAGCAGCACGCTTACGCGCACGCTCGAAGAGATGACCGCGGACCGGCTGATCCAGGTTTCGGGCCTCGGCCCGTCCAGCGGCGGCAGAAGGCCGATCGTGTATGAGACGAACCCGGCGTTCGGTTACTTTTTCGGTCTGGAGATTTCCCGGTTCCACGCCTCGCTCGGCTTTTTCGACGTCCGCATGAACCCGATGTCGTTCACGCGCTGGCGGATGGACGAAGCGATGACGCCGGACAAGCTGATTGCGCATGCGGAGAAAACGGTCAAGGCCATTCTGTTCGATCACAAGATCGATCCTAGCCAGGTAAAGGGGTTCGGCATCGGCGCCGTCGGTCCGCTTGACCGCGAGCGCGGCGTCGTGCTTCGGCCGCTTCACTTCGCGGCGCCGGGCTGGCAGGACGTGCCGATCTGCCGAATGGCCGAGGAGGCGACCGGCTTCCCGGCACGCCTCGAGAACGGCGCGAACGCGGCGCTCATGGGCGAGCGCTGGTCGCTCAGGCAGTCCAATCCGCAGCATCTGCTGTATATGCATGCGGGCGTGGGACTTCGCTCCGCGATGATGTCCAACGGCCGGATCGTCCACGGCTCGATCGACTTGGAGGGCGCGGTCGGACAGATGATTATCCAGGCCGACGGCACGCGGCTGCACGACGGAGGCAACTTCGGCGCCCTGGAGGCGTACGCCTCCATTCAGGCGCTGGAAAAGCAAGCGCAAGCGCAGGCCAAACTGGGGCGCGGAGGCTGGACGGAGCAGCTGCGGCTCGCGCCGGAGCAGATCCGCTACGAAGACCTGCTGCAGGCGCTGAGGCAGGGGCATCCGTCCGCGGTCGAGCTGTTCGACGGCGCGGCCGTGTATCTCGGCATCGGCCTCGCCAACATGATTAACATGTTCCACCCGGAGACCGTCATCCTGGGCGGGTCGCTCATCTACTCGGACGAGCGATTTTACAAAAAGGCCATCGAGACCGCGCGTCAGAACGTCTATTATTATCCTTCGTATCAGCCGGTCTTTACCAAAGGCGAGCTGCGCGAGGACGCCGTCGCCACCGGCGCGGCGCTCATGATGTGGAGAGGCTTGGAGATCTAGAGCAGCCGGTTCCCCAGGGAGCCGGCTTTTTTGTGCAGATTCGCGCCTTTATCCTAATCCAGTCCAGAAAAACACGAACGCAGTCCTGTCTGCTTGCCCGAGGACGGCGTTACAATCGGAAAGAAAGGAGACGATGGATCCGACGCGAATGACGCGGATATTGAAAGCGCTTAATTTAAAATAACGGAGACAATCTCGTCCTCCGCTTACATAGATTCCATTCCTCACGAAAGGGCGGGAACCCGTGACAACACTGATGGAAAAAATGAAAAGAGGCAAGCGATGGCGCGCCAAAGGCTGGCTGGCGCTGCTGCCGGCGGTGCTGGCGCTATTCGCCTTCGGCGGCAGGTCGGAGGCGCTGAGCGAATGGCAGTTGATGAAAACGGAAGGCTTTGAAGACAGCTATTGGAGCACGTCGTCCTCCGGTTCCGGCAGCGCGGTTTACGATACAAGCATCAAATCGGAAGGGACGCGAAGCCTGCATCTGAACGGATCGGCCGTCAGCAGCAAAGCGTATGCGGAAAAGTCGATCGCGATCGCTTCGGGTCAATACCGGGTCGGCGTCGACGTATACCCGGTCTCGATCACGGGAGAGATGGTGGTGGCGTTCGCCAAGGATGCGGGCTTCACTGAGGAGTTTTTCTATTTTATCGTCGATCAGAACCGAAAGTTCAAGGTGCGCTACTTCGACACGTCCGGCGGCATTCACGATACGACGACCTCGGGTACGCTGAACGCCAATCAATGGAACACGCTGGAGCTGACGGTCAATTGGGTGGACGGCGTCATCACGCCCAAGCTGAACGGAACAGAGTTGAGCGCCATAACGGCGACCGGCATCCGGCAAGGGGCGATCGTAAAAAGCCGGATCGGCGACTGGTGGGACGGAGGGAATTACGGCAATGTCTATTTCGACAATCTGAAAATCTCGACTTACGCGAATACGTCCAAGACGCCGCTCCAAAAGGCGGAGGCGGCTGCGGAGCTGTATCGGCAGCGGGCTCAGCAGCCGTCCAAGCTATGGTCGAGCGGCACGGTTCCCGGCACGGCCAAAGATAGCTTGCTGGAGATGGGGCAGCGCTATGACCTGCTCGGCCTCAATTCCATCTACCTGCTCAACGGCAACGCAACGTTCAAACAGGCTTACAATGACTACGTAACGGCCGCCTATACGGACGGCGTCGGCATCCATGTCCGCAGCGGCGGCATCCGCTATTCCTTCACGACCGCATACGAGGGCACGCCTATCGTGCATAAATGGCTGCAGCCCGCCCCCAACGACGTGGTCATGCTGCAGCGGCCAGGCGACTATGCGGCGCTCTGGAACCGCGCCTATGCGGACCGCACGACGCAAAGCAACTACTGGGGCACGCATTACTGGATGCCGTATTCGTACTTCTGGGAAAATATCGTGGACTTGAACACCTACGCGTACCAGTTGAATTTTAACGAGATGGGGGACAGCGGCGCGAGATCCTTCGCCAACCTGTGGTTCCTGTACCAGTCGACCGGAGACGCGAAGTGGAAGGCGCAATTCGACAACATCCTGGATACGGCCTGGCGCGAGCGAAGCGACCTGACGAATCTGATGCCGAACTACAACAGCGCGGGCGGGCGCAGCGGCCATCCGTTCGGCGACAGCTTCGACGTGTACGGTCTGGACGTCGGCGCGTTCGATCTCTATAACTTTTTGCTGAGCCTTTACGATCTGTACGGCGAGCAGAAGTATTACGACATCGTGAAGACGCAGGCGGACAGCTGGATCAAATACGGCTGGCAGAAGGACCCGATCGGCGGCGGCTGGTTCGGCCGCAACGGCTCGCCCGATTCGGGCAGCGCCTTTACCGCGCCTTGGCACTTCTTCGAATGGCAGGCCGGCGTCGTTATGGCCCGGTTGGCCGAAACGACGGGCGATTTGCGCTATCGCCAGTACGCGACGGACATTCTCGCTTATTTGCGCAACCAGAAATGGCGGATGGAGGACAAATCGATCCTGCTGTCCGCGCAGTTGGCCGGTTACCTGTACATGCAAACCCGGGACGCAGCCTACTGGGACATCTACAACGAATTCATCGATTATTTCGAGCATGCGTACGTCGCGAACGACTGGATCTACACGACCTCCTACATCGATACGTACGAGGGCGGCGGCGGTCCCGACATCAACAATATCGGCAACGGCAGCACCCATTTCTGGACGGTGGGCATGTACATTCACAGCAAGCTCATGCAGGACGAGATGAAATCGATGCTAGCGCCGAATCCGTTTCAGATGATGTATCCGGTCGCGGTCAATTCTCCGATCCTGCCCCCGGCAGACAAGTTCAGCGCGCTCACGATCACGGGCGCGAACAAAAATATCATCCAGGCCACGCGAACCGAAACGTCCGCCCAAAACGTGTTCATCTCCGTCGGCGGCCTGGTGGCGAACGGGTATACGAACTTCGCGGTACAGGACGGCAGCAATGCGGCGCTGAGCTTCAGCTTGATCGACGTGAGCGGCTATTGGTACATCAAGGTACCGTCCACGACCGCTCAGATCATCAAGGTGACCGGCTCGGCGGACGCGACGGCACCGGGACAGACGACCGGGCTCGGCGTCGCGAACATCAGCGACACAAAGCTTGCGCTGAGCTGGACGGCGAGCACGGCGACCGACCTTCGCTATTACGAAGTGTACCGGGGGACGACCAGCGGCTTTACGCCCGGAGCGGCTAATCTGATCGCCATTCCGCAAACGAATAAGTGGCTGGATACGAATCTGCTGCCCGGCCGGACCTACTACTACAAGGTGCTTGCGGTAGACAAGGCGGGCAACAAAGGCGCCGTATCGAGTCAGGGAAGCGGCACGGCGACGACGGTGCAGACGGCGAAGCTGATCGACGACATGAATGATTTTGCGAAAATGTACAGCCATACGGCGGGCCTGAGCTTCGATGCCTCTTCTCCATCCGGCTTCGAGGACGATACGAGCCGGCTGATGCGCACCGCGAACTCCGCGGAATCGATCGTTTACAACAAGAGCGGCATGGACAGCGTGAAGCTGTTCGCCTATTGGTCGGATACCGATACGACAATCAATCATTTCAAGTTTTATATCTCGTCCACCGACAGCAATTATCGGGAGATTACGCCGCTGACGATCGAGGACAAGGGCGGGACGAAAAGAAGAATCGTATATACGTTGTCAGAGCTGCCGACCGACACGAACTTCCTGAAGGTCGTTTACGCGGAATCCGATTCGCCTGTCGCTTACCCGCAACTGGGCCGAATCGAGATCGGCTACCGCACGGGAACGACGCAGACGGATTATGTGCTGATGGATCCGATGGACAATTCGACCCTGATGTACAACATGGATGCGGGACTGGACTTCGACTACAGCAGCGTTCCTTCTTTCGAAGGAGACCGAAGCAGGCTGAAGCGCACGACGCTCAGCTACAATTCCGTGACTTATTACGCGAACAACATCAAGGGCTTCGAGATGAATGCCTTCTGGTGGGAAGGCGATACGACGGTCACGCACTTCAAGTTCTACGGTTCGGCCGACGGCGTCGCCTTTAGCGAGATTACGCCGGTCATCGCGGATCTGGGCGGCACGTGGAAAAAGATCAAATATACGAAAAGCGGGCTGACCAACGTCAACTTCCTGAAAATCGAATTCCGGGATATGGATTCGTATCCCTGGGCTTCGCAAATCGCAAACGTGGACCTGACGTACGGCGGCAAGATGCTCGTCGACAACCTCGACGACCTGAAATGGACGAAGAGCGCGACCAACACGATCATTCTGGATTCGTCGGCCTGGGCGAACTTCGGCGGCGACCGGAGCCGGGTGTCCCGCACGGCCAACGCGGCGGATCAACTGGTGTATCAGGTGACGGGCATGACTGGCTTCACGGTACGCGCGCATTGGTGGGAATCGGACGCGACGATCGACCATTTCATGTTCTACACCTCCGCGGACGGCGTCAATTATACGCAAGTGACGCCCGCGGTCAGCGACCAGGGAGGCGTATGGAGAAGAGTGATGTACTTTAAATCCGGTCTCAGCGGGGTCAATTACCTGAAAATTGAATTCGCTGACACGGACACCGGGCAGATCTTTACGCCGCAGCTCGGCAGCGTCTGGATTTCCTATTAAGCGTTAAGCGCGGCAGTGTCGGCTAGTTGGCTAGAAGGCGGCTTCTTCTCCGGAAGAAGCCGCTTTTGCCGCCCTATCTCTATGAAAGGCGACAGCGTTCTGGGATAATAGTTGAATCCGCTTGCAAAGTGAGGGACGCCCAAGTGCAGGACATACTGGTGGTAGACGACGAGCCCCTCATTCGGCTGGGCCTGAAAAAAATTATCGATAACGCGCGAGCGGAGTTCCAGGTCCGTGGAGAAGCCGGAAACGGCAACGAAGGCCTGGAGAAGCTGGCCGCGCACCGGTTTCATACGGTCATTACGGACATCAAAATGCCGGGGATGAACGGCGTCGAATTCGTCAAATCCATTTTCAGCCGGCATCCCGGGGTTCGCGTCATCGTGCTCAGCGGCTATGCCGAATTCGAATTCGTGCGGGAGACGATGAAGTACGGCGCGGTGGACTATTTGTTGAAGCCGGTGGACAACCAGGACCTGCTCGACCTGCTGACCGAGATCGGCCGGAAGCCGGGGGCAGCAGGCAGCGTGCCTGACGCGCCTCCCGCCTCTCCCGCCCCCAAGAACGATCCCATCAGCCGAGCGAAGGCCTACATCGCAGAGCATTACCGGCACAATATTTCCTTGAACGAAATTGCGGGTATCGTGCATTTGAACGCCATCTATTTCTCGCAGCTGTTCAAGAAGGAAACGGGGGAAAACTTCACCGGCTATCTGATCCGCTGCCGGATCGAGCAGGCGCAGCGGCTGTTGGAGGATCCGCACAACCGGATCGCCGAGATCTCGCTTGAGGTCGGATACGAGGATCCGAACTATTTTAGCCGGATCTTCAAACGAATGACCGGTCTGTCGCCGCAGGAGTATCGCGCGCAACGCGGAGGACGCAATGCGTAGACGGCAATGGAGGCGGCTGCGGCTCCGGTTTGGACGGGCCGTCAGCCTGAGCCGGCGCAGCCTGACGTTTAAGCTGATCGGCGGCTTCGTCGTGCTGATTTTTATTCCGATGCTGGCCATTATCCTGATCTCTTCCTACGTGTACAACTACAACCAAAAATCCAACTATATCAGCTCGCTGAACGTGATGGTCAACCAGGCGGCGGATCAGCTGTCGATGTATATCAAGGACATGAAGTATTTGTCCGAAATTCCGTTGAACGATTCCGAGATCATGCAAGAGCTTCACGACAACGCCATCCATAATCCGAATTATTATTTCGATCTGCGCACGCAAGGCATTCTAATGAGCTTCATGGAATCGACGCTATTTTACAAGAAAGAGATTTCTTCCGTGGTCATTTTCGACATGGCGGGCCGCAGCATCAACAAGCTGAGAGATACGGACATCAATCTGGATGCGGACTTCAACCCCGTCGGCGAGCGCTGGTATCCGGCCTTGATCGCGGCGGACGGCGAGAGCGTGCTGTTGCCCCGTCACCGGCTGAAGCTGGTCGGCGAGGCGCGCTTCATGGACGTCATCTCCGTCGGCAAGGCGCTGCGCGATTACAACGGCTCGTTCGAGCCGGTCGCCGGCATTTTGATCAGCCTGAAGGTCGAGGAGCTGGCTCCGTTGTTCCAGGCGCTGAACGTCGTGAATCGGCAGCGGACGATCGTGGTCGACGAGGATGGACAATTCATCTACGATTCCGGCGGAGCCGCGGACCAAAGCAGCCTGATCGCTGCGCAGGTGCTGGACGACAGCGGGGACGGTACGGCCGATCAGTTAACCATCGGGGGCGAATCTTACGTTCGGACGAGAACGGCGGTATCGGAGACGGGCTGGTCGGTCATTTCCTTTTTTCCGAAAAAAGAGCTGAACGTCTCCAACACGACGACGACGATCTATGCGCTGCTGCTCATGTCGGGCTGCGTGCTGATCGCGCTGATCGTGTCCGTCTGGTTCGCGGTACGGCTGACGCTGCCGATTAAGCGTCTTAGCGCGACCATGAAGCGGGTGCAGCAAGGCAATTTGCATATGAAGCTGCGCAAGGGCGACAAAAATGAAATTTTTCAGATCAGCCACGAGTTCAACAAAATGATCAAAAAAATAAACGGCCTGATCCGGATGCTGTTCGTCGCGCAGCTGAAGCAGAAGGAGGCCGAGCTGCACGCGCTCAAGCTGCAGATTCATCCGCATTTTCTCTTCAACACGCTGGAATCGATCCACATGATGGCGGAGCTGAACGACGATGCGGACACGTCGCGGATGGCGCGCATGCTCGGGAAGTTTTACCGTTATTACATTACCGAGAACGCGGACGAGACCGTATCGCTGAAGAAGGAGCTGGACCATCTGACCAGCTACGTCGAGCTGCAGAAAATCCGGTTCGGCAACCGCTTCGCATGGGAGGTGCAATTCGACGAGCGGTTGTACGCTTGCGAGATTCTCAAATTCGTCTTCCAGCCGATCGTGGAAAACGCGATCGTTCACGGCTTTGCCGATACGCCGGCAGGCGGTCTGCTGAGCTTGTCGGGAACGGTGAACGGTCAGACGGCGCAGTTCAGGATTCGCGACAACGGCTGCGGAATGAACGCGCAGCAGCGCGCGGAGCTTCAGGCGAAGCAGAAGAGAGGCGCGGCGGCCATGCGGTCGGGCGCTGCATCGGCAGGTACGGCGATGGCGGCTGCGGGGACGATGGCAGCGGAGACGGGGGGGGCGGCAATGACAGCAAAAACAGAGACTGCGGCCCACGATCGGGATTTCCAGGCGGCGGAGGTCGGCGGACTCGGCATGGGGAACGTCAACGAGCGCCTCAAGCTCTACTACGGCGACGCCTATGGCTTAAGCGTGGAGAGCGAGGAGGGGGCCGGCACTTGCGTGACGCTGACCCTTCCGTTGCAGGCGAAGGACGGCGCGCTCGCGCTTGAGCTGCTGCGCAAGTAGACCGAAGGTGGGGGGTTGCCGACGGTTCAGGGAATTCGGCGGGCTGGTGAAGATAGGAACGGCGGACGTTCTTCGAAGGGGAGAGCGCGCTCTCTCTGACGGTTGTGTCGGGAGAAAAACCAGCATTTGTACATCTATTTTCTACCGAACAGCGACGCTAGATGAAATTGATGCAATATACAGGTAATTTTGAAGAATGCGCCGGCAGTCTCGCTAAATCAGGAAAATAAATGCGTATTTGCATCTTTTCGTTCTGAAGTGCGCGGTATAGGCGAAATATGATGTATTTTTGCAGGTATTGCGGCTGGCTTGGAGAGGAACGCCGCAGAACGCGATCGAGAGCAGCGGAACGCGCGACAGAAAGCACCAATAGGACCGTCAGGGCGAGCTCTGCCGGTTTTTCTTATGCGTCCTGAACGCCGGACAAAGGCCTTAATCCAATCCAGATAAACATAAATCGAGTCCATTATAAGTATTCTGCAAGCGCTTTACAATGAACTTGCGGCACAACAACCAGCGGGGGGACTTGAACAATGAAAAAAAGCAAAATCGTATCGCTCGCGCTCGCAATGACGCTGACAGGCTTGCTCGCGGGCTGCGGCGGCAGCAAGGACAACGCGCCGGGCGGCAGCGCAAGCGCAAGCGCGCCGTCCTCGTCCGGACAAGCGACCGGGCAGGCCTCCGGCTCGCCGGAGCAGCCGACAGTAACGGGCAAGCTTACTTTTCTGACGTGGGAAACGAATATCGTCGACACGAAGCTGAAGGATATGGCCGACCGGTTCATGGCGGATTATCCGGGCGTCGAGCTGAAGATCGAGGGCTTCACGGACAATCAGACGATCAAGATCAGAGCCGCTTCCAACAGCTTGCCGGACATCGTCAACGTGACGGATACGCACCTGAGCCGGGATCAGTGGTCCAAGTTTTTTGTCCCGCTCAACGATCTGCCCATCGCCGACAAGCTGATCGGCATGGATTCGCTGGTCGCGCCGGACGGCAAAAACTATACGGTGCCGCGCGGTTTGATGCTGACGCCGGTCGTCTGGTACAACAAGGATATTTTCGCGGAGCTCGGACTGGAAGTACCGAAGACGTACTCGGCGTTTCTGGAAGTGAGCCATAAGATCAAGGACAGCGGCAAGTACATCCCGTTGTCCTCCGGCGCCAAAGACGCGTGGCCACTGGATCCGTACCAGCAGCTCGCTCCGATCATCGGCAACGATACGAACATCTACAATGCGTTTGCCGAGCAGGAGGAACCGTTCACCGCGGATAGCGGCTACGTCAAGAGCTTCGGCATTTTGAAGGATTTGGTGGACAAGGGCTATTTCGAGAAGGATCCGCTGTCCGTCGGGTTCGACGCCGCCACCAACGATTTCGTCTCGGGCAAGTCGGCGATGATGCTGATGGGCACGTGGCTGTATCAGAACCTGAGCGAAAAAGGCGTGGACATGACCCACTTTGCGATCTTCCCCTTCCCGGTATCCGAAACGCCCGCCGATACGACCATGCTGACGGCTTCGCCGGACCTGCCGATGGCAATCAACAAGAATACCAAGAGCATGGACGCGGCGCTCGCGTTTCTGGACTGGTACTACAGCAAGTACGATTCGGAATTCATGACCTACAGCGGCATGCTCTCCCCGCTCAAGGATGCGGACAATTCCTCCATCCCGTGGGCCGGCTTCGTGAAGGACTATCGATTGAACATCGTGACGCTTGCGCCGCAGCAAGAAAAAGCGATCAAAGTATGGAACAACTCCGGCATCACGCTGTACAAATCGCTGCAGGAGCTGGTCGCCGGCAGAACGGTGGACCAGGTGGTCAAGGACCTGAACGGCAAATTCAAGAAAGCCGTCGCTTCGGCCAAATAATAGCAAAAGCCCCGGTCGGCCCGGAGGTCGGGAAAGCCTGCGCTCCCGACCCCGGCTTGATCGGGAGGAGCAGGAGTGAACCCGATGAGTTTGCAGATGAAAAAAAGGGTGTTCGTGTCGTCGTTTCTCCTCGTGCCGCTCGCCCTCTATGCCATGTTCGTCCTGTATCCGACGTTTAAGCTCTTCCAACTGAGCTTTACGGATTGGAACGGCCTGGACGGCGCGAGGTGGATCGGCTTGGACAACTACCGCGAGGTCGTGCAATCCAAGGAAGTATGGGTGTCGCTGCGCAACAACCTGATTTATTTCCTGACCGGTCTTGTCGGGGTTGCGTTCTCGTTGTTCCTGGCGGTGCTGCTCACCGGCAAGCTCAGGTTTGCCAAAGGCTTCCGCTCAATCGTTTTCGCACCGTTTATTTTGAACGCCACCGCCGTTTCCTTTATGTTCGGCTTCCTGTACGAGACCGAATCGGGAGCGATCAACGTCGCCCTGCGAGCGCTCGGGCTCGGATTTTTGGAGCAGCGCTGGCTAAGCGACCCTTCCGTGGTCAATGTCTCGCTGGCGCTGATCGTCGTCTGGAAAACCGTCGGTTTCTATATGGTCATCCTGATCGCCGCCTTGCAATCGATACCCGACGATCTGTACGAAGCGGCCGTCATCGACGGCGCGGGAAGGTGGCAATCGTTCCGGTTCATCACGCTGCCGTGCATCAGCGATATCGCGAAGCTGTCGGTATTTCTGGTGTTCACCGGCAGCGTGCAGACGTTCGAGCAACCGTTCCTGCTGACCGGACAGGGCGGCCCGGGATACGCGAGCATGACCTTTGCGCTGTACTCGGTGCACGAGGCGTTCCAGTTCAGCCGCTATGGGCTGGCTTCCGCAATGGCGGTCGTGCTGATCGCGATCGTGCTGGTCGTGCAGCTGACGCAGCATATTCTAGTAAGGGAAAAGGGCGACAACCATGAAGATTTTAAATAAAACGTTGATCTATGCCCTGATAGGATCGGTGAGCCTGCTCTTTATCGCGCCGATTCTGATCGTGCTCTTCACTTCCTTCAAGTCCAACGAAGAGCTGCTGCTGAATCGGCCGTTCGCGTTGCCCGACAGCTTCCTGCACCTGTCCAACTACGCCTACTTTTTTCAGGTCGGCAACGTCGGTACGGCGTTCGGCAATTCCCTCGTTCTGATCGCGGTGAGCGTCGTCGGCAATATACTGCTCGGGTCGATGGTGGCTTATGTGCTCGGCCGATTCCGTTTCAAGGCCAAACCGCTCATCTTGTTTGTGTATATGATCGCCCTGATCGTACCCGGCATCACGACCGAGGTCGCCCGGTTCTCGCTGGTGAACCAGCTTGGCGTCTACGATACGCTGCTCGCGCCGACCCTGCTCTACGTGGGCACGGACATCATTCAAATTTACATGTTCCTGCAGTTTTCTAGGACGCTCCCCTACAGCCTGGACGAAGCCGCGATGATCGAGGGGGCTTCGTATTTTAAAGTCTATTACCGCATTTTCCTTCCGCTGCTGGCGCCTGCGACCGCGACCGTGGCCATCCTGAAAATCATCGGCGTCTTTAACGACATGTACATTCCGTATTTGTACATGCCGTCCGCGCATCTGCGTACGGTGGCCACGCTGCTGATCGGATTCACCGGCGACCGGATGGTGCTGTGGAATTACATGTCGGCGGGCATTCTGGTCATTACCGTGCCTTCCGTGTTGGTCTATCTAATCTTTCAACGCTGGATCTTCTCCGGCATCGCGATGGGAGCGGTCAAATGAAGCAGCAGTCGTTAAACGAAGCGTGGCGGGTGAAAGCCTGCGAGCTGCATGTGGGGGCCGACGAGCTGAAGCGGGTGCTTCTGGACAATGACGGCTGGCTGGCGGCCGATCTGCCGTGCGATGTCCGAATGCCGCTGATCCGCGAAGGGATCATCGAGGAGCCGTTGACCGCCAATCATTGCTTCGACAGCGAATGGGTGGAACGGCGATCGTGGTGGTTCAGAAAAAGCTTCCGCGTGGACGAGGCCGATCTGGCGGATGCTTGCGTGGCGGAGCTGGAGCTTGAATCGCTCGATTGCGAAGCGGACCTTTTCTTGAACGGCCGCCGCCTGGGGCATCATCGCAGCGCATTCTATCCTTTTAGCCGCGATGTAAAGGCATGGCTGCGCGCGGGGGACAACGAGCTCGTCGTGCGCCTGACGACGGGCAGCGAGCTGCACAGCGAAGCCGATGTCGCCAAGCTGAAGAACACGATCGGCATGGAAGGCTTTAACGGCCGCGGAGAAGCCGGGAGAATTATGCTGCGCAAGCCGCAGTACGTGTTCGGCTGGGATTGGGGGCCGCGCCTGGCCAGCTGCGGCATCATGGGGGACGTGACTTTGCGCTTCCACCGGTTTGCGGCGATTCGTTCGGTCGCGGTCGATACGCGCGTCGAAGGGGACGACGGCTGTATTACGGTGACGGTGGAAGCGGATCAGTTTCATTCTTATGCGACCCGCGAGGCTCGGTTCGAGATCGGTCTCTACGACGGGGAGGCGCTGATCGAGACGATGATCGCGGAAGTGCCGCTGGCTTCCGGACTGAATTACATCAGGCTGGACGGACGGATACCCGAGGTCAAGCTGTGGTGGCCGAGCGGCATGGGCGAGCAGCAGCTGTACGCCGTCCAGGTCGCCATGACGGTCGAGGATGAGCGGGCAGAGCACCCGCCGGTTGCGTTCGGCGTGCGGACGATCCGGTTGAACCAGGAGCGGATAGGCGGCGGGGCGGAGCGGCGATTCGCCATCGAGATTAACGGCGTTGCGTTGTACGGCAAAGGCGCCAACTGGATTCCGCCGGATTCCATCTATGCGAGGGTTGGCGTCACCGCATACGAGAAGCTGCTCGGCGAGGCCGCGCAAGCGAATTTTAACCTGATTCGCGTATGGGGCGGCGGGCGCTACGAGCCGGATTGCTTTTACGAGCTGTGCGACCGTATGGGATTGCTGGTCTGGCAGGACTTTATGTTCGCCTGCGCCGCGTATCCGGATCGGCTGGCATGGTTCCGCGGCGAAGTGGAGCGCGAGATGGATTATCAGACGCGGCGGCTGCGCAACCATGCTTCGCTGGCTTTGTGGTGCGGCAGCAACGAAAACCATTGGGCTTTCGACGAGTGGTGGACCGGGGAAAAGCAGGCGGAATATTTCGGAGGCGCGTTCTGCTACAACTATATTGCGCCGGCCGTCGTGCGCAGGAATAGCCCGCTTATTCCGTATTGGAACAGCTCGCCTTACGGCGGCGCGCACCCCAACGGCAGCGAGGCGGGAGACCGCCATCACTGGTTCGAATGCACGATGAACGAAGAGATGGAGAAGCGGATCGCGCCCGAGGAATACGATAAGCTGAGCGGCAAATTCATCTCCGAATACGGCTATATCGGCCCGCCGGGCCTCGCGTCGATCCGGCAATACTTCGGACCGCACGAACCGGACCGCTCGAGCGCGATCTGGGACAACCATACGAACGTGCACGAGAAAAAAACGGTGCCGGCGGGCATCGCCAAGCACTACGCGGATCCGGAAAAGCTGGAGCTGGACGGCTATCTGCATTACGCGGGGCTGACGCAAGGACTGATGCTGCAATATTCGCTGGAGGCGATCCGGCAGAAGGAAGATTGCTCGGGCAGCCTGTTCTGGATGTACAACGATTGCTGGGGCGAAGTCGGCTGGTCCATCGTCGATTACTATCGCCGTCGGAAAATCGCTTATTATTTCGTGAAGCGGGCGTTTGCGCCGGTCCGGTTTATTTTGCGAGAAGTGGGCGGGGAAGTCGAGGTCACCGGCTGCAACGATACGGCCGCCGAGGTCGAGTTTCGTTTGGAATACGGCTATCGATCATTCGACGGCACCGTCAAAAATGCAGAAACGGCAGCGGTCGTTTTAAAGCCGTTTTCCCGCAGCCGGACGCTTCGTTTCCCCAAAGGCGCGTTCGATAATCTCACAGGCGTTCGCTACGTTCTGCCGCTGTCAACGGATATTGCCGAGCCGGCGTGGCTGCGGACGAACACGTACAGGGAAATGCGGCTGCCGATGCCGACGTTAAGGCTCGCTCCGGTCTCGATTGAAGACGGACAATGGACGGTGGAGGTCTCGACGGACGTATTCGCCCACGCCGTTCATTTCGATTTTGGCCCTGGGAACGATGCGGTCCCGTCCGACAATTATTTTGATTTGCTGCCAGGACAGCGGAGAATCGTGAAGATTGCCGGCCTGGACCCGCTGCGCCATGCGCAAGTGTCGGTGCGGTCGGGGGTGGAGCGATGAGCGGAATGACAAACGGAATGAATAGCGCAAGCGGGACGAATGTAACGAACGAAACAAACGAAACGAACGAAACGAACGAAACGAACGAAACGAACGAAACGAGCCCTGATCAGCCGGTTGGCCTTGCTATCGGACCATTGACGGAGACGGGGGCCGTTCGCTCGAATACGCCCTTGTTCCGCTGGACGATCGAAGGCAGCCGCGAAGAGCGCGCTTTTCGGCTGCTGGTGGCATCGTGCCCCGAGCTGCTGCTGCCGGCAACAGCGGACCAATGGGATACGGGCATCGTTAGACAGTGGGGAGACCCGGACATTTGTGCGCGCGGCAAAGTGCGGTATGCGGGGCCGGCGCTGTTGGCCGGGCGTACCTACTATTGGAAGGTGCAGATCGGGGACGGCGAGACGGAGATGTCCGCCTTTTCGGAAGCGGCCGCGTTCAAGATGACGGACGATCTGCCCGATGCCAAAACGGCGGCGGCGCGCCGGGTGTTCGGCGAGCGCAACGAAGCGATCTATCGGACCACGCTGGACAGTCTTTATAGCCGAACGACGCCCGGCGGGTACGTGCCGACTTCCGTCACCGGCGCTTATCCGGGGCAATTCGTGAGAGACACGGCCGCACATCTATTCGCTTTGCTCGTATTGTCTGATTTCTCCGAAGCGCGCAAGGTGCTCGCGTCCCTGCTGGACCGGATCGATGCCTGCGGGGTGGAACGGGCGCCGCAAATCATGTTCGCTGACGGAAGTCCGCCGGTCATGCTTGACCAACCGGACGGCCATTATCAGCTTCTGATGGCCTGGGCGGATTATGTGCAGCTGGCGGATGACAGGGAGACGGAACGCAAGTATTACCCGCTCATAAGCGGATTCGCTCTCTATTACTTGAAGGAGCCGTATTTCGATCCGGAGCTGAACCTGCTCTGGAACCCGGCCTACGAACATGCCCGCGAGAATGTGCATATGAGCGTGTACGACTTGATTACCAATCAGTTTGCCGTGCAGGCCCTGACCAAGGTTGCGGGCGTTGCACGGCGGCTGGCGGATCGCGATACGGCTTCGGCGCTGGAGGCGTATGCGGCGGCGCTGCAGACGGGAATTGACGGGCGATTGTCAGCGGTTGACGAGGAGCGTCGCTCCGTTTTTGGAGAGCTGCGTGGCCGGGACAGCGCGGACCGGCTGCTGCAAGGCTATTCCTTCGTGAATCTGGCGCCGATTCCGGCCGCCGTGCCGGGCGCAGGGGAGAAGGTGCGCAATACGTTGCAAGCCTATGAACGCCAAGGTTCGTTTATGTGGGGCGAATTCCGCATGCTTCATACGTACATCACGCCGAATACGGCGAATGCCGGCGCGCAGGTCATCGGCAAAGGGTTGGCGTGGGCTTGTTATTTCTATGCCGCGAGCGGCGATTGGAATCGGCTGTCCCTCTTGCAAGAATGGTTGGAAACATACAACACGGCCCCGTTTTTCGGGGAAGCGTTCAACTTCCTTCCGTTTTCCCGCGGAGAAGCCTACATCCAGGACGGAGGCAACCAGGAGCAGGCAAGCTGGTTCATCTGGGCGCAAGCGCAGATTCGCAGGCTGACAAGCGAATAAGGAAGGACGCCTAACAACCTTGGGGCTGTTTAGGCGTCCTTTTTGTTGCTAGATCAGCAATTAAAAATTTGGCGGCGATTCGTAACAGGTAAACGCGCCTTCGGTGCCGGGGAGTTTTGATGTATGGCGGGTCGAAAAACCTGCATTCGTACATGTATTTTCTACCGACTCGCGACACGTGATGAAATGCCTGCAAATGTGCAGGTAAATTCAAAGCACAAGCCGGAAAGGGGGCAGATGGAGGAAAATACCTGCAGATCTGCATCTTTTCTTCTCGAAAGGATAGCGATCGGCGAAAAAAGATGTATATTAAGTCAATTTCATAATTAATTTGGTCATGGAGCCAAGCGTGAGGCCAATGTTGGGGAAGTCCTTTTTTTTGAGGTTAAGCGGCTGGTTTTGCTTCGCGGATGCGC